>CAUPNM010000056.1:0-2974 GCA_963512645.1 uncultured Albidiferax sp. | reverse complement strand
GTTCTACGCCATGGCCGCCAGTGTGGGCACGGTGTGGCTGTGGATGACCGGCCTGCGCGTGGTGCCCGCCGCCCAGGCGGGCGTGTACAGCGTGCTGCTGCCCATCTTTACCGCGCTGACCGGCGTGCTGGTGCTGGGCGAAACCCTGGGCACCGTGCAGCTACTGGCCTTTGGCGTGGCGCTGCTGGGCGTGGTACTGGCGACCCTGCCGGAACGCACTCCGGCCCGCCCTACTGCCACCCGCCCGTAGCCTCCAGCGCGGGCGAAAGCGTCACCGCCCCCCAACGCAGCGCCAGCGCCGCCGGTCGCCGCAGCACCTGCTGCACCTGCATGCGCAGCAGACGCTGGGCGCCGGGGTAGCGGGCCAGCTCCAGGCCGTCCCAAATGATCTCAATACGCACGGCCAAGTGCAGTAGCTCGCCGGTTTCAAAGTCGATGAACAGCAGGCCCGCCTGTGGCTGCAGCAGCAGATTGCCCAGGGTGTTGAAAAAGTAGTTGCCCACCAGGTCGGGCACGGTCAGCCACTGCTGGCCTGCGGCATCCGCATCGACCCGCACAAAACCGGGTTTGCCACCCCGGTGCGAAACATCGACACCATGGCCTGTGCCGTGCGCTGCGCCGGGGTGGGCGCTGGCGATGAAAAATGTGTCGGCCCCTTGCACCAGGCGCAGGGCGGCGGCATCCAGCTGCGTGCCCAGGATGGCAGGCGCAGCGTTGAAAGGCTCCCCGAACACCGGCTCGCGGGCCTGGATGTACTTGGGGCAGTTGCCAAAGCTCTGCTCCACCGCCAAGCCAAAGCCGCTGCCGTCCAGCGCCGTGACCCGGCCATTCACCCGGTTGCGCCGCCGGGTGTGGGGCTCGATCCCCAGCATGCCAATGGGTGCGTCCTCGCTTAGGTTGCGCGCCAGCGGGTCGGACTCGGCAGGCAGGGCCTGCACCCGCAGCCGGGAGGCGTCCGGCGAGCGGATGAAGCCCGGGGGCGCAGCCAGCACCGAGGCCCAGGGCTGGCCCTGCCCGTCCACGCTGCCCAGCACCACAAACGGCAACTGGGCGAAGAAGTCGCGGTGCTGGTCGGGCATGAAGCTGCGAATCACGCGCGGCCCCACCTCTGCCATGCGCTGGGCCACGCCTGCGCGCTGCTGCAGGGCAATTTCTCCGGCGTGGAAGGCAGCGCGGACAGGGGTATTCATGCCTGCAACCCGATGCGGCTGCGCACCATGGGCACAAAACCCGGCAAAGCCTCGATGCGGGCCAGCCAGGCGCGGATATGGGGGTAGGGCTCCAGCGAGACATTGCCCTCGGGCGCGTGCGCCGTGTAGCTGTAGTTGGCGATGTCGGCAATGGTGGGCGTATTGCCCACCAGGTAGTCGGACTGTTGCAGATGCGCCTCCATCACCCCAAACAGTTGCTGGGCGCGGGCCATGGCATCAGCCGGATCGGTGGGCCGCTTGAACAGCTGGATCACCCGCGCCACCGCCGGGCCAAAGGCCAGCGGCCCGGCCGCCACCGACAGCCAGCGCTGCACCTGCGCGGCGGCCACCGACTCGGTGGGCAGCCAGGTGCCGGGCGCGGCGTAGCGGCTGGCCAGGTAGACCAGGATGGCATTGGAGTCGGCCAGGGTGACATCACCATCTTGCAGCACCGGCACCTGGCCAAAGGCGTTCAGGGCTAAAAACGCCGGGGCTTTGTGGGCCCCGGCCAGCAGGTCGACGTCCACCAGTTCGCAGGGCAGGTCCAGCAGGGACAGCATGAGTTGCACCCGGTGGGCGTGGCCAGAGATGGCATGGCGGTAGAGCTGGATGGTCATGGTGTTCTTTCTATGGAAGTTGCGAAGAGGCCCATTGTGTTTAATCCACCCGCAGAGATAAATAGCCCGCAGCGCATTTGACTACTCCACATTCAGAACTAATATCCACCGCATGGACAAGCTCAAAGCCATACAGACCTTTGTGCAGATTGCCGACCAGGGCAGCCTGACCGCCGCCGCCCTGGCGCAGGGCACCTCCTTGCCCGCCGTGGTGCGTTCGCTGGCGGCGCTGGAGGCGGATCTGGGCGTGCGCCTGTTCCAGCGCACCACCCGGCGCATTGCGCTCACCGAAGAAGGCCGCCGCCACCTGGACAGTTGCCGCCAGGTGCTGGCCAGCCTGCAAGAGGCCGAAGCTTCCCTGAAGGCCGATGCCCGCGAACCCGCAGGCCAGCTCACCGTTACCGCGCCGGTGCAGTTCGGCCAGATGCACGTAGCCCCGGCCGTAACGCGTTTTGTGCAGCGCTACCCCCAAATGCGCTGCAGCCTGCTGCTATACGACCGGGTGGTGAACCTGCTGGAAGAAGGCATCGACGTGGGCATCCGCATCGGCCCGCTGGAAGACTCGTCGCTGGTGGCGCACACGCTGGGCCATATCCGCCGTGTGGTGGTGGCCAGCCCCGACTACCTGGCGCGCGCCGGGGTGCCCCAGCACCCCAAAGACCTGCTGCGGGCCAACTGCGTGCGCCGCACCGGCCACACCCCCAGTTGGGGGCCATTCATGGACAAGGGACGCCCGTTCAGCATCAACGTCAGCGGCAACCTGGACTTCAACCAGATCGCGCCCGCCGTGGAAGCTTGCGTGGCGGGGGTGGGCGTAGGCATGTTTTTGTCGTACCAGGTGGCCCCTTACCTGGCCGACCAGCGGCTGCAAATTCTGCTGGAAACCTTCGAGTCACCACCCCACCCCTTGAGCCTGGTGCTGCCGCACGCCCGGATGCTGCCCACCCGCACCCGGGTCTTCATCGACTGGATGCGCGAGGCGCTGCAGGGTTTCAAGAGCCTTTTAGACCGCTAGCGCTTATAGATAGGGCGCAAGCAGCTATCAAAACCGCAGTACATGTTCCACCCTTCCCCCCTGACCGCCCGGCTGTGCCTGGCCGCTGGCATGGCCCTGGTCGGCGTGTATGTGGGCTTAAGCAAGCCGCTGGTGGCAGCGCTGCCGGTGTT
>CAUPNM010000055.1:0-5684 GCA_963512645.1 uncultured Albidiferax sp. | reverse complement strand
GCGGTCTGCGCATCCCTGGCCTCGGGCGGTCTGCGGCGTTGCAAATCCTCGCCATAGCACAAGCTATGTCTGCGGTTTGCGCCTTGCATCCCATCCCGATCCAGGGCGCGCCGCCTCGCGGGGACTTATTCAGCGTCGCCTTAACCGGGCGGTGGGTTTCGAGCGGGCAGACCTACTTGAAAACGTAGCTCGCAAGAACAGCCTGAACTTCAAAGATGCTCAGCTTTTTATTGAATTGCTTTTGGATCGGTTCTGGTGTGCCGGTAATCCAAATTTTCAGCTCAGAATCGAAATCCAACGTTCCGGCTGTCTCGACACTGAAGTGCGTGATGCTCCGATACGGAATCGAGTGGTATTGGACTTTGCTGCCTGTCAGGCCTTGCTTGTCTACCAGTACAAAACGTTTGTTTGTAAAGACGAAGTAGTCGCGGATCAGCTGGTAGGCGTGTTCCACCACTTCACCTGGTGCCAGGATCTGGCTGAATTCGTTTTGAATGTCCGCAGAGTCGATCTTTGACGCATTGCCCATAAGGCCGCCGAGTAATCCCATGAAAGTCCTCCCTGGTTGAAATTTTCTGTGCTTGGGTCGTCCGCAAGTGCGGCTGTTACGGGGGTCTCACGTGGTGTACACCGCAACAAACCGATGGCCCACTATAGCCCGGTGAAGGCGTAAAACGCTATTATTTCGGTAGCTGCTCACGCCGTAGGGATAAGCGGCGGAGCCTATTTTTTCTTAAAAGTTCTGACCGCGTGCCGTGGTGCGCATGCATTGCTGGGTAACACAGTCGCCGCTGGCCGGGTAATGCGCCCGACTGGGAGCCGCCGTAAAACCCCGTACGACCGTTGCCGCCAAACCGCCCAGAGGGGTCGGAGCACGAATGCGGGCTGGCGGGCGGCACGGCAATTGGCTTTTCAGCGCGCAATCGTGATCCGACCCCACAGGGCTGATCCTACAAAAACCCCCGCACCACCTGCGCCAGCCGCGCAAAGCTTGGGCCGATTTCTTCCTCTGGCACCGCGCCGTAGCCCAGCAGCAGGCCCTTGGTGGCTGCCGGTTGGCGCAGGTGGTACAGCGACAGCGGGCGGGTGCTGATGCCTGCGCGGAGGGCGGCCTGGGCCACGGCGGCGTCGTCCAGGTGCGGGGGCAGGCCCAGCACCAGGTGCAGGCCCGCGTCGCCACCCAAAATCGGCAACTGGCTGCCAAATTCTTGCCCGATGGCGTGGATCAGCGCGTCGTGGCGGGCGCTGTAGATGGCGCGCATGCGGCGGATGTGGGTGGCGTAGTGGCCTTCGCTGAGGAACTGCGCCAGCACGGCCTGCTGCACGGTCTGGCCCTCGCGGAACAGCTCGTTGAGTGCCTGGGCGAAGCCGTCCACCAGGTCGGGCGGCAGCACCAGGTAGGCGATGCGAAGGGCGGGGTACAGGGTTTTGGAAAACGTGCCCAGGTAGATTACGCGGCCCTGGGTGTCCAGGCCCTGCAGCGCGGGCAGCGGGCGGGTGCCGTAGCGGAATTCGCTGTCGTAGTCGTCCTCCACCACCCACACGCCGTGCACCGCCGCGTAGTCCAGCAGCTGCTGGCGGCGGCCATGGCCCATGAGCGCGCCCAGCGGGTACTGGTGCGAGGGCGAGAGGAACATCACCCGGGGCGGCTGGCGCAGTTGCGCCGGGCTGGGGGCCATGCCCTCGCTGTCCAACGCCACCGCCTGCAGGTCCAGCCCGTGGGCGCGGAACACGCTGCGCGCGCCCCAGTAGCCGGGGTCTTCCAGCCACACCTTGTCGCCGGGGTCGGTGAGCAGCTGGGCCACCAGGTGCAGCGACTGCTGGGTGCCGCTGGTGATGACCACCTGCTCCGGGCTGCACACCACGCCGCGCGTGCCCTGCAGGTAATCCGACACGGCCTGGCGCAGGCCCGCATCGCCCGGGCCGGTGGCGTAGGTGAGCTGCGCCGGGGTTTGCCTGCGGGCGGCGCGGGCCTGCAGGCGGCTCCAGATGGCGGTGGGGAACATGCGCACCTCGGGCACGCCGGGGGTGAACGCGCCCCACTGCAGCGGGGCGGCCCCGGCCTCGCGCACCAGCTGGCTGCCGCGGCGCGACAACAGCGCTGTACGGGCTTGGCGGGGAGCCGCGCTGCGGTCGGCCAGGCGCGGGCCCACGGTGGCCACAAAGGTGCCGCGGCCCACGCCCGCCTGCACATAACCTTCCAGCGCCAACTGCTCGTACACATGCACCACGGTGTTGCGGGCAATTTGGAGCGCCTGGGCCAGCACGCGGCTGGGCGGTAGCTGGGTGCCTGCGGCCAGCACGCCGCTGCGGATGCCGCGCTGCAAGATGCCGTAGAGCTGGCGGTGGTCGTTCTGGGGGCTGGCCGCGTCAAACTGGCGCTGCACGAAGTCGGGCAGGGCTTCTGATTGGTATTTTGGCGAGTGGATTGGTTCCATAAACTAACTGTAATTGGTTCCATTCGTGGAGCCAAATAAATTTTAAACTGCGGGTTCCACTTAAGGACACCCCATGAACACCGCCGTCGCCCCTTCTGCCGTTACCCAACATGCCACCCCCACCAACGCCCAGCTCGACCAGCGCCGTGCCGCAGCCGCCCCGCGTGGCGTGGGCATTGGCTTTCCCATCTACGCCGACCGCGCGTTGAATTCGGAAATCTGGGACGTAGAGGGCAACCGCTACATCGACTTTGCCGCCGGTATCGCCGTGCTCAACACCGGCCATCGCCACCCGCGCCTGGTGGCCGCCATCCGCGAGCAGCTCGACCACTTCACCCACACCGCCTACCAGGTCGTCCCCTACGAGAGTTCGGTCTACCTGGCCGAGCGCCTGAACGCCCTCACCCCCGGCAGCCACGCCAAGAAAACCGCCTTCTTCACCACCGGTGTGGAAGCCGTCGAAAACGCCATCAAGATCGCCCGCGCCCACACCCGCCGCCCCGGCGTGATTGCGCTGACCGGCGCGTTCCATGGCCGCACCTTCATGGGCATGGCGCTGACCGGCAAAGTGGTGCCGTACAAGGTGGGCTTTGGCCCCTTCCCCGGCAGCATCTACCACGTGCCCGCCCCCATGGACGTGCACGGCGTGACGGTGGATGACACGCTGCACGCGATCCAGAACCTGTTCAAGTGCGACATCGCGCCCGACCAGGTGGCGGCCATCATCATCGAACCCATCCAGGGCGAAGGCGGCTTCTACGTGATGCCCCCGGCGCTGATGGTCGCGATACGCGCCCTGTGCGACCAGCACGGCATCGTGATGATTGCCGACGAGATCCAGACCGGCTTTGCCCGCACCGGCAAGCTGTTTGCCATGGACCACCACACCGTGGTTCCCGACCTGATGACCATGGCCAAGAGCCTGGCCGGTGGCATGCCCTTGTCGGCCGTGTGTGGCCGTGCCGATATCATGGACGCACCCGCGCCCGGCGGCCTGGGCGGCACCTACGCCGGTAACCCGCTGGCCATCGCCTCGGCCCACGCTGTGCTGGACGTGATTGCCGACGAGCAGCTCAGCGCCCGCGCCGAGCGCCTGGGCAAAGTGCTGACCGACCGCCTCAACAGCCTGCGCGCCACCGTGCCGCAGATCAGCGACGTGCGCGGCCTGGGCTGCATGGCCGCCGTGGAATTTGCCAAGGCCGATGGCACGCCCGATGCCGACTTCACCAAGCTCATCGTCCAGCGCGCCCAAAAAGCCGGTTTGCTGCTGCTGACCTGCGGCGTGTACGGCAACGTGATCCGCTTCCTGTTCCCGCTGACGATTGAAGACAGCGTGCTGGCCGAAGGCCTCGACATCCTCGCCGCAGCCATGACCGCATAAAGAAATCACCTGATGACCACCACTCTGAACCTCAAAGACCCCGCCCTGCTGCGCCAGCAGGCCTTCATCGCCGGTGCCTGGGTCGATGCCGACAACGGTGAAACCGTCCCGGTGACCAACCCCGCCACCGGCGAGGTGCTGGGCACGGTGCCGATGTGCGGCACGGCAGAAACCGTGCGCGCCATTGCCGCCGCCGAAGTGGCCCAGCGCGCCTGGCGCAATGTGTCGGGCAAAGAGCGCGCCGCCATCCTGCGCCGCCTCAACGACCTGATGCTGCAGCACCAGGACGACCTGGCGCTGATCCTCACGTCAGAGCAGGGCAAGCCGCTGGCCGAAGCCAAGGGCGAAATCGTCTACTCGGCATCGTTCATCGAGTGGTTTGCCGACGAGGCCCGCCGCATCTACGGCGACACCATTCCCGCCCCCACCGGCGACCGCCGCCTGCTGGCCATCAAGCAGCCCATCGGGGTCACAGCCGCCATCACGCCCTGGAACTTCCCCACCGCCATGCTGACCCGCAAGGCCGGTCCGGCATTGGCCGCCGGTTGCTCCATGGTGGTCAAGCCCGCCACGCAAACGCCGTACTCGGCCCTGGCCTTTGCCGAGCTGGCCGATCGCGCCGGTGTGCCCAAAGGCCTGCTGTCGGTGCTGACCGGCTCCGCCAGCCAGATCGGCGGCGAGATGACGCGCAGCCCCATCGTGCGCAAGCTCACCTTCACCGGCTCCACCGAAGTGGGCCGCACGCTGATGCGCCAGTCGGCCGACACCATCAAGAAACTGTCGCTGGAGCTGGGCGGCAACGCCCCGTTCATCGTGTTCGACGATGCCGATTTGGATGCCGCCGTGGACGGCGCGATGATCTCCAAGTACCGCAACACCGGCCAGACCTGCGTCTGCGCCAACCGCATCTACGTGCAGCGCGGCGTGCTGGAAGCCTTCACCACTAAGCTGGTGGCCAAGGTGCAGGCGCTCAAGGTGGGCAACGGCGTGGACGCGGGCAGCACCCAGGGCCCGCTGATCGATGCCAAGGCCGTGGCCAAGGTCAAGGAACACATCGCCGATGCCGTGGCCAAGGGCGGCAAGGTGCTGGCCGGTGGCAAACCGCACGCGCTGGGCGGTCTGTTTTTCGAGCCCACCGTCATTGGTGGCGCCACCGAAGATATGCTGTTCGCCCAGGACGAAACCTTCGGCCCGCTGGCCCCGATCTTCGTGTTCGACACCGAAGCCGAGGTCATCGAACGCGCCAACAACACCGAGTTCGGCCTGGCCGCCTACTTCTACAGCCGCGACATTGGCCGCGTGATGCGCGTGTCCGAGCAGATCGAGTCGGGCATGGTGGGGGTGAACACAGGTTTGATCTCTACAGCGGAAGCGCCGTTTGGTGGTGTCAAGCAGTCGGGCCTGGGGCGCGAGGGGTCGAAGTACGGGCTGGATGAGTTCATGGAGATGAAGTACATCTGCCTGGGCGGGCTGGACCGCTAGGAGGGGTCAGATCCCCATTGCGCTACGGCTGCAGGCGGGAAACGCGCAATACGTAGCCAATGGGGGTCGGATCCCAATTGCGCGCAGCTTGCTGGCGGTATGGAAGGGCTACATCACGCATTTGGGCTCCGACCCCTATTGGCGGGTTGACGTTGGCGTTTTCTGGGTGCCTGCCAGCATCCTCGGCCGGGATGTGCGCCCGGCGGCGCAGTCACCTTTCTTTGAACGCCAAAGAAAGGTAACCCAAAGAAAGGCGCCCCAACTGTCTGCGCCCTCCGCTGTCGCTACGGGAACCTGCGGTGCTCGCTTTGGGCGGGGTCTGGCTAAACTCGCCTGCGGCTCAAACAGACGCCAGCCCTGATCCGCCCAAAGCTGTGCTCCTC
>CAUPNM010000054.1:0-10134 GCA_963512645.1 uncultured Albidiferax sp. | reverse complement strand
GCAGCTACTAAAAATGTAGCTGTTTATCCCTGCCGTGGCCGTAGGGTGGGGCCGCGGCTGCAGCGCTCAGGTCCGCAGGAACGCCAGCAGCGCGTCGTTAAACGCTTGCGGGTGCGATACGTTGAACCCGTGCGGCGCACCGGCTACCGTCACCCGCCGCAGGTCGTCACGGAAGTCGGTGGTGCCGAAGGAGTCCATGCACGCCAAGGCCGCATGCGGCGCGGACTGGTGGCACAGGGCGATCGCGTCGGCGCGCTGCGCCTCGGTGACCTGCAGCACACCGTCGGCCGAGAAGAAGTCGCGCGTGAAATGCTCGAAGAAGGCATTGCGGTCCTGTTCCAGCGCGGTCTTGCTCTCATGCGCCTTCGCGGGCGTGAGCGGGCCGTCGGGGTTACCGGGACCCTGCATCAGGTACGGTGGCACGGCGGCGGCAAACACCACGCTGTGCAGGCGCGACTGCCCATGCCGCGTGATGTAGCGGGCCACCTCGCCCCCGCCCATCGAAAAGCCCACCAGCGTCACGTCCTGCAGTGCGCAATGGTCCAGCACGCGCTGCAGATCGTCGGCCAGGGTGTCGTAGCTGTAGTCGGACTCCGGTTTATCGGAATGGCCAAAGCCCCTGCGGTCGTAGGTCACCACGCGGTAGCCAGCGGCTTGCAGCGCCGGTATCTGGGGCTCCCAGGCCTGGGCCGATAGCGGCCAGCCATGGATCAACACCACCGGCCTGCCACCGCCACCGGTGTCTTCGATGTGCAGTCGAACCGCAGCCACAGGCGCTGGGTCGGACTGCGCGGTGGCACCAGCGGCTGCGCCACCCAGGGCACCGGCCACGGCACCGATCGATGCCCCCACCACCACGCCCACCGGGCCACCCACCCCGATGCCGATGGCAGCACCCATGGCCATACCGGCCACCGCGCCGCCGCCGACCAGCGTCGACTTGGCTTCGCGCTCGGCATCTTGGGGGTCTAGTGCGATCTGTGCCGCAGGGTCCGGGTCCTGCGAGGGAATGCCGTGGCCGGGAAGGGCCTGTGCGGCAAGGTCTTCGTCCACGGGGACGGTAGGGGACGGCGAGGTGGGGGATGCTTGCATGTGTCTCTCCTGGTGGGGCTGACGTTGGAGCGCGCTGCCTTTGGGCGGCGTAGCCCATGGTGGCGGTCGCACGCTGCCGGGTCTGTACGCCAACGCACACAGCCTGCACCCTTAGCCCATATGCCACCACCACGCCGCCCATTGCTTTGGCGTACCTCCGCGTCACGCCATCGTTTGGGATCGACCCGAATTACTGGAGAACTGCCTGTGCGAGGGCTGTGTAGGCAGGAATTCCAACCAGGATGTTCAGCGGGAAAGTCACGCCAAGGCTTAGGCCAAAGTACAGCGAAGGATTGGCCTCAGGAAGCGCGTACCGCAGTACGGCGGGCACGGCAATGTACGAAGCGCTGGCGGCAAGCACCATAAGCAACGCGCCATCGCCTACCGGCAGGTTCAATACATATGCCAAGCCTAGTGCAAGACCTGCATGCACCATGGGCCCCAGCACTGCGTAGGCGATCAGCACCGGGGACTTGCCCCGAACCTGGGGGAGGTTGCGTGCGGCCATCAGGCCCATGTCCAGCAGGAAGAATGACAGCAAGCCTTTGAAGAGGTCGCTGTAGAACGGTTGCAAGGCGGCCTTTCCGCTCTCGCCCGTGATCCAACCCACAGCCATCGCCCCCAGCAGCAGCAATTGCGCGCCATCGGTAAAGGATTCGTGCAAGATTTTTCTTACCGACACACCGGCCTTGTGTGGCGGGCTGTCCGGGGTGGCCGCGCCGTCTCCCGCCCCAGCCAGCGCCGGGGTGGCCTTTTGGCGCAGGCTGTTGGCAAACACGATGGCCATGATGATGGCCGGGGACTCCATCAACGCCATGGCGGCTGCCATGTGGCCTCCGTAGAGCACCTGGTGGTTTTCTAGATACTGAACCGCAGTCACAAAAGTCACCGCGCTGACAGAACCGTAAGTGGCCGCCACTGCGGCGGCATCAAAGCCTGAAACAAAGCGCCGCAGGAAGATGTAGCCCAGCAAGGGAATAACGATTGCCAGCGCCATCGCTGCAGCCAGGCTGACCGCAACGTAGGCAGTCAAGCCGGACTGAGAAAGTGCGAATCCTCCTTTGAGGCCCAAGGCCATCAGAAGATACAAAGACAGAAATCGGGAGATGGCGGGCGGGATTTCCAGGTTGGATTTGACCGTACCCGCCAGTACGCCGAAGATGAAAAACAGGATTGCGGGATCGAGCAGGTTGTGCATGGGGTATTCCTTTACCGAATGCTAAAAACAACCATACTCTTTGTAAAATCGATTTACATATGCATGAGAATAGATAAAAGCCTATGAATGTTACTTTTCGCCAGCTTAGGTTGTTCCTGGCTTTAGCCGACACCGGCAGCATCACCGCTGCGGCCAAGGCCATGCATGTGACCCAGCCCACGGCCTCGATGCAGCTAAAAGACATGGCGCAGGCGGTAGGCCTGCCTTTATACGAAGTGGTTGGAAAAAAGATATTCCTGACGGATGTGGGCAAGGAGCTTGCCGTCACGGCGCGTGCGGTTGCGCAGACGTGGGATGCGTTTGAGCAGGGGGTGGATGCAGCCAAAGGCTTGTCGCGCGGCAAGCTGCGGGTGGCGGTGGTCAGCACTGCCAAGTATTTCATGCCGCGCCTGATCGGGAGCTTTTGCAACCTGCATCCGGCCATCGACGTTTCTCTGCAGATACTCAACCGCGATGGCGTTGTGCACCGCTTGCGTGAAAATCTCGACGACCTCTACATCATGTCCATGCCACCGGCAGACATGGACTTGAGTGACGAGGTGTTCATGCCCAATCCCATCGTGGTGATTGCGCCCACCGCCGACCCGCTGGCCAAGCGCCAACGCGTTGCGCTGCATGAACTGGCGCAGCACCGGTTCATTCTTCGGGAAAAAGGGTCTGGCACGCGCATGACCGCCGACCAGTACTTTCGCACCCACAAGTTCAGACCCGATGTCAGGCTGGAGCTGGGAAGCAACGAAGCCGTGAAAGAGTCCGTCGCGGGCGGGCTGGGCGTGGGGGTGGTGTCGCGCCATGCCCTGCGAGGGCTGCAAAAAGAGCATGGGGTCAGTGTGGTGGATATCGAGGGTTTCCCTTTGCCCTCGGCCTGGCACATCGTCCAGCCCGCGAGCAAGCAGTTTTCACCCCTGGCGGTGGCGTTCAAACAGCATGTGCTCGAAGAAGTCCACCGGCGCAGATGGAACAAGTTCGCCACGGGGGCGTGACGGGTGCTGCATGTGCAGACCGCCTATGATGGGGATCAAATCGGCTGTTAGCGCAGTATCCAACGGCGTAAATCGCTACAAAAATCGTAGTACAGCATGTGTGCTGAGGTGCCCTCCGCATGGCAGCCCGCCACCCGCCATGGCCCCACGTCATTTAACATCGAAGGTTTCGCACTGACCCAGAGAACACCATGGTTGCCAACATTCTGCAAAAACTCCCCGCTGGCGAACGCGTCGGCATCGCTTTCTCCGGGGGGCTGGACACCAGCGCCGCCGTGCACTGGATGCGTGCCAAGGGGGCGATTCCCTGCGCCTACACCGCCAACCTGGGCCAGCCCGACGAGTCCGATTACGACGAAATCCCGCGCAAGGCGCTGGCCTACGGTGCCGAAATGGCCCGCCTGGTCGATTGCCGCCCGCAGCTGGTGGCCGAGGGCATTGCCGCCATCCAGGCCGGGGCTTTCCACATCAGCACCGGTGGTGCCACCTACTTCAACACCACCCCGCTGGGCCGGGCCGTGACCGGCACCGCGCTGGTGGTGGCCATGCGCGACGACGGCGTGAACATCTGGGGCGACGGCAGCACCTACAAGGGCAACGACATCGAGCGTTTCTACCGCTACGGCCTGCTGTGCAACCCCGAGCTGCGCATCTACAAGCCCTGGCTGGACCAGCTGTTCATCGACGAACTCGGCGGCCGCAAGGAAATGAGCGAGTACCTGGTGGCCAACGGCTTCGACTACAAGATGAGCGTGGAAAAGGCCTATTCCACCGACTCCAACATCCTGGGCGCGACCCACGAAGCCAAGGACCTGGAGTTCTTGAACGCCGGCATGCACATCGTCAAGCCCATCATGGGCGTGCCGTTCTGGCGCGACGACTGCGTGGGCAAGGCCGAATCGGTGACCGTGCGTTTTGAAGAAGGCCAGCCGGTCGCGCTGAACGGCCAGACCTTCCCCGATGCCGTGGCCCTGATGTACGCCGCCAATGAAATTGGTGGCCGCCACGGCTTGGGCATGTGCGACCAGATCGAAAACCGCATCATCGAAGCCAAGAGCCGCGGCATCTACGAAGCCCCTGGCATGGCGCTGCTGCACATCGCCTACGAGCGCCTGGTCACCGGCATCCACAACGAAGACACCATCGAGCAGTACCGCGCCAATGGCCGCAAGCTGGGCCGCCTGCTGTACCAGGGCCGCTGGTTCGACTCGCAAAGCCTGATGCTGCGCGAAACCGCCCAGCGCTGGATCGCCCGCGCCATTACCGGCGAAGTCACGCTGGAACTGCGCCGTGGCAACGACTATTCGCTGATGGACACGGTCAGCCCCAACCTGACCTACCACCCCGAGCGCCTGACCATGGAAAGCGGAGCCGGTGGCTTCACCCCCGCCGACCGCATCGGCCAGCTCACCATGCGCAACATGGACATCGCCGACACGCGCCAAAAGCTGGCGGTGTACACCCAGGCCGGGTTGCTCGGCAATGGCTCGGACGCAGCGGGTGTGGCCTTGATCGCCAACCCCGGCGGCACGCTTTAAGCGCGCATGCCTCTGAAAAAAACCCGGCCGTCGCAAGACTGGCCGGGTTTTTTTATGCCGCTTTAGGGGCTTTTAGGGGGGCCATCGCGATGTATTGACAGTTTTTCCAACTGAGGCCGTTTGGGTCATACGCCGTCCATCAGTGGAATACGCTGTCGTGCACAAGTTTGATTGGCTTGATGGCTGCCAAGACACCCGAGCAACGATGTGGCCAGTGTTTTCCTTGACAAGGAGGGTGAAACATATTCACCACAGGGTCAATATAGTGCCGAAAATCAAGACATTTCTGACACAGGGGCTCTCCATGCTTGCAGCATCCATCCCTTCAGACGAGTTCGAGCGCTTGCTGGCGCTCGAACGTCTGAACATTCTCGATACCGACCCTGAGCGTGAGTTCGATGCTTTGGTGGCAACTGCAGCATTGGTTTGCGGTGTACCCATCTCGCTCGTCAGTTTGGTCGACAGCAATCGCCAGTGGTTCAAGGCCAACGTCGGCTTGCCGGGTGTCACCGAGACCCCGCGCGATGTGGCGTTCTGCGCGCATGCCATTCTGGACGAAGGCGTGTTCGAGGTACCCGATGCCTCGGCCGACCCTCGCTTCGCTGACAACCCGTTGGTTACTACGGCACCCGACATTCGCTTCTACGCCGGTGCCACGCTGCGTATGAGCGACGGTGCACACGTCGGCACCTTGTGTGTGATTGACCGGGTTCCGCGAAAACTCAGCGACCAGCAGCGTGAAGCACTGCGTCTTCTCGCCATCGCAGCGGTACAGGCGATGGAATCGCGGAAGATGGCCCGTGCGTTCGCGGCCAGCGAGACACGGTTTCGCACCTTGAGCGAGGCTTCTCCCTTGGGCGTGTTCGCTGCCGATGCATCTGGCGCGTGTACCTATACCAATGCACGGTGGCAAGCCATCTACGGCTTGGGCGAACAGGAGGCCCTCGGCAACGGCTGGAGCCGCATGCTGCACCCGGACGATAAGGCGGCCGTCTTTGCGCAATGGCAGCGTTGCGCCACGCTGAAGGTCGAGTTTGATATGGAGTTTAGGGTGCGTCACGATGATGGGACGGTACGCCATGTTCGCTCCATTTGTCGCCCGGTGCTCGATGCGGATGTCGTGGTGACGGACTACGTGGGCTCAGTGGAGGACATCACTGAACGTTTGTCTGTAAGCCGGGCACTGGACGATGAACGGCGGCGGTTGGCCGGAATCATTGAGGGTACTGGCGCTGGCACCTGGGAATGGAATGTGCAAACTGGCGAGACCCGCTTCAATGAACGCTGGGCCGAGATCGTCGGCATGGCGCTTGCCGACATCTCCCCCACCACCATCCAGACCTGGGCTGATTTGGCGCATCCCAAGGATATGGAGCGCTCGGGTGCGCTGCTGCAGGCGCACTTCTCGGGGAAATTGGAGGCCTACGAGTGTGAAGCGCGCATGCGCCATCGCGACGGCCATTGGGTCTGGGTGCTCGACCGCGGGCGCGTGCTCACCCGTACACCGGACGGGCAGCCGGAATGGATGTTCGGCACGCACTTGGATATCACCCAGCGCAAGACGCAGGAAGAGACGCTTCGTAAGAGCGAGGAATTGCTCAATCGCACGGGTGCATTGGCGCACGTCGGTGGCTGGGAGCTTGATATTGCCAGCAGCCGCATCGTATGGTCGGAACAGACCTGCCGCATCCATGGCCTGGAACCCGGCTACGAGCCGCAGCTTGCCGAAGCGATCGATTTTTACGCGCCTGAAGCCAGGCCGGTGATTGAGGCTGCCGTGGCAAAAGCGATGGCAGACGGCGGGGGGTGGGACTTGGAGTTACCCTTCATCCAGCGCGGCGGGCGGCGCATCTGGGTGCGTGCAGTGGGCCATGCCGAGTTCGAGGGCGACCAGCCAGTGCGGCTGCTCGGTGCCTTTCAGGACATCACGCAAATCGTGCAACAACGCCAGTTGCTTGAGGCAGCCCAACAACGGATCACCCTGGCCGCCGAAAATGGTGGCATTGGCATTTGGGAGCGTGACCTGCAAACCGGCGTGCGTCTGTGGGGGCCACGTACTTACGAGCTATTCGGACTGCCAGCCGATTGCCAGGACGATCCCTCCGAAGTATGGGCCCGCCACGTCCATCCCGGCGACGTTGCAGCATTGGAGCAGGCTATGCAAGACGCTATTGCCTGCGGTACCCGGATGGAAGTCGAATTCCGCGTTGTGTGGCCCGATGGCAGCATCCACCATTTGCACGGCGCTGCCCGCGTCACCCGTGACAGCCGGGGGATCTCGGAAAAACTGATCGGGGTGAACTGGGACATCACACCGCTGCGCGAGCTCAACGCCCGCCTGGCCGAACAGCACGAATTGCTACGTGTGACCTTGCAGTCTATCGGTGACGCGGTGATCACTACGGATGCTGACGGCCGAGTCACGTGGTTGAACCCAGTCGCTGAGCGCATGACCGGCTGGCTGTCAGCCGAGGCAGTGGGGTTGTCGGTCACGCAGGTTTTTCATATCGTCAACGCAGAAACCCGCCAGCCGGCAGAGAGCCCGGTGGCCATCTGCCTACAGCACGGCAATATTGCGGGCCTCCCTAACCACACGGTACTCATTGCGCGCCACGGTGAGGAGTTTGGTATCGAGGATTCCGCCGCGCCTATCCGTGGCCCCGGCGGCGACATCCTTGGCGTGGTGCTGGTTTTTCACGACGTGACCGAGCAGCGGCGCCTCTCCGGCGAGATGAGCTACCGGGCCACACACGACGCGCTGACCGGGCTGGTCAATCGGGCCGAGTTCGAAACGCGGCTACGTCGCACGCTAGACAAGGCGCACGAGGACAACAGCCAACACGCTTTGCTGTACATCGACCTCGACCAATTCAAACTCGTCAACGATGCCTGCGGTCATTCGGTGGGCGATCAACTTTTGCAGCAAGTGGCCAAACTGCTCAGAGAGGCGGTTCGCGCGCGTGACACTCTTGCGCGGCTGGGTGGCGACGAGTTCGCCGTGATTCTCGACCACTGCACGGCAGAACAGGCAGGGCGGCTGGCGCAGCAAATCTGCGACCGCATGGAGCAATTTAGATTTCTGCACGACGAGCGGCGGTTCAGGATCGGCACCAGCATTGGGCTGGTGCCCGTGGACAATCGATGGGCTAACACGGCGGCCGCCATGCAGGCGGCAGACACTTCGTGCTACGCAGCTAAAGAGGCCGGACGCAACCGCGTGCATGCGTGGTTCGATACCGACCTGGCGATGCGCGCACGCCATGGCGAGATGCAATGGGCCTCTCGGCTTGAGCAGGCACTGGATGAAGAGCGATTTGTTCTCTACGCGCAGCGGATCACTCCGCTCAGCAACTGCCGCACTGGGTTGTATGCCGAAGTGCTGATTCGCCTGCGGGATACCGATGGCAGCCTGATTCCGCCCGGTGCCTTCTTGCCAGCGGCGGAGCGTTTTCACATGGCTACGCGCATCGACCGATGGGTGCTCAAGCGGGCGGTGCAGCACATTCAGGCCTTGCCGGAATTGGCGGCATTGGACACTTTGTGCATCAACCTTTCGGGGCAGTCAGTGGGCGACCGGGCCTTCCATCGCCATGCCATCGACGCACTGGCCGAAGCCGGTAGTGCGGTGTGCCAGCGTATCTGTCTCGAGATCACCGAGACCGCAGCGGTTACCAACATGACGGATGCGGCCATCTTCATCGAACAAGCCCGCGCGCAAGGTGTTCGGATTGCCCTGGACGACTTCGGTGCGGGGGCCTCTTCATTCGGCTATCTGAAAAACCTTAAGGTTGATTTGCTCAAGATCGACGGCAGCTTTATCCGAGACGTGATCGACGACCCGCTGGACGATGCCGCAGTACGCTGCTTTGTTGACGTGGCACGCGTGGTCGGAGTCAAGACCGTCGCCGAGTTTGTTGATCGGCCAGAGGTTCTTCAGCGTGTACGTGAGATTGGTATCGACTTTGCCCAGGGGTTTTACTTGCACAAGCCCGAGCCCATCGAGAACCTGTTCGGTGTTCACTTGCTCGACGCTTGCACTTCCGCCTAGACCGTTGGTGGATTCTGCCGCCTTGCCATAGGCCCAAGCGTCAATGGCGAGCACTTGGCTAGCCTGGCCCTGCAACCCGATTGCGTGCATTGAATATGTTGCACTTGGGGTTGAAACCGTCCATCCACGAAGCGCCCGCCGACCGCATCGGCCAGCTCACCATGCGCAACATGGACATCGCCGACACGCGCAAAAAGCTGGCGGTGTACACCCAGGCCGGGTTGCTGGGCACCAGCGCTTCGAGTACCACGCGGACCGCCAACCCTGGCGGGGTCTACAGGCCTGTTCTGAGAGCGTAAACCAGGCCCACGGCCAGCGCCACCAGGGCCGCACTCACCCAGCGCAGCCGCACGCGGTTGGCCTCTGCCCGCTGCACCAGCTCGGTGTTTTGCGTGGCCAGCGCCTGGATCAGCTCGCTGGAGGCACGCATCTGCGTGTGCAGCTCGGCGCTGGTGGCCTCCAGCGCGATGATGCGGGCCTGCAGCGCGGCGACCACCACGTCGTTGGTGGGCAGCACCGGGGCCGGGGGTGGCGTGGGCGCAGGCGGCGCTTTTTTGGCCACGCTGTCCCACAGCTTTTTAGCCCCTTGCGCCACCAGCGGCGCAGTCGAGATCACTTCGGTCCACGGTACGGTCTTGAGCAGAGAAAACCAGCCTAAAGCCATGGTGGGGTCTTTCAAAATGGGGTGGCAAGATGCTATTGTTTACATAGCTGCTTACGCCGATGGAATAAGCGCCAGAGGCCTATTTTCTTATAAAGAAGCGTCTGGCGGTCGGACTAGCTTACATGGGCGCGGGGGCGGCGGATGCAAGTGCTGGCGTAGCGTGGCCCCGCAGCACCAAAGCAGGCCACGGCACACCGGGCAGCAGAAAGCAGGTGGCATCGAACGCCCCAGCCTGTGGCACCCAGCCCTGGGCGATGAACGAAAACTCCCACGCGCCAGACCGCGTTGCCACCGTGATGGCCGCAGCGCATAGCGTGAACCAGCGCAAGGTGTCACCGCGCGCGAGCCGCCGGAGATTGTCTTGTTGCTGCGCCAAGGTCATGGCATGGGTCTAGCAAGTGCGCTCTTTGCGCGAGGCGTTTGGGTGGCGCACCGCGAATGCAAGATTTAAGGCAACGCTGAACAAGTCCCTCGCGGTCTGCGCATCCCTGGCCTCGGGCGGTCTGCGGCGTTGCAAATCCTCGCCATAGCACAAGCTATGTCTGCGGTTTGCGCCTTGCATCCCATCCCGATCCAGGGCGCGCCGCCTC
>CAUPNM010000053.1:0-13025 GCA_963512645.1 uncultured Albidiferax sp. | reverse complement strand
TGCGCCGAGGAGCGCAGCTTCAAGTGGACCAGGGCCCGCGATTGTCTGAGCCGCAGGCGAGTTCGAGCGGGACCCCACTTGGAGCGAGCACCGCAGGTTCCCGTAGCGCTAGCGGAGGGCGCAGACAGTTGGGGTGGCTTTTCTTTTGGTGCCTTTTCTTTGGCCAAGCAAAGAAAAGGTACTGCGCCGCCGGGCGCACATCCCGGCCGGGGATGCCAATGGAATCCAGCACCTCCGTCAGCGTCAAACCGCCAATAAGGGTCAGAGCCCAAATGCGGGCTGCGCCGTGCTCGACCCGCCAGTAATCTGCGCGCAATTGGGATCCGACCCCACTGGCTACCGCCCGTGCAGTTGACGCAAACCGCTTCTCTTTTGATAGTAAAAAACAGGAGCTGCCCACGCCCATTCCATAAGCGCTGGCAGCCGTTTTAGCACCTGAAAACAGGCCCAAAAACCTACATCCGCAACGCCCCCGCATACCCCGTCATCTCTAGATACCCATGCCCCACCAACTGCCCCTGCGCGTCTAGCAGGCGGCTCAGGCCTTCCCAGTACACGGCACCGGTGGAGCCCCGGCTGTCCAGCTCCTGGTTGTCCAGCACGGCCTGCACGCTGAAGCGGCCCATGGGCGTGTCCAGCGCCCACTCCACCGGGTAGCGGGCCTGGTTGGCGGGGCTGGTCCAGGTGCGCCCAGGGGTGAAATGGGTTTGGCCGGGGGGGAAGACGGTGAGCGCGCCCTGGGCGGTGCGGTACGACCCGCCGTCCCACAGGGTGCTACCGTCTTTGTGGCGGATGCGGAAGGCCATCAGGGCGCTGCCGTCTTGCAGGTTCATGCCCAGCCAGTCCCAGCCCACGGCCTCGGGGTGCAGGTAGGCGTTGCTCCATTCGTGGTCCAGCCAGGCGCGGCTGGCATCCGAAGTGATGTCGAAACGCTGGCCTTGCAGCTGCAGGTGGCCGGTCACCGCCAGTTGCGGCTGGCTAACGTAATAGCTGGCCTGGTCGGGTTGCGGGCCTTTGCGCGACAGGCCTTGGCTGCCTTGCAACACCAGCGGCTGGGTGGGGGTGAGCTGTAGGTGCAGGCCGAAGCCTTGGGCGGGCAGGTCGGCGGTGTAATTCGAATCTTTGCGCACCAGCGACCAGTCGCGCAGGCGTACTGCGGTGTCGGCCTCGCTAGCCTCGGCCACGCCAAAACCGGCACGGGCGATACGCTGGTCGTGCCAGAGTTTTCTACCCTGCACGTCGGTGATGGCGGCGTGGGCGAACAGCAGTTGCTTGGCGGCAAAGCGCGATTGCATCGTCTGCGTCGCGGCCACGCGGCTGCGGAAGAAGGTGAGCTGGAAGCCGAACTCGCGGCTGCCGGAGAGCGCCCGCCCGGTGACGTACCACCACTCGGTGCCAAAGTCCGGGTGGCTGCCCAGGTCGCGGGGGAACTGCAAAGTAGGTACGGGGAGGGCATGGCCAGACCGCAGCCACGCCGCCGGGACCAGGCCCAGCAGCAGGCGGCGGCGCAGACCCGCGGAAGGGGGCAAGGGGGGCGGGGCGGACAGCATGGTGCGGATTGTCGCTGCGTGCCGGGGGCGCCATGGGCCAAAGGGGTATGTGCTGCACCGGCGGACACAACGGTTTCACGAAATATTTGTGACAGATTTCATCGGCTTGTCACAAGGGTAAACCACTATGGGCCGCTTCTTGCCATCCACGGGGGTGGCTTTGGGGTTTTAGCCTGTCGGGCCATGGGGTTGCAGGCGGTTGCAGAAAGTGTTTTAGCGCATGGTGAATACAGGTTTATTGGCTGTCACGGCGGTGGATGTCCATGCGGAACCGGGTGTGGGTGCGGGGCGCGTGCGCACGGGGGCGGGCAGTTTTTCACGGCGCATTTGGGGTGTGCTGCTGCTGGTACTGGCCGTGGCCTTGCTGGGGTCGGTGCTGGCGGTGTGGTCATTGCAGCGGGTGTCCCGGCAGACGGTGCAAATGGCGGACGAAGCCATGGCCAGTGAGCGCCTGGCAGGCGACCTGCTGCGCCAGGTGTCCATCAATATCGCCCGCTCCAAAGGTTTTGCCTTGAGTTCTGAGCCCGAGGTGGGGGAGGTCTTGCTGCCCGAAATGCAAAAAACCGCTGCCGAGGTGGCGCTTCTGCTGGGCCGTCTGGCCCCATTGCTGCCTGCGCCGCAAGACCAGTCTGCCTTGGTTCGGATCCGGCAGGCCGATGCCGAATTCTCGAAAGCTTTGCAAGAGCTGTCGCAGGCGCGTGACTTTGGTGTGATCGCCAAGATCCAGGAGGTCTACGCCAGCCGCTATACGCCCGCCGCCCAGTCGCTCCTGGCCGAGGTGAACCGCCTGGAGAGCGCGCAACGCGCCAAGATTACCGCCTCTGTGGAGGAAATCGGGCAGGTGAGCCGCACGGCCCAGTGGGGCTTGGGCCTGTTTGGTGCAGTTGCCTTGGTGCTGGGCAGCGGGCTGTCGGTCTGGCTGGTGCGCGGTATCCAGGGGCCGATCCAGCAGGCGGTGGACACGGCCAACCGGGTGGCTGCGTTGGACCTGAGCAACCCCATCGACGGCCATGAACGCGACGAAGGTGGCCGCTTGCTGGCCGCCCTGGGCCGGATGCAGGGGTCGCTGCACACACTGGTGGCCCATGTGCAGGACTCCAGCCACCATGTGGCAGACGGAGCCCGGGAAATCGCCAGCGGCAACCTGGACTTGTCCAACCGCACCGAGCAAGCCGCTGCCAGCCTGCAGCAGACCGCTGCGGCCGTGGAGCAAATTGTGGCCACGCTGCAGCAGTCGCTGGCAGCTGCCGCCCGTGGCGAGACCCTGGCCCAGTCGGCCATGGCCGAAGCCACCCGTGGTGGGGGCGTCATCACGGGTTTGATGCAGACGATGGGTGAGATCCACGCCTCGTCGCGCGAGATCGAGGAGATCACCTCGGTGATCGACGGTATTGCTTTTCAGACCAATATTTTGGCGCTCAATGCGGCGGTGGAGGCCGCCCGGGCCGGGGAATATGGGCGTGGATTTGCCGTGGTGGCCCAGGAGGTACGGGCACTGGCCAACCGCTCGGGTGTGGCGGCGCGCGAAATCAAGGCCTTGATTGCCACATCGGTGGGCATTGTGCAGTTGGGCTCCGACAAGGTTGCCCTGGCGCGGGACACCATGGGCATGATGGTGGGGTCGGTAGGCCAGGTGGCCCAAGCCATTGGCGAGATCGCCAATGCCACCCGGGAGCAAAGCAAAAGCATGTCCAGCATCAACCTGGCCGTCAACCATCTGGACAAGATCACCCAGCAAAATGCCGCCGTGGTGGAGGAAACCGCTGCGGCCGCCCAAGGCCTGCAGGCGCAGGCGAACGACTTACGCGATGTGGCCAGGCAGTTTCGCCTGCCCGGCATGGCGCGGGTCTGAACGAAAGCTTGGGCCACGCATCACCAGTCCTCTTTTACCGCCAACACCGCGTCCTGCCCGGCTGCTGCCCGCCCGGCCAGCCAGGCCGTGACCGTACCGGCCAGCACCACGGCGGCGCAGAGCAGCAACAGGCGGGGCCAGGGCAGGTGCAGGTCCATGGTCCAGTGGAAACTTTGCGGGTTGACCACAAACACCAGCACCATGGACACGGCCAGGCCCAGCGCCAGCCCGGCCACCGAGCCGATCAACGTCCAGGCCGCGCCTTCACCGGCCACCACGGTCAATATTTGCCGCCGCGTGAGGCCCAGGTGGGCCAGCAGGCCAAACTCTTTGCGCCGCGCCAGCACCTGGGCGCTGAAGCTGGCCGCTACGCCAAACAGGCCGATGGCAATGGCGATGGCCTGCAGCCAGTAGGTCACGGCGAAGCTGCGGTCAAAAATCTTCAAGGAGATGGCGCGGATCTGGCCTACCGACGAGAACTCCAGCGGCGCATCCAGCAGCGCGCGCACCGCTTCTTGCACTGCCGCCTCTTGCGCGCCGTCTTGTAGCCAGAGCGCCATGTCGTTGACCTGCTCGTCGCCGGTCAGGCGCACAAAGTCGGCCTGCTCCATGCTGATGGCGCCAAACTGGCGGGCATAGTCGCGCCACACGCCTGCTACAAAGAAAGTAGCTGCTTGTGCCGATGTGGATTGGTCTAGCGGCCTAAAAGCCTTAGAGAGTGGCGCAAAGGTGGTGCCGGGCCGGGCCCCGTACAGGTCCACCATGGGTTCGCTCACGTAGATGCCGATCTGCCCTGGCGGCACCGGCAGGGCCGCACCCACCAGCGGCAGGCTGCGGGCGGGGTCGCCAATCTGCCGGGCGACCAGCGCCACGCTGGGTTTGCCGGGGTCGAGCAGCAGGGCGCGGCTACGCTGGGTGGCCACGCGCTGCACGCCGGGGATCTGGGCCACGGCCTGCACAAACTGGGGTGGCAGGGTCAACGCGTCGTTGCCTGCGCTGGAAGTGGGGCTGCGCACATACAGGTCGGCGGGCAGCACCACGTCCAGCCACTGCACCATGGAGTCGCGAAAGCTGGCCACCATCACCGTGAGCGCCACCGCCAGGCTCAGCGAGGCCACCACGCCGCTCACGGCCACCGCCGCGCTCTGCCGCACCCGGCGCGCCCGCTCGATGGCCAGCATGGGCAGCAGCCGGTGGTTTAACCACGGGGCCAGCCGGTCGTACAGCGCGGCAATCAGCCAGGGCAGGGCGGTGATGCCCCCCACCAGCAGCAAGGCCACCGACAGGTAGGCCCCCAGAGGAATGCCAAACACCGGCGGGGCGAGCGCCAGCAGCAGGCCCAGCGCGATCAAAACCCAGCTCATCCAACTGGCCGAGGTGCGCCCCAAATCGGCACCCAGGCCTTTGAGGGTTTGCGCCGCAGGCAGGCGCTGCGCCGCCCGCGCAGGCCACCAACCGCCCACGGCGGCAGCGGCTACACCCAGCGCGCCGTAGACCAGCGCGGCGGTAGCATCCCACTGCAGGCGCGGCGCTACCCCGGCAAAGTAGCCGCCGCCCAGGTCGCCGCCCAGCACGCGCAGCGCCAGCGCGGCCAGCCCGGTGCCCAGGGCAATGCCCGCCAGGCTGCCGATGCCGCCCAGCACCAGCGACTCGGCCAGCACCAGCTGCAGGCGTTCGCGCCCTGTCAAGCCCAGCACGCCCAGCAGCGCAAACTGTTGCGCCCGTTTGGCCACGCTGAGCGACAGCACAGAAAACACCAAAAACGCCCCGGTGAACAGCGCCACCAGGGCTAGCACCGTCAGGTTGACCCGGTAGGCCCGCGACAGGTTGCTGACCCGTTGCGCCGCATCGCCCGGCTCGGCGGCGGTGATGCCGGGTGGCAAGGCCAGCGCGCTGAGAAAGGCCGCGTGGTCCACCCCGGCGCGCAGCCGCAGGTCGATGCGCGAGAGCTGGCCCTGCGCTTTGAATACGTCTTGTGCCGCGCCAATGTCCATCACTGCCAGCGCCGGGCCGGTGGCGGCCACCGAGCCTGCTATTTGCAGTGTCTCGCCACCGATTAGTCGCACAGCTTGGGCGAATACCTGCTGGGCGGCGGGGTTCAAAAACACCGTGCCGGGCGCAAACAAGGCAAGGCGGTCGGCATCTTTGCCGGGCACCGGCATTAGGCCGGGGGCCACGGCCGCCACCACCAGGGCATCCACGCCCAGCACCTTCAGCGGCACGCGCTGCCCGGCGGTGTCGATGGCAAAGGTGGCCACTTCCAGCACCGGGCTGGCCACCGCCACGTCGGGGTGGGTGGCGATGCGTTCATAAATGGCCTCGTCAAATCGGCCCTGCGTGGCCCGCAACTCCAGGTCTGGCTGGCCGCCCACGGCGCTGACGGCGCTGGAGAACTCGCTGAGCGCCGACGCGTTGATCAGTTGCACCGAAAACGCCAGCGCCACCCCCAGCATCACCGCCACCACGGCGGCTGCGTTGCGCCAGGGGTGGTGCTTGAGTTCTTGCCAGGAGTAGGTGCGCAGCAGGGCGCGCAGGGGGGAAGGTGAGGGCATGGCCTGCATCATAGGTGGCGAAGCCTCCCCTATTGTGAGGATGCGCGGCCCCGTGCTCCTGACCATACTGGTGTGGATTTTGGAGAGTTGCCATGAGCCTCACCCCCGTGCTGGAAATCATCATCTCGCTGGCTGCCCTGTACTGGCTGCTGTCCATGGGATGCTCATTTTTTGTAGAAGCCCTCAATTCGCTGGTGCTCAATGTGCGGGCCAAGGCGCTGGAGCGTTTTGTGTGCGAGATGGTGCTGGGCACGGGCAAGGTGCCGCAGTTGTTGACTTGGCGCAGGGGGTTGGATTTTTTTAGACGCTCCACCTTGGATGCCACCAAAAAAGGAGGCAAGGCGGCCAGCAATTCCGACGCGGGCAGTCTGGCCGACCCGCTGGGCCTGTTTTCGCACGGTCTGGTCAAGTCGCTGCGCAAGCCCCATTTTTTATCCACCGGTGGTGCCACTCCTCCGTCATACATCCCCTCACGTGCTTTTGCCCAGGCTTTGCTGGACCGGCTGAAGATGTTGGGCTGGTGCACGGACCCAATGCCAAACGCTGAGATGGCAGGCATTTTGACGGCCTTGACCACGCCTCGCCCGGCGTTGGCACCGCTGCATCCATCGGCGGTGACTGCGCTGGGTACGCTGGTTCCGGGCACAAGCTCTTTGCTGGACCTTGCCACCGTATTGCTGCGTTCGCTCAACACGATGGCGGTGTCAGATGCCTGCACAGAGCTGAGACGGCTCATCCAGCTATTGGCTCCAACAGCTCCGGCAGTCTTGTCAGGCACCCCGCTGCATCTGCACAACATTGCCCAGGCGGCGCTGGACGCGCTGGAGCAACTGCCGCAGAGAACCCAGCACGGTACCCGCCCTTTGCAGGAGGTGATCGGCACCGATGCCCTGTGGATGTTGGCGGTGCGCATCGCCGGGCGCGAGGTGCAGGTGGACACGGTGGTGCTCGATGCCGTCAAACATCTGCTGCAGGTGGCCCCGCTGCCCACGGCGTTGAAAGAGGCACTGCGCCCCATCCTGGCCGATGCCCATTTCGACGCTGATAAATTGCTCAAAGGCATCGAGACCTGGTACGAGGCGGTGATGGACCGCGCCAGCGGGTGGTTCAAACGCAATGCCACGGTGATGCTGGGGGTATTTGGTTTGGTGGCGGCCTGCTCCTTGAACATCAACACCCTCCAGGTGATCCGCGATTTGAAGAACGACCCGGGCCTGCGCCTGGCGGGCGTGGCCGCAGCCGAGGGCATCTACCACGCCGGTGGCCGCCCGGTGATGGCCCAGCAACTGGCATTTTTGGAGCTGCACAAAGGGGGTGTGTGGCGCAAAACGGCCGTGGCTGCCGAGCAGGCGGCATCTGCGGCTGCCAGTGGGAACCTGGATGTCTACGATGACCACGACACGCTGCGCAGGGCTGTGGCCAGCAAAGCAACACCGGCCATCTTGCAGCAGGTGGATGTCGACGGGGTACGTTTTTACAGCATGCGTGACGCGATGCGCCTGCGCCTGCTGACCTCTGGGGCGATGGTTGCAGCGGCGGTGCAGGCGCAAGCCTGGTCCCGCAGCCACGACGCGCCGGGCGACACCGCCTATCTGGCGGCGCGGGACCGCCTGCGCGAGGCATTGTGCAGCGGCAGTACCGAGACCGACATGCTTGCCAGCAAGGACGTGAATGCCAATGCGAATACCCAGATGCCCATCGCATCGCGGCTCCAGAGTTGGCCCGCCTGCGCCTGGATCGGCAAAATACTGCCTGCAAAATCCGAAAAGCCAGATAAGCCCAACACAGTGGATGGCCGCGCCACCGAGCTGCTGGGGCTATGGCAAGCACCTGAGCTGGTCTGGCACGCCGGTCTGGCCAAGGCCCTATTTGCGCTGGACCAGCAATACAAGCTGGCCACGCCTGATGCAGCCCGGCTCCAGGCCGCCTGGGAAGAGGCACTACAGCAATACGACCTGGCCGTGACAGTCGCCCACGACAACGCCGGACAGGCAGAGGACTTTCTGGCACGCATTCCTTCGCTGCAAAAGCAGTCGGTTACTTTCAGCGCGCTGAGTTCCACTCCCGTGCCTGGGACAGGCTGGGACATCCTCAACGAACTGGTGGGTTGGTTCATCACGGCAGTGATGGTGTCGTATGGCGCGCCGTTCTGGTTTGACCTGATCTCCAAACTGCTGGGCCAGCGCGCTTCGGTTGGCCCCAAGCCCGCGCCGGCGGATTGACACATGCGCTACGCAGCCATTTTTTGCATCTTTCTGGCGGGAGTGGCCTGGGGAGATGCACCTTCCCTGCTCCTTGGGGCGACGCGTCATGCGTCCCCGCCAGGCTGTGCGCCTGCATCGTGGAGTATTGGTGGCGTACCCAGGCAGGCGGTGGCCCCTGGCTGGCCCAGATACGCTGGCAGTTGCAGCCGTACCTTGACTGGCTGGACCAGGGGCGGCCCGCACCGCCGCTGTATCTGCAGGCCACGGTGGAGCTGGCGCAGAGCGACTCCACCATCCAGTGGTCGGCGCAGGACCGGCTGCTGCGGTTGGATACCAGCCGGGTCTGGCAGGCCCGTTTGCAGTTGGCACTATCGGATAGGCCAGGAGCCGTATCGGCCCGTTTTTACGACCGCAGGGCACAGGTGTACTTGCCCGCAGGGCCGTGGGAGACACCGTTCCCGTAAGCCAGGGTTATTCCCGTATCCCATCCACCCTTAGCTGCAACACCCGGTCGGTCCGCGCCGTTGCTGCCTTTGAATGGGTGACCAGCATCAGCATCAGCATCAGCACCAGCACCAGCACCAGCACCATGGCCGCGTGCCGGTGCGCGGCAGACAAGGCAAAACCGCTTTGTCCGCTAGCCACGGTTTCCAGCAGTTCTTGGGCAAGTTGCAGGCGCTCCATGGCAGGTAATGGGGTTAATGCGGGTGGGCGCGTGGCTTGCATGGGGCGCAGTGCCAGAACTATCAGCCGCCTTGGCCCATGCCCGCATGTTGGCTTTCGCCAGCGTCAGCGCGCCATCTCCATTCGGATGGCGTATCCCCAGTTTGGAGGATGCGCGGCCCCGTGCTCCTGACCATACTGAATGCTCCTACTGGAGATTTCAATATGTCCACACTGACAGATATCCAAAAGGCCACGGCCCTGGCCATTGTGAATATTTTTGAAACGGGCTTGGTTCGTGGTGACTACGGGGCCGTCACCGTGGCAGCTAAGGATACGGGGCACCTGACGTTTGGCCGTACACAGACGACGTTGGCGGTGCAGGGCGGGGCGGGCCTGCTGGCGAAGCTGCTGACCGATTACTGCAACACCCCCGGCGCACGCTTTGCGCGTGGAATCCAGCCCTATTTGCAACGGCTGGGGCGGCCCGACTTGGGGTTGGACACCAACACCCGTTTGCATAATTTGCTGCGCGCCAGTTCGGACGATCTGGTCATGCGGCAGGTACAAGATGCATTTTTCGATAAACACTATTGGCAACCTGCCTTGACCCGCGCGCAAGCGCACGGCTTGGAGCTACCGCTGAGCGTGGCCGTTGTGTACGACAGCACCGTGCACGGCAGTTGGGACGCTATGCGCCAGCGCACCGATGCCTTGGTGGGTGGCACGCCGACCAAGATCGGCGAGAAGGTGTGGATACAGGCTTACATCACCGCACGCCATGACTGGCTGGCCACCCATGCCAACAGCGGACTGCACGCCACGGTGTACCGCATGGAGAGCTTGCAGAGCCTGCTTGACTACGACCTGTGGGATCTGCAGTTGCCGATGCTGGTGCGCGGCCAAGAAATCAACCTGCGGACTTTGGCTGCCGATCCCGTCAACTTCTACACCGGCCCCGCGCCGGGCAGTCGCCCACTACAGATCGAGCCCAGCATGCAACGCGGCCTGGATGTGCGCTTGTTTCAGCTGGGGCTGTCGGAGGCCGGGTGCGAAGTCCGGGCCGATGGCTTGTTTGGCGCGGGTTCGCGCACCGCGCTCAACGCATACCAGCAGCGTATGGGCTTGCCGACCGGCGACACCGCCGATGCGGCGCTGGTCAAGTCCTTGGCGGACTCGGTCGTTTGAAGACACCACAGGAGAAACACCATGCAATCCACCACTTTTACCCCCCGCGCCGTGGTCCTGGCTGTAGCCGTGGCCCTGGGCGGTTGCGCCACCCACCCCATCGTCCAATGGCAGGTGCCGACACCGGTAGAGAAGCCGCCAGAGCGCACCCTGGACTATGCCAATAGCGTTGCCGATGCCGCCCGCACGGCCTACCAGAAAGCCATCGTCGGCCAGCTGGAAGAATCCACCAATTTATCGAACACCCTGGTGGTCGGCGGCGCGCTGGCGACTGCGCTGGCGATGGGCGGCGTGCACCGCGATGCCATCACGGGCGTGGCTATGGTGGGCGGCACGGCCTACGCCTTGGGCAACCTGGGACTGAGCCGCCCGCGCCTGCTGGTCTACCAGGCGGGGGTGGAGGCCATTAACTGCGCCAAGCGGGCGGTGTCGCCGTTCAATGTGGAGGTGACGGAGCAAGATGCGCTGGTGTCTGCCTTGCAGTACCTTGCCGGGCAGCGCGAAGCGACAGAGGTAGCGCAACGCAAGGTTACGGATGCACTGGCCTACTTCACCAAGAAAGGGGATGGCATCAGTGACATCGTCGTGCTGGGCAAGATCACTCTGCAAAGTACGGCGGAGGTGCAAAAGCATGCGGGTGAAGCACAGGCCACGGGGAATGGCTTGGTATTGGCGACGCGACGCGCTGGCAGTGAACTGCTGTTCGCAGTAGACCGTATTGATGCCTCGGTGGTACGCGGCGTGCTCGACACCGTGCCCGACCTGAGCGCAGTGCCACGCGTGATCGCGGGCTTGGCGGGCCTGTACGACCAGATAGCGCCCGGTGCTGGTGTGGGCAAGCGGGCGACCACGGGCCTCACCACTCTGGGGGCCGCGATGGCCGCAGCTGCCGAAAAGTCCAAAATTTCCCCAGAACAAACTTTGCTGGTTGCGACCACCCGACAGTTGCAACAGGCCACGGTCACGCTGGCCGAGCGCTTGGCCGATGTGAACGTGCTGGTGGCAGGTCGTACCAATGTGTGGGCGGCTGATGCTTTCAAGGACTGCGGTGTCCCCAACTTAGTGCAAACATTGGCCTCCGCACCTACCGCGATCGACTTTGTAGCAGGCTCCGAAGCCGTTACGCGCTCTATAGCCATCAGTGGCGGGGTGAAACCCTACTTTGTCGAGTTTGAAGGCGCTGCCGTGGCCGGTGTGACGGCCAAGCAGCCACTGCCGTTTGAAAGCCGTGCGGAAGTTGCATTCACCAAAGATGCCAAAGCGCCGAAGTCGCTGAGTTTGCGGATATTGGATTCGTCCAGCCCGAACAAGGTACTGACGGTGGCGGTCACGGTGAGTGCCGCTGCACCACCGGCCAAGCCGGTGGTTCAAAAACCGGGCGCGGCCTCCCCCCAAACGCCTGCCAACGGTGCTGCGGCGCTCAACCCGGTGGTGCTGGCCTTGAAGAAACACGGTGGACAAGCGATTCCCAATCTGCCGTCCGGCATGCGGATGCGGGGCCAAGCAACGGTAAAAAATGGCATCGTCACCGTGCCCATGCGCTGCGAAGAAACCGTTGCAGCAGCGGATAAACCGACCAAAGAGGTGGTCGTCGCAGCCCTGCGGTTGCTGGCGGGGGTGGTGGTTGGCGACGCCGTGGTGATCGAGCCGAATGCCCAGTATTCCAACGCATCCTCGTGCCTCCAATAACTATGGCTACCCTGGCTACCAAGCCTACCCCTACCGCCCGGCATGCCGAGCAGGCTACCCTGTCCCTGCGCCACCCCGGTTGCGATGCTGCCATTGCGCGCTACCAATCGCACCCCGACCTGGCCTTGCGCCTGGCGCTGGCCCGCGAGATAGCCCAGACACGTGGCCCGGAACTCACCCTGGCGTATCGCAACCTGGTTGCCGTGGTAGCAGGCTGGCGGCGCAGGCGCGGGGCTGACGGTGTGCCGCAGCCAGAGCGCGAGCCCTGCGTGGTGCTGGTGGTCAAGACCAAATGGAAGCCCGGAGCCACCCCGCGCGATGCCCGGCAGATACTGCCCCGCCATCTGCTGGTGGGGGCCGAGGTGGATGGCACGCGCCAGCTATTTGCCGTACCGACCGACGTGCAACGGGCCAAAACCTTTCTGGGTGGGCGTGCCTACAGCCAGCATGCGGTGCGGGTGGACGACCCGGCACCGGGGCGGTCGGTATGCGGCACGGTGACGTGCGCTGTACAACTCAGCCGCACCGACGGCAGCCCGCCTGAGACGCTGGCGCTCAGTGCCATGCATGTATTTACACCGTACGCCGAGGTGCAGGCGGGGCCGTCCACCACCCCGGCCCGGCTACATACCGCGCACCAAAAACCGGTGATCGGCCGCACCACCATGCTGCGTGGCGCACTGCGCTGGAGTGACCCCGACGATCCGGCCGGACCGAACTTCAGTTTTGACGCGCAACTGGCGGCCATCCCTCTGCCTTGGCTGCGCACGCAATTGGCCGCCATGCCTTTGTCGGCCACCCACCCCTGGGTGACCGGCCCCGAGGCACTGGACCGGCTGAACTCCCCAGACTTCGTAGCGGTTATGCGCACCGCCGACAACCGGGTTAGCCAAGTGCCGGTGCAGATTCAACTGCACCAGCTCAGTACCGATCTTGGCGCCATTCCGTTGGAGTACACATTGCGCGCCGCCGGTACCGCAGCGGCGCAGGCCGATCCCGATGCACCTTTGGCCACTGTGGTGATTTACCACTGGGAACTGCTGCAATTCGATGTGCTCGGTACCGATCGGCCCGAGCCCGGCGACAGCGGTGCGCCGGTGCTGGCCCCGCTGCCCGGCGGCGGGCTGACGCTGGTGGGCATGTTCATCGCTGGCGACTCCGCACTGCGCAAAGCCTATGTGCTACCCGCTTGGCAACTGTTTGATGCATTGAATTGGGGCGAAGACCAGGTGCTTGGCATCCGCCCCGTGAATATGCCGTAATTGCTACATAAATAGGAGCATCTAGCGCATGTGGAATATGCGCTAGATGCCTATTTTTGTAAATC
>CAUPNM010000052.1:0-13969 GCA_963512645.1 uncultured Albidiferax sp. | reverse complement strand
GCGTTGCCGCCGTCAATGGTGGGCACGTGGTCGGCATAGGCGACCACAAAGTTGCCGTTGCCCAGGTCGGCAATGGCGGGCTGGTATTCCTGGTTGCTGCCGGTGGCGGTGGCACTGGGCAGCTTGCGCTGGCCGTCGATGGGTGTGCCCGATGCGTCAAATTCGCGGATGTACACATCGGCCGAGCTGCCCGCGCCGGTGAGGTCGTAGTTGTCGTTGTAAAAACTCACCACAAAACCACCGGTGGACAGGCCGGTCACACTGGGCTGGTACTGGCCGCCGGTGGTGGTCTCGTTCACCCGGAACTCGCCGCCCACTGCAGTACCGGCTGCGTTATAGCGCTGGCCGTAGACCCCGGCGCTGGAGCCGTCCTGGCTGTCCGAGCGCCACACGACCACAAAGCCACCATCCGAGAGGGTGGCCACATCGGGTTCGTACTGGTTGCCCACCACCGTGCTGTTGACCAGGAAGCTGCCCGACAGCGTGCCGGTGGCAGCGGTGTAGCGTTGGGCGAAAACCCCGTACGAAGCCCCGCCGTCATTGGCGTTATCGTCGCGCCACACAATCACCAGATCGCCATTGCTCTGTGCCGCAATGCGCGGCAGGTACTGCTGCCCCGCCTGGGCGGTTGCCACACCTGGCGTGGTGCTGATCCGCAATTCAGTGCCCAGCTTGGTGCCGCTGTTGTCAAAGCGTTGCAGGTAGATATCAAAACCATTGCCACCCGCATTGCCGCTGGAAGCCCACACGGTGGCAAAGCCGCCCACTACCGCGCCCGCCCCGGCGTAGCCTGCCACGTCGCTGTACTGCTGGGTGCTGCTGGTGGTGGTGTTGGCCACAAAGTTGGCGCCCACCGTCGCGCCGGTGCTGTTGTAGAGCTGGGCGACCACGCCCTGGCCGCTGCCGTCCACGCCGCTGGCATCGTCCCAGGTGATGACGAAACCACCGTTGCTGAGAGCGGCCACATGGGCGCCGTCTTGTGCGGCGGCGGTGGCGGTGTTGGCGCGGAACTCGGCCCCGATGGCCACGCCCTGGGCGCTGAAGCGCTGGCCGTACACGCCGTAGGTGTTGTTGCTGTCCTGGTCGTAGGACTGCCAGACGATGACGTAGCTGCCGTCGGTGAGCACGGCAATCTGCGGTTCGCCCTGGGTATTGGTGGTGTAGGTGTTGACCTGTGATTCGCCATACACCACCGGTGCGCCGTCCAGCTCGGGCGTGACAAGAATCTCCACCATGCTGGATGCGCTGGCTCCGCCGTCGCCGTCGGACACGCGGATGCCCACGCTGCGGCTGGCGGCGGGGCTGGACGAGGTGCTGGCGTAGGTGAGGTTTTGCACCAGTTCTTCCACCGCATCCACGGTGGCGGCAGCGTTCAGGGTGATGACCAGGTTGCTGCCGTTGCTGCCGCCGCTGATGGTGCCGATGACATTGCCCTCGTAACGCACGGTGCTGCCGGTTACGCTGATCTGGTTGCTGCCGTTGCCCACGCTACGCACACCCAGCTGGTCGGTGGTATCGCCGTTTTGCACGTAGAACAGATCGATCTGGCCGCCCTCGAAGTTGGCGGAATCGATGTCGGTCAGGCTCACGGTGGCACGGATGACCTGTGGCGTGGCGTTGACCAGGTTTTCGCCCAGCGTGACGGTGCCGCTGAAGTTACCGAGTTGCGGATCTTGCTGGCGGGGCAGGGTGGCGGCGCTGCCAAAGATTTGTTGGCCAATCTCTTGGGTGCCGTTGCCGCCGTCTGCGACACGGATGGTGTTGGTGTACGACACCACATAGTTGCCGTTGCCCAGGCTGGCCACCACCGGCGTGCTCTCCTGGTCGAAGCCGTAGCCCGACACCAGCTTGGTCTGGTTGCCCAGGGGGACGCCCGCTGCGTCGTACTCGCGCACATACACGTCCTGGTAGCTGCTGGTGTCGCCCACGTCATAGTTGTCGTTGAAGAAGCTGACCACAAAACCGCCGGTGGACAGGCCGGCCACACTGGGCTGGTACTGGCCGCCGTTGGTGGACTGGTTGACCAGGAATTCAGTTCCCACCTTGGCCCCTGCGGCCGAGAAGCGCTGGCCGTAAACGCCATTGCCGTTGCCATCCTGGCCAGCCGATGTCCACACCACCACATAACCGCCGCCGCTGAGCATCGCCACGCTGGGTTCGGACCCGTTGGCGGAACTGGTGTTCACCAGAAAAGTGTCGGAATAGGTGCCGGTGCTGGCGTTGTAGGTGCGTCCAAATACGCCGTTGGTTTGGTCGTCGTCCCAGACGATGACCAGGTCGCCATTCGCGCTGGCAGCGATGTCAGAAGACTGTTGGTTTCCCGCCTGCTCGGTGGCGGCACCCGTGGTTTTGCTGATCAGCGTCTCGCCACCGACCTTGGCACCGGTGTTGTCCCAGCGCTGCAGGTAGATGTCGTAGTCGCTGTTGATGTAGGACGCCCAGACGGTGGCAAAACCGCCGGTGTAGCCCGCTACCGCGTTTTGGAACTGGGTGCTGGCGGTGGTGGTGTTGACCAGAAAGTTGGCACCCTGGGCGATGCCGTTGACGTTGAAGCGCTGCCCGATCACCCCCTGGCTGGAGCCATCCACGCCGCTGTCGTCGTCCCACAGAATCACAAAACCACCGTCGGAGGTGGCGGCCACGTGGGGGTTGGTTTGCCCTCCGTCCGTGGCGGTATTGGCGCGGAACTCGCCACCCAGCGGCACGCCCGAGGCGCTGAACCGCTGGTAGTACACCCCGTAGGTATTGTTGGCATCCTGGTCGTACGACTGCCACACGGTGACATAGCTGCCGTCTGCCAGTAAGGCGGTGTCGGGGCTGCTTTGCTGGTTGGCGGTGAAGGTGTTGACCGTGGATTCAGGATAGAGGCTCATGGCGCGAAATCTCCGAGGGGTAAGACGGCGGCCCATGGCGCGCCAAAAGCAAGGGAGTGAACAAGTCCAATCGGGGCAAAACGGGGGGCAGGGCCAGCCGGGCTGGTTGCCGGAGGCTTACGAAGGCAGGGGGATGGGGTGCGTCGGACAAGGGCATCCGTGCGGTACCGGCACAACGCGCTGCACGGGCAGGCACCTAGCCATGTGGCTAGCCGGGAGGCGGGGGCTGGAGCAGCCCCGTTCGATGATTTTCATTCAAAAATCTCCCCTGTTGCAAAGGGGCATCCACAGCGTGAATGTGTGTGAACGCCTTATTTCAGCCTGTAAAGCAATCTTTGCACCAGTTACTTAGAACGTTGATTTCTATGAAAAAATCGTGCATTTATCACGAAGCATGTAATAAATATCGACATTTGTTACGTGGTCTTGTTGCTGACGGGCAACATTTGTAACGGCAATGGGGGCTGTTGGGCAAAACGGCTGCTGCTACACTGAAACTTGTCAACAGGTGTCTGCAGCTTGCGAGCTGCGGATTAAACGGGAAGTTGGTGAAGCGCAGTACCCGGTACTGCGCCATGCCCACGCTGCCCCCGCAACGGTAAACAGGTCAAAGCGAGGCCCAGGACGTACGTCCGCACCACTGTGCAAATGCATGGGAAGGTGGCCCCGCAGCAGAGTCTCCACTCTGCACCTGTGAGCCCGGAGACCGGCCTGCTGACCTAGCGTGACTTTGCGGTGGGCGAAGATCAGCAGGCCCCCGCGCACCCCTGTCCCGGCTCGTCCCGGCACAGGCGCGACCGCGTCTCGCCTTCTGATCCCTCTCCCACCCCTGGCCACACCGTTCCACAACCACGCGGCGGGCGTGCAGGGGTAGACCATTTACTATTTAATTTATAGCTGCTCACGCTTATTCCATAAGCACAGAGGGGCTATTTGATGCCTCATTTTTGCGATGCGCTGCTGGTGGCGGCGCCGGCTTCTGGCCAGGGCAAAACCACGGTGACGGCGGCGCTGGCTGCCTGGCACGTAGGCCAGGGCCGGCGGGTGCGCGTGTTCAAGACCGGCCCCGACTTTCTGGACCCCATGGTGCTCGAGCGCGCCAGCGGCCACCCCGTGTACCAGCTCGACCTGTGGATGGGCGGTGAGGCGCACTGCCGGGCGCTGCTGCACGCGGCAGCGGCACAGGCCGATGTGATCCTGGTCGAAGGCGTGATGGGCCTGTTCGATGGCACCCCCAGCAGCGCCGACCTGGCCCAGGCATTGGGCTTGCCGGTGCTGGCGGTGATCGACGGCGCGGCCATGGCGCAGACTTTTGGCGCGCTGGCCCACGGCCTGAGCAGCTTCCGCCCCGGCCTGCAGTTCGCCGGGGTGCTGGCCAACCGCGTGGGTAGTGCGACGCACGCGCAGATGCTGCAGGAGAGCCTGCCCGCCGGTTTGCGCTGGTGGGGCGCGCTGCCGCGTTCAGCCGACTATGCGCTGCCCGAACGGCACCTGGGCCTGGTGCAAGCCGCCGAGGTTGCGCAACTGGATGAGCGCATCGCCCTGGCAGCTCTTGCCATCGGCCCCAGCGTGGAGGGCATGGCCAGCCCGGTGCGGTTTGACCCCAGCCCGGTAGAGCCCGTGCCAAAGTTGCTGGCCGGTGTACCCATCGCCGTGGCGCGCGATACCGCCTTCTCGTTCCTGTACGCCGCCAACCTGGACACGCTGCGCGCGCTGGGTGCCGAGCTGTGCTTCTTCTCGCCCCTGGCCGATGCCTGCTTGCCCGACGTGCACAGCCTGTACCTGCCCGGTGGCTACCCCGAGCTGCACCTGGCGCAGATCCACGCCAACCAGTCCATGCGCGCCGCCATCCAGGCCCACCACGCGGCGGGCAAACCCATGGTGGCCGAGTGCGGCGGCATGTTGGCGCTGCTGGACAGCCTGGCCGCGCACGATGGCGTGGCTGTGCCGATGTGGGGCCTGTTGCCAGGTACGGCGGCGCTGCAAAAGCGGTTTGTCAACCTTGGCATGCACGCGGTGGATTTGCCCGAGGGGCGGCTGCGCGGCCACAGCTTCCACCATGCGCGCATGGACAGCACCCTGGCTTCTATTGCCACCACCCAGCCGCAGCGCCAAAGCGGCCACGGCGAGCCGGTGTACCGCGCCGGGCGGCTGCATGCCTCGTTCCTGCACCTGTACTTTCCCTCCAACCCCCAGGCTGTGGCGCAGCTGTTTGCGCCCCAGGAAAACCATGTCCACTGAATTCGGAACCGTCTGGTTCGTCGGCGCAGGCCCGGGCGACCCGGAGCTGATCACCGTCAAAGGCCGCGGCCTGGTCGAGCGCGCCGGGGCCATTTTGTTTGCGGGCTCGCTGGTCAGCGCAGCCGCGATGCGCTGGGCACCCGCCGACTGCGTGGTGGCCGACAGCAAGGAGATGACGCTGGAGCAGATGTCGGCCTGGCTCATCCACCAGGCCACGCGCTGCCAGACGGTGGTGCGCCTGCAAACCGGCGACCCCGGCCTGTATGGCGCCTTGATCGAGCTGGTGCAGCCGCTGGATGCGGCCGGCGTGCCACTGCAGGTGGTGCCAGGCGTGTCGTCGGCCATGGCCAGCGCGGCGGCGGCGGTGGAAAGCCTGACCCTGCCCGAGGTGACGCAGACCGTGATCTTCACCCGTGTGGAAGGCCGCACGCCCATGCCCGCAGGCGAGTCGCTGGCGGCGCTGGCGGCGCACCACTGCACGCTGTGCATCTTTTTGAGCATCACGCTGCTGGGCAGGGTGGCCTCTGAGCTGCTGGCCGCAGGCTGGTCGCCCGACGCGCCGGTGGTGGTGGTGCACAAAGCCAGTTGGCCGGGCGAGGAAAAGATCGTGCGCGGCACCGTGGCCACCATCCAGGCCCTGTGCCGCGAGGCCCGCATCGCTACCCAGTCCATGGTCATCGCCAGCCCCACCCTGGGCGCGCGGCAGTGGACCACCTTGGCCAAGTCCAAGCTCTACGACGCCAGTTTCACCCACCGGTTTCGGCGCGCCAGCGTGCCTGTAGAAAACCTTACTTTGGAATCCCCATGACCCTAGACACCATTTTGCTGATCGGCCACGGCTCGCGCGAGCAGTCGGGCAACGACGAGATCTTTGCGTTCGCCGAACAATGGCGGCAGCGCCAACCCGGCTGGCGCATTGAGGTCTGCTTCATCGAGTTTTCCGAGATCACCATGGGCGAGGGCCTGCGCCGCGCGGCGGCGGGCGCCCACCGCGTGGTGGTGGTGCCGCTGATTCTGAACGCGGCAGGCCACGTGAAGATGGACATTCCGCAGGCCATCGACGGTGCGCGGCTGCAGTTCCCGCTGGTGCAGTTCTTGTACGCGCCGCACCTCACCGCCTGCGACCCGATTCTGCAGATCCTGCGCCGCCGCCTCAAGGGCGCGATGCAGGCGCTGGACATGCCCGACCCCACCACCACCGGCGTGGTGCTGCTGGGCCGGGGTTCGTCCGACCGCCAGGCCAATGGCGACATGGCCAAGATGGCGCGCTGGCTGATGGAAGAAACCGACCACGAACTGGTGGACCTGGCCTTTACCGGCATCACCTACCCGCGCCTGGAAAAGGCCGTGCAGCGCCAAAGCCTGCTGGGCATGCAACAGGTGGTGGTGCTGCCGTACTACCTGTTCAACGGCACGCTGGTGGAGCGCATCACCCGCCAGGTGGCGCACCTGCAGGCCCAGTACCCGACGCTGCGCTTTATCGCGACGAAATACTTCGGTTTTGAGAAGGAAATTTTCGAACTGCTGGAGCAGCGGGTGATGGACTTGAAGCGCAATGCCCCGGCGGCGCTGATGCCCTGCGACGGTTGCAAGTTCCGCAGCTTTGCCGAGGAGCACGGCATGGGCGGCCACCACCACGATGGCGCGGTGCCGCACAACCATGACCATCCTCACGACCACGCCCATCCCCATGCGCACGACCATGACCACGCCCGCATCTAAGCCTGGCAACGTCGTCACCGAGCAGCTCACCGCAGCCGGGCGTGCCATCGAGCACGATTCGTTTGCCGTGATCGACCGCGAGGTGCTGGCGCACGGCTACACGCCCGCGCAGTGGCCCATCGTGCGCCGCATGATCCACGCGAACGCCGACTTTGACTTCAACGGCCTGACCGACTTCCATCCCGCCGCGGTGGAGCAGGGGCTGGCCGCCATCCTGTCGCGCACCACCCGTGTGGTGGCCGACGTAGAGATGATTTGCGTGGGCCTGTCGGCTCCGCGCCTGGGCCACTTTGGCATGCGCACGCACCAGTTCATCAGCGACCCGGATGTGATCGAGATGGCCAAGGCCGAGGGCACAACCCGCGCGGTGCAGGCCATGCGCAAGGCGCACCGGCTGGGCTTGGTGGACGGTGCGATTGTCGGCATCGGCAATGCGCCCACGGCTTTGATCGAGATCGTGCGCCTGGTGCACGAGGAGGGGGCCCGGCCTGCGTTGGTGGTGGGCATGCCGGTGGGGTTTGTGTCGGCGGCGGAATCCAAGGATTTGATGGCACTGGAAGTGGATGTGCCCTGGATCGTCATCCGGGGCCGCAAGGGCGGTTCGACCCTGGTGGTGGCGGCGATACACGCGCTGCTGGGGTTGGCCGAGGCGCGGGAGCTGGCTGCGTGATGGGCGTTGTAGCCCATGGGGGTCGGATCCCCATTGCGCGCGGGTTGCTGGCGGGGCGTGCACGGTGTACCTCGCATTTGGGCTCCGACCCCTATTGGCGGGTTGGCGTTAACGGAGATCCCCGGCCGGGAGTTGCGCCCGGCGGCGCAGTAACTTTTCTTTTGCGCAAAAGAAAAGTCACCAAAAGAAAGGCGCCCCAACTGCCTGCGCCCCGTCGCTTTCGCGCCGGGGAACCTGCGGTGCTAGCGGATGGCGCTGGCAGTGGGGGTGGCCTTTTCTTTGGTGACTTTCTTTTGGCCACGCAAAAGAAAGTTACTGCCCTGCCGGGGGCATATCCCGGCCAGGGATGCAAAAAGGCACCCACACCATGCTGAAAAAAGACCCCCCCCGCGGCACCCGCACTGGCTTCACTACCGGTGCGTGCTCTGCTGCGGCGGCGCGTGCCGCTGTCATCGGTCTGGTCACGGGCGCGGTACCTACGGAAGTGGAGTGCCTGCTGCCCAATGGCGACCTGGTGAACTTCGCCGTAATGGATGGCCGCGCGGACGGCCACACGGCCCACGCCATGGTCATCAAAGACGCGGGCGACGACCCGGACTGCACCGACAAGGCCCACCTCACTGCCGACGTGCGGGTGCTGCCGGACCACGCAGGCCAGGTGGTGCTGGCGGGGGGCATGGGCGTGGGCACGGTAACCATGCCCGGCCTGGGCCTGGCGGTGGGGGGGCCGGCCATCAACCCGGTGCCGCGCCGCAACATCGAAGCCAATGTGCGGCTGGTGGGGGCGGCGCTGCTGGACGAGGTGGGGCTGGAAGTCACCATCTCCGTGCCCCAGGGCGAAGAGATGGCCAAGAAGACGCTGAACGCGCGCTTGGGCATTTTGGGTGGTATCTCCATCCTGGGTACCACCGGCATCGTCAAACCGTACTCCACCGCGGCCTACCGTGCCAGCGTGGTGCAGGGCGTGCAGGTGGCGGGCACCCTGGGCCATGGCGTGGTGGTGCTGACCACCGGGGGCCGCACCGAGAAATTTGTGATGGAAGAAATGCCCGAACTGCCCGAACCGGCCTTTGTGCAGATGGGCGATTTTCTGCGCTACGCCATGGGCGCGGCGGTGAAGGCCGGGCTGAAAAAGGTAGTCATCGGCGGCATGGTCGGCAAGCTGACCAAGATCGCCCAGGGCGAAACCATCACCCACGCGGGCCGGGCCGAGGTGGATACCGGCCTGCTGGCCGACATTGCCGCCCGCATCGGCGCGCCTGCCGAGGTGTGCGAGGCCATCCGCGGCAACGAAACCGCCCGCTACGCCGGGGAGCGCATGGACGCGCTGGGCCTGGGCACGGCCTTCCACACGGCGCTGGCGCACCAGGTCATCGCGACCCTGCGCACGCGCTACCCCGACCAATTTGAACTGCAAGTGCTCGTCTGCGATTTCGACGGCAAAAAAATAGCGGAGGCTTCTTGAGATTTGAACCCGTGATCGAAAAATGCCGCATCGTCGGCGTGCTGGACGACGGCGTGGCCAGCCTGGGCGCCACGGCCTTGCAGCACCTGCAAACGGCGCAACTGGTGATTGGCGGCACGCGCACCCTGCAGCTGTTTGCCGCCCAGATCGCCCCCGGTGCGCAGCAGCGCGACCTGACTGGCGCGTTGTCGCAGGTGCCGGAGTGGATACGCGCCGCCCAGGCCGATGCCTTGCGCGTGGTGGTGCTGGCCACTGGCGACCCGCTGTGCCATGGCATCGCGGCCTATCTGGCCTCGCGCCTGTGCATCGAGGCCATCGAGGTGGTGCCCAACGTCTCCACCCTGCAACTCGCTTGCGCCCGCCTGGGCCTGCCCTGGCAGGAGATGAAGTTTGCCTCGGTGCACAGCCAGGACGCGGGCGACTGGGTGGCCGGTTCGCCACCCAGCCACGGCCTGTACGCCTTGCTGCGCGACATCCGCCAGCACGACCGCCTGGCCATCCTCACCAGCCCGCACAACACACCCGACCGCATCGCCCGCATGCTGGTCACCGAGGGCCTGGCCGATGGTTTCGAGATGGCCGTGGCCGAGCGCCTGTGCCAGCCCCAGGAACGCATCGTCAGCGGCATGGCCGTCCGCGCTGCGGCGCAGATGCCATTTGCCGACCCGAACGTGGTGCTGCTGTGGCGCACCACGCTGCGCCCGCCGCAGGTGCTGTTCGGCCTGCCCGATGCCACCTTTGAACAGCGCCACCCCGAGAAGGGCCTGATCACCAAGAACGAGGTGCGTGCCGTATCGCTGGCGCGCATGCAATTGACCGCGGGCAGCGTGGTGTGGGACATCGGCGCGGGCTCCGGCTCCGTGGGCCTGGAAGCCGCCCGCCTGTGCCGCAATGGCCATGTCTACGCCATCGAAAAGAACGCGGACGACGTAGCCATCGTGCAGCGCAACCGCCTGGCCCTGGCCATCAGCAACCACAGCCTGGTGCACGGCAAAGCCCCTGAGGGCCTGCAGGATTGGGCCGACCCCGATGCCGTGTTCATTGGCGGCTCGGGCGGTGAACTGGCCGAGCTGATCGCGCTGATTTTGAAACGTTTGAAGCCCCAAGGCTGGCTGGTGATGAACTTCGTGACGATTGAAAACCTGGGCGTGGCCGTGGCCGCCCTGAAAACGCAGGGCGCCACCTGGGACGTGCTGCAACTGCAGGCCTCGCGCAGCAAACCCATCCTGCACATGCACCGCATGGCCGCCGAGAACCCGGTGTGGATCGTCTGCGCGCAAGCGGGGAATGCACCATGACACAGCCCGGCATGTTGTACGGCGTATCCCTGGGCCCCGGCGACCCTGGCCTGATCACCCGCCGCGCCTGGGCCTTGCTGCAGCGGCCCGGCACGGTGTGGACCTACCCGGTACGCAGCCTGCGCAAGGAAAGCTATGCGCTGGACATCGTGGTCCGTGCCGGGTTGCCGCTGCCGCCCCGGCACCAGCCGCTGCTGTTTCCCATGACGCACGATGTGGAGAAGCTGGCCCGCCACTGGCTCAAAGCCGCCGAGACGGTGCAGGCGCTACTGGCCACCGGGCAGGACGTGCTGTTTCTGGTCGAAGGCGATGCCTCCACCTACGCCAGCTTTGGTTACCTGGCCCGGGTGCTGCGCGGGCTGGATGCGCAGGCCCGCATCGAGGTGGTGCCCGGCGTCACCTCGTTCAACGCCGCCTGCGCCCAGCTGCAGATGCCGCTGTCGGAGCAGGACGACACCATCGCCATCGTGCCCGCGGCCTACGGCATTGCGGCGGTGGAAAAAATGCTGGACGACTTTGACACCCTGGTGCTGATGAAGGTCAAGCCACTGCTCGACGACCTGCTCGCGCTGCTGGCGCGGCGCGGCCTGCTGCAGCACAGCCGCTTCATCGAAAAAGCCGGTTCGCCGGTGGAGCGCATCGTGACCGACGTGGCCACGCTGCAGGGCACCACGGTCAACTATTTGTCCCTGCTGCTGGTGAAGAACCCCGACCGCGTGCGCGGCGAACTGCAGCGCGGCTGCCGCAAAAAAACATCCACCGAAATCGAAGAAGAGGAAACCCCCGCATGAACACCCCCGTCCGCGTCGTCCTGGTGGCCATCACCAAGCACGGAGCCCAGCAAACCGCCGATCTGGCCCGCCAGATGCCCGAGGCCAGCGTTTGCGTGGCCGACAAGTTCGCCCCGCTGATGGCTGATCTATCCAACCCGGTGCGGGCCTACAGCGGCCCGTTCCGCGACGAGATAGCCGCGCTGTTTGCCGACTTTGACCAGGTGGTGTTTTTTGTGTCGCTGGGGGCGGTGGTACGGCTGATTGCCCCGCACCTCAAAAGCAAGGACGAGGACCCCGGCGTGCTGGTGGTGGACGACGCGGCGCAGTTTGTCATTCCGGTGCTATCTGGCCACGTGGGCGGGGCCAACGCCATGGCCGAGCAAGTCGCGGCACTGCTGGGCGCGACCGCTGTGCTGACCACCGCGTCCGACGTGGGCAAGACGATTCCCGTGGACATTCTGGGCCGCGAGCTGGGCTGGAAGGTGGAGGCCCCCAAGATCAACATCACCCGCGTGTCAGCCCATGTGGTGAATGGCGAGCCGATTGCGGTGGTGCAGGAAGCCGGCAGCCCGCACTGGTGGACCCGGCCCACGCCTTTGCCCGCCAACATCCACAGGTTCACCCGTTTTTCCGACGTGGATTTGGCCCAGTTCAAGGCCGTACTGTGGATTACCGATGCCGAAGTGCCGCCGGAGCGCTGGACCGAGCTGCACGAACGCTTAGTGGTCTACCGACCAGTCTGTGCTTATGTGGCATAGGTTTATAGCTATGATTTTTGAAATAACCGTCCTGCGGGTGGGATCGCGAGGCGGCAACCCATGACCCCCCAATTCACCCTGGGCCTGGGCTGCGACCGGGGCACTTCGCTGGCCACCTTGCACCAGGCGCTGCAGCAGGCCTTGCAGCTAGCGGGCGCGCAGGTGTCGCAGATCCGGGCGGTGGCCAGCATCGACCTCAAAGCGGACGAGCCCGGGCTGCTGGCCCTGGCGTTGGAGCACGGTTGGGCAGTTCGCTTTTTTCGCCCGGATGAACTCGCCACCGTCGCCGTGCCGCACCCGTCGGAGGTGGTCCGCAAGCACACCGGCACCCCGTCGGTCAGCGAGGCCGCGGCCCTGCTGGTGGGAGGCAACCTGCCCATGACCGCCCTGGTGGTCGAAAAACTCAAACACCGTGGTGCCGATGGGCACAACGCCACGGTGTCGTTGGCCTGCTGTGGCCATTACCCGTTCCTTCACCCCGTTCCCTAACCAAAAAGGACTTTTATGCATATCGAAATTGGCATTCTCACCCCCGAAAAAATCGCTTACGCAGGCGTTGCCGCGACCGCCTTGCTGGCCGTGCACGCGCCCAGTCTGCTCAAAGGCCCCACGGTCTGGCTGCGCACCGGCTTGGCGGCATTCTTCTTCAGTGCACTGATGCAGGCCTGGCATATGCCGGTGGGGCCATCCGAGTTGCACATGGTGGGGGCCATGCCGATCTATCTGCTGTTTGGCTTCATCCCCACGCTGTTGGGTTTTGGCCTGGGGCTGCTGCTGCAGGCGCTGGTTTTTGAGCCCCAGGACCTGGCGCACTTGGCGATCAACTTCTTGAGCCTGGCGGTGCCGCTGGTGGCCGTGCACCACAGCATGGGCAAACGCATGCAAGGCTTGACGGTCCGCAATGTTCTCAAGCTGGACGCGGTGTACTACACCGGGGTGACCTTGATGGTGGGTTTTTGGCTGTCCATCAGCCGAGACGCTGCGCCCGTAGCCGACTGGGCCCTGTTTGCAGTCTCGTATGGGGGCTTGGTGGTGGTTGAGCCCTTCTTGACTATCGGTTTGGTGCTTGTGGCGGGACGTTTGCGCAAGAGCCGGGTCGCCACGCTGTGTTTCGATGCGCGTGCGCTGCACCCGGCGGCTACGGCATGAGCGGCAAGATTTCCCTGGTCGGCATCGGCCCCGGCAGCAACGCGCACATGACCCAGCGCGCCCGCGAGGCGATTGCCGAGGCCGACGTGGTGGTGGGCTATTCCACCTACATCAAGCTGGTGGCCGACTTGCTCGAAGGTAAGGAAGTCATCCGCAAAGGCATGACCGAAGAGCTCGACCGCGCCGTTAACGCCCTGGACCGCGCCCGCGAAGGCAAGAAGGTGGCGCTGATCTCCAGCGGGGATGCAGGTGTCTACGGCATGGCCGGGCCTACTTACGAGGTGCTGTTCCAGGCGGGCTGGACCCCGGAGTCAGACATCACGGTGGAGGTGGTGCCCGGTGCGTCGGCCATCAACGCCTGCGCGGCCTTGGTGGGCGCGCCGTTGACGCACGACTTTTGCTCTATCTCCCTGAGCGACCTGCTGACCCCGTGGCCGGTGATTGCCCGCCGCCTGGATGCGGTGGCCGCCGCCGACTTTGTGGTGGCGCTGTACAACCCCAAAAGTGGGCGGCGTACCCAGCAGATCGTGCAGGCGCAGGCCCTGTTTCTGCGCCACCGCAGGCCGGACACGCCGGTGGCGGTGGTCAAGTCGGCCTACCGCCGCCGTGAGCGTATCGAGTTCACCACGCTGGACCGCATGAGCGACTGCGACATCGGCATGCTGACCACGGTGTTGATCGGCAACAGCCACACCTTCGTCCAGCACGGCCTGATGGTCACGCCGCGCGGCTACGCCAACAAGTACGACCTGGACGACGGCGGCAGCACCCGCGCGGGCGAAAAAGCCGGGCGTTCGCTGTCCACCGGACTGCTGGGCTGGATGGAGAACCTGCGCGCCGACTTTGCCGACGGCGTGGGCGTGGAGGCCCTGGCCCGGCAGCACCGGCTGCCTGCGGACTACATCGTCATGGTGCTGACCTCGCCGGTCGAAGCCGTCCCCGCACCGGCCGAAGAGGTGCAGGAATGAGCGAAGTGGTGAAACCCAAGATCGGTGACTACAAGCGCCACATCCTGGTCTG
>CAUPNM010000051.1:0-18390 GCA_963512645.1 uncultured Albidiferax sp. | reverse complement strand
CTTCCCTCGGGGAAGACCGGATCAATGTCCTGCCAACAGGTGCCGACGACGCCGGCGTTTAACCCCTATCCCCGATCAGTTCAGGTGGGGGAGTTTGAGGTGGCCATAGGCGGGGGAATTTGGGTGGCCATCAGGGACCTGCACTTGAATACCATGTCACAACCTGAAGCGCCTCCCCACTTGCTCGGCATTGAAGAGCACCTTTGTTTTCAGCTGTACACAGCGTCGCTGAAAATGACCCAAATCTACAAGCCCTTGCTTGCGGAATTCAACCTGACCTATCCCCAGTACCTGGTGATGCTCATCCTGTGGGAAGGCGACGGGCTGGGCATCAAGGATGTGGCGCAACGCATGCAGCAGGACTCTGGCTCAATCACACCCATCGTCAAAAGACTGGAAGCCGAGGGCTATTTGCTGCGTAGCCGCGACCCGCGCGACGAGCGCAATGTGCTGTTGACATTGACGGTTGCCGGACAGGACTTGCGTGCAAGCGGCCTGCGCATCAACCAGGAGTTCGACAGGATTTGTGCCATCCTGCAGAAGGACACGGATGCCATGATGGAAGGCATCCAGCGCCTGAATAAAACACTTATGCGTTAATATGCTAAAAATGAATATTAATATCTCTATATAATATATAGTGCGCTAATCATTAGCGCGTAAACTATATGCTGTTGCTCACTACAGGGACCGACAGGTGAGACGAGGTTCCAAATTTATTGGTGGCGCACCAACTAATTGTGCGAAATAAGTTGCCGCCCTTTCGCAGCCCGCAAAGTAGCCGAGGTAAGGATCGAATTGGCCCAGGCCAGGATCAATGGCGCGCTGGAAATCCACAAGCACCAAAACGGTCGATGCCGCAACACCGCCAGGCTGGCCGACCTTGATTTCTGCATTAACAGAACATTACTGCCCTGCAGGAGAGGCAGCACAGGCGCCTGTGCAGCGCATATCGGGCAGCAGGTCGCTAACCCTTTGGGCGACTCGACCCACAGCGACGTATAAATTTAAAAGGAGTGCAAAGTGGGTGAAATTGGTAATACCAACGAGGTTGGAGATTTAAATCTGTCTTATCTTTTGCTCGCGCAGCGCCTGGTGCGCGAGGATGTTGCGACTGCAATGTTTCGTCTGGGCATCAGCAAAGAGTTGGCCACATTGCTCGGAAATCTGTCGTTATCACAGATTGTGAAACTGGCGGCTTCCAGTCTGCTTTTGTGCCGCTTCAGGTTTGATGGCCATCCGATCTTGTCTGCGCTATCGCAGGACGGTCAGGGTTGCGGCGGTCTTCAGCAGGCCCACGCCGCCATCCTTTTGTCAGGGCAGGAACTGGAAGTCGCCTCATGATGTCCTTGTCCGAACCGCTTTTGCGGCGCAATGCGGCGGCGTCCGAGCCTAACCGCCCAGCCGCCAAAAGTGTGATCCGCGAAGCGCATGAAATTCATCTCGCGATGGACCTCATCACGATTGGCGCGCGGCTGCAATTTCTGGAGGCCGAAACCAGCTTGAGCCGTGATCGCCTGGTCAAACTTTACAAGGAGATCAGGGGTGTGTCGCCTCCCAAGGGCCTGCTGCCCTTCTCAACCGACTGGTTCATGACCTGGCGGTCGAACATACATTCGTCCATGTTCTACAACATCTACCGTTTCATGGTGAATCGCGGTGGCTGCAATCGGATTACGGGGATCATCAAAAGCTACAGGCTATATCTCGAGCAGGTCAAAATGCAGGGGTGTGAACCAGTTCTCGATTGCACACGTGCCTGGACGCTGGTCCGTTTTTTTGAGAGCGACATGCTGCAATTGAGCATTTGCACCAGATGCACCGGGCGGTTTGTGGCACACGCATATGATTCGCAAAGCAACTATGTCTGTGTGCTGTGCCGACCACCCTCCAGAGCCGGCAAGAAAAGTAAAATTCAGCCGGAAGCGCCCAAACATCGCGAAGTTGTTTCGGTCGGCAAGCCTGAGTCGTCGACTTTGTCGCAGTGGCTGGCTGGCATGCATGACTGTTGTGAAATGCCGGAACGGTAGAAAGTAGCTCAGAAGGTCATCGATGCGCCTTGCCGCTGCGTCTTCCAATGAAGCGTTTAGCTAGGCATACGTACCCGAACGCCCAGGAATTTCTAATCAAAAGCAGGTGCATCCTCGAATTTCGCCAAAGGTCGTCGGGTGAGCTCAAGCGGGAGGTCGTCTGGCGACGACACAATTCCTAAGTTCGAGAGGTGAATCTTTGGCGACGGACCTGATTCAGGCATGGCCAACACGCGTAAGCGCTGCGTTATTTATAGCCAGATGTCCTGGGTGGCATGAACGGCTTTGGCTATGCCGCGTACGCGCTGCAACACTTCGACGCGATCGATGCCAGTCTCATCATATAGCTGCTCCACCACGTCCGCAATTTGAGAAACATGCGCTTCATCCAGAGATGTGCGCACATGAGGCGTGAGGTTCTTTGGATACTTCGGCAAGAAATTCCTGGGTTAACATTCCCGAAGACTTTGCCCACTCCGTGGAGTTCACTTATGGCGGCCTATCGACGGAAACCCTCACGATTTCCAGGGCAATTGCCCGTGCTGGCCAACTCGCAGATCGGCTAATTGAACTAGTCGCAGAAGAGCATCGCATCATGGGACGCTGAGTAGGACACTCGCGCTTTCCACAGGCACCAAAATAAGGGAGCAAGGGCATGAATTGGACGCAGAAGATTTGGAAGTTTCAAGGTGTTCAATGAGCGAAACCTCCCCCTGTCAGGGCGCGCTGCCCATCTAAAGTATATGAGCAATCCTCCAACCCCTCTTCGGCTTTTCAACGGCCTGACTCGATCTCTTGAGACTTTCACCTCGATTGAGCCTGGTGTGGCCAAAGTTTATAGTTGCGGCCCGACCGTCTACAGCTATCAGCACATTGGCAACATGCGCGCATACGTGTTCACCGACACGCTCGGGCGCATACTCTCGTACAAAGGATACGGGTTGCGCCACGTAATCAACATCACGGACGTCGGGCACCTGACGTCAGACGCCGATACCGGCGAGGACAAGATGGAGCAGGCCGCAGCAAAGACGCGCATGTCTGCTCCTTCTGTGGCCCGCTTTTACACAGACGCGTTCTGGCGCGACGTCGAGCTGCTGAACATCCGGAGCCCGTCGAAGTGGGCTTTCGCTACTGACCATATCCCACAGATGCTCGCGTTCGCCGAGCGGATCGCAGGAAAGCACTGCTACCAGCTTGACACCGGTTTGTACTTCGACGTAGCGACAGTCCCTGACTACGGTCGACTGGCACGTGCTGAAACTCGCGAAGGAGATGCGCGGATCGAAATGGTGGAATGCAAGCGTCATCCCGCCGACTTCGCTATCTGGCGCACTTCGAAGCCGGGTGAGCAGCGACAGATGGAGTGGGACAGCCCATGGGGAAAGGGTGCTCCGGGATGGCACCTCGAGTGCTCAACGATGAGCAAACACTATCTCGGCGACCGCTTCGATATTCATACTGGTGGCATCGACCACCGCGAGATCCACCATCCAAATGAAATTGCGCAGAACCAGGCATTCGACGACTCGGCGCATCCCGGCGCAACCATTTGGCTCCACAACAACTTTCTGGTGAACCGCAGCGGCAAGATGTCGAAGTCTGCCGGGGAAGCGCTAATTCTCCAACGCCTGGTTGATCGCGGCTTCCATCCCCTAGCTTTCAGGTTGCTTTGCTTGTCGGCGCACTACCGCAGCGAACTGGAATTCTCCTGGGATGCGTTACAGGCCGCGCTAACGCGCCTTAAGCGGATCGTGGCCGCTATACACGACCTTAAGCTGGCTAGTCCCGATGTCGCCAGCCGGTCCTTGGAATTGGAGAGTGTGGTACAGCGGTTCGATGAGATGGTGTCGGAGGACCTGATGATCCCTCGAACTCTCCCGCTCCTCGACGAGGTACTTGCAGCCGATGCCTCGCCCGAGGCCAAGCTTCACGTCCTCAACGAGTTTGACCAAGTGCTGGGACTGAAGCTGCTGACGCTGACACGCGCGGATCTCCGGGTCCGGCGTGCCAACGCCGCGTTGACGGTGGAACAGGTTGAGGAAAAGCTCGCCCACCGCAAGGTGGCACGCGACGAGCGGAATTTCGCATTGGCGGACTCGTTGCGCGCGGAACTCATGGCAGCCAGCGTGGAGGTGATGGACGGCGATCCGCTGGGTTGGGACTGGATGCCAAACACGGACTAGGCGTACACGAAAGCGCTGTGTGGGTCGCTTTAATGAATCCAATCAGGGTCGGGAAAGACCAGCGATCCAACATCGTCGGGTGACCACCCTTCTACGACCCTGCTACGGTTACTTCTCAGCGCTGTCTGGGTATCAGTGGGAATGCTGTTCATTCAGGCTCGGTATGCATGGCGGAGTACCAAGTTGAAAACATCAGGACGCTTTGGCCGTCAGCGCCTTGAGCTCGGCGCCGCCGTTAAACGGTGCGGTGCGCGTGCCGGCCTTGCGTTCGGCTTCGAACAGCTCGGGTTTGATGGCGCCGGCCTTGTTGGACCATTCGGCGCGGATGTAGCTTGCCACCGCGGCCAGTTCGGCATCGCTGAGTTGCGGGAAGGCCGGCATGGCGCCCTTGAAGGTGCTGCCCATCACCGTGATCTCGCCGGTGATGCCGTGCAGCAGGATGTTGGCCACGGTGCGCTCGTCGCCGGCCACCCATTCGGAGCCGTCAAGCGGCGGGAACACGCCCGGCAAACCTTTGCCTGTGGCCTGGTGGCAGGCCGCGCAATTGGCGGTGAACAGCTGCTTGCCGTTGGCAGTTGTGGTCGCTCCTGGGGCCGGGCCTGACAGATCGGCCAGCGTGCGCCTGTCGCCGAGGTCGGCGCGGCCGAAAGAGCCGGACAGCACGATGTAGCCCGCGCCCCACAGCACCAGGGCCGCCGCGCCTATCAGGAAGAGCAGCGGAATCGGCTGGCTTTTTTCGGAGGGCTCGGCCTGTTCGCGCTCCTGGGCCCGGCTCTCGGATGTCTTGTCGTTGTCGTTCAACATGGGATCACCTTGTGGGGCTCAGGGCTTGGGGGCGGGCGGCAGCACCGGGTAGGTGTGGTTCAGGCCCTGCAGGTACTTGACCAGGTCCAGCGCCTGAGGCGTGGGCACCACCACCTGGCCCACGTTGGGGCCGTAGGCCGGCGGCAGGGCCAGCGGCTGCTCTCCCTCGCTTTCGGCGTCTTTGGCGTCCTTGACGACGAAGAGGTAGGGGTAGGACGGCATGATGGAGCCGGGCACGTAGGCGCGCGGCTGGTACAGGTGGCCCAGGTGCCAGTCCTTGCTGGGCTGGCGCACGCCTATGTTGAAGAGGTCGGGCCCCGTGCGCATGCTGCCCAGCAGGTGGGGCTTGTCGTAGAAATAATCGCCCGGCACCGAGGCCCGGCCCCAGCCGCGCTCCGCGTCGGGGCCGAAGTTGCGGTCGCGCGGCTGCTGGCTGTGGCAGTACACGCAGCCGTTGGCGATGTAGACCTCGCGCCCGCGCAACTGCGCGCTGGTGTAGCCCTTGAGCTGCGGCGGCGGCTTGATGTCGCGCACCTGCATATAAGGCATCACCACCAGGGCCGCCGTGGCAACGCCCAGCGCCACCATGGCGCCCGATGCGAGCTTGACTTCATTTTCCATGCTGGGCTCCCGGTTGCGCGCTGCGCACGTCGCTTTGCCAGAAGAGGGCGGCGCCCGCACGGCCCGGCCCGAAGCGCAGCGCCATGGCCAGGAAATGGCCGACGAACACCAGGTGGCTGAGCACCATCAGGCTGCCGCCTATGGAGCGCCACTTGAGGTAGGGCAGCGTCACTTCCACCGAGGCCATGAAGGGCTGCGCGGCGTCCAGCATGGCCAGGCCCTGCAGCCAGCCGCCTATGGTGAGCCCGACGAAATAAATCATCACCCCGACGGCCGCCAGCCAGAAGTGCAGGGTGATCAGTTTGGGGTAGGGCCACTCCCAGTTCAGTACGCGCGGCATCATGAAATAGATGGCGCCGAACAGCACCATGGTGACGAAGGCATAGGCGCCCAGGTGCGCGTGGGCCACCGTGAAATGCGTGAAGTGGGTGACCTGGTTGACGCTGCGCAGCGCCTCCAGCGAGCCCTGCAGCGAAGATGCCAGGTACATCAGCCCGCCGAACATCATGAAGCGCAGCGTGGGCGAGTACAGCGCCAGGTGCATACGCCCCTTCAGCGTGGCGCCCATGTTGATGGTGAAGGCGACCACGGGAATCACCATCATGATGCTCTGCACGATGGACAGCGTGACCAGCCAGCCCGGCACCGGTCCGCCTATCAGGTGGTGGCCGCCGACCTGGCCGTAGAAAAACGCCAGCGTCCAGAAGCCCAGCAACGAGAGGTTGTAGGAGCGTATCGGCCGGCCTATGACCTTGGGCAGGAAGTAATAGATGGCGCCCACGCTGACCGGCGTGAACCACAGGCCCAGCACGTTGTGGCCGTACCACCAGTTGGTGGTGGCCTGCTGCACGCCGGTGTGCACGCCGGGCATCTTGCCGACCAGGAAGAGCAGGGCGATCCACAGCAGCGCCGCCGTCATGTACCAGACGCTCACGTAGAGGTGCGAGACCTTGCGGTTGACCAGGGTGTAGAGCACCGGCAGGATGACCAGCGCAAAGCCGGCGAACATGAAGATGGCGATCTGCCACGGAATCTCCAGGTATTCCATGCCGTCGTTCCAGCCGGTGGCGATGGCGCCTATGCCGCCGGCAATGCCCATGTTGATGAGCGCGCCGCCCAGCATGACCCAGATCGCGCCGTACAGCCGCGTGCGCAGCAGGCGCGGCAGCAGCCACACCACCATGCCCAGCGCGGCATTGGTGATCCAGCCGTAGAGCACGCCGGTCAGGTGCACCGTGCGGATGCGGCCGAAGGTCAGCCAGGCATAGTCGGTGAGCCAGTCGGGCTCATGCAGCTTGATCGATGAAACCAGGCCGGCCGCCGAGCCCACCACCAGCCACATGCAGGCAAAGGTGATGAACATGAAGACGGGAAACGCGGTGGAGCGGTCGGAGCTTATGCGGTCCAGCAGCTCGGTAGTGTCGGTCACGTGCAATTGGATGGCGCGTTCTTTTACCGCCTTCTGCATGGACACCTGCTCGGCGTCAGGCAGGGCCGGGTCATCGACCTGACCGACCTCGCCGTGCGCAAAGATCACGGAAGCGGCTGCCGGGTTTTCCACCAGCAGGCCCTTGCGCAGCGACCAGATGAACACAAACAGGCCAATTATGGAAAGCAGGAAAGCTCCAAGCAGACTGATGACAGCGCTGTCCATCATGTGGCTCCTCCGAGTGATGTCGAATATGCGGAGCGTGCCACAGCGTATGTGGCTTGCCCGCTCTTTGGGGGTGCAAGGGTCATGAATCACTCCTCCGTGCGCGGGATGCGCAGCCTGACGTTGCTGTTGTAGCTTTTCTCTGCTGACGGGCCATCGCTAGCACTGATTGCGATTGAATTGGGCCAATTCACGCTATCGGTCAATTGCGTCCATTGGCCGAAGACTGATTTAAGAAGGTAAACCTGATCGACAGTCAGCCTGGCTTACGCCGGGTGATTTTTGAAAGTCGAGTATTGCTCTAGTCCTGGGAGTTTCGCAACTACCTTGATTCGAACTGAAAGCCGTAGAGCCAAGTTACATCGCCAGCTGTCAGCGTAGGGTGTGTGCCGGGCCCCTCAGCCATATCGCTCTTCCTTGAAGGGATCACCGCGCATATGGTAGCCGCGCAACTCCCAAAACCCGGCTTCTTCCTCGGTTGTGAACTCAAGACTATTCAACCACTTGGCCGATTTCCAGAAATACAGGTGCGGCACCAACAGACGTGCCGGCCCGCCGTGCTCGTGCGTCAGGGGTTTGTCGTCGAAATGAGTGGCGACCATGGCGCGCCCTTGCGTCAAGTCCGCCAGCGGCAGGTTGGTGCTGTAGCCGTCCTGCGAATGGGCGAGCACCCATGGGGTGGGTACCTGCACGCCGGCTGCGGCGAGAAGGTCATCCACAGTGACACCACGCCAGCGCGTATCGAACTTGGACCAGGTGGTAACGCAGTGAATGTCGACGACCTTCTCGCTCTGCGGCAGGGCCTTGAAGTCGGCCAAGCTCCATCGGGCTACCAGCCGTGGTCCGACTTTCAGGGTCAGTACCCATTCGGCATCACTGCGCGGGCGCGGTGATGGCCCATAGGTCAGGACTGGGAACCTGTCGGTAAGGGACTGTCCCGGTGGCAAGCGGCCACCATGGTTGTCGACGCCGCGGTTGCGGCCAACAAAGGATCGATTGATGGGCATCTTTGTTCGCTCTTTTTCAGTTCACGACCAAGGGCTTGCGGCGGTCGATGATGGTTGGCAAGAATTCCGTGACCGTGGGGTGCACGGGCAGCGCCTCGCGCACTGTGCGCCACGTACCCTGGCTGGCCATAACTAGGCCAATAGATTGGATGATCTCGTCGGCCTGGATACCCAGCATCGTGGCGCCCAGGAACAGGCCGCTGTCTTCATCGATCAGCAGCTTGATCACGCCCACGGTTTCACTCTCTTCCTTCGCCCTGCTTACGTCCTTCATCGCGTGCACGGCCAGCGAAATACGCCGACCCTCTTTCACCAGGCGCTTGGCGTCAGCTTCGTACAACCCCACATGCGCCAGCGGTGGATCGGTGAACATTGCGTAAATGCTATTGCGCGCGTCGGCGCTGCGCTTCCCGCCGGCAAGGTTCTCGGCAAGAACGTCCTGATCGTGGTAACTGGTGTGGGTGAATGCTCCGCGCTGGTTGATGTCACCCAGCGCCCAGATTCCCGGCACTTCGGTCTCGAGCCGATCGTTGGTGGCGATGTAGCCACGCATGTTGACCTTCAGCCCCACGCTATTCAGCCCCAGATCTTCGGTGTTGGGCACGCGACCTGCAGCCACCAGTAGGTGACTGCCACCGATGACGCGACCGTCGGTCAGTTGCACACAGGTGCCGCCCTGGGTTTCGCCCGGTGCGACGGCTGCAATCGACACGCCGACGTAGACGTCGATGTCCTCGGACTGCAGCATCTCGGTGATGGCAGTAGATACGTCAGCGTCTTCCCGTCCGGTCAAGCGCGGCCCGGTTTCGATGATGGCGACTTTGCTGCCTAGGCGGCGAAAGATCTGCGCCATCTCGATGCTGATGTAGCCGCCGCCGATAATCACCAACTTGCGCGGCAACTCGCGCAACGCCAGCAACCCCTCGCTGTCGAGATATGGGTTTTCCGACAGCCCGGGAATCGGCGGCACGAAGGGGCTCGTTCCCGTGTTCAGGATGATCTGAGGCGCGCGCAGTATGTGCTCGCCCGCCCGCACTAGGAACTCGTCACCATCGCGGCCCGTCAGCCGGCCGTGGGCCTTAATGATGCGCAGGCCCTGCAACCCGCCGAGCCAGCTCTCGAGTCCTGATCGCGCCTGGTCGACCCTGTCTTGCATGCGTTGCATGGCGACGGCGAAATCGACCTTCACAGGGCCCACCTGCACACCGAACTCGGCCGCGCGACGCGCCAGGTAGGCCACCCGCGCCGACTTGCGCAATGTCTTGGTGGGTGTGCAGCCGCGGTTGACGCAGGTGCCGCCAAGGTCACGTGCCTCCACCAGCGCGACATTGCAGCCGCGATCCACGAGCTTGGCCGCCAGAAACGGCCCGGCCTGCCCCGCACCAACCACGATAGTGTCGAAGTTCATCATGACTTGACCAACGCCACGGCGTTCATGCAATAGCGCAGGCCGCTTGGTGCGGGCCCATCGGGAAAAACATGGCCCAAGTGCGCGTCGCACACATTGCAGGTGGTCTCGATGCGCGTCATGCCATGGCTCGAATCGTAGTGGTGCGCGACCAGCCCGGGCGCCAGCGCTTGCCTGAAGCTGGGCCAACCACTACTGCTTCGGAACTTGCTCGAAGCGTCGAACAACTCGGTGCCGCAGCACACGCATCCGTAAAGACCGGGCTCGAACAAGGCACACATGGCCGAGCTGTGCGCAGGTTCGGTTCCCTTCTGCCGCGTGACGCGGTACTGCTCGGGCGTCAGGCGCTGACGCCACTGAACATCGTCGAGCTCGAGCCGCCGTGGCGGCGGTGGATTGTTGCCTTGCGCGTGCTGGATGACGTCTCGCCAGGTGATGGTTCCTGCATCCGGCGTGGGCATAGGCGGCGCCGATTCGGCGCGTTTAAGCTCGGCAATGAGTTTGTCGGCGTCGATGCGGAAGTGGTTGTAAACAACCGAGCCACTGGGATCGACGAGGATGAACCAGGGCGTGCCGCCGTTGCGATAGCGCTGCATCAGCACCGAGCCGGCCCCCACGCGACCGGCACCGGCATCGTGGCCGAACGGTATCGGCAGTGCGTACTTGCGCTGGTTCGCTGCCACCCGATCTACGGAGTTGGATTCGAAGTCCTCGAAGACCGTCTGCACCGACGCGAAGCTGACGAATGGCGAGCCGCGAAACGCCTCGACCATACTGACCAGCGAGGGGAAGCCGGTCAGGTGGCAGCCTGGGCAGGCGTCCTGGAAACAAAAGATCAGCTTGAATGCCCCGTGCATCTTGTCCAGCCCGTAGTCGGCCAGCGGCTGCCCGGCAGCGTCGATCCATTGCGTTACGCCCAGTTCGGGCGCGGGCTTCCCCATAATGCCTGCTTGCACGCTGTCGTCTTGCATGGTTGTTTCTCCGGGTGGGTTTGAGTGGTTACGCTCGGGACGCCGCCGTTCAGGTGCCGCAGAAGGTACGGTAGTTTTCCGTTTGCTCTGTCGGCGCGGGCTCGGCCAACGCACTGTATGCCGCATGCTCGTCGAACGGGTGTTGCAGCACCATCAGCAGGCGCTCGAAAGGTGCCAGGTCATCTCGCTCCACTGCCGCCGCCAGCGCCGCTTCAACGTGGTGGTTGCGCGGGATGTAGATCGGGTTGGCGCACCGCAGGGCCGCCTTGAGTACATCCGGGCTTCTGCCGCCCCACCGGGTGCGCTCACGCCAGCGCTGCAGCCAAAGTTCCAGCGCTGCGGCAGCGCTTCCGAACAGCAACCGTAGCGGCGCGTCGTTGCCTTGTGCCGCGTCGGCCAGGCGGGCAAACGCGAGCGTGAAATCGATGCGGTGCTGGCTTAGCAGTGTCAGGTAGTCGTCGGCCAGCGCGCGGTCGTCCGCACCGCCGCCGTCTAGCCCCAGCTTTAGCCGCAGGACGGACGTCCAATGAAAGTCGAAGCGTTCGGCAAATGCCTGTACAGCTCGGTCGGCACGTTGGGCCGCAGACTCGATATCGGCGTCGATCAGCGGCAGCAGAGCGTCGGCCAAGCGCGCCAGGTTCCACTGCGCAATCGCCGGCTGATTGCCATAGGCATAGCGGCCCGAGGTGTCAATCGAGCTGAATACGGCCTTGGGGTCGAAGTGCTCCATGAAAGCGCAAGGGCCGTAGTCGATCGTCTCACCGGAGATCGTCATGTTGTCAGTGTTCATGACGCCGTGGATGAAGCCCACGCCCATCCAGCGCGCGACCAATGAAGCTTGGCGTTCGACCACCTCCTGCAGTAGACCCAGATAGGGGTCGGGCGTGCTGGCCAATGGCGCGTAGTGACGCGCGATGGCGTAATCGGCCAATCGGCGCAGCAGGACTTTGTCATCTCTGGCCGCGATGTACTCGAAGGTCCCTACACGCAAGTGGCTGGCGGCCACGCGCGTAAGGATGGCGCCTGGCAGAAGCTGCTCGCGCTGCACGGTCGCGCCGGTGAGTACCGCGGCCAGCGCGCGCGTTGTCGGGATGTCCAGGGCGTGCATGGCCTCGCCCATCAAGTACTCCCGCAGCACGGGTCCAAGTGCTGCCTTGCCGTCACCGCGACGCGAGAATGGGGTTCGGCCCGATCCCTTCAGGGCGATGTCACGGCGCTGACCATGGCGGTCGACGAGTTCGCCCAGCAGTAGGGCGCGGCCATCGCCGAGCTGCGGCGTGAAGCCGCCGAACTGGTGTCCGGCATAGGCCTGCGCCAGCGGCTGCGCCTGCGCCGGCACGGCATTGCCGGCGAGCACGGCGAGGCCGGCGGCCGAGGACATTTCGTCGGCATCCAGGCCGAGTTCTTCAGCCAGGTCGCGGTTAAACCGCAGCAGCCGAGGCGCTGGCGAGCCTGCCGGGCTCGATCGCGCATACATGCCCTCGAGATCACGCGCGTAGCTGTTGTCAAATGGCATATGCAGCGCTGCTGGCGATGCCGAGTCGGCGGCCTGATCGTTCGGGTCGGTCACGTTAGCTTGCATTTCGTGCTCCAGGTTCTGGGGGTATTCGGCAGGCGGCATCACGTGGCCGGAGTCAGTTCGCCGGCGCCGCCGAAGGTCTCCAACAGGCGCTCAGCATTGAGGCGGAAGTCGCTGTGAACGACCTCCCCTAGCGGGTCGATAACGATGAACCACGGTGTGCCGCGCGTCTCGAAATCTGCCATCAGGCTCGGATAGCGGTCCATGGCCGGGTCGTGGCCGAACGGGATCGCCAATCCGTAGCGCAGTTGCGTCTCGCGCAAACGATCAAATGTGTTTATCTGGGCAGCCTCGAATACGGTTTGGACGGCCGCAAAACCGAAGCCCTGACCGGACAGTGCTTCAACCAGCGCTTTGAGGGTCGGGAATCCGTGGCTGTGACACCCCGGGCACCCGTGCTGGAAGCAAAAAATTACCTTGAACCCGTCTCCGAGATCGGCCAGCTCGAGTGGCCGGCTCGGGTTGCCTTGTGCGTCGATCCACTGCGGCACTCGCAACTCCGGGGTGTTAAGGAGGACTTGGTCGTTCGTCATGAAATCCTTGAGTGAGAGTACGGTCTCAGACTGCGCGCTGGCTAACCGGGGCGAGCGCTCAAGCGCAGGCGGCCATTCGCTTGGCCAGCTTCTTGGAACTCATGTTTCGGCTCCTTGTGTCCCAGACCATGCAATCGAATTCGTACGATGGGCCGCGGTTGATCGAACCCGTGCCGCTGCGGGCGACGCAATGGCGTTGCATAGCAGGCATCTTTTGATTCTTCTCATTTGAACCGAATGTCAGCGTGAGAAGACGCCCGCGCGTCTTGATAAATACTCCGTGCGTCCGATTCTGCCTTCGTGCCATGCTGAAGCTGGATGTGCCCCGGCTTCAGGGTAGATTCGCGACCGACCCGCTACATGAACTACTTTCTGTAGTCCAAGTTTTTGACTGCACCCCCTTACTGCACTAAATCGATACGGAGGCGCGTTGGGCTGCATATACCGGACCGCTGCTGCTCAGTTCCCAGACGGGTTGCACGCAAGGAGGTTGTCGAGCTCGCCTTTTGCATCGAGCTCGAAAAGGTCGTCGGAACCACCGACATGCGTGCCATTGATGAAGATCTGCGGCACTGTTTTTCGACCCGAAGCTTCTATCATGGCCTGCCGGTGAACTGGATCTGCGTCGATATCGAGCTCATTCCATTCCACTCCTTTTGCCTGCAGAAGCGTCTTCGCCCGTCGACAAAATGGGCACCAACTCGTTGTGTATAGGAGGACATCAGGTTTCATATTGCGTCTCTAATATTCGATCTTTGAGGCTGCCTCTCAGTTGTTTCTCTTCCTGTCACCGCGAATCCGATGCGATCAGTCGCGCAACAGGTCGTTCAGGGAAGTTGTCGAGCGAGTCTTCGCGTCGACTTTCTTGACGATGATGGCTGCATACATGCTGTACTTGCCCCCCGGCTTGGGCAGGTTACCGCTCACGACCACCGAGCCGGCCGGCACGCGGCCGTAGCTCACGGAGTCATTGGCGCGGTCGTAGATCGGCGTGCTCTGGCCGATGAAAACGCCCATCGACAGCACCGAGTTCTCCTCTACGATGACGCCTTCGACCACTTCGGAGCGCGCGCCGATGAAGCAGTTGTCTTCGATGATCGTCGGGCTGGCCTGCAGCGGCTCGAGCACGCCGCCGATGCCGACGCCGCCCGACAGGTGGCAGTTTGCACCGATCTGTGCGCAGGAACCGACCGTGGCCCAGGTGTCAACCAACGTACGTTCACCGACATAGGCGCCAATGTTCACGTACGACGGCATCAGGATCGCGCCCTTGGCGATGTAGCTGCCACGACGTGCCACGGCGGGCGGCACTATGCGCACGCCGCTTTCCTCAAGTTCGGCAACCGACGAGTGCGAGAACTTGGTAGGCACCTTGTCGTAGAAGCCCAACTCGCCGGCCTGGATTTGCTGGTTGTCCTTGAGGCGGAATGACAGCAGCACGGCCTTCTTGATCCACTGGTGCACTGTCCACTGGCCGACCGATTCGCGCGTGGCGACGCGCAACTTCCCGTTGTTGAGTTCGGTGATCACATGCTCGACAGCATCGAGCACCTCCGCCGGAGCGCCCGAGGGCGAGAGGTCGGCGCGGTTTTCCCACGCGGTGTCGATGGTCTCTTGAAGTTGTTGTTGTGTCATGTAGAAATGTCTTTAATACGAACTGAACGATACGCCCGGCGGCCACTACGCACCTGGCGGCGCTGGCCACCACGTGTTGATTGCCATCGCCACCGGCCTGATCTTCAACCTTATCCTGAGCTTGCGCCGCGCCAGGTCAATTCACACGGCAGCACTGGTCTCGGGCAGCTTGGCAATCACCTTGATCTCGAACTGGAACCCGTACAACCAGGTCACGCCAATGGCTGTGAGCGTGGGGTGAGGAGCATCGCCCCAGTACTCCCCCACCACCTCCCAGATGGCTTCGAACTTTGACTCGGGATCGACGATGAAAACGGTCACGTCGACCACGTCCTTGAACGTGCAGCCGGCGGCCGAGAGGATGGCGTTCAGGTTGTCAAACGCAAGCCGGACTTGGGCTTGCAGCTCTGGCTCCGGCGACCCATCGGGGCGACTGCCCACTTGCCCAGAGACGAACAGAAAACCGTTGGACCGGATTGCCGGCGAGTAGCGGTTCTTCTCATACAGCGCTTGGCGCCCCGCGGGGAAAACAACATCACGTGAAGACATGGAATACCTTTTTGTTGGTGGGTGTGGACTTCAAGGCCAACCGTTCTCGGAGCATGCCGATGATTAGCGGATCTCTTGATGCGATGATTCGCATACAAGAGGAGTCGCAGACGCTCGTTACTGGCGTGAAGCCTGAGTCGCCCTATGCAACCTCTTCTACAGTGAGGCCTCGACCGTTAAATTGCACGGTCTCCCCTGCTCGGGCACCTTCTATTGCCTCGAAGATCGGCGCCATCTTCGAAATTCCCATAAGCTCACGTCCATGACAGGTGAACTTGCTCGTGGACACCGCGATCACATAATAGCGGCCAGACAGCTTGACGACAGCTCCTTCATCGACTGCCGACTTAGGGCCGAAATCAATCATCCTGAGCTTATCGAGTTTATCGGCGTAGTCATGAATTGTGTCATCGAGCGCTTCAGCGAAGTCGGCTGCAACTTCGGCCTGAGCCTGCTCGTCGTTCTCGATCGGCTCGCTCGGATCTAGTCGGGCGGTGGATAGGTAACTTAAATAATGATCTCGAGCGCTATGCAAGGCTGCGGTTTCCAGTGACAGCATAGTTTTTCGGATGTCCTGCTTATTCCAATTCATCTTGACCTCTTTTTTGTTTCGATAATAAAAATTTCCAGTAGACCGGTCCGTGCCGATCTGGCAGGGCGGCCCCTAGGTTCGTCGATCCAGCTATTCATCACTGGTGACGTCTTCTCCCTGATAGGGAACCCTAATTAGCCGAGGATCTCGGATGATGCTTGTGACGAGCCAGACATATGACTGCTCGGCGGTATCGAAGCCCAGGATGCTGAATGCCCCGCCGAAAGGGCATGCTGGGAAGTCTGGAAACTCCTCCCGCAGAACGAAACGCTCGGGATCCTGGTCAAACTCGCTCTTGTAGACTTTACGAAGTCCGTGCTTGCTCGGTGCATCTTGGTCATCCGCTAGCGCCGTTTCGCGACGCGCTACGAGTCGCTCAGAAAGGTCGCTATGACACAGTTCGTCGAACACGTCGAAGGCGTCGACTAGCAGGCCCTTGTGCCCGGTCGCTGGATCGGTGATCGCGTAAATGTTGGAGGCATCTTCAGCATCATCCTCGCTTTCTAGACGCAAAGCAGAGTCGATACGAATGGTGCATGGATCAATTGCCAATCCTATTTCGAGATCGACCAAAATACCGTCCTGGACGCGGTACTCGTGATCGTACCCCTTGGCTAGTAAGGACTGGACAGCATCTAGGACGTTGGTCAGTTGGGATGTCATATATGCACTTTTGCCTTAAATTTTATTGAACACACTACCGCACGAGGCGCGCTGACACCGGTTGAACGACGGAGAAAACACGACAGGCAGTACTCATAGCCATTTGGTCTTTTTGAACCGTATAAACAAGAAAATACAAGACATCGCCATCAGCCCGACCACGATGAAGAATCCATACGCCGTATTCAGTCCCGGCATGTTTTTAAAGTTCATGCCGTACATTGCAGCGATCGTCCCCGGGACTGCCAATATGGCCGCCCAAGCAGCGAGCTGGCGGGTGATCAAGCTAATTCTTTGCGCTTCCAAAAGGCTGCTGAACTCAAAGACCGTCGTCAGGACCTGAAGGAGGCCGTCGACCATGGACTGGACGCGATCGACGTGATCGGCGACATCGTCGAAGAACGGCCTCACTTCGGCGCTGATGCAGGGGAAATGGCCACGGACGAGCTTTCTGACCAGTTCGGCCATAGCCCCGAGCGTTCGCTGAAAACGCGTGAGTTCGGATCTCAATAAGAATATGCGGGCGATTTCTTCTCGTCCGAGAAAGTCGCCTAACGACCGTCGCTCCATTGCCAGAACGTCATCCTCGATCATTTCGAAGATGGGCAAATACTGGTCAACAATACGGTGCAAGATCGCGTGAAGCACGTAGTCGACACCCTTTCCCAAGAGCGCCGGCGAAGCCTCAAGTTGCTCCCTAAGGCTGCCAAGCGCTCCACCGTTGCCGTGACGAACGCTGATGAGATGATTGTGACCGGTGAAGATCGCCATCTTGCCATAGCGGATCTCGTCGCCGATCAGTTCTGCGGTTTGAGCGACGACGTATAACTCACCGTTGTAGGATTCGAGCTTGGGTGGGCAAAGCGGGTGAATCGCGTTATCGATCGCCAATGGATGAAGGTGATAAATCGCTTGGAGTGTTTGAAGTTCGTCGACCGTGGGATCGTGAAGCGCGATCCAGCAGAAGCCTGAGCGACGCTTATCCAGTTGGACCTGCTCACTGATCGTGATGTCCCGGATTCGCTTGCCTTCGTTGTAATAGTGTGCGGCGATGACGCTCATATCGCCCTCGCAGGGATATGCAGACCACGCTGTACTGCCGGCCGAGAGAGTCCGCGTCTCAGCCATGCTTGAACGTTCGAATAGCCGCTGAGACCAAGGATCTCGCCGGCAGCGTACGTTTCAACCAGCGCGTTTACCCAGCCGAGCGTGGCTATGTCCGCGATTGAATAATCGTTGACGATCCAGTCGCGGCCTTCGAGTTGGCGATCCAGAACTCCCAGGAGACGTTTGGATTCATCGGTAAAGCGCTGCCGAGGCCTCTTGTCCTCATAGTCTTTACCGCCGTAACGTAGGAAAAACCCAAGCTGGCCGAACATTGGGCCTATGGCCGACATCTGGAAGAACACCCATGCTAGGGTCTCGTAACGTTTAGCGCCCGCACTTGGAATGAGCTGGCCTGTCTTGTCGGCTAGGTAGAGGAGGATTGCACCGGATTCCCACACGGCAGTAGGCTTTCCATCAGGACCCGCCGGATCGATGATTGCCGGTATGCGGCCGTTTGGGTTCAATGACACGAACGCTGGGTCCTTCGACTCGTTCTTCGAGATGTCGATCAAGTGAGGTTCGTACGCCAAGCCAGTTTCCTCCAACATGATCGAGACCTTGACGCCATTGGGGGTGGGAGCTGCGTAAAGTTGCAGACGATCCGGATGGACCGCTGGCCAACGATGCGTGATCTGAAAGGAGGAGAGGTCTGTCATGGTTCTGAGGATTCTGGTGGTGTGAGGACTGTGGATTGGAATGCCCCATCTCATGAAAGCTGGGCTCGATGACCGCATCGTTGGACGATGATCACTAGAATTGCGAACCGGACTGGCGCCGCAGCAATGTCCGCAAAACTAGCTCGGTCGCAGTGCAGGTTTCGGGCTATTTATCGTCAGCGTTTTTTTCACGCCGTGGAAGTACCCAGTCGGGGCGGGGGAAATGACAGGTGTAACCACCCGGCCGCTTCTCTAAATAGTCCTGGTGCTCCGGCTCGGCCTCCCAGAAATCACCGGCCGGCTCCACCTCGGTGACGACTTTTCCATTCCACAAACCGGAAGCATCCACATCGGCAATCGTTTCCTCGGCGACGTGCTTTTGCTCCACCCCGAGG
>CAUPNM010000050.1:0-21703 GCA_963512645.1 uncultured Albidiferax sp. | reverse complement strand
CACCCTGAGCACCGTGATCGTCCTCCGCCCCCCAGAGCCAGCCAGCGGCATGTTCGACTACGTGCTGACGGCCGACGGCCGCAGTGCGGGCGGCCACGACCGCGCGCCCGTCGCCCTGCTGCCACGCAGCACCGAGCTGGTGGCCGTGGTGCCTGCGCAGGCCCTGTCCTGGCACCAGGTCACCCTGCCCAAAGGCAGCCTGAAGCAGGGCAGCCTGGGCGGTGCCATCGACTCGCCCCGGCTGCGCGCCGTGCTCGACGGCCTGCTGGAAGACCGCCTGCTGGAAGAACCCGCCGAGCTGCACTTTGCGCTGCAGCCCGAGCCCCCCGCCGACGGCCCGGTGTGGGTGGCGGCCTGCAACCGCGCCTGGCTGCGCGCCGCGCTGGCGGTGCTGGAAGCTGCCAAGCGCCCGGTGGCCCGCATCGTGCCCGAATGCGCCCCCGACGGCCTGCGCCTGCAGGTGCTGGGCACGCCCGAACAGCCGTTACTTTTAAGCACCAGCCCCCAGGGCATCAGCCTGCTGCCGCTAAGCGCCGCCACCCTGGCCATGGCCCAGGGCACGCAAGCCGAACCCCTGGAGCTGGTGGCCGAACCCGCCGTGGCTGCGCTGGCCGAACAACTGGCGCAGCGCCCGGTGGCCCTGCAGCACACCGCCGACCGCTGGCTGGCCTCGGCCCGCGGGCGCTGGGACCTGGCGCAGTTTGACCTGAGCAACTCCACCCGCAGCCGCGCCTGGAAAGGCCTGGCCGCGCAGGCCACCGTGTGGCTGCAGGCCCCGCAGTGGCGCGCCGCCCGCTGGGGCCTGGCGCTGCTGCTGCTGGCCCAGGTCGTCGGCCTCAACGCCTGGGCCTGGAAGGAAGGCCGCAGCCTGCAAGCCAAGCGCACTGCGCTCACGCAAACCCTGACGCAAACCTTCCCCGGCGTAAAAGTGGTGGTCGATGCGCCGGTGCAAATGGCCCGTGAAATGGCCCTGTTGCGCCAGACCGCCGGGGCCACCTCGGCCCGCGACCTGGAGTCGATACTCAGCGCCCTGGGCAACGCCCTGCCCCCGCCGCAAACCGCCACCGCGCTGGAATTTGCCGCCGGTGAGGCCCGCATCAAAGGCCTGTCTACCGGCAGCGACCCCGGTATCGCCGACAACCTGCGCAGCATGGGCTACAGCTTGCGCTCTGAAGGCAACCTGACCATCCTGCAACCTGCCCCACCACCCGCCTCACCATCGGCCACCGGAGCCGCCCCATGAAGCTGCCTGCATCCATTCGCCCCCACTGGGAAAGCCTGGCCCCGCGCGAACGCCTTGGCGTGCAGGCCGCGCTGGCCCTGGTCGCCCTGGCCCTGCTGTGGTGGCTGGGTATAGGCCCAGCCCTGCAGACCCTGCGCGGTGCCGATGCCCAGCACCGCAGCCTGGACGCGCAACTGCAAAACATGCGCAGCCTGCAGGCCGAAGCCCAGGCGCTGCAAGCCCAGCCCAAGCTTAGTTTTGACGATGCCCTGAAGGCGGTGGAGTTGGCCGTCAAGTCCGAGCTGGGTGCCAACGGCCAGATCAACGTGACCGGCGAGCGCGTCACCGTCAGCCTGAAAAACGCCCCGGCCGACGCGCTGGCCCGCTGGCTGGCCCAGGTGCGCATCAACGCCCGCGCCCTGCCCACCGAAGCCCGGCTGGTGCGCGGCCCGGCACAACCCAGCGGTTTGCCCACCGCCACCTGGGACGGCTCGCTGGTGCTGACCCTGCCCAGCAACCGCTGATGCGCCGCTCTTCCACACAATCGGCCCATTCCGTGGCCCACACCCCCTGGCGCTGGGCCTGGGCCGGAGGCCTACTCGGCCTGGCCCTGGCCGTGCTGCTGTGCGCCCCGGCGCGCTGGCTGGCCGCCGGGGTGGCCCAGGCCAGCCAGGGCCAGGTACAACTGGCCGACCCGCGCGGCACGGTCTGGGACGGCTCGGCCCAGCTGGTGCTGGCCGGGGGCGAAGGCAGCCGCGACAGCACCGCCCTGCCCGAACGCCTGCGTTGGCAGATCCGCCCGGCCCTCGATGGGCTGCGCACCCTGCTGCGGGCCGACTGCTGCATGGACCAGGCCCTGCAACTGCATGCCAGGCCGCACTGGGGCGGCGCGCAGCTGACGCTCACCGACAGCCAGTCCCGCTGGCCCGCACCCCTGCTGGCCGGGCTGGGCGCGCCCTGGAACACGCTGCAGCCCGAGGGCACGCTGGGCCTGAGCACCCAGGGCCTGGTGCTGGACTGGAATGCGGGCCGCATGGTGTTGACCGGCCAGGCCCGGCTGGAGGCCATCGACATGGCTTCGCGCCTGTCTACCCTCAAACCCATGGGCAGCTACCGGCTCACGCTGACCGGCGGCGACAACGGCAACACCACCAGCACCGTGCAACTCGAAACCCTGGGCGCCAGCAGCCTGCAGCTGGTGGGCAGCGGCCAGTGGGTGGGCGCGCGGCTGCGTTTTGAAGGCACGGCCACCGCCGCCCCAGACCGGGTGGACGCCCTGTCCAATCTTCTCAATATCATCGGGCGGCGCGACGGCGCGCGCGCCACCATCAAAGTAGGTTGATTCCATGCCCATGCACTCCCCCTCCCGCATTCCATTTGCCCAGGACTTACGCAAGTTCCCCCTGTACGCCCAAAGGGCGGTACAGGGGCGCCGCGCAAGTCCTATTGCTATCCATACCATAGCTGCTTGCGCCCTATTAGTAAGCGCTGGAGCCCTATTTCCTTTAAATGTGCTGGCCCAGGCTCCGGCGCAGATGGCACCGCCCAAGCGCGGCGAGCCGGTGACGCTGAACTTCGCCAACGCCGAGATCGAGTCCGTGGCCCGCACTATGGCGGTGATCACCGGGCGCAACGTGGTGGTGGACCCGCGCGTCAAGGGCACCATGTCGCTGAGCACCGAAAACGCGGTCACGCCCGCCGTGGCCTACAACCAGTTTTTATCGGCGCTGCGCCTGCAGGGCTTTACCGTGGTGCAGTCGGCCGGGTTGGACAAGGTGGTGCCCGAGGCCGATGCCAAGCTGCAGCCCGGCCCGGTAACGCTGGGCGAAAACAATGCCGTCGTGGGCAGCCAGATCGTCACCCAGATCTTCAAGCTCAACTACGAGAACGCCGCCAACCTGGTGCCGGTGCTGCGCCCTCTGATCAGCCCCAACAACACCATCAACCTGAACCCCGGCAACAACTCGCTGGTCATCACCGACTACGCCGACAACCTGCGCCGCATTGGCCGCATCATCGCGGCAATGGACGTGTCCAACGCCACCGATGTCGAGATCATTCCGCTGCGCCACGCGGTGGCGGGCGACCTGGTGCCGCTGCTGACCAAACTGGTCGAATCCGGAAGTGCCGGTGGCGGTGCCGTGGCCCCCGGGCAAAGCGACAGCTCGTTCAAAACCACCATGCTGGCCGAGCCGCGCAGCAACGCCATCATCTTGCGCGCCGCCAACCCGGCCCGGGTCTCGCTGGTCAAGTCGCTGATTTCCAAGCTCGACCAGCCCACCATGAACGGTGTCAACGGCGAAGCGGGCAACATCTACGTGGTCTACCTGAAGAACGCCGATGCCGCCAAGCTGGCCACCACCTTGCGTGCCGCCATGAGCGGCGAGGCCCGCAGCAGCACCGGTAGCACCGGCGGTACCGGCGGCGGCTCCAGTGCCCTCAGCGGCCAGAACCCGACCAGCAACTCGGCTTCCGCCAGCAGCGCGACCAACAGCGCCACCACTGGCGCTTTGAGCGGCACCACCAGCAACCAGCCCTCCACCGGCGGCCAGATCCAGGCCGACCCGTCCACCAATTCGCTGATCATCACCGCGCCCGAGCCGCAGTACCGCCAGCTGCGCGCCGTGATCGACAAGCTCGATGGCCGCCGCGCCCAGGTGCTGGTGGAGAGCCTGATCGTAGAAGTGAGCAGCGACAAGTCCGCCGAATTCGGCATCCAGTGGCAGGGCGTGCTGGGCAAGGTCGGCCTGGGCACCAACTTTGGCACCGGCAGCGCCAACCTGGCCACCCTGGCCACCAGCATTGCCACCGGCAGCACCAGCACCGTGCTCAGCAGCGGCCTGAACCTGGGCGTGGCCTCCAAGATCGGCGGCACCTATGTGCTGGGCGCGCTGGCCCGGCTGATGGACGAAACCGGCACCGGCAACGTCTTGTCCACCCCCAATCTGCTGACGCTGGACAACGAAGAGGCCAAGATCGTCATCGGCCAGAACGTGCCTTTTGTCACCGGCACCTACACCACCAATTCCGCCACCGGCACCTCCAACCCGTTCCAGACGGTGGAGCGCAAAGACGTGGGCCTGACCCTGCGGGTGCGCCCGCAAATCAACGAAAACGGCACGGTGAAGATGGCGATCTACCAGGAAGTGTCCAGCGTGGACGCAGCCACCCGCAGCAACAGCAACGGCCCCACCACCAACAAGCGCTCCATCGAATCCAATGTGCTGGTAGACGACGGCTCCATCGTGGTGCTGGGTGGCCTGCTGCAAGACGACTATTCGGGCAACATCGAAAAAGTGCCGGTGCTGGGCGACGTGCCCTACCTGGGCAATTTCTTCAAGAGCGAGAGCCGCAGCCGCAAAAAGACCAATCTGATGGTGTTTTTGCGGCCCATCGTGGTCCGTGACAGCGGCACCAGCGACGCACTGGCCGTGGACCGCTACGACATGATGCGCGTGCAGCAGCAAGGCGTGGTACCGGCGGCGCACCCGATGCTGTCGGCCGTGCCGTCGGCCAGCGAGCTGCCGGCCCTGCCGACCAGCAACAACCCGGTGGTGGTGGTGCCCAGGCCCCTGAGCACGTTGCCGCTGGTGACACCGGCCCAGCCCGCCACCATCACCACCATGCCCTGACCCCCCCCACAAGCCGATGCGCCACCCCCTGCCCTACGCCTTCGCCCGCACCCAGCAAATGCTGCTGGAGGACAACCTGGGCGACTACACCCTGTGGCTGCACCCGGCCAGCACCCACACCGCCGCCAACGCCCTGAGCGAGGTGATGCGCAAATACCCGGTGCGCCAGATCGAAACCCTGGCCCTGGATGCGCTGCTGCAGCGCATCAGCGCGGCCTACGCGCAGGGCGAGTCCAGCGCCGCCTCGGTGGTTAGCGAGGTCGAGAGCGACGCCGACCTGTCGCGCATGATGCAGGAGCTGCCAGCGGTCGAGGACTTGCTGGAGATGAGCGACGACGCGCCCATCATCCGCATGCTCAACGCCCTGCTGACCCAGGCCGCCCGCGACGGCGCCAGCGACATCCACATCGAACCCTACGAGCGCCACTCCAGCGTGCGTTTTCGGGTAGACGGCACGCTGCGCGAGGTGGTGCAGCCGAATCGCGCCCTGCACGCCGCGCTGATTTCGCGCCTGAAGATCATGGCCGACCTGGACATTTCTGAAAAACGCCTTCCGCAGGATGGCCGCATCAGCCTGCGCATCGGCACCCGCGCGGTGGACGTGCGCGTCAGCACCCTGCCCAGCGCCCATGGCGAGCGCGCCGTGCTGCGTTTATTGGACAAAAGCGGCGCCAAGCTGACGCTGGAAGCCGTGGGCATGCAGGGCGAGGTGCTGGGCCAACTGCAAAACCTGATCAACCAGCCGCACGGCATCATTTTGGTGACCGGCCCCACCGGTTCGGGCAAAACCACCACGCTGTATGCCGCTCTGAGCCGTCTGGATGCCAGCAGCAGCAACATCATGACGGTGGAAGACCCGATCGAATACGAGCTGCCCGGCGTGGGCCAAACCCAGGTGAATGCCAAGATCGACCTCACCTTCGCCAAGGCACTGCGCGCCATCCTGCGCCAAGACCCCGACGTGATCATGATCGGCGAAATCCGCGACTTCGAGACCGCCCAGATCGCCATCCAGGCCTCCCTCACCGGCCATCTGGTGCTGGCCACCCTGCACACCAACGATGCCGCCAGTGCGGTGAACCGGCTCATCGACATGGGCGTGGAGCCGTTTTTGCTCAGCTCCACCCTGCTGGGCGTGCTGGCCCAGCGCCTGGTGCGCAAACTGTGCCCGGTGTGCCAAGGTAAGAATTGTGAGAAATGCAACCACACCGGCTACCAGGGCCGCACCGGCATCTTCGAGCTGCTGGTCACCAACGATGCCATCCAGGCCCAAATCCACAACCGCGCCAGCGAGGCCGACATCCGCACCGCCGCCCGCAGCGCCGGCATGGCCCTGATGCGCGAAGACGGCGAACGCCTGGTGCAGACCGGCATCACCTCGCGTGAAGAGCTGCTGCGTGTGACGCGGGACTAAACCCCATGCCCGCCTATTCCTTCGAAGCCATTGACGCCCAGGGCCAGACCCGCAAAGGCGTGATGGAGGCCGACACGGCCAAGGCCGCGCGCGGCCTGCTGCGTGCGCAGGCGCTGGTGCCGCTGGCAGTGGAGCCGGTGAACGCCAGCGGCAGCCAGAGCGGCAAAGGCCTGCGCACCAACCTGTTCGAAAGCCGCGTTTTTAGCTCCACCGGGCTGGCGATCTGGACCAGGCAGGTAGCAGGGCTGGTATCCAGCGGCCTACCGCTGGAGCGGGCGCTTACCGCGCTGACCGACGAGGCCGAGGACGAGCGCCAGCGTAACCTGCTGGCTTCGCTGCGCGCCGAGGTGAATGCCGGTGCCAGCTTTGCCAAGGCGCTGGGCCAGCACCCACGCGAGTTCTCGGGCATCTATGTGGCGGTGATCGGCGCGGGCGAACAAAGCGGCAGCCTGGGCCTGGTGCTGGAGCGCCTGGCCGACGACCTGGAAGAGCGACAGGCGCTGCAGTCCAAACTGATCGGCGCGGCACTGTACCCGGCCATCGTGACCCTGGTGGCCATTGCCATCGTGCTGTTTCTGGTGGGTTATGTGGTGCCCCAGGTGGCGAATGTGTTTGCCGGGAGCAAGCGCGCCCTGCCCTTCCTGACGGTGGCCATGCTGGCCATCAGCGACATGGTGCGCAACTACGGCTGGGCCATGCTTATTGCTATGGTTATTGCAGCTGTCTGTGCCCGTGCAGCCTATTCAAACACCTTATTACGCCAAAAAATCGATGCCGCCTTCCTGAAGCTGCCGCTGCTGGGCCCGCTGGCCCGGGGCTACAACGCGGCGCGGTTTTCCGGCACGCTGGCGATGCTGGCGTCAGCAGGCGTGCCGATCCTGAAAGCCCTGCAGGCGGCAGCCGAAACCCTGAACAACACCGCCATGCGCGCCGATGCGCTGGATGCCCTGGTGCTGGTACGCGAAGGCGCGCCGCTGGCATCGGCCCTGGCGCAGAAGAAACGTTTCCCCGGTCTGCTGGCCATGTTTGCCCGGCTGGGCGAGCAGACCGGCCAGTTGCCGGTGATGCTGCAACGTGCCGCCGTGCAGCTCAGCACCGAGGTGCAGCGCCGCGCCATGGCCCTGGCCACCATTCTGGAGCCGCTGCTGATCGTGGCCATGGGCTTGGTGGTCATGCTGATCGTGCTGGCGGTGCTGATGCCCATCATCCAACTTAACCAATTCGCGAAATAAGCATGCCCGTCACATTCGACAACAAGCTGGTGGTGGCCATTTCGTCCCGGGCGCTGTTTGATTTCGAGGATGAAAACCGCATTTTTGACCCGCTAGACCCCAAGCCCTACATGCAATTGCAGCTGGATCGGCTGACAGAACCGGCCAAGCCGGGTGTGGCTTTTTCGCTGGTGCAAAAACTGCTGGCCTTTAACCATTCCGATGCCCGGCGGGTGGAGGTGGTGATGCTGTCGCGCAACGACCCCGTCAGCGCTTTGCGCATCTTCCATTCGGCGCAAGCGTGCGGCCTGCAGCTGGAGCGCGGCGTGTTTACGCAGGGGCGCGATCCCTTCAAGTACCTGCGTCCCCTGGGGGCCAGCCTGTTTTTGTCGGCCAACGAGCTGGACGTCCGAGAGGCCTTGCGCCTGGGCTTCCCCGCCGCGCGGGTTCTTACGCATTCGGTGGCAGCGGGCACCAACTATCCCCAGGAAGTGCGCATAGCGTTTGACGGCGACGCTGTGCTGTTTTCCGACGAAGCCGAGCAGGTGTACCAGGCGGAAGGTCTGGCGGCTTTCCAAGTCCACGAAACGGCCAAGGCCGCCCTGCCTTTATCGGGGGGGCCTTTCAAACCTTTGCTGGCCGCGCTGCACCAGCTCCAGCGGCAGGCCGATGCCTCGGGTATGCGCATCCGCACTGCGCTGGTCACCGCACGCAGCGCCCCGGCGCACGAGCGGGCCATCCGCACCCTGATGAACTGGAACATCGCAGTGGACGAGGCCATGTTCTTGGGTGGTCTGGAAAAAGGCCCGTTCCTGCGCGAATTCGAGCCCGACTTTTTCTTTGACGACCAGACCGGCCACGTCAACTCCGCCGCCCTGCACGTACCCGCCGGGCATGTGAGTAGCGGCGTGTCCAATCCAGCGAACTAAATCGCCGCGCACGGGTCCACGAGGGTCCACTCCACCAGCCTAAATTCCAAACGACCCCATGCGCCTCACCAACCTGAAAGCCCAGACCGCCCAGGTCTGGAAGCTGTCGATCCCGTATTTCCAATCCGAAGAAAAATGGAAGGCCCGGGTCCTGCTGGCCTCCATCGTGGCGCTAAACCTGCTGGGGGTCTACCTGCTGGTGCTGCTGAACGAATGGAACCAGGTGTTCTACGACGCGCTGCAAAACAAAGACTCGGCGGTGTTCTGGCAGCAGCTGGGGCGCTTCACCTACATCGCCTTTGCCCTGATCATTTTGGCGGTGTACAAGTTTTACCTGACCCAGCTGCTGGAAATGCGCTGGCGCGCCTGGATGACCACGCACTACCTGGCGCGCTGGCTGTCCAACCAGGCCTTCTACAAAATGGAGCTGGCCCGCTTCGCCAATAACAACCCCGAGGCCGGACCGGACAACCCCGACCAGCGTATCCAGGAAGACCTCAACCAGTTCACCAGCCTCACCATCGGCCTGACCATGGGCGTGCTGAACGCCGTAGTCACCCTGGTCAGCTTTGTCGGCATTTTGTGGAGGTTGTCGGGCGAGTTCTCGTTCCACTTGGGCGGCAGCGAATACTTTGTGCCCGGCTTCATGGTCTGGATGGCCCTGTTGTACTGCCTGGCGGGCAGCATCATCACCTTCTACATCGGCCGCCCGCAAATCAAGCTCAACTTCCAGCAGCAGCGCGTGGAGGCCGACTTCCGCCACCACATGGTGCGGGTGCGCGAATACAGCGAGTCGATTGCGCTGGACCACGGCGAAAAGGTCGAGCGCGTCCACCTGGACACGCGCTTCGGGGCCGTGCTGGCCAATTACCTCAAGCTGCTAAAGGCCCAAAAGCGGCTGATCTGGTTCAACAGCTTCTTTGGCCAGGCGGCAGTGGTGTTTCCGTTCATCGTGGCCGCGCCCCGGTTTTTCAGCGGCGCCATCCAGCTCGGTACGCTGATACAGATCTCGTCGGCGTTTGGCCGGGTGCAAGACGCACTGAGCTGGTTTGTCGACAACTACAGCAGCCTGGCCACCTGGCGCGCCACCACCGACCGCCTGACCTCATTTGAAGAACAAATTCAGGCCCTAGCGCTTATTCCATCGGCGCAAGCAGCTACTAATTCAGTAGCAAGCAACACCCTGGAAGCCCGCGACCTGACATTGCGCCTGCCAGACGGCAGCGTGCTGCTGAACAGCGCCAACCTGCAGGTCCAGCCCGGTGACCACATTTTGCTCAGCGGCCCTTCGGGCAGCGGCAAATCCACGTTGTTCAGGGCGTTTGCCGACATCTGGCCGTTCAGCAGCGGGCAGATCGCGCTGCCCGCAGACGCGATGTTCATCCCCCAACGCCCCTACTTCCCTGACGGCACGCTGCGCAGCGCCCTGGCCTACCCCACGGCCGCCAGCGGCTACAGCGACACCGACCTGCGCCAGGCCCTGGTAGACGCGCTGCTGCCCCACCTGGCCGACCAGCTGGACCAGGAGGACGCCTGGGGCCAGAAGCTGTCGGGTGGCGAACAGCAGCGGCTGGCGGTGGCCCGGGTGCTGCTGCGCAAACCACGCTGGATTTTTGCCGACGAAGCCACCAGCGCGCTGGACGGCCCTGCCGAAAATTTGATCTATAAACGGCTGCTAGCGCAGGTGGAATCGGCGCAAGGAGCTATTATTTCCATAGCACATCGCCCGGGTGTGGCGGCCTTCCACTCCAAGCGCTGGACGCTGGAGCCGTTGCCCCCAGGCAGCGCGGCGCGTTTCCAGATTGCGCAGACCGTGATGTAACAAAAAAGCCGCTCTGGGAGCGGCTTTTTTGCAGAAAGAGGAATTACACCCCGGTGGTTTTCTTCACTGCAGAGGGGTCTTCGTAAGTCAGCGGCCCCTCGCCCAGTTTGTCGGGGTTGAGGGTCTGGTTGGCTACCTGCGCCACATCGACGGCGTTACCACCGGCGCGCCACAGCTGTTGCAAAAAGTCCAGCAGCTTCTTGGAGATTGGCTCGGGCGGCGGATTCTCGGGCTTCTTTTCCACTGCCTTGGGCGTGGTGGTCCAGTCGGTAGACGGGTCTTTTTCGGTGCTCAGTGGCTGGTTCGGGCCGGGTTCTTTGCCCGCCTCCAGCAGCTTGGCAGCTTTGGCGGCGCTTTCGGGGGACTCGTTTTGCAGGCCGTTGTTGGCCTTGGCATTGGTGTCGGTCGCTGCCACCTTTTGGCTCACCGCCTGGGTAGTGGCCGCCGCTGTACTGGCTTCCACACCGCCCACGGCTTTCACTGCCTGGGCAGCCTGCGCGCCCTCACCCTTGGGCACGGCTCGCACGGCGGCGCGTGCCAGTTCTGCGGCCTCCAGTTTGGCAATGTCTTCCTGGGTGGCAGAAATGATGAGCTTGACCGATGGGATCGGCTTGCTGGCCGCCTCCACCTTGGTGGTTTCTTCCTGGATGGCCGCCGTCACCGGCGGGGTGTCTGGCCCCTGGGCCGCCCCGGCCCCCGCGCCAGAACGCGTGCCAGCCGCAGCGGGCGGCCAGTTCACGGTACGTTCGACGGGCGGAATTTGCATTGTGTTCACCAGGTAAGTCGGTCCAGGAATACTTTTTTCAGACCTCGTACTTTGGTTAACGGCAGAAATGCAGGGTTATTTAGGGCTATTTCTCAAAATATTTAAAAAACTTTACGCAGTGGGCTGCGGCCTACAGAAAACGCTCCAGCAGCTTGCGCGAGCCCCGGTCGAGGGCGGTCATGTCGCGCACGCTGAACTGCACGCCCACGCCGGCGGCAATCAACAGCCCGCCGCGTCCCAGGCGGCGGATGTCTTCCTCGGTTTTGAGCACAAATTCGGTGTCACCCCGGTCGGTTTCCACCGTCCAGACGCTGGGCGTGGAAAAGGTGGACACGGCCTTGACGCGGCGGATCTCGGGCACAAACTCGCGGGTGGCCAGTTCTTCCACCAGCAGGCTGTGCACCGCGGGCGGCGTGGCGGCCAGGCTGTCGATCCACACCAGTTCATGGCCCTCGGTGCCGACCAGGGACACGCCCTCGTCGGGAGCGGCCAGAGGAAAGGCGCGCACCGGGACCACGCCTTCATGGCGCTCGCCAGAGGCTAAAACCAGCACCAGGCGGCCAAACGCGTCGCGCTCCAGTTGGAAGTCAGGGGTCATAGTCATGCTCAATTTCCAGCGGGATGGGCAGAGTGTTCGGCGGGGCGCGATAAGGTCATGCCCTCGTCTTCGCTCTCGGTGCGGCGCAGCTGCGCCTGGTACAGCCGCCAATATGCGCCTTCGCGGGCCATCAGCTCCTCGTGCGGGCCGACCTCGACCACGCGGCCCCGGTCCATCACCACCAGGCGGTCGGCCTTGCGCAGGGTGGACAGGCGGTGGGCAATGGCAATGGTGGTGCGGCCTTGCACCAGGTTGTCCAGCGCCTTCTGGATTTCGTTTTCGGTTTCGGTATCCACCGACGAGGTGGCTTCGTCCAGGATCAGGATGCGCGGGTCGATCAGCAGCGCCCGGGCAATCGAGATGCGCTGGCGCTCGCCGCCCGACAGACCCTGGCCGCGCTCACCCACCAGCGAGTCATAGCCTTGGGGCAGACGCAAGATAAATTCGTGCGCGTGGGCAGCGCGGGCCGCAGCCACGATTTCGCGGCGGGTGGCATCGGGCTTGCCGTAGGCGATGTTCTCGGCGATGGTGCCAACCAACAAAAACGGCTCTTGCAGCACCAGGCCGATGTTGCGCCGGTAGTCGGCCACGGCATAACGGCGGATATCGGTACCGTCCACCTGGATGGAGCCGTCGGTCACGTCGTAGAAGCGGCAGATCAAATTGACCAGCGTGCTCTTGCCCGAGCCACTGTGACCCACCAGGCCGATCATTTCGCCCGGGCGGATCACCAAATCCAGCTCGCGAATCACGGCGCGGTTGCCATAACGGAAGCCGATGCGCTTCATCTCGATTTGCCCGCGCATGCCACGTTCGACCTTGCTGACGGGTACCGGCTGGGTCGGCTCCGGCACGTTGGAGACGTGGTCCAGGATGTCAAAAATCCGCTTGGCCCCGGCAGCGGCCTTTTGCGTCACCGACACAATGCGGCTCATCGAGTCCAGCCGGGTGTAGAAGCGGCCGATGTAGGCCAAAAACGCAATCAACACACCCACGGTGATCTGGCCCTTGCTGACCTGCCAGATACCGAATGCCCAGACCACTAGCAGGCCGATGTCGGTCAGTAACGACACGGTGGGGGTAAACAGGCTCCAGGTTTTATTCAGCCGGTCGTTCACCACCAGATTGGCCTGGTTGGCGGCATGGAAACGGTCGGCCTCGCGGCGTTCCTGGGCAAAGGCCTTGACCACCCGGATACCGGGAATGGTGTCGGCCAGCACATTGGTGACCTCGCCCCAGACCCGGTCGATCTTCTCGAAGCCGGTGCGCAGCCGGTCGCGCACCGCGTGGATCATCCAGGCGATAAACGGCAGCGGCAGCAGGGTGACCAGGGCCAGCCAGGGGTTGATGGAGAACAGGATCGCCGAGGTCATCAGCAACATCAGCACGTCGGTGGCGAAGTCCAGCGCGTGCAGCGACAAAAACACCGAGATACGGTCGGTTTCAGAACCAATGCGGGCGATCAGGTCGCCGGTGCGCTTGGCGCCGAAGTAGTCCAGCGACAGGCCCAGCAGGTGTTCGAAGGCGGTGGTGCGCAGGTCGGCGGCAATACGTTCGGACACCAGCGCCAGCAGCCAGGTGCGCACCCAGCCCAGGCTCCAGGCCAGCAGCGCCGAGCCCAGCAGGCCCGCAAGAAGCCACTGCACCTGCCCAACGTCGATCTGTTTGCCGCTCTGGAACGGGATCAGCACCTCGTCCATCAGCGGAATCGTGAGATACGGCGGCACCAGCGTGGCGGCGGTCGAGGCCAGCATCAGCAGGAAGCCGGTGAGCAGTTTGCCCTGGTAGGGCTTGGCAAAGCGCCACAGCCGCAGCAGCACCCAGGTGCTGGGCACGGTGTTGAGCTCGCGGGTGCACACCGCGCATTCGTCGCTGTCGGGCGGCAGCGGGGCATGGCAGGTAGGGCACTGGCCAGGCTCGTCCAGGCTGGCTTCCTGGGGCTGCAGGCGGTGTTCGAACTGTTTGACCAGCTTGAGCGCCTGGGCATCGGCCCCCAGGGTGTAGCGCCAGCGGGCCAGCCGGGTCTGGGCGTTGTGCAGCTCCAGCGTGCCGACACCGGCATGGTCGAAGTGGCGCAGGACCAGATCGGGCGTGAGCGGCCAGGATTGCCAGGTACCGCCCTGCTGGCTCAGCAGACGCTGGTCGGTCAGGGCCAGCAGTCCGGGGGCAAAGCGCAGCTGGGCATCCAGGTCAACGGACAGGCTGACTAGGGCGTTCTCGTGGGGAAGGAGCTGCGATTGCAAGCCACTGCTTAGTTCGACGGGATGATGGTGTTGCATTTAATTGAAGACCCTAGGATTTCTGGCCCAGCGCCGGTGCTTCGTCGGGGACTGAGATTCTCGCCGATGCCAAGTCCTTTTCTAATTACCATATGCACCTGCGCACATCAGCCACCAGCAGCCGGGCCGCCCGGACACTACCTACGCCAAAAACATGAGCCCCAAGGACGACATCCAACTGCTGCGCATTAACTACTTGCGCGGCCCCAACATCTGGACCTACCGGCCCGCCCTCGAAGTCTGGCTTGACCTGGGAGAGCTGGAGGAGTTTCCCTCCAACCTGCTTCCCGGCTTTACCGACCGCCTGGTGGCCATGCTGCCCGCCCTGGTCGAGCACCACTGCGGTGTCGGCGAGCGCGGCGGCTTTCTGCAGCGGCTGGTGGAAGGCACCTGGGCCGGCCATACGCTGGAGCACGTGGTCATCGAACTGCTGAACCTGGCGGGCATGCCCACCGGCTTTGGCCAGACCCGCAGCACCAGCCAGCGCGGCGTGTACCGCATGGTGTTCCGGGCCCGCGATGAGCAGGTCGCCCGTACCGCCCTGGCCCAGGGCCACCGCTTGCTGATGGCCGCTATCAACGACCAGCCATTCGATGTGGCCGCCGCTGTCGCCGCCGTGCGCACCGAGGTGGACGACTGCTACCTCGGCCCCAGCACCGCCTGCATCGTGGGTGCCGCCACCGACCGCAGCATTCCGCACATCCGCCTGAACGACGGCAACCTGGTGCAACTGGGCCACGGGGCCCGCCAGCGGCGCATCTGGACGGCCGAGACCGAATTCACCAGCGCGATTGCCGAGGGCATTGCCCACGACAAAGACCTGACCAAGACCCTGCTGAAGTCCTGTGGCGTGCCCGTGCCCGAAGGCGTGGTGGTCGACAGCCCACAAGCCGCCTGGGAAGCCGCGCAAGACGTGGGCTTGCCAGTGGTGGTGAAGCCCTCTGACGGCAACCATGGCCGGGGTGTGGCGCTGGACCTGAGCACCCAGGCCGATGTGGAAGCCGCTTACCTGGTGGCCGAGCAGCATGGCAGCGAGGTGCTGGTGGAGCGTTTTGTGCGCGGCAACGAGCACCGCCTGCTGGTGGTGGGGGGCCGTGTGGTCGCCGCCGCCCGGGGTTCGGTGGCCTGGGTCACGGGCAACGGCCAATCCACTGTGGCCGAGCTGGTGGATGCACACATCAACACCGACCCCCGCCGTGGCACCCACGAAGACGCGCCACTGGGCCTGATCGAAACCTACAAAGACGAAGCTGTGCTGCTGGACCTGCAGCGCCAAGGCCTCACGCCCGACGCGGTGCCCGCCGCAGGCAAACAGGTGCTGATCCAGCGCAACGGCAATGTCGCCATCGACTGCACCGACCTGATGCACCCCGAGGTAGACCACATCGTGTCGCTGGCCGCGCGCATCGTGGGGCTGGACATTGCCGGGGTGGACGTGGTGTGCGAAGACATCTCCAAACCCCTGGGCCCCCAGGGCGGCGCGATTGTGGAGGTCAACGCCGGCCCCGGCCTGCTGATGCACCTGAAACCCGCCGAGGGCTCGCCCCGCCCGGTGGGCCGCGCCATCGTGGACCACCTGTTTGACGAAGACGAGACCGGCCGCATCCCCATCGTGGGCGTAGCCGGTACCCAGGGCACGCACACCATCGCCCGGCTGGTCGCCTGGCTGCTGCACCTGAGCGGCAAGCGCGTCGGCCTGGCCTGCCGCGACGGCCTGTTTCTGGACACCCGGCGCATCGAAACCAAGGACTGCGCCCACTGGGAACCGGCCCACCGCCTGCTGATCAACCGCTCGATGGAAGCCGCCGTGATCGAAAACGGTGCCGCCAGCATCCTGCGCGACGGCCTGGCCTACGACCGCTGCACCGTGGGCATCGTCACCGACCTGGGCGGATCTGAAGCCCTGGCCCACTTCGACATCACCGCAGAAGAACAACTGGTCAAAGTGCTGCGCACCCAGGTAGACGTGGTGCTGGCCGATGGCGTGGCGGTGCTGAACGCTGTAGACCCGCGCGTGGCGGCCATGGCCGAGCTCTGCGACGGCTCCGCCATTTTATATGGAATTGATCCGCTACTGCCCGCCACTGTTGCGCACCGCGCTATAGAAGGTAGAGCAGTGGTAGTCCACAAGGGCCACATCATGCTGGCCACGGGTAACGCCGAAGTGCCGCTGGTGAATCTGGAGCGGCTCACCGCCAACTGGACCACCCCCGCCCAGCTGGAGCCCATCCTGGCCTCGATTGCCGCCGCCTGGGCGATGGATATTTCGCCCGACCTGATCGTGGCCGGGCTCAAGACCTTCGAGCTGGAACTCCCCGCCGACCGCCCTGCGCCTGCCGTGCTGCGACCCACCCAGCCCCCGGCCGCTCCCCGTACCGAACAAGAAGATAGAAAGACCGACTGATGGAAGTCTCACGCATCCGGGCCCTGCGCGGCCCCAATCTCTGGAGCCGCCACACCGCCGTGGAGGCCGTGGTGGCCTGCGCGGAATCTGAGCAGGCAATTGCCCAACTCCCCGGCTTCGAGGTCGCTCTGCGCGCCCTGTTTCCGGCCATCGGACCGCTGCGCCCCCACCTTGAACACGGTTCTGTGTCGCTGGCCCATGTGCTGGAAGCCGCCACGCTGGCGCTACAGGCCCAGGCTGGCTGTCCGGTCACCTTCAGCCGCACCGCAGCCACCGAACAAATCGGCATCTACCAGGTGGTGGTCGAGTACAGCGAGGAAGCCGTGGGCCGCCAGGCACTGGAACTGGCCCAAGCCTTGATACGGGCCGCCCTGAACCACACCGCATTCGACAAAGATGCCGCTATCCACCAACTGCGCGAAACCGACGAAGACGAACGCATGGGCCCCAGCACCGGGGCTATCGTCGATGCCGCCGTGGCCCGGGGCATCCCCTACCGCCGCCTGACCAAGGGCAGCATGGTGCAGTTTGGCTGGGGTTCGCGCCAGCGCCGCATCCAGGCCGCAGAGTTCGACCTGACCAGCGCGGTGTCCGAAGCCATCGCCCAAGACAAAGACCTGACCAAAAAACTATTGCACGCTGCCGGTGTGCCCGTGCCGCTGGGCCGCCCGGTGGACACCGTGGACGAAGCCTGGCAAGTCGCCTTGGAAATCGGCCTGCCGGTGGTGGTGAAGCCGCAAGACGGCAACCAGGGCAAGGGCGTGACGGTCAACATCGTGGACCGGGCCCACATGGACATCGCCTTCGCTGCCGCCGCCGAGATCGGCGAAGTCATGGTAGAAAAGTTTTTGCCCGGCAGCGACTTCCGCCTGCTGGTGGTGGGCAACAAGCTGGTGGCTGCGGCCCGCCGCGACCCGCCCCAGGTGCTGGGCGACGGCGTGCACACCGTGCGCGAGCTGGTGGACATCGTCAACTCCGACCCCAAGCGCGGCGAGGGCCATGCCACCTCGCTGACCAAGATCCGCTTTGACGATATCGCCATCGCCCGGCTGGCGCTGCAGGGCCTGGAGCCCGCATCCGTGCCCGACAAAGGCCGCCGCGTCATCTTGCGTAACAACGCCAACCTGAGCACCGGCGGCACTGCCACCGACGTGACCGACGACGTCCACCCCGCCGTGGCCGCCCAGGCCGTGGCTGCCGCCCAGATGATCGGCCTGCACATCTGCGGCGTGGACGTGGTCTGCGAAAGCATGCTCAAGCCCCTGGAAGACCAGCACGGCGGCATTGTGGAAGTGAACGCCGCGCCGGGCCTGCGCATGCACATCTCGCCCTCGTTCGGCAAGGGCCGCAATGTGGGCGAGGCCATGGTTAGCAACCTGTACGCAGCGGGCGACGATGGCCGCATTCCGGTGGTCGCCGTCACCGGCACCAACGGTAAAACCACCACCGCCCGCCTGATCGCCCACCTGTTCACCAGCAGTGGTCTGCGCGTAGGCATGACCAATACCGACGGCGTGTACGTGGACGGTCGCCAGATCGACAGCGGCGATTGCAGCGGCCCCAAGAGCGCCCGCAACGTGCTGATGCACCCCGATGTAGATGCGGCGGTGTTTGAAACCGCGCGCGGCGGCATGCTGCGCGAAGGCCTGGGCTTCGACCGCTGCCAGGTGGCCGTGGTCACCAACATCGGCGCAGGCGACCACCTGGGCCTGAACTACATCACCACGGTAGAAGACCTGGCGGTGCTCAAACGCGTGATCGTGCAAAACGTACCCGCCACCGGCTACGCGGTGCTCAACGCCGCCGACCCCATCGTCGCAGCCATGGCCACGGCCTGCCCCGGCAACGTTATCTACTTCACTGCCGACCGCCACCACCCGGTGATGGCCACGCACCGCGCCCAGGGGCGGCGCACGGTGTACGTGGACGGCGACCACATCGTGGCCGCCGTGGGCTCGTGGCGCGAACAGATCGCCCTGCGCGATGTACCTTTGACGCGCGCAGGCACCATTTCTTTCCAGGTGGACAACGCCATGGCCGCCGTGGCCGCCGCCTGGGGCGTGGGCATGAACTGGGACACCATCCGCCGGGGCCTGTCCAGCTTTTCGAACGATGCCGACAACGCCCCGGGCCGCTTCAACGTGATGGACTACAAGGGAGCCACGGTGATTGCCGACTACGGCCACAACCCGGATGCCATGCGCGCCCTGGTGTCCGCCGTCGAGGCCATGCCCGCCAAGCGGCGCTCGGTGGTCATCAGCGGCGCGGGCGACCGGCGTGACGAAGACATCCGCGAGCAAACCGTGATCCTGGGCGACGCGTTCGACGACGTGATCCTGTTCGAAGATGCCTGCCAGCGCGGCCGTGCCGACGGCGAAGTGGTCAAGCTGCTGCGCGAAGGCCTGGTCAATGCCCAGCGCACCCGCCAGGTGGACGAGATCTACGGCGAATTCATCGCCATCGACCACGCCCTGGCCCGCCTGCAGCCGGGCGACCTGTGCCTGATCCTGGTGGACCAGGTGGAAGAAGCCCTGGCCCATTTAGCGCAACGGGTTGCGGCCGCTTAAGTGCAACGGCATGGGCGGTAAAATCCCGCCTTTGCCGCCCTCCCCGCCCTTCTGCCTTGCTCCATCCATGTCGTCTGTAACCGCCGGGTCCACCCGGGCCTGCTTTGACCTTAAAAGCGCCACGCTGCCCCTGATTGCGGTGGTGCTGAAAACCGCCGACCTGGCCGCCCTGGCCCAGGAGATGGAAACCCGCTTTGGCGACACCCCCGATTTTTTCGACCAGGACCCGGTCGTCATCAACCTGGTGCCGGTGGCCGATAGCACCGACTCCATCCATTTCGCACTGCTGATTGAGCTGTTGCGCAGCTACCGCATGCAGCCGATTGCCGTGCACGGCGGCAACGCAGAGCAGCGGCAAGCGGCTGTGCAGGCCGGGCTGGTGGATGCCCCCGACATCACCAACGCCGCCCCCCTGCCCCCCGCCGCGCCCCCGGTGGCCGCGCCCAAGCCCGAACCCGCCGTGGTGGTACCCAGCGGTGCGCTGGTCATCGACAAGCCCTTGCGCTCGGGCCAGCAGGTCTATGCCCGGGGCAGCGACCTGGTGGTACTGGCCATGGTCAGCAACGGTGCCGAGGTGCTGGCCGATGGCAGCATCCACGTCTATGCCCCGCTGCGGGGCCGCGCCATTGCCGGGGCCAAGGGCAATGAAGATGCCCGTATTTTCAGCACCTGCCTGGAGGCCGAGCTGGTTTCCATCGCCGGTGTGTACCGCACCTCCGAAATCCCCTTGCCTACAGAGGTGCAGGGCAAACCGGCCCAGGTGCGGCTGCTCAGCGAAAAGCTGGTTATGGAAGCCCTGTAATGGCGACGCGACGTAAGCAAAATCCTGTTCGCCGCCCGCCGCCCGCATCTGTAATCCCATTCAAACCCAGAAATCTGAAAGACCCGCAACCCATGACCAAGATCATTGTGGTGACATCCGGCAAAGGTGGCGTTGGCAAAACCACCACCAGCGCCAGTTTTGCCTCCGGCCTCGCGCTGCGCGGCTTCAAGACAGCCGTGATCGACTTTGACGTCGGCCTGCGCAACCTCGACCTGATCATGGGCTGCGAACGCCGCGTGGTGTACGACCTGATCAACGTGATCCACAACGAAGCCAACCTGAACCAGGCCCTCATCAAGGACAAGCAGTGCGACAACCTGTTCGTGCTGGCCGCCTCGCAAACCCGCGACAAAGACGCGCTGACGCAAGACGGCGTGGAGCGCGTGCTCAAGGACCTGGGCGAAATGGGCTTTGAATACATCGTCTGCGACTCCCCAGCGGGTATCGAGACCGGCGCGCTGATGGCCATGCACTTTGCCGACGAGGCCCTGGTGGTGACCAACCCCGAGGTGTCTTCGGTGCGCGACTCGGACCGCATTCTGGGCATGCTGGGCTCCAAGACCAAGCGCGCCATCGAGGGCAAAGAGCCCATCAAGGAGCACCTGGTCATTACCCGCTACAACCCGGTGCGGGTGGAAGACGGCCAGATGCTGTCGCTGGAAGACATCCAGGACATCCTGCGCATCCCGCTAATGGGCGTGATCCCCGAGTCGGAAACGGTATTGCAAGCCTCCAACCAGGGGCTGCCCGCCATCCACCTGACCGAAACCGATGTATCAGAAGCCTACAAAGACGTGGTGGCCCGGTTTTTGGGAGAAGACAAGCCCATGCGTTTTGTCGAAGCCGTGAAGCCCGGATTTTTCAAGCGCCTTTTCGGAGGGAAATAAGCCATGTCCTTTCTGTCGTTCTTCTTGGGCGAGAAGAAAAAAACCGCCACAGTGGCCAAAGAGCGGCTGCAAATCATCTTGGCGCACGAGCGCAGTGGCCGGGGTGCCAGCCGCCCCGACTACCTGCCCGCCCTGCAGCGCGAGCTGCTGGCGGTAATCTCGAAGTACGTGTCGATCAACGCCGAAGACATCAAGGTCCACCTGGAGCGCCAGGACAACCTCGAAGTGCTGGAAGTGAAGATCGAACTCCCCGAAGCCTTGCGCTAGAACTGGAGCATCCGATGAAGTTGTGGACTATCACCGTGGCACTGGCGGCCACCTGCGTTACCGCCCAGGCCGAGCAAATCGGCGCGGTGGACACGGCTTTCCAGTGGATTGGGCCCGACCACAAAATCGTGGTCGAAGCCTATGACGACCCGCTGGTGCAGGGCGTGACCTGCTTTGTGTCGCGCGCCAAAACCGGCGGGCTTAAGGGCGCGTTCGGCCTGGCCGAAGACAAGGCCGAGGCGTCCATCGCCTGCCGCCAGGTCGGCCCCATCAGTTTTACCAAACCGCTACCGCAAAGCGACGAGGTGTTTAACGAACGCCTGTCCATCCTGTTCAAAAAGCTGCGCATCGTGCGCATGGTGGACAAAAAGCGCAACGCCCTGGTCTACCTCACCTACACCGACAAGCTGATCGACGGCTCGCCGGAAAACGCGCTCACCGCCGTGGCGGTGGACCACACGACGGCGATTCCGCTGAAGTAAAACCCGCCGCCTTTGCCAGGCGCGCTATTGCTACTACTTTAGTAGCTGCTTACGCCCATGGAATAAGCGCGGAGGGCCGATTTGGTTCTAATACCTCATTCCATGCCGGGCCCTTGGTGGAACACCAGGTCCTCCACCACCGCACCGCCCACCAGATGCTGGTCGATGATGCGGTCCATATTGGCCGGGGTGACGTTGTAATACCAGGTGCCGTCGGGCTGCACGCACAGCACCGGCCCACCTTTGCAGGCGGCGAAGCAGCTGACCCGGCTGCGCTTGACCCGCAGCGCGCCCTCGTGCAGGCCGGCAGCCTTGAACTTGTCACCCAGGCTGTCGAACAGATCCTGCGACTGGCCGTCTTGCGTGCAACGGCTGCCGGTACAGACCAGGATGTGGCGCT
>CAUPNM010000049.1:0-22035 GCA_963512645.1 uncultured Albidiferax sp. | reverse complement strand
TTGGAGGCGTGCAGGGTGGAGAGGGTGACCACGTCCGCGTCCTTCTCGCGCTGGTTGATGGTGGACAGCAGGGCGATGGTCTGGGCCACTTCGAGCAGCGATTTGGTTTCGCGCATCGTCGTGGTGCCCGAATCTTCGTCCGTCTGGCCACCGGCGCGGGCCGCCATCCAGTCGCAAAACTCCAGCACGTTGTTCCAGCGGGCGGCGGCCACTTTTTCGCTGTCTTCGCCGTCGTACAGGTGCTTTTCGTAGTCGATGTCTTTGAGCCACTGCAGCATGAAGGCCAGGGAATCTTCCGCGCCGACGGTACGCCGGGCCTGGTATTCCAGATCCGTCACGTAGCGGCCAAACTCGTGCAGGCCGTCCAGCGCCTTGGCGGGCAGCAGGGCGCCGAGTGACGAGGTGAACAGCGACTCGAACAGGCTCAGCTTGTACTGCGTGGCAAATTCGCCCAGCTTGCCCAGCGTTTGGTGCCCAATGCCGCGCTTGGGCGTAGTGATGCAGCGCAAGAACGCCGGGTCGTCGTCGCTGTTGATCCACAGGCGGAACCAGGCGCACAGGTCCTTGATCTCGGCCCGGTCAAAAAAGCCGGTGCCGCCCGATACCTTGTACGGAATCGCCGCTTTGCGCAGCGCCTTCTCAAACGGCTTGGCCTGGTGGTTGGCGCGGTACAGGATGGCGAAGTGGCGGTACTCCTGGTACTGCGGCCCCTGCACCACCGCTGCCGTACCTGCGCGCAGGCTCTGGATGCGGGCCACGGCGCGCTCAGCCTCGTGCTCTTCGTTGTCGGCATCTACCACCCGCACCGGCTCGCCTTCGCCCAGTTCGCTGAACAGGGTTTTGGGGTACAGCTTGGGATTCGGGCCAATCACGTTGTTGGCCGCGCGCAGGATGGCGCTGGTGGAGCGGTAGTTTTGCTCCAGCGTAATCACCTTGAGCTGCGGAAAGTCGATCGGCAGCTTTTTCAGATTGTCTAGCGTGGCCCCGCGCCAGCCGTAGATGGACTGGTCGTCGTCGCCCACGGCGGTGAAGTGCGCCCGCTCGCCCACCAGGTATTTGAGCACCTCGTACTGGGTGGCGTTGGTGTCTTGGTACTCGTCGACCAGCACGTGGTTCAGCACGCGCTGCCACTTGGTGCGCACCTCTTCAAAGTCGCGCAGCAGGCGCAGCGGCAGGCTGATCAGGTCGTCAAAGTCCACGCTTTGGTAGGCGGTGAGGCGCTCTTCGTACAGCGCCATCACGCGCGCGGTGATGGCTTCGCTGTCGTCCGCAGCCTGGGCGGCGGCCTGCTCGGCGTTCAGCCCCATGTTTTTCCACTTGCTGATGGTCCACTGCCAGGTGCGGGCCGTGGCCACATCCACGCTGCCACCGGCGTCTTTCAAAATGCCGGTCACGTCGTCGGCATCCAGGATGCTGAACTGGGGTTTGAGCCCCAGCAGCTTGCCGTCTTCGCGCACCATGCGCACGCCCAGGGCGTGGAAAGTGCTGACCACCACGTCCTTGGCATCGCGCCCGATCAGCGCCTTGGCCCGGTCGCGCATTTCCATCGCCGCCTTGTTGGTAAAGGTGATGGCTGCAATGCTCTTGGGCGGCACGCCGGATTCGATCAGCCGCCCAATCTTGTGCGTGATCACCCGCGTCTTGCCCGACCCCGCCCCCGCCAGCACCAGGCAGGGCCCGTGCAGGTAGTTCACAGCTTCTTGCTGGGCGGGGTTCATTCCGGCGGACATGGTGTGGGGGGATGCTTTAGACAAAGCGTTGGATCATACAGAGGCAGGACGCGAAGGCTTTTGTCACATACGCCTTAGGCGTATATTTGGGATGGAAGGAGTTGCTGGACCATGATGACTGAAGCACAGCTAAAAGCCCGCGATGCCGGGCGCGATATCGGCGCGGAGTTGCTGCAGGCAGTGCAGGAAATGCGGGCAGGCAAGGCAGCCCGCACCACCACCTTTGAGCCGTTACCGGATGGCAGCGTGCGCCGCACGGTGACCTCGGACGGCGCGGTGCAGAAGCAAGAGGTGTTGGTGGGGCCGCAGTGGCAACTGCTAGCCGCACGTGCGCAATCGGGGCTGTCGCAGGCAGCGTTTGCCAAAGCCACCGGCGTGTCGGTACGCACGCTGCAAGAGTGGGAGCAGGGGCGCAAAGTGCCCAGTGGGGCCGCGCGCAGCCTGCTGACGCTGGTCAGCCGCCATCCAGAGTTGCTGGGGGAGTTGGTGGCTTGATGCCGGAAGTTTAGGTGTCAGAAGTGCCGTCCGCGCTTATCCAATAAGCGCAAGCAGCTATTAATTTAGTAGTATCATTTGGGCTTCGCAAACCCGCCATCCGCCCAGGCCACCGCCGTACTGCGGTTCAGCTTGAAGCTGGCCGCCACCTTGACCTCCGCCAGGGTCTCGCCGCCGTCGTCTTGGGCGCTCAGCATCGCGTAGGGGTTGTCGTCGTCGGGCACGATGTCGAGGTTGACGGTGACGCGGCCTGCTTCGGCCGTCACGGTGATGCTCTGGTGCAGCGTGGCGTGGAGTTGCTGCTCGTGGCGGCGCACGAATTCGTTGGCGGTTTTGACCAGGGTGCTGAAGGCGTTGTGGTCCAGCGGCTTGGGGTTTTTCTTGTCGCGGCCCATGGTCCAGGGGCCTACCAGCGCGGGCTCGGGCTCGCCGTCTTTCACCATCGCCACCGCCCAGCCGTCGTCGTCTTCGTTCTTGATGACCCGTGCGGTCCAGCCGTCGCCAGTCCATAGGCGGGGTTCCTGGATTTTGGGGGTGTCTTCGGGAATGCTTTCGGGGGTGTCGTTGGGGGCGGTCAATGCAGGCAGTCGGTGGAGGAATGGATGGCCGATTTTAAAGTGGCGAATGTTCGGCACCAAATCGGCACCCCGTGCTTATGGAGTCGGCGCAAGCAGCTAGTAATTCAATAGCGTCAGGCTGCAACCTTGCGCTGCTGGGCCAGGTGGGCGGCTTGCTGCAGCTCGCGCGCCATGGCGGTGGCCAGGCCCAGCCGCCGCAGCAGCCAGGGGGTGAGGTCGTCCACGGCAATCGGTTCGGGCCGGGGTTGGAAAGCTTGTGCGGCGGTGATGGTGTCTTGGGTGTTGGCAGGTTCGGGCGGGGCGCTGGCCGTCAGCTCCCGGTCGATCTGCCGTGCCGCCGCTTGCAGCGCCGGGGTGGCCACCGCCATGTCCAACTGGCTGCGGCGCAGTAACAGCAGCGACTTGATAGCCGTGAGCTGCGCCAGCAACTGGTAACTGCGCGCCTGCACCGCCTCTAACGGGGCCAGCGCCGGGCGCACCTGGTCGGGCTCGGCCAGGCTGCGCTGGGTGGCCAGGGTCAGGGCCGACAGGCTGTCGTAGGCCTCGCGCCGGGCCAGCCGCCAGGGCAGGTCGGATGCCTGTGCCGGTTCGCCCAGCTCCAGCGCCAGCTTGGCGTGCTGCAGTTGCGCCTGCAGACTGCGCCGTACCAGGCCGGGCAACTGGCTGCGCTCCCAGGCGGGCAGCACGTAGCTGAACAGCCAGGCCAGGGCCGCGCCCAGCAGCGTGTCGCCCAGCCGCTCAAAAATCGCAAACGTGGGGGCCACGCCCACCAGCAGCAGGTGAGCCTGCAGCAGCCCGGCCAGCGTGGCAAAAATGCAGGTAAACAGGTAGCGGCGCAGCGCAAACGCGTGGGCCAGCCCCATGCTCAGCGCAATCACCAAAAACAGCGTGCGCGCGCCGGGGTGCGTGGCCAGCAGCGCCATCACCAGCCCGCAGCCCAGCAGCGTGCCCGCCACCCGCGCGTCGCGCCGCTGCAGCGTCTGCGCCAGGTTGCCGCGCATCACCACCACGATGGTGGTCAATATCCAGTAGTTGTGCGACACCCAGGGCAGGTGCAGCGACACGGCGTAGCCCGTCGCCACCGCCAGCGTGGCCCGCAGCGCATAGCGCAGCGTGGGCGCGCGCCAGCCCAGTTGCCCCAGCAGCGGCGCCCAGGCCCAGCGCGTGGGGCTCACAAACAGCTGCCACTGCGTGCGTACCGCCGCCAGCTCCGGCGCAGCATCGCCCCGCGCCAGCGCCGCCAGGTGCACGGCCTCGTCATTGATGTGGCCAATGCGGTCGGCGATGTTGTGCAGCAGTGCGCCGGTGTCGGGCGCGCCCACGGCCAGCGGCTCGGGCACGGGCTGCGCCTCGGGCCGCCACGGCAGCACCCCGGCCAGGGCGGCGCGCAGGTTGGCGATGGGTGCAATCGCCTGCATGCCGCGCCCCAGCAGCAGCGACAGGCTCAGCGCCTCCAGCTGCTGCGCGGTGGTGTTGAGCACCTGCTGCAGCGCGGGCAGGGTGGCGCTGCTGCCGGGGTGCTGCAACAGCGTGTCCAGGTCCAGGTCGCAGGCCAGTTGGTGGTCGCGCGCCTCCAGCAGGCCCAGCAGCATGGCCGCCAGCCGGGTGCGGGCCGGGGTGGTGGGCGACTCCAGCACCATGTCGCGGGTGGTTTGCAGCGTGTCGGCAAACGTGGCCTGCTGCTCCAGCATCTTTGCCAGCAGCGCGTGGGATTGGGCCTGCGGGTCGGCATGCGGCGCAAAACGCTGCGCCTGGGTGCGCAAGATCTGCGCAAAGCTGTGCAGGCACTCGGCCAGCATCTGGGTGCGAAAACGGTTGTTCAGCCAGTGGGTGGTCAGCACGCCCCACAGCAGGTACAGCCCCGCCCCCAACGCAAACCAGCCGCCGTGCTCGGCAATCATCTCCAGCGACGTGGGCGGCGGTGCCGCCATCGAAAACAGCATGGAAAACAGCAGCGCAAACGTGATCGGCCCGCCCCGCTTGCCCCAGGCCATCACCATCACCGCCAAAAACGTGCCCGCCACAATCACCACGCCCAGCAGCAGCGTATCGGCCCGCACCAGCTGCACCAGCATGAACAGCGGCAGGCCCAGTAATGGCGCAGGCAGCATCTGCATGATCTTGCGCCGGCGCGGCGCAGGAACGTCCGGCATGCTGGTCACCATCACCCCCAGCGCCGCACTCGACGCCCCCGCCAGCCCGGCAGATTCGAACACCAGCAGCATGATCACCACCAGGCCCAGCGTGACGGTGAGCCCGTTGGTGACGTACTGGCTCAGGGCGACGCGGAGGAAGCGGTCGGTGTGGGCGAGGAGGCGGTCAGCCAGGGTGGGGCGCATGCGGGGCAATTTAGCAGACTAGAGCGGATGAAAGACTTATACTTGCACCAGTTTTTGTACAAGTTAAAGGACTCCACCATGCGCATCATCACCTACTCGGAAGCCCGCAGCTCGTTGAAATCGGTGTTGGACACCGTGAGCGACGATGCCGATGTGACCGTCATCAGCCGCCGTGACGGTGCGGACGCGGTGGTCATGTCGCTAGACCACTACCAAAGCATCATGGAAACCATGCACCTGCTTTCCACCCCGGCGAACGCCGCGCATCTGGCCAAGTCCATCGCCCAGCACAAGGCGGGCAAGGCCGTGCGCCGTGCGTTGGTGAAGGATTGAAGGCGTGGCGCGCTCCATTCGCTTCACCCCGGCGGCGTGGGCCGACTACACCTATTGGCAGGGCCAAGACAAGAAAACCCTGAAGCGCATCAACACCCTCATCGAAGCCGCAGCCCGCGAGCCCTTCGCCGGTATTGGCAAGCCCGAGCCGCTGATGGGCAACTTGGCGGGGTACTGGTCTCGGCGAATTGATGAGACGCATCGGCTGGTTTATGCGGTGGATGACGCGGACTTGGATGTGGTGGCTTGCCGGGGGCATTACGACGATTGAGGGGGGGACTTGAGGCGGTGCGGTTTTTGTAGTGAGCCGCATAGTTAAAAAATCGGATTCTGATACAACTGGTAGCAAACGAATAAAGACCAAAAGGGCGGATCGTGGGTATTAAAAATAAGTCAGAAATGCGACCCTACTCGGGCTACTTCTTGAAGTTTGAGTCAGGACGCATCAACAAAATCCAAGAAAACCTTGAATATCCCGGCGAAGCATCAGAGTCCTTTTCTGCTATGGACTGGACGTTTGAACGACGAGAAATAGCGCTGCTGTCATTGACACCCGGTGAGGCCTGCATAGATGCCGTTGTACTTATGGAGCGCATGCATGGTTCCGGTGGCACTGGCAAACTCAAGATGCGAATGTGGGCACCGGTACTGATCGAAAAATCGATTAGTTCGACTGAACTTGCGGATGCTTTTCCCGCTGCAAAGCGCTTATGTAGTGCCGAAACTTTTCAACGAATTCCGCCTGAAGAGTGGCCCCGAGTCATAGAAGCAATTAAACGCCAGCGCCCTTCTTTGAGCGAGCGCTTAGATGCCTTGGTTGCATTGCGCGAAGAGCAGAATCGTCTGACGGGTGATGATGCAAAAATTTTGAGACTAACGGAGCAGCGTGATGCGATTGGATTGACACTGGATATTGCTTCATTGGATAGAAAAACCATCTTGCGTGCCGCTCACCTTGAGCGAATCGAAAGTGCCCGATCAGTCCTAGACCTCTTGGACCAAGAGTCTCGGCATGAACAGGATTTGATTAGAGACGATCAAAAGGTTTTCGAGGGGCTTTTGTCGAAGACCGATATGCGAAGTGCCGAGTTTGAGGGCGTTGGCAGCCGCAAGGTACGTGTGCACGTCTACGACAAAAAGCCCTTGGAGACAGTACTTGGTATTGATCTGCTGATTTATATGGCGGACTACAAGTCGTATTTGCTGCTTCAATACAAATGCATGACTTCTAAGAGCGACGACGAGGGTAAAACTTGGTCATATTTGACGGATTCACAGTTGCATAAGCAAATACATGCGATGAACAAAGCAGTGGATGCTTTCACCTCCCTGCCTGCCCCTGACTTACCTTCTATGGCCGATTGGCGATTGAGTAACGAAGCGTTCTTTTTTAAATTTTGTGAGACTACTCGCCCGGATGCCCGCGACGATGCTTTGGTGGCAGGTATTACCTTGGGTCATTCCCACCTTAAGCAATTTCTTCAATTACCCGGATCGTATGGAAAAGACGGTGGACAACGTGTTGGCTACGGAAATTGCCCAAGGTATTTAAACAACTCGCAATTTGTGGATTTGGCGCGTGCAGGTTGGATTGGGTGTGATCAGCGCGGTTTTGCGTTAATTTCAGAAGTGATTGCAGAAGGACAACGAGGAGGAAAGTCAGCAATGTTTGCCGTGATAGAAGGCAGCGGAGCTAAAACGGCTAAAGATAGAAGAGCGTAAATCAAGTGACATTAGCTGCTTATTTCCTACTCCACCCATGCCCCACACTCCGCCCCCCAGCCTGCGCAGCACCCCCCGCTCCATCAAGTCATTGATATCTCTCAGCGCCGTATCCGCCGAGCATTTGCCCATCGCGGCCCATTTGGCGTTGGTCAGCTTGCCTTCCAAGCCATCCAGCGCGTGGTTCAGTACCAGGGTTTGCCGGGCGTTCATCGGCGTGCCCGCCCAGCGCTACCAGAACTGGGCTTTCTCCAGCACGCTCGCCAGCAGCCCGTCTGCGCCCAGCACCGCGCGCAGCAGACAGGCCAGGAACCAGGCGAGCCACGGGGTTATGTCCAGCCCGTCGGTAGAGTGGTCCATAACGTCGTTAATGGCTTGAAATTAACGAATAAATGGAACATACTTGTAGGCCATGCATCCCGCACCCCACACACAGCAGGTTCTCGATCTCGCCAGCCAGCAGGGCCTGCTGCGGGCGAGCCAGTTGCAGGCGCTGGGCATAGGGCGTGTGGTGCTGACGCGGCTTACCGCCAGTGGTCGGCTGGAGCGGGTGGGGCGGGGGGTGTACCGCGTGCCGGGCATGCAGGCCTCAGAGCATGAGAGCCTGGCAACCCTGGCAGTCAAGGTGCCGCAGGCGGTGTTTTGCCTGCTGACGGCGCTGCAGTTACACGGCTTGACCACGCAGCTTCCGCGACAGGTGTGGATTGCCATGCCGCAAGGCAGCCATACGCCCAGGCTGGACTATCCGCCGGTGAAGATGGTGCAGTTTTCGGGCGAGGCCTTTGCCGCCGGGGTAGAAACGCTGCAGGTGGAGCAGGTAACTTTGCGGGTGTACAGCGCAGCCAAGACAGTGGCCGACTGCTTTAAGCACCGCAACAAGATAGGGCTTGACGTGGCGATAGAGGCGCTCAAAGACGCCTTGGCACAGAACAAAGCCACTGCGGACGAGCTGTGGCGTTTCGCCAAGATTTGCAGGGTGGGCAATGTGATGCGGCCCTATCTTGAAGCCCTGCGCTAGCGGCCCGTTTGGCATGTAACCGCCACCTACCTGCCAGACGCATCATCCCAGATGCTTGCCAAGAAACCGCAGCGCCCGGTCCCAGGCCTGCTGGGCCCACACCGGGTCGTACTGCGTGGCCGCAATGCGGCCGGGGCCGACGGCTTCTTCATTGGCGAAGGCGTGGTGGGCCAGGTAGCGGTGGAACTCGAAGTGCACGTCTGCGGCTTTCAGCTTTTCTTCCAGCGCGGCCACGGTGTCGATCTTGAAGAACTCGTCCTGCGTGGCCCAGTGGCCTTGCAGGGGGATCTTGATTTTGCTGGCATCGATGTATTCCAGCGGCGGGCAGCCGTACCAGACCACAGCGGCGTCCAGCTCGGGGGCCTGGGCGGCCAGCAGGGTGAGTGCGCCGCCCATGCAGAAGCCGGTGAGGCCCACCTTGGGTGCGCGGGCTTTGAGGAACTGCAGCGCACCACGGATGTCCTGGCTGGCGGCGTCGCCAAAGTCCAGGCCGGTCATGAGGTGTTGGGCTTCTTCCTGCTCTACGGTGGCTTTGCCACGGTACAGGTCGGGCACCAGGGCCTGGTAGCCCGCAGCGGCCAGGCGGTCTGCCACGCCCTTGATCTGGTCGTTCAGGCCCCACCACTCCTGGATGACCACGATGGCCGGGGCATTGCTGGCGGCTGGCTCGGCCAGATAGCCCTGCACGCTTATGCCATCGGGCCGTGCGAAATTCACCATGGTTCCCATCGTTGCTCCTTGTTGGTTAATGTGAAACAACTTTCATGGCTCGGGGTGCTCTGCACCCGAGTCCATGAAAGTTAGGGGTGGGCGGTATTGTGGTCAGGTTGCGAGGCCGAGGGTGGTGTGGGGGATTGGGCAGGTTGGCCGTCACCACCATCGGAGCCCTGTACCTTCTGCCCAAGGCGAAAATACTATGAATTTAATAGCTGCTTGTGCTTGCTCCAAATGCGTTAGCGGCCTATTGGACTTGTAACGCATAGCCCGTGTTCCGCCCACCCCCCTCCAGCCTGCGCAGCAACCCCCTCTCTCCCAAATCATTGATATCCCTTAGCGCCGTATCTGCAGAGCACTTGCCAATCGCGGCCCATTTGGCGTTGGTGAGCTTGCCGTCCATACCGTCCAGCACGTGGTTCAGCACCAGGGTTTGCCGGGCGTTCATTGGCGTACCCGCCCAGCGCTGCCAAAACTGGGCTTTCTCCAGCACGCCTGCCAGCAGTCCGTCTGCGCCCTGCACCGCGCGCAGCAGGCAGGCCAGGAACCAGGCGAGCCACGGGGTCACATCTAGCGCGCCGCTTTGGGTGGCTTCGAGTTGGTCGTAGTAGGTTTTGCGTTCGCGCTGGATCTGGGCGCTGAGGCTGTAGAAGCGGTGCGGCGAGCCTTCGGCGCGGGCCAGTGCCATGTCGCCCACGGCGCGGCTGATGCGGCCATTGCCGTCGTCAAACGGGTGCAGCGTGACCAGCCACAGGTGGGCCAGCCCGGCGTGGAGCAGGGCATCGCCCTTTGGTGCGGCACTGAACCATTGCAAAAAGGCGGCGGTTTCTGCGGGTAGCGTGGTGGCGGGTGGGGCCTGGTAGTGCACCTTCTCCCTACCTACCGGGCCGGACACCACTTGCATCGGCCCAGCCGCGTCGTTGCGCCAGGTGCCTACCTGGATACGCACCCGGCCGCTGTAGCCGGTGGGAAAGAGCGCTGCGTGCCAGCCCCACAGGCGCTCTGCGGTCAGGGGCTGCGCATACTGCTGGGTGGCATCCAGCACCATGTCCACCACGCCATCCACATGGCGGTCGGCGGGGGCTAAATCGTCATGTTTATCGCCGATGTCCACGCCCAGCCGCCGGGCGATGGACGAGCGCACGGCATCCAAGTCCAGCAGTTCGCCCTCGATGGCACTGGTGGTGACGACCTCCTGGGTCAGGGTCTGCAAGGTGGCCTGGTCGCGCTGCGCCAGCCCCAGCGCCGCCATGCGCCCCACCAGGTGGCCCTGGGCGCGGTGTACCTCGGCCAGCGGCGCAGCCAGCGCCGCACCGTCAAACCGCCATTGCGGCCAGTCGGGGCGCTGCCAGATGTAGGAGCGGTGGCGGGGCGTTTTTTCTTTCAGCATGCGGTGATTATGCGGGTTATTCACCGCATAAAGTGCGGTGAATAGAGGGTCTAATCACCGCATTGCTTGCGACGTAAGTCGTAAAGCCTTCGCCATTTGCTTTTAAATTAATAGCCGCTTGTGCTAGTCCCATAAGCGCTGGCGGGCTATTTCAGGAAAACATGGACTCCACGGCTGGGCCGCCGCTTGCCGCTGCAGCACCCGCTCAAATCAAGGTAATCGCCTCGCGCAAAAGGTCCGCCGTCATCGGCATGCCGCGCAGTTCAAAGGCGGTGATGAGCTCTTGTGCCGGGCGCGCTGGGTTGGTCCAGCGGGCGCGCATTTTCTTGATGGCGCTGAGCGCCGGGATTTTTTGCAGTTGCAACTGGTTGACCACGAACTCGTCGGGGTCGGGTAGCTCCAGGCTTTCTGCCAACTTTTCATAGTTCGTCACCAGACAGTCGGGCACGCTGCTGTTCATCAGCGCCACCACGGCAGGAAGTTTGGTGGCGAGGTCTGGGCGTGTGAGCAGCAGGTTGCGCGTCCATTCGCCGTGGATGGTGGCTGTCCAGCGGGCGTGGTATAGGCGGGCAACGGCCAGGCTCAGCAGGGTGTCACGTAGCAGTTGCGGATACAGGACGTTGGCATCCAGTATGGCTGTGTAGCGCGACGACCCGGCCCATCAGAACTCCAGCTTCAGGTCTTGAGACAGCGTGGTCAGGTCTTGCAGGGCCTGCTCCGACTGTTGCTGCTGGGCGGCCTGGTAGCGGCGCAGTTCTTCGAATGCGATGCGGCGGTGGCGGTTGACCTTGCGGCATTGCAGGCGGTTGGCTTCGATCTCTTTGATGACAAAGGGGCGGGACACGTTGAGGTAGTTGGCCGCCTCTTGGGTGGTGAGCTCGTGCTTTTGCGGCACCAGCAGCATGGGTTCGCGTTTGGCCATCTGGCGCAGCACGTCGGCAAAGAACTGCAGCGCGCGCGGGGGCAGCTTCAGCACCGGGGTGGCGTGGGGATGGTCGGCATCGGTGCTGATGTCGAGGATGACCTTGATGTGGTCGGCTTTGGAATGGTCCAGGGCCATTACCAAGCACTGGTGGGCCACGGCGGCCATTTCTGCCTCGGCTGCGTTGGCCGGGTCGAGAACTTCGGGTTCTTGCATGGGAGTGTCCTTTGCGTGTGCGCCGTCTACGGGCTTGTGCGCATGGCAAATGGTAGCACTGCTAATCGCATTCAATGCATTATTCGAATTAAATGCAACAGTTCAAGTACCGCGAATAACCCGGCCCACCACCGCAGGGACAATACCCCATGCCCCACGCCACATCTCCCACCCCACCCCACGCCCCCCACGCCGTCTCCCGCCTGCGCACCGCCCGGCTTGCGCGCAGCGCCAAGCCTTTTTTGGCCCGGGGCGGCTCCAAGGTGGAGCGTTGTACCGGCTGCCGCCTGGCACCCAGCCACTGCATGTGCGCGCTGCGTCCGGTGCTTCCCCGGGTTGCGAACCAGGCCGGGGTGTGCCTGCTGATGGCCGATATCGAGCCTCTCAAGCCCAGCAACACCGGCTGGCTGATTGCCGACGTGGTGGCCGATACCTGGGCTTTTGGCTGGGCCCGCACCGTGGTGGACCCGGACCTGCTGGCGCTGCTGGCCGACCCGCATTGGCAGCCGTACCTGGTGTTCCCCGGCGAGTTTGTGGCCCCCGGGCGGGTGGTGACAGCGCTGTTGCCGTCGGTGGCCCCCGCCGACGGCAAGCGCCCGCTGTTTGTGCTGCTGGACGCCACCTGGCCCGAGGCGCGCAAGATGTTCCGCAAAAGCCCGTACCTCGACCGGTTGCCGGTGCTGAGCCTGCAGGCCGACCGCATCTCGCAGTACAAGCTGCGCCGGTCGCGGCGCGACGACCACTTTTGCACCTCCGAGGTGGCCGCCCTGTGCCTGGAGCTGGCCGACGAGCCGCACGCCGCGCAGGCGCTGGAGGCCTACCTGGATGTGTTCACCCACCGCTACCTGCAGGCCAAGCAGCAGCTGCCCGTCGATGCAGACAACGCGGCGCACCAGCGCTTGCGCGGCTTGCAGGCCATTTCCACGGATTCATTGCTTCAAAAATCATAGCTACTAGCGCCGATGCTATAAGCGCTAGCGGCTGTTTTTGTTTAAATGGGGTTTGCGGGACCTGCAGGCATGGCTTGTAACTTGCGTAGGCGTTGTCTGGCACGATAGCGCTTACTCTCTGACACGGCTACGGGCCCCCGGCCGCTACCTTGGGGTGGCGCATCCCGGCACAGTGGGTGGTATGGCTTTGAATTTTTTGAGGCCGCAATCCACCTTCCCTCTGACTTCTGACCGGGCTCCCCATGTACATCAAAATCGGTTTCGACATCGAACTCGCCATCACCTCCCCGATGGCGCTTATCCACCTGCTGCACGTGCACCCTTCCCGGCGCGGCGACCTGCTGGCACCGCAGGTGGTGGAGGTGCTGCCGGGCCTGGCGGTGGAGGAATACTTTGACGGCTTTGGTAATCTGTGCAGCCGGGTGAACGCGCCCCTGGGCTTTACGCAGGTGGGGTTTCGCAGTGAGGCCATCATCCACGACTCGGGCCTGCCCGACGAGGTGAACTGGGGCGCCTGGCAGCACGACCCCACGGTGCTGCCATCGGCCACGCTGACCTACCTGCTGCCCAGCCGTTACTGCGAGGTCGACAGCGAGCTGCTGCAATTCGCCTGGAACCAGTTTGGCACCACGCCGCTGGGCTGGGCGCGGGTGCAGGCGATTTGCGATTTCGTGCACAACCACATCCGCTTCGACTACATGGCCGCCCGCGCCACCCGCACGGCGGTAGAGGGTTTCCGCGAAGGCACCGGCGTGTGCCGCGACTACACCCACCTGGCGATCACGCTGTGCCGCTGCATGAACATTCCGGCCCGCTACTGCACCGGCTACCTGGGCGACATCGGCATTCCGCCGGTGCGTTACCCCATGGATTTCAGCGCCTGGTTCGAGGTGTTTCTGGGCGATCGCTGGTACACCTTTGACGCGCGCCACAACACGCCGCGCATCGGCCGCGTGGTGATGGCCCGGGGCCGCGACGCGGGCGACGTGCCCATCACCATGGCCTTTGGGCCCAACACGCTGCAAAAGTTTGACGTGACCACCTACGAGGTGGATGTCTACGGCAACGCCATCTTCACCGTCTGACCTGGGGGCACAATGCCGCCCCATGCAACGTAGATCCTTCTTGAATGCCGCGCTGGCCAGCACAGCCCTGCTGGCGCTGGCCGCCCAGGCCCAGCCCGGCTACACCGTGTCTGCCGCCCAGTTGCAGCAGGCCGTGGCCCAGCGTTTTCCGCTGCGTTACCCGGTGCCCGGTGTGCTGAACCTGGACCTGCAGGCCCCGCGCCTGAGCCTGCTGCCCGCGCAAAACCGCCTGGCCGCGCAAATGGCCGTTGACGCGGCCGGCCCGGCCCTGCGGCGCAGCCACAGCGGCAGCGTCACGGTGGACTTTGCCCTGCGTTACGAGCCCAGCGACCGCACCGTGCGCGCCGTACAGCTGCATTTCGAAAACCTGCAATTCCCCAGCCTGCAGCCCGCCGTGGTCGAGCTGCTGACCACCTACGGCCCGGCCCTGGCCGCGCAGGCCCTGCAAGAAGTGGTACTGCACCAGCTCAAGCCCCAAGACCTGGCCCTGCCCGACACCATGGGCCTGCAGCCGGGCAGCATCACCGTGACGGACAAGGGGTTGGTGGTGGGGTTTGTGAACAAGCCGCTGTAAGTTGGTGGGCATATTGCTATTGAATTAAGAGCTGCCTACGCTGGTGGAATAAGCGCTAGCGGCCGATTTTGCTTGTAAGCAGCAGTAACTACGGGTTCCGGTCAAAATGCCCCAGCGCGTTACCCCCCAAGGACTTCCATGACCCACCCGATCCAGCAAAAATGGCCCGCCCAGCACCCCGAGCGCCTGCAGCTCTACTCCCTGCCCACGCCCAACGGCGTGAAGGTGTCCATCTTGCTGGAAGAAATCGGCCTGCCTTACGAGCCGCACTTGGTCAGCTTCGAGACCAACGACCAGATGTCGCCCGCGTTTTTGTCGCTCAACCCCAACAACAAAATCCCGGCCATCCTGGACCCGAACGGCCCGGGCGGCCAGCCGCTGGCGCTGTTCGAATCCGGTGCGATCCTGCTGTACCTGGCCGAGAAAACCGGCCAGTGTTTGCCGCAAGACGCAGCGCAGCGTTACGAGTGCATCCAGTGGGTGATGTTCCAGATGGGCGGCATCGGCCCGATGTTTGGCCAGCTGGGCTTTTTCTACAAGTTTGCGGGCAAGGACTTTGAAGACAAGCGCCCGCGCGACCGCTACGTGGCCGAGTCCAAACGCCTGCTGGGTGTGCTGAACCAGCGGCTGGCAGGCCGGGCCTGGATGATGGGCGACACCTACACCATTGCCGACATCGCCATCTTCCCGTGGGTGCGCAACCTGGTGGGGTTTTACGGCGCGGGGGATCTGGTGGGCTTTGCCGACTACCCCGAGGTGGCGCGGGTGCTGGCGGCCTTTGTGGAGCGGCCTGCGGTGGCCAAGGGGCTGGGGATTCCGGCGCGAGCCTAATGTGCAATAACTTTCATGGCTCGGGGTGCTCTGCACCCGATTCCATGAAAGTTAGGCTAACGTGCCCAACGCCAGGCACAAATCCGCCCAGGCCTTGGCCTTTTCCGGGCGGTTGCGTAGCAGGGTGGCGGGGTGGTAGCTCACCACCACCGGCACCCCGTGGTAGCGGTGCACGCGCCCACGCATCTGGCCTAGGGGCGTGCTGTCTTGCAGCAGCAACTGGGCGGCGAACGGGCCCAGCGCCAAAATCACTTTGGGTTGTAGCAGGGCCACGGCGCGGCGCAGGTGGGGGGCGCTGTCGGCCACGGGGTCGGCATTGGCATCCAAACGCAGCTTTTGCACGCTGGTGATGCAGGCCGAAGGCGCGCCTTCTTGGCGCGCCGGTTTGATGCCCACCGCGTGCAGCATATTGCCGAGCAGTTGCGCCTCGGGCACGCCAAAGGGGCGGGCCGCGTCGTCGGTGATGCCCAGCGCCTCGCCCAGCACCAGCCAGTCGGCCGGGCCACCGGGGGCGGCGTTCAGCCACACGCTGGCGGTGGCGGCGGGCCAGTCCAGCGTGGCTGGAGTTTCAGAGCCATTTGTGCCGCTAGCGCTTATGGAATGGGCAGGAGCAGCTACTAATTCAGGAGTGCGGGCCAGCACCTGGGCGATGCTTTGCGGGGCCGACTTTTGCGGTGCGGGTGCGGGTGCGGGTGCCGCCACCGGTTCCGGCGCAGCCTCGGGCCACCACACGGGGCTGTGCATTTCGGCCAGCATGGCGCGCTGGCGGGGGTCCAGGTCCAGGCTCATAGGGGCATGCTCATGACGATGGCGTGTTCGCGCTGGCCGGGGCCGTTGGGGTAGTAGTCTTTGCGCATGCCCACGCGGTTAAAGCCGTAGCGGGTGTAGACGTGCAGCGCGCGGTGGTTGCCCACGCGGGCTTCCAGCCACAGCCACTGGGCTTTTTGGCCGCGCGACCACAGGGCCAGCGCGTCCAGCATCAGGTGCGACCAGCCCTGGCCCTGGTAGGCCGGGGCGACGGTGATGTTGAGCAGGTGCACCTCGTCCACGCCGCGCATGGCCACGAAGTAGCCCAGCACCGTGTCATCGGCCAGCAGAATCTGCGCCTGGTAGCCCGCCGCCAGTGCGTCCTGGAAGTTGGCGCGCGACCAGGGGTGGGCGTAGGCCGCCAGCTCCACCGGCATCACCGCGTCCAGCCAGTCGGGGGTGAGCGTCTCGAAGCGCACCTCGGACGCATGGGGCGGGGCCAGCAGGGCGCTCATGCTTGCGCTGCCAATGCCGCTTTGGCCGCCATACGTTCGTCGGTGGTTTGGGCCACTTTGTCGCGGATATAGCGCGGCAGCGCCTGGTCTGCGGGCACAGCCCGCCCGGCGGCCAACAAAGCTGGGGCCAGCCGCAGCATGGCGGTGGCGGTGGGCAGGGCGGTGATGCGCATGCCGCTCGATGCGGGAATGCGGTCCACGTACACGGTGAACGGATTGCCCGCCTGCGCCCAATCTGCTTCTTGTTGCAGATGTTCGGGCCGCAGCAGCTGGAAGTCGTCGTGCTGCGTCCACTGGCCCTGGTCGTAGCTATAAAAACCGGTGTAGACCTCGTCCATGCGCGCGTCCAGCAGGGCTTGTACGTTGTGCACGCCGTGTTGGTGGCGGGCTTCTTCGGCCACGGCCATCAGGGTGTCGATGGGCAGCACCGGCACATCCGCCCCAAAAGCCAAGCCTTGCGCCACCGAGCAGGCGGTGCGCAGCCCGGTGAACGAGCCGGGGCCGCTGCCAAAGGCGATGGCGTCGAGCTGGTCCAGCCGCAGCCCGGCCTGCGCCAGCAGCGCCAGAATCGCCGGAATCAGCGTGCTGGAGGCCTGCGCCCCGCCCGGCCCGGCGTGCTGCCACACCTGCACGCCATCGGTGGCGGCGATGGACAGGGTGTCGGTGCTGGTGTCGAAGGCTAACAAGTTCATAGGGTCACATTTACATAAGAAAGTGGCGGTCAGCGCTGGATTATCAAGCGCAATCAGCTACCATTTCTATAGCTGACAACCTATGACACATTCCACACACTCCCCCCGATTTTGGCGCAGCCTGTGCGCTGTGGCTTTGTGGACTGCATCCACCGCCGTGCTGGCCCAGCGCCTGCCCCCTGACATTGCCAACGCCCTGGCCCGGGCCAAGGTACCGCACGACGCGGTGAGCCTGTATGTGGCGCGGGCCGACGGCGGGGGCCTGCCGCGCCTGAGCCACCGGGCCCATGCGCTGGTGAACCCGGCTTCGGTCATGAAGCTGGTCACCACCTTTGCCGCGCTCGACACCCTGGGCGCCGACTACACCTGGAAAACCCGCTTCTATGCCGACGGCCCGCTCAAAGACGGCGTGCTGTACGGCAACCTGTACATCCAGGGCGGCGGCGACCCCAAGCTGGTGCTGGAGCGCATTGCCGCCACCTTTGCCGCGCTGCAAACCCGGGGCGTGCACAGCGTGCGCGGCGACATCGTGCTCGACCGCCATATCTTCGCGCCCGAGGCCCGCGACCCCGCCGAATTCGATGGCCAGGCGCTCAGCCCCTACAACGTCGCACCCGACGGCTTGCTGGTCAACTTCAAGTCGCTGATCTTCACCTTCACCCCCGAGCCCGACAGCGGCATCGCCCGCATCCGCAGCGAGCCGCCGATTGCCGATGTGCAGATGGACGCGCAGGTGCCCCTCAGCGCCCAAAGCTGCAACGACTGGCGCGGCGCGCTGCAGGCCGAGTTTGCCGACCCGGACCGTGTGCATTTCGGCGGCAGCTACCCGGTCAAATGCGGCGAACGCGTCTGGCCCGTGGCTTTCACCGACCCCACCAGCTACGCCCGCCGCGTGCTGCAGGCCATGTACCTGGGGCTGGGTGGCACGCTCACCGGCGTGGTGCGCGATGGCCGCACGCCCGGGGATGCGGTATGGCTGATGGACGCGCCCTCGCTGCCGCTGGGCGAGCTGATTGCCGACATCAACAAATTCAGCAACAACGTGATGGCGCAGCAAATGTTCCTCACGCTGGGCCTGCAGGCGGGCCGCCCCGGCACCTTTGCCGCGTCGCGCGCCGCCGTGGCCGCCTGGTGGCCCCAGGCCATTGGCCGCAACGTACCCGCGCCCACGCTGGAAAACGGCTCCGGCCTGAGCCGCGACGAGCGCGCCAGCGCTAGCGCCCTGGGCCAGTTGCTGCGCCGCGCCGCCGCGCATCCCCAGGCGGCGGTGTTTGCCAACTCGCTGTCCATCGCGGGACAAGACGGCACCACCCAGCGCATGCGCGACCGGGGCCTGGCCCCTGAATCCATCGGCAACGCCCAGCTCAAAACCGGTACGCTACGCGACGTGGCCTCGGTGGCGGGCTATGCCACCGGACGCAGCGGCCAGCGTTACGTGGTGGTGGGCATCGTTAACCACCCGCTGGCCCCGGCGGCCCGCCCGGCGCTGGATGCTTTGGTGGAATGGGCGGTGAAGGAGTAACAGATGTGAGATAACCGGGCACCATCGGTAGTAACCCTTTGGGATTTCCGGGTATTCCCACGTACCATTTCGGCCACAAACGAACGACCGTTCTTTTTTATAGATTGGAGTGAGAAATGCATTGGATTCCCTCAAAAATGGCGCTGCTGGTGGCTTCGGTCTCGGCGGCGCTGGTCTTGGCTGCCTGCGGCGGCGGCGGTAGCGACACCTCCACCAAAATCACCTACACCTCGCTGGTGTCCTTTGGCGACAGCCTCAGCGATGTGGGCACTTACAAGGTGGGCGCCATTGCCGCCGTAGGCGGTGGCAAGTGGACAGTCAATGGCACCACCACCGGCCCGGTCAACTGGACCGAACTGCTGGCGGGGCAGATCAATGTGGCGGCACCGTGCCCGGCCCAAACGGGCTTGTTGTCCAACGTTGCGCAGATTCCCCTGGTGCCGGTGGTAGCCAACGCCAATTGCACCAACTACGCCCAGGGCAGCTCGCGCGTGGAGCTGCCTTTTGGCCCCAATGCGGTGGCCTTGCAGCCTTACATCACCCCCGACACCAATATCGGCCTGATGGCCGTACCGCTGGTAACCCAGTTCACCACCCAGTTGGCGGCGCATGGTAACTACACCGGCAAAGAGTTGGTCACCGTCATGGCTGGTGCGAACGACATCTTCATGCATGCCAATGCCGTGGCAGCGGCGGCTGCGGGCGGCGCGGCGGCAGCCGGGGCGGCCACGCTGGCGGGTTGGAGCAGTGCCGAAGTCAATGCGGTCGCCGCAGGGGGGGCCGCTGCCGTGAACGCCGCCGCCACTGCCGCCGTCACCCATTCGGCACTGAACGCCGCCGCGCTGGCGAAGGCCATCAAGGATTCGGTTACCGGCAAAGGGGCCAAGTACGTGGTGGTGGTGAATGTGCCCAGCATCGAATACACGCCTTTTGGCCAGACGTCGGGCGCGACTGACTTGCTGCGCGCCATGGTCACCACCTTCAACAGCACCCTGAAAAACGATTTGCTGTACACGCCCGGCCTGCTGCTGGTAGATGCCTACACCCAGGGCATCGCGCAGTACAACAACCCGGCGCAGTACGGCATTACCAACGTCAAGGTACCCGCCTGCAGCAGCGCGGCCCCCAGTGTCAGCAATCCGGCGGGCAATATTCTGTTGGGTTCGTCCCTGGCCTGCACCGTCAACAACACCCTCAGCGGCGTGGATGTCAGCAACTACTTGTACGCAGATGGCGTACACCCCACCCCCGCAGGCTACAAATTGCTGAACCGCTACGTGGCCGAGCAAATGGCCAAAGCGGGCTGGCTGTAATCCACTGAAGGCTTAAGGACACACGATGAAAACCCACACCCTTGCCATGGCCTGCGCCCTCATGCTGGCCGCTGGCGCGACCCACGCCCAAACCGCAGGCACCTGGATGCTGCGCGGCGGCCTGACCAGCATCACCCCCCAGGTCGATAGTGGCAACCTGTCGGCCTCCAGCCTGCCGGGCACGCAGATTGACGCTGACAGCGACTCCCGCCTGGGCGGCGGCCTGACCTACATGCTGACCAACCACTTGGCGGTGGATTTGCCCCTGGCTTTGCCTTTCCAGCACAACCTGACCGGTGCCGGAGCCATCCAGGGCGTGGGGAAAATCGGCCAAACCAAAGCGCTGCCGATGTCGGTGTTTGGCCAGTACCGGTTTGGCGAAGCCCAGGCCCAGTTTCGGCCCTTTGTGGGTGCGGGCCTGACCTACGCCAAGTTCTACAAGGAGCGCGGCAACGCGACCCTGACGGCCATCACCGGCGGCACCTCCAGCAACCCGACCACGCTGTCGCTGGATTCCAAGCTGGCCCTGTCCATCCAGGCCGGTGCCACCGTGGCCCTGAACGACCGCTGGTTCGTTGAAGGCACCGTGGTCAAAACCTTCCTCAAGACCAAGGGCACCTTGTCTACCGGCCAGACCATCGACGTGACGCTCGACCCGCTGACCCTGTGCCTGGGCATCGGTTACCGCTTCTGATCCGGTGCCATTCCCCATGAAAAAACCGACCCTTGGGTCGGTTTTTTTGTGAGGAGCCAGCGTGGTTTAGAACCCGTTCGAACCGTGCAGGAAGTTATAGGCCTGGTCACCAAACAGGCGCTGCGCGCGCGGGGTGAAATACAAGCGGTCGGCAAACAGATACTGGTCGTACGTGACACCGGCCGAGTTGGCCACGATGGCCGGGTTCAGTTTGGACGGGTCGCACAGCGACGAATTTACCTGCCCAGCGCCGGTGCCGATGCCCGCTGCCGAGTCTACGGAGGCGCAGGCCAGATCTGTTTTGTTCGAGAAACCATAGTTGGTGTACTCGGAGCCCGACAAATTGTTGAAGTAGGCTTCGGCTTCGACATAACGCACATTGGATGCCAGATTCTGGCTCTGCAGGTACACCTTCAGGGCGATGTTGAAGTCCAGGCTGGCCTGCTCCAGTTCGGCGGTTTTTCCCAGGGCGTTGGCCCAAGGGCTACGGCCCAGGTTGTAGGTGCCGACCACCGCCACATACTTGCCGCCTGCATCTACCAGGCGTTTTACCTGTGCGCCCAGGTCTTTGCCGTACTGGGTCGCGTTGGCGGTCGTGCCGCTGGCCACCATATCGGCCACGATGTCGCTGATACCGCCGTTGAGCACCACCAGGTCATTGGCACCCAGGGTGTTGCTGGCCAGGAAATTGTCAATCTGCACCTTGATCGGGGCGTTGCTGCCACCGGCGGCATCGACGGTGCTGCTGATACGGGCATTGCCCTGGGCGAAGACCAGCGAGGTGTTCAGCGCCACGCCGTAGTTTTTGGCCAGTTGCGCGATCCAGGTGGTCACGACACCGCTGGCGCTGTCGTTCACGGTATAGCTGGCGCCGGGTGTGACCACGCTGAACGCATCGCCAAAACCGATGATGCGGCTTGGGTTCAGCTGCGACTCCACAGAACTGGCACCACAAGCGGCCAACAGAGCGGCCGAGGCGCAGGCCAGCCCCAAAACGGCGCGGCGCAAGCTAAAGACGGACATAGGTAACTCCAAAAAAACAATGTTTAAGTTTAACGAGGCATTGCGGCCCCGCCGGGTAAAGAACGGTAAGCCCTCTTTACGCGACCAATTACGCGACGGACGCGCGCTGCAACCGGTCGCGCACGCCTTCCCATTCGGGGGTGTCGGGCGGGGTCTCCACCCAGATCAGGCGCACGCCCTGGGTGTCGAAGTCGCGCAGCGCGGCAAATAGCGCCTGGGCGGCGGCGGCGGCATCTGTGGGCATGGGCTTGCACACCACCTGGGCCGAGCGGCTGCGCAGGGGCTGGCGGGCGTACACGGCAATCGTGACCGCCTGGCCGTCCAAACCGGTGCCCAGGAGGTCCAGCGCTGTTTGCAGCGCGGCGGCGGTCATCAGGCGCACCTTGGCTGTAGGCGCGTAATGCGCCTCCAGCGTGCCGGACGCGCGCGGGGCGTTGGCCACGTCGTCCTTGTCGCGCAGCGGCTGGCCGCAGGCCTGTTCGATCTGGTCGCGGCCAATGCTGCCGGGGCGCAGCAGTACGGGAGCCCCCCGGGTGCAGTCCACGATGGTCGATTCGATGCCCATGGTGCAGGGGCCACCATCCAATACCAGCAATCCATCGCCGAACTCAGACTGCACGTGGGCCGCCGTG
>CAUPNM010000048.1:0-23051 GCA_963512645.1 uncultured Albidiferax sp. | reverse complement strand
TAGCCGCTGGCCCAGGCCTGGGTGAGGACGTCGTCCAGGCTGAGCAGCTCCAGCGGAGTGCTATCCAATGTGTAGCTGGTGGTGCCGGTGGTATCGGCGCTGGAGGCCGATTCGGCTTGTAAGCCGTTCAGGCAGGTTTGCAGGACCTGGCCGAGGGGGCCGAAGCGTTGCTCCTCGCCAGTCTGTGCAGGCCGGGGCAGGTTGTTGATGCCGATGCTGGTGACGGACAGCAGGACGAAGGTGGGGTCCTGGGGTTGGTCTTGGACTGTGACTTTGCGCGGGCTGTTGACCAGGGGGAAACGGGTACCGGCCCCGGCGGTGAATGTGCGCACGGTGCTGCGGCCTTGCCACAGGCTGCGCCGGGACATGCGGGCCTGGACCTGGCAGTCGGTGTAGTGGCGGGCCTCTTCGGCGCTGGCCCAGGCTTGGGGGCCGGGGGTGTCGTAGCTCTCCAGCTGCGGGGCGTGCGGGCCTGCGGGGAAGGGCTGGTGGCTGGGGTGGGTGGGGATGCTGACGCTGATGCTGCGCTTGCTCTCGTAGTTGTAGCTGAGCTGGGTGACCCGGGCGGGGGTGAGGGTGCAACGCTGGGCCAGGGCTTGTACGCCGTCTTGTTCTTCTACGGCGCGGGCGCCCTGGAAGCGGATGCCTCCACCCCATTTCGCTCCCAGGACGTGGGCGCTGCTGGGGTCTTCGGGGCAGGCTTTGGGGTTGTGGGTGTCGGCAAACAGCACGAGCTGGTGGCCTGCGGGGGCGCTGGGGTTTTCTTCGAAGCGCCAGGCCAGGCCTTCTTCGGCCAGCAGGCGGCAGACGAAGGCCAGGTCGGTTTCGCGGTACTGCACGCAGTAGCTGCGGGCGCGGGTGGGCCTTAGATGGCTGGGGACTTCTTCGCTCCAGCGCCAGGCGGCAAAGGCGCGGTAGTCCTGGAACACGGATTCCACGATCTCGACGGTGGTTTTGTCTTGCCAGACGCGGCTGGTGTGGGTTTGGCCCAGCAGCCACAGCCAGGGGGCGACGCGCAGTTGGTAACGGTTCAAGTGGCCGTCGCTGCCGTGGCGGGTGGCTGCCACGATGAGGCCGGTGGCGCTGGTGCGGCTGCGGTCAGACAGGCTGATTTGCAGCCGGGCGACCTGGCCGTACAGGGTGTTGAAGTCGATGTCGGGGTGGCTGCTGAGGACGATGAGTTCGCGCGTGCCGACGTGGAACAGGCTGTCGTGGGCCACAAAGGCTTCCAGCAGCAGGCCGCTGTCACCCAGGTCCAGGCTGTCGGCCCCGGGCAGCTCCAGGGCGTAGAGGCGGGTGGTGCTGCTGAAGAGGCTGTGGGGGGCGCTGGACATGGGGCGACATCTTTGTGAACAATCTGGGGGCGGATTCGTAGGGGTGTACGAACGGACCGAAAATTATCCACGAGAAGTGGCCTGGCGGGCGCAGAGATTGCGTACCGCTAGCCAGTAGAGCGCGCAAATACTACGATTTTGATAGCTGCTTGCGCCGATGGAGTGGGCGCTAGAGGCCTATTTTGTGCCTAAAAAGCGACTGAAAAACCTACTGCGCGTCCCGCACCACGCGGCCATTCAAGGGCTGCACCGGGCGGGCGTTGGCCGGGTACAGCTGGCTGAACAGGCGCAACTGCTCGGGGCTGATCTGCACCGGCTGCTTCAGCACCATCCACAGCACGTTTTCCGCGCAGGGCGGCGTGGTCAGCGAGCCCATGAACTGGTAGTAGCGCATGTCTTGTGGCAGCAGTTCGTTCAAATCCAGCAGACCGGCGGGCATGCGCACGCGGTCACCCACGTCCAGCGGCATGTAGGTCCAGATCTTGTGAATGAGTGTGTTGGCCTGGCCGGGGTCCAGCAGCACAGCGATCGCCGCCACCTGGCCGTCCGCACCCAGGTGCATTAGGTGCGCCACCATGGCAAAGGTCTTGCCGTTGACCCGCTCTTCGCTGGGGTGGTGGAACACGATCTGGTACAGCTTGTAGCTGGCGCCGCGCACCGTCAGGGTGTTGTCGCCCACCACATCGACCTGGATGGTGCGACCGTTGTTCAGCACCATGGCGCTGCTGGGCAGGTAGCGGATTTGCAGCGGCTCGGCCGGGCCTTGCAAGGTGTTGGTCTCGTCAATCGCAATGGGCGACTGGCGCGTGCCCTGGGCGCAGGTGGCGAAGTCGGGGTGCAGCCTGGCCCAGGCTTGCGGGCCGGTGTCTCCCGAGTAGCTCCAGTGCACTTCGGGTGTCTTGTGGGATGCTGCCGCCATCGCGCCAGGGGCCACCGACTGCAGCGCGGCGGCGCGGGTGGCGGATTTGCTGTCGGCCGGGTTGGCCAGGCCATGGGCTTTGGCGCGGGCTGCGGCGATGTCGGGCGGCGCGGCGGGCGTGCCCGGGGGTTTGGCGGCGCGGGCTTTTTGGGGCTCGGCCTCGATGGTGATGGTGATGCCGGGGGTGGCGGCGGCCGCCTTGCCCTTGGACTTAGCGGGTTTTTTGCCGTCACCGGCATTGACCTTGTCTACCGCCTCACGCACCTGCTGGGCCATGGATTCCTTGCCCATCGGCTCCTTGGGTTTGCCGGTGGGCGCGTCGTTCGCCAGCGCACCGCCCGCGCAAAGCAGCAGGGCCACAGCCCAGCGGGAAGAAACAGTGTGCGTGCGGTGCGTCATGGCGGGTCCTGGCGGGGGCAAAAAGATGTGGCATTGACTATAGCCACAAGCGCGGCGTGTTTTCAGGAAGGGCGGGTCCAGGCGCTATAGTGGCCGTAACCTTTCCGACTTTTCCTGACTGCCAGCCCGTGTCCATCCAGACTGACGATTTTGCCGCGCCGCCCCCGAAGCGCATGGTTTCCGCCGCCCCCACCTCGCCGCAAGAGGAGGCGATCGAACGCGCCCTGCGCCCCAAGCTGTTTGACGACTACGTGGGCCAGACCAAGGCCCGCGAGCAGCTGGAGATCTTTATTGGCGCGGCCACCAAGCGCGGCGAGGCACTCGACCACGTGCTGCTGTTCGGCCCGCCCGGCCTGGGCAAAACCACCCTGAGCCACATCATTGCCCACGAGCTGGGCGTGAACCTGCGCCAGACCAGCGGCCCGGTGTTGGAGAAGCCCAAGGACCTGGCCGCGCTGCTGACCAATCTGGAAAAGAACGACGTTCTCTTCATCGACGAAATCCACCGCCTCAGCCCGGTGGTGGAAGAAATCTTGTACCCCGCGCTGGAGGACTACCAGATCGACATCATGATCGGCGAAGGCCCCGCAGCCCGCAGCATCAAGCTCGACCTGCAGCCCTTCACCCTGGTGGGGGCCACCACCCGCGCGGGCATGCTGACCAACCCGCTGCGCGACCGTTTTGGCATCGTGGCGCGGCTGGAGTTCTACACGCCCGAGGAACTGGCCCGCATCGTCAAGCGCAGCGCTGGGCTGCTCAATGCCCCCATGGATGCCGACGGCGGCTTCGAGATCGCCCGCCGATCCCGCGGCACGCCGCGCATCGCCAACCGGCTGCTGCGCCGGGTGCGCGATTACGCCGACGTCAAGGGCAATGGCACCATCACCCTGGACATCGCCAACCGTGCCCTGGCCATGCTGGACGTGGACCCGCAAGGATTCGACCTGATGGACCGCAAACTGCTGGAAGCCGTGATCCACCGCTTCGACGGCGGCCCGGTGGGGCTGGACAACATCGCCGCCAGCATCGGCGAAGAGCGCGACACCATCGAGGATGTGATCGAGCCCTACCTCATCCAGCAGGGCTTTTTGCAGCGCACCAACCGGGGCCGTATCGCCACCCTGGCCGCCTACCGCCACCTGGGCGTGACCCCGCCGCAGACCGAGGGTGGGTTGTTTTCTGTGGAGTAAATCGGGCCTCCGTGCCCATGGAATGGGCGTGAGAAGCTACTTAATAGATAGCGCTATGCCGCGCTCTCGTCTAACGCTCCCTGCTGCTCCAGGTGGTTGGTATCGGCCCATCCCACCAGGGTAAAGCCCTCGGGGGTCCACAGCAGGCGGTTGATGGCGGCGTTGCCCAGGTCCCAGGTGCGCGGGGCTTGCAGGCCCTGGCCGGTGGCGGCGCGGTACAGAACGTCCATCACGCCGCCGTGGGCGACCACGGTGATGAGCTCGCCGGGGTGGCGGGCGGCCAGCGCGTGGATACAGGCCAGCACGCGGTCGCGGAAGTCGTTCAGGCTTTCGCCGCCTTCGGGGGCAAATTCTGGGTCGCGTTTGCGCCAGCGCAGGGCCTGCTCGGGCAGCTCGGCCTCGATGTCGGCGAAGGTGCGGCCCTGGAAGCTGCCAAAGCCGCGTTCGCGCAGGCCCTCGCTGGTGGTGATGTTCAAGCCCACTGCCCCGGCTACCGATAGCGCGGTGTCATAGGCGCGCCACAGGTCGCTGGCGTAGATGGCGGTGATGGGCTCTCCGGCCAGCGCCAGTGCCAGCTGGTGGGCTTGCCAGCGGCCGGTGTCGTTGAGGGGGATGTCGAGCTGGCCCTGGATGCGGGTGTCGACGTTCCAGGCGGTTTCGCCGTGGCGGATGGCGATGATGCGGGTGGCTTCCATCAGGTTGCTTTCACGGGGTGGCGGGGGCGATATCGACGGTAATGCGCTGCAGGCCCTGGGGCGGGTTGGGGAAACCATGCAGGGCCGCCGTGACCATGGCGGGCAGGAGGTCGTGGCCGATGGGCCAGCGGCTGTCCATGCGGGCCTGGGTCTCATAGACCACCTGGCCGGTGCCAAGATCACGCAGCACCAGGCTGAGCAGGCGCTGGTAGGTACGCACCTCCATGGGCCGCATCGGAAACATCGGGGCCATGAAGGGGCCACGCAGGCCCCGACCGCCCGCGATCCAGGGGCCGCGCGGTCCCCAGGGGCCGTATGCGCCAAAAGGGCTGCTCCAGGTGCTTTCGGTGGCCATCTGGGTGCTGATCTGCAAGCTGAAGCGGGCGTTGGACTCGTCTTGCACCAGCCCGGCCTGGGCCAGGGCGGGCAGGGCCAGTTGCTCGACGGCGGTTTGCTGGTCGGCATCGATTTGCTGGGAGGGCAGGCGCTCAAAGCGGAAGGCCAGGGGGCGGGGTACGGCGCTGGTCCAGCTGGCAAAGCTTTGTACGTCGCTGTCCACCCGGGTGGTGGTGGCGCAGCCGCCCAGCAGCACGGCCATGCCGAGGAGGACGGCGCGCCAGGCGGTCATAGGTGCACTACTTGCAAACCAGGCAGGCCTGCGGGGGGAAAGCTGGGTGCATCAAACGCCTGGTCGCCGTCATCGCTGGGCACGCCGGTGGTCTGCAGGCCTTCGAAGTCGTAACGGCTGCGGTCCATCAGGTGCGAGGGCACCACGTTTTGCAGCGCGCTGAACATGCTCTCGATGCGGCCAGGAAACTTCTTTTCCCACTCTTGCAGCATCTGGGCGATCTGTTTGCGCTGCAGGTTCTCCTGGCTGCCGCACAGGGTGCAGGGGATGATGGGGAACTGCTTGTGCGCGGCCCAGCGGGTCAGGTCTTTCTCTGTCACGTAGGCCAGGGGCCGGATGACGATGTGTTTGCCGTCGTCGCTGACCAGCTTGGGCGGCATGCCCTTGAGTTTGCCGCCGAAGAACATGTTCAAAAAGAAGGTCTGCAGCATGTCGTCGCGGTGGTGGCCCAGGGCGATCTTGGTGGCACCCAGCTCGTCGGCCACGCGGTACAGAATGCCCCGGCGCAGGCGGCTGCACAGGCCGCAGGTGGTCTTGCCCTCGGGGATCACGCGCTTGACGATGCTGTAGGTGTCCTGGTTTTCAATGTGGAAAGGCACGCCCAGGGCGGTGAGGTAGGTGGGCAGCACGTCGGCGGGGAAGCCGGGCTGCTTCTGGTCGAGGTTGACGGCAATGATGTCGAAGTGGATGGGCGCGCGGGCCTTGAGCTTGAGCAAAATGTCCAGCATGGCGTAGCTGTCTTTGCCGCCGCTCACGCACACCATCACCTTGTCGCCTTCTTCCACCATGTTGTAGTCCACGATGGCCTTGCCCATCTCGCGGCACAGGCGTTTTTCCAGCTTATGGGTTTCGCGCTCGATCTTGAAATCGGGGGCGGCGGGTGAAGCGGGGGGTGGGGTGAGGGGGGCAACCTCGTCGGTGGTCCATACGGCGCTCATAGGGGGCAATCGGTGCTGAAATATGCCGATTATCCCGCGTCGTCTGTTTTCTGTGCCAGATCAGGGCGCTTTGCTGGCCGTGGCCTTGGCTTCCATGGTGCGTTTTACCGTGCCATTGGCCTTGAGTTGCATGAACGCGGCCTGGGTGCGTTGCACCACGTCGGGCGGGGTGCCCAGGCTGTAGGCCATGTACAGGCCGGTGGTCAGGCTGTCTAGCGGCAGTACTTTTTCCAGCCCGGCACAGTCAAAGCGGGCGTTGCGGCACTGGGTTTCGGCCCCGGATTCGCTCAGGGGCACCAGATCGACCTTGCGGTTGACCAGCTGTGCAAAGTTCTCCAGGGTCTGGGCGGACACCACCAGACGGGTAAAGCCCTGCTGCTGCAGGTACTGGTGGCGCAGGTCGTCGCGCATCACGCCGATGGTGTAGTTGCGTGCGGCTTCCAGCGTACGGGCCTGGATGTCGGCGCGGTAGCGCAGCTTGTACAGGTGGTAGCGGGTTTGCATGAATTCGCCGACCCACTGGAATTTGGCCTCGCGTTCGGGGGTGCGGGCCACCAGGTAGATCAGCACATTGGGCTCGGTGAGCGCTATGTCGTAGGCGCGGGCCCAGGGGTACATATGGAGGCGGTAGTCTTTGATGCCCGCCAGTTGCAGGGTTTTTTCCAGGACTTCGGTGGCCGGGCCGGCAATTTTGCCGTCTTGCAGGTAGACGAAGGGCGTGGTTTCGGTCACCACCTGCACTGTCTGCGCCCAGGGGCTCAGCGGTACCAGCAGGGCCCAGGCGAGGAGGGCAGCGCGCCTTGCAGATGTCATACGGGGTTCCTGCGGTATGGAGGGGAAAGTTTTTAGGCCGGGACCTGCCCGTGCACCACGACCCGGTTGCGGCCCGTGCGTTTGGCCTGGTAGAGGGCTTTGTCGGCCTGGTCGAACAGGGTATCGAACTTGTCGACCTGGCCCGGGTCGAGTTGCGCCAGGCCGGTGCTGATGGTGACCACCGGTCCGGCATCGGAGTTGCGGTGGGTAATGCCCAGATCAACTACGGCGCGCAGCAGTTGGGTGGCCAGCAGTGCGCCCTGGGTGGCATCGGTGGCGGGCAGCAACACGGCAAATTCTTCACCGCCGATGCGGGCCACCAGATCGCCGGCCCGGGCGCTGCACGCATCCAGGGCCGCAGCTACCGCGCGCAGGCACTGGTCGCCGCTGGCGTGGCCGTAGGTGTCGTTGTAGCGCTTGAAGCAGTCGATGTCACAAACCAGCAGCGTCAGCGGGTGGCCGGTGCGCAGGGCGCGGCGGAACTCGATCTGCTTCATCGCATCGAACTGGCGGCGGTTGGCCAGCCCCGTCAGCGGGTCGGTGCGGGCCAGGCCGTCCAGCCGGGTGTTGGTGTCTTCGAGCTGGCGGTTGGCGGCCTCTAGCGCGGCGGTGCGGTCGCGCACCAGTTCCGCCAGGTTGTCGCGGTGGGCCAGTAGTTCTTTTTCGTCACGCTGTTGCTGCTCCAGGTAGTCGGACAGCGTGGCCTGCAGCTGGTTGACTCCGCCCACCAGTTGCGACAGCTCGTCCTGCCGCGTAGGCGCGCGCTCCAGCGTGAGCAATTGGCGCAAGTTGGCAGGGGTCAACTGGCCCAGGTGCTGGGCGATGCGGCGCACATGCACCGTCACCAGACGGTTCAGCAGCAGCATGATCAGGCTGGCCAGCAACAGCGACTGCGCGACCTGGGTGGCCACGATTTCGGCTACTTCGCCGCGCAAGCGCTGCCACAGTACCCGCTCGTCACCAAACAGCGCCAGATTCCCCACACCTTCTTTGTTACCGGCAAACAGCTCGTAGTCCAGCGGGCGGTCCAGCACCGGCGCCCGGGTGGATGGCCGCCACCCGTCGCGCACCCGCCGAAAGACTTCAGGCGTGTGGTTGGCTGACTGCAAGGTCACCACTACCTGCCCTACCGAGGCCGCATGGGCCATGCTGTTGAGGTGCGTCTGCAGGGCATCGCGGTCCATATCCCAGATGGATTTGGACAGCGTTTGCTGGTAGATCTGCGCGATCAGGGCCATCTCGCCCGACATGCGTGCCACGTTGTTTTGCCAGGCCGACCAGGTCCGCAAAGCCACCACCACCAGCGTGAACAACAGGCAAAACACCAGGGTGGCCCACACAATACGGCCACCCAGGGAGGTAGGCCTGGCAGTTTTCAGAGCCATTTTTTCTGCAGTGCGTCGTAGGTGCCGTTTTTCTTGACTGTTTCCAGGCCCTTGCGAAAGCGCTCCACCATAGCGTCAGGGGTTTTCAGGCCAAAAGCCATGTAGTTGCCGCCACCGCTGAGATCGTGGATACGCAGCGTCTTGCTCAGCACCACCGCCGGATCGTCGCCGGCCTGGCGCACCATGAAGTAGGCCCCCAGCTCGTTCATCACCCAAAGGTCTACCCGGCCGAGTTTGAGTTTCTCGTAGTTCAACTCATAGCGGGCACTGGACTGCAGGTTCTGGCCCACGGCAAAACCGTGCGAGGCCAGGTATTGCTCGCCGATGTCCTGGTTGACGGTGCCAATTTGTAATGGCTTGGCATCTTCCAGGCTGGTCAGGTGGAGGTTGCGGGACTTCAGCGAGAACAGGTAGAAGTCGGTGGGGGTGATTCGGCCGACCCATTTGAAGAGCTTCTCGCGGTCCTTGGACCGGTTGATCGAATAGATCAGCACGTTTTCGCTGGACTGCGCAATTTCGTAGGCACGGGCCCAGGGCAGGGACTGGAACTGGCCTTCGATGTGGACTTCTTTGAGTACCGCCTGCACCACCTCGGTCCCCAGACCGGTGATGCGGCCTTTGTCGGTGAAGTTGTACGGGGGGTACTCTTCGGTCAGGATCTTGATGGTTTCGACGGCCTGGGCGGCCAGGGCGCACGCCCACAGGCCCACGCTGGCGGTCAACAGCACAGCGCGGCGGGAGCTCGCTCGGGCGCCAAACAAAATCATGCAACTCTCCAAGGGTCAGGGATGTAACCCCGTCACGAGGGTAGTTTATACATCTTATTACGTGTCGCGTGTGCCGCTCGTGGCGAATGGCTATTTGCCGCCCCGTGTCCACCCGGATTGCTATGCCACACCCCCAAGTGGGGCCAGGGTGGTGCTAATTCAAGGTGGCGGGCCCCCCGGTTTGCGGGTAATTACAATCGCCCGGGGCCAGGGATGCGCGGGCCGCATGGGTGCGCGCTGCCACCCGGGTTGCCAGCATCTACCGCCTGCCAACCACCACCTTTGAAACCCTAGTGACCCACGCCACCAAACCTTTCACCATCCTGGATGTAGCCCGACTGGCAGAGGTTTCTGCCATGACCGTATCGCGTGCGCTGAACACGCCGGAAAAGGTGTCGCCTGCCACCCTGCAGCGTGTGCGCGAGGCGGTAGAGCGCATGAATTTTGTGCCCAATGCCATGGCCAGTGGTTTGCGTAGCGCACGGGCGAAGCTGGTTGCGGCATTGCTGCCCACGCTGGTGGGCCCTGTTTTCCAGGAGATGGTGGAGGCGCTGGATATGGCACTGCACGAGCGGGGCTACCAGCTCATGATCGGCCAGAGTGGCTATGACGCCAAACGCGAAGACGAACTACTCAAGACCATCATCCAGCGGCGGCCCGACGGCATCGTGATGACCGGCCTGGTGCGGTCGGCCGAGGGGCGGCGGGTGCTGCGTGCCAGCGGGATTCCGGTGGTGGAAACCTGGGATTTGACGGCTACGCCCGTGGACATGATGGTGGGGTTTTCGCATGCGGCGATTGGTACGGCGGTGGTAGATTTTTTCCATGGTCGCGGCCACCGCCATATCGCCTTGGTCAGTGCCAGCGACGAGCGCGCGCGTGCGCGCGCCACGGCGTTTGCCGACCGGGCGCAGACGCTGGGTTTGCCCCCGGTGCAAATAGCTTTTTCCCCGGCACCCAGCACCATGGGCGCGGGCCGGGCCGGGCTGGCCGACTTGCTGGCGCGCGCCCCGCAGACCACGGCGGTGTTCTGCAGTTCGGACATGCTGGCCTTGGGCGCGTGCATCGAAGCCCGTGAGCACGGGCTTTCGATTCCACAGCAACTGGCCATCGTCGGCCTGGGTGACCAGAGTTTCGCAGCCGATGCCGCCCCCCCACTTACTACCGTGCGTATCGACGGTACCCGCATCGGCCGGTTGGCGGCTGAGATGGTGGTGGCGCGTGCCGAGCGCCAGCCACGCGGCGCGGCGGTGGTGGATATCGGTTTCTCCATCGTTGAACGGCTAAGCACCTAGGCGCCACTGCATTCGGGAAAACCCGGGAACATTCTTTGGTTTGTTAAGTTATCGTTACCATCGCGACGGAAATGGTGATGAGATATCGGTTGTTGCGCTAGGGCCAATAAGGTCGTGGTGCGACGGCGGCTGCCTCTATGAAAAGACAGATTCAATCTATTTTTTTAGCCCCAATTTGTTAACGTTAACTTACGGGCTGGCGCAGTGTTTTTGTAGCTGTCCAGTCCATGTGTCGTCCACCGGTTGCGCCCTGGTATTTGCCCCATTAATTCAAGGAGACAGAGATGAAGACATCCGCAAAACATGTGAACCTGCGCCTGCGTGCCGTGCCGCTAGCGGCCAAGGTGGGCCTGATGGGTCTGGCTGGCCTGGCGGTATTGGCAGGCTGCGGTGGGGGCGGTGACGGCGAGATCGCCCAACCGGTCATGGGTGCGCGTTCCAAGGCCCTGCTGACGGTGGATGCCAAGCAGTTCAAGGATGCCAACGGCAACGGCAAACTGGATGCCTACGAAGACTGGCGCCGTCCTGTGCAAGAGCGTATCGACGATCTCGTGGGCCAGATGACGCTGGAAGAAAAAGCCGGCCTGATGCTGATTGACACCATGAATGCGGGTGCTGCCGGAGCATTGCCCACCAGTGCCGCCAACTTCATCCAAACCCAGAAGATGAGCCGTTTCATCTTGCGCAGTGTGGTGGCCATCCCGGCTACGGGTTCGCAGGTGACACCCGAGCAGGCCGCCAAGTTCACCAATGCGGTGCAGGAGATGAGCGAGGCCACGCGCCTGGGCATCCCGGCGGTGTTCAAGTCCAACGCGCGTAACCACTATGACAAAGATCCCCGCGTCGGCATCAATGAAGCATCTGGCGCTTTTACCGAGTTCCCAAAAGAGGCGGGTCTGGCCGCTGCCGCTTTGGGCACCGGTGATATGTCTTTGATCAAGAACTTTGCCACGGTCATGGGTAACGAATGGAAGTCGATTGGCCTGCGCGGCATGTACGGCTACATGGCCGACCTCTCCACCGAGCCGCGCTGGTACCGCGTGCACGAAACCTTTACCGAAGACGCGGACCTCAACGCCAACATCATGAAGACGCTGGTGCAAAACCTGCAGGGCAGCAAGCTGAAGGACGGCACCTCGGTGAGCCCTGACTCGGCCGTGGCGCTCACGCTGAAGCATTTTCCGGGCGGCGGCCCGCAAGAGATGGGCTTGGACCCGCACTATGCGCACGGCAAGAACCAGGCGTACCCCGGTGGCAATTTTGGCTACCACCTCAAGCCCTTTGTGGCCGCGATGGATGCCGGGGTTTCTGCGGTCATGCCCTACTACGGTGTGCCGATCAATGTGACCTACCAAGGCGTTACCTACGACCAGACCGGCATGGCGTTTTCCAAACAGATCGTGACAGACCTGTTGCGCGGCAAGCTGGGTTTCAAGGGTTACGTGAACTCCGACACCGGCATCATCAACGACCGTGCCTGGGGCCTGGAGAAAAAGACCGTGCCCGAACGTGTGGCGGCAGCCATCAACGGCGGCACCGAAACCTTGTCGGGCTTTAGTGTGAACAAGACCATCGTCGACCTGGTCACCGCCGGTCTGGTCTCGGAAGCCCGCGTTACCGAGGCGGCCAAGCGCTTATTGAAAGAGCAGTTCCAGCTGGGCTTGTTTGAAAACCCCTATGTGGACACCAGCAAGGCCAACGGCAGCATTGGCAACGACGCGAACCGTGCTACTGGTATGGACATCCAGCGCAAGTCGGTCGTGCTGCTGCAAAACCAGGACCAGGGCGCGGGTGTCAAAACCCTGCCGCTCAAAGCCGGGGCCAAGGTCTACACCATGGGCTTGGCCAAGTCGGACACCACCAAGTACGGCTATGCCGTGACCGATGGCGAAGCCCTGGTCAACGGCGTGCGCCCCAGCGCTGCGGGCCACGACTATGCGGTCATCCGTGTCGAGGTGTCGAACAACAAGCTCGTGCCCGGCACCACGACACGCTACACCAGCACTTTCAAGAGCGACGATCCGGCCACCGGCGGACGTATCAATCCCGCGACCGGCAAGGCCTGGGGCGTATTTGACCGCTGCGTAACCAAGTCGGATTACTCCGCCGAGGACGGTGCCAAGGCCTGCCTGGACAACGGTTTGAACTTCGGCGGCTCTTTCCCCTGGGAGAACGGCATGCTGTCGTTTACCGAAATGGCGGCTGCGCAGTCGTGGTTGGTGTCGCCATCGCTGGACCAGATCCAGGCGGTCATGAACGAAGTGGGGGCCAAAAAGACCGTGCTGGCCATCTACTTCCGCCAGCCCTACGTGCTGGACGATGCCAGTGGCTTAAAGGGAGCCGGTGCCATCGTGGCGGGCTTCGGTATCAGCAACACCGCCTTGCTGGACGTGCTGGGCGGCAAGGCGCTGGCCAACGGTGCTGCAGTCAAGCCGCAGGGCAAGCTGCCCTTCGCGCTGGCTAACAACTCGAAGGCCATCGTGGACAACCAGCCGGACGTGCCGGGCTATCCAGCCAAGGACACCTTGTTCCCGTTCGGCTTCGGTCTGACGTACTGATTTGGTGGGGGGAGGTGCCGGGCCTTCCCCACCATGCGGCTCCATCCACTCCCCTTGCATTCCCTCACAACACTCTGGAGACACCATGCGCATTTCCCACACAGGCACGATGGCCAAAACCGTTCTGGCCGCCGCGTTGGCAGCCGCCTTCGCCGTCGGATGCGGCGGCAGCGACAGCGGGCCTGCGTCCCCGGCCGTCACGGTCGACCAGGTCCGCACCACCACGCCTCTCACCACAAATTGGCGCTTTGTTTTTGACAGCAGCCTGACCGACGAGCAAGCGCTGAACGCGGATGCCACCAACTGGTCGACCGTCAGCTTGCCCCACACCTGGAATGCAACGGACGCGGCGACCACTGCGCAATCCACACCTTCCACCGCCCTCTACAAGCGCGGAGTCGGCTGGTACCAGATCGAGTTTGACGGCCCTGCCGCCTCTGCCGCAACCCAGTGGCTCCAGTTTGATGCCGCCAGCATCACGGCCGACGTGTGGCTCAACGGTGTCAAGCTTGGGCAACACCGGGGGGCCTTCACTGCATTTCGTTTTGACGTGACCGGTGCCATAAAGGCTGGCAAAAACATTCTTGTCGTCAAGACCGACAACCGCAGTGCCCAGAAGGACGGAGATCCCACTGCGATTGCGCCGCTCAGTGGCGACTTCAATATGTCGGGCGGTCTGTACCGGGGGGTGTCGCTGGTCTCCACGCCGCACAAGGCGCACATTGCGCTGGGCGATCTCGGTGGTCCGGGTGTGTATGCCACCACCAAATCCGTCAATGGCAGCAGCGCCGTGGTGGACGTCGATGTCAAGCTGGAGAACGCGCTCACGACTGCGGGCACCTATGCCGTGACGGCCTCGCTGCTGGATGCACAAGGCAAGACGGTCAAGAAATCTGTGACCACCTCGGTGGCCTTGAAGCCGGGTGAAAAACTGACCTTCTCGCAGGAGTTGGGCCTGACCGATGTCCGCCTGTGGCAAGGCCTGGCAGACCCCTATTTGCACAAGCTCGTTGTGGAGCTCAAGGATAGTGCCGGCACCTCGATCGATAAGGTGGTGCAGAACTTTGGCGTGCGGCAGATGCGCTTCGATCCGAACCAAGGCTTCTTTTTGAATGGGCGCAGCGTGCCGCTGCGGGGTGTCAACATGCACCAGGACATGCTGGGTAAGGCCTGGGCTGTTTCCAAGGAAGATACCGACCGCTCGTTCGAGCTCATCAAAGAGGTCGGTGCTAACACCTTGCGCATGGCCCACTACCCGCATTCCGACTACGCCGTGGAGCAGGCCGACAAGCTGGGCCTGGTGGTGATGCCCGAGGTGCCATTGGTCAACGCGACATCCGTGACGCGGCTGGCCGATCCCGAGGCCTCGGCCTTCGCCGCCAACGCGCGGCTGCAGTTACAAGAACTGATCCGCCAGAAGTTCAACAGTGCATCGGTCGGTATCTGGTCGGTGGGTAACGAGGTGCAAGGCGGCGACGATACGCAGAACAACGTCAAGGCCGTGTTCAAGAGCCTGCATGACGTTGCCAAGATCGAGGACCCCAGCCGCATCACCACCCTGGCCAACCAGATCAACCGCAGCGGCGACGTAATCCGCCCCGATGCCATCACCCTGACCGGCGTGACCGACAGCTTCAGCGTCAACCGCTACTTCCAGTGGTACTACGGCCAATCGGAAACCCAGCTGGGCGAGAACCTGGACCAGATCCATGCGGCCAGCCCCTCGCAGCCCATCGGTGTGACCGAGTACGGTGCCGGTAGCGGCTTGACGCAGCACACCGACAACGTGCGTGGCGGGCGCGTCTGCTCCAGCGACACCAGCGGCTCTACCCGCATCTGCTACCAACCCGAGGGTTACGCCAACTACGTCCACGAAAAAGCCTATGAACAGCTGAACCCGCGTGCCTACCTGATGGGCACGTGGATCTGGAACATGTTCGACTTCGGCTCCGGCAACCGCCACGAGGGCGATGTCGGGCAGACCAACACCAAGGGCATCGTCACCTTTGGCCGTGACGTGAAGAAAGACGTGTTTTTCTTCTACAAGGCCAACTGGTCACAGGCTCCAGTGACCTACATCGCCGAGCGCCGCCACACCAACCGTGTCTACAAGACGGCCCAGGTCAAGGTGTACAGCAACGCGGCCTCGGTCGCACTGCGGGTCAACGGCGTGGAAGTGGCCCGCAAGGCGGCGGCGGACTGCCCTGTCAAGGTGTGCAACTTCGGGGAAGTATCCCTAGCGGCAGGTGTCAATACCATCACGGCAGTGGGCGACCACGGCGGTCAGAGCGTGACCGACTTCGTCAACTGGAACCTCTCCGCCAAGCATGCGGCCAATGTCTACATCGCAGCGGGCCAGTTGGCCAGCGGCCTGGTGTCCAACGATCCGCTGCTGGGCAGCAACGTCTACGGCTCGGACCACTACTTCCTGAACGGCGATCTGCCACCGTTATCGGGTCGCAGCACGGTTGGGCTGTCGGGTGCCATCGCCATCAACGGCCTGGGCACAACCACCATTCCTGAGACGGGGCGGGTTTGGGACATGTGGCGCGAAGGCACGGACTTCACCTACGACATTCCGGTGGCCAATGGCAACTACAAGGTCACGCTGGGCTTCCTGGAGCCCACGGCCACCGCCACCGGTACGCGCGTGTTTAATGTGAGTGCCGAAGGTGCGGTTGCCATTGCCAATCTGGATATCTTCCAGAGCACTGGCGCCATCCGAACCGCCACATCACGCAACTTCACGGCTGCTGTTGCGGACGGGAAATTGACACTCAGGTTTGTGGGCGTTCAGGGCCGGGCCATTGTTTCCAACATTGCGGTGGAAAAACTCTGAGGCGACGCAGACTTGGGACCTAGAAACCGGGCAGTGCCTTCACCACTGCCCGGTCTCGATCCGAATCGCTACTTCGCAGTCGTCAAAAATCTCCAGCTTGGCGATTTTGACGCGCACGCCCAGCACGCCGGGTAGCTGCATCAAACGCTGGGCCAACTTGCCGATCAGGCTTTCCAGCAGGTTCACGTGGTGGGCGGTGCAATCGTCGATGATGATTTGGCGCACCTTGCGGTAGTCAAGCACGTGGTGGATATCGTCGTCGCTGGGCTCCAGCGGCTGCGGGCCGAGGTTGAGCTCGGCATCCACCAGGATGGGTTGGGGATCGGTCTTTTCAGATTCCAGAATCCCCAGGTTGGCGTTAAAGCGCAGGCCGGTGAGTTGCAGGGTTTGGTTGCCGGAGGTGTGGGACATGGTGTTCTTTTAGGTAAGGTCCATCAGGGAAAAATCGCGCTCGAACTGCATCAGATGCTGGCCGCCGTCCACCAGCAGGGTGGTGCCGGTGATCGAGCCATTCTCCAGCGCAAACTTCACCGTGGCCGCCACATCGGCGGCGGTGGACGAGCGGCCCAGCGGCGAGATCTGGTGCAGCACGGCAAACTGCTCGTCGCTGAGCATATGGCTCTTGAGCGTCAGGCCGGGGGCCACGCCCACCACCCGCACGTGCGGCGCCAGGGCCTGGGCCAGCATGGTGTTGGCCACTTCCAGCGCGGCCTTGGATAAGGTGTAACTAAAGAAATCGGGGTTCAGGTTCCACAGCTTTTGGTCCAGCAGATTGACCACCACCCCGCCTGCGTTACGTGTTTGCAGGTGGCTGTGCAAGGCCTGGGCCAGCAAAATCGGCGCGCCGGTGTTGCTGCGCAGGTGTTGCTCCAACGCGGCAAAGCCGAAGGTGGCAGCGCTGTCGTGCTCGAAGGTGGACGCGCAATTCACCACCGCATCCACCGCGCCAAAGTACGCCACCACCTGGGGCAGCAGGGCGCGCACCGCGGCTTCATCGGCCAGATCGGCCTGGAATTTATGGTGTTTTAGGCCGCTAGCGCTTGTGATATGGGCGCAATCAGCTACTGTTTGTATAGCATCCTGGTCAGAATGGCGGTAGTGCACCGCCACCTGCCAGCCGCCACGGGCCAGGGTGAGGGCGATCTCGCGGCCCAGCCGTTTGCCCGCGCCGGTTACCAATGCAGTACGGGCTGGGGGGGAGGGCGGGTTAGGTGACAACATTCAGAGACAATCTGCGGGTGGAAAAAACAACCCCCAGTTTAACGATCGCGCTTCAGGCAGAGATGCGGCGGGCTATTGCCGCTGCCGACGGCTGGATACCCTTTGACCAGTTCATGGCCCAGGCCTTGTACCACCCCGGTTTGGGCTACTACGCCAACGAGCGCCCCAAGTTCGGCAGCCAGGATGCCGACGGCAGCGACTTTGTCACCGCCCCCGAGCTGTCCGGCCTGTTCGGCCAGGCTCTGGCGGCGCAGGTGGCGCAGGCGCTGCAGGTGACCGGCACCACCGAGGTGTGGGAGTTTGGTGCAGGCTCCGGCGCGCTGGCGCTGCAACTGCTCGAAGCCCTGGGCGACCAGGTGCAGCGTTACTGCATCGTCGATCTGTCCGGCACACTGCGGGCCCGCCAGCAATTGCGCCTGGCCCGGTTTGCCGACAAGGTGCACTGGGTGACCGCGCTGCCCGCCACGCTGCAGGCGGTGGTGGTGGGCAACGAGGTGCTGGACGCGATGCCGGTGCAACTGCTGGCCCGGGTGAACGGTGTGTGGTTTGAGCGGGGCGTAGCCTGGTCCGGCCAAGTACCGGATGGAGCGTTCGTCTGGCAAGACCGCCCCACCGCGCTGCGCCCGCCGTGCGATATTGACGGCCCGCACGACTACCTGACCGAAATCCACCCCCAGGCCGAGTCCTTCATCCGCACCCTGGCCGACCGGCTCACCCAGGGCGCGGCCTTTTTTCTGGACTACGGCTTCCCCGAGGCCGAGTTTTACCACCCCCAGCGCAACACCGGCACCGTGATGTGCCACTACCAGCATCGCGCCGACCCCGATCCGCTGGCTCTGGTGGGGCTGAAAGACATCACCGCCCACGTCAACTTCAGCGGCATTGCCCTGGCCGGGCAAGACGCGGGCCTGAACGTGCTGGGCTACACCAGCCAGGCGCGGTTTCTGATGAACTGCGGTTTGCTATCTAAAATGCAGCACGCTACGCCCATGGAACAAGCGCAGGCACTTAAATTGATCACAGAACACGAAATGGGCGAATTGTTCAAGGTCGTGGCCTTTGGCGCGGGACCCGAGTGGGAGCCGATGGGCTTCACCCAGGGCGACCGAAGCCATACGCTCTAGCCCGCTCGCCATGTTTCGCTGGCTGCTGGTCATCTTTTTCGCCTTGTTACTTATAGACTGGTTTTCCCCGTTGCTGCAAAAGCTGGGTTTTGGCAGACTGCCCGGCGACTTGCGCTTTCGGCTCTTTGGCCGGCCCTGGTTTATTCCGATCACCACTACCGTCGTCCTCAGCCTGGTTGCAGGCCTGGTCGCTAAATTTATCTAATGAAAAGAGCTCCATGAAAGCATGTATCGATGTCGGCGGCACCAAGGTTGCCGTCAGCCTGGCCAGTGGTAACGACGACCTGCCGGTGCTGCAAGGCCGCCGCACCGAACCCACCGCCAAAACCGGTACCAACGACGCACTGGCCGTGCAGATCATCCGCATGGTCAATGAAACCTGTGCCGAGCTCGGCGTAGACCCCGCATCGGTGCAAAACGCCGGGGTCTCGTCGGCAGGCCCGTTCATCATCAACGACGGCCTCATCGAGCTGGCCGGCCCCAACATCTGCGGCGGTATGGCCGGCCCGGCGCGCGGCCTGCCCAACGACTGGACTACCGCCCTGCTGGAAGCCCCGCTGGGAGCCCGCTTCGCCCGCGTGCGCATCGAGAACGACTGCGTTGCCGCCCTGGAGGCCGAACGCCACTGGGGTGCCTTGAAAGGCTTTGACCACTGCGCCTACGTGACCTGGAGCACCGGCATCGGCGTGGGCTTGTGTGTAGATGGCCACATACTGCGCGGCAAAAACGGCAACGCGGGCCATGCGGGCCACATGTTTGTCAGCGACAACGACGACGCGCTGTGCGGCTGCGGGAACATAGGCGATGTGGAGGGTTTGGTGGCCGGTAACGCCATTGCCCGCCGTTTCGGCCAGGAAGCCCCGGTGCTGTTCCAGGCCGCCCGTGCGGGCGATGCCGCCGCATTGAAGATCGTCGACGACCTCTGCCGCGTGATGGGCCGCACCTTGTACAACCTGGTGGCCATCCTCGATTTACAGCGTATCAGTATGGGTGGCAGTGTGTTTTGGCATAACCGCGACTTTCTGCTGCCGCGCCTGCAAGCGCATATTGATGCCCATTTGCCCGCATTAACCACCGGTGCCTTGCTGGTACCGGCGGGGCTGGCCGATAAGGTCGGTGATTACGCGGCCGTGGCATTGGCCTGACCTGGAGGGCCGTAAAGCGGCCCAATCCTGCATTGGTTTGGATATTTTTTGGTTTACATGTGCGTGTGCTGCCGATAAAGATGCTGAAAGACATTTTTTAATGTCCCAAGCCCGGTAAAGTTTATTCTGAGGGGTATAATGAAATTTCTCAGTTATAACCCTGCCATATCCGGAAACAAAAATGCCCACCTACAAAGAACTTCTCGAGCAACGCGCACTGTTGGAACAGCAAATCAAGCAAGCCCACACGCTGGAAAATGCCGATGCCATCGAAAAAGTAAAAGCGCTTGTGGCTGATTTTGGTTTGACCGCCGATGATATTTTTGGAGCCGGTAAATCCCGCACCAAAGCCGTAGCCAAAGTAGCACCTAAGTTCCGCAATCCTCTTACAGGCGACACCTGGACCGGCCGCGGCAAGCCACCAAAGTGGATTCAAAACCTGGACCGCGACCAGTTTCTGATTGCCTAAATCAAATTCTCCGCCCCCTGCATTGCGCAGGTGTTCGTAGATATTCAAAAAGCCCAGTCTTCTGACTGGGCTTTTTGCATTGTGCTGGCAAGTATGGAAATGCGGACAAGGCAAGTATCGACCGGTTGCGCATCAATCAAGCCCTGTTTTGGCATCAATAGCGGTATGGGCTTGCGATATGCTGGCACGGTGCTACGGTCTGTGCTGATTTGTACCAGACCATCGGCTAAAAGCCTTGTTCATTTTCAGGAGATTTGATGCAAAAACTTTACATTGGTAATAAAAATTATTCATCTTGGTCCATGCGTCCTTGGGTGCTGTTAACGCAGTCGGGCATCGCGTTTGAAGAAATTTATGTGCGGTTTGATTCCTTCGATGCCAATTCACGTTTCAAAGCGACGGTAAATGCGGTCAATCCGGTCGGCAAAGTACCGGTATGGGTAGACGGCGATTTGGCGGTATGGGATACCTTGGCGATTGCCGAAACCCTGGCCGAGCAGTATCCCGATAAGCTGCTGTGGCCGCGCCACCCCCATGCCCGCGCCCGCGCCCGCAGTGTGTGTGCCGAGATGCACTCGGGTTTTGGGGCCCTGCGCAGCCACTGCCCCATGAATATCGAAGCCCATCTGCCGCTGGTGGGCCAACTGGTTTGGCGCGACCAGCCTGCCGTGCGTGCCGATGTTGCCCGCCTGGTGGCCCTGTGGTCGGAGCTGCTGCAAACCCATGGCGGCCCCATGCTGTTTGGGGAGTTCAGCATTGCCGATGCGTTTTTCGCACCCGTCTGCATGCGTTTGAACACCTATGCGCTGCCGCTGCCCGCCGTCGCCCAGGCCTATGTAGACCGGGTAACCGCCTTGCCGGGCGTGCAGGCGTGGATTACACAGGCCCTGGCCGAGCAGGACTTCCTCGACTTCGAGGAGCCTTACCGAATCAGCCGATAGCTAAACTGGGCGGATGCAAATCTATTTAGTCGGCGGCGCGGTCCGCGATACGCTGCTGGGCCGTACCGGTGGCGACCGTGACTGGGTCGTAGTGGGCGCAACTCCCGATGCGCTGGTGGCCCAGGGCTTTCTGCCGGTGGGCAAGGACTTCCCGGTCTTTCTGCATCCGCGCACCCACGAGGAATACGCCCTGGCCCGCACCGAGCGCAAGACAGCCCCCGGCTACCGCGGTTTTGCGGTCCATGCGGCCATCGACGTGACGCTGGAGCAAGACCTGGCCCGGCGCGACCTTACTATCAATGCGATAGCTGCTCCCGCCCATTCCATAAGCGCTAGCGGCCAATTTGATGTAAATTTTGAAACCTTGACCGACCCCTTTGGCGGACAGCGCGACCTGCAGGCCAAGCTGCTGCGCCACGTCACCGACGCATTCCGCGAAGACCCGGTGCGCATTCTGCGCGTGGCCCGCTTCGCCGCACGCTTCACCGACTTCAGCGTGGCCCCCGAGACCCTGGACTTGATGCGCGAGATGGTGGACGCAGGCGAGGTGGATGCCCTGGTGCCCGAGCGCGTGTGGCAAGAGCTGGCCCGCGGCCTGATGGAGCCGCAGCCCTCGCGCATGTTTGCGGTGCTGCGCGACTGCCGTGCCTTGGCCCGGCTGCTGCCGGAGGTCGAGGCCCTGTGGGGCGTGCCCCAGCGTGCCGACTACCACCCCGAAATCGATACCGGCATCCACGTGATGATGGTGCTCGACATGGCCGCACGGCTGCAAGCCCCGCTGCCGGTGCGTTTTGCCTGCCTGACACACGACCTGGGCAAAGCCACCACACCCGCCGATGTATTGCCTCGCCACATTGGCCACGAGATCCGCAGCGCCGATTTGCTCAAAGGCCTGTGCCAGCGCCTGCGCGTGCCCACCGACTGCCGCGATCTGGCCGACGTGGTGGCCCGCGAGCACGGCAATATCCACCGGGGGCTGGACATCAGCGCCGCCGCCGCGCTGCGTTTACTGGAGCGGGCCGATGCATTTCGCAAGCCCCAGCGTTTTGCAGATGCCTTGCTGGCCTGCGAATGCGATGCGCGCGGACGGCTGGGTCTGGGTGAGCAAGCCTACCCGCAGCGCCCGCACTGGCTGGCGGTATTGCAGGCAGCGCAATCGGTGGCCACCGAGCCAATCGCCAAGGCGGCGCAGGAAAAAGGCGTACAAGGCAAAGACATCGGGGGCCTGGTCCACGCCGCGCGGGTGGCGGCGATCAAACAGCAGGGGATTTGTGAATAGGACTTACGCAGCGCCCCTGTATCGCCCTTCGGGCTTACAGGGGGAACTTGCGTAAGTCCTGGTAAAGAGGCTTAGCTGGTTAGCTCGCCAGGGGCGGGCCGTCGCTATCGCCAATTTCCAGCTCGGGCATGCACAGCTTTTGCAGCGACTCCAGCGGCTCGCCGCGCAGGCGCGCCAAAGTCATTTCTGCCAGGGCCACACCGGTGGTGGAGGGCGTGGGCTGCATCACTGCGGTGACCGAGGTGCGCACCACAGAGTCCGAACCCAGCCCGTCGTACACGATCACCGACAGGTCGCGCCCCAGCACCAGGCCCGAATGCAGCACCGCGTGGACAGCGCCGATACCGGCCAGGTTGTTGTCTACCAGTACGGCCGTAGGACGCTGGGGCAAGGCCAACAGTTTTTGCATGGCCGCATAGCCCGAGCGGCGCTCCAGCGCATTGCGCTGCACCGCCTGGGGTTTGAGGGGCACGCCCGCCGCTTTCAGGCTGGCGCAAAAACCGGCATAACGCTGGTCGGCAAAGTTGTATTCAGGCGGAGCCCCCAGATAACCCAGGCGGCGGTGGCCCAGGCGCAGCAGGCGGTCGGTGGCCATGCGGGCTCCGGCCAGATTGTCGAAGTCAAACCAGGCGTACTCGGCAGCCAGGGACGCACTGCGCCCGTAGGCCACAAAAGCCACGTTGCGGGCCTGCAGCAGTTCCAGTCGCCGGTCGTGTACGCGGGTGCGGGGCACCACAAACACCCCGATGTGGCGGTTGGTGATGGCCCGCTCATAGGCGGCCAGTTCGTCATCGGCCGATGCCGACACGATCAGCAAGTCCAGCCCCGACTGGGCGAAGCGCTCGCTCATGGCCGAAGCCACCTGCAAGAACTGCTGGTCGCCCAGGTCGCCCGTTGTAATAGGAAACACGATGCCCACCGCATCGGCCCGGCCCAGCGCCAGGCCGCGGGCGCGGGAGTCGGCCCGGTAATCCATGCGCGCGGCTGCCTCCAAAACGTCACGGCGTGTCGCCGCCGCCACCTCGGGATAGCCGTTCATGGCGCGGCTGACGGTGGTGAGCGACAGGCCGAGTTCTTCGGCAATCCGTTTCAGAGACATGGGGTAAGGGTAG
>CAUPNM010000047.1:0-23278 GCA_963512645.1 uncultured Albidiferax sp. | reverse complement strand
GCGTGTAAGTCCGATGGGTGCGTCGGGTTGTATCTCTGGAAATCTCTGAATCTTTAAGCATGGTGTGCACGATCGTTGCGTGCACACGATCTTGCGAGACACAGGGTATCAACTCAAGATGGGGTTGGCCGGACGCTTACGGCAGGAATACACTTTTCTTAGTCCACCACTCGAGCAAACATGACATTTGAAGAACTTGTATGCCCACCGGTTTTGCAGGCCCAGCAAGCACTCGGACGCTATACCGAACAAGGCATGATATCGCTTGAATTTCAAATTGGCACGACACTGGCCTGGTTCCAGTTTGACGAGACAGCTGATGAGGCGATGGCAGTCGTCACCGGAAATGAACTGCTTGCATTGGCGCAGTTAAACGCACTTCATGCTGTGGAGCTGGCACAAATGAAATCAAGGAAAGTTGTTCCTGACTTTTGGAATGTCAATGACAACGTCACTGCTAAAGGCTCCCGACTTTCGATTTGGGGAGTGTGGCTGGACTTAACGAGTAAAAGTATCACCTACGATGTCAGCGAGAACCACGAGTTCTTTGCGAAGAATCAGAAGTCCTACTCAATCCCGGACGTTTACGAACAAAACCCCGTCGAATTGCCAGAGTTTCCAGACGGTCATCACATCTACTTGACTCTTACTTCAGTAGGTGAATGGTCCGTAAGCTCTTGAACTTGCTCGCCAGGCGACATGGTTCATCTGTCACCAGCTAAAAATTTTGACGTTGAATACTGTAATGGTTCTTCGCGTAAGTCAGGTTCCAGCCTGTACGAAGGTCATCAGCGAACCTCCGCTGCCACACTCTGTCTCACGGTACGAAACCTTCTTAACGAAGTCTGCCAACGCTTTAGCGGCCTCTACAGGAACGGCCTGCAGCAGGCAGTGCGGAGCGTCAAACGATTGAACTGTCATGTTCTGACAGTATTTCGCCACTTCCACCACAGCCCGTTGCGGCACCAACCGGTCGCTCGTGGCTTTCAGGTAGAGGACTGGCAAGCCAAGAGTTCGCGCCTGTTCTCGCACATCTACAGATACAACCGCCCTGAGCCTTGCACGAAGGACCACCGGCGGCACCTTGGCCAGAGCATTTTGTAGCATGAGACGCAATCTCGGCGTCGCGAACCGGCCGAGGAGCATTGCACTGAGGAATCGCGACGGCGGGAGGGGCGCTGGAATACGGGCCAGACCACTGAGCCAACGCAGACCTGGTCTTGGGTTACGAACAAACGTGCAGCACAGAACAACCCCCACGACACGCTTCGGATTTGCCGCTGCCAACGAGATGGCAATGGGCCCAGAGAAAGACTCTCCGAGCAAGACCAAGAGGCCTTTGGGTGGCAAGGCCAATGCGGCGAGGTTCAATGAGCCCGCATAGGTCTGCGAATCAGCTGTTGGTGGATAGATCACCACGGTGATGGGGAACGCGTCCCCTAGCGCAGCAATGAACGGCTCGAAAAGCATGCCTGTTCCATCCATGCCGGGAAGGAGGACAAGAGTGACGGGTTCCGGCGGTTGAGAGGGATATGGCTGCAAGATGCAAGCTGGGGTTGAGGGACTACTTTTGGCTTTTACGTCCATCCTATCAGCCTGTATGTCCACAGTTGTACGGGCTCCATTTCGCGGCGTTCGACGGAAACAAGGCGTCCTCCAACAGACGGCAAAAACACTTTGCCGAAGACAGTAGAGAAGATGGAGCCGCCGTCGAGTTGGCGGTCATATTCCTCTTTTACGGACTCGACCCAAGCCAACGAAAAGAGCACTCAACCGGAGACCTCCAGCTCCAACGTAAAAATCGTCCCCGGACACAGCGGTGGGCCAAAAGATGACGCATAGGGCACAAAGTACCAACCTGGCGCGATTACGTACCAGTCTGTGCCGCACGGCCCGGCAAGGCGGGGCGCTGGCCAAATTAACTTACCAGGAGGTAGCACCGATCAACTATATTTTTGATAGCTGCTTGCGCCTATGGAATAAGCGCCAGAGGCCTAAAACACCTAAAGCATCCAGGTAACCACGGTGTACCCTCCAACACCTTGCCCACAGTAAGATAGCCGCGCCACTGGCACCCCACAACACCCTAGAGACACACCATGCCCGACATCCGTATTGCCATCGTTGGCGAATCCCTGATCGACTTTGCCGCTACCGGTGGCCTGAACTTTGCAGGCCACGAAGGGGGCGCGCCCACCAACAGCGCCATCGCCACCGCCCGCCTGGGCCAGCCCATCGGCATGGTGTGCCAGCTGTCCACCGACATGTTTGGCGAACGTTTGCTCAAGCATATTGAGAGCAATGGCGTAGACACCCGCTGGGTGCTACGCAGCGACGCGCCCAGCACCCTGGCCTTTGTGGAGCGCACGCCCACCACCAACCGCTACGCGTTCTACATGAACGGTACGGCCGACACGCAGTGGAACCCCACCACCCTGCCGGTGCTGCCCGAGAGCTGCCGCTTCCTGCAGTTTGGCTCGATCTCGCTGCTGCACGAGCCAGCGGCCAGCCGCATCATCGATCTGGTCAAAGCCCAGCAAGGCCAGCGCATTGTTTTGTTTGACCCGAATGTGCGCCTGAGCCTGATCAAAGACCTGCCCGCCTTCCGCGCCAACGTGTACCGCTGGTCGGCCTACAGCAACCTGATGAAGTTCAGCGACGAAGATGCCGCCGCGCTAGCCCCGGGCCTGAGTCTGGCCGAGGTGGCCGCCAGCTTCATGGCCAGCGACACCGGCCCGCGCGCTGTGGTCATCACCCGGGGTGGCGACGGGGCCACGCTGTTCCGCCGGGGCAAGGCTCCGCTGGAGATTGTGGCGCCCAAGATCACCGTGGCCGACACCATTGGCGCGGGCGACACCTTCGACGCGGGCCTGACCGTGGGCCTGCTGGAGCAAGGCGTGGAGCAGGTCGCCCAGCTCGACAGCCTGCCCGATGCCCAATGGCTGGCCGTGCTGCGTTTTGCCGCCCAGGCCGCCGCCATCAACTGCACCCGCGAAGGCGCCAACCCGCCCACCCGCGCCGAGCTGCAGGTGGCGCTGGACGCGGCCAAGTAAAGCCCCACTACCCCATGACCGCCTTCCACCTCTACCTCGACAGCGCCGATCTGGCCGATCTGCAAACCTGCCTGCCCCACCCCGCCGTACACGGCATCACCACCAACCCCACGCTGCTGCGCCGCGCGGGCGTGAGCCGCGACGGCCTGCCCGCGCTGCTGACCAGCGCCATCAAGCTGGGGGCCAGGCAGGTGCAGGCCCAGGTGCATGCCGCCGATACCGACGGCATATTGGCCGATGCCCGGCAGCTGGTGCGCCAGTTCAACCCGGGCCAGCTGGTGGTGAAGATTCCGGCCACCCGCGACGGTCTGCGCGCCGGGGCCGAGCTGAGCGCCGGAGGCATTCCGGTGACCTACACCGCGGTGTACGCCCCCGAGCAAGCCCACTTTGCCGGCCAACTGGGCGCCGCCTACGCCGCGCCCTACCTGGGTCGGCTGGAAGATGCTGGCGTGGACGGCCTGGCCCTGATCGGGCAGATGCAAAGCCTGCTGGCAGGCACCAGCACCCGCCTGCTGGTGGCCAGCATCCGCTCGCGCGCGGCCTATCTGGCGCTGCTGCACCTGGGCGTGGGCTCCATCACCATCCCCCCGAAGCTGTTCACCGAGCTGTTTGACCACACGGCCACCCTGGATGCCGAGCGTGGTTTTTTGGCGGATGCGGCGGCGCTGGATGGGGTGTAAGCCTTAGTCATCCTGCAGAATGGGGATATGACTGACCGCACCGTATTCTTCATCTCCGATGGCACCGGCATTACCGCCGAGACGTTTGGCAACGCCATCCTGGCGCAGTTCTCCATGGCCCCGCGCCATGTGCGGCTGCCTTTTACCGACACAGTCGACAAGGCCCACCAGGCGGTGCGCCAGATCAACCACACAGCCGAGCTGGAGGGGCGGCGGCCCATCGTCTTTACCACGCTGGTGAACATGGACGTGCTGCGGGTGATCACCGAGAACTGCAAGGGCATGCTGCTGGACATGTTTGGCACCTTTGTGAACCCATTGGAGGCCGAGCTGGGCATCAAGTCCAACCACCGCATTGGCCGCTTCAGCGACGTGAGCAAAAGCCAGGCCTACACCGACCGCATTGAGGCCATCAACTTCAGCCTGGAGCATGACGACGGCCAAACCCACCGCGACCTGGGCAAGGCCGATGTGATCCTGGTGGGTGTGAGCCGCAGCGGCAAAACCCCCACCGCGCTGTACCTGGCCATGCAGTACGGCCTGAAGGCGGCCAACTACCCGCTGATTCCCGAAGACTTTGAGCGCCGCCAGTTGCCGCCTGCGCTCATGGAGCACCGCAAAAAAATCTTCGGCCTGTCGATCCAGCCCGAGCGCCTGAGCGAGATCCGCAACGAGCGCCGCCCCAACTCGAAGTACGCCGCCCTGGAGAACTGCCGCATGGAGGTCAATGAGGCCGAATCCATGATGCGCCGCAGCGGCATCCGCTGGCTATCGAGCACCACCAAGTCGATTGAAGAAATCGCCACCACCATCCTGCAGGAGATCAAGCCCGAGCGGCTGGTCTACTGAGGACGTTTTCTACCGCGTCAGATCGGTAGGGTGTAAACCAGGGCCTCGGCCCGCTCGGTGGCGTTGTGGCCCTGCAAAGCCACATCCCATTCGGGGCCGGTCGCCCCGGTTTCGGGCATCAGGCCCTGGGTCATCACCGTGACCTCTTCCACCATGGCATCGAACTCGGCGGCGAGCTCGCGCGAAGGCAAAAACAGCCTCGCCACCATCGACCCGCCCGAGTCGATCACTACCAAAAAGCGTACCGGTGGCCGATGGGGGGTCGGGTCCAGGTCCGAAGTATTGCGCGGCGATTCCATCCCAAATGTTTGGCTCATGCGGCCATCTTGCCACACAAGGCGCGGCGCCGGTAGAGGAGCTGACGCGGCTGGGTGCCGGGCGGTATACAGTAGGCAGGCTTCAGCTATGTCTGCCGTCTGGTGCATCCGGTCTCTGCCTGATTCACTATACTTTTCATAGCTGCTTGCGCCCTCTACATGGGCACTAGCAGCCTATATGATGCACAAATGGTACGGGGTAGCCCAGGTGCCCCGGCCCGTTGAAAGGCCTTTTGCATGCTCTTCCGTTTTTCGCTGCGCCAATGGCTGACCATTCCGTACGTGGCACTGCTGCTGGGCGTGGCCATGCTGGTGGGGGTTTTGTCGTACCGCACCGGCAGCGAGGTGGTGGACACGCTGTCGAACCGGTTGCTGCTGGAAACCGTAGCCCGTACCGAGCAGGCGGTAGACCGGCACCTGCTGGGCTCGGCAGCCGTGCTGGACACCGCTTTTCCCCATGGGCAGAGCACGACCCCCAATGTGATCGACGACCAGGCCGCCCTGCGCGCCCGCTTCTGGGCCGCCACCGGGCTCTACACCAATCCGAACAACCATGCCTACTACGGCAACGAGGCCGGACAACTGGTGTCGCTGTACCGCCGTGGCCCGGACCTGGCCGACTGGATTGTGCGCAAGGGCCCGCTGGCACCCAAGGAGACTTCCACGGTGCGCAGTATCGACGGCCCCTTGACCAATACCCAAACCAGCCAGGCCGTACTGGACGCACGCATCCGCCCCTGGTACATGCGGGCCCAAACCAGCACCACGCTGGTGTGGACGGCGGTGTACATCGACGCGCTGACCAACGACCTGGTGGTGACCCGGGCCAAGCGCGTACTAGATGGCCAGGGCCAGATGCAAGGTGTGGTGGCGACCGATGTGGCCCTGACCCGCCTGAACGAATTTGTGCGCACCCTGTCGATCAGCGAACACGGGCTGGCTTTCATCATCGAGACCGATGGGCAACTCATCGCCTCTTCGCGCACGCCCAATATCCGCAGTGCCCCCGGCCAGCCGCGCACGCGCATCAACGCCGGAGACAGCGGCGACCCGCTCCAGGTGGCCGCCTACCGCGCTGTGGTGGCGCACATGCCGCCCGGTAGTGGCCCGCAATCGCCAGTATCCCTGCACGTTAACGGCCCCGAAGGGTTGCCGGTCCAGCTGGCCTTTAGCCGCCTGCGCGACGATGCCGGACTCGACTGGCTGGTGGTGGTAGCCGTGCCCCGAAGCGACTTCATGCAGGGAGTGAGCGCCAACGTGGTGCGCACGGCGGCGATTGGGGCCGGGGCCGCAATAGCTGCGGTGGCCCTGGGGATGCTGATCCTGAACTGGCTCAGCGCGGATTTGCAGCGCCTGACCGTGGCCGCCCGCCGGGTGGGCGAAGGCCGCCTGGACGCCGTACTGGACGTGCAGGGCCGGGGCACTATTGCCGAGCTGGCCCAAACGTTTCGCGAAATGCAACTGCGCCTGCGCACCGATGCCCTCACCGGGCTGCACAACCGCGAATGGCTGATGCGCACCCTGGGCGACCGGCTGGACCAGGGCCGTCGCCAGGCCGACCAACAGCCGTTTGCCGTGCTGTTTATCGACCTCAACAAGTTCAAGCACATCAACGACACCTTGGGCCATGACGCGGGCGACCGGGTACTGGTGGCCACTGCCGAGCGTCTGCGCCAAGCCACCCGCTCCACCGACACGGTGGCCCGCTACGCCGGTGATGAGTTTGTGGTGCTGTTGGACCCGGTGGCCGACATCGCGGTGGCCGAGCAGATCCGCGACAAAATGGACCTCTCCTTGCGCGAGCCTGTGCCGGGCGTGGCCACCGAAGCCTTCCAGGGCGCGTCGATTGGCGTGGCCTACTTTGCCGGCACGGCGGTGGATGCCGAGGATTTGGTACGCCAGGCCGATGCCGACATGTACCGGCGCAAACGGTAAGCTATATTTTTAATAGCTGCTTGTGCGTATGGAATAATCGGTAGATGGCAAAAATGCATAAAAAAAAGCCGGTATGCACCGGCTTTTTTTAGCTCCGCGTGAGAGCTCAGGATTTGCCGAACTGGGCCTTGGCGGCGGCGATGCAGCTGTCTTTGGCGTTACCGGCCAGCGCGTCGCACTTCTGGGCGGCTACCTTGTAGTCGGCATCGCGCTTGTCTTCGGCGGCGTCTTGCTTGGCTTCGCCCACTTTTTCGGTGGTGCGGGCATCGGCCAGGGCTTTCACTTCGACGGCCTTGGCTTCCTTCACGCACACCGACTTGTCGTTACCGGCCTTGTCGTCGCACTTTTCCTTGGCAATAGCGTAGGCGGTTTCGGCCTTGACTTCCATGGCCTTGACGTGGTCAGCGGGCTTGCCGGAATAGGCGTGCTTGAGTTCGGCACTGGCCACTTTTTCCTTACCCTTGGCTTCTTCCATGCAGACGTCCTTGGCGTTGCTGGCCAGCGAGCCACACGCGGCCTTGTCGGTCTTGTAGTCGGCGCTGATGCGGGTCTTGCCCACGTTGAAATCATCCTTGCTGATGTTGGCCGCGTAGGCAGACGAGAGCACCAGCATGGAGGCGGCGAGGAGCGAAGCTTTGAAGCTGAAATGTGTACGCATAAAAATCCTTTGGGTGTAGTGAGAATCGAACTGCAGTGTCTCTGCCGGTGGGTCGGGGGCACAGCAGACAGCACCGCAGCTTGGCGTAGCGGATGTCCTACACGGCGGCTTCAACGCCCCCAATAAAAACGGCCCCGCAGGGCCGTTTTTGTGCGCTCAGCACGCCATCAAGCGCGCGGTTCGCCCTGGCGGTTGACGGTGACGGTACGGCCGGGCTGCGTGGTCATTTGGACACGGTGCTCCTGGCCCCGGAAAATGTAGGTCACGTCCCAGTAGGCAGGGCGTGCGGCGGGCTCGTTGGCGCAGCGTTGTACGTCCTGGGCAGGCTGGCCCCGGTTACGGCCCACTTGGGAGCCGATGGCTGCCCCGGCGACCGCACCGCCTGCGGTGGCGATGTCCTGGCCGCGCCCGCCACCGACCTGGTGGCCCAGCACGCCGCCGAGCAGGGCCCCCACCACGGCACCGCCAATGTTGGCACCGCCTTGTTGCTGCACTTCTTCTTTCTCCATCCAGCAACGCTGCTGGGGCGGGCCGACAACGGCGCGCACCGAGGTCACGTCGGCCTGGTACAGCCGTTCGTTGTTGCGGCGGCGGTTGTCATACACCGGCTCGGGTGCGGGCGCATAACGGCCATCGTCCACCCGGCGGCTGCTGGTCATCACACGCACCGACGAGACGCGGTCGTTCAGGCCCATGGCCGCCAACGATGGGTAACGACCGGGGCGCAGCACCACGCAACGGCCTCCAAATTGCGCGTCTTCACAGACTTCTTGCCGCTGGCCCAGCACCACCACCGAAGAGGCCCTGTCATTGAAGCCAGAGCGCTGAAAGTTGTCGACCCGGCTCTGGCTGGTGAACGACCGGCCCTGGAAGTCTTCGTGCTCGTAAAAAGTCGCCTGTGCCAGCGCCTGGCCAGCCAGGGCCAGGGTGGCGATGGCCAGCGCTGTTTTGAAAGGGGTGTGCATAGCGGTCTCCTGTAGATCTTGGCAAATCCCGGAGCAAAGCGACCCGGGCTTGCCACGAGTGTCGGCAGCCAGACCCCTCTTGCGAAGCAGACAGCACCATGGCGCAAAGTAGGTTTTTTCCTACTCCCATCCAATCTGGTGCAGGCCGCATTCCGTGGTCTGTAAGAATTGTCTTACATGGCGTAGCGCGTGTGCCCGATGGCCGCAGTGGGCTTTCAAAGGCATACTCGTGGCATGTTTTGTATTTACAGTTTTCCTGCGGCACAGATTGCATCCAAACCGCAGAATTTGGCAACGTAGGGGCAGTGCCTCACCGCGCTGGAACCCAGGAAGTAGTGTCAGAGTCCATGCCCCAACTCAAGACGTATATCGTCGAAGACAGCCCCGTCATCCGCGAAAGTCTGATCGCCACACTGGAAGAGCTCGTCCCGGTGAAAGTGATTGGTACCGCAGAAGACGAAAGCACGGCCGTGCAATGGCTGACTTCGCCCCAGAACCATGCCGATCTGGTGATTGTGGACATTTTTTTGAAAGCGGGTTCTGGCCTGGGTGTGCTGCGCTCGGCGCGCGCGGTCCATGCTCCGCGCCGGCTGGTGGTCCTGAGCAACTACGCCACAGCCGATATGCGGCGCAAATGCACGGAGCTGGGTGCCGACCGGGTGTTCGACAAATCCAACGAGATTGATGCGCTGATCACCTACTGTGGCCGACTGGCCGAGGGCGGCACGGGTGACACGGATACTGCCGCACTGGCATGATCCGTACCGTAGGCCGTCGCCTACTGGATCAAACCGTTTTTCAGCGCGTAATAGGTCAGGTCGCTGTTCGACTCGAGCAGCATTTTCTCCATCACCCGGGTCCGGTAGGTGCTGACGGTTTTGACACTCAGCGACATGCTGACGGCCATGTGGCCAATGGTTTCACCCTTGGCCAGCCGCAAAAACACTTGGAGTTCACGCTCGGACAACTGCTCGTGCAAAGGCTTGTCTCCGCCCCCGCTCAGGCCGTCGGCCAGCCGTTCGGCCACGCCAGCGGTGATGTACTTGCGGCCCCGGCACACGGTACGGATGGCCTTGACGATTTCTTCAGGGTCGCAGTCTTTGTTCAGGTACCCGCTGGCCCCCTGGCGCAGCAAGGTAGTGGCGTAATGCTCTTCGGCAAAGCCGCTGAGGATGAGCACCGGCAGGTCGGGCGCGCGGGCCTTGATGGCCACCAGCGCGTCGACACCGCTGTGGTCGGGCATGGAGATGTCCATCACCACCACATCGACCTCGCCCTTGCGCACGATGTCCAGCGCCTCGCGGCCATTGGTGGCTTCGGCGACCACGCAGAAGTCGATCTGGTCGGCAAAAAACTGGCGCAAACCAGCGCGAACCATCGCATGGTCATCAACAATAGCAATTCGGATCATGGTGTGTAGGGGTGCTTCATTCCTCTGCATGATCACACATTTTTGACTGAGCCCAAAAGATGAGATTTCTTAAAGTCGTAAGAGGCAACCGGACGGTATTTTTACTGGCGGCTGGTTTCGCACTGTCGATTCTGATGATCAGCGAAGGGTCGTACCAGCGCTCAGTCGCCCGGCTGGACGCGGTTCCTGCGATGCTGCAGGCCAAGGACAGCATCCAGAACCTGGCCGACGGTGTGGCGAACGCCGAAACCAGCGAACGGGGCTACCTGGTCACGGGCCGCAAAGAGTACCGGGCCCCTTATGACGAGGCTATCCAAAAAGTCCGCACGGCATTGACCTACCTCGCACCGTACTACAGCGGCAAGCCCGAGGCGGCGGCCATTTTTTCCAGACTGCACGAAGCCACCGAAACCAAGCTTTCAGAGCTGGCGCTGACCATCCAGATGATTGACGATGGCAAGCCGGAGGCCGCCAAAGACATCATGCTCAGCGACATTGGCAAAGAGCAGATGGACCTGGTGCGCAAGACGAGTGGCGAGCTATTGGAGTTACAGACCCACACCATCACGCAAAACCGGCATGGTATTTATGCATCGTTGCTGCTCAGCCGCATCGGCGTGGCGGTGTTGATGCTGCTGGGACTGGTGGCGCTGTTTTTGTACCTGCGGCAGAATTTTCTGTTCACCCAGCAGCAATCCGAGCTGCAGCGCATGCTACAGGCCGAACGCGACCGGCTGGAGGCCGAAGTCATGGAACGCACCGCGCAGCTCACGCAGCTGGCCCAGCATCTACAAACCGCCCGCGAAGACGAGCGCCACCGCCTGGCGCGCAACCTGCACGACGACCTGGGTTCGCTGCTGACGTCGGCCAAGCTGGATGCCGCCCGCATCAAGTCGCGCCTGGCGGCTGCGGCCCCCGAGGCTTTGGACCTGCTGGCGCACCTGGTGGGTACGCTCAACAGCGGCATCGCACTGGGGCGGCGCATCATTGAAGACCTGCGGCCTTCGGCCCTGAGCAACCTGGGCCTGGTGTCCACCCTGGAGATTCTGGCGCGTGAGTTTGCCGACAGCACCGATGTGCAGGTGCACTGCACGCTGGCCCCGGTCGAGCTCAACCCCGCCGCCGAGCTGATGGTCTACCGTTTGGTGCAAGAGGCTATTACCAACATCAGCAAGTACGCCAAGGCACAGCAGGTGTGGATCGAGCTGGGCACCCAGCATGGCGAAGTGGAGGTGTCGGTACGCGATGACGGACTGGGGTTTGACACCAGTGCCAAGCCCCAGTCCGCCTACGGGCTGGTGGGCATGCGTTTTCGGGTCGAGGCCGAAGGCGGGGTGCTGTCACTGTCCTCCGCGCCAGGGCAAGGCACGCTGATCCGCGCCAAGTTGCCCGCAGCCGTACTAACGCACCCCACAAGCACCTGAACGCCCGGGGACGGGCGCGTACGCGTCCTGTCAGCGCTGTCCTACGCGGGCTCCCGCATTCTCCCCACAGGGCTACGGCAATGCTGCCTATCGCCCGCAACAGCCAGTCGTCAGACACTTGGGGCATCGCAGCCACACCGCCTGCGAATCTCAAGAACCCGGGCCTCCCATTGGCCCATCTAGCCAAGGACCTGCCATGTTGCACTACGCTGTTGTTTTTTTCGTGATCGCTCTGATCGCGGCCCTGTTTGGCTTTACCGGCATTGCCTCCAGCGCGGTGGGCATTGCCAAGATTCTGTTCATCGTGTTCGCCATCCTGGCCGTCGCCAGCTTCTTGTTCGGCCTGATCAAGAAGAAATAAGTCACCGCCTTTATTTACCAACCCCCAAGGAACCACCATGTTGAATACCAATAGCTCAGAACCCACCAACACCCTGGCCGACCAGGCTGCCAGCACCGCAACCGATGCCATCAAGACCACCCAGCGCGCTGCCAACAGCACGCTGGACAGCCTGAACAACACCGTGCAAGACCTGCGCCGCCAAGCAGCACCGCTGCTGAACCGTGCCGCCGAAAGTGCCAATGCCTATCTGCAACATGGTTTGGAAGCCATGCATGAAGGCTCCGACAAAGTACGCGCCCAGGCCCGTAGCGCGTCCAACCGCACTGTGAACTACATCAAGGACGAGCCGGTCAAGTCGATACTCATCGCTGCTGCAGCCGGTGCCGTACTGACCGCCCTGGTGCAGATCGCCAGCCGCTCGCGCGACGACAGCTAAACCTCCAACCCGCGAGGCCCACTGCATATGCACCCCCTGCTGCGCCTGGTAGCGACCCAGCCCCAGTTGCTGGTAGACCACGCCGAGGCCTACGCCGAACTGGTGGCCGAAGAAATCGGCCATGTCTCCAGCGCCTGGAGGCTGCGTATCTTGCTGTATGCGGTTGCCTTGTGCAGCGTCGTAGTGGCAACGGTGCTGGCAGGGGTGGCACTTATGTTGTGGGCCATCGTGCCGTTTTCTGAAATGCAGGCACCCTGGGCCTTGGTGACAGCACCGCTGGTACCGGTGGTTGCAGCCGTCGGGTGTTTGCTTGCGGCACGCCAGCACACCAGTGGCGGCCTTGACAACCTGCGCCAGCAAGTCAAGGCCGACATGGGCATGCTGCGCGAAGTGAGCGCGCCATGAGCGCGGACCTGCATCTGGCGCAGACCACCGCCACCCAGCGCCTGGAACATTCAAGGGCCTTGCTGCGCCAAGCCATGCAAGGCAAGTCCAAAAACCATCCAGCTAGCGGGGTGCCGTTGTCGGCACCGCAATGGCTGGACAAGCTGAAGTCGATTCCGGTGGTCACCGTGCTGGTGGAAGCCATCGGCAGTTGGTGGACGCAGCACCCGCTACGCGTTGCCGGCCAGCTGGCAGCAGAGACCGCACTAGCCGTGGTGCAACCCCTGGCGCGGCGCAACCCGCTCGGTTTGGCGCTAGGTGCGCTGGCCGTGGGTGCCTTGCTGGCCTGGACCCGCCCCTGGCGCTGGGTGCTGAAACCGGCCTTGTTTGCCGGGCTGTCATCCCAATTGCTGTCCAGAGGCATCGCCAATTTGCCGCTGAAGTCGTGGCTGGCGGCCATGGGGGCAGCCACCTCGCAAAAACCGCCTGCACAGGCCACCGCCACCCCTTCACCCAGGTAAAACCATATGCTGCGGCGCACGGTCTTCAAATTCAGGCTGTACGTGGCCGGCGGTGCACAGAATTCTCTGCGGGCTATCAGCAACCTCAAGGCGCTGTGCCGCACCCATCTGCCGAATCGGCACAAAATCGAAATCATCGATGTACTGCAAAAGCCACGGCGCGGGTTGGCCGATGGCATATCCCTGACACCCACGCTGGTCAAACTGGCCCCGCAGCCTGAACGCCATATCGTGGGCAGCCTGAGCCAAACCCCCACCGTGCTGCGGGACCTGGGGCTGGACGCTTAAGCGGTATGGACCGCGCACGCCCGTCCCCAGCGGCCACCAACGCCGAGGAAGTCGAGGCGCTCATCGAGGTACTGCACGACACCGAGCAACGCCTGGAAGAGCTCACGCGTGGGGAGGTAGACGCGGTCACCAACCAGATTGGCCGCACCCTCTTGCTGCGGCGGGCCCAGGACAACTTGCGCCTGCACGAGGCCCACAAACAAAACGCCATTCTCAACGCCATACCGGCCCATATTGCCCTGCTCGATGCCCACGGGATCATCATCTCGGTGAATGACGCATGGCAACGGTTTGCCAGGACCAACGTGCTGCAACATGCCGACCATGGACTAGGCCTGGACTACCTGGCGGTATGCGACGCAGCCGTGGGCGATGCCGCATCAGAGGGCACGACCGTGGCAGCCGGTATCCGCGCGGTTCTGGAGGGCCGGATGCCAAGCTTTTCCATGGAATACCCCTGCCATTCGCCCACCGAACTGCGCTGGTTTGAACTGACGGTAACCCCGCTGGAAGACGGTGTGCGCAGTGGCGTGGTGGTGATGCACATGGACAGCACCGCCAAGAAGCGCAACGAGGTGGCCTTGCTGCGCTTCAGTGCGGCTATGGACGCAATTGCCGATGCGATTTACCTGGTCGACCGGACCAGCATGCGCTTTGTGCACGTCAACGACGCGGCCTGCAGCATGCGCAAACAAACCCGCGAGGCGCTGCTGACACAAACACCTTGGGGCATATTGGATATTTCACGTGCAGAGCTGGAGCGCACCTACGACAACATCATTGCCAGCGACGCAGACACCAAGCCGGTAGAGATCCTGCAAAGCCGCAATGACGGTAGCAAGGTCTGGCTGGAACTGCGCCGACACGCACAGCACGCTGGCGGACGCTGGACGATTGTCACCCTGGTACGTGACATCACCGAACGCAAAAAATCCGACGACCGCATCCTCCACCAGAACCGCATCTACGCCATGCTCAGCGGTATCAATGCGCTGCAGGTGCGTGTGCGTGACCGCAAGCTACTGTTCAGGCACGCTTGCCAGATTGCGGTCGAGGAAGGTGGCTTTTGCGCCAGCTGGATTGGTTTGGTTGACCACAACACGATGAAGATCGTGCCCATGGCCTCGCATGGCCTGGACGACGGGTTTTTGGCCGCCCTCCAAGACCGCATGGCACTGGAGATTTTCGAACCCAAAACCAAGTCTCTGGTGAACGCCGTGCTCGGTAAAAAATCTGCGGTGGTTTCCAACGATTTGCAAAACGATCCCAAAGCCTTTTTCCCGCAGTTCCACCAGCAGCAAGGCATGCGCTCGGCCGTGCTGCTACCGCTCATGATTGCGGATGAAATCGTCGGCGTGTTTACGCTGTACGCGCGCGAGCAGGACTTTTTTGGCCCGGAAGAACTGGCCCTGTTGAAAGAGCTGTCTGGCGATATTGCATTCGCCATTGACCACATCGACAAGCAAGACCGGCTCAACTACCTGGCCTACTTTGACGCGCTGACCGGCCTGGCCAACCGGCATTTGTTCATGGAGCGGGTCACGCAGTACATGCGCAGTGCGGGCTCCAACCACCAGAAGCTGGCGGTTTTCCTGATCGACCTGGAAGGCTTCAAGAACATCAACGACAGCTTTGGCCAAACCGTGGGCGATGCGCTGCTGGTACAGGTGGCCGTGTGGCTCACACGTTTCGTCGGCGACTCCAACCTGGTCGCGCATATCGGGGCCGACCACTTTGCCGTAGTGATGCCCGAGGTGGCACAGGCCGAAGAGGTCGCACGGGCGCTTGAGAAGGCCAATGTCGGTTTTTTGGGGCACACATTCAAACTGAACGACACGCCGTTTCGCATCGCCGCCAAAGCCGGTGTGGCCGTGTTCCCGGACGACGGGGCCAGTGCCGACATCTTGCTCAAGCATGCTGAGGCTGCGTTAAAAAAAGCCAAGGCCCGGGGAGAGCGCTACCTGTTCTACACCCAAAAAATGACCGAATCCGTGCTGGGCAAGCTCACCCTGGAGAACCAGCTGCGCCAAGCCCTGCAGAACGGAGAGTTTGTGCTGTACTACCAGCCCAAAATCCATTTGAAAACCGGCAAGCTCACCGGTGTGGAAGCACTCATCCGCTGGAACGATCCCCGCACCGGCCTGGTACCACCCGGGGAGTTCATTCCGATTCTGGAAGCCACCGGAATGATTTACGACGTGGGACGCTGGGCCCTGGGCCAAGCCATCGCCGACCACCTGCGCTGGCGCGGCGCGGGGCTGGCGGCAGTGCGTATTGCGGTGAACGTATCGCCGCTGCAGTTGCGCCACCGCAGCTTCATCGCCGACGTACGGCAAGCGATTGGGCAAGACGGGTATGCCGCCGCCGGCCTGGAGCTGGAGATCACCGAAAGCCTGCTGATGGAAGACATCAACCTCAGCATCGACAGCCTGCAAACCATCCGGGCCATGGGTGTCAGCATTGCGATTGACGACTTTGGCACTGGCTTTTCGTCGCTCAGTTACCTGTCGCGGCTGCCCATCGACACCGTCAAAATCGACCGCTCGTTCGTGCTGGGCATGACCACCGGACAACCCGGGCTGGCCCTGGTGTCCACCATCATCGACCTGGCCCATGCCATGCATCTCAAGGTGGTAGCCGAAGGCGTGGAGACCGAAGAGCAATCGCGCCTGCTGCGGGGCCTGCAGTGCGACGAACTGCAGGGGTTTCTGTTCAGCAAGCCGATTCCCGTGGAGCAGTTCGAAGCCCGGTACCTGTCTTTGGGGCCGTAACAAGTTCATAGGAGTTACGCAGCGCCCCTGTATCGCCCTTCGGGCTTACAGGGGGAACTTGCGTAAATCCTGGTTCAGTGCGACACCAGCAGATAACGATCAGCGTGCTGCAGCAACTTGCGGGTCACACCGCCCATGGCCCATTCGCGCAAGCGGCTGTGGCCATAGGCACCGGCCACAATCACCCCCGCGCCCTGCTCTTCGGCAATGGCATCCAGCCCGGCTGCGTCGTCGCCGGTAGACGGCTCCACCAGCGTTTGGGCCTGCACGCCATGCCGCCCTAGCCAGGCCACCACGTCGTTCAGGCGCTGGTGGACGTTGGAAAAATCGGCATCGGCTGACATCTCGGCCACCACCACGTGCGTGGCCTTTTGCAGCAACGGCAGGGCATCGGCCACGGCGCGGCGGGCTTCACGCGAATCGGTCCAGCCCACCACCACCCGGTCCAGCGTGCGGTCCTCCAGCACCGGCGGCACCACAAAGACAGGCCGCCCCAGCTGCATGATGAGATCGCCCACCGGCACACCGCGCGACGGCTCCAGGCTGTCGTTGGCGCCTCGTGCGGTGATGAACAGATCCGCGCTGCGGGCTTCGTGCACCACAAAGTCGGCCATGGGCGCAAACATCGCCATCGAACGCCACGCCAGGCCCGCTGCACGCGTTTGCAAGGCACTGCGAAACTCATCCTCGGCGGCATCCACATCGGCCTGCATCTGCTTTTTTTCTTGCGCAATCAGCTCGCCCGACAAGTAGGCTTCGCCATACACCATCTGCATCGGCCGGCACGCGGCAATGCCTACCACCTGGGCCTGGAAGCGCTCCGCCAGGTCCCCGGCAGCCTCCAGCACCGCCGTGTTCGCGCACCCCGACTCCAGTTGCACCATCAAAGTTGTGTAGGCCATGGCCAGCTCCTTGTGAATAACAATGTTTTACCGTACACCCACCCTACCCGGCGCTCTTTGCGCCAGCGCAACAAAACACGTTACAACCGGTCCATGGCCAGCTTGCCCGCAGTGGCCGCCACCGCACTCGCCACACTGCCCCAGGCCATGTCCACCAGCGACAACCACAACGGCCAGTTTTTGAGCGTGGCCAGGTTGGATAAATCATAGGTTGCGTACACCACAAAGCCAAATAAAGCGCCCATCCACGCCGCGCCGTGCCAACCCTCGGCGCCCGCCTTGGGCGCCACCACAAACGCCACCAGTCCCACGGCATACACCAGGTAGAACGCCAGCGCCGCCCAGGCCTGGGGCCGTTCGGCCATCAGATGGCCAATCCCGTCCTGGTACAGCGACTTGGCGATAAAACCCAGCCACAGCACATCCATGGCCACCATCACCACCGCCACCACCACACCTGCCATAAGGTACTTATTCATAACCAATATTCCCATGCCCGCGCAAACCATTCTTTTAAGCGTAAATCGATAGCACGGCGCTGCCATTCGGCCAGCAGCACCGGATCGGACGCGGCCAGGTCCTTGTCGAACATGGCCTGCACCTGGCTGCCAAAGTCGGCCCCCAGCACCACCGCATTCAGCTCATAGTTGTGCAGGAAGCTGCGCCAGTCCAGGTTGGTCGACCCCACTGTGGCCCACACGCCGTCGATCAGCGCGGTTTTGGAGTGCAGGATGACCCCACGCCGCTGGTAGATCTTGACCCCCGCCTCCAGCAGCTGCGCGTAGTAGCGCCGCCCGGCGTGGAACACCAGCCACGAGTCGGTCTGGCTGGGCAGGATCAGCGTCACGTCCACGCCGCGCGCGGCAGCCGCTTTCAGCGCCGCCAGCAGCTGCGGGTCGGGGGCAAAGTAGGCGTTGGTGATACGCACACTGGTCTCGGCGCTGCCAATGGCCGACAGCAGCGTGGCATAAATCTGGCTGAAGGGCTCGTCGGGCGAACTGCCAATGGCGCGCACTACCTGCTGGCCCAAGCGCTCAGGCGGCGGAAAGTATTTTTTGGCCGCCAACGGCGGGCCCTTCTGCGCCTCCCAGGTGGCGATAAACAGCTTCTGCAGCTCAGCCACCACCGGCCCCTGCAGCTGCAGGTCGGTGTCGCGCCAGGCCAGGCTGTCCTCGGTCGGCGGGGTCTTGGCAACCCTGCGCGAACCGCCCGAGTACACGCTGCTGATGTTGATGCCGCCCAAAAATGCGGTGCGCCCATCCACCACCAGCAGTTTGCGGTGGTCGCGCTGGTTCAGCTCCCAGGACTTGCGGGCCAGCAACGGGTTCACCGGGTTGAATTCCAGCACCTGGATGCCGCTGTCGCTCAGTCGCTGGAAAAACGCCGCCGGGGTGCCCAGCGTGCCCACGCTATCGCGGATCAGGTTGACCTGCACGCCCTGGCGCTGCTTGGCCATCAACGCCTGGGCAAACTGCTGGCCCACCGCGTCGTCTTCCAGGATGTAGGTCTCCATGTTGATGTGGTCTTGCGCCGCCGCAATGGCCGCCAACATGGCGCGGTAGGTAGCCGGGCCATCCTGTAGCAGCCGTACCTGGTTGCCCACCGTCAGCGGGCTGCCCACGATGGCCTCTTCCAGTGCCAGGTGGCGTTCAAAAATACCGGTAGGGGTGCCTTCACTTTGCAAACGCGCCAGAACCGCCTTGCTTTGCGCGGCCGACAGTGCGCCCTGCGCGCCCGCCAGCCGTACCGGTGTACCGCGCGCCTGGGCGATCTGGGGCGTGAGGGTGGGCAAGCTGCTACAGCCCGCCAGAGCGAGGCAGAAGGTAGCCACCACACCAGGCAAAAGGCCCATACTTTGCGTCCTTTTCAGTACTTGGCCGTCACCCGCCAGACCACATTACCCACATCGTCGGCCACCAGCAGCGCGCCCTGCTTGTCCAGGGCCACGCCCACCGGTCGGCCCTGTGCCTTGCCGTCGGGGCTCAAGAATCCGGTCAGCACATCCACCGGCGTGCCCACCGGTTGCGCCCCCTGGAACGGTACAAAAACGACTTTGTAGCCACTGTGGGGCTTGCGGTTCCAGGAGCCGTGCTGGCCCACAAACATGCCGTGGGCAAAGGCTGTGGGCAGGCTGGTGCCCTCGGCAGACACCAGGCCCAGCGGCGCAACGTGCGGCCCCAGGGCGTAGTCGGGAACCAGCGCGGTGGCCACCAGCGCAGGCTGGGGCGGCTGCATCCGCGCATCCACATGTTGGCCGAAGTAGCTATAGGGCCAGCCGTAAAAGCCGCCGTCGCGCACCGACGTCATGTAGTCAGGCACCAGGTCGCTGCCGAGCTCGTCGCGCTCGTTCACCACCGTCCACAGTGCGCCCCCGGGGGCAAATGCCATGCCGTTGGGGTTGCGCAGGCCGCTGGCAAATATGCGGTGCGCTCCGGTGCGGGCATCCACCTGCCAAATGGCAGCGCGCTGCGCCTCGGCAGCCATGCCGCGCTCGCCCACGTTGCTGTTCGACCCCACGCTCACATACAGATGCTGGCCGTCCGGACTGGCCACCAGGTTCTTGGTCCAGTGGTGGTTGATGGGGCCTGCGGGCAAGGCCACCACCTGCGTGCCGGGCGCAGTGATGCGCGTGTCACCCGGCGTGTACGGAAAACGCAGTACCGCATCGGTGTTGGCCACATACAGGTCAGAGCCCACCAGCGCCATGCCAAAGGGCGAGTGCAGGCCATCGAGCAGCACGGTGCGCACATCCACCACGCCGTCGCCCTTGCTGGAGCGCAGCAGGGTGATGCGGTCGGCGCTGGCACCGCCCGCCCCGGCCCAGCCCATCACCAGGCCCATGGCCCAGCCCTTGATGCCTTTGCTGTCGTCGGGCTTGGGCGGCGCGTTGGTCTCGGCCACCAGCACATCGCCATTGGGCAATACGTACAGCCAGCGCGGGTGCACCAGGCCGGTGGCCAGCGCGGCCACCTGGGTGCCCGGTGCTGCGGTGGGCAGCATGCCCTGCGCCCACGGCTTTGCGGGTGCGATGTGGACCGTGGGCAACACCGTCACCACCGGCGCGGGTAGTACGGGCTTGGGGCCGGTGCCCTCGGATACCGACAGCCGCGCAATCTCCCCGCAGCCCGTCAGCAAGGACACACCCAGGCAGGTGAAGGCGGCAGCGGCTTGCACGCTAGATGCGCCCCATCAGCAGCAGCACGACGATGATCACCACCACCAGCCCCAGGCCACCGGTAGGCCCATAGCCCCAGCTTCTACTATGCGACCAGGTCGGCAGCACGCCGATCAGCATCAAAATTAAGACGATCAGGATGATGGTGGTAATGCTCATGGCAATCTCCTTGGGTTGGATAGACAGCAGCGGTTGCTGCATACCGCGAATCTAGGCCCCTGGCGTAAGTTGTACCGTGCGTTAGCGCACATAGACGGGATGGGCCCGGCGCAGTTGCTCCAGCGCGTCTGCGCATTCCAGCACCACGGGGCACAGTGGCTGGCCCGTGGCATCGCGCACTACGGTGTCGCGCAGCCGCGTGAGCACCGCCGCAAACAGGAGCTCCCAGTCCTCAAGCGCGGCCCGCAAGGCCTCGTCAGGCAGGGGATTCGGTGGATAAGATGCGTGCATAAAAGCATGAGATAAACGTAAGCCTGCAATGTAGGGGTGTTGGCACCTGGACAAAGTGTCAAAAGACATGGCCTGTTTCTCCCGCCAGCCCCCACAGTCCCCAAAGGAAAATCCATGGATGAAGTCCGGTGCAGCGCCTGCCCCCTGCGGCCACTGCCCTTGTTTGTCGAACAAAGCGGTGACGAGCTGGCGCTGGTGCAGTCCCTCAAGCGCCGCGAAATCCAACTGCGCGCAGGCGAAACCCTGATCTTTGAAGGGCAGACCGATGCCCCTCTGTACACCCTGCGCAGCGGCTGGGCCTTTCGCTACAAAACCCTGAGCGATGGTCGGCGGCAAATCTTGACGTTTTTGCTGGCGGGCGACTTCATCGGCGTGCAGCAAAAAATGGGCGATGCCGCAGCCCACGGCGTGCAGACCCTCACCGACGCGCAGCTGTGTGTGTTCCAGCGCGATGCCCTGTGGGAACTGCACCGCCAGTCGCCCGCCATGGGCTTCAACATCACCTGGCTGACCGCGCACGAAGAGTCGATGGTGGACGACACCTTGCTGTCGGTCGGGCGGCGCAGCGCCGAGGAGCGCATCGCCATGCTGCTGATCATTTTGTTCAAGCGCGCTGCGGCGCTGCTGCCTGACGGTGGCAAATTCGGCGTGCCGTTTCCGCTGACCCAGCAGCACATAGCCGACGGCCTGGGCCTGTCGCTGGTGCACACCAACAAGACCCTGCGCCGGCTGGAGCGCCGTGGCCTGCACCACATCGAAGACGGCATCCTGACCATGCGCGACGTCAAAGCCCTGGCCCGGCTGGCCGACCTGTACGGCGATGGCAAACCCCAGCCGCGCCCGCTGATTTAGCTATATATTTAGTAGCTTCTACTGCCCATGGAATGGGCGGTAGAAGCCTAAAAGGCTTAAATTTATTAGGGGCCTACTTTTTGCGCGTGGAGCGCTGCGTCAGCGCCGCACACCCCGCCGAGCTGCGCTGGGCGGCATCGGTGTCGCCCAGGTCGATCCACGGCAACACCGCCGCCAGCGGGTTCACCAGGGCCAGCAGCAGCGAGGCCGCCGCCTTGGTGGCCAGTGGGCCCTTCTCCAGCGATACCTGGGGGTTGCCGAACGTGCCCTGCACCTTGATCGGCGTGCGCACGCTCAGCGGACTGAAGTCTTTGGGCACCACCACGGCGCGCAGGTCCAGCGCCTCGGTGGCCAGCGACAAAGAGCCGTCGATCCACACGGCGGAGTCGGCCGTGTCCACCACCATCACCTTGGGGCGGAAGTTGCCATCCTTGGCTACCAGGTCGGCCACCGCGCATTGCACCGGCAGGGCATCGTCGCCCTTGACCAGCATGCCCAGGCCCTGGGCAATGTCCAGCCCGGCCAGCTCCATAGCTAGGTGCGACACGCTGCCGTTACGCAAGGTGGTGCGGGCCGTGCCCTGCAGGCTGGCCAAAATTTGCGCGGTCGAGCGGCCCTGCCCGGCCAGCCGGGCCTCGCCATGCAACTGGCCCGACACATACGGCGGGGCCCCGTTGGCGCGGGTGATCTTGAGCCAGCGCTCCAGCCGCACCGCGTCCCAGCGCAGGTTGGCCGTCCACAGCGCCGTCTGTGCCCGGCCATCCAGCGCCACCTCGCCGCGCAACTGGCCCTGGGCCGTGCGGGCCAACAGGTCGTGCAGGCGCAGCACCCCACCCTGCAGCTCCAGGTGTACCGACAAGGGCTGCAAGGGCTCCAGGTAGCGGGTGTTCAGGTCGACCTCGGCAATGTCGATCAGCACATTGGCGTTCATCGCGCGCAGGGCGGGTAAATCGAAAGCGCGGTCGGGCAGCACCCGGCCCTGGGCCTGGGTGTTGGTGGCTACAGGGGCGGCGGCATCGGCCATCTCGGCCGATGTGGTACCCACCACCGGCCCCAGGTCGGCCAGCAACAGGCGGCTGCCGCGCAGCGTGCCCGACAGCATCGGCACACGGCCCGCCGACTCGTAACGGAACGCACCGTTTAGGCGGCTGGCTCCCACGGTGGCATCCTTCACCACCACCTGCCAGCGGCCACCGGTCTTGACCAGCGTGCCGTTGGTTTTAAAGGCTGCCGTGGTGGGCAGCGTCACGCCCAGCGGGTCGCCCACTGCCGCCAGCGACGGGCCTTTGAGGCTGAAGTCGCCGCTGAAATTCTGCGGCTGCAGGGCATCGGGTGCCGAGCCCTTGAAGTCCAGCTGTGCGCGGCCCACGGTGGCGTTCAAGGTCACCGCCACCGGCAGCGTCGATGTTTTGCCGCCCTCTGAGGGCAGCACCGCCGACGAGGCCAGCAGGATCTTCAGCGGCTGCTTGCGGTAGCGGCCTTGGGCCTCGACCTTCACCAGGCTGGCGGTCTGCCCATCGGCCCCCACGCTGCCCGGCTCCAGCGACAGCGTGGCATCCAAGTGGACCGACAGCGGCGCGTCCACATAGTGCACCACGCCGTTACGGACCCGCAGCGTGCCGAATTCGGGCAGACGGATCGGCGCATCGGGGCTGGCAACGGGCGGCGGTGTTTTGCCAAACTGCCAGGATGCCCGGCCATCGGCCATGCGCTCGATGTGGCTGTCCAGCGTACGGGCCTGCAGGCTATGGATACGGATAGGTTCGCCCTGGTAGGCGCGCCACAGGTCGCCATAACGCAGCTCCAGCGCCACGTCTTCGGCACGCAGCATGTGCGGAGTGGTGCTCCAGGCCGGGGCAGCAAT
>CAUPNM010000046.1:0-25063 GCA_963512645.1 uncultured Albidiferax sp. | reverse complement strand
GGTAGGGGCCGACAAGATCATCGGCGTGGACATCAACCCCGCACGCCAGGCCATGGCCCGCCAGTTCGGCATGACGCACTTCATCAACCCCAAAGAGGTGCCGAATGTGGTGGATGCCATCGTGCAATTGACCGACGGCGGCGCCGACTACAGCTTCGAGTGCAAAGGCAACACCCAGGTGATGCGCCAGGCGCTGGAGTGCACCCACAAGGGCTGGGGCCGCAGCATCATCATCGGTGTGGCCGAAGCCGGGGCAGAGATCAGCACCCGGCCGTTCCAACTGGTCACCGGCCGCAAATGGGAAGGCTCGGCCTTTGGCGGCGCACGCGGGCGCACCGATGTGCCCAAGATCGTGGACTGGTACATGGAGGGCAAGATCAGCATCGACCCGCTGATCACCCACACCATGCCGTTGGAAGACATCAACAAGGGGTTTGATTTGATGAAGAGTGGTGAATCGATCCGGGGTGTGGTGTTGTTTTAACCCCAGTCAGAAGTCAGCGGTGCGCGGCCGTTCCGCGTGAACTTCCAGGAGACAACAACATGAGCCTCTTAGCTTTGCACCCGGCCATCGGCCAAAGCAAAAAGCCCGGCGCGCCGGATTTCAGCGGCGGCACGCTGACCTGCCATTGCAGCCACGACCCGGTGGTGGTGCGGGTGGATGCCCAGGTGGCGCACAACCATGCCTGTGGCTGCAGCAAGTGCTGGAAACCGGCGAACGCGCTGTTCTCCATCGTGGGCGTAGTGCCGCGCGACAAGGTGAAGGTGACTTCGCGCCCGGAAAAACTGCACGTGCTGGACCCCAGCGCCACCATCCAGCGCCATGCCTGCAAAGCCTGCGGCGTGCACCTGTTTGGCCGTATCGAGAACAAGGACCATGCGTTTTACGGGCTGGACTTCATCCACACCGAGCTGTCCCAGGATGCCGGATGGACCGGGCCGGAATTTGCCGCCTTTGTGTCGTCCATCATCGAAACCGGCACCCCGCCGGAGCAGATGGCCGACATCCGCAAAGAGCTGCACAGCGTGGGGCTGGAGACCTACGACTGCCTGTCGCCCACGCTGATGGACGTGCTGGCCACCCAGGTAGCCAAGCTGCGCAAAGCCGCTTAAACAGGTTCAGGGCCGCGCCCCGCCAAAGCGCTCCCGGTACGCCTGCGGCCCCACGCCCAGGCGTTTGAGGAACAGCTTGCGCAGCGGCTGCTCGGACGCAAAGCCCACGCGCCCGGCGATGGACTTGAGTGGCAAGTCGCCTTCTTCCAGCAGGCGGCGGCCAGCTTCCAGCCGGGCAGATTCGATGAACTGCAGCGGGCTGCTGCCCACCTCTTTGGCAAACACGCGGCGAAAGTTGCGCTCGCTCATGGCCGCGCGGTCGGCCAGCAGGGCCACGTCCAGCGGCAGCGACAGATTCGATAGCACCCAGTCCTGTATGGCGCGGATGCCGGGGTGGCTGGTGTTTTGGCTGGTGAGGTGCACGCTGAACTGCGACTGCCCTCCCGGGCGCTTGAGGTACACCACCAGATCGCGCGCCACCTGCAGCGCCAGGCCCCGGCCAAAGTCCTCTTCAACCAGGGCCAGTGCCAGGTCGATACCGGCGGTGACCCCCGCCGATGTCCACAGCCGACCCGAGCGCAGATAAATCGCGTCGGCCTGCACCTGCACCTTGGGAAACTTCTCGCGCAGCAGGGTGGCCACACTCCAGTGGGTGGTGGCGGGCAGGTCGTCCAGCACGCCCGCCGCCGCCAGAAAAAAGCTGCCCGAGCACAAGGCCACCAGCCGCGTGATGCGCGGTGCCACGGCCGCCGCCCAGTCCACGATGGCCGGGTGGGCGGCCAGTGCGACCTCAATCTGCCGTGCGCCCACGATGATGGCGGTGTGCGGCAAATCGTCTGGCCGTAGGGCCTTCGCCTGCAGCAGCATGTGGGTGTCGGAGGCCACCGGGCCCGCCGTGTCGGACACGATGTGCACCGCGTAGCCCACGGGGCGGCCCTCCTGCACCAGGTGCAGGTTGGCGTATTCGAACACGCTCATCGCGCCGATGGCCTCGATGGCCTTGAAGCCGGGGTAGATCACCATGTCCACGCGGCGGGCGTGACGTTCGCTGTTTTTTTGCATGCCGCATCCTACGGATGTTTTCGTTGTTTAGAACTGATTTCTTAGTCGTTTGAGATTGGCGGCAGGGCTTCTACAGTGGCTTTCAACAACCCCGCACGCTGGTGTGCCGGGTCTGAACCACAGGAGTTTGCATGCCATCCGACACCGCTGAAGTCATCAGCCTGCCCCCCGAACTGGAGTCTGCCCGCGCGGTGGCTCTGTCTACCAATTTGCCCTATGCGGGTGGTGTCAGCCCGGCGGTGGCCTGGCGTTTGTTTGAGGCGGGCGTTGCCCAATTGGTGGATGTGCGTACCACCGAAGAGCGCAAGTTTGTCGGCCACGTACCCGGCAGCGCCCACGTGGCCTGGGCCACCGGCACCAGCATGACGCGCAACCCGCGCTTCGCCCGCGAGCTCGAAGCCAAAGTGGGCAGCAAGGAGGCGGTGGTTCTGTTGCTGTGCCGCAGCGGTAAACGCTCGGCGCTGGCCGCAGAAGTGGCGGCCAAGGCGGGCCTGACGCGGGTGTTTAATGTGCTCGAAGGCTTTGAGGGCGAGATCGATGAGCAGCGCCACCGCGGCGGCGGCGACGGCTGGCGTTTCCACAACCTGCCCTGGGTGCAAGACTGATGGCCGCGCCGGTTTTTGACATTGGCAACATCGTGCAGTCGCTGCACGGTGTGCGGGCCGAATGGCGGGCCGCGCAGGGCCGCTCCAGCGAGCCGGGCGGGCGGGAATTTCCGTCGCGTAATGCGCTGGCGGGCATTGTCGAGTCCCTCAAGGGCGTGCTGTTTCCCATGCGCCTGGGCCCGGTGGACCTGCGCCAGGAAAGTGAAGATTTCTATGTGGGCTACACCCTGGACGCGGCGCTGCATGGCCTGCTGGCCCAGGTGCGGCTGGAGCTGCGGCTGGTGGAAGACGTGCCGGTAGGCACCCAGCCGACCCAGGTGGTGCAGCAGTTTGCCCAGGCCTTGCCCGGCATCCGCCGCCTGCTCGACAGCGATGTGCTGGCCGCCTTCCATGGCGACCCGGCGGCCCGCAGCGTGGACGAGGTGCTGCTGTGCTACCCCGGCATCCTGGCCATGCTGCACCACCGGCTGGCCCACCAGCTGTACCGCCAGGGCCTGCCGCTGCTGGCGCGCATCGTGGCCGAGCTGGCGCACAGCGCCACCGGCATCGACATCCACCCCGGTGCCAGCATCGGCCCGGGCTTTTTCATCGACCACGGCACCGGTGTGGTGATCGGCGAGACCGCGCGCATCGGCCAGCGGGTGCGCATCTACCAGAACGTGACGCTGGGGGCCAAACGCTTCAGCACCGATGCCCAGGGCCACCTGGAAAAAGGCCAGCCCCGCCACCCCATCGTGGAGGACGACGTGGTCATCTACGCCGGAGCCACCGTGCTGGGCCGGGTGACGCTGGGGCAGGGCGCCAGCATCGGCGGCAATGTGTGGCTCACGCACAGCGTGCCGTCCGGTGCCCACATCACCCAGGCCCGTGCCGACCAACAGCAAGCACCGCAAACCGTTTCCCCTTCCCCTGTAACCGTAACTATCTAAACGGAGTTTTTTCTTGAGCAACATCACCACCCTCGGCGACGCAGCCGCACGCCAGTTAGCCAACGCGACCAAGACCGCGCCCCAGCTGGAAACCATTTCGCCCCGTTGGCTCACGCATTTGCTGCAGTGGGTGCCAGTCGAGGCGGGCATCTACCGCCTGAACAAGGTGAAGAACCCCGAGTCCATCCGGGTCACCTGCACCGCCCGCCAGACCGAAAACCAGCTACCCCGCACCTTTGTGGACTATGAAGAGCAGCCACGCGAATATTTCCTGAACGCGGTCAGCACCATCCACGACGTGCACACCCGCATCTCCGACCTCTACAGCAGCCCGCACGACCAGATCAAGGAGCAACTGCGCCTGACCATCGAGACCATCAAGGAGAACCAGGAAAGCGAGCTGATCAACAACCCCGACTACGGCCTGCTGTCGCAAGTGACCGATGCCCAGCGCATCTTCCCGCTGACCGGCGCGCCCACGCCCGACGACCTGGACGAGCTGCTGACCAAGGTCTGGAAAGAGCCCGCCTTTTTCCTGGCGCACCCGCTGGCCATTGCCGCCTTTGGCCGCGAAGCCACCCGCCGCGGCACGCCACCGCCCACCGTGAGCCTGTTTGGTTCGCAGTTCATCACCTGGCGTGGTGTGCCGCTGATCCCCTCGGACAAAGTGCCGGTGGCCGACGGCAAGAGCAAGATTCTGCTGCTGCGCGTGGGCGACAAGCGCCAGGGCGTGGTGGGCCTGTTCCAGCCCGGCCTGCCCGGTGAGCAAGCGCCCGGCCTGTCGGTGCGCTTCATGGCCATCAACGACCAGGCGATTGCTTCGTACCTGATCTCGCTGTACTGCTCGCTGGCGGTGCTGACCACCGACGCGCTGGCCGTGCTGGACGACGTGGAAATCGGCAAGTACCACGACTACACCGACACCTACAAGTAAGCCATGGCGAACTTTCCACAACCCAACTTGCCAGCGGGCTTGCCCGACCCGGCGGCGTTGGCGGCCATGGCCAGCGCGCTGTTCCAGGCCCTTCCTGGTTCAGCTGGGCAGGCAGTGCCGGGGGCCCAGTTCCCGGCCAACATCGCGCCACCCGGCTCGCCGCTGTCCAGCCCGGCGGGCTTCGGCCCCAGCGTGCCCGGCACGCCAATTCCGCAGGGGCAAATTCCCGGCACGAATCTGCTGCCGTCGTCGCCCAGCCAGGTGCTGAACCTGGGCAACCGCGCCCCGGCGCTGCTGCCCGAGGCCCAGGCGGGCAATGGTGTGCCCGACAAGGCCCTCAGCTCCGTGCCGGGCTACGACCCGCGTGTGGGCGGGGTGCTGCAAGGCGTGCCGGAAGCCGCCGGTGCGGGCTCGCCGTTCTACTTTGTGGCCGAAAAGCTGGGGCCACCGCAAGGCATTCAAGGTAAGCCGGGGCCCTCCAGCCTCGATGCCCTGAGCAGCCAGCCGTTCCAGCCGCCCGCCGTGCCCACGGCCAGCGCCCCCAAGGCTCCGCCCGTGCCGCAAAACACGCCCGCGTTCTATTTTGTGGATGCGGTCACGCTGCCGAATGGGTATGTGACCCCGGCCACACCTGGCGCACGCGAAGTACCGGCTTACCAGGGTGGTGCCCATCCCGCGTTCGACGTGCATGCCGTGCGCCGCGACTTCCCCATCCTGCAAGAGCGGGTGCACGGCAAGCAGTTGGTGTGGTTCGACAACGCCGCCACCACGCACAAGCCGCAGTCGGTGATCGACCGCATCGCCTACTTCTACGAGCACGAGAACTCCAACATCCACCGCGCTGCCCATGACCTGGCCGCCCGCGCCACCGATGCCTACGAAGGTGCTCGGGAGCGGGTCAAGAAGTTCATCAACGCGCCGGATGTGAATGAGGTGATTTTTGTGCGCGGCACCACCGAGGCCATCAACCTGGTGGCCAAGAGCTGGGGCGGCCAGCACGTGGGCGAGGGTGACGAAATCATCGTCAGCAACCTCGAGCACCACGCCAACATCGTGCCCTGGCAGCAACTGGCGGCAACCAAAGGCGCCAAGCTGCGCGTGATCCCGGTGGACGATAGCGGCCAGGTGCTGCTGGACGAGTACCGCAAGCTGCTCAACGACCGCACCAAGATCGTCGCCGTTACCCAGGTCTCCAACGCCCTGGGCACCGTGGTACCGGTGAAGGAGATTGTGGAACTGGCCCACCGTGCGGGTGCCAAGGCACTGGTCGATGGCGCGCAATCCATCTCGCACATGCGGGTGGACGTGCAGGACATCGGGGCCGACTTCTTCGTCTTCTCGGGCCACAAGGTCTTTGGCCCCACCGGTATCGGTGTGGTCTGGGGCAAGCGCGAGGTGCTGGAAGACATGCCTCCGTGGCAGGGCGGCGGCAACATGATTGCCGACGTGACCTTCGAGAAAACCGTGTTCCAGCCCATCCCGAACAAGTTCGAGGCGGGCACCGGCAACATCGCCGACGCGGTGGGCCTGGGCGCAGCCATCGACTACGTGAACAAGGTGGGCATTGAGAACATCGCCCGCTACGAGCACGAGCTGGTGGCCTACGGCATGCAGGCGCTAGGGGCCATCCCCGGCGTGCGCTTGATTGGCACGGCTGCCGACAAGGCCAGCGTCATGTCTTTTGTGCTGGCAGGCTACAGCACAGAAGAAGTCGGCAAGGCGCTGAACGAGGAGGGCATTGCGGTGCGCACCGGCCACCACTGCGCCCAACCCATCCTGCGCCGCATGGGCGTGGAAACCACGGTGCGCCCCTCGGTGGCGTTCTACAACACCTTTGCCGAAATCGACCAGATGGTGGCGGTGGTGAAGCGGCTGGCTTCTGCACGACGGAACGGTTAACGCTATAGATATAAGAGCTGCTTGTGCTGGTTGGATCAGCACAGGCGGCTCTTTTTTTATAAATTTTTTGACCGCACCAATTTAGCCTGGAACCTGGATCACCCGCACATCCAAATGCGCCAGCTTGCTAAACGCCGTGTCACCCGTCACAAAAACCACCCCGGTATCCCATTCCAGCGCGCTGGCGGCCTGCAGGGCGTCGGGAGTTTTGAGGCCGTGGCGGGCGCGCAGGTAGGTGGCCAGGTCCACCACGGCGGGGCTGAGCTCCAGAATCTGCACGTTGGCAAAAAACGCGTCGTAGGCGGCCAGGGTGGCGGTGTCGGCTTCGCGCAGTGGTTTCACCCGGCATTCCAGCACCGACAGGCGCGATACCGCCAGCTCCACCGGGCTTTGCTGTTGGGTGAGTTGTACCAGGAGTGCGGTGGTGGCAGTTCGGTACGGCGCGGCCCCCTCGAACCGGTAGATCAGGGCGCAGGCATCCAGAAATAGCTTCACCGTTCCACCCAGCCCTCGGCGGCCTCGGCTCGGCGTGCTTGCATGCCAGCCGCGTCCAGTCCGGCAACGACAGCGTCTTGCTGCAGCAGGATGTCCAGGGCCTTGCTGCGCAGTGGCGGGGCGTTGTGCTGGGCCTGTGCCAGCAGTTGGGCGTAGTCGTCGGGGTGCAGTAGCACGGCACCGGGGCGGTTGCGTTTCATCAGATGGACGGGGCCGGTGGCCAGCAGCCCGTCCAGTGCGGCAAAGCCGCTGCGCTTGATGTCGGCGACGGTGATGATGTGCATGGTAGTACCTTTTTCGGTATCGATAGCGGTACTTTTATTATAGGATTTCCAGGTGGTTTAGGGGCTCAGACCTTTTAGCTGTTAGCTCATGCGCATAAGCAAACCACCATTGCGTCGTTTGTTTCTGGGCCCACATTCCCCACAATCTGGGCCATGACAACGCCCCGCATCCTCATCGTCCCTGGCTGGCGCAACTCCGGCCCCGGCCATTGGCAAAGCCTGTGGGCCGAGCAGTTTGCCGGGGTGGAGCGGGTGGACCAGGACGACTGGATCACCCCGTCCCGCGCCGCCTGGACCCGCTCCATCACCCACGCCATCCTGGCCCGCCCCGGCCCGGTGGTGGTGGTGGCGCACAGCCTGGGTTGCATAGCGACGACGCATCTGCCGCCCGAGGCGGTAGAGCGCATCCAGGGGGCCCTGCTGGTGGCCCCGGCCGATCCGGAGCGCCGGGCGGTGCTGAGCGACTTCGACCCCGTACCCAATGCCAGGCTACCGTACCGCAGCTGGCTGGTGGCCAGCAGCAACGACCCGTATTGCCCGGTGCGGCTGGCCGGGGCCTACGCGCGCGCCTGGGGCAGCGAGCTGGTGCGCATGCCGGATGCCGGGCATATCAATGTGGCCTCGGGCCATGGCGACTGGCCGCTGGGGCTGGCGCTGCTGGCCTCCTTAACTGGGCGGGCTTTGCAGCCCAAGGAGGCGCTGGCAACTGCGGTTTAATTGGGGGCTGCTTTTCCTTAGGAACCCCATGTTGCTCGATGCCTCCGAATCCCAGCTGGTGCTGGTCGATTACCAAACCCGCCTGATGCCCGCCATTTTTGACAACGCGGCGGTGCTCGCCAACGCCCTGCGGCTGGCCCAGGCCGCCGACTTGCTGGACGTGCCCGCCTGGGGCACCGAGCAAAACCCGTCCAAGCTGGGCGAAAACCCGCCCGAGCTGCGCGCCCTGTGCCGTAACACCCTGAGCAAGATGCAGTTCAGCGGCGTGGAAGAGGGCCTGGGCGAATGGCTGCGCCCGCCCGCCAAGCCGGTGCAGGGCAATGCCCGCAGCCTGCCCAAGCATTTGCAAAAGTCCAGCGCCGGGGAAGAGCGCAACACCATCGTTATCGCGGGCTGCGAGGCCCATATCTGCCTGCTGCAAACCGCGCTGGACCTGCTGGAAGACGAGTTCGAGGTCTGGGTGGTGACGGACGCCTGCAGCTCCCGCACCGAGCGCAACCGCGATGCCGCGTTCGACCGCCTGGCCGGTGCCGGTGCCGAGCTGGTGACCACCGAAATGGTGCTGTTCGAGTGGCTGCGCACCGCCGAGCATGCGGATTTCAAAGCTATCCAGGCTTTGGTGAAGTAATGTTTCACCCGCACCACACGCATATTTAAATAAATAATAGCTGCTCGCGCTTATCCTATAAGCACGAGTAGCTATAAAAAGTGGAGCGGCCACCTGTTCTTTGCTTGTAACTCGGCAGTTACCACGCGCAATGGGTAGATAATCCGCTCCGAACTAGGCCCTTCCTGCCACAGTCGCATCCGCCAATCGGTCCAGCCGTGTCGCGGAAGGTTAATTAAACCCAGCTTTAACCAGCTAATGTTTCCTTCAGGGAAACGGAGGTCAGCGGAATATGAGTGATCCAGTGTCTTCGGTGTACAGCGCCTACCAGGGCAACACCTATCTTTTCGGCGGCAATGCGCCCTATGTCGAAGAGTTGTACGAAAACTACCTGAGCAATCCCGGCAGCGTGCCCGACAATTGGCGCGACTACTTTGACGCGCTCCAGCATGTGCCCGCCGTAGACGGCAGCAATGCCAAGGACGTGCCGCACCTGCCCGTGGTCAATGCCTTTGCCGAGCGCGCCAAAAAAGGCCAGACCAAGGTGGTGGTTGCCAGCGCCGACTCCGAAATGGGCCGCAAACGCACCGCTGTACAGCAGCTGATTGCCGCCTACCGCAATGTCGGTGTGCGCTGGGCCGACCTGGACCCGCTCAAACGCACCGAGCGCGAAAACATCCCCGAACTGGACCCGGCTTTCTACGGCTTCACCGATGCCGACCAGGAAACCGTGTTCAACACCAGCAACACGTTCTTCGGCAAAGAAACCATGTCGCTGCGCGACCTGATGAACGCGCTGCGTGAAACCTACTGCGGCACCATCGGCGCCGAGTACATGTACACCAGCGACCAGGGCAAGAAACGCTGGTGGCAGCAAAAGCTGGAAAGCATCCGCAGCAAACCCAATTTCTCCAAAGAGAAAAAACTGCACATCCTGGACCGCATCACCGCCGCTGAAGGCCTGGAGCGCTTCCTGCACACCAAGTTCGTTGGCCAAAAACGTTTCTCGCTCGAAGGTGGCGAAAGCTTCATTGCCGCGATGGACGAGCTGATCCAGACCGGCGGTACCAAGGGCCTGCAAGAAATCGTCATCGGCATGGCCCACCGTGGCCGCTTGAACGTGTTGGTCAACTCGCTGGGCAAGGTGCCCGCCGATTTGTTCGCCGAATTCGACCACACCGCCCCCGAAGACCTGCCATCGGGCGACGTGAAATACCACCAGGGCTTCAGCTCCGACGTATCGACCCCCGGCGGCCCGGTGCACCTGACGCTGGCCTTCAACCCCTCGCACCTGGAAATCGTCAACCCCGTGGTCGAAGGTTCGGTGCGTTCGCGCATGGACCGCCGCGGTGACCCGCTGGGCAAGCAGGTGCTGCCCGTGCTGGTGCACGGTGACGCAGCCTTTGCCGGCCAGGGCGTGGTGATGGAAACCTTGGCGCTGGCCGAAACCCGTGGTTACTCCACCGGCGGCACTGTGCACATCGTCATCAACAACCAGATCGGCTTCACCACCAGCGACCCGCGCGACAGCCGCTCCACGCTGTACTGCTCCGACGTGGTCAAGATGATCGAAGCGCCGGTACTGCACGTGAATGGCGACGATCCCGAAGCCGTGGTGCTGGCCACCCAGATCGCGCTGGACTACCGCATGGAGTTCCAAGGCGACGTGGTGGTGGACATCATCTGTTTCCGCAAGCTCGGCCACAACGAGCAAGACACCCCGGCCATGACCCAGCCGCTGATGTACCGCAAGATTGCCAAGCACCCTGGCACCCGCAAGCTGTACGCCGACAAGCTCACCGCCCAGGGTATGGGTGAGACGCTGGGCGACGACATGGTCAAGGCCATGCGTGCCGCACTCGATGCCGGTATCAACACCTTCAACCCGGTCATCACCAACTTCAAGAGCAAGTACGCGGTCGATTGGTCGCCGTACCTGAACCGAAAGTGGACCGACGCAGGCGACACCGCCATCCCCCTGGCCGAGTGGAAACGCCTGGCCGAGAAGATGACGGCCATCCCCGCCAACATCACCCCGCACCCGCTGGTGAAAAAGGTCTACGACGACCGCGCCGCAATGGGCCGGGGCGACATTCCGGTGGACTGGGGCATGGGCGAGCACATGGCTTTTGCGTCCCTGGTGGCCAGCGGCTACCCGGTGCGTTTGAGCGGTGAAGACTGCGGCCGTGGCACCTTTACCCACCGCCACGCCGTCATCCATGACCAGGACCGCGAAAAGTTCGACGAAGGCACCTACACCCCGTTGCAAAACGTGGCCGACGGCCAGGCACCGTTCACCGTGATCGACTCCATCCTGTCCGAAGAAGCGGTGCTGGCGTTTGAATACGGCTACGCGTCCAACGACCCGAACACTTTCGTGATCTGGGAAGCCCAGTTTGGCGACTTTGCTAACGGTGCCCAGGTGGTGATCGATCAGTTCATTGCCTCCGGCGAAGTCAAGTGGGGCCGCGTCAACGGCATCACCCTGATGCTGCCGCACGGCTACGAAGGCCAGGGCCCCGAGCACAGCTCGGCCCGCCTGGAGCGCTTCATGCAACTCAGCGCCGATACCAACATGCAAGTGGTGCAACCCACCACCGCCAGCCAGATCTTCCACCTGTTGCGCCGCCAGATGGTGCGCAACCTGCGCAAGCCGCTGGTCATCATGACGCCCAAGTCGCTGCTGCGCGCCAAGGATGCGGCATCGCCCCTGAGCGAGTTCACCAAGGGCAGTTTCCAAACCGTCATCCCCGAGAACAAGGATGAGATCAACAAAAAGGCCGACAAGGTCAAGCGTATCGTCGCCTGCTCGGGCAAGGTCTATTACGACCTGGCCAAGAAGCGTGAAGAAAAGGGCGCCGACGACGTGGTGATCCTGCGCGTGGAACAGCTCTACCCGTTCCCGCACAAGGCCTTTGCCGCCGAAGTCAAAAAGTACCCCAACGTGACCGAAATGGTTTGGTGCCAGGACGAGCCACAAAACCAGGGTGCCTGGTTCTTCGTGCAGCATTACCTGCACGAAAACATGGCCGAAGGCCAGAAGCTGGGGTACTCGGGCCGCGCGGCTTCGGCATCCCCTGCGGCGGGCTATTCGCACCTGCACCAAGACCAGCAAAAGGCCTTGGTGGATGGCGCTTTCGGCAAGCTCAAAGGCTTCGTCTTAACGAAGTAAACCAAAAATAAATCGGCTGCATCCGCCACTGCACAGTGTTGCAGTGGCCGCACCCCTCGTTGGAAGATTTGGAGAAAATTAAATGGCTATCGTAGAAGTAAAAGTTCCGCAACTGTCCGAGTCCGTGGCCGAAGCCACCCTGCTGCAGTGGAAGAAAAAAGTGGGCGACGCAGTGTCCATCGACGAAATCCTGATTGAAGTCGAAACCGACAAAGTCGTGCTGGAAGTGCCCGCACCCGCTGCCGGTGTGATCACCGAGCTGGTGGTGGCCGATGGCGGTACCGTCATGGCCGAGCAACTGATTGCCCGTATCGACACCGAAGCCAAGGCCGGTGCTGCAGCACCCGTGCCCGGCTCCGTGGCGGCTGCTGCTGCTGTCACGGCTGCCGCTGCCGCCCCCGCCCCCGCTGCGGTCAGCACCTCCATGGCCGGCGTGCCCATGCCCGCCGCCGCCAAGCTGATGGCCGACAACGCCCTGGCCGCTGGCTCGGTGGCCGGTTCCGGCAAAGATGGCCGCGTCACCAAGGGTGATGTGCTGGCGGCTGTGGCTGCTCCTAAAGTGACCGCGTCGGTGATCCCCACCGGCGTGCCCACCAAGTCGCTGGCCCAGGTGGCCACCGTGGCCCCCGATCTGGGCGACCGCCCCGAGCAGCGCGTGCCCATGAGCCGCCTGCGTGCCCGTGTGGCCGAGCGCCTGCTGCAGTCGCAATCCACCAACGCCATCCTGACCACGTTTAACGAGATCAACATGGCCCCGGTGATGGACATGCGCAAGCGTTTCCAGGAAAAGTTCGAAAAAGAGCACGGCTGCAAGCTGGGCTTCATGAGCTTCTTCGTCAAGGCTGCGGTGCATGCGTTGAAGAAGTTCCCGGTGCTCAACGCCAGCGTGGACGGCAACGACATCGTCTACCACGGCTACTTTGATATCGGTATCGCCGTGGGCTCGCCCCGTGGCCTGGTGGTGCCGATTCTGCGCAACGCCGACCAGATGAGCTTTGCCGACATCGAGAAGAAGATTGCCGAATTCGGCAAGAAGGCGGGTGAAGGCAAGCTGGGCATGGACGACATGACCGGCGGCACCTTCTCCATCTCCAACGGCGGCACCTTCGGCTCCATGCTGTCCACGCCCATCATCAACCCACCGCAATCGGCGATTTTGGGCATCCACGCCACCAAGGACCGCGCCGTGGTTGAAAACGGCCAGGTCGTGGTGCGCCCGATGAACTACTTCGCCATGAGCTACGACCACCGCATCATCGACGGCCGCGAAGCCGTGCTGGGCCTGGTCGCCATGAAGGAAGCCCTCGAAGACCCCGCCCGTCTCTTGTTCGACATCTAAGGAGACGCAGCATGTCTAAAAACTTTGACGTCATCGTCATCGGCGGCGGCCCTGGTGGCTACATTGCCGCCATCCGCGCGGCCCAGCTGGGCTTCAACGTGGCCTGTATCGACGAGTGGAAAAATGCCAAGGGCGGCCCGGCTTTGGGTGGCACCTGCACCAACGTGGGTTGCATTCCCTCCAAGGCGCTGCTGCAGTCCAGCGAGCACTTTGACCAGGCCAGCCACCACTTTGCCGACCACGGTATCGAGGTGAAGGGTCTGGGTCTGGACCTGGCCAAGATGGTTGCCCGCAAGGACACCGTGGTCAAGCAGAACAACGACGGCATCCAGTACCTGTTCAAGAAAAACAAGGTCACCTTCTTCCACGGTCGCGGCTCGTTCGTGGCGGCGGTAGACGGCGGCTATGCGATCAAGGTCGGCGAGGAATCGCTGGTGGGCAAGCACATCGTGATTGCCACCGGCTCCAACGCCCGCCCCCTGCCGGGCACGCCGTTTGACGAGGAAACCATCCTGTCCAACGACGGCGCACTGCGCATCGGTGCGGTGCCCAAGAAGCTAGGCCTGATCGGCTCCGGCGTGATCGGCCTGGAGATGGGTTCGGTCTGGCGCCGTCTGGGCTCTGAGGTCACCATCTTGGAGGGTCTGCCGACTTTCCTGGGCGCGGTGGACGAGCAGATCGCCAAAGAAGCCAAAAAGGCCTTCGACAAGCAAGGCCTGAAGATCAACCTGGGCGTGAAGGTCGGCGAGATCAAGAAGTCCAAGAAGGGCGTAAGCATTGCCTACACCGATGCCAAGGGCGAAGCCCAAACGCTGGACGTGGACAAGCTCATCGTCTCCATTGGCCGCGTGCCCAACACCATCGGTTTGGGCGTGGACACCATCGGGCTGCTGCTGGACGACCGCGGCGCCATCATTGTGGACGGCGACTGCAAGACCAATCTGGCCAACATCTGGGCGATTGGCGACGTGGTGCGCGGCCCCATGCTGGCGCACAAGGCCGAGGAAGAAGGCGTGGCGGTGGCCGAGCGTATTGCTGGCCAGCATGGCCATGTCAACTTCAACACCGTGCCCTGGGTGATCTACACCAACCCCGAAATCGCCTGGGTCGGCCAGACCGAGCAGCAGCTCAAGGCCGCAGGCAAGGCCTACAAGGCGGGAACCTTCCCGTTCCTGGCCAATGGCCGCGCGCGGGCTCTGGGCGACACCACCGGCATGGTGAAGATGCTGGCCGATGCCGCCACCGACGAAATCCTGGGTGTGCACATCGTGGGCCCGCAGGCCAGCGAGCTGATCGCCGAGTGCGTGATGGCCATGGAATTCCGTGCCAGCGCCGAGGACATCGCCCGCATCTGCCACGCGCATCCGTCCTTGAGCGAATCTACCAAGGAAGCCGCTTTGGCGGTGGACAAGCGCACCCTGAACTTCTAGATCTGTGGGGACATACGCAGCACCTCTGTGCAGCCCGAAGGGCTTGTACAGGGGCTTGCGTACATCCTGCAGTTTTAGAAGAAAATGGCTGCTACCGCCCATTCCATGGGCGCTAGCAGCTATTTAATTTGTAGTAAACGGAGTGTTTCTCTTTGAGCGTTAAAGCAGCCTACGAGGCCGAACTGGCCCAGCGCGGTTACACCGCCGACCCGGCGCAATTGCGTGCCGTCGATGCCTTGGAGCGTTGCGCCACCGAGTGGGCCGCGTACAAAGAAAAGCGTTCCAACAGCTTCAAAAAACTCATCTTCCGGCCCGATATTCCGCGCGGCGTGTACATGTACGGCGGGGTGGGGCGGGGTAAGAGTTTTTTGATGGACTGCTTCTTTAATGCCGTGCCTTTGAAGCGCAAGACCCGGCTGCACTTCCATGAGTTCATGCGCGAAGTGCACCGCGAGCTGGCCGATCTGCAGGGCACGGTGAATCCGCTAGACGAGCTGGGCGCGCGCATGGCCAAGCGCTACAAGCTGATTTGTTTTGACGAATTCCACGTGGCCGACATCACCGACGCGATGATCCTGCACCGCCTGCTGGACGCGCTGTTTGCCAACGGTGTGGGTTTTGTCACCACCTCCAACTTCAAGCCCGACGACCTCTACCCCAACGGCCTGCACCGCGACCGCATCCTGCCCGCCATCGCGCTGCTCAACGAAAAGCTGGAAGTGCTGAGCGTGGACAACGGCACCGACTACCGTAGCCGCACGCTGGAGCAGGTCCGGATCTACCACACCCCCCTGGGCCCGCAGGCCGATCTGGAGATGGCCGAGGCCTTCACCCGCCTGGCCGAAACCCAGGACGAAGACCCGGTGCTGCACATCGAAGCCCGCGAAATCCAGGCCCGGCGCAAGGCCGGTGGGGTGGTGTGGTTTGACTTCAACACCCTGTGCGGCGGCCCGCGCTCGCAAAACGACTACCTGGAGCTGGCCAGCCAGTTCCACACCGTGCTTCTGAGCAACGTACCGGCCATGGGGGTCAACATGGCATCGCCCGCGCGGCGCTTTACCTGGCTGGTCGACGTGCTGTACGACCGCCGGGTCAAGCTCATCCTATCCGCCGCCGTGCCGCCTGAAGAGTTGTATACCGAGGGCCCGATGTCGCACGAGTTTCCGCGCACCGTCTCGCGCCTGAACGAGATGCAGTCGGTAGAGTTTTTAGCGCTGGAGCGGCGCATTGTGGATACCCATCTGACATGAACAAATATTGGTTAAGCCTGTGGTGCGTGCTGGCCAGCACCTCGGCGCTGGCGCAGGTGGCCGATGGCGGCCTGCAGGTGGCCGCCGAGCAGGCCCGCATCGATGCCGAGCGCCAGCGTATCGAGCAGCGTTTCGCCGCAGAAGAAGCCGCCTGTTTCCAGAAGTTTGCGGTCAACGACTGCCGCGATGAAAGCCGCGCCCGCCGCCGGGTCGATATGGCCGATCTGCGCCGCCAGGAAATCGCGCTCAACGACGCCGAGCGCAAGCGCAAGGGCGCAGAGCAGTTGCAGCGCATGGAACAAGCCGCCGCTGCCAAAGACGGCCCGCCCGTGGCCGTGGGCACCGCCACCCCGCGCACCAGGGCATCCGCACCGGTGCGCACCCCCGCCGAGCCGCGCGCACCGTATGACGCAGCCGAGGCCGCCAAGGCCCAGGCCGCGCGCAAAGCCAGCGCCGAGAACAAAGCCCGCAAGGCCCAGGAAGAGCAGGCCGCCCGCGCCCGGCGCGCCGCCGAGGCCGCCAATGAACCCGCGCGTTATGCCAAAAAGCTGCAGGAAGCCGCCGACCACAAGGCCGCCATCGACAAGCGCAACGCCGCCCGCACCAAGCCCAAGGCGGCCCCGCTGCCCGAGCCTGCGCCCTGATATGGAATGCTCCTATTTTTAACTATAAAAATAGGAGCTGCTCACGCCGCTACCATAAGCACAGGCTGCCGATTTAGTGCCTTAAAAAAGGCCCTGAGACCTAAATAGGACTTACGCAGCGCCCCTGTATCGCCCTTCGGGCTTACAGGGGGAACTTGCGTAAGTCCTGCTAAAAATGCTTCAGGGCAGCTTCTCCAATGCCCCCGTGGGCTCGGCCATGACCCGGGCAGCGTCGCCCAGGTTGGCCAGGATGCGGTTGGCAAAGTAGCTGTTTTGCGTGTCGGGCTCCAGCGCCGCCAGTACCAGGTTGGCCAGGGGTTGGCCCAATGGCACATAAAAGCTACCGGGCGGCGTGTCCACCAGGCTGCGCACCAGCTCCACCTCAGTCCGCTGGATCGGTTGGGCATCGGCAATGCTGCCGCGCACGTCTTGCCGCGCGCCGGTGCTTTGGCTGGTGGCGCGGTACAGCTCGCCCCGCACCGTTCCGGCATCTACCACCCGCATCACCTGCACGCCCAGCAGTTGCAGCCGGTCTACCGCCGCCGTGGCCGCCGCCGACAACCAGTAGCCACAGGGCCGGGCGCGCGATTTGATGGTTTGCAGCTCGAGAGCCGAATTCCAGTCGACTGACACGGTTTTGTCGGCCCCGGTGGTGGGGTTGAGCATGGTCAGCTCGTACTGGGCCGGGGTGGGGCCAGCCTCTACCACGGCCTGGCTGCGGCAGGCCTGGCTGCTGACTTCGCGGTCGATGAACGAGCGTAATTTGCCCATCTGCTCGGCCCGCGTGGCGGTGCTTTGCAGCATGCTGACCATGGCCGTGACCTGGGTGTGCACCCGGCGCTGGAGGTGCAGGCGGCCAATGCCCACGCCCCGGGTTTCGATCAACATGCTGACGCTGTTCTTCAGGCCGTTGACGTTACGCCCGGTGTCGGGCTGGGTACCGCCCATGGATACCACGTGGTCGTCGATATCGGTGGAGGTGGTGTAGTACCACTCGCTGCTGAGGTTTTGCGCCTTGAGTGCGGCCACCACCGGGCGGCGGTACCACTCCTCGGAAGCCCGGGTCAAAAATTCGGGCACATTGGCCGTCATGGCGTACTGCAACAGGGCATCAAACTTCTGGACGGTGCCAAATTTTTGCAGGTAGCGGCCCACCACGGTGTATTCGTGCGCGTCCATCACCACCGTGGGCTGGTAGTCTCGGGTCAGCTGGGCCAGGGCGCGGGCCTCGGGGCTGTTGAGCAGCAGGTGGTCGCGGTTCATGTCGATGCCGTTGGTGGTCGCGCGCTGGTTGGCGGCGGCTCCGTCGGGGTTGGCACGCGGCACCACCAGCACGTTGATCTTGTCCAGCAGTGGCTCCAGCAGGCCCTGGGACAGTTCGCGGGCTACGACCAGCGCGGCCTCGCTACCGGCAGGCTCGTTGCCATGCTGCTGCGCCACGATCAACACTGTGGGCCGCCCGGTGGCGATGACGGTGGGCGCATCCGGGCTGCTGGCGCGGGTGAGCAGCAGGGCCTCTAGCGGCACGCCCTGTTGCGAGTAGCCGATGCGCAGCACGCTGGCCTGCACGTTACGGCTGGGTTTGTTGCTGAGCTGGGCCAGCCAGGCGGCGACTTCGGCATTGCTGCTGAAGGTGTTGCGCCCCGGCTGCAGGCCTGGCGTGCTGTAGAGCGTGGACGGGTCGGGGAAGCGGGCCGCCACGGCGGCGCTGTAGGGCGCGCCGTCTGGGGTGGCCGCTGGCGCATCGCTGGGGTTGACGCTGGCTTGCGTTACCGGTTGGGCAACGACGGCGGCTTCAGTGGGCGAAGTGGGCTTGGCCGGCGCCGCTGCGGGCCGGGGGGCCAGCACGGCGGGGATGGGCAGCCACGGCGGTAGGGGCGCAGAAGCGCAGCCTACCAGTGCCAGGACGGCTGCGGCACAGGCGGCTTGTTGGCTTAGTTTTGCGAGCGCGGGCGTTGCGCGGGGGAGCCGGGGGCTGTTGCTGGAAACCATGGTGTGGATGCTCCTCCATCTTTGGGTTCCGGCATGTTACCCGCGCGCCAAAGGTCAATTGCTCAAATTGCAGTCCACAGTGCGGGCAGGCCGGGCAGGGTGCGGAGAATGCTGCTGATGGCCCCGCTGCGCACCATCTCGGTGGCGTGGGCGATGTCGGGCGCGAAGTAGCGGTCGTGGTCCATGCGGGGGATGTCGGCGCGCAGGGCCGCGTGCAGCAGCTCCAACGGGGCCGAGCTGGTCAGGGGGCGCAAGAAGTCGATGCCCTGGGCGGCGGCCAGCCATTCGATCGCCAGAATGTGCGCCGTGTTGCTCACCATGGCCTGCAGGCGGCGCGCGGCGAAGGTGGCCATGGAGACGTGGTCTTCCTGGTTGGCGCTGGTGGGCAGGCTGTCTACGCTGGCGGGGTGGGCCAGGGATTTGTTTTCCGAGGCCAGCGAGGCGGCGGTGACGTGCATGATCATGAAGCCACTGTGCAGCCCGGCATCGGCCGTTAAAAACGGCGGCAGGCGCGAGACGCTGCTGTCGATCAGCATGGCGATGCGGCGCTCGGCAATCGCGCCCACCTCGGCAATCGCCAGTGCCATGCCGTCGGCGGCCAGGGCCACGGGTTCGGCGTGGAAATTCCCTCCAGAAACCATCACGCCGTCTTCGGCAAACACCAGCGGGTTGTCGGTTACCGCGTTGGCTTCGATCAGCAAAATGCGGCTGGCGTGGCGCAGCTGGTCTAGGCAGGCGCCCACCACCTGCGGCTGGCAGCGCAGCGAATACGGGTCTTGCACCCGGTCGTCGCCGGTGGCGTGCGATTGGCGGATGGCGCTGCCCGCCAGCAGGGTGCGGTAGTAGTGGGCCACGTCGATCTGGCCGGGTTGGCCGCGCAGCGCGTGGATGCGTGGGTCGAACGGGCCGTCGCTGCCGCGTGCGGCTTCTACCGACAGGGCCCCGATCAGCAAGGCCGCTTCCAGCACCGGCTCAAAGATAAACAGCCCGTGCAGCGCCAGCGCTGCCGAGGTCTGGGTGCCGTTGATCAGCGCCAGGCCTTCCTTAGGGCCCAGCGACAGCGGCGCAATACCGGCCTGCGCCAATGCATCTGCGGCGGCCATGCGTTGGCCGTCTACCCACATTTCGCCTTCGCCCAGCAGCGCCAGCGTCATGTGCGCCAGCGGGGCCAGGTCGCCCGATGCGCCCACCGAGCCCTGCGACGGCACGTGCGGCACCAGCCCGGCGTTGTGCACCGCCAGCAGGGTGTCTACCACCACCTCGCGCACGCCGGAATGGCCACGTGCCAGGCTGGCGGCCTTGGTGGCCAGCATCAGCCGCACGATGGGCGCGGCCAGCGGCTCGCCCACGCCCACGCTGTGCGAGCGGATCAGGTTGAGCTGCAGCGTGGCCAACTGCGCCTTGCTGATGCGCTGGTTGGCCAGCTTGCCGAAGCCGGTGTTGACCCCGTATACCGGCGCATCTCCATCGGCAGCGGCCTGCACCAGCGCGGCGCTGGCGCGGATGCCGTCGCGGCAGGCGGGGTCCAGCTCCAGGGGGGTGACGCTGGCATGGATGCGTTGGAGTTGTTCTAGGGTGAGGAGGCCGGGGGTGATCAGCATGGTGGTTCGCTTTCGTCAAATAATGGCTGCAAATGTACTTGTGCAGACATGACTAGTCAACTACGTACAACTACAATTTACACATGGTCTTTCTTCGACAACAGCCGCTGGCTCCCTCTGAACCCGCCAACCAGGCACCGTTCGCCCGGGTCAAGGCGCATCTGAAAAAAGAGTTGTCGCAAGGCCGCTGGCCGCCGGGCAGCCTGATGCCGTCCGAGCCCGAGCTGGTGGCGCAGTTCCAGGTCAGCCGCATGACCGTCAGCCGCGCCCTGCGCGAGCTGCAGGCCGAAGGGCTGGTAACCCGCTTGCAGGGCGTGGGCACCTTCGCCGCGCACCTGGGCGCGGTGTCGTCCAACCTGACCATCCACGACCTGCAACAGGAAATTGCCGCGCGCGGCCACCGCCACCACGCCGTGGTGCACCTGGCGCAGGAAGAACCCTGCCCAGAGGCCATCGCCCAGCCGTTCCGCCTGGCCCCCGGCACGCGCGTCTTTCACACCCTGCTGGTGCATTTTGAGAACGACGTGCCCATGCAGTGCGAAGACCGCTACGTGAACCCCGCCTGCGCGCCCGACTACCTGCAAAACGACTTCACCCAGCTATCGCCCACCTACTACCTGCGCACCGTGGCCCCGCTGTGGGAGGCGCAGTACACCGTCGAAGCCAGCCTGCCCACCGCGCAAGAGGCCGAGCTTCTATGCATCGCGCCCAGCGCCCCCTGCCTGGTGGTAGTGCGCAAAACCGCCAATGCCGACGTGCCCATCACCCTGGCGCGCCAGGTGCACCCTGGGGCGCGCTACCAGTTGAATGGGCATTTCAGGCCGTAATGACTTATCCCCCATTGGGTCTGTGGCATTGATTGGATCCCGCTTGAAAAGTAGCCTATGAGGCTATTTTTTAGACCATAACCTTGTAGGATGTGGGATGGTGATTGGATTTTGTGGTATTTTTTAACTATGGATGGAAATTCTAGGTACCAAATAATCAAGCGTGTACAGACGGAGCTGCCCCGTGGCGCGCCGTTTGACCTTGCCACCCTGGCGGCGCTCGGGGTGTCGCCCCAGCTTGCCGCGCGCTATGCCGAGGGGGGCTGGCTCGTGCGCTTGGCGCAGGGTGTCTATGCCTTCCCGAACGATGATTTTGGGGTCTATGGCGCGCTGAAGTTCCTGCAACAGCGCGTGCCTCGCCTGCATGTCGGCGGTAAGAGCGCGATGGCGCTGCAGGGCGTGCGGCACAACCTGGGCAGCCGCGAGACGCTGGTGCTGTGGGGCGATGCCCGGTTCACGCTACCGACCTGGTTCACCTCTCGTTTCCCGGCGCGCTATGTGTACGCGGGTCTGTTTGAGTCGTCGGATGCCACGCTGGCTAGCAAAACTTTGATTTCGCCACCTGGCCTGCCCGATGGCTTGCGCGTGTCGGCATCCGAGCGTGCCGTGCTGGAAATGTTGTTTGATGCCGGCACCAAGCAGAGTCTGGAAGAAGCCCGCAACCTCTTTGATGGCCTGCGCTCGCCGCGCAAGGAACTGTTGGGCCAACTGCTGTCTTGCTGCACAAGTGTGAAAACCGTGCGGCTGTTCCTTACCTGGGCGCGAGAGACCGGAGTGGTGGATGTCGATGATTTGCTGGCGCGGCACACCCTGCGAACCGGCAGCGCCAAGCGTTGGATGAGCCAGTACGCCGACGGCACTTTGTTGAGTCTCAACCCCCATGGATAAAGGCTACGCCGATACCGTTCGTCTTTTACTGGCCGTCGCACCCGAAGTCTTCGCCAACGACATATTTGCGATGAAGGGCGGCACGGCGATCAACCTGTTTGTGCAGGATATGCCCCGCTTGTCGGTGGACATCGACGTGGTGTACCACCCTTGGCAGGTGCCGCGTGAGGAAGCGCTGATTGCCATCCACAACGAGCTGTCCACCATTGCGCAGAAGGTTTCGTCGCTCGGCGTGCAAAGCCGCTTGGTTCGCAGCAAGGATCAGAGTGATACCAAGCTGATCTGCGAAAACGACACCAGCCAGGTTAAGGTCGAAGTGAACGTGGTTTTTCGAGGGACGGTGCTGCCGATCGAAAGTCAACCGCTGAGGGCTAAGGCCAGCGATCTCTTCGGTGTCGAATTTGAGGCCCCCATTCTTGCGCGTGATGAGCTGTATGCAGGCAAGCTGGTGGCGGCACTGGATCGGCAGCATCCGCGCGACCTGTTTGACGTGTGGCAGCTCTACGAATCGGGCGGCCTCAGCGACGGTATGGCCGATTGTTTCGTGCTGTACTTGGCCGGACACAACCGGCCACCGCATGAAGTGCTGTTCGGCAACGACAAGAATATCGCTGCCGAGTACGAGCGGGCTTTCGTTGGCATGGCCGAAGTGGACTGCTCACTGGAGACGCTGTTGGAAGCCCGGGCCCGGTTGCGGCACGAACTGCCGCGACGTCTGACCGCAGAGCACAAGCAGTTCCTGCGCGGGCTGGTGCGTGCGGAGCCAGACTGGTCGCTTTTGCGCTGCATGCATGCCGCTCAGTTGCCTGCCCTGCGCTGGAAATTGGCCAACCTGGAAGCCTTCCGTAAGCGGCGGCCCGCAGACTTTGCTGCCCAGGCAGAAGCGTTGGATGCTGGTCTTGGGCTGCCAGCCAAGTTGCCATGAGGGGAAATGGCTCCCCTGGGATAATTGCCCCATGACCTTCCCCTCCCACCGCGTCTCCGTCGCCCCCATGATGGACTGGACGGACGCCCATTGCCGCTACCTGCACCGCCTGCTGTCGCGCCACACCTTGCTCTACACCGAGATGGTGACCACCGGTGCATTGCTGCATGGCGATGTGCCCCGCCATCTGCGCTTCAATGCCGAAGAACACCCGGTCGCCTTGCAACTGGGTGGCAGCGAACCGGCGGACCTGGCCCGCTGCGCCAAGTTAGGCGAGGAGTGGGGTTACGACGAGATCAATATCAACTGCGGCTGCCCCAGCGAGCGGGTGCAGCGCGGCGCGTTCGGGGCCTGTTTGATGGCCGAACCGCAGCTGGTGGCCGACTGCGTGCGGGCCATGCGCGATGCGGTGGATATTCCGGTCACGGTGAAGCACCGCATTGGCGTGGACAAGACCGAGAGTTATGAGTTTGTGCGCGACTTTGTGGGCACGGTGGCCGAAGGCGGCTGCACCACCTTTATCGTGCACGCCCGCAATGCCTGGCTCAAAGGCCTGTCGCCCAAAGAGAACCGCGAGATCCCGCCGCTGCGTTATGAGCTGGTGCACCGCTTGAAACAAGACTTCCCGGCGCTCACTTTCTCCATCAACGGCGGCTTCACCACCGAGGACCAGATTGCCGAGCAGCTCACCCAACTAGACGGTGTGATGGTCGGGCGCGAGGCCTACCACAACCCCTGGTTTCTGGCCGGGTGGGACGCGGCGTTTTTCGGCGCAGCACCCAGTGAGGCCACGCGTGAAGGCATCGAGGAGCAGATGGTGGTGTACATGGAACGCATGGCCGCCGAGCAGGGCACGGGCTGGTACAGCATTGCCCGCCACATGCTCGGCCTGCGCCACGGCCTGCCCGGTGCACGGCGCTGGCGCCAGGTGTGGAGCGACCACCGCCTCAAGGCCACGCCGCCACGCGAGGTGATGGCCCTGGCGCACATGCGTTACGGGTTTGACGAGACGAAAAGCGCCTAAAGCGCTTGAGGTGCCGCTTTACGGCATATCCGGGGCACAGGCCTCGGATGCCTGCAGCCCCAACGCGGTGGCATGGTGCGCCATGTGGTCGGCCATGAAGCTGCTGACGAAGTAGTAGCCGTGGTCGTAGCCGATGTGGCGGCGCAGCAGCAGAGGCTGGTTGACCGCCTGGCAGGCGGCTTCAAAGATGTGCGGGTTGAGCTGCGGTGCCAAAAACTTGTCGGCCAGGCCCTGGTCGATCAGGATGCCCTGGGGGTAGGGCGCAGTGGTTTGGGCGGCCATCAAAAACACCGCATCGTGCGCGGGCCAGGGCGTGTTGTCGGCACTCAGGTAGCCGGTAAACGCCTTTTGCCCCCAGGCGCACTGGGTGGGCGCGCAGATGGGCGCAAAGGCCGAGACTGACTTGAACAGGCCCGGGTACTTGAGTGCCAGCGTCAGTGCGCCATGCCCGCCCATTGAATGGCCAAAGATGCCGATGCGCTCGGGGTCGATGGCCAGCTCTTCCACCAGCAGGGGCAGCAGCTCTTTGACCAGGTAGCTTTCCATGCGGTAGTGGGTGGACCAGGGTGCCTGGGTGGCATCGATGTAGAAGCTGGCGGCCAGGCCAAAGTCCCAGCTGTCGGATTCACCCGGCACGTTGGCACCGCGTGGCCCGGTGTCGGGGGCGATCAGGGCCAACCCCAGTTGCGCGGCGTACTGCTGGGCCCCGGCCTTGGTCATGAAGGTTTCTTCGTTGCAGGTCAGGCCTGCGAGGTAGAGCAGGGCAGGCACCGGGCCGGTCGCGCCGGGCGGCATGTACACCGCAAAGCGCATGGGCAGGCCGATCTCCGAGGAGTCGTGCTGGTAGAAGGTCTGGATGCCGTCAAAGCAGGCATGCTCTGAGAGGGTGGTGAGCGCGCCCATCAGAACAGCACCACGCCACGGATGGATTCACCGCTCTTCATCAAATCAAACCCCTTGTTGATGTCTTCCAGCGGCATGGTGTGGGTGATCAGCGGGTCGATGCTGATCTTGCCCTCCATGTACCAGTCCACGATCTTCGGCACGTCGGTGCGCCCGCGTGCTCCGCCAAAGGCAGAGCCTTCCCATTTGCGGCCGGTCACCAGCTGGAACGGCCGGGTGGAGATTTCTGCACCCGCTTCGGCCACGCCGATGATGATGCTGCGGCCCCAGCCCTTGTGGGTGCATTCCAGCGCCTGGCGCATCACCTGGGTGTTGCCTATGCATTCGAAGCTGTAGTCGGCTCCGCCGTCGGTCAATTGCACGATGGCATCCACCACATTCGGCACCTCTTTGGGGTTGATGAAGTGCGTCATGCCGAACTGGCGGGCCATGGCCTGGCGTGCGGGGTTGATGTCCACGCCGATGATCTTGTCGGCCCCTACC
>CAUPNM010000045.1:0-26129 GCA_963512645.1 uncultured Albidiferax sp. | reverse complement strand
CCTCGGGGTGGAGCAAAAGCACGTCGCCGAGGAAACGATTGCCGATGTGGATGCTTCCGGTTTGTGGAATGGAAAAGTCGTCACCGAGGTGGAGCCGGCCGGTGATTTCTGGGAGGCCGAGCCGGAGCACCAGGACTATTTGGAGAAGCGGCCGGGTGGTTACACCTGTCACTTCCCCCGTGCCGACTGGATGCTTCCGCGGCGTCAAAAAAACGCTGACGATAAACAGCCCGCAGCCTGAACTGCAGCCGAACCCATTCTTAAAGAAAGAACCCCCAGATGAACAAGCTTCTCGTTGTCCAGGCCAGCCCACGCGGCGACCAGTCCGTCTCGCGTCAAATGACCCAACGCTTCCTTACGGCATGGCGCACCGTGAACCCGGAAGGCCACATCGTGCATCGCGATCTCGTCGACGCAGGGCCCCCGTTTGTCACTGCGCCTTGGCTGCAGGCTTACTTCACGCCGCCCGCAGATCAATCGCAAGCGATGAAGGAGGAGCTTCGCCTGTCCGACGAACTGGTCGCCGAACTTCTTGTGGCCGAGCACATTGTCATCTCGACACCGGTCTACAACTACAACGTTCCGGCCTCGCTCAAGGCGTGGGTGGATTACATCGTGCGCAAGGGCTTGACGCTCGGCTTTGACGGGCGGGGTCTTGTCAAGGGTAAGAAGGCGACCCTGTTGATGGCCTCCGGCGGCGTTTATACCGAGGGATCCCCTATCCGGGATCGCGACCTCGCGACGCAGTACCTTCGGCTCATCCTCGGCGTTATCGGGATTGAGGACGTCACCGTGGTGGCCGGCGGCGGGGCGAAAGCCGTCGACCTGCAGGAGCAGACGATGGATGGATTCCTTGCCACGCTGCAGTCGCAAATCGACCGCGCTGCAGGAGTTGAAGTCGCGCCAGCGTCTCTGGAGACAAGTATGCCCAGTCCACAAAGCTCACCGCCCGCTCCCGCCGAAGGGGAGGATGTTCACGCCATCTTCAGATCACTGACGCGCGGCGGCGGTCGAGAGAAGGTCAACGACGCCAACGTCGATTTGCTGATCGCGTTGGCAAAGCAGCATGGCGAGGTACAGCTCGAATATCTGCTCAGCGAGTGGCGTTCCGACTGCGGCGAGAACGTCGATGCGACAGCACTGAATGCACTGCCGAAGTTTCCGCCGCCGCTGTGATGGATGATCGTCGGCGCAGTCTCTTGGCCAAGCGCTTGAGGAGTAGTCGTTGGCAGTTCAGCGGACTGCGATTCGCGCAAGACATGGCGGCCGGAACTGGGCAGCTACGTCGAGGCTGAAGACTCGGAAATGGTGTTCCTTTACGTTGGCTCAAAGGGGGGGCAGGTCCCAGTCCCCCTACCAGCGCTTACCAGGGATAGCGACGGACGACCTCGGCAGAGTCTCCGCAGGTTTTACACGCAGCCCGTGTCAGTTCTGGCTCCATCTGGCCGCCGCCGGTCCATCGGGTCTCGAAGCTAGAGAAGGGTGCGCCCGTTTCCCAGTCTGCACCGCTCCAGCAGACTCCTTGATCTGACACCGGCAGCGACTCGTGCGAACCGCATCTACTGCAGCGCAAGGTATACCAGCATCTGTCTTTGAAGCTCATGCGCCATCCTCTGTTCTTTGATCAAGCCCAGCAAGTGTCGGCACGAATCGCCGCAGGCATGTCCTCTACGGTCCGATTTATGTCGCATTGCGTCCGCGAACTTGTTCAAGGCGCCATCCTGATGGGCAGCAGCTTGCGCCCTTTTTGATCTGCTTAGCCGACCCAGCGCCGCGCATTGCGCCAGAGCTCCATCCAAGGACTTTGCTCGGCCTTGTCGCCTGACGTCCAGCTCATCTGGATGTTGCGGAAGATGCGCTCCGGATGCGGCATCACGGCCGTGAAACGCCCGTCCGACGTCGTCACAGCTGTGAGGCCACCTGGGCTGCCGTTCGGGTTGGCTGGATAGACCTCTGTCGGCTGGCCAGTGTGGTCGGTAAAGCGCATGGCCGCGATAGCTTGTGAGGCGTCGCCGCGGTAGGCGAAGTTGGCATACCCCTCACCATGCGCCACGGCAATCGGCAAACGCGTGCCCGCCATGCCTGTGAAGAAGATGCTGGGGGAGTCCAAAACCTCGACCTGGCTTAGGCGTGATTCGAAACGCTCGCTGAGGTTAGTGGTGAAGCGCGGCCAAGCGTCGGCGCCAGGAATGATGTCGGCCAGTTCGGCAAACATCTGGCAGCCATTGCACACGCCTAGGCCGAAGGTGTCTTCGCGATCAAAGAACGCCTTGAACTGGTCGGCCAGCACAGGGTTAAAGGTGATGGACCGGCCCCAGCCGATGCCTGCACCCAGCGTGTCACCATAACTGAAACCACCGCAAGCCACCACACCCTTGAAGTCCGCCAGTTTCGCGCGACCGCTTTGCAGGTCAGTCATGTGCACATCGCAGGCTTCAAAACCCGCCTCCGTGAAGGCATAGGCCATTTCAATGTGCGAGTTGACGCCCTGTTCGCGCAACACAGCCACTTTAGGGCGTGACAGTTGAATTGCGGGTAAAGCAGGCATTTTGGTGGGGTCGAAGCTTAGCTTGACATGCAGGCCAGTGTCGGTCGGATTGCCCGCAGCCGCATGCTCGGAATCGGCACAGGCCGGGTTGTCACGCTGCAGACTGATCTTCCAGCTCACTGCGTCCCAGAGCTGGTGCAGGTCCTGAAGCTTGGCCGAGAATATAGCCATGTTGTCGTGCCAGACCTGGACTTGGCCTTTGCCGACTTCCAGCGAGGCATGCTCCGGCCGAGTTTTACCAACAAAATGGCTGAACTTCGACAGGCCGTGCTTGCGCAATGTCTGCATCACTTTGTCGCGCGACTCGGTTCGCACTTGGATGAGGGCGCCCAGCTCTTCGTTGAACAGAGCTTTGAGCGTGAGCTCTTCGCAGCGCGCGCCCACTTGCGATGCCCAATTTCCGCTGCCATCGGTATCTATGCGGCTGTCGCTGAGGCCGGCGCCCTCAACCAGCAGCGTGTCGATGTTCAGTGATACGCCGACGTGGCCGGCAAAAGCCATTTCGCAGGCGCTGGCGAATAGGCCGCCGTCGCTGCGGTCGTGGTAGGCCAGAACCTGCCCTTCGGCACGCAAGTCATTGATGGCATTGACCAGGTTGATCAGATCTTTTGGGTCGTCCAAGTCGGGCACCCTGCTGTCTACCAGTTCCAGCGTCTGCGCCAGGATGGAGCCGCCCATGCGATTCTGGCCCTTGCCCAGATCAATCAGCACCAGTGTGGTGTCAGCTTCTTCGGTGTTCAGCTGCGGCGTGAGCGTGCCACGCACATCTGCAAGCGTGGCAAAGGCGCTAACGATCAGCGAAACCGGCGAGGTGACCTTTTTGCGACCGCCCTCGTCCGTCCATACGGTGCGCATCGACAGCGAATCCTTACCCACCGGGATCGAGACACCAAGCGCGGGGCAAAGTTCCATTCCTACCGCCTTGACGGTTGCGTACAGATCCGCGTCTTGGCCTGGCTCACCGCATGCCGCCATCCAGTTGGCCGACAACTTGACACGCGACAACTCGATGGGTGCCGCCAGCAAATTGGTGATGGCTTCGGCCACGGCCATGCGGCCGGAGGCTACCGCATTGACAGCAGCTAGCGGAGTCCGTTCACCCATGCTCATGGCTTCGCCCGCAAAACCTTGATAGTCGGCAAGTGTTACCGCGCAATCGGCAACCGGCACCTGCCAGGGGCCGACCATCTGGTCACGATGAGTGAGGCCACCCACGGTGCGGTCGCTGATGGTGATCAGAAAACGCTTGGAGGCCACCGTCGGGTGACTGAGCACGTCAATCGCGCTTTTTTGCAAGTCCACGCCGCTCAGATCCATGGACGTTACGCCTTGCGTGACCGTTTTAACGTCGCGATGCATCTTGGGCGGCTTGCCCAGCAGCACATTCATGGGCATATCCACTGGTACCGCAGCTTCGGCATCCGACACCACCAAGTCATTGTTTTCCGTCGTCACACCAATCACGGCAAACGGGCAGCGCTCACGTTCGCAAAATGCCGTGAACAGCGGAAGCGACTCAGGCGCAATCGCCATCACGTAGCGCTCCTGGCTTTCGTTGCTCCAGATTTCCTTGGGCGACAGGCCGCTTTCTTCAAGCTTCACGGCGCGCAATTCAAAGCGTGCGCCTCGCCCAGCGTCATTGACCAGCTCAGGAAAAGCGTTGGATAGTCCCCCCGCACCCACGTCGTGAATCGCCAGAATCGGGTTGTTGAGCCCCATCTGAGCACACTGGTTGATAACCTCCTGTGCCCGTCGTTCGAGTTCCGGGTTGCCGCGCTGTACCGAGTCAAAATCCAGCTGTGCAGGATTCACGCCTGAGGCCATAGAACTGGCCGCGCTGCCGCCAATGCCGATGCGCATGCCGGGACCACCAAGTTGGATCAACAAGGAGCCCGCAGGAAACGGTATTTTCTTGGTTAATGCCGCGTCGATAGCGCCAACCCCGCCCGCAATCATGATAGGTTTGTGATAACCCCAGCGCTGCCCGCCAACGGTCTGCTCGTATTCACGAAAGTAACCCGCCAGGGTGGGCCTGCCGAATTCGTTGTTGAAAGCCGCGCTGCCCAGCGGGCCTTCCGTCATAATTTGCAGCGGGCTTGCAATGTGCTCCGGCTTACCGTAGCTGTTGTTCCACAGTTTTGACACCGTAAAACCAGTCAGCCCGGCTTTGGGCCGGGACCCGCGGCCGGTGGCACCTTCGTCACGTATTTCACCTCCCGCACCGGTTGATGCGCCGGGGAACGGTGAAATCGCGGTGGGGTGGTTGTGCGTCTCCACTTTCATCAGCACGTGCATTAGCGCGTCATCGGTGGCGATATAGCTTTGATAGCTGGTGGTATCCGCTGCTGAGTCGGGGGCCGACTTGGCATAAAACCGCTGGACTTTCGCGCCTTCCATGACTGAGGCGTTGTCTGAGTACGCGATGACAGTGTGCTGTGGGTTCAGTGCTTCTGTGTTGCGGATCATGCCGAACAGGCTTTTTTCCTGCGGCACGCCATCAATCGTGAACTCGGCATTGAAGATTTTGTGACGGCAATGTTCGCTGTTGGCTTGCGCAAACATCATTAGCTCGACGTCGGTCGGGTTACGCTGCAGCTGGGTAAAAGCATTAATCAGGTAGTGGATTTCGTCAGCGGCCAGTGCTAGGCCAAACTCGGTATTGGCCTGCTCCAGCGCGTCCTTGCCACCGGCCAGTACGTCAACGGTTTGCAGCGGTGCACCCTGCAGTTCGGTGAACAGCCCGGCGGCAGCTTCCGCGCGCTCAGACGCCACGCTTTCGGTCATGCGGTCATGCAGTAAGGCCGAGATTTTCGCCCGCTGTTTGCCGTCGAGCGTCGCAGGTTTGCCGGTCAGATCTGCGACCTGGCCGGGTTTCAGCGCAACTCGGTATTCGGTGATGCGCTCGATGCGCTTGATGGCCAGTCCACAGTTGTGGGCGATGTCCGTGGCCTTGGAGGCCCAAGGCGATACCGTTCCGAAGCGCGGTGAGACGATAAAAACGAGGTCTTCTGCCGCTGCTGCAGTTGCCGGATCCCCATAGGCCAACAGTGCGTTCAGCCGGCTTTTGTCGGCATCGGAAGGCGACACTTCAGAGGCTACAAAGTGCAAAAAACGGGCGCTGACCCCGGAAATCCTTCCGTCAATGGCTCGAAGGCGGGGAAGGAGTTGCTGGACGCGGAAATCACTCAGCGCGTTGATCCCGCGGGGTTCGCTTTCGAAGATCGTCAGGTGCAGGGTCACGGTAAGGGGCGGCCTTATTGGTGTGGGCAGCTTGCAAGCTGGTTTTCTGGGACTGATTGAATACCCGGGTATTGGCAGCTAAAACACTTGCCACGGCTCGCTTGGTTCAAGAGCCGCTCCATCGCTATGTTTCGGCATAGGTCGAATGAGGTTGACGCAGTATTGCCTCTTGGAGAGTCCTGATGGTTGTCTGCAATGAAGTCTTGCTCAGCATGTTTGGCTCTGGTTCGAATCGCTAGTTTGAAAGACAGCATGCGGAGCATTGCCGGACAGGAGCAGCGTTTGGCCCCGGTATTCCCGGGGGTCCATGCCATAGGCCTTCCGGAATGCGCGGATGAAGCCACTGTTGTTTGCGTAGCCGGCGGCTTGGCCAATCTGCCCAATGGAAACGCCCGTGACGCGGAGCTGCTGGGCCGCTTGGCGCATACGCAAATCTCTGAGCACACTCATTGGCGCTCGGCCAATCAATTCAAAAAAGCGCGCCATGAAGGTTGATCGGCTCAGACACGCGGTCCTCGCCAAGCTGTCCACTGTGTGCCCAGCGCCGGGCCTTGCCGTCATTTCGGCAAATGCCTTGGAGATTCGATAGTCCCTCAGAATCGCAAATCGCTCGACCCAGGGGTTAGGTGAGGTCAGCGAGCGACGCAGAAGCAGCACCAACGCCTGCTTCATGAGCAGTGAGGTCATGCAGACGCTGCCAGGCTCCTTTCCTTGAAGCTCGACAAGAGCAAGCCTCAACTTGGCTGGCAGCTCGTCGCCCTCGGAAAATCGTTCCACAATTGGCGTGGATAGGCCGTCAAACATGTCCACTACGTCACCAAATGCGGCGTGGAAATGGCCACGCAAGACCCGCACGCTTCCTGCCAGCATGGCCCGGTCTTCTCGGGTTGGTCGGAATTCAAGATGAGCCCTGCTGATAGGCGGGACGACCACGAGCGTATGTTGCGCAATCGCGATCGAAAGGCCATTTGAAGTGGTGAGGGACCCAGTCCCAAACATCCCGTAGTACAGACGAGTCATCCCCTCGTTCCCTGACTCGAAGCGTCGCTCCCCCTCTAAGGTGCATTCTTCAAGTGTGATTTGGCGTACTTCCAGCGTACCGACGATGGTATCCAAATCGGCTGGTGATATACGCAAGATCGGGCGGTCGACCTGAGACGCGGAGAAGCGACGGTCCTCTTTCTGAGCGCCCATCAGTTCCGGCTGGATGATGTCGTTGCTTCGCGCCACAGCATCTCCTCCCGCGCGGATCGGTCCAAACATGTTTTTCCCTGACTTTCGACGCGTCGACCTAAGCCTGGGAGCCCCTGCGCGGTAGCTTCGTCCCGCCATATGGACGGCATGCGGCGCAGCCTGTTAAAGGCATCGTGCGAGAGCGGTCTAGCGAAAAATCGATTTCTCACTCCGCGGTTGATGCCCGTTACATAGAAAGCTCCATCCAAAATACACGCCTCCGTATGCAAATCCCTTACGCTAATTCTCCGAAGGCGGTCGCTTTCGGGGACAAATGGGCTGGCCACCCAAGTTCCAGCACGGGACGTCGCTGGCGCCATTCACTGTCCAGCCGCTTCACCGGATGATCCCAGATTCGCTGTACCTCGACATCCACCACCAACACATAGAAGCTATGCAGCAGCTGTATAAGTAAGAGGGCTAATATGCCCGAAGGTACTACCGTCGAAGATCTGCTCCACAGGTAAGACCGCCGGAATCGGATCAGCCGGCTTAGCCACAGTCACTCCTCTTGAGCTCAGTCCGCACGTTGTTCAGCCGATATGTTTCCCTCTTGGTCCCTACAGCAAATCCTCAGATACAGTCACTCATGAATGCCAATGTCTCACGTACCTTCAGTGTGCAAACTCTGCAAGTTCAAACCCGTCGAGCGACCACTATCGCCTCTTTGTTCCTAGGGCTAGCCCTTGCCGGGCCGGTATCGACTGCGGCCCATGCACATGAAGTGCCTGTCGGAAAGCAGCCGCGTTCCACCTCCGGTCAGAGTGTTCAACAAAGCGCTTTCTACCAATTTCAGCTGGGGGAAGTGGAGGTGGTCGCCTTGTCTGATGGGACGGCCCCGCAGGACCTTCATTCGCTCCTCAAGGGCGTCTCAGCGCCTGAGATTGATGAAATCCTGAAGCGCGCTTTTATGGCGAACCCGGTCGAGGCTTCAATCAACGCCTACCTTGTCAAAGTCGGCAAGCGAATCGCGCTTGTTGATACTGGAGCCGGAGCCTTTTTCGGGCCTGGTGTGGGCGGAAAACTGGTGAAGAGTCTTGGCTCGGCGGGCTATCGCCCGGACCAGATCACTGACGTTCTGCTGACCCACATCCACACCGACCACAGCGGCGGCCTCGTGGATGGCCAGGGCCGGATCGTGTTTCGCAATGCCAGGATTCACGTCGGACAGGCCGACCTCGACTTCTTTTTGGCCCCGGGCAACCAAAAGGGCGTAGGTGACTACGACAAGGCTTACTTTGAACAAGCGACGCGGAGCTTGCAGCCTTATGTCAAAGCAGGCAAAGTCAATGGCTTCCGTGCTGTCACAGACATTTTGCCTGGTCTTAAAGCTGTACCGACCCCAGGCCACACGCCTGGCCACGCATTCTTTGTACTTGAAAGCAAAGGCGAGACCCTGGAGTTCCTGGGCGATATTCTTCATGTCCAATCAGTCCAGATGGAACGGCCAGACATCACTATCGTCTACGACGTCGAGCAACCTGCCGCCCGGTCTCAGCGGGAGGCGCAGTTCGCGCGTTTGGCGGAACTACGCCGTATGGTTGCAGGCGCGCATCTGCCCTTCCCAGGTCTCGGTCACATACGACGAGAAAACTCCGGCTTCACGTATGTGCCAACCGATTACCGCAATCGGGTTAGCTCACGCTGAGCCCTCCTTGAAGGCTAATGACATGACGAAAATCGATCCAATCGCAGGCAATCAGGAAGTTCGTGCCCATCGCCTCAGCGGTATGCTTGTCCATTCGGCCGAACATTAATCGTCAACAACACGACTTAGGAGCCCTCGACATGGTCACACGCGGATTCATCGGGCGACGGCCCACGCCAGCTATTGCTAACCGGTTGCCGCCGGGCCAGTTCGAGACCGATGATTTTCCGGTGCTCTCCAAAGGGCCGTCACCACGCATCGACATGGCTGCTTGGCGATTCACTCTGAGCGATGGCCCGCGGCCCTTGAAAAGCTGGAGCTGGCACGAGTTTATGGCGCTGCCGCGCACTGCGTGGCAGGGTGACATTCACTGTGTAACGACTTGGTCGAAGTTCGACACGCGCTGGGAGGGTGTGACTATTGACGACCTGCTGGCAGATGCCGGCGTTACCGCCCCTACGCCTTGGCTACTAGCGCTGTCGCTGGACGACTATGACACCAATGTGCCGGTTGCCGATTTGCTCGGCGGCCGCGCCATGATCGCAACACATTTCGACGGGCAGCCGTTAGCGCCCCAACATGGCGGACCGGCTCGCTTGCTGGTTCCGCACCTGTACTTCTGGAAGAGCGCGAAGTGGATCAAGGGGCTTAAATTCACCGCGCGCGATGAGGCTGGATATTGGGAGCTGCGCGGCTATCACATGTATGGCGATCCCTGGCGGCAGCAACGTTATACGGATGATCCCTGATGACAAGCAGCGAGCATCAAAGCCCGTGGCGCATCGCGAAGATCGAGCGCATCGCGCAACTCACGCCGCGCATCAAGAGTTTCTTTGTGGGCGTGCCTGCACTGGCGTCGCAGCTGGCTTCGCACCGTGCAGGTCAACACGTCGATGTGAGGTTGACTGCGCCAGACGGCTATGCCGCGCAACGAAGCTATTCCATCGCATCCGCCCCCGGTGCCGATGCCATCGAGCTCATCATCGAGAAACTCAACGATGGTGAGGTGTCGCCTTACTTCCATGATGTCGCTGAGGTGGGCGACAGCATCGAAGTGCGCGGGCCATTGGGTGGGCATTTCGTTTGGCAACTGGCCGATGGCGGGCCGCTGTTGTTGATTGGGGGCGGTTCCGGCATTGCGCCGTTGATGGCGATGGTGCGCGCGTGGGCGGCTAAGCCGACAGCAGGGGCACCGACGGACGACATGACCCACCCGCCGGAGGTGGCTATGCCGGCGCTATTGATCTGCTCCGCGCGAACCGCGGCCGACCTTCCGTTCCGAGACGAGTTGCTCCTACTCGAAGCAGCACGGCCCGACTTCACCTTCATTGCGGTGACCACGCGCGAGCCACCACCGCGGTCGACCGACCTGGGGCGCCGGCTTGATGCCGCTGCAGTCGCAAACGTGCTGGCCCGTTGGGGCCACATGCCTAGCCACGCTTTCGTATGTGGCGCCAATCAGTTCGTCGAAGCCGTGGCCAACGGAATGGTCGATGCCGGCGTTCCCGCAAACCGTATAAAGACCGAGCGGTACGGGGGCGCGTGAACACCCGGTGTCTGCCGGCAGCGCATCATGTTCAGCCTGAGCGGCTAAGTCGGAGCGATCACCCGTTTGCGCTTTGTCGGATAGTGCGACTGCAGTTCTCGCTCATCTCCCCTCTAGAATGAATAGATGACCTCTCTCATTGACGCCGACTCTGCCGGGCCAAGTAATTTTCTACGCCACATCATCGAAAACGACCTCGAACAAGGCACCTATGCAGCGCGCAAATGGGGCGGTAGCCCTGGCGATGCGCAACACCATGCGCAAGGAATACAAGACCGGGCTCGGGTGCGCACGCGATTTCCGCCCGAACCCAACGGCTACCTGCATATCGGCCATGCCAAGAGCATCTGGCTCAACTTCGAGTTGGCGAGGGAATACGGCGGCGTATGCCACCTACGCTTCGACGACACCAATCCCGAGAAAGAAGAGCAGGAATACGTAGACAGCATCCGCGATGCGGTGAAGTGGCTCGGCTATGAGACGTACTTGGCCGACTGCCCGAGCGCTCCCGGAACGCTGCAGTCGCATGAGTATTTCGCGAGCGACTACTTCGATTTCATGTACCGGGCCGCGGAGTACCTGATCACCGCTGGTTTAGCCTACGTGGACGAGCAGACGCCCGACGAAATGCGTGCGACGCGCGGCAACTTCAACACGCCCGGCACCGACAGCCCGTTCCGCGCCCGCAGCCCCGAGGAGAACCTAGCGCGCTTTCGCCAAATGCGCGACGGAGAGCTGGACGACGGCGCCGCAATCCTCCGCGCCAAGATCGACATGGCCAGCCCTAACATCAACATGCGTGACCCGGCGCTATACCGCATTCGCCGCGCCATGCACCACAACACCGGCAACAAGTGGTGCATCTACCCGATGTACACCTATGCACATCCAATCGAGGACGCGCTGGAGCAGATCACCCATTCGATCGCCACGCTCGAGTTCGAAGACCAGCGCCCGTTCTACGACTGGCTGCTCGACCGTTTAGCAGAAGGTGGCTTGATCGCCAGCCCGCATCCGCGCCAGTATGAATTCGCACGGCTCAATGTAACGCACGTGATCACCAGCAAGAGGAAGTTGCGCCAGTTGGTCGAAGAAGGCCACGTTGACGGCTGGGACGACCCGCGCATGCCCACTCTCGCAGGTCTCCGCCGCCGCGGCTACACGCCCGAAGCAATCAAGCTGTTCTGCGAACGCAGCGGTGTGACCAAGTCCGGCGGCTGGATCGACTATGCGAGCCTCGAAGCGGCGCTACGCGACACGCTCGACCCCATTGCTCCGCGGGCCATGGCGGTGCTCGACCCGGTGAAACTCGTTATCACCGACTGGGCTGAGCTGATGGGCAGCGACGCCCTGCTCGACGACTGCACGGCCCCCGTTAACCCACACGGCCCCGAACGCGGCCTGCGCCGCTTCAAGATAGGTCGCGAGGTGTGGATCGAGCGCGCCGACTACGAAGACGTGCAGCCCAAGGGCTTCTTCCGCCTGTTCCCCGGAAGCAAGGTGCGCCTGAAATATGGCCACACCGTCATATGCACGGGTGCCACGCGCGACGCCGGCGGTAAGCTGGTCGAAGTGCAGGCCACGCTGGTGCCCGACACCAAGAGTGGCACGCCCGGCGCGGACGCGGTGAAGGTGAAGGGCACCATTACCTGGGTCGCGGTAGCCGATGCGGTGCCGGCCGAGGTACGCTTGTATGAACGGCTGTTTGCCGCGGCGCAACCGGGCAGCGGGGAATTGCTGGAGGAGTTGAACAAGAAGAGCCTAGTGACATGTGCGGCGTTCGCGGAGCCGTCATTGGCCATCGCAAGGGTTGGCGGCGCGGGGTTTCAGTTTGAGCGGCACGGGTACTTCGTGGTGGATGCAAAAGCGGCCGACGATGGCAAGCTTGTGTTCAATCGGGCTACGGGGATGCGAGACAGCTGGGCAAAGTAAAGGCAAAGCACCTACTGATCCGCGCGTGCAAGGCTACGCCGAGCCGAACGGCGCCGGGCCTGTGTCGACGCTACCTCCGTCCTAGAGAAAGCTCGCAGCCAAGTGCGCATGACCCAGTTGCCCAACCAAGAGATCACGCTCACCTCACAAAATCCCCTCGCACCTGATGAAAGTCGGCGGTGCTAAGACGCGCAAAACAGTCCCTCGCTTGCGGCGATCGGGCTGCTCAGAGGGGTGCCGACACCATCACTACCTTTCTAATGAGGTAGTCGAGTTTTCAAGCACTTATGCTGAAAGGTGTTTCCCCCAAACGCCTAAGGAGTATTTCTCCTGACGACCATTGCAATTCGCTCGGCCAACTTCTTCGGAGTATCGGCTCCGTTGCCATGATCTATTGAGTCGCGAAGAAGGCCTCTGACCTTGTTCGGCCATGTTTTGCTGGGGTTTGCGACAGTGTCTCGCAGTACCTCGGTGATATTGATTTCTTCAATAGGGTCCCAATTCGGGCTTCGTAGAAGTAAAACCGGTAGCACGTCGCGATATTCCCCAAGGACGCCCGGCTCGCTCGTATTTGCTCGGCGCCGCTGCGCTTCAAAAAGGTAGACGAAGGCCTGTTGGATCTCGATTCGTATACCGATCAGCTGGCGCCGGTTTCTATGGTCGTCAACGTACGAAAATTTGTAACGCATAGATCGGCGGGTAATGCAGTTGACCAAGGGAAAAAATCCCCTCCAAACGCCAGACCCGTCGTTCCAAGGATCGTCCCCGACCTCAATCGACTTAATTCCCCAGCTAGGCTCAATTTCGCAGAGTTCATGTATGACCTCAATAAATGTACTAAGGTCTGCCGTCAGTGCCGCTTTCTCTATGCGATCTCGCTGAATCAGGCGCGCCGCGCTGGAACTTCCATGCCGAGCTTGCCCCGTACTCAAATCGATTAGCTTGTGGTCATGGCGCGGCGCACGTTTGCTTCGTGGGGGAACCGGTACAGTGCTATTTTCACGTGTCAAGTTGACAGTCGACAGGCCGAAGAAGACGCGGCTTCCCACTTCGGAAGAGATTGCAATACTGTCTGCCGCGGGCGGTATGTCAGATCTTATGGTGCCTTGAACGTCGCTACGATTGTGTACTGGCCCTACTCGCAGTCGTGGGTCAGGTGGTTCTGTTCCCTGAGGTTTCATTTTAGGGTCCACGACACCAGTGGCTCTTACCGAGGCGTAGCTTAGATTCCTAAACGGAAACGCGGATGAGCATGCGTCGATGTGGTGAACGATGAAAAGATAGCTTTCATCTTTAAGTTTGGCCCGGTGCCCCGTCAATGAAAGCTGGATTTTCTGCCGAAACGGGAACAACGTACGTGGATACGCCGCTCCGTCCGGATAGGCTCCATTCAGCCGGCTGGACCGAGAACTCTCGTAAATTCTCCGGACCCCCCTTAAGGCGGTTTCATCGGGCTCACACAGGATGCGCCCTAAGAAGGGCATATCTTCATCTGTAAAGCCCAGTCTGTGGATGAAAGAGTGGGTGTCGGTATCTTTGTCGTAGGAGAAGCTTGACTCTCCTGCGACCACGGCCTTAGTAAGGTGATCCTCCGTAAAAGCATCACTGAACACTGCTCTACAAAGATTGCTTGAGTTTGAGTAGTAGAACCGGATAAGTTCAAATTCGTGAACCACCACTCTGAATGACCAAGGGTTTGCTGAAGATGGCTTGTTTCCTTCTCTTTCGTTGAATCGGTCGCTTTGCGAAATCTTTCCGCGCAAAAGCTTGACAGGACTTCTCACACCACTTTTTGCGTGACTTGGGGAAAGGAGCGCTCCGAAAGGGGCGAAAGGTAGATCTCCTAGCCATCCTTCTTCCCAGTTCGAAGATTCAGTGTCGAACTCAAAGGTGATGCGCTCTGGTCGGTGATCCCTATTTGGCGCTGTTTCAGTAAAGGTGCCGTTCTGAACGAACCGGCCCAAATATAGGTTGGTTAGATTACCGACCCCTATTCCCACTCTTACCTGGTCCTTGAGCCGCCGGCTAATTCCCGGGTTGGGGCCTTCTCTCAGGTCACACGGCGTTAAAAAGCACTCTATCAAGGGGTTCCCGGGGTCGCCGGGATTCCGGAAAGTCCCGCCAAACATGTCGAGTAGATATGGGGCACTGGAAGGAAAGCTGAATTCTCGAATCGGTTTTAGGCTGGGATGAAACGACATGCAGCCAAGGATATTCGCATTTAACGACTATGTTCGCATTTAACTTTCCTCACTCGCGTTTTAAATCAGCGTTTACAGCCGCCACAATAGCCTCGTCACTCAGCAGCAAGGCATCCTGCACATGGCGCTGGGTGACTTCCCAGCCGAGCTGGCCGATACGCTTGGCCCCTAGCGAGTCGGCAGCGATGCCGCCCACGGCCACGTCCACCGGTTCCCCCGCCTGCCGGGCGCTGTGCAGGGTGGGCGCGCGTTCGGGCTCCAGCGCGACCACGCGGCTGCGCTGCTCAAACCAGGCGGCAATACCGCCGATCAAACCGCCACCGCCCACGCTGACCAGCACGCTGTCGGGCACACCGCCCTGGGCTTCGATCTCGGCGGCCAGGGTGCCCGCGCCCGCCAGCACTTCGGGCTGGTCGTAGGCGTGGGTCAGCAGCGCGCCGGTGGCCTGCTGGCGGGCCATGCAGGCTTCAAAAGCCTGTGCGTAGGCCGCGCCGGTAACCACCACCTCGGCCCCCAGGTCGCGCAGGCGCGCGCGCTTGGCTTCGGGCGAAGTGGTGGGCACAAACACCTCGCAGCGCACGCCCAGGGCCTGGGCCGCCGCGGCAGTAGCGATGCCCGCGTTGCCGCCCGAGGCGATGACCACGCCCGTTGCGGGAATGGGGTTGGCCAGCAGGCGGTTAAGCATGCCACGCGCCTTGAAGCTGCCGCCGACCTGTAGGTGCTCCAGCTTGAGCCAGACTTCGGCGCAGTCCACGCCCAGCGCCGTACCCGAAAGCTTCCATAAAGGGGTTTTACGCAGAAAGTGCCCTCCGTGCTTATTGAATAAGCGTGAGCAGCTATCAATATCAGAGCGGTCCATTTTTAGTAGTCTCCGCCGCTGCCGTAGCCGCTGGCCAAGCTTTCAAATTTGGTGATGTTGCGCAGGAAGGCCAGTTTCACCGTGCCGGTGGGGCCGTTCCGCTGCTTGGCGATGATGATCTCGGCCACGCCGGGTTCCTTGCACGCGTCCTTGGTGTAGTACTCGTCGCGGTAGATGAACATGATGATGTCGGCATCCTGCTCGATGGCACCGGACTCGCGCAAATCGCTCATCATGGGGCGCTTGTCGGGGCGCTGCTCGACGCTGCGGTTGAGCTGCGACAGGGCAATCACCGGGCATTGCAGCTCGCGGGCCAGCATTTTCAGGCCCCGGGAGATTTCGCCCAGCTCGGTGGCGCGGTTGTCGCCGCTGCCGCCGCTGCCGGAGCCGCTCATCAGCTGCAGGTAATCGACCACGATCAGGCCCAGCTTGCCGCACTGGCGCGCCAGGCGGCGGGCATTGGCGCGCAGCTCGCTGGGGGTGAGGCCGGGGCTTTCGTCGATGTGCAGCGAGACGGTGCGCAGCTTTTCTACCGCCTCGGCCAGGCGCGGCCATTCGTCGTCGGTGAGGTTGCCGGTGCGCAGATGGCCCTGGTCGATGCGGCCAATGGAGCCGACGATACGGATGGCCAGCTGCGACGCACCCATTTCCATGGAGAACACGGCCACCGGCAGGCCTTCCTTGAGTGCCACATGCTCGGCGATGTTGATGGCAAAGGCGGTTTTGCCCATCGACGGGCGGGCGGCCAGCACAATCATGTCGCCGGGCTGCAGACCCGAAGTCATGCGGTCCAGGTCGTAGAAGCCGGTGGGCACGCCGGTCACGTCGTTCTGGTTGTCGGCCATCTCCTGGACGCGGTCCAGCAGGTCGACCACCAGGGTCTCCATGGCCTGGAAGCCCTGCTTGTTGCGCGCGCCCTCTTCGCCGATGTTGAAGATTTTTTGCTCGGCCTCGTCCAGGATCTTGTCGACCGGACGGCCCTGGGTGTTGAAGGCGTTGGTGGCGATCTCGTCGCTGGCGGTGACCAGCTTGCGCAGAATGCCGCGCTCGCGCACGATTTCGGCGTAACGGCGGATGTTGCTGGCGCTGGGCACGTACTGGGCCAGCGAGTTCAGGTAGGCCAGGCCCCCCACTTCCTCCGACTTGCCAATGCTTTGCAGCCGCTCGAACACCGTGATCACGTCGGCCGGCTTGCTGGCGTTGACCAGCTCGCGCACGGCGGCAAAGATCAGCCGGTGCTCGTAGCGGTAGAAGTCATCGTCCTTGAGCAGGTCGCCCACGCGGTCCCAGGCATTGTTGTCCAGCAGCAGGCCGCCCAGCACACTGGATTCGGCCTCGATGGAGTGCGGGGGGATGCGCAGCTGCGCAATTTGGCGGTCCTGGCCATAGGAATCGTCCAGAGCGGGGAAAACGGCAGACATGGGGAGTGGGTTCCTAGGGTGAGGCTGGATGCTACGCGGCGGGCCCGGCAACGTCGAGGCACAAGTCTGGGGGCAAAGCGTGGATAAGCCTGGGGACAACCCTGTATAACCCACGGCCCAATGTAAAAGGCCGCCAGGATTTGCATCCTGGCGGCCTCTTGCAGAGAAACGCTAATTAAGCGGTTTCGCCGTACACAGCAACGGTGATTTCCACAACCACGTCGGTATGCAAAGCCACGGAAACGGTGTTGTCGCCGGTGGTCTTGATCATGCCGTTGGGCAGGCGGATCTGGGCTTTGGAGACTTTGTAGCCTTGCTTGCTCAGCTCTTCTGCGATGTCGGCATTGGTCACGGAGCCAAACAGGCGGCCGTCCACACCGGCTTTTTGCGTCAGCTTGATGGTCGAGCCAGCGAGCTTTTCGCCCATGACTTGCGACGCGCCCAGCTTGGCAGCAGCGGCTTTTTCGAGTTCGACGCGCTTGGCTTCGAATTCTTGCTTGGCCTTTTCGGTAGCACGGCGTGCACGACCGGTGGGGATCAAGAAGTTACGGGCGTAGCCGTCTTTGACCTTGACGATGTCGCCGAGGTTGCCAAGGTTCAAAACCTTGTCGAGCAGGATGATTTGCATGTTCGTACTTTCTTAGATGCGGTGCTGGTCGCTGTACGGCAGCATGGCGAGGAAACGCGCACGCTTGATAGCGGTGTTGAGCTGGCGCTGGAAAATCGCGCGCGTGCCGGTCAGGCGTGCGGGGATGATCTTGCCGTTTTCAGCGATGAAATCGCGCAGCGTGTCGATGTCTTTGTAGTCGATCTGTTCGACACCGGTCACGGTGAAGCGGCAAAAGCGCTTGCGCTTGAACAGCAGGGACTGGGTGTTGCGCTTGGGGCGCTTGTCTTTGTTATTGAAACGTTTTGGTCCGGCCATGATGGACTCCTGATTTAATCTGTTTGAAAATCTTGAATATGAAGTACGGGGTTCTTGCCCAGTCGGGGGGAGGCTAAAAAACCGGTGAATTGCCAGACGCTGCCCAAGGGCTGCTGCTGGATTCGCTCGGCGATTGCGCCAAAGGCTATTGCCTTTACGGCTGCTTTGATTTGCCTGACCTGGCCTGCTTGTTCCAGACTGGACTCGTGTTCGAGCACCATATCCAGGGCGGGCAGTCCGGCGGGCGTGTAGCGCAGGTTTTTAACTTCTGCAAGACAGGCCGTCAAAACAACGTGGTTCACTCCGTGTGGGAACTCCGTTCAGCAAGCCACCTTAGTGGGCTGCGTACTCGGCTTGCTGGGTCTTGCGCGCTTCTTCGCGTTCGACGGTCTTCATCATCGACGAAGGGCCGGTTTCAGCCTTCTTCATCACCACGGTCAGGTGGCGCAGCACGGCATCGTTGAACTTGAACGCGTGTTCCAGTTCAGCCATGATGGCTTGGTCGGCTTCGATGTTGACGCACAGGTAGTGGGCCTTGGCCAGCTTGTTGATCAGGTACACCAGTTGACGGCGGCCCCAGTCTTCCACGCGGTGGATCTTGCCGCCACCGGCAACGATCATGCCTTTGTAGCGCTCCAGCATGGCTGGAACCTGTTCGCTCTGATCCGGGTGGATCATCAAAATGATTTCGTAATGACGCATATTTCTCCTTAAGGATGTGAAGCCACCCACTGCGTCTGTAGTGGTGTAGCAAGGGCAAAGCCAGCGATTATAGCCCGGGTTCTGGGGCCGGTACGGGCTCGGGCTGCAAAAGGCTGACCAACCACACCACCAGCGCACCCGCAGGCAGGCCAAACACCCCGGCAGATATCGGCTGGATACCCCACCACAGACCCGACCCGCCCCAGCCCATCCAGGCGCGCAGCACGGGCACATTGACCAGCATGTACCACAGCGTCACGCCCAGGCCGGTGAGCATGCCTGCCACGGCTGCGCGGCGCGTGGTGCGCTGCCAGAACAGGCCCGCCACCATCGCCGGAAAAAAGGCCGCCGCCGCCAGCGAAAACGAGGCCGACACCAGCGCCAGGATATTGGCCGGTTTTTGCGCCGCCACATAGGCCGCCGCCAAGGCCAGCATCAGCAAGGCAAACTTCGACAACAGCACACGCACCATGGGGTCGGACGGCGAGGACTTGTCCCGCACGCCCCGAAAATACACGTCGTGGGCCAGCGCGTTGCCCATGGTCAGCAGCAGGCCGTCGGCCGTAGACAAGGCCGCCGCCAGCCCCCCCGCCGCCACCAGCCCCGACACTACATAAGGCAGGCCACCCAACTCGGGCGTGGCCAGCATCACCAGATCGGCACCCAGGCGCAGCTCGGCAAACTGCAGGATGTGGTCGCCATTCACATCGGTCACCTGCAGCAGCGAAGGATCGACCTGCGCCCATTGCGCGATCCAGGTGGGCAGTTTGTCAAAGCTTTGGCCCACCAGTTCGCTCATCACCTCGAACTGGACCAGCACCGCCAGCGCGGGCGCGGCCAGGTACAGCAGCGCAATAAAAAACAGCGACCAGGCCACCGAACTGCGGGCCTCGGCCACCGAGGGCGTGGTGTAGTAGCGCGTCAGCAGGTGCGGCAGCGCGGCAGTGCCCGCCATCAGGCAAAAAATCAACGCCAGAAAGTTCAACCTGGAGGTGTCGTAACTTTCGCGCTCGGCAGGCGTGCCGTCCGGATTACCGCTGAACACCTGGGTGTGCAGCGACATGCCTGCCAGCGGCTGGGCGCGTTCCAGGTTGTCTTGCCGGGCGCGACCCCATAGTTCGCGGGCGGCCACCTCGTCTTTGGGCAGGGCCGCCAGATCGCGCCCGGCCTTGCGCACCAGGGACGGATCGGCCCGTTCGGCCTGGAGTTGGCGCAGCCGGGCCTGCGCCGCAGCGCGCTCCAGCACCAGGGTGCGGGGCACGTCCTCCAGCATATTGCCGTAGTGGGCAGCGCGCTGGGCGTAAATGGCCTGCACTTCGCGCTCCGAAGGCGATTCGCCAAGCTGTTTTTCCAGCGCCGCGATTTTCGGTAGCTGCTGGCCGTACACCAACGGGGCCAGCGGATTGCCCAACTGCTTGTACGCCAGCCACGACACCGGAATCAAAAACGCCAGAATCAAAATCACGTACTGCGCCACCTGGGTCCAGGTGACGGCCCGCATACCGCCCAGAAACGAGCACACCAGCACCCCGCCCAGCCCCAGCAGGATGCCGATCTCGAACTGCACCCCGGTCAGGCGCGAGGTGATCAGCCCCACCGCATAAATCTGCGCCACCACATAGGTAAACGAACACAGCACCGCCGCCCCGGCAGCAATCCAGCGCGGCCAGCGCCCGCCATAACGCACGCCAAAAAAGTCGGGCACGGTGTAGAGCTGCATGCGGCGCAGGCGCGGCGCAATCAGCAGGCCCACCAGGCAAAAACCGCCCGTCCAACCCATGATGTAGGCCAGGCCTCCCGGCTGGCCGTTGGAGCCGGAAAACCCGTTCAGGTACAAGCCCCCGGCCAGGCTCACGAAAGAGGCCGCACTCATCCAGTCGGCCGCCGTAGCCATGCCGTTGTAGATGGGCGGAATGCGCCGCCCGGCCACGTAGTATTCGGCCGGGTCGGAGGTACGGCAGTAAATGCCGATGCTGGCGTACAGCGCAAAGGTGGCAAACAAAAAGATGCCGCCGATCCAGTAGCGCGACATACCCTGGCTTTCGGCCCAGCCCATCAGCCCCAAAAATGCCAGCAGGCTGACCACGTACAGCCCGAAGTTGCGGTGCAGGCGATGCCGCGACGGCAGCACCTGGCCGGGCTCGGCATCAGCGCCATCGTGGCGCCGCCGCCAGGCGTATACCACCACGATCAGCAGGTAGCACAGCACCACGCCCTGGGCGCAAAACCAGTAGTTCAGCGGCCAGCCCGCCACCACCCAGGTCAGGTCGCGCGCAAAAAACACCACGCCAAACGACAGCAGCGCCCACAGCAGCAGCAAAGCCATGCGCAGGCGGGTGAAAGTGGGCGTGGTAACAGAGGGAGGGGCAAACACAATGGATCGGAGTCGTAAAAAAGAAAACCCCGAAAGCTAGGGGCCCACGGGGTTTTTGATCCTAGCCCAGTTGGGCCCAGGGGCGCATCCGCAACTGCCCTAGCCTGCCAGTTGTTTCCAGGTGGCCACCACGCTGTCGGGGTTGAGCGAAATCGACTCGATGCCCTGGTCGGCCAGCCACTGGGCGAAGTCGGGGTGGTCGCTAGGGCCTTGGCCGCAGATGCCCACGTACTTGCCCTGGGCCTTGCAGGCGGCGATGGCACGGCTCAGCATCGCTTTGACGGCAGGGTCGCGCTCATCGAAGTCGGCGGCCAGCAGCTCCAGGCCGGAATCGCGGTCCAGACCCAGGGTGAGCTGGGTCAGGTCGTTGGAGCCGATGGAGAAGCCGTCGAAGAACTGCAGGAACTCGTCGGCCAGGATGGCGTTGCTGGGCACTTCGCACATCATGATGATCTTCAGGCCGTCCTGGCCGCGCTGCAGGCCGTGCTGGGCCAGCAACTGGGTGACCTTTTCGGCCTGGCCCAGGGTGCGCACAAACGGCACCATCACCTGCACATTGGTCAGGCCCATGTCCAGGCGCACCCGGCGCAAGGCCGCGCATTCCATGGCAAAGGCTTCGCCAAAGTCGGCGCTGATGTAGCGCGCCGCGCCCCGGAAACCCAGCATGGGGTTTTCTTCTTCGGGCTCGTAGCGGCTGCCGCCGATCAGTTTGCGGTACTCGTTGGACTTGAAGTCCGACAGGCGCACGATCACCGGCTTGGGCCAGAACGCCGCCGCAATCGTGGCCACGCCTTCGGCGACCTTGTCCACGTAGAAGGCACGCGGCGAAGCATGGCCCCGCGCCACCGACTCGACGGCTTTTTTCAAGTCGTTGTCGATGTTCGGGTAGTCCAGAATGGCCTTGGGGTGCACGCCGATGTTGTTGTTGATGATGAACTCCAGCCGGGCCAGGCCCACGCCCTGGTTGGGCAACTGGCAGAAATCAAACGCGAGCTGGGGGTTGCCCACGTTCATCATGATCTTGGTCTTGATCTCGGGCATGGTGCCGCGCGAGACCTCGGTCACCTCGGTTTCCAGCAGGCCGTCGTAGATGAAGCCGGTATCGCCTTCGGAGCAGCTCACCGTCACCAGGGTGCCGGTCTTGAGCTTTTCGGTCGCGTCGCCGCAGCCCACCACGGCGGGAATGCCGAGTTCGCGGGCAATGATGGCGGCGTGGCAGGTGCGGCCACCCCGGTTGGTGACGATGGCGCTGGCGCGCTTCATCACCGGTTCCCAGTTGGGGTCGGTCATGTCGGTGACCAGCACGTCACCGGGCTGGACTTCGTCCATCTGGCTGATGTTGTGCACCAAACGCACCGGGCCGGTGCCGATCTTCTGGCCAATGGCGCGGCCTTCGGCCAGCACGTTGCTTTTGCCCTTGAGCTTGTAGCGCAGCTCGGCCTTGCCCTGCTGCTGGCTCTTCACGGTTTCGGGGCGGGCCTGCAGGATGTAGAGCAGGCCGTCGGTGCCATCCTTACCCCATTCGATGTCCATGGGGCGACCGTAGTGCTCTTCGATCACCAGCGCGTACTGGGCCAGTTGCTCCACGTCGGCATCGGTCAGTGAGTAGCGGTTGCGCTGCTCGGTGGGCACGTCGGTGGTTTTGACGAGCTGGCCGGTGGCGGCTTTCTCGGCCGGGGTGGTGAACTCCATCTGCACCATCTTGCTGCCCAGGTTGCGGCGGATGACGGCTTTTTTGCCCGCCTTGAGCATGGGCTTGTGCACATAAAACTCGTCGGGGTTCACTGCGCCCTGCACCACCGTCTCGCCCAGGCCGTAGCTGGAGGTGATGAAGACCACCTGGTCAAAGCCGGACTCGGTGTCGATGGTGAACATCACGCCCGCCGCGCCCAGATCCGAGCGCACCATGCGCTGCACACCGGCGCTCAGGGCCACGATGTCGTGGGCAAAGCCCTTGTGCACGCGGTAGCTGATGGCGCGGTCGTTGTACAGGCTGGCAAACACCTCTTTCATCTTGTGCAGCACGGCATCGATGCCCACCACGTTCAGGAAGGTTTCCTGCTGGCCCGCGAAGGATGCGTCGGGCAAGTCTTCGGCGGTGGCCGACGAGCGCACGGCAAACGATGCCTCGGGGTTGCCCGCGCTCAACGCGGCAAACGATTCGGTGATGGCGGCTTGCAGATCGGCCGGGAAAGGCTGGGCTTCGACCATGCCGCGGATTTCGGCACCGGCCACGGCCAGGGCGCGCACGTCTTCGGTGTCCAGCCGGGCCAGGCGGGCGCTGATCTTGTCGGCCAGGCCGTCGTGGGCCAGAAACTGGCGGAACGCGTGGGCCGTGGTGGCAAAGCCGGTGGGCACGCGCACGCCCGTGGGCAGCTGCGAAATCATCTCGCCGAGGCTGGCGTTTTTGCCACCCACCGACTCGACGTCGTCCATTCTCAAGAGTTCAAAGGGTACGACCAGGGCGGTCGGGCTGAAGAGTGCAGACATAGGAAAGCTCCGAAGGTTAAAACCGGGTCTGCGCGCCATGGCCCCTTGCCGAGGGCGACGCTAACCATGCCTGCCGTGCGACGGTGGATTTGTTGTTCTGGGGAGCAACGGGGCATGGTGGGAATACTGTGTGGGGGTCGAATGGACACTCGAATGGCGCGATTGTAGAGAACTCGGCGCAGTACACGCCACGAGTTACCACTACGTTACGGAAATGCGACAGATATAAAGCCAAATTGGCACCCAGCGCCCATCCAGTGAGCACGACAAGCTACTTTATTTATAGCAAACTGCTTTTTGTAACATCGCTGGCATGGCACGCCACAGCTGAATCCAGCCACCGCTTTGCTGCGTAAGGTGTACAGATCCATCCATTTGACTGACAGGAGAGTTCCATGCACGCCCCCTCCCACCCTCCCCGCGCCCGCGTCGCCGGGCCCAAAACTTGGCTGCTCGCCCTGGCACTGGCCGCCCCCTGCCTGGCCCAGGCGCATTCGGAAACCGGCGCGGTGGGCGGCTTCCTCAGCGGCCTGGCGCACCCGGTGAACGGCCTGGACCACATTGCGGCCATGGTGGCGGTGGGCATCTGGGGGGCGTTTTTGGGAGCCCCGGCGCTGTGGCTGCTGCCGGTGATTTTTCCGCTGGTGATGGCGCTGGGCGGGGCACTGGGTGTGCTGGGCGTGCCACTACCGGGGGTGGAGACCGGCATTGCCGTATCGGGCATTGTGCTGGGCGGCATGGTGCTGGCAGCGGCGCGGCCACCACTGTGGGTGGCCAGCGTGCTGGTGGCGGTATTTGCCGTCTTCCACGGCTACGCCCATGGCACCGAGCTGCCACAGGCGGCCAACGCCATCACCTACGCGGTGGGTTTTGTGCTGGCCACCGGGCTGCTGCACCTGGCGGGTATTGCGGTGGGCCTGCTGGTGCGCTGGCACTGGGGCCGGGTGGCGGTGCGGGCAACCGGTGGGGTGATTGCAGCCACCGGTTTCGCATTCTTGTTCGGCATTTTGTGAGTCGCCACCAGGGCTGGGTACTGGCCGGGCTGGTCCTGCCCGGCCTGGCGCACGCGCACAGCGCGGTGGCGGGCATGAACAGCTTCTACGCCGGGCTGCTGCATCCGCTGCTGACCCTGCCCCACGTGTTGGTGTTGCTGGGCTTAGGGATCTGGTTGGGTCAGCACCCGCCCCTGCGGCTGAAAACCCCCATGCTGGCCTATGCCACCGGCTGCGCTGCCGCCCTGCTACTGACCACGCGCATCGCCATGCCCCCGTCCAGCCAAACCGCCGTGGTGGCCGTGGCGCTGGGCTGCGGCCTGCTGGTGGCGGCGTCTGCTCGGCTGCACATCGGACTGCGTGCAACCGTAGCGGCGGTGGCGGCCACCGCGGTGGCGCTGGATTCGGGCGTGGACGGCGCACCTGCCAACCTCGCCACCGCGCTCACCTTGCTGGGTACCTGGATCAGCACCACCGTGCTGGTGGCCAACATCGCCTACTACACGGCCTTGTGCCCACAGCGCCCATGGGTGCAAATCGCCCTGCGTATCGCCGGGTCGTGGATGGCGGCGGTCAGTCTGCTGGTGCTGGCGTTTGCGTTCAAGGCCACTGCGCCCAATTAACTGGCTGCCGGGCTGGCACACTGCGGGCCACGCCATTTCGAGAACCCGCGCATGCCCCCTGTCTCCTTCGCCGAAGCCCTGAAGTTCTGGTTCAAGCTAGGCTGTATAAGTTTTGGCGGCCCGGCCGGGCAGATTGCCATCATGCACCGCGAGCTGGTGGAGCAAAGGCGCTGGATCAGCGAGAAACGCTTTTTGCACGCCCTGAACTACTGCATGCTGCTGCCCGGCCCCGAGGCGCAGCAGCTGGCCACCTACATCGGCTGGCTGCTGCACCGCACCTGGGGCGGGGTGGCGGCGGGCGCACTGTTTGTGCTGCCGTCGCTGTTCATTTTGATCGGCTTGAGCTGGGTGTACGTGGCCTTTGGGGCGGTGCCCTGGGTGGCCGGGCTGCTGTACGGCATCAAGCCCGCCGTGGCCGCGCTGGTGGTGCAGGCGGTACACCGCATCGGTAGCAAAACATTAAAGAAACCGGCCACAGCGCCCATTCTGTGGGCGGTAGCAGCTACCAGTTTTGTAGCGTTATACATTTTTGCGGTGCCCTTTCCGGCCATCGTGCTGGGTGCAGCCCTGGTCGGCTGGCTCGGGTCCAAGTTCGCACCGGGCCAGTTCAGCGGCGGCGGTGGGCATGGTGCGGCCAAAACCGACCAATCGGGCCATAGCCCCGCGCTGATCGACGACGACACGCCCACCCCGCCCCACGCGCGCTTTCGCAAAAGCCGCCTGCTTACCGTGCTGGCGGTGGGCGCGGCGCTGTGGCTGCTGCCGATGCTCGCCTTGGTGGCGTGGAGCGGCTGGCACTCTGCCCTGGCCCAGATGGGCTGGTTTTTCACCAAGGCCGCCCTGCTGACTTTTGGCGGCGCCTACGCGGTGCTGCCCTATGTGTACCAGGGCGCAGTGGAGCAGTTTGGCTGGCTGACAGGAACGCAAATGATCGACGGCCTGGCCCTGGGCGAGACCACGCCCGGCCCGCTGATCATGGTGGTGGCTTTTGTGGGCTTTGTGGGTGGCTGGGGCCAGGCGGTGCTGGGGCCAGACGCGCTGTTTCTGGGCGCAGCGCTGGCCGCCACGGTGGTCACCTGGTTCACCTTCTTGCCGTCGTTCAGTTTCATTTTGGCCGGTGGCCCGCTGGTGGAGAGCACCCACGGCAAGCTGCACTTCACCGCCCCGCTCACCGCCATCACCGCTGCCGTGGTGGGTGTACTTGCCAGCCTTGCTTTGTTTTTTATAGCGCATATCGCTTATCCGACGGGCGCAAGCGGCACTTTTCCCTATAACCCCGACTGGGCCGCCCTGCTGCTGGCACTGGCCGCAGGCGTGGCCTTGATGCGCTTCAAGCTGGGGGTGGTACCGGTGATCGTGCTGTGCGCGCTGGCGGGGTGGGCGCTGCGGGTATGG
>CAUPNM010000044.1:0-27041 GCA_963512645.1 uncultured Albidiferax sp. | reverse complement strand
TGTCTCTGTTTACCGCCGTCGAAATGGCACCGCGCGACCCGATTCTGGGCCTGAACGAGCAATTCAATGCCGACACCAACCCCAACAAGGTCAACCTGGGCGTGGGCGTGTACTTCGACGACAACGGCAAACTGCCCCTGCTGGCCTGCGTGCAAACCGTAGAAAAGCAAATGACCGACGCGCCCAAGCCCCGCGGCTACCTGCCGATCGACGGCGTGGCGGCCTACGACTCGGCCGTCAAGGGCCTGGTGTTTGGTGCCGATTCCGAACCCGTCACCTCGGGCCGCGCGGTCACCGTGCAAGGCATTGGCGGCACCGGCGGCCTGAAGATTGGCGCCGACTTCTTGAAGAAGCTCAGCCCCCACGCCAAGGTCATGATCAGCGACCCGAGCTGGGAAAACCACCGCGCCCTGTTCCAGAACGCCGGTTTTGAAGTCGAGAGCTACACCTACTACGACGCTGCCGCCCGTGGCGTCAACTTCGACGGCATGCTGGCCTCGCTGAATGCAGCCGCCGCAGGCACCATCGTGGTCCTGCACGCCTGCTGCCACAACCCCACGGGTTACGACATCACCGCCGCCCAGTGGGACCAGGTGGTCGAGGTGGTCAAGGCCCGCAAGCTGACCCCTTTCCTGGACATGGCCTACCAGGGCTTTGGCTACGGCATCGAGCAAGACGGCGCGGTCATCGGCAAGTTTGTGGCCGCCGGCCTGAGCTTTTTTGTATCCACCTCGTTCAGCAAGAGCTTCAGCCTGTACGGCGAACGCGTAGGCGCTTTGACGGTGCTGTGCGAGTCCAAAGAAGAAGCCAGCCGCGTGCTGAGCCAGCTCAAGATCTGCATCCGCACCAACTACAGCAACCCGCAAATCCACGGCGCCACCGTGGTGGCTACGGTGCTCAACACCCCTGCGCTGCGCGCCCAGTGGGAAGGCGAACTGGGTGAAATGCGCGTGCGCATCAAGGCCATGCGCCAAAAGCTGGTCGATGGCCTGAAGGCCGCTGGCGTGAAGCAGGACATGTCTTTCATCACCCAGCAAATCGGCATGTTCAGCTACTCGGGCCTGAGCAAGGACCAGATGGTGCGCCTGCGCGAAGAATTCGGCGTGTACGGCACCGACACCGGCCGCATGTGCGTGGCCGCGCTGAACAGCAAGAACATCGACTACGTCTGCGCGTCCATCGCCAAGGTGGTCTAAACCGCCACTGCAGGCCGGGAGCGGCAAACGCTCCCAAATCAATAGCTGCCCGTGCTTATCTGATAAGCACGGGCAGCTTTTTTTTGGGTAAATTTTGACTGGGGACGCTGCCCGGATGCCAGGTGCCATTTACAGGTGCATCCTTTTACCAATGGATACGTTTTTAATGGGAAATTTTCCCATAAACTGTGTGCGTTTCACGTTTACACCGTGCAACACACGATTCCATTCTTCACAAGGAAAACTCCATGAAACGACTTGCTATCGCATCCTCTACCTTCCTGCTCATGGCTTCGGCCATGGCCCACGGCCAGCCCGGCTGGGACAAATGGTCCGCGGGCTCCCGCGGTGCTGCGGAATCCTTCCGCCCGCGCGTGTCCACACCCGCCGTGGTGCCTGCAGGCTCAGCCACCTATACGGGCAGCACCGTCGCGCTCATCAACGACACCAGTAGTGGCTCATCCAGCAGGTCGGTATCGACCGGCGCGGTGTCCATGAACGTGGCGTTTTCGGGGACGGGCACCACCACCCAAACCGGCACCATCACCGGCTTGACCGGCACCGCAGGCGCAACCCTGGGTGACCTGGCGTTTACCGGTACCGGCACCGGAAAGACGTTCTCGGGCACCGTAACGTCCACCACCTATGCCGCCACCGCCGCCACCGCCAGCACGGCGGCCACCGGCACCGGCAAGATTGCGGGCGCCTTCACCGCACCGGTGGTCAACGCCACGACCAGTGCCGTGACGGCACCGCAGGCGGTCGCGGGTGGATGGAACTTTGCCGCTACCAGCACGCTCAAGGCCGCTGGCGTATTTGCCGCTACCCGTTGATCTAACGGACACCCAGAGCGCCTGCCCCTACAGGCGCTCTGGCTCTCACCTATTTATGCATCCATCCGCCCAAAGCTACGCCCGTCGGCTCGCTCGCCAACTGTTGTGCGCCCTGCTGCCCTTGGCCTGCGCCGGGGTCCGCGCCCAAGACAGCTGCGCCCCCGCTGAACTCCAGGCCCAGGACGACGAAAGCCGCTACGACACCGCCCACTGCCTAATCGAACGCAAAGCCTATCGGCAAGCCATCGCCATCCTGTCCGAGCTGGTGGCCAAGGACGACTGGCCGGTCTACAAGGCCGAACTGGGGCGTGCCTACCTGGGTGCCCAAGAGTTCGAACTTGCACGGCAGCAATTCATCCAGTCTCTCAACGCCAATCCACCCGAAAACGCCAGGCTGCTGCTGCAGCGCTACCTCGGCATGGCCGAGCAGCAGCAGGTGCAAACCAAAGAGTGGATGGCCACCGCGAGCCTCTCGCGCATCTGGGATAGCAACCTCAACACCGGCCCCATCAGCGCCGCCATCACCGTGTATGGCCTGCCCTTCACGCTGGATACGGGCTCCATGCCCCAGGCCGACCAGGGCTCGCGGGCCGCAATTGCCGCCCTGCAGGTCCACCCCCTGCGCGATGCCTTCGAATGGCGCAGCAGTGCCAACCTGGAATCCACCCACTACGACCACTTCAGCCGCTACAACACCCAACAGGCATCGGTAGAAACCGGGCCTGGCTTGCACTATTCAGACCGGCTGGTGTTCAACCTGCCCCTGGTGGCGGGGCTGACATGGCTGGGCTCGGCGGTCTACACCGACTTCAAAGGCCTGTCGCCCCAGCTGCGCTACTCGTCCGGCGCGCTGGGCACCGGCACCCTCAGCGCCCAGCTCCTGCGAACCCGCTACGCCGACGCGCCGTGGATGTCTTCCAGCAGCACCAGCCTGACTGCGGCCTGGAGAAACAACTTCGCCGCCCAGTGGTCCGCCGAGGCCAGCCTGCAACGCACGCTGGAACGCGCCAACGATGCCAGCTTTTCCAACCAGCGCTCCAGCGCCACCCTGGGTGTCCAGGGAACCCTGTTTAACCTGCTACGGGTGGCGGCCGAAACCAGCCTGACATCGGCCCGCTACAGCGCAGCAGAGTCCTGGGCCAGCGCGCCCCGCAGCGACACCCGGCGCAATGTGTCCGCATCCATTTCCAAAGACCTGCCCGGCGGCTACTACCTTGCGCTGAGCTGGAGCCGCTCCACCATCGGGTCGAACCTGGAGATCTACAGCACCCAACGGCGGCAAACCCAGATCCAGCTCAGCAAAACATTCTGAGCAGGCCCATGCGACTGGCATGTTGCGCTATCTTTTAAATAGCTGCTACCGCCCGTTCCATGGGCGTGGGCAGCCTAAAAGGCTTGTAATCCACGGTTTCAAACCCGTCCAGACCAATGCACAACGTGCACCAATCGATTAAAACACTGCAATTTACTGCACGGCGTGCAGCAACAACAATCGTGCCAGTGGCCCTCGCCACCCCCCTCAACACCAGGAGACACGCTTGTTCAAAACCCTCACCGCCGCCGCCGTACTGTTGCTGGCCAGCAGCAGCCTTGCCCTCGCCGCCAACGACAAACCCCTGACCATCGTGGTGCCCACCGCCGCCGGGGGCGGCAACGATGCCATGGCCCGCACCATCGGGCAAAAGCTGGCCCTGGTGCTGAACCAGACGGTCATCATCGAGAACAAGGCCGGGGCCAACGGGGCCATTGCCGCCGAGATGGTGGCCCGCGCCGCGCCCGATGGCAACACACTCATGTTTGGCTACGTGGCCACCCACGCCATGAACCCGGCGCTGCAAAAGCTGCGCTACGACCCCATCACCAGCTTCGAGCCGGTGGGCCGCGTGGGCTATTCGCCCACCTTGATGGTGATGAACACCAGCGTCAAAGCCAAGGACGTGAAGGAACTGGTCGCCCTGATGAAGGCCACGCCCGAGAAGTTCAGCATCGCCTCCGCAGGCAACGGCACCGCCCCGCACTTTGCGGCCGAGCTGTTCAAGCTGGCCACCCAGACCAACCCGCTGCACGTGCCCTACAAAGGCGCGGCCCCCGGCATCACCGACACTATTGGCGGGCAAACCCAGCTGATGTTCCCCAGCCTCTTCACCGCCCTGCCCTACGTCAAGTCCGACAAGCTCAAGGCCCTGGCGATTGCCGGCCCCAAACGCTCGCCCCTGCTGCCCAACGTGCCCACGCTCAAAGAGCTGGGCATCGAAGGCGTAGAGGTCGACCAGTGGTATGCCTTCTTCGCCCCCGCCAAAACCCCCAAGGACGTGGTCGCCAAACTCAACGCCGCCCTGAACCAGGTGCTGGCCGACAAGGAAACCATCGCCCGCATCGAAGGCCACGGGGCCGATGTGGAAGCCAGCACGCCCGAGCAACTGGCCGAGCTGGTCAAGTCCGACCTGGCCCGCTGGAAACGCGTGGTCCAGCAAGCCAAACTGCAAGCCGACTGATGCCCATGGTCAACCGCAACATCCCCTGCGTGCTGATGCGCTCTGGCACCTCGCGCGGCCCGTTCTTTCTGCGCGAATGGCTGCCCGAGACCACCGAGGCGCGCGACCAGGCGCTGATCGGCGCCATCGGCGCGTCCGACCCGCTGCAGCTCGACGGCCTGGGCGGCGGCAGCACGCTCAACAGCAAGGTGGCCATCGTCTCGCGCTCGCAGCAGCCGGGCTGCGATGTGGACTATCTGTTCGCCCAGGTGGGCGTGGGCCACCAGTCGGTGGACACCCGGCCCAACTGCGGCAACATGCTGGCGGGCGTGGTGCCGTTCGCCATCGAGCAGGGCCTTATCGCCGCGCAAGACGGGCACACCACCGCCCGCGTCTACAACGTCAACACCGGCGCGTGCATCGACGTCACCGTATGCACCCCCGGCGGCGTAGTTACCTACGAGGGCGATGCCCGTATCGACGGCGTGGCGGGCACGGCAGCGCCCATCCTGCTGAACTTTCTGGATGCCTGGGGCGCAGTCACCGGCCATCTGTTCCCCACCGGCCAGCGCATCGACACCATCGACGGCATCGAGGTCACCTGCATCGATGCCGCCATGCCGCTGATGGTCATGCGCGCCGTCGACCTGGGCCTCACGGGCCGCGAACGCCCGGCGCAGCTGGATGCCAACACCGCTCTGCTGGAGCGCATCGAGGCCATGCGCCGGGTGGCGGGCGCGCGCATGGGCCTGGGTGATGTGTCCGACAGCGTGGTGCCCAAGCCAGTGCTGGTCAGCGCCGGGGACGATGCCAACAGCATCACCTCGCGCTACTTCACGCCGCGCCGCTGCCATGCCTCGCACGCCGTCACCGGCGCGATTGGCGTGGCCACCGCCTTCGCACTGCCCGGCACCGTGGCCAGCGGCGCAAGTACACCGCCCGGCAAGCGCCCACTGGTGGTGCTGCACCCGGCGGGGCAGATCGACATCGAGGTGGAAGTGGTCGGCGTGGGCGAATCCGCCCAGGTGGAACGCGCCGCCCTGGTGCGCACCGCCCGCAAAATTTTGCAGGGCCAATTGCAACTGCCCAGCTATGTGTTCCCACAGGACACCACCGCCCTGGCACCCCAGGCCGCGCCCGACACCAGCATCCGCATCATCGTGCCCACCAGCGCAGGCGGCGGCAACGACACCATCGCCCGGGCCCTGGCGCGCAAACTCTCGCCCCTGCTGGGCCAGAGCGTGCACATCGACAACCGCGCCGGAGCGCACGGCAGCGTAGCCTGCGAATACGTGGCATCCGCCGCGCCCAACGGCCAGACCCTGCTGTTTGGCTATATCGCCACCCACGGCATCCACCCGGCGCTGGAGGGTTTGCGCTACGACCCGATGGGCGGCTTCTGTCCGGTGGGGCTGATCGGCTACTCACCCACCCTGCTGGTGGTAAATGCCGAGTTGCCGGTGCGCGACGTGCCCGACCTGATCGCCCAGGCCCGTTGCCAGCCGTTTAGCTACGCCAGCGCAGGCACCGGCACCGCGCCGCACTTCGCCGCCGAGCTGTTTAACCTGAACGCAGGCACCGCCCTGCGCGGCCACACCTACCCCGGCGCCGCCCCGGCGATTGCCGACACGGTGCGCGGCAGTACCCAGCTGATGTTCCCCAGCCTGTTCACCGCCCAACCATATCTGCACAGTGGCAAGCTGCGCGCACTGGCGGTCGCCGGACCCGAGCGCCTGCCCGGCCTGCCCGACGTGCCCACCCTGGCCGAGCAAGGCGTGCCGGGCGTAGAGCTGACGCAGTGGTACGCCCTGTTTGCCCCGGCAGGCACACCGCCCGAAGTAGTGGAGTCGCTGAACACCGCCCTGAACACCGTGCTGCAAGACCCCGACCTGGTCGCCCGCATGGCCGCCGACGGTGCCCGCGTGCAAACCAGCACCCCGGAGCAGCTGCAGCAACTGGTCCGCAGCGAAATCGCCAAGTGGCGGCACGTGGCCCAGCGGGCGCAGATGCCGGTGGGCCTGGGGGTGGAAGAGGGCTAAGGCCCGAACGTAGTGGTCACCGATTGCGGGCCATTTCCCGCCGCCACCGAGGCCGGGCTGAGCGCAGTGAGCACGCCGCCCGTGCCCAAGATGAACTGCGACACCGTGTTATCACCGTTGTTCGCCACATAGGCATACTGCCCTGTGGGGTCGAAGGTGATCGAGGTGGGGGCGGCCCCTGTCGGCACCGTAGCAGGGCTCAGTGCCGACAGCGCACCGCCCGCGCCGATGCTGTACTGCGACACCGTGTCGCCACTGTTGTTGGTCACGTAGGCATAGCGCCCGGTAGGATCCACCGTGACGGAGAAGGGGCCGGTTCCCGTCGACACCAAGGCTGGGCTCAGCGGCGTGAGTACGCCGCCACTGCCAATGCTGTACAGCGACACCGTGTCGTCGTCGTAGTTGGCCACATAGGCATAGTGCCCTGTGGGGTCTACGGCCATCGAAATGGGATTGCCCCCCGTAACCACGAAAGCCGGGCTGAGCGGCGTGAGCGCACCACCACTGCCGATGCTGTACTGCGACACCGAGTCACTGCCCGCATTCACCACGTAAACAAAGCGCCCGGTGGGGTCGATGGTCACAGATTGCGGGAAGCCTCCCGTCACAGCCACAGCCGGATTCAGCGCCGCAAGCGCGCCGCCCGCGCCAATGCTGTACTGCGACACCGTGCCGTCAAAGTTGTTCAAGACATACGCAAAGTGTCCCGTGGGATCGACGGCCATCGCGACCGGGCCAACACCCGTGGCCACTGTGGCTGGACTCAGCGGCGAGAGCGCACCGCCAGCGCCTATGCTGTACTGCGACAGGGTGTTGCTGTTGACGTTCGCTACATAGGCATAGCGCCCTGTGGGGTCCACGGTGACGGAATACGGGAACAATCCTGTAGTTACCGTCACGGGGGTCAGGGCCGTGAGCCCACCGCCCGTACCTATGCTGTATTGCGACACCACGTTGCCAATGCTGTTGGTCACATAGGCATAACGGACCCGGTTGACGCATACCACCGCCACATTGCCCACCGGTGCCGCCAGCCCCGCACCCGTACCGTTGGTGACCATACAGGTTTGGCCTACAGGCTGGGTACTGACCGTGACTGCATAGCTGCCGTTGGCGGCCACCGGGGTGGCAAAGCTGAAGCTGCCGTCCGCCGTGCGCGCGAGTGCGTCGGCACCGCTGTTCTGCAAGGTCAGCGAGGCGCCCGAAGCCAGGCCGGAAACCGTGCCGCCGATGGTGTAAGTGTTGAACGAGCAGGTGATTTGTACATTGGCCACATCGGCCGCGATGCCGGACCCCGTGCCGTTGGACACTGCGCAGGTCTGGCCGCTGGGCTGGGCACTGACCGTGACGGCATAGCTGCCACCCGATGCCACCGGCGTGGCAAAGCTGAAGCTGCCATTGGCACTGCGCGTGGCCGTGTCGGCGCCGTTGTTCTGCAAACCAACCGAGACCCCCGCCGCCAGGCCGGAAACCGTGGCGCTGATGCTGTAGCTGACAGGTGCCGGTGCCACTACCGCAGCACCGCCATCACTACCTCCCCCACAAGCGCTCAACAGCAGCGCGGTCCCCAGCCCCCACATACCTGTAAAACCCCGCAGCCGCTGCTGCATCAACCGGAATTGCATGACGATCTCCCATGGAATCAACCCGATGCCAGCGCCACCCTGCAGGGCTACGCTAGATTGCCAGGCGGCAACCCGACAAATGTATCTAGATTTAACAAAGTGAAGAACGGCGTTTGCTGCGCCAGATGCATGCGGCCACGGGGTACAGACTAAATCAGCCTCTACCGCCCATTCCATCAGCGTGACCAGCTATCTTTTTTACAGCATATCGAACGGCTTGGGGCTTTTCAGCGCGTCGCGCAAATGGCGGTGAAACGCCTCTGCCGCAGGCCGCAGGCTAGCGCCGTGGCGGGTCAGCAGGCCCAGCTTGCGCACGATGGGCGGGTCGCGCAGGGCCACGCCGACCAGGGTGGCGTGCTGGCGCGGCAAGGCCATGCGGGGCACGGCGGCCAGGCCCAGGCCGGCTTCGACCATGCCCAGCAACGTAGCGACGTGGCTCACTTCGAATGCAAAGCTGGGGTTCACCCCGGCCTTGGCCAGCGCGTCGTCCTGCAGTTGGCGGTTGCCGCTGCTGCGGGCCACCGAAATCAAGCGCTCGGCACCTAGCTCGGCCCAGCGGATGGCCTTGCGCCCGGCCAGTGCGTGGCTGCGCGGCATGGCCAGCACAAACGGGTCGTCGTGGATGGGTTCGAACGCCACCTCGGGCACCTGGGTGCTCATGAAACCAATGCCAAAGTCGGCCTCGCCCGAAATCACGCTCGACAGCATCTGGTTCACGCTCTCGTCGACCACGCGGATGCGGATGGCCGGGTACTGCTCCAGAAAACTGCGCAGCGCCACCGGCAAAAAGTACAGCGCCGCCGATGGCACACAGGCCACCGTGACCCGCCCGCCCCGGCTGGGGGCCAGGTCGGTGATGCCCAGCAGGGCCGACTCCAGGTCGTCCAGCGCCGAGCGGGCGCGCTCCAAAAAGACACGGCCCAGGCTGGTCAGCTCCACCTCGCGGGTGGTGCGGTTAAACAGGCGGTGGCCCAGGATGGTCTCCAGCTTGTCGATGCGGCGGCTTAGCGCCGGGGGCGACAGGTGGATCTGGTCGGCGGCCGCGCGAAAGCTGCCGCGTTCGGCCACGGCCACAAAGGCCTGGAGCTGCTGTAAGTCGAAATTAATGCGTGCCATGCAGCAATGGTATTAAAAGTTGCACTTGGCGGATAGCCCCCCGGTGCGGATCATTGCGGCATTCACACCAAGGAAACGCAATGGAGACACACAACCTGGCCGATTGGGTAGGCCGCAGCGAGACGGTGACCGACACCGCCACCCCCACGCCTTTTGCGGCTTTGTCCGCCACGCTGGACTGGCCATCGGAAAGGCCCGCGCCCGGTACACCCCTGCCCAGCCTGTGGCACTGGCTGTACTTTTTGCCGCTGCACCGCCAGTCGGACATCGGCGCCGACGGCCACGCCAAACGCGGCGGCTTCATGCCCCCGGTGCCGCTGCCACGGCGCATGTGGGCGGGCAGCGACTTTGTGTTTCACCAACCGCTGTTGATCGGCGACACGCTGGAGCGCACTTCCACCATCGCCGACGTGCAAGAAAAAACGGGGCGCACCGGCAACCTGGTTTTCGTGAAGGTGCGCCATGAAGTTCGGCGCAACGGCAGCCACGAGGTGGCGTTGACCGAGCACCACAACATCGTCTACCGCGCCGCAGCATCCCCCGACGACGTGGCCCCGCCCCCCGTGCTGGCCCCTACGCATGCCGCCTGGAGCCGCGCCATCGTGCCCGACGATGTGCTGCTGTTCCGCTACTCGGCCCTGACCTTCAACGGCCACCGCATCCACTACGACCGCCAGTACGTCACCACCGTCGAGGGCTACCCCGGCCTGATCGTGCACGGCCCGCTGATCGCCACCCTGCTGATGGACCTGCTGCGCCGCCAGCTGCCCGAAGCGCGGGTGCGGCAGTTCGCTTTCAAAGCCGTGCGGCCCACCTTCGACATCCACCCGTTCTCGGTCCACGGCGAGCCCTCGGCCGACGGCAAAGCCATCCATCTGTGGGGGCGTGACCACGAAGGTTTTCTCACCATGGATGCCACCGCCATCTTGGAGTAAACAGAGCATGCAACCCCTCAAAGGCATCACCGTCGTCACCCTGGAGCACGCCATCGCCGCGCCCTTTGCCACCCGGCAACTGGCCGACCTGGGCGCCCGCGTCATCAAGATCGAACGCCCCGGCGTGGGCGACTTTGCACGTGGCTACGACGAACGGGTGCGCGGCCTGGCTTCGCACTTCGTCTGGACCAACCGCTCCAAAGAGAGCCTGACGCTCGATGTGAAAGACCCCGAAGCACAAAAAATCCTGCTGCGCCTGATCACCGAAGAGGCCGACGTGGTGGTGCAAAACCTGGCCCCCGGCGCGGCGGCACGGCTGGGTTTGTCGTATGAGGCGCTGTGCAAAGTGAGGCCCAACATCATCGTCTGCGACATCTCGGGCTACGGCGCGGACGGCCCTTACCGCGACAAAAAAGCCTACGACCTCTTGATCCAGAGCGAAGCCGGGTTTGTGTCGGTCACCGGCACGCCGGATACGCCCTCCAAGGCCGGTCCGTCGATTGCCGACATCTCGGCGGGCATGTACGCCTACACCAACATCCTGGCTGCGCTGATGCAGCGCCAGCAAACCGGCCAGGGCCAGCACATCGACGTGTCCATGCTGGAATCGCTGACCGAATGGATGGGCTACCCGCTGTACTACGCGTTTGACGGCGCTGCGCCTCCCCCCCGCTCGGGTGCCAGCCACGCCACCATCTACCCCTATGGCCCGTTCCCCGCGGGCGACGGCAAGACGGTAATGCTGGGCCTGCAGAACGAACGCGAGTGGAAGGGCTTTTGCGAGCAGGTGCTGCTGCAGCCCGGCCTGGCTACCGACGAGCGCTTCACCAGCAATTCCAAACGCAGCGCGGCCCGCGCCGAGTTGTCGGCGCTGATCGTGCAGGCCTTTTCCACCCTGACCGCCGCCCAGGTGGTGGAGCGGCTGGAGCAGGCCAGTATCGCCAACGCCCAGGTCAACAGCATGGCCGAGGTCTGGGCGCATCCACAGCTGCGTGCAAGAAACCGCTGGACCGAGGTGGACACGCCCCAGGGCCGCGTGCCTGCGCTGTTACCGCCGGGTTCCTGGCACACCGCTGCGCCGCGCATGGATGCCGTGCCCGCACTGGGCCAGCACACGGCGGCGATTTTGGCGAGCCAAGGCTACAGCGCCGAACAGATCGCCACGCTGCACAGCGCAGGCACGGTGTAAGCCATGGAGCAAACCTATTTGTTCGTGCCCGGCAACCGCCCCGAACGCTTTGCCAAAGCCCTGGCCAGCGGGGCCGACCGCATCATCGTGGACCTGGAAGACGCGGTGCTGCCAGCAGACAAGCCCCAGGCCCGCCGCGCCTTTGCCGAATGGCATGCGACGGTAGATACGGCGCGGGTGCTGCTGCGTATCAACGATGCCCACAGCGCGTTTTACGCCGACGACCTCGCCCTGCTGCAAGCCTGCGCCCTGCCCTGCGTGATGCTGGCCAAGGCCGAGTCGGCTGCGCAGATCGCGGACCTGAAAGCCGTCCACCGCGGCACGGTGCTGGCGCTGATTGAAAGCGCGCGCGGCCTGCTGGCGGCGCAGGCGATTGCAGCCGCCACGGGCGTGGCCCGGCTGGCTTTCGGCAGCATCGACTACGCGCTGGACCTGGACCTGCCCAACGACAGCCCGGCGCTGGACATGGCGGCGGTGCACCTCGCCCTGGCCAGCCGCGCCGCCAATTTGCCCGCCCCGGTGGCTGGGGTTACGGTGGCGCTGGATGCCGCTGTAGTGGCCGCCGACATGGCCCACGCCCAGCGCCTGGGCTTTGCAGCCAAGCTGTGCATCCACCCCAGCCAAGTAGCCGCCGTGCGCGCCGCCCTGGCTCCCAGTGCCGCCGACCTGGCCTGGGCCGCCCGCGTGCAAGCCGCCTACAACGCCAACCCCACGGGCGCGCTGCAACTGGACGGGCAAATGATCGACCGCCCCGTACTGCTCAAAGCCCAGCGCCTGCTGGCAAACCTATTCCAACCCTGAACCGGAGACAACCCCATGGCATCCATCATCGACTCACGCATCTTTGGCGACATTTTCAGCGACGCAAAAATGCGCGCCGTCTGGTCCGACGAGAACCGCACCGCCAAGTACCTGGACATCGAACGCGCCCTGGCGAAGGTGCAGGGCCAGCTCGGCATCATTCCGCAAGAGGCGGCGGACGAAATTGTCAAAAACTGCCGCCTCGACATGATCGACTGGGCGCAACTCAAGGCCAAAACCGAGCAAATCGGCTACCCCATCATTGCCGTGGTCAACCAGATCAACGCCAACTGCCGCGACAAGCTGGGCGAGTACTGCCACTGGGGCGCAACCACCCAGGACATCACCGACACCGCCACCGTGCTGCAAATGCGCGAAGGCCTGGCGCTGGTGGAGGCGGACCTGAAGGCCATTTCCGACTCGCTAGCCGACCTGAGCCGCACCTACCGCGACACGCCCATCATTGGCCGCAGCAACCTGCAGCAGGCGATTCCCATCACCTTCGGCTTCAAGACGGCCAGCATACTGGCCGGTATCGAGCGCCACCGCGAGCGGCTGGAGCAGCTCAAACCACGGGTCTTTATGGGCGAGTTTGGCGGCGCGGCGGGCACGCTGGCCTCGCTGGAAAAAGGCGCGATGGAAACCCAGGCCGGGCTGATGGCCGAGCTGGGCCTGGCCTGCCCGCCCATCGCCTGGCACACGGTGCGCGACACCATCGCCGAAGTGGGGGCCTTTTTGGCCCTGGTGGGCGGCTCGCTGGGCAAGATCGCCATGGACGTGAAGCTGATGATGCAAACCGAGGTGGCCGAGGTGTTCGAGCCCTACGCCCCGGGCCGCGGCTCGTCCAGCACCATGCCGCAAAAACGCAACCCCATCTCCTGCCTGTACATCCACGCCAACATTTCGGTGGCGCGCCAGCACGCCGCCGCGCTGATGGACGCGATGGTGGCCGACCACGAGCGTTCCACCGGCCCCTGGGAGATCGAATGGGTGTCGCTGCCCGAGATCTTCTGCCTGATGTCCGGCGCGCTCAAGCAAACCAAGTTTGTGCTGGCCGGGCTGGAGGTAGACACGGTGCAAATGCGCCGCAACATCGACATGACCCACGGCCTGGTGATGTCCGAGGCGGTGATGATGGGCCTGGGCCCCTTCATTGGCCGCGAATACGCCCACGACCTGGTCTACGAGCTCTGCCGCGAAGCGCTGAAACAGCAGCGCCCGCTGGTCGAGATTCTGGCCGCCCACCCCGAAATCAACGCCCACGTGAGCCGCGCGCAGCTCGATGCCTTCTGCGACCCCGCCAACTACCTGGGTCAGGCCGGGGTGATGGTGGACCAGGTGCTGGCCCTGCGGCGCTGAGTAGGAAGGGGTGGGCCTCCTAAATCTCAGCCGCCTTACTGCGGCGTTAAACCCGCAGCTTTGACCAGTTCTGCGTGCAGCTTGATGTCTGCGGCGATGGTGCGCTGCAGCTCTTCGGGCGAGCTGGGGGCAACTTCAATGCCGTTTTCGCCCAGCTTGGCCGTGAGTTCTGCGTCCAAGGCGGTGCGCACGGCGCGGTTCAGCTGGTCGATGATGGGGCGCGGTGTCTTGGCCGGGGCCAGCAGGCCAATCCAGGCCGAGAGAGACAGGTCGGCGATCCCGCCCTCCAGCATGGTGGGGGTGTTGGGCAGCTTGGGCGCACGTTGTGGGCTCATCAGGCCCAACGCATGCAGCTTGCCCGCCTGGATGTGCGGCAAGGCCTCAGGCAGCACCGCGAACATCGCGTCCACGGTCCCGGCCAGGGTGTCATTGACGGCCAGTGCGCCCCCCTTGTAGGGCACATGCAGCAGTTGCACCTTGGTGCGTGTCTCGAACATCAGCCCGCCCAGGTGCTGCGGGCTGCCGTCACCGGATGAGGCGAAGGTGATCTGCCCGGGTGCCGCCTTGGCAGCAGCCAGGAACGCGGCAAGAGTGGGGTATTTCTGCTTGTCCTTCACCACCAGCACCATGGGCTGGTTCACCAAACGGGCCACGGGCGTGAAGTCTGCTTCGGGGTCGTAAGGCAGGGTCTTGAAAATGCTTTTGTTGGTGGTCAGGAACGACGCGGGCGATACCGTGAGGGTGTAGCCGTCGGGGGCGGCTTTCGCCACTGCGGGCATGCCGATCTGCCCCGAAGCACCCGCGCGGTTGTCGATGATGAAAGGCTGCTGCAGGGAGGTGTTGAGTTTCTGCCCCAGGGAACGGGCAATCATGTCCACACTGCCCCCGGCCGGCAATCCGACGATGATCTTGACGGGGTGGTCAGGGTAGGTGCTCTGCGCCAGCACGGGCGCGCCCAGGCCCAGAAGGCCGATGGTGCAGGTCAGGGTCTTGGCAAGGTGGCGTAGTTTCATACGAAGTTGTCTCGGTGGGTGGTTGGGGACGCAAGCAGGCACACCGCAAGTTCCATGCCGACAACCGGGCGCGGTCGCCACGTTGGCGGGCCTGCCCCACGGCGGGTGGCCTTTGGGCAACGCTGAACAAGTCCCTCGCGGTCTGCGCATCCCTGGCCTCGGGCGGTCTGCGTCGTTGCAAATCCTCGCCATAGCCCAAGCTATGTCTGCGGTTTGCGCCTAGCATCCCATCCCGATCCAGGGGGCGCCGCCTCGCGGGGGCTTATTCAACGTCGCCCTAAAATCACCCGGTGAACGCACCCATCCCCACCCCTCCCCAGCCCGAACGCCGCGTAATCCGCGAACTCCCCGACGAACTCATCAGCCAGATCGCCGCTGGCGAGGTGGTGGAACGCCCCGCGTCGGTGGTGCGCGAGCTGGTCGATAACGCGCTGGACGCGGGGGCCACGCAGATCACCCTGCGGCTGCTGGCGGGCGGCGTGCGGCTGATTGCGGTAGAAGATGACGGCGGCGGTATCCCCATGGAAGAGCTGCCCATCGCCCTGAAACGCCACGCCACCAGCAAGATCCGCGACCTGCGCGAGCTGGAGTCGGTGGGCACCATGGGTTTTCGGGGCGAAGCCCTGGCCGCTATCAACTCCATAGCTGACATGGCCATATCCTCGCGCGCCAGCGGCCAATCCAATGCATTTTTGTTGGATGGCCGCAGCGGCGAACTCAAGCCCGTGGCCCACAGCACCGGCACCACGGTGGAGGTGAAAGAGCTGTTCTTCAGCACCCCGGCGCGGCGCAAATTCTTGAAAACCGATGCCACCGAGCTGGCCCACTGCGTGGAAGCCGTGCGCCGCCACGCCCTGGCCCGGCCCGACGTGGGCTTTGCCATCTGGCACGAGGGCAAGCTGGTCGAGCAATGGCGCGCCTGCCCGGCACCGAGCAATATCGACGCGATTTCAGAGCGCCTGCGCGACGTATTGGGCGACGACTTCAAAGACCGCTCGGTGGCGGTGGATTACCTGAGTTCCATGCGCGACGACGGTGGCCAGGCGGTGCGCGTGTGGGGCCGGGTCGGCATTCCCGATGCGGCGCGCGCCCGGCCCGACCAGCAGTTTGCTTACGTGAATGGCCGTTTCGTGCGCGACAAGGTCATTACCCACGCCGCCCGCAGCGCCTATGAAGACGTGCTGCACGGCCAGCGCCAGCCGATCTACGCGCTGTATGTCGAGATCGACCCCACCCGGGTGGATGTGAACGTGCACCCCACCAAGATCGAGGTGCGTTTTCGCGACAGCCGCGAGGTGCACCAGGCGGTGCGCCGCGCGGTAGATGCGGCCCTGGCGGCTCCGCGTGCGGCGGCAGCCCTCGCTACGCCCGCCACGCCCGAAATTTTTAAAGAAAATAAGCCTCTAGCGCCCATTCCACCAGCGCAAGTAGCTATGCAATTCGTAGCACCTGCTGTGCGCCATGTGTCAGACATGGAAGCGCTCTGGCCCGTAGCCCAAGCGCCTGCCGCTGCAGTACGCCCGCCAGAGCCCGCGCCCGCCCAACCCCTGCCTGCGGCAGAGGTCTGGCCCCTGGGCCGCGCCATCGCCCAGTTGCAAGGCATCTACATCCTGGCCGAGAACGCCCAGGGCCTGGTGATCGTGGATATGCACGCCGCCCACGAACGCATCGTGTACGAGCGGCTGAAAACCCAACTGGTGGATGCCCGCATCACCAGCCAGCCGCTGCTGATCCCGGTGACCTTCGCCGCCACGCCGCAAGAGGTGGCCACCGCCGAGGCCCACACCGAGACCCTGGCCACGCTGGGCCTGGAGATCACCCCGTTCTCGCCCAAAACCCTGGCCGTGCGCGCCGTGCCCACCACCCTGGTGCAAGGCAACGCCACCGAACTGGCCCGCAGTGTGCTGGCCGAACTGGCACAGCATGAAGGCAGCACCGTGGTGCAGCGCGCCCAAAACGAACTGCTGGGCACCATGGCCTGCCACGGTGCGGTGCGCGCCAACCGCCGCCTGACGGTCGATGAAATGAACGGACTGCTGCGCCAAATGGAAACCACCGACCGCTCCGACCAATGCAACCACGGGCGGCCCACCTGGCGGCAAATCACCATCAAGGAACTCGATGCCCTCTTTATGCGCGGACGCTGACCGATGAAACACCTGCTGCTTTTGGCCGCGTTCAGCTGCGGCATGGCCCAGGCCAACACCGTAGCCTGCCATGTCAGTTACGGCGGCGAGACGCAAGTCATCCGCGCCCAGCCCACCGCCACGCCGTACACCGTCGCACCCATCGCCATCGGCTCGTACTTCCTGTTCCGCCTGGTGTTCGAGCGCAACCACGCCATCAAGGTCTACACCTACGCCGACCGCGAACCTCCCCAGGGCGCGGTGCTGTTGCACCAGGCCGACTATCTCTACCCGCCCCCTCCAAATGGCCGCTACGGCTTCACCGGCCTGCAGCGCGTGTATGAGCCCATCCGCGACGGCGAGCTGGACTACTGGTGCGGGTGGACAAAATGATGAAAAAACACCTCCTGGCCGCCCTGCTCTGCCTACCATTGCTGGGCCACGCGGCTCCACCCACGGTCCAACTCATCTTCGGCGGCGACGTGATGCTGGACGACGGCCCGGGCAAACTGATTGCGGCAGGTGGCGACCCGCTCAGCGCCATCGCGCCGCTGTTGCAAGCCGCCGACGTGGCGATTGGCAACCTCGAAACCTCCATCGCCCGCCCCACCACCGGCACGCCGCTGGACAACAAGATCTACACCTTCCGCTCGGCCCCCAATACCGTCAATGTGCTCAAAGGCCGCTTCCACGCGATGTCGGTGGCCAACAACCACAGCGGCGACTTTGGCCGCGATGCCTTCATGGAAACGCTGGACCACCTGCGCACAGCGGGCATCGCCGCCTTTGGCGGCGGGGCCAACCTGACCGAGGCGCACAAGCCGTACTGGATCGAGAAGCACGGCATCCGCATTGCCGTGCTGGGCTACGACGAGTTCAAGCCCCGCTCGTTCGAGGCCGGGGCCACCTGGCCTGGCGTGGCCTGGAGCGAAGACAGCCACGTGGTGGCCGACATCCGCGCCGCCCGCGCCGCCGGGGCCGATGTGGTGATTCCGTTCATGCACTGGGGCTGGGAAAGCGAACCCGGCCCCACCCCGCGCCAGCGCGAGTTGGCCAAAATCATGGTGCAGGCCGGGGCCGATGCCGTGGTGGGCAGCCACCCGCACGTCACCCAGGGGGCCGACCTTGTGCTGGGCAGGCCGGTCATCTGGAGCCTGGGCAACCTGGTGTTCGACGGCTTCGAGCTGCCCGCTGCCAAGATCGGCTGGCTGCTGCGCATGGCGGTAGACAAACGCGGCATCCGCAGCTGGAACACCGTGGCGGTGCGCATGGACGAGGACGGCACCCCCACGCCCGACCCCGCCACCCGCACGCCCTGCGGACGGCGCGGCGGCAAGATCGCCCCCGCCTGTTAGCCTAGGCGGACATGTCCACACCGTCTATCGCCAGCACCGCCGCCCCCACCACCATGCCATCCGGCCTGGTGGTGCTGTTTTTGTCGCTGCTGCTGGGCATACAGCCCATCACCACCGACCTGTACCTGCCCGCCCTGCCCAGCCTGACCACCGGTTTTGCCGCCAGCATGGCGCAGGCCCAGCTCACGCTGACGGCGCTGCTGCTGGCGTTTGGCAGCTCGCAACTGGTGTGGGGCCCGCTCTCCGACCGGTTTGGCCGCCGCCCGATTTTGCTGAGCGGGCTGGCGGTGTACACCGTGGCGGCGCTGGGCAGCGCGCTGGCGCCCAGCATGGACCTGCTGGTGCTGTGGCGCACCCTGCAAGGTGCGGCCATGGGCGCGGTGGTGATGTGCGCCCGGGCGCTGGTGCGCGACCTGTACCCGCCCGAGCAGGGCGCGCGGGCCATGTCCAAGGGCCTATCGGGGCTGGGGGTGATTGCCTGCATCTGCGCCCCGCTGGGCGGGCTGCTGTCGGAACTGTTTAACTGGCGTGCCGCGCTGCTGGTGCTGGCCCTGTTCAGCGCGGCCACCCTGGCCCTGGTGGCCTGGCGTTTTGTGGAAACCGCGCCGCGCACCAACCCACAGGCGCTGCGCCCGGCAGTGCTGTGGGCCACCTGGCGGCTGATTTTGCGCAACCCCACCTTCTGGGCGTTTTCGCTGCTGGCCACGGCCTCGTACAGCGTGCTGTTCACCGTGCTGGCATCGTCGTCGTTTGTGTTTATCCAGGTGCTGGGCCTGGGCACCACCACCTACGGGCTGGTGATGTTTTCGTTCAGCTTCATCTACCTGCTGGGCACGTTTTTGTGCCGCCGCTTGCTGGCGCGATGTGGTGTGCGCCGCACCGTAGCCATCGGCGCCGGGCTGTCGCTGGCCGGGGGCAGCGCGATGGGCCTGCTGACCTGGGGCGGCTGGCACAGCCCGGCGGCCATCGTGCTGCCATTTTGGCTGGTGGCGCTGGCCCACGGCATCCACCAGCCGTGCAGCCAAAGCGGTGCGGTCGGCCCGTTTCCGCAGGCCGCCGGGGCGGCATCGGCGCTGAATGGTTTTTGCATGATGCTGGCCGCATTTTTTGTGGGCCGCTGGCTGGGTGTGCGCATGGACGGCACGGTGTTTCCGCTGGCCAACGGCGTGTGGTTCTGGAGCGTCTGCATCGCCCTGGTGGGCTGGACGCTGGTACAAAAATTCGGCACTCCCGCTCCTGTTGCCCCCTCAAAAGTATGAACGCCCTGCCCCGCTGCATCGCCCTCGCAGGCCCCACCGCATCCGGCAAAACCGCCGCCGCCCTGGCTATTGCACAGCGCTGGCCGGTAGAAATCATCAGCGTCGATTCGGCCCTGGTCTACCGGGGCATGGACATCGGCACCGCCAAGCCCAGCGCCGCCGAACTGGCCCAGGTGCCGCACCACCTCATCAACATCCGCGACCCGCTGCAGGCCTACAGCGCGGCTGAATTTGTGCTTGACGCCGAGCGCCTGCTGCAAGAGATTACCGCCCGGGGCCGCCTGCCGCTGCTGGTGGGCGGCACCATGCTGTACTTCAAGGCGCTGTTCGACGGCATCGACCCCATGCCCGGGGCCGACCCCGCCATCCGCGCCGCCATCGAAGCCGAAGCGACCCAACACGGCTGGCCCGCCATGCACGCCCAGTTGGCCTTGGTAGACCCACCCACCGCCGCCCGCCTGCAGCCCATGGACACCCAGCGCATCCAGCGTGCGCTGGAGGTCTACCGCGCCTCGGGCCAGCCCCTGTCCAGCTTCCACGCTACAAAAGACATAGCTGCTACCGCCCACCGGATAAGCGCTACCACCCTTATTTCCTTAGAACCCACAGACCGGGCCTGGCTGCACGAACGTATCGCCCTGCGTTTTGACCAGATGCTGGCCGGGGGGTTTCTGGACGAGGTGGTGGCCCTGCGCACACGCGGCGACCTGCACCCCGACCTGCCCAGCATGCGCTGCGTCGGTTACCGCCAGGCCTGGGAGGCATTGGACGGCACGCTGCCGATGGTGGAGCTGCGCGACCGGGGCATCTTCGCCACCCGCCAGCTCGCCAAGCGCCAGGTCACCTGGCTGCGCAGCATGCCGCAGCGCCATATCGTGGCCTGCGACGCACCGGATGCGCTGCAACAGGTGCTGGCGCGGGTGGAGGCAGCCCTATGAGTTTGCGCATTGACAACTTGGGCAAACGTTACGGCGACAGCACCGTGTTTGCCAACGTCTCGCTGCAGGTACAGCCCGGCGAATTTGTGGCCATCGTCGGCGAATCCGGCGTGGGCAAATCCACCCTGCTCAACTGCATGGCCGGGCTGGACACCTGGGACAGCGGCACGGTACACATTGGCGGTGTGGACCTGGGCACGCTCAGCGACGACCAGCGCGCCCTGCTGCGCCGCCAGCAGGTGGGCTTTGTGTTCCAGGCTTTCCACGTATTGCCGCACCTGGATGTGGCGCAAAACGTGGCCCTGCCGCTGATGCTGCTGGGCCAGCCCGACCATGCGCGTGTCCAGAACCTGCTGGCCGACGTAGGCCTGGCGGGCCTGGGCACACGCCTGCCGCAGCAGCTCAGCGGCGGCCAGCTCCAGCGGGTGGCGATTGCCCGCGCCCTGGTGCACCGCCCGGCCCTGCTGCTGGCCGACGAGCCCACCGGCAACCTCGACCCCACCACGGCCGCCAAGGTGATGGACGCGCTGCTGGCGCAAACCCGCGCCCAGGGTGCGGCCCTGGTGCTGGTGACGCATTCGCAGGCCGCAGCGGCCCGGGCCGACCGGGTGCTGCAGCTGCGGGCGGATGGCATATTTACATGAAATATGCCGCTACCGCTTATCAATAGAGCGCAAGCAGCTATTTAAACCATAGCATTTCACGATCGACCTAGAACGTGGTTTCAGCGTTCAGGTTTTGCCGTGCAGGCAGGTAGACGCGGAAGATGGCGCCGCCCTCGGTGGCGTTGTCGGCCTGGATGCTGCCGCCATGGGCATCGATGATCTTCTTGCAGATGGCCAGGCCCAGGCCGGTGCCGCCCGAGCCGTCTTTGCGGGTGCTGGACTGCACAAAGGCCTCAAAGATCTTCTCCAGCTCGGCCACCGGTATGCCCGTGCCCTGGTCGCGCACGCTGATGCAGATGCGCCGGTCTGCGGTGATGTGGCCCTGCACCTGGAGTTCGCCGCCCATGGGCGATACCTTGATGGCGTTGGCCGCGATGTTGCGCACCACCTGCTGGAAACGCACCGGGTCGACCTTGGCAATCAGCGGCTGCCGACCCAGCTGGCAGACCAGTTGGATGTGCTTGGCATCGAGCAGCGGGCTGAGTTCATGCAGCACGCTTTGCACCAGAGCGCGCAGGTCGGCCCGTTCCAGGGTGATGGCCCCCACCGAGCTCTCGATCTTGGCCACATCCAGCAAATCATTCACCAGCGCCAGCATGCGCCCACCCGAGGCGTTGATGTCGGTAAACATCGCCTGCAGCTTGGGGTGCTCGTGCCCCCGCACCATGCCCAGCTCGGAAAACCCGAGGATGGATTGCAGCGGCGTGCGCAGTTCGTGGCTGATGTTGGCGATGAACTCGGACTTGGCGCGCGACGACTCTTCGGCGGCGGTGCGGGCATCGTCTTTGGCCCGCTCGGCCGCGCGGAATTCGCTCACGTCCATCATGCTGCTGAGCAGGCTGGCACCAAACTCGGCCCCCGACACCAGCACCTTGGTCACCACCACGTCGCGGCGCGAACCATCGCGGTGCTTGAGCTTGAGCTCGTAACGCAGCGTGCCGCCGCTGCGCCAGAGCTGCGCATCGTTTTTGGCATGCTGCTCGGCGTCGGCGGCGTCCATGAAGGTCTCGGCCCGCCGCCCGATCACCTGCTCGCGCTGCAACCCAGTGAAGTCGGCCCAGGCGCGGTTGATGCTGGTGTAGTGGCCCCGCGAGTTGATGGTGGCCACCGGCATGGGGCTGATCTCCAGCAGCGATGCCACAAAGGCCAGCTGGTGCTGCAGCGCCTGCTGGGCGACTTGGCGCTCGGTCACGTCCACCGCGCTACCGGCAAAACCCACGATGGCGGTACCCTCGCGCAGCGGCACCACGGTAATGTCAAAACGGTGCAACGTGCCATCGAACGCCCGCAGGTGCGCGGTGGCACTGCGCACGCCCGTATCCATCTTCGAGGCAAACAGCCAGGCCACCGCCGCCTGGTCGGCGGGCTCGACAAACCGCGCCAGCGGCTGGCCCATGGCCTGCTCCACGCTGTCGCCGCGCAAGGCCTCCCAGCGTTCGTTGACAAAAACCAGGGCACCGTGGGCATCGGTGCGAAAGATCAGTTCTTGCACGCTTTTGAGCAGCACGCGCAGCCCGCGCTCGCGGCGCTCCAGGTCGGTCCGGGCGGCGGTCAGGGTGGCGTCGGCCGCTTCGCGGGCCCGCAGGCTGCGCCGCACCGAATAGGTGACAAACCCAATAAACACCACCATGCACACCGCCGCCGCCGCAAACCAGCGCACCGACTCCAGCCAGTTCGCCACACTGTTGGCGTAGGGCTGTTCCACCACCACCACCAGGGGCCGGGATTTGGCCACACGGAAGGCCACCACCTGGCGCTGCGGCGCAACGCCTTCGCCCACGTAGCTGGCATGTTCGGTCTTGGGCAAATAATTTTTGAACACCGGGTGCTGCGCCATATCGCTACCCGCCAGCAGCGACCCCGGGCCGCTGCTGGCCAGTATCCGGCCCTGGTAGCCCAGCAGGTAGGCGGCGTTGCGGTCGTCGTTCAGGGTGAGCAACTGGAAGTTGGAAAAAAAGTCGGGGTTGACCAGGGCCACCAGCACAAAGGTTTGCCCGGCCTTGGAATTGAAGCTGCGGATAAACGGAATCGAGCCCACGCCGGCTTGCGTCGGGGTGGACACCCGCTTGTCCGCCAACGACACCAGGCTGCGCCCGAACTGGAAGTCGCCCAGCAGTTCGCTGCCGGGGGCCGGTAGCGGCCCGATGCGCCCGGGAACCATGCGCACGCCTACGCCGTTAGCCGAGGAGCTGGACAGCACCAAACCCGAGGCATCGAGCAGGCTGATTTCCCGCACAAATGGCAACGCCTGCAAGGCCTGCGAGAGCATGGCATCGGAGCGCACAAAGCCGCCCAGAATGTCGGCCCGCGCCAGGTCGGTGGACAGGTAGGTCAAGGCCACCGACAGCGTGTCCACCGAGCGGGTGGCGTGGTCGGCCAGCACCCGGGCCTGCAGCTCGCCGCGATGGCGGTCGTCCGCCAGGCGGGCCTGGTATTCATGCCAGCCCAGCAGGCACAAGGCCGCCACCGTGGCCAGGGCCAGCAGGGTGCCGACCGCTAGGGCCAGCGCGCTGGAGACGCGGTTGTTCAGCACCCCGGCAGCAGGCGGCTTTGGTGGGCTCCAGCGCGTCCAGAAGCGGCTCATGGCCGGACCACGATGGCCGACAGGCCGTGGCGTTTGGCAGCCGCTTCCAGCCGCCCATCGCGCTGGATACGCTCCACAAAGGCATCGACGGTGCCCCACCAGGCGGCATCGCCTTGTTTGACGGCGTAACCGTAGGGCAGCAAGCTGAATGGCTTGGTGGGCGACACCAGGCGGGCCCAATCGGCGTTGTCCAGCAGGCGGCGGCTGTAGGGGTAGTCGGTCATGAAGACATCGATACGGCCCGCCTCCAGCTCGCGCTCACGGGTGGTCGGCGGCTTCACTACCACCAGCTGCGCCTGCTTGAGCTGGGCCCGCATGATGGGCTCCATGAAGGTGCCGGCCTGCACGCCGACCAGCACGCCGGGCTGGTCGATATCGGCCCACTGCTGCACCACCCGGTTGCTCTTGGTGGTCATGGCGTAGATATCGCTTTGCAAATAAGGGCGCGAAAACCGCAACTGCTGCATGCGCTGGGCCAACATGCCCACGGCAAACATCGCCACATCGCAACGCTCGGCGTTGAGGTCGTCTACCAGGGTGGTAAAGGACGAATCGACGTACTGCAACTTCAGTTTCAGGTCGCGGGCCAGTTCGGCCGACAGGTCGATGTCGATGCCCTCGAGCTGCTGGGTGTGGGGGTTGCGGTGGCTGACACCGTAGTAGTCGGGCCAGATGCACACCCGCAAGCTGCCGCTGGACTGCACCCGGTCGGCCAGCTTACCGGCCCAGGCCAGGCCCACCAGCCCGCTGCAGGCCCATGCGGCCAGCACCGGGCAGAGGGCCTTGGCCACAAAATCAACAACGCGCATCAAAAACTCCTTGGGTCGGCTCAATCGGATTCCACCAGGTCGTGGAACGTGGGGCGGTTCTGGTTGACATAGGTGCGCACAGCCAGCAACTGGTCCACATTAGCCAAAACCACGTCCACCAAAGACGGGTCGAACGCCAGCCCCCTTTGCGCGGCCAGCATCTGCACTGCGGTGGCATCGTCAAATGCCGGACGGTAGCAGCGGTCCATCGTCAGCGCATCCAGAAAATCGACCACCGCCACAATCCGGCCCGACAAGGGAATCGCCTCGCCGCGCAGCGCGTGGGGGTAGCCGGTACCGTCCCAGCGCTCGTGGTGCGACATAGCCACCTCGGCGGCCATGCGAAACAAGGGGATGCGGGAGCGCCCCAGCAGCTCGGCACCCATGGCCGGGTGCTGGTTCATCACAGCGCGCTCTTCAGGCGACAGGCCGCCGGGCTTCTTGAGCACCCCGTCGGGGATGCCGATCTTGCCGATGTCGTGCATGGGCGCGGCCTTGCGCAGCATGCGTGCAGATGCCTTGCTTTGCCCCACCAACAAGGCCAGGGCCTCGGCCAGGAACCCGATACGCACGATATGCACGCCGGTGTCATCGTCCTTGAGCTCGGCTGCCATGGCCAGGCGCAGCAAGGCATCGTGGTGGGCCCGGGCGACCTCTTCCAGCGCCTCGTTACGCTCACGGTACATACGGCCAAAGTCCTCCACCAGGCGCTCCATCTGCTGGCTGGCAGCGTCTGAAAAGCTGTTGTGGCTGTCGGGCAGCAGCGACGAGCCTGCAGCTTGTGGCGCCGGGCTCATAGACCCTCGACCCACTGGTGTTCGATGGTTTCCATCAGCTCCAGGGGGCTGAAGGGCTTGACAAGATAGGCGTCCGACCCGGCCTGCACACCCGCCTCAAGGTCTTCGCTGCGGCCCCGCGCCGTCAGCAGCAGAATGCGGGGTGGGTTGGGCTGGCCTTTGAGCAGGCTGCACACCTCCAGGCCATTGAGCTGCCCGGGCATCATCACATCCAGCAAAACCAGGTCGGGCTGCACTTCTTGGGCGATGCGCAAGCCTTCCTCGCCGTCCACCGCCTCATAGATGTCGTAGGCCTCAAATTCCAGCGTCATACGGATCAGGCGGCGGATGTCGGCATGGTCTTCCACAATCAAAATTTTCTTCATGGCGTTCTTTTGATAAAAATGATATCTAAACTGATAGGCAAATCATACATTGATACAAAAACAATTAAAGTGATAAATTTGGAAAATTTGATGGTTTCGCTAGAATAAAACCATGACTATTGGCCCCACCCCCGTCTCTCCGGCTACCGAAGACCACTGCACCACCATTGAGGCCGCCCGCATACTCGGGCTGGCAGTGCGTTCGGTGCAACTCATGGTAGACCGTGGCGAACTGCAAGCCTGGAAGACCCCCGGCGGCCACCGCCGCATTTCACGCCAATCGGTAGAGCGCTGGCGCAGCGGCGACCGCGAGGCCTCCGCCCCCCCTACCGCCACCGGCAACTACCCAAGCGCACCGCCGCCGCCCCCACCGCGTGGCTCCGGCCCGGTCAAGCTGCTGCTGATCGAAGACTCGATGCACTTCCAGAACCTGGTCACGCTGCTGGTGCGGCGGCAGTTTCCCGAAGTGGACCTGCGCACCGCCAACGACGGCATCGCCGGGCTCATCATGGCCGGGCAGTTCCAGCCGGATGTGCTGATGGTCGACCTGCTGCTGCCGGGCATTGACGGTGCCACCCTGCTGGCCGGTTTGCGCGCATACCCGCTGTTCGAGCGGCTGCAGGTGGTGGTGATCACCTCGCTGGAGCCCGGTGAACTGGCACCCTACGCGTTTGCCCTGGACGGCGTGCCGGTGGTGCACAAGCCCCGGCTGGTCGCCGACCTGCTCCCGCTGCTGTCGCAATGCATGCAGCGCCTTAGTGCATAGCCGCCCGCACATGGCGCTCCCGCGTGTGCTCCTGGTCGAAGACGACGCCTTGCTGCGCCGCTTCGTTCGCATGGCGCTCGAAGAGCTGCCCCTGGAACTGCTGGAATGCGACAGCGTGCCAGCCGCACTGCAACAGCTGGCGGCCTCCCCGGTACAACTCATCCTCACCGACCTGATGCTGCCCGGCGTCTCGGGCCTGGACCTGCTGCGGCACTTGCAACAATCGCCCCTGCTGCGGGGCCAGGCCAAAGTGGTGGTGCTCAGCGCCGGCCTCACCCCAGAAGCCCGGCAACAATTGGCCCCACTGGGCGCCTGGCGCCTGCTGGACAAGCCAGTGTCCTTGAGCCTGCTCACGCAGTGCGTGGAAGATGCCTTGGCAGCAGACCCCTACGCCACAGCCCCCCCAGCACCCGCAGACCCGGCCCTTGATCCGGCCCTTGCCAGCGCCATCGACCAGTACTTTGCCGGAGATACCGAGCTGTTCGGGCTCTACCGGGCCAGCTGCCTGCTGCAACTGCCGCACGACATCGCCACCGGCAACCAGGCCTGCCGCAGCGGCGACGTCCCCGCCCTGCGCCGGGTGGTGCACAGCCTGAAAACCGTGCTGCTGACCCTGGGCGCACCGCACCTGTCTGCCCAGGCCCATGCCTTGGAGCAAGCGTGTAGCAGCCCCCCAACTGCACCGGCCACAGCCGCCTGGGCCGCCTTCAGCCAGGCGCTGGCGCAGTGGATAGATTTACAAAAATAGGCATCTAGCGCATATTCAACATGCGCTAGATGCTCCTATTTATGTAGCA
>CAUPNM010000043.1:0-32552 GCA_963512645.1 uncultured Albidiferax sp. | reverse complement strand
TCGACTCTGGCGCCAAAGCCGTGGCGGCGGTGCGCGGAGCGGCCGAGGGCGGCTACCCGTTTGACATCACCATGCTGGACTGGCAAATGCCGGGTATGGACGGGCTGCAAACCGCGCGCGCCATCACCGCGCTGGGGCTGCAGCCCGCGCCGAAGCCGATTTTGGTGACCGCCTATGGGCGCGAAGAGGTGGTGCAGGGCGCGCAGGCCGCGGGTATCGAGGATTTGCTGGTCAAGCCGGTGAATGCTTCGGTGTTGTTCAACACCATGCTGGGAGCCATGGGCCGTGGCACTCTGGCCAGTGCCGCGGCGGGCGGGAGCGAGACTTCGGCGCTGGACGCCATGGTGCCGCTCAGCGGCGCGCGTATCTTGCTGGTGGAAGACAACGAGCTCAACCAGCAGGTGGCCTGCGAGCTGCTGTTCGAAGCCGGTTGCGTGGTCGAAATTGCCGACAACGGGCAGATCGCGGTCGACATGGTGGGCCGGGGCCACCTGGATGCCCTTTTGCGCTACGACCTGGTACTGATGGACATGCAGATGCCGGTGATGGACGGCGTGACGGCCACCCGCCTGCTGCGCCAGGACCGCCGCAACGCCAGCCTGCCCATCGTGGCCATGACCGCCAACGCCATGGCCGCCGACCGCCAGCGCTGCCTGGAAGCCGGCATGAACGATTTCGTTACCAAACCCATCGAGCCCGAAGCGCTGTGGCGCGCCCTGGCCCAGTGGATTGCGCCGCACAGTGGCCTGGGCCTGGTGCAGCGGGCCAACGCCGCCCCCGAAACCAGCCCCTCTGCGGCCAGGACTGCGCACACCGATGTGGCCATGGACGGCCTGCGCCGCATCCCGGGCCTGGACGTGGCCCAGGGCCTGCGCCGCATCATGGGCAAGCAGCCGCTGTACCAGGACATGCTGCGCAAGTTTGCCGCCGGACAGGCCAGCGCCGTGGCCGACCTGCTGCACAGCCTGGACAGCGGCGACCCGACCAGCGCCGAGCGCACCGCCCATACCCTCAAGGGCGTGGCGGGCAACATCGGTGCCAGCCTGTTGCAGGCCAGCGCTGCCCAGTTGGAGCGCGCCATCCACCTGCAGGAGCCGCTGGCCGACATCCAGGCCCAGGCCGAACGCACCGCAGCGCTGCTGGGCCCGCTGGTGGCCGCCATCGACCGGCACTTGCCCGCTCCCCTGGCCGTGGTGGAGGCCGCCGTGTCGATTGATACAGCCCAGGCCGATGCCATTTGCACCCGGCTGGCGAGCCTGCTGCGCGAGGACGATGCCGAATCCATCGAGCTGCTGCAAGAGCACGCCACGCTGCTCCAGCAGGTTCTGAACGGCACTTTCAATGAGATCGAGACGGCAGTGGCCCAATACGACTTTGAAACCGCACTGGAGCGCCTGGAGCAGGCGTGGTAAGTAGTTGTTTCCAATGTTTCATTTCGTATTGGCTATGAAATGTATAGCTGCTTGCGCTTATCGGGTGAGCGCAGAGGGCTGATTTTGTTCGGAGAACTGGTACGGCCCACCAGATACCAGCTTGTCAATAACTTGCGTGGCCCGTACAACTGTTACTTTCACGCTACCGAGTTCATACGCCATGCCCACTTTCTTATCCAAGCTCTCCATCACCCAGCGCCTCAGTGTGGGCTTTGCGATGATCCTGCTGCTGTGTTGCATTTCCATCGTGATCGGCATCGTGAAACTCAATGCGTCGGCACAGACCACCCAGTACATCCTTGGTAGCCCAATCCAGACCGAGCGCTTGGTCGGCGACTGGTACCGCGATATCCACACCAGCGTGCGCCGTACCACCGCCATCGCAAAAAGCAGCGACCCCTCGTTGGCCAGCTACTTTGCGCAAGACGCGGCCATTGCCAGCGAACGCTCCAGCAAGGCCCAGAAGACGCTGGAGCCGCTGATGAAAACCGATGCCGAGAAAGCCTTGTTTGCCGCCATCGGCGTGGCCCGCAAAAACTATGTGGAAGCCCGTGATGCCGTCTCGGCCCTGAAGAAAGAAGGCAAGTCCGACGAAGCCAACCAGTTGCTGGAGCAAAAGTTCACGCCCGCAGGTAAGGCCTACCTGGACGCACTCGAGGCCCTGGTGCAGGCGCAGCGGCAAGACATCGACCGGCAAACCCAGAGCATGGCCGACAGCACCACCCAGGGCCGCAACCTGCTGATTGCCGTGGGCACCCTCAGTCTGCTGTTTGGCGTGGGCAGCGCCTGGCGGCTGGCGGGCTCCATCACCCAGCCGCTGGCCGAGGCCAACCGGGCGGCGCAGCGGGTGGCGGCAGGCGACCTGACCGGCCGTATCGCGACGCAGCGCCAGGACGAAGTGGGCCAATTGGTCACCAGCCTGCAGGCCATGCAGGCCAATCTGGTGCGGGTGGTGGGCAGTGTGCGCCAGGGATCAGAAAGCGTCTCCACCGCCAGCGCCGAAATCGCCGAGGGCAACCACGACCTGAGCGCCCGCACCGAAAGCCAGGCCGCTGCGCTGGAGCAAACCGCCGCCTCAATGCAGGAGTTGAGCAGCACCGTGCGGCAAAACGCCGACAGCGCGCGCCAGGCCAACCAGCTGGCGCTGCAGGCGTCCTCCGTGGCGACGCAGGGCGGAGCGGTGGTCGGCCAGGTGGTGCAAACCATGAAGGGCATCAACGACAGCTCGCAAAAAATCTCCGACATCATCGGGGTCATCGACAGCATCGCCTTCCAGACCAACATCCTGGCACTCAACGCCGCCGTCGAGGCCGCCCGCGCCGGGGAGCAGGGCCGGGGCTTTGCCGTGGTGGCCAGCGAGGTGCGCAGCCTGGCGGGCCGCAGCGCCGAGGCCGCCAAGGAGATCAAAGTGCTGATTAGCGCCAGCGTGGAGCGCGTGGCCCAGGGCACCACCCTGGTGGACCAGGCTGGCACCACCATGGCCGAAGTGGTCAGCGCCATCCGCCGGGTGAGCGACATCGTGGGCGAGATCAGCGCCGCCAGTACCGAGCAAAGCGCCGGTGTCAGCCAGATCGGCGAAGCCGTCACCCAGATGGACCAGGCTACCCAGCAAAACGCCGCCCTGGTGGAGGAAATGGCCGCTGCGGCCAGCAGCCTGCAGCACCAGGCCAGCGATCTGGTGCAGGTGGTGGCGCAGTTCAAGCTGGCGTGAGCGGGGAGGCGGGTGGGGTCAGATCCGAATTGCGCGACGCAAGTGCATAACGAAACCCCGGCCCACCCGCATTTCGGCTCTGACCCCTCCTGCCGGGTAGATGCCCACACAGGTTTAGTGACCAATTGCTATATTTAAAATAGCACGTTATGCTGAGCTAATAAGCGCTACAGGGTGATTTTACCGTCCGTCACGGAAGCCGCCGGGAGGGGTCAGAGCCCCAATGCGGGTCAAGGCGGTGCTGTTTCCGAGGGGCATTCAGTGCGCAATGGGGATCTGACCCCTCCCGGCTATCACCCCGCCCCCCAAACACACCTCTCCGTCGTACACCACCGCCGACTGCCCGGGGGTCACGGCCCACTGCGCGTCGGGGAAGTCCAGGCGGAAGCCGCTGTCTGCTTCTGCCAGCGTACACGGCGCATCGGCCTGCCGGTAGCGGCTTTTGGCGGCATATGTGCCGGGGGCGGGCGCGTGGCCTGCGACCCAGCTCACGTCGTCGGCCACCAGGGTGTGCGACTGCAGCCAGGGGTGGTCGTGGCCTTGCACCACCCACAGGGTGTTGCGTTCCATGTCCTTGCGGGCCACGAACCAGGGGGCGTGTTCGCCGCCGCCGCGTTGCGCGCCTTTTTCCTTGATGCCGCCTATGCCCAGGCCCTGGCGCTGGCCCAGGGTGTAGAAGCTCAGGCCTACGTGTTTGCCCAGCACCCGGCCTTTTTCGTCCTTGATGGGGCCGGGCTCTTTGGCGATGTAGCGGTTCAGAAAGTCGCGGAAGGGCCGCTCGCCGATGAAGCAGATGCCGGTGGAATCTTTCTTGGCGGCGTTGGGCAGCGCCATCTCGGACGCGATGCGGCGCACCTCGGTCTTGTGCAGCTCGCCCACCGGAAACAGGGTTTTGCCCAGCTGCGCCTGGTTCAGTCGGTGCAGAAAATAGCTTTGGTCCTTGCTCGGGTCCAGGCCTTTGAGGAGCTGGAACTGGCCGCCGACTTCACGGACGCGGGCGTAGTGGCCGGTGGCGATTTTTTCCGCACCCAGGCGGATGGCGTGGTCCAGAAAGGCCTTGAACTTGATCTCGGCGTTGCACAGGATGTCTGGGTTGGGTGTGCGGCCCGCCTGGTATTCGCGTAGAAATTCGGCAAACACCCGGTCTTTGTACTCGGCGGCGAAGTTGACGTGCTCGATCTCGATGCCGATCACGTCGGCCACGGCGGCGGCATCCACGAAGTCGATGTTGCTGGAGCAGTATTCGCTGTCGTCATCGTCCTCCCAGTTTTTCATGAAGATGCCGATGACCTCATAGCCCTGTTGCTTGAGCAGATAGGCGCTGACGGCCGAATCCACCCCGCCGCTCAACCCGACCACGACCCGTTGTTTGCTGTGTGTTCCCATGCCCCGATTGTAAAAACCTGGCCGCGTTGGCGTGTTTGCTCCTATTTTTGATATTAAAAATGAGAGCTGCTTGCGCTTATGAAATAAGCGGTGGATGCCGATTTAATGCTGAAAAAATGGCCTTGAAACTAAAAGTTTATGGGGCGGTGTACACCAGGTCCAGCGGGAAACGCCGCCCGGCCAGGTAGTCCTCCACGCAGCGCAACAGCAGGGGGCTGCGGTGGCGGTGGGTGCTGGCGCGGATCTCGACGGGGGTCATCCACAAGGTGCGTTTGATGCCGTGGTCCAGTTTGCGCTCGGGGTGGAAGTCGCCCAGCGTGCCGCAAAAGGCAAAGCGCAGGTAGGTGGTGTCGCCCAGTGCCGCCTGGTACACGCCGACCAGGGCGGTGGGGGTGAAGCCGGTGGCCGTTTCCTCTAGCGTTTCGCGTACGCAGGCCTGGGCCAGCGATTCGCCAGGCTCCAGGTGTCCGGCGGGGTTGTTCAGACGCAGCCCCTCGGGCGTGTGTTCCTCGACCAGCAGGAACCGGCCTTCGTGCTCCACCACGGCGGCCACCGTGGCGCTGGGTTTCCATCGATGTTTCATGCCCGCATTATGGATACGCCGTGTCGCCCACGCGTTTGTGGGCGGAAGTGGCTTGGGCAAAGTCAGTTAAGCTTGCAAAACAAAGATCCCGACTTTTCAAGCCAAAAGTCGCACATTTTCAAGAATATTTAAAACCATTGAGGAGACCTCATGCTGATTGGTGTGCCGCTAGAGACGGCGACCGGTGAAACCCGCGTCGCAGTCACCCCCGAAACCGCCAAAAAGCTGGCAGCCCAGGGCCATACGGTCCGCATCCAATCGGGGGCTGGCGTTGCCGCCAGCGCCACCGACGCGGCCTACACGGCGGCCGGTGCCGAGATCACCGATGCCGCTGGCGCTTTGGCCTGCGACCTGGTGCTCAAGGTGCGCAGCCCGTCGGACGTGGAAGCCGCGCAGATGCGCCCCGGCACCACCCTGGTGGGCATGCTCAACCCTTTTGATGCCGAGGGCCTGCAACGCCTGGCTACGGCGGGCCTGACCAGCTTTGCGCTGGAAGCCGCCCCCCGCACCAGCCGCGCCCAGAGCATGGACGTGCTCTCCAGCCAGGCCAACATCGCCGGGTACAAGGCGGTGATGATGGCTGTCGACAAATACCAGCGCTTCTTCCCCATGCTGATGACCGCTGCAGGCACCGTCAAGGCCGCCCGCGTGGTGATCCTGGGCGTGGGTGTGGCGGGCCTGCAGGCGATTGCCACCGCCAAGCGCCTGGGCGCGGTGATCGAAGCATCCGACGTGCGCCCCAGCGTGAAGGAACAGGTCGAGTCACTGGGCGGCAAGTTCATCGAGGTGTCGTACGACACGCCGGAAGAAAAAGAAGCGGCTGTGGGCGTGGGTGGCTACGCCAAGCCCATGCCCCCGAGCTGGCTGGCCCGCCAGCAGGTGGAAGTGGCCAAGCGCGTGGCCCAGGCCGATGTGGTGATCTCCACTGCGCTGATTCCTGGCCGCGCCGCACCCACGCTGATCACCGAGGACATGGTGAAAAGCATGAAGCCCGGCTCGGTGATCGTCGACATCGCCGCAGGCAAGGGCCCCAACGGCGGCGGCAACTGCCCGCTGTCAGAGGCCGACAAAACCGTGGTCAAGCATGGCGTGACGCTGATCGGCGAAACCAACCTGCCCGCGCTGGTAGCCGCCGATGCGTCCGCCCTGTACGCCCGCAACATCCTCGACTTTTTGAAGCTGGTGCTGACCAAAGAAGGCACGCTGAACGTGGACATGGCCGACGACATCGTGGCCGCCTGCCTCGTCACCCAGGCCGGTGCCGTCACGCGCAAATAAGCCCCACACAAGGAAACCACACCATGGACATACTTTCCCCCACGGTCACCAACCTGATCATCTTTGTGCTGGCCATCTACGTGGGTTACCACGTGGTCTGGACCGTCACCCCTGCACTGCACACACCGCTAATGGCGGTGACCAACGCCATCTCGGCCATCGTCATCATCGGGGCCATGCTGGCCGCCGCTTTAACCGAAACCACCCTGGGTAAGACCATGGGCGTGCTGGCCGTGGCGCTGGCGGCGGTCAATGTGTTCGGTGGCTTCATGGTCACCCGGCGCATGCTGGAAATGTTCAAGAAGAAAGACAAAAAGACTCCCGCGAAGGAGGCCCTGAAATGAGCTTGAATCTCGTCACACTTTTGTATTTGTTCGCTAGCGTCTGCTTCATCCAGGCGCTCAAGGGGCTGAGCCATCCCACCACCTCGATCCGGGGCAATTTTTTCGGCATGCTGGGTATGGCCGTGGCGGTGGCCACCACCATCGCGCTGATCTTCAAGCTGGCAGGCCAGATGGGGCAGAACGGCATGGAGGGCATGGCCTGGGTGCTGGGCGCGCTGCTGGTCGGCGGCAGCGTTGGCACGTTGATGGCCAAGCGGGTCGAGATGACCAAGATGCCCGAGCTGGTGGCTTTCATGCACAGCATGATCGGCCTGGCGGCGGTGTTTATCGCCGTGGCCGCCGTGGCCGAACCCTGGGCGTTTGCGATATCGGCCAAGGGCGCAGAGATCCCGGGCGGCAACCGTATCGAGCTGGCGCTGGGGGCCTTCATTGGTGCGGTCACGTTCAGTGGTTCGGTGATTGCGTTTGGCAAGCTGTCGGGCAAGTACAAGTTCCGCCTGTTCCAGGGCACTCCGGTGAGTTTTCCAGGCCAGCACAAGCTGAACCTGGTGCTGGGCCTGGCGGCGGTGTTCTTCATCTTCGGCTTCTGGCATTCGCAGAGCTGGATGGACATGTGGCTGGTGATTGCCCTGGGCTTTGCGCTGGGCGTGCTGCTGATCATCCCGATTGGCGGGGCCGACATGCCGGTGGTGGTGTCCATGCTCAACAGCTACTCCGGCTGGGCCGCGGCGGGCATTGGTTTCAGCCTGAACAACAGCATGCTGATCATTGCCGGTTCACTCGTGGGTAGCTCTGGTGCGATCCTGAGCTACATCATGTGCAAGGCCATGAACCGCTCGTTCTTTAACGTGATCGGCGGCGGTTTTGGGGGCGATGCCACCAGCGCTGCGGCCGGTGCGGCAGTGCAGCGCAGCGTCAAGAGCGGCAGCGCCGACGACGCGGCCTTTGTGCTGGGCAACGCCGAAACCGTGGTCATCGTGCCCGGCTACGGCCTGGCCGTGGCGCGCGCCCAGCATGCGGTCAAAGAGCTGGCGCAAAAGCTCACCGACAAGGGCATCATCGTCAAGTACGCCATCCACCCCGTAGCTGGGCGCATGCCGGGCCACATGAACGTGCTGCTGGCCGAGGCCGAAGTGCCCTACGACCAGGTGCACGAGATGGAAGACATCAACGGCGAGTTTGGCCAGGTCGATGTGGCCATCATTCTGGGTGCCAACGACGTGGTGAACCCGGCCGCACACGTCAAGGGTAGCCCCATCTACGGCATGCCGATCCTGGAGGCCTACAAGGCCAAGACCATCATCGTCAATAAGCGCAGCATGGCCGCCGGTTATGCCGGGCTGGACAACGAGTTGTTCTACATGGACAAGACCATGATGGTCTTCGGCGACGCGAAAAAGGTCGTGGAAGACATGGGCAAGGCCATTGAATAACCGTTGGGAGAATCCCCTATGACCGACCGCATCTGGCTCAGCAGCTACCCCCCCGGCGTGCCCGCCGACATCGACCCGACCCGCTACGCATCGCTGCAGGCCTTGATCGAAGAGAGCTTTCAGAAGTACGCCGACCGCACCGCCTACAGCTTCATGGGCAAGGACCTGAGCTATGGCGAGACCGACACGCTGAGCCGCCAGTTCGCCGCCTACCTGCAAAGCCTGGGCCTGGCCAAAGGCGAGCGCGTGGCGGTGATGATGCCCAACGTGCCGCAGTACCCGGTGGCCGTGGCCGCCTTGCTGCGCGCCGGGCTGGTGCTGGTCAACGTGAACCCGCTGTACACCCCGCGCGAGCTGGAGCACCAGCTGAAAGACTCGGGTGCCAAGGCCATCGTGATTCTGGAAAATTTCGGTGCCACGCTGCAGCAGTGCCTGGCCAACACCCCCGTCAAGCACGTGGTGCTGTGCGCCATGGGCGACCAGCTCGGGCTGCTCAAGGGTGCGCTGGTCAACTACGTGGTGCGCAAGGTCAAAAAGTTGGTGCCACCCTTTGAGTTGCCCGGCGCGGTGCGCTTCAACACCGCGCTGGCGCGGGGCCGCCGCGGCGTGTTCACCCCCGTGCCGGTGCAGCCAGACGACATCGCCGTGCTGCAGTACACCGGCGGCACCACCGGGGTGTCCAAAGGCGCGGTGCTGCTGCACCGCAACGTGATTGCCAACGTGCTGCAGTCCGAAGCCTGGAACCAGCCGGTGATGGACAAGGTGCCCCAGGGCGAGCAGCCCACCAGCGTGTGCGCGCTGCCGCTGTACCACATCTTCGCGTTCACCGTGGGCATGATGCTGTCGATGCGCACCGGCGGCAAGCTGATCCTGATCCCCAACCCGCGCGACCTGAAGGCGGTGCTCAAAGAGCTGTCGCAGCACCGTATCCACAGCCTGCCTGCGGTCAACACCTTGTTTAACGGCCTGGCCAACCACCCCGACTTCAAGACCGTGGACTGGAGCCACCTGAAGGTGTCCATCGGCGGCGGCATGGCGGTGCAGGCGGCCGTGGCCAAGCTCTGGCTGGAGAAAACCGGTTGCCCGATTTGCGAAGGTTACGGCCTGAGCGAAACCTCGCCCACCGCCAGTTGCAACCCACCCACCCGCAGCGACTACACCGGCACCATCGGCGTGCCGCTGTCCAGCACCTATTTCAAACTGCTGGACGACGCGGGCGCCGAAGTGCCCGTGGGCCAGCCCGGCGAAATCGCCATCAAGGGCCCGCAGGTGATGGCGGGCTACTGGCAGCGCCCCGACGAGACCGCCCAGGCCATGACGGCCGACGGCTACTTCAAAACCGGCGACATCGGCACCATGGACGCGCTGGGTTACTTCAAGATCGTGGACCGCAAAAAAGACATGGTGCTGGTCAGCGGCTTTAACGTCTACCCCAACGAGATCGAAGACGTGGTGGCCGCCATGCCCGGCGTGCTGGAATGCGCCTGTGTGGGCGTGCCCGACGAGAAAACCGGCGAAGCGGTGAAGGTGGTGATCGTCAAGAAAGACCCGGCCCTGACCGAGGAGCAGGTGCGCGCCTACTGCAAGGCCAACCTCACCGGCTACAAGCAGCCCCGCGTGGTCGAGTTCCGCACCGACTTGCCCAAAACGCCCGTCGGCAAAATCCTGCGCCGAGAACTCCGCACCAAGGCGTGACCCTCGCCATCCTTAGTGCTCTACAGGAGGAGCAGCAGGGCATCTTCGAGCAACTGGAGCAAGCTCGCCGCGTGCAGCACGCCGGGCGCAGCTTCGGCCTGGGGCGGTGGTACGGCCAGCCGGTGGTGCTGGCGCTGTCGCGCATCGGCAAGGTGGCGGCGGCGACCACGGCCACGGCCTTGGTCGAAAAGTTTGGGGCCCGCCGCATCGTGTTTACCGGCGTGGCCGGTGGGCTGGGCGAGGGCGTGCAGGTGGGCGATGTGGTGGTGGCGGCAGATTTCCTGCAGCACGACATGAATGCCGCGCCGCTGTTCCCGCCCTATGAGGTACCGCTGTACGGCCAGGCGCGCTTTGCCTGCGATAAAAGCCTAACTGCTGCACTTTTGATAGCTGCTCACGCTAGTGGAATAAGCGCTGGAGGCCGATTTGGCTTAAACCCCCTGCCGCCGCATATCCACCACGGGCTGGTGGCCAGTGGCGACCGTTTTGTGTCTGCCGCCGCCGAAGTGCGCGCCCTGCAAGCCGCCCTGCGCGCCCAGGGCCACGAGGCCCTGGCGGTAGAGATGGAGGGCGCGGCCGTGGCCCAGGTGTGCCATGACTACGGCGTACCTTTTGCCGCCATGCGCAGCATCTCCGACCGGGCCGACGATACCGCTCACACCGACTTTTCCGCGTTTGTGCGCACGGTGGCCAGCCGTTATGCGCAGGCAGTGTTGGCCGAGCTGGTCCAGCGCCTGTAGCACCTGTAGCGCAGGGGCTTTTCCCCCTTTTCGATGATGCGGTTTGCGCACCGGGCACCTATTGTGAAGTGCGCTCTGCAGCCGTGGGGTGCCTACAGGAGCCCCGTCCATGACCGAAATCAACACCGAGTACGAACGCCTGGCCATGCCGGGCACGCGCAGCACCTCCAAGTCCGGCAGCAACGCCAAGGCCCGCAGCGAGGGCCAGCCGCCGGACAACGACGGCGGCCTGCTGCACAACTACGGGCCGAACGTGCAGATCCGCCGTGCCCAGCCCGCCGAGATCGGGGGCCAGCCGTTTGCCGCTGCTGCCGTGCCCAAGGCCACGGTGGCCGTGCTGAACCAGACCGAGAAGCTGGGGCTGTCGGCCTTTAACCTGCGCCGCAGTGCCAAGTACCGCGCCGCCAAGGCCAAGCGCCCGCGCGACGGGGAAGACTGGGACATGCATGGCTGCGCGCCCGAAGCCCCGGTGGGCCGGGATGCGATGCAGGCTCTGGGTGCCGCCGCACCCGGCGAGCGCGGCGCGGGCGACCCGTTTCTGGCGGGCTCGGTGGCGGTGGGCATCATCATCGTCAACGGCCCCACGGCGGCCACCCGGTTCAGCGCGGCAGAGCGGGTCAAGGTGGTGGCCGAGGTGCAGGCCGGGTTGACCTGGCTGGGCAACCAGGACCCGGCCTCCGGCGTGAGCTGGCACTACGAGATCAACAACGTCAGCATTTCCACCAGCACCACGGCCACGGCGGCAGACGACGAATCGCGCTGGCGCAACCCCGCCATGGGCGCACTGGGCCAGACGCAAAACTGGCAGGGCGTGCTGAACTACGTGAGCGCGCTGCGCACCCGGCTGGGCACGCGCTGGGCCTACTGCGTGTTTTTCGTCAAAGGTTATCCGCTGTGGCACTTTGCCTACGCCAGCGCGCCGCGCATCGTGATGGACTACGCCAACGACGGCTGGGGGCCGGACAACATCGACCGCGTGTTCACCCACGAAACCGGCCACATCTTCTCGTGCCCCGACGAGTACGCTGCGGCCAGTTGCAGTTGCACCACCACCCACGGCATTTACAACGAACCCAACCGCAACTGCGCCACCTGCGCGCCCGGCGGCGGCGTGGCTTGCCTGATGAAGGCTAATGACTGGACCATGTGCGCCTCCACCCGCCGCCACCTGGGCTGGGGGCTCACCAGCACCCGGGTACCGCAGGGCGCACCGGTGCACGCGGTATCGCGCGCGGCCAACAAGCTGGATATCTTTTTTACCGACCAGGACGGGCGGGTGATGTCCGCCGCCTGGGAGCCCAGCATGCCCAACTGGTGGCAGGGTTTCTGGCACATCCAGGGCGGCATGGCCGCAGCGGGCGCGCCGGTCACGGCGGTCAGCCGGGGGGCGAACAAGCTGGATATCTTTGTGGTGGGCACGGACAACCGTGTCTACACCGCCGCCTGGCGGCCCGACACCGGCTGGCAGGGCTGGTGGCGCATCGGCAACATCAGCGTGCCGCACCGCAGCCAGATCAGCGCGGTGTCGCGCAGCGCCGACCACCTGGACATCTTTGCCACCGATGTGTCGGGCCGGGTGATGTCCGCCGCCTGGCAACCCAGTTTTGCCGATGGCTGGCACGGCTGGTGGCACATCCAGGGCGGCATGGCAGCCCCCGGTGCGCCGGTGGGCGCGGCGGTGCGTGGGCCGAACCAGCTGGACATCTTTGTGGTGGGCACCGATGGCCGGGTCTACACCGCTGCCTGGCAGCCTTCGTTTACCGACGGCTGGCATGGCTGGTGGCGCGTGGGGAACACCCGTTTCCCAGCGGGCGGGCATGTCAATGCGGTATCGCGCAGCGCCAACAAGCTGGATATTTTTGCCATCGCCAACGGCGGCGAAACCATGACGGCCGCCTGGGAGCCTGCGTTTACCGACGGCTGGCATGGCTGGTGGCACATCCAGGGCGGGCGCGGGCGGCCTGGTGCGCCCATCCATGCGGTATCGCGCTCGGCCAACAAGCTGGATGTGTTTGTGACCGGCACCGACCGGGGCATCTTCACCGCCGCCTGGGAGCCTGCGTTTACCGATGGCTGGCATGGCTGGTGGCGGCTCAACGGCGGGTCGGCGGCGCTGGGTGCGGCGGTGACGGCGGTGTCACGCTCGGCCAACAAGCTGGATGCTTTTGTGGTGGGCGGCGACAGCCGTATCTATACGGCGGCCTGGGAGCCGACCTTCACCGACTGGTGGCACGGCTGGTGGCCGATGGGGGTTTAGCCTGGCGGGGTAAAGCCCGGCGCGTCCCAATCCGCCTTGTTGCCAGGGCGCGGTGCGGATTTTTGCCCTTGCGCGGCCCAGGCGGCGGCAAAGAGCGCTTCGCTCTCGGTCAGCGGTGGGTCGGCCTGGTCCAGGGGCACGGTGCCCGGTAGTGGGGCCGGGCCGGGCAGGCGCAGCACCAGCAGGCGCGGGGGCAGGGCGGCCACCACCGGCCACTGGTTACGCAGCCGCTGGGCCGCCGCCGTGGGCTGGCCGTCTGCGGCGGTTTCCAGGAGTACCAGCGTATCGGCCATGGCGGGGCTCAGGTCAACCAGCCGCGCCGGTGGAAGTACCACATGGGCACCAGCGCGCTGAAGACCATCAGGCCCAGCGCGTACGGGTAACCCCATGTTTGGGCGAGTTCGGGCATGTGCGCAAAGTTCATGCCGTACACGCTGGCAATCAAGGTGGGCGGCAGCAGGGCCACGCTGGCCACCGAGAACAGCTTGATGATCTTGTTCTGGTTGATGTTGATGAAACCGACGGTGGCATCCATCAAGAAGTTGATCTTGTCGAACAAAAACGCGGTGTGCGAGTCCAGCGAGTCGATGTCGCGGTGGATCTGGCGGGCCTCTTCGAACTGCTCGGCGTTGAGCATCTTGCTGCGCATCATGAAGCTCAGGGCGCGCCGGGTGTCCATCATGTTGCGGCGGATGCGGCCGTTCAAATCCTCGTGGCGGGCGATGGAGCCCAGCACTTCCCCGGCCAGTGCGTCGGTCATGTTGCCCGCCAGCACCCGGCGGCTGACTTTTTCCAGATCGACGTAGATGTCTTCCAGCGTGTCGGCGGAGTATTCGGCGTCGGCATCGAAAAGTTTGAGTAAAACTTCTTTGGCGTCTTCGATCAGCCCCGGAGCCCGGCGCGCGCGCATGCGCAGCAGGCGGAACACCGGCACGTCTTCGTCGTGGATGGAGAACAGCACGCCCCGGCTTTTGAGTTCGGTGTTGTGCTGGTTCAGGATAAAAGCCACGCGCACGGTGCGCGGGTCGGACTCGTCGGCCACCAAAAAGTCGCTGCGGATATGCAACTCGCCGTTGTCTTCTTCGTAAAAACGGGCCGACTCCTCAATGTCTTCGTCCATCGCATCCTCGGGGATGGACAGGCCGTAATACTGTTTGATCCAGCGTTTTTCTTCCAGCGTGGGCGATTCCAGGTCCACCCAGATCGGCTGGAAGCGCGACAGCTCCTCCAGCGACTCGATCTCTTCTTGAAACAATCGGCCATTGGCCAGCGAGAAAATATTCAGCATGGGGCACTCCCTGGGGTGGATGGGCGGGGACGGGGGATGGGCTTGGCTTTCAGCCCCCGTGCAGCGCAGGGAGGTGAAAGCTAGCGACTAGGGGCGCTTTCCATGGGGCTTTCCGGGATGTAACAAAAGCTTGGATTATCGCACCGCCCGCCGCCGATCTATACAGGCAGGGCTCAGGCCCTGGACCTCTGGTTACACGGGGTAACACCCATTCGAATAGCCTGGGAAAGGGTTGCTTTCGGGGGCTATCGGGCGCATAGTGAAATCACTTTCAACAGTGAAAGTATTGCTCTAGGAGGAACTACATGAACTTGACGATCAGCGGACACCATCTGGATGTGACCCCCGCCTTGCGTAACTATGTGACGACCAAACTGGACCGAATAACCCGCCATTTCGACCAGCTGGTAGATGTCAAAGTGCTACTGACGATTGAAAAGCAAAAGGAAAAGCAAGGCCGACAGCGCGCTGAATGCAACATCCATGTCAAAGGCAATGACATGTTCGCCGAAAGCTCCCACGCGGATTTGTACGCCGCAGTAGACGAATTGGTCGACAAGCTGGATCGCCAGGTGGTCCGCCACAAAGACCGGGTGCAAGACCACCACCATGCAGCACCCAAACGCCTGATGTAAGCCCCGCGCCACAAGCGCACACTGCCAAAGCCGCCTGTTCACTAGGCGGCTTTTTTGTTGGTGCATGCCGACAGCCTAACGCGCGTGCATAATTCGCCTCTCTATGAACCGCCTCGCCTCCATCCTGCCCTCCGCTCAAGTGCTCGTGAGCGTCGATGCGTCCAGCAAAAAACGTGCTTTTGAAGAAGCCGGGTTGCTGTTTGAAAACCTGCATGGTCTGAGCCGGGCCTTGATTACCGACAGCCTGTTCGCCCGCGAACGCCTGGGCTCCACCGGTCTGGGGCACGGTGTGGCGATTCCGCATGGCCGCATCAAGGGCCTGAAAGCGCCCATGGCCGCCGTGGTGCAGCTCACCCAGCCCATCGGTTTTGATGCGCCGGACGAGCAGCCCGTGGGCTTGCTGATCTTTTTGCTGGTGCCCGAGGCGGCGACCCAAAAGCATTTGGAAATCCTGTCCGAAATCGCCGAGCTGCTCAGCGACGCGCCGTTGCGCGAAAAAATCAAGAGCGCCGCCGATGCCGATGCGCTGCACGGCCTGATCTGCGGCTGGCAGTCGGCACAGCCAGCGTAACCGCGTAACCGCTTTACTTTTTCCGAGCCCGGACTGCTTTGAAGCCCACCGTCGTCAGTGCCGACGTTCTGTTCGAAGCCTTCCGCTCCCTGCTGCGCTGGGAGTGGGTGGCAGGGCTAGGCGCTTCCGAGCGGCGTTTTGACGAAATCGCGGTGCGTGCTGCGCGCTCCGGGGCCGATCTGGTCGGCTACCTCAATTACATCCATCCCTACCGCGTGCAGATCATGGGCGAGCGCGAAATCGCCTACCTGACCAGCGCCACGCCCGAGGACTGCGCCCGCCGCATCGCCCGCATCGTCACGCTGGAGCCGCCGGTGCTGATCATGGCCGACGGCCAGGTCGCGCCCGACGCGCTGCTGTCGATGTGCGAACGGGCGCAGATCCCGATGTTTGCCACGCAGGACTCGTCGGCCTTTGTGATCGACGTGCTGCGCGCCTACCTGTCCAAGCATTTCGCCGACCGCACCTCGATGCATGGCGTGTTCATGGACATTTTGGGCCTGGGTGTGATGATCACCGGCGAATCTGGCCTGGGCAAAAGCGAGCTGGGCTTGGAGCTGATCTCGCGCGGCAACGGCCTAGTGGCCGACGACGCGGTCGATTTGTATCGCATCAACCAGACCACCATCGAAGGCCGCTGCCCCGAGCTGCTGCAAAACCTGCTGGAAGTGCGCGGCATCGGCCTGCTGGACATCCGCGGCATCTTTGGCGAAACCGCCGTGCGCCGCAAGATGCGCCTCAAGCTCATCGTGCACCTGGTGCGCAAGGAAACCATGGAGCGCGAGTACGAGCGCCTGCCCTACGAGCCGCTGACCCAGGACGTGCTGGGCGTGGCGGTGCGCAAGGTCATCATCCAGGTGGTGGCTGGCCGCAACATCGCCGTGCTGGTCGAGGCCGCCGTGCGCAACACCATCCTGCAACTGCGCGGCATCGACACCTACCAGGAATTCGTCGAACGCCACCGCAAGGCGATGGAAGCCGCTGAATAGCTTTGCTATTTATTTGGTAGCTGCTTGCGCCCATTCCATAAGCGCTAGCGGCCTAAAAGGCTTGTAAATATCGGACGTTATTTTGCCGAGCAGTCGGCACACAGGCCGTACAGCGACATCGCGTGGTCCTGCACCGTCCAACCCATGGCCTTGGCCACGATCTGCTGGCGCTGCTCGATCTCGGCGTCGAAAAACTCTTCCACCTTGCCGCAAGAGGTGCAGACAAAGTGGTCGTGGTGGCGGCCTTCGTTCAGCTCATACACCGACTTGCCCGACTCAAAATGGCTGCGCGACAAGATGCCCGCTTGCTCAAACTGCGTCAGCACCCGGTACACCGTGGCCAGGCCGATGTCGGAGTGTTCCAGCAACAGCACCCGGAACACGTCTTCTGCCGTCATGTGGCGCAGTTCGCCGGACTGGAAAATCTCCAGAATTTTCAGCCGGGGCAGGGTGGCTTTCAGGCCGGTGTTCTTGAGTTCGTCGATATTGGCCATGGCGGCAGGTCTTTCTAGGGTCGGGGCAGCGTAAGAACGGCCAGTACAATCCGGGGATCATATCGCCTGAGCCTCACCCCTATGTTTGAACCCTCTTTGCGCGGCACCATGACCGCCCTGGCCCTTGCGGCGTGCGCGGCCCTTGGGGCCTGCAGCAGTATCGACACCAGCACCCGCAATTTCGTGGGTTCGCTGGCACCGTACAAGATGGAAGTGGTGCAAGGCAATTTCATCTCCAAAGAGCAGGTCGAGGCCCTCAAGCCCGGCATGGCCCGCGAACAGGTGAAAGACATTTTGGGTACTTCGCTGCTGCAAGACGTGTTCCATGCCGACCGCTGGGACTACGTGTTCACCATGCGCCGCCAGGGCACCGAGCCGCAGGCCCGCAAGTTCACCGTGTTTTTCAAGGGCGATGTGATGGACCGCGTCGAAGGCGATGCCATGCCCAGCGAGAGCGAATTCGTCGGCCTGCTGGCCAAGTCGCGCCCCGCCAAATCTGTTCCGCTGCTGGAAGCCAGCGAAGACCGCATGAAGTCGTTTGCCGCCCCGGTGGCGCCAGCGGCCACGGCGGCTGCGGCTGCCGCCGTGCCGGTGACCGCCTACCCCCCGCTTGAAACCCCTGCGGCCCAGTAGGCCGGGCCCGCTTTTATGACAGACACCTCTTCCCCCCTGGGCGCAGCCACGCCTTTGCCGCACGCGGTTGCCGTAGCCGGTGCTTCTGGCCGCATGGGCCACATGCTGATCGAAGCCATCCGCAGTGCCGACGACTGCGTGCTGGCCGGTGCGCTGGACATTGCCAGCAGCCCGCAGATCGGTGCCGATGCCGCCGCGTTTTTGGGCCACAGCAGTGGCGTGGCCGTGACGACCGACCTGCGCGAGGGCCTGCAAGGTGCCCGCGTGCTGATCGACTTCACCCGCCCCGAAGGCACGCTGGCGCACCTGCGCATGTGCCGCAGCCTGGGCGTGAACGCCGTGGTCGGCACCACAGGCTTCAGCGACGACCAAAAGACCGAGATCGCCGAGATCGCCCAGCACATCGCCATCATGATGGCCCCCAATATGAGCGTGGGCGTGAACGTCACCCTCAAGCTGCTGGAGATGGCTGCCAAAGCCCTGTCTACCGGCTATGACATCGAAATCGTCGAAGCCCACCCCCGCCACAAGATCGACGCGCCCTCGGGCACGGCGTTGAAAATGGGCGAAGTGATCGCCGAGGCCATGGGCCGCGACCTGAAAGAATGCGCGGTCTACGAACGTTACGGCATCACCGGCGAACGCGACCCGTCCAGCATCGGCTTTGCCACCATCCGTGGCGGCGACATCGTGGGCGACCACACCGTGCTGTTTGCGGGCACCGGCGAACGTATCGAGATCAGCCACAAGTCGTCCAGCCGCGCCACCTACGCCCAGGGCAGCCTGCGCGCGGTGCGCTTCCTGGCCAACAAACGCAGCGGCCTGTTCGACATGTTCGACGTACTGGGCCTAAAGTAGTCCATGGACGCGCTGCCGCTGCTGGCCCAGGGCGACTTCGTCAGCCGGGCGGTGGCGCTGGTGCTGCTGGCCATGTCGGTGGGCAGCTGGGTGGTGATTGTGTGGAAAGGCTGGATGCTGCGCCGCGCCCGCACCGACGTGGCCCGCAGCGTGGCCGCTTTCTGGCAGGCCCCCACGGTGGCCGAGGCCCAGCAACGGCTGACATCTTTTGACCCCTTGGCGCTTGTCCTGCCTTTGGTTCTAGCTACAAAAATAGAAGCAACCGGCACGCTGGCCTCAGCAGGCGACCGGTCGCAGCAACTCACCCGGGTGCTGCGTAACGCCTTGCACGGCGTGCTGCACAAGCTGCAGTTCGGCCAGGTCATGCTGGCCACGGTGGGCTCTACCGCGCCATTTGTGGGTTTGCTGGGTACGGTTTGGGGCATTTACCACGCGCTGGGCGCGATTGCGCAGTCGGGCCAGATGGGTATCGACAAAGTGGCCGGCCCGGTGGGCGAGGCGCTGGTCATGACCGCCGCAGGCCTGGCCGTGGCCATTCCCGCCGTGCTGGCCTACAACGTCTATGGCCGCCTGATCGGCAGCATCGAAGCCGACCTGGAGGGCTTTGCCCGCGACCTGCGCGAACTGTTGGCAGTCCAATAGTTATGGCCTTCGGTCGCCTCGAACGCACCAAGGCTTCCGAGCCCATGAGCGAGATCAACATGACCCCGCTGGTCGATGTGATGCTGGTGCTGGTGGTGATCTTCATTCTCACCGCGCCCTTGCTGTCCAGCTCTATCCAGCTGGATCTGCCCAAGACCGACGCGGCGAAGTCCCAAAGCGCGCCCCAGTTCGTCACCCTGGTGGTGGATAAAGCCGGGCGCAGCTTCCTGAACGACCAGCCGGTAACCGCTGCCGAACTGGCCGCCCAGCTCGCCCTGGCCGCCGACCAAAACCCCGACACCGAGGTGCAATTGCGCGCCGATACCACCGTGCCCTATGGCCGTGTGGTCGAGGTGATGGGCGTGGCGCAAAAGGCCGGGCTGCACAAGATCGGCTTTGTGGCCCAGCCGCCCGCGCCACAGTGACATCCACCCCCTAAAATCGGTCCGTTGCGGCCCGTGCGCCGTCCTGTCTCTTTGCTTTCCCCGCCCGCCATGCTCGAAAAATACAACCACCTCGAAGTCGAACCCGCTGCCCAAGCCCATTGGACCGCGATGGATGCCTACCGCGTCACCGAAGACCGGTCGAAAAAGAAGTTCTACGCCTGCTCCATGCTGCCCTACCCTAGCGGCAAGCTGCACATGGGCCACGTGCGCAACTACACCATCAACGACATGCTGGCGCGGCAGTTGCGCATGCAGGGCTACAACGTGCTCATGCCCATGGGCTGGGACGCTTTTGGCCTGCCCGCAGAAAACGCCGCGTTGAAAAATGGCGTGCCGCCCGCGCAGTGGACCTTCGACAACATCGCCTACATGAAACAGCAGATGCAGGCCATGGGCCTGGCCATCGACTGGAGCCGCGAAGTCGCCACCTGCACCCCCGAGTACTACAAGTGGAATCAGTGGCTGTTTTTGAAGATGCTGGACAAGGGCATTGCCTATCGCAAGACCCAGGTCGTCAACTGGGACCCGGTGGACATGACCGTGCTGGCCAACGAGCAGGTGATCGACGGCAAGGGCTGGCGCACCGGTGCGGTGGTGGAAAAGCGCGAAATCCCCGGCTACTACCTGAAGATCACCGACTACGCCGAAGAGCTGCTGGGCCAGGTCAAAGATGCCTTGCCCGGCTGGCCCGAGCGCGTCAAGCTGATGCAGGAAAACTGGATCGGCAAGAGCGAGGGCGTGCGTTTTGCGTTCCCGCACACCATCCAAGACAGCACCGGCCACCTGATTGGTGACGGCAAGATGTATGTCTTCACCACCCGTGCCGACACCATCATGGGCGTGACCTTTTGCGCCGTGGCCCCCGAGCACCCGCTGGCCACCCACGCAGCGCAAACCAACCCCAAGCTGGCCGCTTTCATCGAAGCCTGCAAGCAGGGCGGCACCACCGAGGCCGAGCTGGCGGTGCGCGAAAAAGAAGGCATGCCCACCGGCCTGCAGGTCATCCACCCGCTCAACGGCCACCTGATCGACGTGTGGGTGGGCAACTACGTGCTGATGGGCTATGGCGACGGCGCGGTGATGGGCGTACCCGCCCACGACGAGCGCGACTTCGCCTTCGCCCTGAAATACGACCTGCCCATCGTCCAGGTGGTGCATGTAGACCACCTGCACTACGACTACCACCACTGGAACGACTGGTACGGCGACAAACAGCGCGGCGTGACCATCAACTCCGACAGCTTCAGCGGCCTGGCCTTCCAGGACGCGGTGAACGCGGTGGCCCACGCGCTGCAGGTCAAGGGCCTGGGCGAGAAAAAGACCACCTGGCGCCTGCGCGACTGGGGCGTGAGCCGCCAGCGTTACTGGGGTACGCCGATTCCTATCATCCATTGCGAAGAGCACGGCGCGGTGCCGGTGCCCGAGAAGGATTTGCCCGTGGTGCTGCCGCAAGACTGCATCCCCGACGGTTCGGGCAACCCGCTGCACAAGCACGAAGGTTTCCACGCCGGTGTGGTGTGCCCGGTCTGCGGCAAGCCCGCCCGGCGCGAAACCGACACCATGGACACCTTTGTCGATTCCAGCTGGTACTTCATGCGCTACTGCGACCCGCACAAGACGGACGGCATGGTGGGCGAGGGCGCAGACTACTGGATGCCCATGGACCAGTACATCGGCGGCATCGAGCACGCCATCCTGCACCTGCTGTACGCCCGCTTCTGGACCAAGGTGATGCGCGACCTGGACCTAGTGAAGTGCGACGAGCCCTTCAGCAAACTGCTGACCCAGGGCATGGTGCTCAACGGCGCTTTCTCGCACAAGCCTGCGGGCGGCGGCGTGCAGTACCACTGGGAGAGCGAAGTCAATGTGAAGCGCAACGAGCGCGACCAGATCGTGGGCGGCAGCCTCAAGCAAGACGGCACGGTGCTGCACTACGAGCTCACCACCATGAGCAAGAGCAAGAGCAACGGGGTCGATCCGCAAGACCTGATCGAAAAGTACGGTGCCGACACCGCCCGCCTGTACACCATGTTCACCGCGCCGCCCGAGGCCACGCTGGAGTGGAACGACGCGTCGGTGGAAGGCAGCTACCGCTTCTTGCGCCGGGTATGGAATTTTGGTGTCAAGCTCGCTGCTACAGATTTCGCAGCTGCTCACGCCAGTGCCATCAGCGCTAGCAGCCTAAAAGATCTTGAGTTCAGCAAAGAGGCCAAGGCCTTGCGTTTTGAGGTTCACACCGTGCTCAAGCAGGTGGACTACGACTACCAGCGCATGCAGTACAACACCGTGGTCTCCGGCGGCATGAAGCTGTTGAATGCGTTGGAAGACTTCAAGGCGCTAGATACGCCCGGTGCGCAGGTGGCGCTGATCGAAAGCTTTGGCATCCTGCTGCGCTGCCTGTACCCGGCCACCCCGCACATCACCCACGCGCTGTGGACTGAGCTGGGCTATGCCGACCGTTTTGGCGAGCTGCTGGACGCGCCCTGGCCGGTGGTGGACCCGCTGGCCCTGGTGCAGGACGAGATCGAGCTGATGCTGCAGGTCAATGGCAAGCTGCGCGGCTCCATCTTTGTTCCCGCCGCCGCCAGCAAGACCGAGATCGAAGCCGCCGCGCTGGCCTGCGAAGCCTTTACCAAGGCGGCGGCCGGGGCTGCCCCGAAGAAGATCATCGTGGTGCCTGGGCGCCTGGTGAACCTGGTGCTGTGATGCTGCGCCGCACACTCCTCCTCGCCGTGCCCGCCATCGCCGCCATGGGCCTGAGCGCCTGCGGTTTCGCCCTGCGCCAGGCTCCCAACTACCCGTTTACCACCATCTTTGTGCGCGTGGCCGAAGCCTCGTCGCTGGGCAACGAGCTCAAGCGCAACCTGGCCAGCGGCAGCAAGCTGGAGGTGGTGACCGAGCCCAAACGCCTGGACAGCGTCGAGGTGGTGCTGGACATCAACACCGACCAGCGCGAAAAAAGCGTCGCGTCCACCACATCGGCGGGCCAGGTGCGGGAATTCCAGCTGCGCGTGCGCGTCAAGTTCCGTCTGCGCACGCCGCAGGGCAAAGAGCTGATCCCGGAAACCGAAATCCTGCAGCAGCGCGACATCAGCTACACCGAAACCCAGGCCTTGTCCAAAGAAGCCGAGGAGCAACTGCTGTACCGCAACATGCAAACCGACATCGTGCAGCAGATCATGCGGCGCATCGCTGCAATTCAAGCGTTGTAGATGCAACTCGCCCCCGGCCAGCTCGCCGCGCAGCTCTCCAGAGGCCTGCGCTCGCTCTACACCCTGCACGGCGACGAGCCGCTGCTGGTGCAGGAGGCGCTGGATGCCATCCGCGCCACCGCCCGCGCCCAGGGCTTTACCGAGCGCACGGTGCATGTGGTGGCGGGGGCGCATTTCGACTGGAGCGAGGTGCTGGCGGCGGGCGGCTCGCTCAGCCTGTTTGCCGACAAGCAGATTCTGGAAGTGCGTGTGCCGTCCGGCAAGCCCGGCAAAGACGGCAGCACCGCCCTGCAGCACCTGGCCCAGCAGGCCGAAGGCAATGCGGATACCCTGACCCTGGTGGTGCTGCCCCGGCTCGACAAGCTGGCCAAATCCGCCGCCTGGTTTGTGGCGCTGGAGAAGTTTGGTGTGACCATCCAGGTCGAGCCGGTGGAACGCGGCGCGCTGCCGCAGTGGATCGCCCAGCGCCTGCAAGCCCAGGGCCAGCGGGTGCAGGCCGGGGTGGAGGGCCAGCAAACCCTGCAATTCTTTGCCGACCGGGTCGAAGGCAACCTGCTGGCCGCGCACCAAGAGATCCAAAAGCTGGCCCTGCTGTACCCGGCGGGCGAGCTGCAGTGGGCGCAGGTGGAATCCGCCGTGCTGAATGTGGCCCGTTACGACGTGTTCAAGCTGTCTGAAGCCGTGCTGGGTGGCCAGCGGCTGCGGGTGCAGCGCATGCTCGACGGCCTGCAGTCCGAGGGCGAGGCCGAGGTGCTGGTGCACTGGGCCCTGGCCGAAGACATCCGCGCCCTGCAACGCGTCAAAACCGCCATGGATGCGGGCAAACCGCTGCCGATGGCCCTGCGCGAAAACCGCGTCTGGGGGGCCAAGGAGCGCCTGTTCGAACGCGTGCTGCCGCGCATGCCCAGCGCGCTGATCGCCCAACTCCTGCAGTCGGCCCACCTGGTGGACGGCATCAATAAAGGTTTGAAGCAGCCCGACTGGCCCGCCGACCCCTGGCAGGCCCTGCACCGGCTGGCGGGCATGCTGTGCGCGGCGTGTGCGGTACCGGTGGGGCGGTAAGCGCTCGTACTAACTTGCATGGACTCGGGTGCACAGCACCCCGAGCCATAAAAGTTGTTTCACGTTAAGCTGCCTTGGAGAAATCCACGCCTTTGTAGAGCTCGCGCACCGGGATGCTGAGCTCCAGGCAGTCCAGCACCAGGGTGTCGTCTTCTCCCAGCACCGTCAGGCCCCATTGGCGCAGATTGACGCGCTTAAAGACTTCGACCACCGGCTTGTCCTGGGCCAGCAGCAGGTATTCGCGCAGGCTGGGCAGCTTTTGGTAGGCCTGCCATTTCTCCCGCCGGTCGGTGAGCTGGGTGCTGGGCGACAGCACCTCGGCTATGAGGCAAGGGCTGGTTTTGACGTAGTCGTCGTTGTCGCGCGGGTCGCAGACCAGCATCACGTCGGGGTAGTAGAAAAGATTGCCGCCGTCGAGGCGTAGTTTCATGTCGCTGGCAAACGTCTGGCATTCTGCATCGGCGTGCATGTTGCAGCGACCGGCCAGATTGAGTGTTACACGGTTATGGTTGGCGCTGCCACCGGCCATGGCGTAAACGGCCCCGTGCAAAAATTCGTGCCGCACCGTGGCGTGCAGCTCTGCAGCCAGGTATTCGTCTTCCGTCAAGGGTTTGAGCAGCGCTTGGACCATGGCCAGACTATAGCCCAGGCGTGACAAAATACCGCCATGAACGCCCTGAACATCGCCGAATACACCCACGCTTTAGGTTTACAAGCAAAAGCGGCCTCTGCGCTTATGGCTAGGGCGACAGCAGCTACTAAAAATATAGCACTGCGCAGCCTGGCCCGGTTGCTGCGCGAGAACACCGCTGCGCTGCAAACCGAGAACGCCAAAGACCTGGACCGCGCCCGCGCCGCCGGGCTGGCCGCGCCCCTGGTAGACCGGCTCAAGCTCAGCCCGCAGACGCTGGAAACCTGCGCCCAGGGCTGTGAGCAACTGGCCGCCATGGCCGATTCGATTGGCGAGATCATCGGCCTGCAGCAGCAGCCCAGCGGCATCCGCGTGGGCCAGATGCGGGTGCCGATTGGCGTGTTCGGTATGATTTTCGAGAGCCGCCCGAATGTGACCATCGAGGCCGCCAGCCTGTCGATCAAGAGCGGCAACGCCTGCATTTTGCGCGGCGGCTCCGAGGCGATCGATTCCAACAAGGCGCTGGCGCTGCTGGTGCAACAGGCGCTGCTGGAAGCCGGTCTGCCCGCCGACGCGGTGCAGCTGGTGCAAACCACCGACCGCGAGGTGGTGGGCCAGCTCATCGCCATGCCGCAGTATGTGGACGTGATCATTCCGCGCGGCGGCAAGAGCCTGATCGAGCGCATCAGCCGCGATGCCAAGGTGCCGGTGATCAAGCACCTGGACGGCAACTGCCATGTGTACGTGGACGACCCCTGCGACATCGCCATGGCCGTCAAAGTGGCCGACAACGCCAAGACCAGCAAATACAGCCCCTGCAATGCCACCGAGGGCCTGTTGGTGGCGCGGGGCGTGGCGGCAGAGTTCCTGCCGCTGATTGGTGCCATTTACGCCGCCAAGGGGGTGGAAATGCGGTGTGATCCGGCTGCAGCCCATATTCTGTCGGCGCAAGCAGCTATTAAAGATGTAGCAAAAATTGCGCCTGCCACCGAACACGACTGGTACGAGGAATACCTGGCCCCCATCATCAGCATCAAGGTGGTGGAGGGCGTGGATGAAGCCATTGCCCATATCAACAAATATTCTTCCCACCACACCGACAGCATCCTCACCCGCGACCATATGCACGCGCAGCAATTTCTGCGCGAGGTGGATTCGGCCAGCGTGATGGTCAATGCCAGCACCCGGTTTGCCGATGGTTTTGAATACGGTCTGGGGGCCGAAATCGGCATCAGCACCGACAAATTCCACGCCCGTGGGCCGGTGGGCCTGGCGGGTCTGACATCGCTGAAATACGTGGTGCTGGGCCAGGGAGAAGTCCGCATTTAACCGGGCAGCCCTTGAGTTTGGGTGAATTGCCCTTACATCCCGTAACTCATTCCGTTTCTAGAGGGCCTCTATGGTTCCCCATCTCATCACTGCGCTCACCGGCCCGATCAACGAACTGGAACAGCGCATCCTCGACTCCATGCCAGCCATCGAACGCTGGTTCCGGCTGGAGTGGATGGAGCACACGCCGCCGTTTTACAGCGCGGTGGACATCCGCAATGCGGGTTTCAAGCTGGCCCCGGTGGACACCAGCCTGACCCCCCACGGCTGGAACAACCTGACCCCGCAAATGCTGCCGCTGGCCGTGCAGTCGGCCATGGCGGCCATCGAGAAGATCTGCCCCGAGGCCAAAAACCTGCTGCTGATCCCCGAGAACGACACCCGCAGCACGTTTTACCTGTCCAACGTGGCGCAGTTACAGCGCATCTTCCATATGGCTGGGCTGAACGTGCGGGTGGGTTCGATCAACCCCGACATCAAGGAAACCACGGTCATCAACCTGCCCAACGGCGAACAGGTGACGCTGGAGCCGGTGATCCGCACCAAGCGCCGCCTGGGGCTGAAAGATTTCGACCCCTGCACCATCTTGCTTAACAACAGCCTGATGGCGGGCCCGCCCGGCATATTGGAAGAGCTGCACGAGCAGTATCTGCTGCCGCCGCTGCACGCGGGCGGCTCGGTGCGCCGCAAAAGCAAGCACTTCCGCAGCTACGAAGAGCTGGCCAAGCGCCTGGGCAAGCTGCTGGGTATCGATCCCTGGCTGATCAACCCGATGTTTAACCAGTGCGGCGCGGTCGATATGGCCCAGGGCCAGGGCATGGAATGCCTGACCGCCAATGTGGATGCGCTGCTGGGCAAGATCCGCCGCAAATACAAAGAGTACGGCATCAACGAGAAGCCATTCGTGATCGTCAAGTCCGACAGCGGCGCACCCGGCATGGGCATCATGACGGTGCGCGACGTGAAAGACCTGGCGGTGCTGCACCACCGGGCCAAAACCACTACCGGCAAAGGCGCACCCCAGGTGCTGGATGCCATCATCCAGGAAGGCGTTCTGACCAACGAGCGCATCAACGACGCGGTGGCCGAGCCTGTGGTCTACATGATGGACCGCTACGTGGTGGGCGGCTTCTACCGCATCCACGCCGAGCGCGGGGTGGACGAGAACCTCAACGCTCCGGGCTCCAGCTACGTACCGCTGGCCTTTGCCGAAAACGCCCACCTGCCGCAGGTCGGCATGCGTCCCGGGGCCAGCGCGCCGAACCGTTTCTACATGTACGGCGTAGTGGGCCGCCTGGCCATGGCCGCGGCCAGTTACGAGCTGGAAGCGACCGATCCCGATGCCGAAATCTATGACTAACTAACACAGTGTGGATAAGTTGCTGCACCGCAACATAAATCGGCTCTAGGGGCTCCACCCCGCTTGCAGGCGGGATTCTGGAGCGCAAAATACGCATCCCAAAGTTTATGGAACCCCGTCGGCCCCTCTGGGGCCGTTCAGACGGGGCCTGTTTAGTGCAAAGTTCAAAATCTTCGCTTTCAGCCCTCACACTCGGCGCGCTGGGTGTGGTCTACGGCGATATCGGAACCAGTGTTTTATATGCGGTCAAAGAGGTTTTTGGCTCTGGCCATGTGCCCTTTTCGCCTGAAAACGTCTACGGCATCCTGTCCATCTTTTTCTGGACACTGACGGTCATTGTTTCGCTCAAGTACGTGGTGCTGGTACTGCGGGCCGACAACAACGGCGAAGGCGGCCTGGTGGCCATGTTGGCGTTGGCCTCCCAGTCGGTCAAGGACCGCCCCCAACTGCGCAACACGCTGCTCATACTGGGCATCTTCGGCACCTGCCTGTTTTATGGCGACGGCGTCATCACCCCGGCCATCACGGTGCTGGGCGCAGTGGAAGGGCTGGAGGTGATCTCGCCGACCTTCAAGAAGTTTGTGATTCCCATCGCCCTGGTCATTTTGTACGCGCTGTTTGTGGTGCAAAAGCGTGGCACTGCCAGCATAGGGCGGTTTTTTGGTCCGATCATGGTGGTGTGGTTCGTGGTGATTGCCACCTTGGGGGTCATCAATATTGCCACCGATCCCGAGATTCTGTGGGCCATCAGCCCGCATTACGCCCTGGGCTTCATGTGGCGCAACCCCGGCACCACTTTCATTATTCTGGGCGCGGTGGTGTTGTGCGTGACCGGTGGCGAAGCCTTGTATGCCGATATGGGCCATTTTGGGAAGACACCGATCCGCGTGGCCTGGTTTCTGGCGGCCATGCCTGCGCTTACGTTGAACTATTTCGGCCAGGGCGCTTTGTTGTTGTCGCGGCCCGAAGCGGTGAAGAATCCGTTTTTCATGATGGCCCCTGCCTGGGCGCTGGTGCCGCTGGTGGTGCTGGCGGCCATGGCGGCGGTCATCGCCTCGCAGGCCCTGATTACCGGGGCCTTTTCGGTGACCAAGCAGGTGATCCAGTTGGGCTATCTGCCCCGCCTGCGGGTGATGCATACCAATGTGAAAGAAGCCGGGCAGGTGTATTTGCCGTTTGTGAATTGGGGCCTGTTCATCGCCATTTTGGTGGCGGTGGTGATGTTCAAGTCGTCCAGCGCGCTGGCTGCGGCCTATGGCATTGCGGTGTGTACCGACATGCTGATCACCACGGTGCTCACGTTTTACGTGATCCGCTACAGCTGGAAATACCCGTTGATTCTGTGCCTGGCTGCCACCGGCTTCTTCTTCTTGGTGGATCTGGCGTTTTGGGCCTCCAACATGATGAAACTGCTGGATGGTGGCTGGTTCCCGCTGCTGATCGGCGGGGTCATTTTTACCCTGATGATTACCTGGAAAGATGGGCGTGAACTGCTAAATACCAAGCTGCGGGCCGATGCCCTGGATCTGCCCAGTTTTCTGGATGCCGTGTTCATCAGCCCGCCGACCCGGGTGGCGGGCTCCGCTGTGTTTCTGACCGCAGAGATGGGCACCGTGCCCAACGCCTTGCTGCACAACCTCAAGCACAACAAGGTGCTGCACGACCACAACCTGTTTGTCACCGTGCGCAACCATGAAGTGCCGTGGATCGGGCTCGACAAACGTATCGAGATCGAATCCCTGGGGCATGACTGCTGGCAGGTGGTGATCCATTACGGCTTCAAGAACACCCCCGATGTTCCCAAGGCGCTGGAACATATCCGGGGCCGGGGCTGCGAGCTGGAGGTCATGACCACCAGCTATTTCCTGTCGCGCGACACCGTCATTCCCACCCTGGGCGGCGGCATGGCCCCTTGGCGCGAAAAGCTGTTTTCGCAAATGCACCACAATGCCAGCGCCGCAGCCGACTTTTTGCGACTACCTAATAACGCGGTAGTAGAGCTGGGTTCCAAAATCGAGATCTAAATTGTCCGCCTCCGTTGCGCCCCATGCCTACCCGCATACTGACTCCCATAGCCTGAACTTTGATGTGTTGATTGTGGGCAGCGGCTTGGCCGGCCTGAGTGCCGCACTGCTGCTGGCCCCCACCCACCGCGTTGCCGTGCTCACCAAGCGCGGCATGGCGGACGGTGCCAGTGCCTGGGCCCAGGGCGGCATTGCCGCTGTGCTGGGGCAGGGCGACAGTTTTGCCTCGCATGTGGACGACACCTTGGTGGCTGGAGGCGGCTTGTGCGATGTGGATGCCACGCGTTTTGTGGTTGAGCATGCGCCCGAATGCATTGCCTGGCTGCAGTCCCTGGGCGTGCCGTTTTCGCAGGAAGACGGTGCGCTGCACCTGACCCGCGAGGGCGGCCACAGCCACCGCCGCATCGTCCACGCCACCGATGCCACCGGTGCGGCCGTGCAGGCCACCATGATGGCCCAGGTGCGTAGCCACCCGCAAATCACTCTGTTTGAAAACCACACTCTGGTGGATCTGGTCATTGGCAGCAAAATCGGACTGCCCCAGCAGGGCTGCGTGGGCCTGTATGCGCTGGATGCCGATACCGACCAGGTACTCACCTTCAGTGCCCCCAACACCATCCTGGCCACCGGCGGCGCGGGCAAGGTCTACCTCTACACCACCAACCCCGATACCGCCACCGGCGACGGCATTGCCGCCGCCTGGCGTGCTGGCTGCCGGATTGCGAACATGGAGTTCATCCAGTTCCACCCCACCTGCCTGTACCACCCGCACGCCAAATCGTTTTTGATCTCGGAGGCTGTGCGCGGCGAGGGTGGCCGCCTGCTGCGCCCCGACGGCAGCCGCTTCATGCCCGAGCACGATGCGCGCGCCGAACTGGCCCCACGCGACGTGGTGGCCCGCGCCATCGACTTCGAAATGAAAAAGGGCGGCTTCGACTGCGTCTACCTCGACATCTCGCACCAGCCCAAGGCCTTTTTGCTGGAGCACTTCCCCAACATCTACGCCCGTTGCCTGGAGCTCGGCATCGACATTGCCCGCCAGCCCATCCCCGTGGTGCCCGCCGCCCACTACACCTGCGGCGGTGTACTGACCGACCTGGAGGGCCGCACCGACGTGCCCGGCCTGTACGCACTGGGCGAAGCCGCCTGTACCGGCCTGCACGGTGCCAACCGGCTGGCCAGCAACTCGCTGCTGGAATGCATGGTGTTTGCGCGTGCCGCCGCAAAGGCCATGTCTGCCGCAAACCGCGCCCCGGCACCCGCGCTCCCAGCCTGGGACGACAGCCAGGTGATCGACAGCGACGAGTTGGTGGTCATCTCGCACAACTGGGACGAGCTGCGCCGCTTCATGTGGGACTACGTTGGCATTGTGCGCACCAACAAACGCTTGGACCGCGCTGCCCACCGCATCGCCCTGCTGCAAAGTGAAATCGACGAGTTCTACGCCCGCCACCACGTCACCCGCGACCTGCTGGAGCTGCGTAACCTAGTCCAGGTGGCCGACCTGATCGTGCGCAGCGCCCGCGCCCGGCAGGAAAGCCGGGGCCTGCACTTCAGCCGCGACTATCCGGAGCTGGCTTCTACGGCAGAAGCCACGGTTCTGGTGCCGGAGAAAACATAATTTCTTGAAGTATTTGTGAGCCTCATTTCTTGATGGGGCTCACGTACAGTCCCCTCCAACTTGGCTGCGCGGGATGCGTAGCTGTGCCTGTTCGAAGGCAAGATCCTCGTCGAGGCGCCAAGTTCAATGGCCTCTCTGTGCTTATGGTTATTGTATTTATTGCTATGTTTAATATAGCGAAACTCAAGCGTAGCCGTGTTTTCTCACGAAATGCTGTGGACCGGTTAGGGCGCTAACAAAACTCGCAACGAGTTTTTCTATTTGTTTGTGGTGGGCAAATTGTTAGATTAATCACGTTGTACGCAATTTACATATAGACAAATTATTTACATTTCTTATCGTATTGGTAAAGTCGATGTAGTTAGTTGTTGGTCTGTCTGCCGGGCGCTTCGCTCTGCGGCGCTTTCCCCCCTTGCATTTTCTCCACTTCCAAAGGCGGCACACCCGTCGGTCGCACCTGGGTTGCGCGTGTAGTACACGCGGATCGCACAGGTAGCTCCTGTGTGCGCAGACCCCAGTTTGCGGAGGCTCCGTCCACTTACTTCGCTTCACGATGATTTTTTATCTTGCCTGTGCCCAGCCGTTTGATAGGGCCGCTGTTGGTGCAATGCATGCAATGCGTGCGATGGGTGTGCTGGCGTTTGGCTTTGCTGCATCGGCCGTTCAGGCTGCCCCGGGCGTTGCCTTGGGATACGCGCTGGCGAGCCCGTTCGGCGCGGTGTGGGCCTGGTCCCTGGTGGGCCTGATGGGGGTGATCATGCTGCTGCTGACGGTGTACACCTTCCGGCACTACCTGTTCTCCATCAACCGGTTGTTTGGCAAACAGCGCCACCCGTACGCCAGCATCGTCAGCGCCGACTGGCCACGGGTGACCATCTTTGTGGCCGCCCACAACGAAGAAGACGTGATCCAGGACTGCCTGGAGAACCTCATGCGGGTGGACTACCCCGCAGACCGCATGGTCATCATGCCCGTCAACGACCGCTCCAGCGACCGCACCCGCGAGATCATCGACTCCGTGGTGGCGCGTTTTCCGGGGCGCATCACCCCGTTTCACCGCGTCAGCGGCAAGCCCGGCAAGGCCGCCGCGCTCAAAGACGCCACCGCGCTGATCGATACCGACTTCATCATCGTCTTCGATGCCGACTACATGCCCTCGCGCGGCCTCATCCGCCGCCTGATGGCCCCCTTCTTTGACCCCGAAGTGGGTGCGGTGATGGGCCGCGTCGTGCCCCACAACGTGGGCGCCAACCTGCTCACCCGGCTACTCGACCTGGAACGCTCCGGTGGCTACCAGGTCGACCAGCAGGCCCGCATGAACCTGGGCCTGGTGCCGCAGTACGGTGGCACCGTCGGCGGCATCCGCATCAGCGCCCTGGAATCGGTGGGCGGCTGGCACGACGACGTGCTGGCCGAAGACACCGACCTCACCTACCGGCTGCTGCTGGGGGGCTGGCTCACCGTCTACCACAACCGGGCCGAATGTTACGAAGAAGTGCCCCAGAACTGGGCGGTACGCATGCGCCAGATCAAGCGCTGGTCCAAAGGCCACAACCAGGCGCTGATGCGCCACAGCGGGGCCTTGCTGCGCAACCCGGCGTTGAGTTTGAACGAGCGGATGGACGGCTTCTTGCTGCTGGGCGTATACATGATGTCGCCCATCCTGCTGCTGGGCTGGGTGCTCAGCTTGCTGATGTACTTCACCGTCTCGATGCAAGTGCTGGCGCCAGCGTTTTTGATGATTGCCTTCATGGCGCACAGCGCGCTGGGCAACTTTGCGGCGTTCTTCGAGATTGCCACGGCGGTGCACCTGGACCGTTCACGCCAGCGTATCCGCTTGCTGGCGTTCACCTTCATGGGCTTCATTGTCAGCGCGGTGGCGATTGCCCAGTCGGTG
>CAUPNM010000042.1:0-33217 GCA_963512645.1 uncultured Albidiferax sp. | reverse complement strand
TTGGCCTTCCCTCGGGGAAGACCGGATCAATGTCCTGCCAACAGGTGCCGACGACGCCGGCGTTTAACCCCTATCCCCGATCAGTTCAGGTGGGGGAGTTTGAGGTGGCCATAGGCGGGGGAATTTGGGTGGCCATCAGGGCGCAGTAAGCATCACGTCTATCCATATGTGATGTTATGAGAATGCCGGACAATGCGAGCAACGATGTTTGGCAAGGATGGATCATTGAAGTTGTGCTTAGAAAGATGGGTAACAGCACCGCACTAGTGATGCCGCCCTCGGTCCTCCGCTCCTTACGCGTCGGCGCGGGGCGCAGCCTCATTCTTGACATTACGTCGGACGGTACGATCGTGCTGACGCCGAAGCAAAAATTCGTCTTGACCGAGATGATTGCGCAGTGCGATCTAAACGCACCAACACCAGCCGATATCGGTTCTTGGGACGGGCTGGGGCCCAGTGGAAACGAAATCCAATATAGGCAGTGTTCGCGCAACGGCTTCCGAAAAGCACCGTCATCAACCTACTGCGGCGTTCGGGACTTACCTGACCTAGTGCATCAAAGAAAGGCTCGCACAAAATTCAGGATCGGATTTGGCCGAACTCAGTCCCGGCTCCGTCTGCATCACGAATTTATGGGCGGCAATCACCGCGAGAAGTCGCCTCGTCCACCTGTCGGTGAAACGCTTCAAGCAAATCGCTGTATTTACTACCACTTTCTCGGGACAAAACGACTTCACCGCAGGCCGGACAGTAGTCTCCTTCCACCGCAGGAATAACGGTGGTTTGCCGTTTATACGTTACCTTAATATCTCTGGTTTCGGAGACCAGATCTGCCTCGCCGCAGCAGGGACACCTCATGTTGATTTCTCCATGTTTATAAGTCAGCCAATTCGGTGCGACTATTGCGTCCATCACCATGAGAATACGCCGAGGCGTCAAAGGCAGCCCAGCGATGAAATGCACTGCGCTCGACATCGCGGCCCCTTGGCCCATGCCCGAATGGCTAGCAGCCTCGCCTCTGAGGGTCAATTGGAGCGCCGGTTCCTCGCAGCAGCTTCCCCGAGCCAATCAACCTGTCCATGTTCATAACCTGAAAATATTTCAGCAGCGGTGATTTCTCCTTTTAGCAAGCTCTTCGCCAGGCTGGCCAGCGTGCGGACGTCATTCATGTCGCGTATTGTTAGAGCCGATCCAGTCTTAACCACTAAGGATGCAGGAGAAATATTGGACTGGTTTATGCCATCCCTCGTGGTCAAATTGCAATCGGTGGCAACACCTCGCTCAATAGCCTTCGAAATCTGCCGGGTTGCGTGACGTACGAACCGATATTGATTTTTCACCCAAGTAAATCATGTGGGACGCTGCGCTACTCGCCCGGTATATCCCCAATTCTGAATCCACGATGCCGACACTAGGCGGCAAGGCTTCGTCCCATCCCTCTTCGCTTACGGGCCATGCAGCGATGCCCATACATCCATCACTAAGCGTGTACACCACCCAAGCAGACCCATCGTGCAAACGATAGAAAATGAAAGATGTGTCGGGCTTGCGTGACGGTGCCCAGCTGTAAAGAGGATCTACCTTGGGCAACAATTTCAACGCCGCAGCTCGTTGCGCCGCTGCGTCCTGTTCTAACCGCAGTCTGCTCATTTCCGCCTGGCGCTTGGAAGCTTCTTCCTGTTGACGATTATGTGCTCTAGCGTCTGCGGCATCCAGCTCCCTGGCTTTCAGGAGCAGCCGTGATTGCGCCGCAGCCATCAGCCCGAATACATCCGGCTGATGCCGCCAAACAATGTTTCCGTGTCGCTGCAGATGCCGCTCGGCATATTCACGCTTGCGCAAATCAGAGGTCACCGGAACCGAACAATGAAACACCATGGACGCGACTGCATCTTTTGACGTTGGCAGATGTTTGGGTAGATCATCGCTAATTTGCACAAACAAATAAGCTTCTATTCCGTTGTCCATGCGTGAACACGCCACCGGATCAGACCTTGACGCCTGCTCCAACCACGTTATGGAACCAATAAATTGGCCATCCCATGAAACTTGCTCTGTAAGCACTCGCACATCGGATCGCGCGTAAGCAGTCTGGGTGTATCGAGGAAGCAATATCTTTGGACGCGTCTTCAGATATTCGACGGCAAGCCGACGCAGCATGTTGGCTGCACCTGGTTCGCATTCTGGTCGCTCTTGCCCAGATTCATGCGCAAAGTGCCACTCGTTTTCTACGCCCTGACGAGCTATGAGTGGACTGTGGCACTCCGGGCAAAAGCAGTTGCAAGCGCTTCCGCGAGGCACTTCCCCAACAAAACGCATTTCACCTACGGCATCAATAGCCGCAAAAAGTCTAGTCAAATTGAGCTCTCCAAAATTTCCACCATGCTAGCCATACGCGTGTCGGGGTATCACCAAGACATTAATTCACGTTTTGGGACTACCGCCTGAAGCAGCTGAGCCATATATATGCATCTATTCCACTCACTTAGCCAAACACCCGGTTCAAGGGCCACCAATAGGCTGTCATCTGACTTGAGCGAACTGTAATCAGGAAATGGTGCTATTTATTCGCGCGATAGTAAGGGTGAAGCGCTCAACGGCTCCCAGACGTGCTTGCAAGCGAGCTTCAACGACTCGTCCTTTAGAGGACATCGTGACTGCTGATGTAGCATCTGTAGTGATTCAGCCAGGCATCGACACCGGCTCGATATTAGCTGACGGCTCCCAAGGCGTTGTGAGTTCCTCTAGCACCTGGAATCAGGCACTATGCGCTTTGACTTGTGCAACTTGCAGAAAGCAACCCCATGAAGACTTCTTGGCCTAAGTTTCTCAAAAGCAAAAAGCTCTTGATCGTCTGTGCAGCGCTTGCAGTGAACATTTGTTTTGCACAAACCATGACTGAGTTCATGTCGGATGGTGAGCTTGGACTGTCTAGTGACCTGGTAGGGAAAAAAGTCCGAATAATCGCCATAGGTGGCGGTGGAGGGGGTAGCGGTGCGACTGCGCAGGCCCACACCCTAAGGTCCGGTGCCGGTGGCGGCTCTGGCGGCGTCAATATTCTGGAGTTTGACTTCACTCCAGCCAACATCGGCAAAGCAACTTGGTCAGTCGGCTCCGGCGGCAAGGCAGGTGAGGGGTACTTCGCGGGCGTACCGCAACCAGCGACCTTCAGCTCCCATGGAGCGCCGGGCAATGCGACGAAAGTCAATGTACCAGGGATGGCTGAATTGGTCGCGAGCGGCGGAGAAGGCGGTACCGACGTTCGATCAGGCTACATCTCATTTGGGGCCTACTTGATACCTTTGCCACCCATTGGCGGGTCTGGCGGCGTTCCTTGGGGACAGAGTGGGGCGAATGGGGTTGCCACGCAGACCGTAGACACGCGCGACCAACCTATTTTGGGTGGCGCTCCAGGCGCACTCTCCGAGACACCCATTGGAGCTGGTGGCGTCGGCGGGGGCACCAACTCATCCCGACAATTACCGGCTAATTGGGAAGTTGTGCCCTCTTCTGGAAACCCAGGTACCGCTGGCCGGGTTCTGATTCAAATTGGCGAAACCCTACCACCTGTCCCAAGCTACCTTCAAAGAAGCCAAGGGCCGGCCGTCGTCAACTTGACCAAAGGCGATAACCAAGCAGTCGATGGATTCATAGCGCGAATCAAGGCGTTATGCGGACAAGATGCTCAGCGGTGCCCCGCAGAAGAAGCCTCAAAGATTGATGCAGTGCAGGCAAATACGGCTCTTTCTCCGGCGGCAAAATTTCTTGCACTCACCTCGGGGACTGGAGGCTCGTTGCCACAGTGGGTCTGGAACTTTTTTAAGGAAAAAATCCCATCGCCCCAAGCCGTTATTTGGGACGTCATCTGGTCAATACCCGGCGACGCCCCGCGACCAAAACCCATTGTGTTTGACGCGCGCCTTGCTGGGAAAACCGATGGGGAGCTGAACGAAATGTTTGGGCTTTACACCGTGGCCTTGATCAACCTCAATCAGGCGCCATCCACGCAAGCGACTCGCGAGGCCATCTTGAATATTCAAGAAATGCGCCAAGCAATTCAGGAAACGTTGATCAAACGAGAAATGATGAATAAGGGCTCAACGCCGACGGGGCTGCCGAGCCTCCCGTCCGGCACAGGAGGCCCGAACATTGACCCTTACGTGAGGCCGCGAGATTGGCTTCGGGACAACCAGGACAAGGTTGGGAGTGAGTACGAGACGTGCATGCGGTGCGCTAGCTCAGGAAATGACGTTTGCGTGGTCTCAATCTGCCCCTAGACGCCTCAACCTATAGTGCGAGCTGACGAAATAACCAATTTGTGGAATGCGAAGTATATAAAAACTTGTTGCTGTGGAGGCCTGTGCGCGATATAAGTAAAACGGAACACTTCCAAGCGTTACGCGCAGATAGTAGGAAAACACAGGATCGGGAGGAGTCTGTATGTGGCATTTCACATCCATCGCCAAGGCGACCCTGGCCGTGCTCGTCACGGCCTGCGCGAGTCATAGTTTCGCGGAGACGCAGCTTCGTGCAGAGTGGTACAACAATCCTTGCCCCTTGGGTCTGCCCCAAACGCAGCAAGAGACACCCCAAAAGCTCGCGCCGTTCGTTGCGGCCATCGCTTCCGTGATCGTTCCAAAGCTCGTCGCCGGGGGCGTTGACCTCGCCGCCAAGAAGCTGCAGGCAGCTGGCGCAGACAGACCCAACGACCTGTCGACCAAGACGGAAGACTATTTCTACACGTACAACATCAAGCGCCGCAACCAGCCAACATCGAACTGTTTGATTCTTGTCGAAGCTGAGAACTTCGACAGCAAGGGGGCCGACTTTGGGGCCACGGATTGGCGCCGCTATGCCTCACGTGTGGGCAACTATCAGGCGCCTCGCATGATCTTCATGGCTGCGGTCCAAGCCGCGCCCGAAGGTAAGCTGTTTCGCTTGGTGCCCACCTATCTGGAGATCAACGAGTGGCGAGAGCACTCCTTTTGGCGCAATGACCGACGCGACTACAACATCGCCATCACGTTGTCAGCGATTGGTCAAAGCTCTCACTTCGCCTCTCTAAGTCTCTCTTTTAAGGGGCTGCAGCTAAAGGATTCACAACCAAAGGGACAATGGACCCTTGTGCGTGACGAGCGGATGATGAACGAGGCGGCATCGGACTATGTACCGCTGGCGCCAGTCTCTGACGAGGGAACCAAGTTCATCAATTCGGTCGAAACTGCCTGGGCGACCAAAGACCGAGCTGCCTCGATCCTCGACGAAAACCAGAAGTGGTTGAAGGCAGAGGCAGACAAACGCGCAGGCACGGCACCCTTGCCCATGCCAGACCAGTACAAGTCGCCGTACCTCGATGCGCTCGATGGATACTGCGGGGCGGTTCAAGCAGCTAATAAGTCCCTAGACAAGGATAAGCGGGTGGTACCCGCCATGTGCTCGTTCAGACTCGACCAGAAGCTCAAGGACGTGACGGACGCGAAATTGGCGCTCGAACGGACCGAGGAGTGGCTGAACTGGGCTGCCGTGACATGTTGGCCGGCGAAGGTCGAGCGCGACAATGCGTTGGCCAATCCCGATCCCGACGGTGTGCTGTGTGCTCGCCCAACAATGCCGAAGGTCCTGGAGAAACCACACACTCGGGTGGCCGGATTGATTGTGGTGACGGAGGTTATCCCGGGGAGCAAGGCGGCGAAGTTCCTGGGTGATGCGCTGGCAGCAAGCTCGGCCGACGTTAGCAAAGTCATTGTCGATAAGTTGCCACCGTTGACTCAGCAAGCGCGGGACGCGGCCGCTGCCGCTGATCGCACCCTCGCCCAAGCGGTGATTGATGCCGACTACAAGGTTCAGATATCAGAAGACGAGCTCGCGGAGCTTCCCACGGATGCGCCCAAGAGCAAAGTCAATGCCGCGCGCATGAAGCGCCAGGCAGCTTGGTATGCGGCTAACGCGGCGTACAGAGCCAACGGCCAGAGTCCTCGCTATCCGGAGAACGACGTATGAAACTGCTGCGCGCCTTCGTTGGGTGCCTTTCGCTGCTTTGGGCACTCTCGGCTTCGGCGCAAGTTGAGCCGATGGGGGTGAAGGCCTACAACCCGGAAATTTTCAACCCCGTGCCGGCGGATAAGCTGACAGGCACCTATATGGTTGCATTGCTGCGCAACGGCACTGACTTTCCGGCAGGATTCGTGTGCGGTGCTTCCGTCATCGCAGATGGATGGGTGTTGACGGCCGCGCATTGCCTGTACGACGGCGACTGCAAAAAGCTCGACTACACCGACATTTATGTGCTGGTGGGCCAATTGCCTTTGAGGCCCGGACTGCCTAAGATGAACGCGAGCTTTGTGCGTGCGCACCCGAGCTTTCAGTGCATGCCGGTGGCGCAGATGCTCAGCATGTTCAACGCCAACCAAGCGATCCCGATGGGGAACGATATCGGACTTGTGCAGGTGGACGATATCAAGGTGGCAGATCCTGCGCTGGTCCTGGCCAGCGACCGTACAGTGGCCGAGAAACCGCTGGTGGCGTCAGGTTGGGGCGCATTGGGTAGCAACGGTGGGATGTCTCCGCAACTGAACTCCGTCATTCTGACAAGTGTGGCAACGTCGACATGTGCACAGGCATGGTCACCCAGCAAGCTCAGTGCGGACCAACTCTGCGTGTCGCCGCCGAAACTCAGCCCGGCTGCGGGGGTCTGCAGCGGAGACAGTGGCGGCCCATTGGTCGCGACTGTCGGGTCGAATCGAGTTCAGGCTGGCATCGTGAGCCTTGGTCACTTGGTCTGCAACGCGGTCGATAGACCCAGCCTTTTCACCAACGTATTTTTGCATCGGACCTGGATCGAAAGCTTTGTGGGTGCAGACAAATTGGCGGCTATGGTGGCATCTACCTGTACCCCGGCCGATATCGCGGCGCGCCTTTGCTGATCTGCGGGGCACTTCGCTAACTCTAAGCCTGCATTGCGCTTGACCTAACGCCGTCTGTTCTGAAGCATGATGCATGGATGGGGTGCGCCCACATCGCCTCAATCAGTGCTCCATACCTGAATCGCCTTGATTGCTCCCGATATATGCACTACTCCGTGCGCCCCTTTGATCGACTGCCTACGTGTCCGAACGGCCGCTTTAGGGTGGCGAGATTGGGGCAGCTGATGTCGGCTCTGGGTCGCAAGCCCCTGTTCGCACGACGTGACAGCGGACATCCAGCGACCTATCTGCCTGCACTTGATGGTCGCTGTCCGCTGAACACCTGAAACCCGTCATTGGCAGTCGCTCATGTCGATGCTCGGATGCCCGCTTCACCCGGTGCATTCAAGATGGGTTCGCCGCGCGCTTACGCATAGCGGGCATTGGCAACTGCGAAGGGACTGGTTACGCACATAAAACCAAATCGCCATACAAAAAAAGGGGCCACCGGCCCCTTTTTTTAGATTACAAACTCCCAACGGACTTTATTTTTCTCCGACGGACTTTATTTGCTCCAGTCACCACCTCTTCGAATCCTTTACGTCGCGCCTGAACTTTCGCGCGCGAAACCTCGGCCTTCAAACTTCGTCCAGTTCATCGAAGGGTAGTGTCGTTCTGGCATAGGCCACCAATTCGTCTGTCCAGTGAAGTCCGACGAGCTCGTAAGCTCCCGACGCAGCTTGATAGCCAATTCCAAGGTGCAATGGAATGTCGCGAGCCACCACGTAAGCTGCCGTGGCTGCACCCTCGCAGCCGTACTCATATCCTTCAAAAGCTTCGACCATCCAGCCAAGTGCGACTGAGTCAATACGGGTCTGTTCGCGCAGGAAGTGGATGAACTGCTGTTGTAGATATGCCAAGTCATCGGGCAGGTCTGCAGGCCGACCATCCTGCATTTCGATACCGAATATATAAGCGGTGTTGTGCGACTCCGCAAAAAAGATATTGGAGAACACCCTGCAAAACAGACCAGGTCGAACTACTTTCACTCGGGCAGACCAGAGGTTGCGGGACCCTTTCAGCAGCCCGCCCACGGGGCGGGGGTCTTTAACTCCAAAAGCAATGGATGCGAGGGGCCTTGGTGGATTTGAAAATCTATATGGCATTACGACCCGTTGGTAGGCAAGTGCTGTGAGGACCTCCTTCAGCGCGAGCGACAACCGCTCTAAAGTCCATTTTAACCATGTGCTACTCATAGTCTGTAGACCTATAGTCATCAAAAAAGCAACCTTGAGGGCAATGTCTAATGTCCACAAGTCCACCGAATCAGCAAGACTGCGCTTCGCAAGGTTACTCAAAAGTGAGCGTTTGGCCAGATGTATTAGTCAGGAAAAACTCGCTGAACTATCTGGGATGCACCGTACCTACGTAGGCTCCGTCGAGCGCGGGGAACGCAACATTGCGGTCGACAACATGGAGGCTCTGGCAGTAGCGCTAGGTCTAGATATCAGCGATTTGTTATTACCGCCACCATCCTTCCCATCGACTAACACCAGCTAAGCACATAAATTTGCCGTTGTGATGTGCATTGCCATGTTTGGATGGCGTGTTCAAGCAGCTTCAGGTGCCTTCAATTTGATGAAGTGGCTAGGGCTTGGAAATATTCTGCTTTGTTGTTTACAACTGAATGGGGAATGCATAGAAATGAGTTGATGCGCTGTATTTATTGACACCAACTGCTTCAAGCTTCAGTTAAGTTCTTGTCAACCCAGGGTTTTTAGCTTGTTTACAGTCCAAAGGTAAATACAAGCGCGCTAGGTCGACTTTTTTAAAGTGCCAACAAATGGCCCCAAGTGCTTGTCACTTGGGGCTTTTTTTGTGGGTGCGGCATGGCCGGTACTTCGTACGTATAGGGTATGTAAGCCCGCATTTTGGGGGCGGAAAATGCGAAAATGTAACGATTTGTTTGAAAAGTGGGCTAGCATGGGTTAGATGCTTATCCACACCAAACGTTTGGTTTCGCGACGCAAATTGCTTGAATGGCTGCTGCTGCTGGTACTCGCCCTGGTGGGCGGTTTCATAGCCTACATGCATTCCGTCGACGTAGGCCGTACCCTGGCTACCGAGCAAGACCGCTTGCAGGTGCAGTCGAATGTGATTGCCAACGACATCCAAGGTAACCTGGAAGTGGTCAGCCTGGCGATGGCCGAGGTCATTCGAGACTACCTGGCCGTGCCGGGGGCTGCCCAACCCCAGGATGTGTCGCGGCGTCTGCGAGCGCTGGTGAATGCCATGCCGGGCATCCGGGCCATGGTGGTGATGGACGCGCAGGGCACCGCCATTGCGGCGCATAGTCCCGATTTGGTGGGGGTCCATTTTGGCCAGCGGGACTACTTCAAAACGGTACAAGCGCATCCAAACCCGGCCAGTCTGTATGTTTCGGCGCCCTACCGGTCCTTGCGAAATGACCTGGTTGTCAATGCGGCCCGGATGGTGTCCGGGACCGGGGGAGCGTTTGCCGGACTAATCATCGCCACCCTTGACCCCAAATATTTCAGCGGTATTTTTCGACCGGCGATGTATGCCCCGGACGTGTGGGGTTTTGTGGTTCACAGCGACGGGTTGCAGTTTTTGAACTTCCCGCTCCGAGCGAATACCGACGGCACCAATTTCAACAAACCGGGGACTTTCTTCAGCCGGCATATGCTGGATGGCAAAACCAGCAGCGTATTCACGGGCACGGTACCCATAACCGGTGAGCAGCGTCTGATGGCCATGCGCACCATCCATCCTGCCGAGCTGCAAATGGACAAGGGGCTGGTGATTGGCCTCAGCCGAGACTTGGATGCCATCGCCAAGCCATTGCAACGCCAAGCCATCACCAGCGGCGTGCTGTATGCGGCCTTGGTCGTGCTGTGCTGCGGTGGCCTGTGGTGGGGGCAGACGCGGCGGGCCCGCATGGAAGACCTGGCGTTTCAACGCGACAGCGAACGCCTGGAAGCGGCTGACCGCCTCAAGCTGGCGTTGCGTGGTGCCAATTTGGGGCTCTGGAGCTTCCATGCGTCCACAGGACCCTGGGTGTTTGATGGCAGCTCTGCGGCCATGCTGGGCTTTGCCTTGTCCGACATGCAGGACGACCCCGACTTCTGGCAACGGCGCATCCACCCCGAAGATGTGGCAGCGCACACTGCAGCGTGCGAAGCCTGTCTGGATGGCAGTGTGCTGTTTTACGAGGCCATCTACCGTATCCAGCACCGGTTAGGCCATTGGGTTTGGATTCTGGGCCGCGCCCAGGCGATTGAGCGGGACACGCAGGGCCGGGGCATCACCATGGTGGGGACGCACATGGACATCACCGAAGCCCGCACCGCCGAGCAAGAGGTGGTACGCACCCGCAACGAGCTTTTGGCGGTGTTTGACAACATGGCGGATGCTGTCTTTGTGTTTGACCGCCAGCGCCAACTCGTCCGTATCAACCGTGTGGGGCGGTCCATGCATGGCCTTTTTGACCCGAGCACACCTTTCGAGGCAGTTGTCAGCGGCATTGAGTTGGTCCAGATGGACGGAGAACTGCTGCCGCCCGACCAGTGGCCCAGCCAACAGGGCATGCGAGGCCAGTTCCTGCGCGATGCGCTGTGGGAGGTTCGCCGAAAAGACCGGACCGCGTCCGTCTTTGTGGAGCACAGCACTTCTGCCATCTATGACGCGTCAGGGGAGATGGAGCTCCTCATCGTGGCCTGTAAAGATGTTTCAGAGCGCCGCCAGTCCCTTGCACTGCGCGAAAGTGAAGCGCGGTTCCGTACCCTGATCGAAGACGCGCCGCTGGCCGTGGCCATTTTGCGCAGCGGCCGCATCGTGTACTGCAATCCGCGCTATCGGGCCCTGCACAGATGTAGTGCCGATGAGAGCCTGGTAGGCATGCTGTGGAGCGACATGATCTCTGTGGACTCACGCGCGCTGCTGCATACCCAGGAGGCCTTGATCCGCGAAGACTCCCCCAAGGAGCATATGTTCGAAGCCATGGGGCTGGGCCAGGACGGTAGCCTGGTGCTGGTACTCAAAACCACCGCCCGCGTGGTGTTGGCCGATGGACCTGCCACCCTGGTGTTTGCGCAGGATATTTCGGCCCAGAAGCGTGCCGAGGCGGCTTTGCTGCAGGCCCGTGACGTGGCCGAGGCGGCCAACCGCAGCAAGGCCGAGTTTTTGGCCAACATGAGCCACGAAATCCGATCGCCCCTGAATGCCATCCTGGGCCTGGCTTACTTGCTGGAGCAGGCGCAGCTGGACCCGAACGCCCACGATCTGGTGCGCAAGATACGGTCCTCGGGCCGCTCGCTGCTAGGCATCATCAACGACGTACTGGATGTCTCCAAGATCGAAGCCGGGCACATGGCCATCGAGTGCACGCCGTTTCGCCTGGGCGATGTGATGGACAACCTGGCCAGCGCCATGGGTATCGCGGCAGGCAGCAAAAATATCGAGCTCATCATCCAGCCCCTGCCTGCGGGCATCAGCGCAGTAAAGGGTGATGCCTTGCGCCTGGAGCAGGTGCTGACCAACCTGGCCAGTAACGCCATCAAGTTCACCCATGCAGGCCGGGTAGAGCTGCGCACCGAGCTGCTCAGCGCGCATGAAGACACGCTCAGCCTGCGGTTCAGCGTGGTAGACACCGGCATTGGCATCGCCCCTGCGCTGCAAGACGAGGTGTTTTCGGCCTTTACCCAGGCCGACAGTTCCACGACCCGCCGCTTTGGGGGAACTGGCCTGGGCCTGACCATTAGCCGCCAACTGGTGGGCTTGATGGGGGGAGAGATTGGACTGTCCAGCACCCTGGGTGAGGGAAGCGAGTTTTGGTTCACCGTGCCGCTGCAGCAGATTCCCAGCACCGACTTTTCGTCGCCCGATATGGTTCGCATCGATGCCCTGCTCGCCGATGACAACCAGATCGCCCTGCGCGCCGTGGTGGATATTGCCCAGGGCCTGGGCTGGCAGGTCAGCGCCGTGGATTCCGGCGAGGCGGTGCTGGCGCAGGTGCAGAGCCGCAACCATGGCAAGCTGCCCCATGTGGTGGTGCTCGACTGGAAAATGCCGGGCATGGATGGTCTGGCCACCGCCCAGGCCATCCGTAGCAGCGTTCCGCCCGACGAATGCCCCATCGTGATCATGGCCACCGCCTACTCGCTCACCAGCCTGGCCAGCCAGCCGGGGGCCGATCTGGTGGATGCGATTCTGAGCAAGCCCGTCACCACCTCCACCTTGTACAACGCGGTCATGGCCGCCCAGCGCAAGCGCGCCGACACCGCAGGCGTGCCACCGGTCGTGCTGCAGGCCACAGGCCAGGCCCTGACCGGCGTGCGGGTGCTGGTGGTAGACGACAGCGAGATCAACCGCGAGGTGGCACAGCGCATCCTCCACCAGCAAGGGGCCGATGTGGTGCTGGCCGAGGATGGCCAGGCGGCCCTGGATTGGTTGCGGGTCCATCCCGGGGATGTAGACATCGTGCTGATGGATGTACAGATGCCGGTGCTGGACGGCATCGAAGCCACCCGCGAACTGCGGCGCATGCCCCAGTTTGATGACCTGCCCATCGTGGCACTGACCGCCGGGGCCTTCAAGTCGCAGCAAGAAGCGGCGCAGGCCGTGGGCATGACCGACTTCATCAGCAAACCCTTTGACGTGCCCTCCACCGTGGCGTTGATCCAGCGGTTGCGGCGCAAGCCGGGGGGGCAGCCCCGTGCGACGCGCCACGCTCCGGGGGGCTCTGAGGTGCCCCCCGCCACGCCGATGGATGCCATTCCGCTTCTGGATACCTCGGTGGTCGATGTCGCGCAGGGGCTGCAGGTCTGGTCAAGCCTGTCGGTCTACCGCGAATACCTGCGGCGCTTCTCCACCAGTTATGGCCATGCGGTAGCCGAGATGCATGCCAGTCTGGCGGCAGACGACCGCCCCGCTGCCGCCGCACTGGCGCACAAACTGGCCGGGGTGGCTGCCAATATGGCTCTGCCTGCCACCTACCGCCTGGCCGGTGAGGCAGAAAGGGTGCTGTCCATGGGCTATGACCCGATACCGGTGCTGGACCGCCTGGACGAGGCGTTACGCCAAGCCCTGGACGCTATCGCACGTTTTGCGCCTGCGGTCGTGCCGCCCGGACCTGCGGATCCTCCTGGCCAACAGGGCACCCCTGAGGCCCGTGCGGGCCTGCAATCGCAGATACAGGCCTTGCTGGCGGCACTGGACACCGACAACCCTGCGCCGGTAGAGGCCCTATTGGCCCGGCTGGCACAGCAGCTGCCTGCACAGGACCTGGCCGCCATCCGGGCCTGTGTGCAAGCTTTTGACTTTCGGGGGGCCGAGGCCTGCAGCCGCCAGCTGGCCTGGCAATACAGCATTTTGCCCAAGGAGTAGGCCGTGTACGTTCCCACCATTTTGGTCGTCGACGACGAACCCGCCAACCTGACCATCATGCGCGAGATCCTGCAGAAAACCTATGTGCTGGCGTTTGCCCGCAATGGGGCCGAGGCGCTGGCAGCGGTGGTCAAGCACCGCCCGGCGCTGGTGCTGCTCGATATCGGACTGCCCGACACCAACGGCTACGACCTGTGCCGACAGATCAAACAGCGCGATGCCACCCAGAACGTACAGGTGATCTTCGTGACCGGCTATGCCGACACGGCACACGAGGCTGCGGGCTTTGCGGCGGGTGCGGTGGACTACATCACCAAGCCGGTGTCCCCGCCTATCGTGCTGGCGCGGGTCTCGGCACATTTGTCGCGGGTGCGGGCCACGGCACTGGAACAAAGCTACCGCGACGCAATTTTGATGCTGGGCAACGCCGGGCACTACAACGACACCGACACCGGGGCCCACATCTGGCGCATGGGGGCTTATGCCCGCGTGCTGGCCCAGGCCTGTGGCTGGGATGCCGCCAGCAGCACCCGCCTGGAACTGGCCGCCCCCATGCACGACACCGGCAAGCTGGGCGTGCCGCAGGCGATTTTGCGCAAACCGGGGCTGTTGAATGAGGCCGAATGGGAAGTTATGCGCACCCATCCGCAAATTGGCTATGACATCCTGAGCAAGAGCGAGGCCCCGGTGTTCCAGCTCGCCGCCGAGGTCGCGTTGCGGCACCACGAGAAATGGGACGGCAGCGGCTACCCGGGTGGCCTGCGCGGGCAAGAGATCCCCAAGTCCGCCCGCATCGTGGCGCTGGCCGATGTGTTCGATGCCCTGAGCATGCGCCGACCGTACAAGGAGCCCTGGCCGATAGAGAAAATCCTGGGCTACATCCATGCCGGGGTCGAGGTGCACTTTGACCCCCTGGTGGTCCACGCCTTCCAAGGTGTCCTGCCCGAGCTGCTGGACATTCGCCTGCAGTGGGAGAAGGTCGACGCAGAGCAGACCCTGCCTGAAAGCGCCGCACTGCCTCGGTGCAGCGGGCCCTGAAAAATTGGCATAAAACTAGCTTAAACCCCAAGAAGCTGACCGTTTGGTTAGCTTTATAGTGGGTTTATATGATTTATTTCCTTCCCTTCTGTGCCCATGCGAGCCCCTGAGCCGTTGGCCGCTCCCATGGCTGCGCCCTTGGCTGCTACGGTGGCTGTCGAGGTCCGCCGGGCCAACGTCATCTACCCCGCAGCCGACGCGCCGGTGCATGCCCTGCAAGACATCGACCTGACCGTGCAGCCGGGCGAATTCATCTCGCTGATCGGCCCCTCGGGCTGCGGCAAGACTACGCTGCTGCGCGCCATTGCCGACCTGGAGCCCATCAGCTCCGGCACCATGCTGGTGAACGGGGTCAGCCCGCACGCGGCGCGCCTGGCCCGCTCCTACGGCTATGTGTTCCAGGCCCCGGCGCTGTTTCCCTGGCGCACCGTGCTGGGCAATGTGCTGTTGCCGCTGCACATCCAGGGCCGCGACAAGGCCGAGAGCCAGCGCATTGCGATGGACCAGCTGGCGCGGGTGGGCCTGCAGGGGTTCGAGAAAAAATACCCCTGGCAGCTCTCGGGCGGCATGCAGCAGCGGGTGTCGATTGCCCGGGCACTGGCCTTTGAGCCGCGCATCCTGATGATGGACGAGCCCTTTGGTGCGCTGGACGAAATCACCCGCGACCGCCTCAACGAGCAGCTGCAGCAGCTCTGGCAGCGCGAGCGCCGCACGGTGGTGTTTGTGACCCACTCGATTGCCGAGGCGGTGTATCTCTCGACCCGCATCGTGGTCATGTCGCCCCGGCCCGGGCGCATCGTCAAGGTCATCGATTCCACCCTGCCGGACGAGCGCCACCTGGGCCTGCGCGACACCCCCGAGTTCATGGCCCTGGCCCACGCCGTACGCGAGTCCCTGGCGGATGGCCACCACTAAGCGCAGCGCCGCTCTCCACAGCGGCTTGCCCATCGCCACCGTGCTACTGGGCGTGCTACTGCTGTGGTACGCGGGGGCCGTGTGGCTGAACGCGCCAGGGGCCATCGAGCGCGTGCTCGGCCCCCAGGGCACGGCCTGGAGCTGGACGGATCTGGTCCAGACCACGCTGAACATGCAGCGCCCGGTGCTGCCGTCGCCGCAGCAGGTGGCGTTGGATTTTTGGTCCAGCCTGGTCGATTGGCCGGTGGATTCGCCACGCAACCTGCTGTTCCACGTGGCCGTCACTGCCCATTCCAGCCTGCTGGGTTTTGCCATGGGCACGCTGCTGGGCCTGCTGCTGTCGGCGGGCATCGTGCATTCGCGCACGCTTGACCGGGCGCTGATGCCCTGGATCGTGGCCTCGCAAACCATCCCCGTGCTGGCGATTGCGCCCATCGTGCTGGTGATTCTGGGCAGCCTGGGCTTCTCAGGCGTGTGGCCCAAGGCGGTGATCGCCATGTATTTGTGTTTCTTCCCGGTCACCGTGGCCATGGTGCAGGGCCTGCGCTCGCCGCAGCAGATCGACACCGAGCTGCTCTACACCTACGCCGCCTCGCGCTGGCAGGCGTTATGGCTGCTGCGCCTGCCTGCGGCGCTGCCGTTTTTGTTTCCGGCCTTGCGGGTCGGCATTGCCGCCAGCCTGGTCGGGGCCATGGTGGCCGAATTGCCCACCGGTGCGCAGGCGGGCCTGGGGGCCAAGCTGCTGCTGGGTTCGTACTACGGCAACACCGTGGCCATCTGGTCGGCGCTGCTGATGTCGGCCTTGCTGGGCCTGGCCCTGACCGCCGCCGTGCTGGGCGTGGAGCGGCTGGTGCTGCGCCGCTTTGGGGGCCGGGCATGAAGGCGCGCAGCCCGCAGGCGGTGCTGGGCCTGGTAGCGGTTAGCGTGCTGATTGCTGCAGTTTTTATAGCTGCTCCCGCTTATTCTATAAGCAAGAACGGCCTTTTCTTGCCTATATTTCTGGGCGTGCTGGGGTTGGCCGTGTGGACCGTGCGGGCTTGCGCCAGGCTGGACGGGCGGCCCGTTTACGGGCTGTTGACGGCGGGCCTGTTCGGCCTGTGGTTGCTGTACTTCTGGCAGCTGCTGGTCTCCGCGTATGAGGTGCCCCGGGTGCTGCTGCCGTCGCCGCTGCAGATCGTGCAGGCCATGGGCGAGGGCGGGGCGCTGCTGTGGGGCGACTTTGTGCAGACCGTGCTCAAGTCGGTGCTCACCGGCTGGGTGCTGGGCTGCGGCCTGGGGTTTGCGGTGGCCGTGGCCATCGACCGCCTGCCGTTTTTGCAGCGTGGCCTGCTGCCGATTGCCTCGCTCACCAGCACCGTGCCGCTGGTCGGGGTGGCACCTATTGCCGTGATGTGGTTTGGTTTTGACTGGCCCTCCAAGGCGGCGGTGGTGGTGCTGATGACCTTTTTCCCCATGCTGGTGTCCACCCTGGCGGGTTTGAAAGCCGCCGGCAAGCTCGAGCGCGAGCTGATGCACAGCTATGCGGCGGGCTACTGGCAAACCTTGCTGGGGCTGCGCCTGCCCAGTGCCTTGCCGTTCATTTTTGGTGCGCTCAAGGTCAACGCCACGCTGGCGCTGATCGGGGCCATCGTGGCCGAGTTTTTTGGTTCGCCCACAGCCGGGCTGGGTTTTCGCATTTCCACCGAGGCGGCCAAGATGCAGATGCCGCTGGTGTGGGGCGCGATTGTGGTGGCGGCCCTCACCGGCTCGCTGGCCTACGCCTTGCTGGTGCAGCTGGAGCGGCGTTTCGCGTTCTGGCACCCTTCCGTTCGTTCCCGGTAAGTTCCCCACCCCCTAGGAGTATTCGATGCTGAAATTATCCAAGTTGAGCCAAGGCCTGCTGGCCGCTGCTTTTGTGGTCGGCAGCCTGGCCGCCCAGGCCCAAGAAAAACTCACCGTGCAGCTCAAATGGGTGCCGCAAGCCCAGTTTGCGGGCTACTACGTGGCAGCGGCCAAGGGCTACTACAAGGCCGAGGGACTGGACGTGACCATCAAGCCCGGAGGCCCCGACATCTCGCCGGTGCAGGTGATTGCGGGCAACAACGCCGACGTGATCGTCAACTGGATGCCCGACGCGCTGGCCGCCCGCGAAGCCGGTGTGCCGCTGGTCAACATCGCCCAGGTGTTTAACCGCTCCGGCCTCATGCTCACCTGCAAAAAAGCCAGCGGTGTCAGCAGCCCCAAAGACCTCAAGGGCAAAACCCTGGGCGTGTGGTTCGGTGGTAACGAATACCCCTTCCTGAACTGGATGGCCAAGCTGGGCCTGAAGCCCGACACCGACATCAAGGTGCTCAAGCAGGGCTTTAACGTCGATCCGCTGCTGCAAAACCAGGCCGCCTGCGTGTCCACCATGGTCTACAACGAGTACTGGCAGATCATCGACGCGGGTGTGAAGGAGAGCGACCTGGTCACCTTCTTCTACGAAGACCAGGGCGCGGCCTCGCTGGAAGACGGCCTGTACGTGATGGAAGCCAAACTCAAGGACCCGGCCTTTGTAGCCCGCATGGGCAAGTTCCTGCGGGCCACCTTCAAGGGCTGGAACGACGCGGTGAAAAACCCCGAAGAAGCCGCCAAGATCGTGGTCTCCAACGACATGTCGGGCAGCGCCACCCTGGCGGTGCAAAAGCGCCAGATGGAAAACGTGGCCAAGCTCATCACCACCGCCAACAGCCCCAAGATGGGCTACCTGGAGCCCGCCGCCTACGAGCGCACGGTCAAGGTGCTGCTGTCGGGCGGCAGTGCCCCGGTGATCAAGAAAGACCCCGGTGCCGCCGCCATGAGCCACATCGTTTGGGAAGCGGCCACCAAAAAGTGATCTCCACCACGCCAGTGCCCAAAGCCCTGCAAGCCCCGGCGGATGCCAAAGGCCAGATCCGCCAGGCCAATGAAGAGCGCATCCTGACGGCGGCAGAGCGCGTGTTTGCCGGGGCCGGGTTCAGCGGTGCCACCATGGCCCAGATCGCCGAAGAATCCGGCCTGCCCAAGGCCAACCTGCACTACTACTTTGGCAACAAGGACGCGCTGTACCGCGCGGTGCTGGCCCGCATCCTGGAGGACTGGCTGGCCCCCACCCACGGCATCACCCCCGATGCCGACCCGGCCCAGGCCATCGGCGGCTACATCCGCAGCAAGATGGCCATGTCGGCGGCCCGCCCGCACGCCTCCAAGGTCTGGGCCAACGAACTGCTGCACGGCGCAACGGTGGTGCGCCAACTGCTGGCTACCGAGCTGCGCGGCACGGTGCGGGCCAAGTCCGCCGTCATCGACCAGTGGATTGCCGAGGGAAAAATGGCCCCGGTGGACAGCACGCATTTGTTTTTCACCCTGTGGGCCGCCACGCAAACCTATGCCGACTTTGAGGTGCAGGTCAGCGCCGTGCTGGGCCGCCCCAAACTGACCCGTGCCGACCAGGCCCGCGCCACCGAACATGTGGTGGCCTTGCTGCTGCGCGGCTGCGGGCTGGAAGTGCTATCTAATAAATAGCATTCGGCGCTTGTTTTACGGGCGCTGGTTGTTATTTTTGGTGTTTAAAATCACCCCATGACCGATACCGCTACCCCCACCTGCATCGCCACCCACAGTGGCACTTTCCACGCCGACGACGTTTTTGGCGTGGGCGTTTTGATGGGGGTTTTCCCATCGCACACCCTGCTGCGTACCCGCGACAAGGCCCTCATCGCCACGGCAGACTTCGTGGTCGATGTGGGCGGCACCTGGGACGCGGCCACGGGCCGGTTTGACCACCACCAGCGCGGCTTTGAAGGCGCGCGCCCGGCCCGCGTGGTCGATGGCCACACCGTGCCCGGCGTGGGCTACGCCAGCGCGGGCCTGGTGTGGTCGGCCCATGGCGCGGCCTACGTGCAAGCCTGGGCCGCCAGCCACGGCCACGCGCTGGACGACGCGGCGGTGGCCAGCGTGGTGCACACCATCGACCATTCGCTGGTGCAGTACCTCGACATCGTGGACACCGGCCAGGGCGACGTGGCCCCCGGCATTTTTGGCCTGTCGTCGCTGCTTGCCCAGCTCAACACCCACTGGCTGGAAGAGCAGGGCCTGGACCTGGCCGCCAAGGCCCAGCTGCTGGAAACCCGCTTTCGCCAGGCGGTGGCCATCACCCGCACGTTTTTAGACCACGCCATCAGCAAAAAAGTGGCCCAGATCCGCGCCGTGGACACCGTGCGCCAGGCGCCGCGCCTGCTGGGCGGCAAACTGCTGCACTTGAAAGAGGGCGGCATGCCCTGGACCCGCGTGGTGGTAGACGAAATGCCCGAGGTGCTGTTTGTGGTCTACCCCGACTCCGACGGCAACCAGTACCAGATCAAGACCGTGCCAGTCGAGCCCGGCTCCTTCGACACCCGCAAAGACCTGCCCGCCAGCTGGGCCGGCCTGCGCGACCAGGAGCTGGCGGCAGTGACCGGCGTGGAAGACAGCGTGTTTTGCCACCTGAACCTGTTCATCGGCGGCGCACGGAGTTTTGAGGGCGCGGTGAAGCTGGCGGAATTGGCGCTGGCCGCGTAAGGCACATGGAACGCGCGCTGCCCACCACACCGCTGCAGCAGGTCCGCGCGGCGGTGCAGGCCAACCTGCTGCCAGGGCTGGTGCTGTGGTGCGGCCTGGCCGGTTTGGTGCTGGCCTATGCGCTCAGCCCGGCCGTGCAGGCGGGCCTGGCCACCTGGGGCAGCGCCAAACAGGCATGGGGCTACCCATTTGCGTTTGCCTCGTACGCCGTGTTTGCCGTGCTGCTGCCCGAGGCCCTGGGCCAACTCGTGCTCAAGCAGCCCTGGCGACCGACGATGTGGGCCGACATGGCCTACGCCATCCTGGTGTTTGGCTCCATCGGCATCACCGTGGACCTGTTTTATGCACTGCAGGTGCACCTGTTTGGCGAGGGCGTGGATGCCGCCACCCTGGCCAAAAAGATCCTGGTGGACCAGTTTGTGTATTCGCCCGTGACCAACTTCGCCGTCATTGCCATGTTCGCCTGGCGCGAAGACGGCTTCAGCGCCCGCACTTGGCAGCGGGTGGTGTCGGCCGACTTCTTGACCCGCCGTTACCTGCCGGTGCTGGTGGCCCTGTGGTGCGTGTGGATTCCGGGCGTGCTGGTCATCTACTGCATGCCCACCGCGCTGCAGTTCCCCGTAGCCTCGCTGATCCTGAGCTTTTGGGTGCTGATTTTCAAGTTCATGCGCAGCGCTTGATTGCTATTGAATAAGTAGCTGCTACCGCCCTGTTAATAAGCGCTACATGCCGATTTTTTATAAATTTTTGCCATGACTGCCGACTCCACTCCCACCCCGGACAAGCCCAACGCCCGCACCGCCGCCGCGCTGGCCCGCCTGCGCCAGGCCATGCGCGACATCGAGGCCGACATCGCGGCCCACCACGGCATCTACCCCTTTAACCATGGCCGCGTCACCCAGTCGGAGCTGTGCCGCCGCGCCGATGTCAAAAAGGCCACGCTGCAAACCCCGCTGCACAAAGACACGACGCGGGTGGATATCCTGCGCTGGCTCGATGGCCTGAGCACCCAACTGGCCCACACCCGCGACGGCACGCGCGAGCGGGTAACGGAGGTGGCGGATGGGTTGGCTGCGGAGGTGCAGCGCTTGACGTTGGCACTAGAGGCTGCGGAGAAGCGGGTGGCGGCGCTGGAGGCCGAGATCGCTGCGCTGCGCCCACTGCGCGCATAGCCGGGCGCACAGCGGAATTAGGTATTTGCTACAGAATTTAGAGCTGCTTACGCTTGTTGGATAAGCACAAGGCCCTGATTTCCCTTGCAGCCTGTCTGCGCCCCGGGTGTTGCACGCAATGTGCTCCACCCGGGGCGCAGTCGGCCACGGGGCCTTAACCCCTGCCAGTTACGCCAAGTCGAACCGGTCCAGGTCCATCACCTTGGCCCAGGCGGCTACGAAGTCGGCCACGAACTTCTGCTGGCCGTCGGCGCTGGCATAGACCTCGGCATAGGCGCGCAGCACCGCGTTAGAGCCAAAGACCAGGTCGGCCCGGGTGGCGGTGTACTTCACCTGGCCGGTCTTGCGGTCGCGGCCTTCGAACACTTCGCCTTCGCCGTCTACTGCCGTCCAGGTGGTGCCCATGTCCAGCAGGTTCACATAGAACACATTGCTGAGCACGCCCACCTGGTCGGTGAACACGCCGTGCTTGCCGCCATCGGCATTCGCACCCAGTACCCGCAGGCCACCGACCAGCGCGGTCATCTCGGGCGCGGTCAGGGTCAGCAACTGGGCCTTGTCGATCAGCAGGGCTTCGGTGGCGGCACCGATGGGGCCTTTTTTGTAGTTGCGGAAACCATCGGCCAGCGGCTCCAGCGCGGCGAAAGACTCCACATCGGTTTGTGCTTGCGTGGCATCGACACGGCCCGGTGCGAACGGCACCTCCACGGCGATGCCCACCGCCTTGGCCGCCTGCTCCACGCCCACGCTACCTGCCAGCACGATCACGTCGGCCAGCGAAGCCTTGCCCGAAACCTGCTGGATCTGCACCAGGGTGGGCAGGGCCTGCACCGCCACGCGGTTGACTTCCCAGTCCTTCTGCGGGGCCAGGGCCAGGCGTGCGCCGTTGGCACCGCCGCGCTTGTCGCCACCGCGGAAGGTGGAGGCCGAGGCCCAGGCCACCGACACCAACTGGCTGACCGTCAAACCGGACGCGGCGATTTGGGCCTTGATGTCGGCAATGTCTGCCGCCGTGGGCTGGTGCGTGGCGGCGGGCAGCGGGTCTTGCCAGATCAGGTCTTCCTTGGGCACTTCGGGGCCGAGGTAGCGCGCCTTCGGACCCATGTCGCGGTGGGTCAGCTTGTACCAGGCGCGGGCAAAGGCCTCGGCAAAGGCCTGTGGGTCTTCATGGAAACGTTTGGAAATCTTGCCGAACTCCGGGTCGAAGCGCATCGTCAGGTCGGTGGTCAGCATGGTGGGCTTGTGGAACTTGCCCGGGATGTGCGCGTCGGGAATGATCTCTGGCGCGTTGGTGGCCACCCACTGCTTGGCACCGGCGGGCGAATGCGTCAGCTCCCACTCGAACTTGAACAGGTTCTCGAAGTAGTTGTTGCCCCACTGCGCCGGGGTGGTGGTCCAGGTGACTTCCAGGCCGCTGGACACCGTGTCTTTGCCGTGGCCACTGCCAAAGTTGCTGTGCCAGCCCAGGCCCTGCGCCTCGATGCCCGCGCCTTCGGGCTCGGGGCCTTTGTGCGATTCGGGGGCTGCGCCGTGCGCCTTGCCAAAGGTGTGGCCACCGGCGATCAGGGCGACGATTTCTTCGTCGTCCATGGCCATGCGGTAGAAGGTGGTGCGGATGTCCTTGGCAGCCGCCAGGTAGTCGCCGCTGGCGTTGGGGCCTTCGGGGTTCACGTAGATCAGGCCCATGTGGGTGGCGGCCAGGTTGCTGTCCAGCGCACGTTCTGCGGGGTCGCCGCTGAAACGCTTGTCCGTGGCCAGCCAGGTGGTTTCCGCGCCCCAGTTCACATCCATGTCGGGTTCCCACACGTCCGCACGGCCACCGCCAAAACCAAAGGTGCGAAAACCCATGGACTCCAGCGCCACGTTGCCGGTCAGGATGAACAAGTCCGCCCACGAGATGCTTTGGCCGTACTTCTGCTTGATGGGCCACAGCAGGCGGCGCGACTTGTCGATGTTGACGTTGTCGGGCCACGAGTTCAGCGGCGCAAAGCGCTGCTGGCCCCGCCCGCCACCGCCGCGCCCGTCCTGGGTGCGGTAGGTGCCTGCAGCATGCCAGGCCATGCGCACGAACTGCGGGCCATAGTGGCCAAAGTCGGCGGGCCACCAGTCCTGGCTGTCGGTCATCAGCTTGACCAGATCGGCCTTGAGGGCCTTGTAGTCCAGCTTGTTGAAGGCTTCGGCGTAGTTGAATGTTTCGCCCAGCGGATTGGATTTGCTGGAGTGCTGGTTCAGCAAATCCACCCGCACTTGCTTGGGCCACCAATCCTTGTTGGTCGTACCGCCGCCTGCGGCGTGGTGGAAGGGGCATTTGGCTTCGGTGGTCATGGGGAGCTCCTTGGGGGGTGTCGAGGGAATGGCTGGCTTGGCTGTTACATCGTGTCGCAACTTTACGCTACGCATCTACATGTTAATTAATGGCTATGATATCAGAACTCAATAAAATTCATGCATCGGATAGGCGTTTTCAAAGATGCTGTGGATTGCGTGTACGGTGACGAGGCATGTTTGACGGAAGTAAGGATTAATCCTTACAATCTAAGCCTTCATGCAAGGAAGCTATGCCATGCTCGCTATTCACGAAATCGCCACTATCACCTCCAAAGGCCAGATCACCCTGCCCAAATCCATCCGCCAGGTTCTCGGCGTGAACTTTGGCGGCAAGGTGGCATTCGACATGCTGGGCTCGCAAGTGATCGTCACCCGTGTGGATGACGAGCCCCATGCAGACCCCGCCATCGAAGGTTTCCTGGCGTTGCTGGAAAAAAGCATCGCCTCGGGTCAACATGTATCCACGCTACCGGCTGGCCTGGCGCAGGCCATGTTGGCGGCCATCCGAGAACCCGTGGATTTGGGTGAAGAGATTGAAGGCGACGTGGCGCTGTGATCCAGCGCCACAGTTGGAATTTGCTGTTCCACGACTGCCTGATTGAGCAACTCCAGAAACTGCAAGCCGCCGCGCAACGTGCCCAAGCCCAAGACCCCGCTGGGTTTGCATCGAACGCCAACGTCAAACTTTTCCTGGCCTTGTCGCAGCTAATGCTCGAGACCGTACCCAGCGACCCCAACCGCGAAGAGTACCGCCAGGGCAACACCATGGGCCCCGCATTTCGACACTGGCGGCGCGCCAAGATCGGGCGACGGTTTCGCTTGTTTTTCCGGTTCGACTCCAAAACCAGGATCATTATCTTTGCCTGGGTGAACGACGAAAACACTTTGCGATCGTCTGGCAGCAAGAGCGACCCGTATGCCGTGTTTCAGAAAATGCTGCAGCGCGGAAACCCGCCTGACGATTGGGCGGCGCTGGTGGCTGCTACTAAGGGGGATTGGGGATAGCGCTTCTGTAAATTGCAGAAATAGGGGCGAGTAGGTCTTCAATGTAGTAAAGCAAGACCTGAACCCGACGGATGTACGCCGTATCAGACCCCGCCGTCATAACGGAACGTAGCTGAGTCCGGCGAAGACAAAGTCAACCAATTATTGGCCGTCCATCGAGGTGCGGCCGAATCCTAGCCCATTCAAGGACTTTGAGTTCTTTGTCGAGTGCTTCCAGCTCGTGGAGTACCTCCTTGGGATCAAAAGTTTCTCTGGTGGTGAAATTTCTTCCAATTCGATCGGCTGGATAGCGATGACGTTGATCCAAAGTGGCGTGAAATGACTTGTGATCTTCTGGAAATAGGCTAAGAGTTGTATCGACACCGAAACGCGCGGGAATTTTGAAAGTGAATATAAGCGCCGGATATGCAAGGCGGTAGTCAGAAAATAATCGATCAATGTCGTGAGTCAGTGGTGCGGAACCAATGGCACCTAAAGCCGCCTTCAGAAAGAGTTCAATACCCTGACGGGTCAGATGCAAGATGACTCTGCTTGACGAATATTGGGATGTAAAGTCACCCGACAACATGCTTGTGCATAGACACCGACTAGCCTCTATATAAGCACGAGATAGCCAGAACGATCGGTCCCATTCTGGCAATGAGGATAGTTCTTCGGAGAAAGACGGATCATCGTCTTCTTTCGGTTCATATTTCATCTAAAGTCAAACCACAACAGCCCGCTCCAACATCGCATGCAGCAGCACATTGCACCCGGCCGTAATGTGCTCCGGTTTCGCATCCTCAATCTCGTTGTGGCTAATCCCGTCCTTGCAGGGGATGAAGATCATGCCGCTGGATGTCAGCTTCGCCATGTACACCGCGTCATGCCCCGCGCCTGACACGACGGGCATGTTCGAGTAGCCCAGCTTGGCGGCGGCGCGGCCCACGGCGTCCACGCAGTCGGGGTGGAAGCCGATGGCGGAGTAGCTGGAGACCATTTCGATTTTTACGTCTACACCGTGTTCTTGCGCCACGGTGGCGGCAAAGGCTTTGACCTCATCGGCCATCTGGTCCACCAGGGCATCGGTGCTGTTGCGCAGGTCGATGCTGAACTTCACCCGGCCCGGGATCACGTTGCGGCTGTTGGGGAACACCTGGACCATGCCGACGGTGCCCCGGCCATGCGGCGGGTGGCGGTGGGCTGCGGCCACCACGTCTTGCATGATGCGGGTGGCGGCCAGCATCGCATCTTTGCGCAGCGCCATGGGCGTGGGGCCTGCGTGGGCTTCCATGCCGGTGACGGTGCAGTCGAACCAGCGGATGCCCAGCACGCCTTGCACCACGCCGATGGTGATATCGTGGTCTTCCAGCACCGGGCCTTGCTCGATGTGCGTCTCAAAGTACGCGCCGATGGGGTGGTCGCCGGGCTCTTGCGCGCCCACGTAGCCTATGCGCTCCAGCTCGCCTTGCACCGTCTTGCCTTCCAGGTCGGTGGCGGCGTAGGCATGCTCCAGGGTGAAGGCTTTGGCGAACACGCCCGAGCCCATCATTACCGGCACAAAGCGCGAGCCTTCTTCGTTGGTCCAGAACGCGACTTCGATGGGGGCTTCGGTCTGGATGCCGTGGTCGTTCAGGGTGCGTACCACTTCGATGCCTGCGAGCACGCCGTAGTTGCCGTCGAACTTGCCGCCGGTGGGCTGGGTGTCGATGTGGCTGCCGGTCATGATGGGTGGCAGGCTGTTGTTGCGGCCCGGGCGGCGCATGAAGCCGTTGCCGATCTTGTCGATGGTGACCGTCATGCCTGCTTCGGTGGCCCAGCGGGTGACGAGGTCGCGGCCTTGTTTGTCCAGGTCGGTCAGGGTAAGGCGGCACACGCCGCCCTTGGGTGTGGCACCGATCTGGGCCAGTTCCATCAGCGAGTCCCACAGGCGCGGGCCGTTGATGCGCAGGGATTCAAGGTTCGGGGTCATGGTGCGTTCCTGTTTCAGCGGGCGACGGGGGAGGGCGCTTGTTGCGCGGTCTTTTTGGCCAGCGCATCGAACTGCGGGCCGAAGGGCGGGCGCTTCACGTACTTGCCGACACCGCGCTCGGCGCGCAGGTCGCCATTGGCGTAAACCACCTTGCCCTGGCTCAGCGTGTGGCTGGGCACGCCGGTCACGGTGCGGCCCTCAAAAATGTTGAAGTCGCCCAGGGATTTTTGCGTCTTGACGGACAGGGTTTTGGTGCCCGCCGGGTCCCACACCACCAGGTCGGCATCGGCCCCGGCCACCACGCAGCCTTTGCGCGGGTAGATGTTGAACAGCTTGGCGGCGTTGGCGGACGTGACGGCGACGAATTCGCTGGGCGTGAGGCGGCCGGTGTTGACGCCTTCGTCCCAGATCACAGCCAGGCGCTCTTCCACGCCGCCGCAGCCGTTAGGGATTTTGCTGAAGTCGTCTTTGCCCGCGGCTTTTTGGGCGGCGCAGAAGGTGCAGTGGTCGGTGGCTGTGGTGTGCAGGTGCCCGGCCTGCAGGCCGTGCCACAGCGCGTCCTGGTTGCTTTTGTTGCGGAAGGGCGGGCTCATCACGTGGCCTGCGGCATAGGCGAAATCGGGGCTGCGGTAGACGCTGTCGTCCACCGTCAAATGCCCGGCCAGCACCTCGCCATACACGCGCTGGCCTGCGGCGCGGGCGCGGGCGATGGCTGCGGCGGATTCGGCGCACGACACATGCACCACGTAGATCGGCACGTTGAGCACGTTGGCGATGGCGATGGCGCGCTGGGCGGCTTCGGCCTCGACGGCGGGCGGGCGCGACAGCGGGTGGGCTTCGGGGCCGAAGATGCCCTTGGTTTTCATGTCGGCCTGCAGCAGGTAGACCAGCTCGCCGTTTTCGGCGTGCACGGTGGGCATGGCACCCAGCTCCAGCGATCGCTTAAAGCTGTTCACCAGGGTTTCGTCGTCGCACATGATGGCGTTTTTGTAGGCCATGAAGTGCTTGAAGCTGTTGATGCCCTCGTCGCGCACCAGGGTGCCCATGTCGCGGTGCACGCTCTCGTCCCACCAGGTCACGGCGACGTGGAAGCTGTAGTCGGACGCGGCCTTTTCGGCCCAGCCGCGCCAGGTTTGGTAGGCCTCCATCAGCGGCTGCTGGGGGTTGGGGATGACGACGTCGATGATGGTGGTGGTGCCGCCCGCCAGGCCCGCTGCGGTGCCGCTGTAGAAGTCGTCCATGGTGGTGGTGCCCATGAACGGCAGCTGCATGTGGGTGTGCGGGTCGATACCGCCGGGCATCACGTACTGGCCCCCGGCATCCACCACCTCGGCCCCGGCGGGCGCGACCAGGTTGTTGCCCACGGCGGCGATCTGGCCGTCGATACACAAAACATCGGCACGGAAGGCACGGTCGGCGTTGACGACCGTGCCGCCGCGGATCAAGACACTGGACATGGTTGCTCCTAAAAAAGTAGCTGCTTGCGCTTATGGAATGGGCGATAGGGCCTGATTTGGCTTAAATTCAGGCACGCATGGGGTTGTTGGCGTGGGTGGTCCAATCCGCATGTTTATCGCTCACGGTGCGGCCTGTGCGCAAGTCTTTTTCGCCGGGCTGCAGGTCGCGTAAGCTGATCGTGTCGGGCACGGGGCAGACCAGCACGCACAGGTTGCAGCCCACGCACTCGTCTTCCATCACCTCGAAGTGGCGCACGCCGTCTTTCACTTTGGTGATGGCCTGGTGCGAGGTGTCTTCGCAGGCGATGTGGCAGCGGCCACAAGAGATGCAGCTGTCCTGGTTGATCACCGCCTTGCTGACGTGGTTCAGGTTCAGGTTGCGCCACTCGGTCACTTTGGGCACGGCGCGGCCCCGGAAGTCGTCCAGGCTTGTGAAGCCCTTGCTGTCCATGTAGTCCGACAGGCCGGAGGTCATTTCTTGCACGATCTTGAAGCCGAACAGCATGGCGGCGGTGCACACCTGCACCGTGCCTGCGCCCAGGGCGATGAAGTCCAGCGCGTCGCGCCAGTTGCCCACGCCGCCAATGCCGCTGATGGGCAGGCCTGCCGTCAACGGGTCGCGGGCGATCTCGGCCACCATGTTCAGCGCGATGGGTTTGACCGCCGGGCCGCAGTAGCCGCCGTGCGAGCCCAAACCGCCGGTGCTGGGGGTCATCATCAACGTGTCGGGGTCTACGCCGATGATGGAGTTGATGGTGTTGATCAGCGACACCGCATCGGCTCCGCCGCGTTTGGCGGCGCGGGCGGGCAGGCGCACATCGGTGATGTTGGGCGTGAGCTTCACGATCACTGGCAGTTTGCTGTACTGCTTGCACCAGGCCGTGACCATCTCGATGTACTCGGGCACCTGGCCCACGGCGGCACCCATGCCGCGCTCGCTCATGCCGTGCGGGCAGCCGAAATTCAGCTCGATGGCATCGGCACCGGTGTCTTCCACGCGCGGCAATATCGCCTTCCACGATGCTTCCACGCAGGGCACCATCAGCGAGACGACCATGGCGCGGTCGGGCCACAGGCGTTTGACCTCGGTGATCTCGCGCAAGTTGAGCTCCAGGTCGCGGTCGGTGATGAGTTCGATGTTGTTAAAGCCCAGCACCCGGCGGTCGTTGGACAGCAGTGCGCCGTAGCGCGGGCCGTTCACATTGACCACCGGTGGCCCGGCCTCACCCAGCGTTTTCCAGACCACGCCACCCCAGCCCGCTTCGAATGCGCGGTTGACGTTGTAGGCCTTGTCGGTGGGCGGCGCAGAGGCCAGCCAGAACGGGTTGGGGGTTTTGACCCCGGCGAAGACGGTGGACAGATCAGCCATGGTTCAATTCCTTGTGGATGTTTTCAGCGGCGCGTTTGCCGTGCTCCACGGCTTCCACGGTGAGGTCGCGGCCCCCGGCCCGGCAGTCGCCGCCCGCCCAGACCTTGGCGAGGTTGGTGGCTCCGTCTTCCGATGTCACGATGCGTCCGCCCTGCAGTACCAGGCCGGTGCCCTGCAGCGGGGTGTCGTCCAGCTTCTGGCCAATGGCCTTGAACACCATGTCGGCGGGGAAGGTGAGTTCGCGGCCCGTGGGCTGCATCTGGCCGTCTACCAGCGCCTGCTGGGCGAAACGCACGCCGGTGGCGTGGCCGTCCGCGCCCAGAATCTCTACCGGGGCCATCCACTGGTGCAGCACCACGCCGTGGGTTTGCGCCCACTCTTGTTCGGCGGCAGATGCGCCCATGGTTTCCACGCCCCGGCGGTACACCATGTGCACCACCTTGGCCCCCAGCAGCTTGGCCTGCACGGCGGCATCCACGGCGGTCATGCCGCCGCCAATCACCACCACGTGGTGGCCGATGGGCACGGTGGCTACATCGTCGGCCTGGCGCAGCTCGGCGATGAAGTCCACCGCGTTGCGCACCCCGGCCAGGTCTTCGCCCGGCAGGCCCAGCGCCTGCACCTTGGACAGGCCCAGGCCCAGAAACACCGCGTCAAATTCGGTTTGCAGCGTGTCGAGCGAAGCCCCACCGGCAAAGCGCCAGCCATGCTGGATGCGGATGCCGCCAATGTCCAGCAGCCACTGCACTTCGCGCTGGGCGAAGTCGTCCACGGTTTTGTAGGTGGCCAGGCCGTATTCGTTCAGGCCGCCCGCCTTGGCTTGGGCATCGAAGATCACTACGTCGTGGCCCAGCCGTGCTAACCGGTGCGCGCAGGCCAGGCCCGCCGGGCCGGAGCCGACCACGGCGATGCGCTTGCCGGTGGGCGCGGCGCGGGTGAACACCTGCGGCTGGGGGCTGGCCATCAGTGCGTCCACCGCGAAGCGCTGCAGGCGGCCAATGGGAATGGGGGTGTCGGTTTGGGTGTTGCGCACGCAGGCCTGCTCGCACAGCACCTCGGTGGGGCAGACCCGGGCGCACATGCCGCCCAGCGGGTTGGATTCCAGGATGGTGCGGGCCGCGCCGCGCAGGTTGCCGTCGGCTATGCGCTTGATGAAGCTGGGCACATCGATGTCGGTGGGGCAGGCGGTTTGGCAAGGCGCGTCAAAGCAGTACAGGCAGCGCTCGGATTCGAGCATGGCCTGCGACGCGTTCAGTGGCGGGGTGGCATCGGCAAAGTGCTGCGCGTATTGCGTGGCACTGAGGCGGCCGGCGCGGATGTCCGGGGGGGAGGTGGCGGGCACGGTAACTCCTGTGGCTGGGGCATTTGGGCCCTGGCGCTGCACCAAAGTGCAGCACCAGTGCCCTGCGTTGGCTGGGTGGCACTAAAATCCTGACCAAACGGTCAAGAAGAACAAACGATATAGCAACCACCGTGCCAGCCCCATAGGGAATCTACCGGGGTGGCACACGCCCTCCACTATGCGGCCCAGCCCACCGACCACCCGGCCCCGCTGCACATAGACTCTCTGTATGGACTTCTTTTCCGCTGTATTTCGCCCCTTCTCCCTGTTTGACAGCTTCTGGACGCTGCCCAAGGAGGACTACGGTGCCATCCGCCGCTCGCGCGCCTACGTGTGCCAGTGCGGGCGGCCGGTGTTCTTTCGCAACAGCGAATGCCTGGCCTGCCACACGCCGCTGGGCTTCGACACCGGCAGCTCCCGCCTGGAGCCCCTGGCTGCGGTAGAGGGCCATCCCAATCTGTGGACGCTGTGGAAGGCCCCCGAGGGCGCACAGTACCGGCGCTGCGCCAACCTGCACGCCATCGGCTGCAATTGGCTGGTGCCCGGCGACGGGGCCCACGACGCGGTGTGCCTGGCCTGCAGCCTGAACCGCACCGTCTCCGACCCCGAACTACCCGAGAACCTGGTCGCCTGGCGGGCGCTGGAAATCTCCAAACGCCACCTGGTGGCCCAGCTCATGGTGATGGGCCTGCCGGTGGAGCCGCGCCAGCCCGAGCACCCCAAGCGGCTGGGTCTGGCGTTCGACTTTTTGCGCCCCACGCCCGACAAACCGGTGCTGACCGGCCACCACCACGGCCTGATCACCCTGAACATGGACGAGGCCGACGATGCCCGCCGCGAGCAGGTGCGCACGCAAATGGGCGAGTCGTACCGCACACTGCTGGGGCACTTCCGCCACGAGGTGGGGCACTACTACTGGGACCGGCTGGTGGTCGACACGCCCTGGCTGTCGGATTACCGCGCCCTGTTTGGCGACGAGCGTGCCGACTACGCCGCCGCCCTCAAGCACCATTACGAAGAAGGCCCGCCTGCCGACTGGGCCCAGCGTTATGTGAGCACCTACGCCAGCACCCACCCCTGGGAGGACTGGGCCGAAACCTGGGCCCACTACCTGCACATGGTGGACACCCTGGGTACGGCCATGCGTTTTGGCCTGGATGCCAATGACGTGGAGCTGCCCCATGCCCCGTTCACCCGCGAAGCCCTGTGGCGGCCCGACGACCCCAGCGCCGACAGCTTCCTGAAAATCGCCAATGCCTGGATCGAGCTGACCGGGGTGCTCAACGAAATGTCGCGCAGCATGGGCGAGCACGACTTCTATCCCTTTGTGCTTACCACCCCGGTGGTGGCCAAGCTGCAGTTCATCCACTGCGTGGTGCTGCAGGCACGGCAAACCTAAAGTTATAGGTAAAAAGGCAGTTTGCGCTTATGGATAGGGCGTAAGCAGCTCTATAAAGAATAGCAAACGCCACGGGGATGGCGTTTCGGTTTCTACAGTGGCCTAGCAGGTTTAAATGCGCCACAATGTGTTTATTTGTAAGCGCATTACGATGCCGTTGACCTATCTCCTATGACCCGAAGCAGCAAACTCCTGGCCCTGTTGGTGGCCGTGCTGGTGTCTGTGTACGCCGCCATCGCGGTATTCCAGTTCCACCAGCAAGAGGGTTTGAGCCAGGTCAGCCGCCGTATCGACCGCGATGTGGTGTGGAACGTGGTGCAGTTGGAGGTCGAGTATTTCCGCCTGGTGGGCGCGGTGGACCGCCGCCTGTTGGGCCCCGACACGCTGAGCGCCGACGCGGTGCAACTGCGCTACGACCTGTTTTACAGCCGGGTGTCCTCGCTGGACCTGGGCCAGTCAGCAATCCTGCTGCAAGACCAGAAGCTGCTGACATCGGTGCGCACGGCGATCCGGGAGTTTCTGGAGGCGACCTACCCGGTGTTCGACCCCCAGGCCGCCCAACCGCCCAGCCAGGACCAGTTGCGCATGGTGCAGGAGCGGCTGGCCGAGCTGCGCGAGCCGATCCGGGCGCTGTCGCTGGAGTCCAGCCAGTCCTCGTCGGCCATGGTGGACCGGCGCACGATCGAGGTGCGGCGCCAGGTGGCCACCACCCGCTGGCTGACCATCTTCCAGGGTCTGCTGACACTGGGCCTGGTGGTCGCCCTGTACCTGCAGTACCGCCAGCGCGAAGCCGCTGCGGCCCAGGCCCAGGCCCAGCAACTGCGCCTGCTGGAGGCCGGGGCCCGGCTGGAGACCGAGGCCGTGCAGCGCGCCGCCCAAGACGACCTGTCTGAAATCACCTCGGCCCTGCCCCTGGTGGTGTACCGCCTGCAACGCTTTCCCGATGGCCGCAGCCGCTACACCTACGTCAGCGACCGGATCGACGAGATCCTGGGCATCTCGGCCGATGCCGTGCTGCAGGACTACCAGGCCATGGATGCCCCGGTGCACGAGGACGACCGGGCCACCATGCTGCGCACCTCGGCCGAGGCGCTGCAGGCCATGCAGGTGTTTGCCTGCGACTTCCGCATCCGCCGCCCGGACGGGCAGGTGCACTGGGTGCATTGCGCCTCGGTGCCCCGGGCGCTGCCCGACGGTTCGGTGCTGTCCACCGGCTACGTGCAGGTAATCGACGCGATCAAGGAGCGGGAAATCCGCGTGCACGAAGTCATGCAGCGGCAGCAGGTGATATTTGACAACATCCCCTCGGGCCTGATCTTCTGGGCCGATGGCCAGATCCGCCAGTGCAACGCCGGGTTTGCCGCCATCGTCGGCCTG
>CAUPNM010000041.1:0-33570 GCA_963512645.1 uncultured Albidiferax sp. | reverse complement strand
CGCCCGCTTCGCTCGAACCTCCCCCCCGCCCCACCGCACCCTGCCCCCCCGCCCCCACCCCCCCCAGCCGCACATCCCCCCCCAACCCCCACGACTCCGCATCCCGCAGTTTGATGCCCCGCGCCCGCAACCGCTGCAGCCGCAACGGCAAATCTTCCCCCGGCGGCCGGGCGCAGAAGAAGTTCGCCACACTAGGCACACACTCCCACCCCAGCGTGCGGCACAGAATGAGCTGCCGCACCTTCCACGCCCGCAGCGTCACCAAACTCTGCGCCAACCAAACCTGAGCGTCATGCCGACACCAGGCCTGCAGCATCGCCACGCCGTGCGCGCCCACCGGCCAGGACGGACACAGGGTCTGCAACGGCGCGGTGTCGGCCCCCAGCGGGGCGATGGCGTAAGCGGCGCGGATGCCGGTGAGGCCCAGGGCTTTGTTGGGGGTCCAGAGCTGCCACACCCGGTCCATCTGCGCGGCGTCCAGGCTGGGCGTGCCTTCCAGGCGCAGCGGGGCGTAGGCGCAGTCCAGCACCAGGGTCTGGCCGGGCTGCAGGCCGTCTACCAAAGCGGCCAGGCCGGGATGCGCCTGCCCCAGCGGGCTGGACGGTTCACAAGCCCACAGCAGCTGCGCACGGGCGGCATCGGCGGGCACCAAGCCCCAGGCCTGCGCCGCCTGGGCGTAGTCGCCGTAGTGGTGCTGCGGCAGGCACACGCCCTGCCCCCGGTGCAGCGCACTGATGCGGTAGATGAACTCGCTGGCGCTGGCCGCCAACACCACCCGGGCGGCATCCACACCATGGAACGCGGCCAATTGCGCCCGTAGCGCTGTGTACTGCGGGTCGGGGTAACGGGTGGCATCGGCTTGCTGCACGGCGGCCAGGGCGTGGGGGCAGGGGCCGCAGGCGTTGCTGTTGGTGGAAAAATCAAACAGCGGCACGCCCAGTGCGTCCGGGCCGCCGTGGTGGCAATCGTTCATATTGCTATCAAATAAAGAGCTGTCCACGCTAATGGAATAAGCGCTAGCACGGTATTTCTTGCCAAAACTACGGCCCGCTGCGTGTCGGCGGCCAGGAGCACACGCCCTGCCGGGTGCAGGGTGTACACGCCCGGCTTGCCCAGGCGCACACCCAGGCACAGCGCCATCGCGGCCATGGGCCAGCCGCTGTTGGGCGAAGGCGTGAGGCGCGCCTGCTGCCCCAGCGCCCGCCACGCGTTGCGGTGGGCCACGGCCATCAGCAGCACGGCGGTGATGCGCGCGGGCAGCCAGCTCAGCACGTCGTCGGCCCAGGCCGCCCACTTGCCTGCCCATTCCCAGTGCCGCCCGTTGCGCTCGCCCCGGTAGCCCCACATCGCGTCGGCGGTATTGGCGAAACGGTACAGCGCCGCGCCGGGCAGGCCCAGCAGCACAAACCAGAAGATGGGCGCGACCACAGAATCGTTCAGGTTCTCGGCCAGCGACTCGATGGCGCTCTCGCGTACCTGGCCTTCGGTGAGCGCGGCCACATCGCGGCTGACCAGCCAGGCCAGGCGCTGGCGGCCGGCATCTAGCGATTCGCCCAAGGCGGCCTCCACGGCCAGCACTTCGCTGCGCAACATCGCCCAGGCCAGCAGGGGTTTGAGCAGCAGGCCCAGCAACAGCGCCGCCAGCAACCCGCCGGGCCACGCACCCAGGGCTAGAGGGAGCTGCAAGATGCTTTTCTGCAAAAACCATGCCGCTACACAAACCGTAGCTGCTCCCGCCCACCACATAAGCGCTGCAAGGCTAAAAGACTTGTAATCTGGCCCGGCGGTGGGCGTGCTAGGTGCCACCCGCCGCCCGACCCAGCCCAGGTAGTGGCCCATCCACACAACAGGGTGCCAACGCACCGGCGGCTCGCCCAGCCGCCAGTCGACCAGCAAGGCCAGCACCAAAGCAGCTGCCCACAGCACGCGCCGCTTACACCGGCCGCAGCTGGTCGGCCAGCGAACGGGTCTTGTCGGTGGCCACGTCGCCGGTGTGCAGGGTGGATTTGCGCTCGATCAGCAGGATGTGGCATTCCTCCTCGGCCACCGGGTTGTGGCGCACGCCTTTGGGCACGACGAACATCTCGCCCTCAGACAGCTCGGCTACGCCGGTTTCCATCTCGATGCGCAAATGGCCTTTGAGGACCAGGAACATCTCGTCCTCATGGTCATGGCTGTGCCAAGCCAGGGAACCCAGCACCTTGGCGACCTTGATGTAGGAATCATCTAGCTCGGCGATCACGCGGGGCGACCAGTGTTCGGTCAGCGATGCGGCTATTTGTGCCGGGGAAGAAATGGGGGACATGGGGTTCCTAAAAAATGCAGACACGGCTCACGGGCCATCGGGGATCAGGCGCTTGCCCAGGCTCACCGCCTCGTCTTGCGCGTAGCCCAGGTGGCGGTAGAAATCCAGCACGGCGGTGTTGCTGCTGCGCACCTGCAGGTTCAGCTTGGGGCAGCCCAGCGCCAGCAGTTGCTGTTCGATGTGTTGCATCAGGGCCGCACCCAGGCCCTGGCCGCGCTCGCCGGGCGCGACCGCCAGGTAGTTGACCCAGCCCCGGTGTCCGTCGTACCCGGCCATGGCCGTGGCGATGACCCGGCCATCGGTCTCACCCACCAGAAACAGCTCGCGCTGTACCTTCAGCTTGCGGGCGATGTCCTGGTGCGGGTCGTTCCACGGGCGGGTCAGGCCGCAGGCCTGCCACAGGGCGACCACGGCGGCTTCGTCGGTTTCTTGGTAGGGGCGGATGTGCATGGTGGGCTATTTTCTAAGGGATTGGTGCGGCATCAGTCCTCAATCCCCCGCTGCGCAGGCACCCCCGCCTTGAACGCGTGCTTGACCATGGCCATCTCGGTTACGGTGTCGGCCAGGTCGATGATCTCGGGGGGGCAGCGGCGGCCGGTGAGCACCACGTGGACGTGGGCGGGGCGGGTGCGCAGGGTGTGCAGCACATCGTCCAGTGGCAGCCAGCCGTAGATCAGCGGGTAGGTGACTTCGTCCAGCGTGACCATGAAGAACTCGCCACCGAGGATGGCGGCCTTGGCTTTTTGCCAGCCGTCGCGGGCCAGCTGGGCGGAGTGCTCCAGGTCCTGGCTTTTCCAGCTGAAGCCGTCGCCCAGGCCCTCGATGGGGATGCCCAGCTGCTCAAACATGCGGTGCTCGCCAAAGCGGGCGCTGGGCACTTTCATGAACTGGTAGATCTTGACGGCTTTGCCACGGCCATGGGCGCGCAGGGCCAGGCCGAAGGCGGCCGTGCTTTTGCCCTTGCCGTCGCCGGTGTTGACGATGACCAGGCCGCGGCGCTCGCCCTCGGGCTTGTCGTAGGGCTTGTCGGTGGGGGGTGTTTCGATCTGCATGGTTTACTCTAGTTTTGGTAGCGCAATGTACTGGTCTGACAAGCGCTGGATGGTGATTCGGTCGTCAAACACCTGCTCCACCGCGCGGTGCGTGGCGGCATCGGCGCACGGGCCTGCGTGGGTGATGCGGCCCTGGGCCAGCACCAGCAGCGCGTCGGCCTGCAGCGCGATCGACACCTCGTGCAGCACGCTGACCACGGTGTGGCCGCGGGCCACCAGGTCGCGCACCAGCAGCAGCCAGTCGGTCTGGTGGGGCGGGTCCAGGTTGGCCAGGGGTTCGTCCATCAGCAGCACCGGGGCCTGCACCGCCAGGGCGCGGGCCAGCAGCACACGCTGGCGTTCGCCGCCCGAGAGCTGGCCCAGGCTGCGGGCACGCCAATCCCAGGCCTGGGTGGCGCGCAGGGCCTGCTCCACCGCGGCCAGGTCGGCGGCACTGGGTGCCGCCAGCCAGGGGCGGTGCGGGATGCGGCCCAAGAGCGCCACGTCCCACACGCTGAGGTCGTCGGCACTGGTCTCGCCCTGCCCTAGCCAGGCCAAGGTTTGGGCGCGCTGGCGGGCGGGCATGGTGGCCATGTTCTGGCCCTGCAGCGTGACGGTGCCGGTGAACGGCAGCAGGCCCGCCAGCACCTTGAGCAGGGTGGATTTACCCGCGCCGTTGGGGCCGACGATGCTGGTCCAGCAGCCCGCCTGCAGCGCCAAATTAATGTTGTGCAGTACAGGCACTTTTGACAGGCTGGCGCTTATGGAATGGGCGTGGATAGCTATGTTTTTCATAGTACACCGCCACTGCGTTTGTGCATGCGCCACAGCAGGTAACTGCCGCCCAGCACTGCGGTGAGCACGCCCACGGGCAGCTCTTGTGGGGCGGTGAGCCAGCGGGCCAGGATGTCGGCGGCCAGCAGCAGCACGCCGCCGGTCAGGCTGGCCAGCAGCATCAGACGGCTGTGGGTGGTTTGCACCAAAGAGCGCGCCACATGCGGCGCGGCCAGGCCCACAAACGCGATCATGCCGGTCTGCGCCACGGCAGTGCCGGTGGCCAGCGCCAGCACCACGATCAGCGCGGCGCGCATGCGCGGCAGGGGCAGGCCCAGGCTGGCAGCGGTGGCTTCGCCCAGGGTCAGGCCGTCGAGCACCGGGCCGAGCAGCCAGGCCACGGTGGTGCACACGGCCCACACCGCCAGCATCAACAGGCAGGCGGTCCAGCCCACAAAGCCGGTGCTGCCCAGGTTAAAGCCCTGCATCGCGCTGAGGATGTCGGGGATGGCCAGCGTGACCAGGTCCTTGCCCGCGCCCAGCACCACGCCCACAATCACGCCCGCCAGCAGCAGGCGCAGGGTGTGCTGCACGCCCTGCGCCAGCGCCAGCGTCAGCAGCACGCCGCCCACCGCCCCGGCAAAGGCCGCACCCGTGAGGCCCACGCGTACCAGCCAGGCGGTGGCAAATGGTGACACGCCCAGCACGGCCAGCGCCAGGGCCATGGCCAGCGACGCACCCGAGGCGCTGCCCAGCAGGTACGGGTCGGCCAGCGGATTGCGGAACAGCCCCTGCGCCACCGCGCCCGCCAGCCCCAGCAAGGCACCGGCCACCCAGGCACCCAGGGTGCGCGGCAGGCGGATGTCCCAGACGATTTGCAGGGCGATGGGGTCGTGGCGGGCGGCCAGTACGCTGTCGAAACCGGTGCTGCCGATGCTGGTGCCCACCAGCAGCAAGGCCAGGGCCAGCAGCAGCAAACCTAGCGCCAGGGCACCGGGGCGGTTCTTCACGGGGCTTTCTCCCGCAGGCAGGCGGCCATGGCCTGCGCGGCTTCGGCCATGCGCGGACCGGGGCGCACCAGCACGTCGCCCAGCGCGGGCGGAAAGCTGCACACCCGCTGCTCGCGGATGGCGCGGATACCGCCCCAGCCCGGGCGCTGCGCCATGCCGATGCTGTTGCGGTCGCCCACCATGATCAGGTCGGGGTTGGCGCGCACCACGAACTCGGGGTTGAGCTTGGGAAACGGGCCCAGCGCGGCGGGCACCACGTTGTGCACGCCCAGGCGGGTCAGCGTCTCGCCGATGAACGAGCTGGTGCCTGCGGCGTACGGCGCGGCGTTCACCTCGAAATACACCCGCGTGGTTTTGGTGCGCGCAGGCAGTGACTGGGCCGCCGCCGCCACGCTGGCGTCGATGTTGCGCCAGATGCGCCCGGCATCTGGTACAGCCAGCAGTTGCCCCAGCGTGGCCAGCACACGCTGCACGTCGGCATGGGTTTTGGGCTCCAGCGCCACCACTTTCAGGCCCAGGGCCTCCAGCCGGGCACTGGCGCGGGAGGCGGTGGCCAGCAGCACCACATCGGGCTGCAGCGCCACGATGGCCTCGATGTTCGGGTCCAGCCCGCCGCCCAGCTGGGGCAAGGCTTGCACGCTGGCTGGGTAGTTGGAATACCGGTCTACCCCCACCAGCCGGGCGCACTGCTCCAGGGCGCAGACGCTCTCGGTCAGTGATGGCAGCAGGCTGACGATGCGCTGGGGTGCCTGGGCAAACTGCACGGTAGTGCCGCGGTCGTCGGTGACCTGCAGGGCCTGGGCCGTACCGGCTACCCACCACAGCAGCAAGGCGAAAAACTTCATGCCAAATCCTTCAAAGTCAGCGGCAAACCGGCGGCCATCAGCGTGACGCGCTGGCAGCGCTGGGCCACCTGCTGGTTCAATGTGCCCAGCGCGTCCACAAAGGCCCGCACCTCGCGCCCCATGGGGATCACCCCCAGGCCGATCTCGTTGCCCACCAGCACCAGCGGGCCGGGGGCCGCACCGATTGCTTCTAAAAGCATAGCTGCTTGCGCCGATGGAATAAGCGCTGGAGGCTGATTTTGTTTAGATTCTGCGGGCATGAGCAGGTTGGTCAGCCACAGGGTCAAACAGTCCACCACCAGCAGGGTGTCGGGGCGGCTGTGCTGGCCGATGGCCTCGGCCAGCCGCAGCGGCTCCTCTACCGTCTGCATGCCCGGCACACGCTCGGCCCGGTCGCGTTGGTGGCGGGCAATGCGCTCGGCCATCTCCGTGTCCCAAGGCTGGGCGGTGGCGATGAACACCGCACGCGCACCCTCCCCCGCCAGCCACGCCGCAGCCAACTGCTCGGCGCGGCGGGACTTACCGCTTTTTTGGCCACCGAGGATGAACTCGGTGCGTGCCGGGCGGAGCGGATGCGTCATTTCGGACGGTACAGCAGGCTCACAAACAGCTCGCGCCCGGGCTGGTTGTAGCCATAGGCCGTGGTGTACTGGCGGTTGGTCAGGTTGTTGAGCTTGGTTTGCACCGTCCAGTCCTTGTCCACGGTGTAGGCCAGGCTCAGGTCGGCGGTGGCATAGGCCCCCAGGCGGGTGGTATTGGCCGCATCGTCGAAACGATGGCCCACGTACAGCGCCGTGCCGCCCAGGCGCCAGGCGCCCAGGGTGTAGTCCCCACCCAGGCTCAGTTGCGACTTGGCGCGGCGGCGCAGTTGCCGCTGGTTGGCGGTGTTGCGCGGGTCCAGCGCCTCGGCAGTGGCCCACAGGTTCAGCGCGTCAAAGTGGCCGTCGTAGCCCAGGGTCCAGCCGTCGATACGCACGCGTGGCACGTTGACCGTGGTGGTGCCACCGCTGATGAAGCCGCGGATACGGTTGTCATAGCGCACCAGTTTCACATGGTGGTCGCCCTGGGTCCAGTCCAGGCCCAGTTCGGCGTTTTTGCCCTGCTCGGGCTGCAGCAGCGGGTTGCCGTTGTAGTAGCTGGATTTCCAGTACAGGTCGTTGAAATTGGGGGCCACAAACGAGGTGCCGTAGCCCGCATGTGCGCGCCAGGCGGGGTTGATCTGGTAGCTGTAGCCCGCGTAGCCGGTGCTGTGCGCGCCAAACTGCGAGTTGTTGTCGCGCCGCGCATTCAGCTGCCAGCCGTGCGCCCCGGCCTTGCCGGTCAGCCCGGCAAACGCGGCGTTGATGCGGCGCGCGTTGACCGAATAGGCCTGCGAACTGTCGACCTTTTGCTGCAGGGTTTCCAGCCCGGCCACCACCGTGCCCGCGCTGGTCTGGATGTCGTTTTGCCAGGTCCACTTGTTTTGCGTGGTTTCAAACAGCCCCGGCAGGTTAAACGCGCTGGCTGCCACCAGCGCCTCGCTGCGGTCCATCCCCTGGCTGAAGTGGAAGCGGGTGGTCCAGGTGGGTGTGATCTTGCCGTTGAGCCCGGCGCGCAGCACGTGGCTGCGCAAGGCGCTGGCGGTGTCGGCGCCCAGGCCGTCATCGAAGTGCTGGGTACCTTCGGAATACAGCAGGCCGGCGTTCAGCGTCCAGTCGGGTGCCAGGGTCCAGTCCACCGAGGCGTTCAGGGCTTTTTGGTCAAAACCGTCGCGGTCGGGGTTGTAGTTGCCAAACGGCACCGACGGGTTGGTGGCCGAGAACCCGCCATCGCGCGTCACCGAGCCGCCCAGCGAATAGCGCACGGAATCGGTGCCTGCCTGCACACCGGCCGACACCGCCCGGTAACCATGGCTGCCCAGCGTCACCTCGGCCGTGGGGCGCAGGCCAGGGGTGCCGCGCACGGTAAAGATCTGCACCACGCCGCCGACCGCATCGGCACCGTACAGGGCGGATGCGGGGCCCTTGAGCACCTCGATACGCTCGATCTGGTCCAGCGGCAGGTTGTCCCAGATCGGCGTGCCCGCCGTGGCCGAGCCATAACGCACGCCGTCGATCAGCAGCAGGGTGTGGCGCGCCTCGGTACCGCGGATGAAGACGTTGCTGGTGTTGCCACGGCCCCCGTTGGAGCTCAGTTGCACCGACACCAGCCGTGCCAGCACCTCGGTCAGGGTGCGTCCGGCAGAACGTTCGATATCTTCGCGGTCAATAACAATGACCTCGCTGGACAGCGCATCGGCGCGGGTGGCCACGCGGGTAGCGGTGACCACCACCTCTTTGAGTTGGGTTTGCGCCATAGAAGGCAACGCAGCGGCCAGGGCCAGGGGGAGCACGGCCAAGCGCGCGGGGGTGAACACAGTTTTCATGGAATACGTCTAACAGCAATAGGCTTACCCCGGCGTCCCCGCCAGGGCCTCAGCGTCAAGGTGGCGCGGCGCTGGAACCAGCAGACGCACCACCACCTTGTTGGCCGGTATCCGGGCTGGCGGAAGGCTCACACCGTCTTCCCAGGCTGTTAAAAGCCCAGTGACTATGGGGTGTGAGTGGAATCGGGTGATTCATCCGCTTTACCGTTGCGGGGGCAGCGCAGGCTTAAAGGTGCTGAATAGGTTTCAACACCTCCTCCTGCTTCCCGTTGAACTGCGGCGTGAGAACCACACCGCGAGCACCAACAGGCTGATTTTACGGTTGAATCGCGCCCCACTAGAATGTGCAAGCTTATGGCCACCCCCACCCAAATTGAACAAGTTGCAGAACGTACCGAGCGCCTTCTGGTGCGTTACCGCGAGTTACAGCGTGCCAACCACTTGCTGACCGAACAGGTCGCCGGGTTGGCTTACGAACGTGATTCCCTCAAATCCCGCCTGGGCGCTGCCCGTGCCCGCATCGATGCGCTGCTGGAGCGCCTGCCCCAGATCGGCAACCCACCGGCCATCCGCCCCGCCCCCCGCAAGGACGCAGAATGAAGCAGCTCGACGTGCAAATCCTCGGCCAAAGCTATTTGCTGGGCTGCCCTGAAGGGGGCGAAGCGCGCCTGCTGGAGGCCGTGAAGATGGTCGACACGGCCATGTGTGCCATCCGCGACGGCGGCAAGATCAAGGCGCGCGACCGCATCGCGGTGCTGGCCGCGCTGAACCTGGCGTTCGATCTCACCGACCGGGGCCGCGCACCCGCGCGCCCTGCCCCGTTGCAGACCGACGCGGCCAACGACGACGACCCGGTGCTGGCCACGCTGATTGAGCAGCTCGACCTGGCGTTGGGCGACGACGGCAAACTTATCTAGAGCCCGCCAGTTCTTCGCCTAGAATCAAAGCGTCTGCGGTGCATGCCGGGCTTTATATTTCCTTGAACCAATGCTCCATGAGCCCGGGCCTGGAATATCCCCTGGGGAGCGTGATCATCTCGCGTTAGATGAACCCAACTCCAGGGTGACCTAGCCCACCTGAACCCCGGTTCAGGATGCCGGTCCGGTGGCTTCCGCAGACACCTTATTCCCCTACTCCAACGGGCTCCACGCCCTCCATGGCCAAGCGGTCCATGGCCTCGGCGATCACCCGGTCCAGGTCTTCACCGGGCACACCGGGCGCACATAAAAACCCCTGGTACTGGTCGCACAGCAAACGCCGCAGCAGGTCGCGCTGGGCCAGGGTTTCCACCCCTTCGGCAATCACCGTGAGCCCGAGCGCACGGCCCATCTGGACGATGGCGCTGACGATGGCCTGGTCGCTCTCGTCATCGGGCAGTCCGCTGATGAAGGAACGGTCGATCTTCAGTTTATGGATGGGAAACCGCTTCAAATACGCCAGGCTGGAGTAGCCGGTGCCAAAGTCGTCGATCGACAAAAACACCCCCAGCCCGGCCAACGCCCGCAGCCGGGCCAGCGCCTCGTCGGCGTCTTGCACCAGAATGGATTCGGTCAGCTCCAGGTCGAGCAGCGACGGGTCCAGACCGGAATCGGCCAGGGCATGGGCCACCCGGTCGACAAAATCGCTTTGCTGGAACTGCAGGGCCGATACGTTGACCGACACGGCGCGGGTATGGCCCTGGCGCTGCCACGCAGCGGCCTGCCGAACCGCCTCGTTCAGCACCCAGGTGCCGATGGTGACGATAAAACCCGACTCTTCGGCCACCGGGATGAACTGGCCGGGCGACACCCAGCCCCGTTCGGGGTCTTGCCATCGGATCAACGCCTCCACGCCCAGCACCGCGCCGGTAACCAGACTGACCTGCGGCTGGTAGTGCAACCGGAAATGCCCGGCCTCCATGGCCTGGCGCAGGCTGTGCTCCATCTTCATGCGCGACAGCAGGGCCACGTTCATCTGCGGCTGGTAGAAACGGAAGCTGCCCCGGCCCCGCTCCTTGACGCGGTTCATGGCCGTGTCGGCCGACTTGATCAGGTCGTCCAGCGTTTGCCCGTCTGCCGGAAACATGGCCACGCCGATGCTGCAGCCCACCGAAAAGTCCACCCCGTCCATATGGAATGGCCGTGCCAGGTTCTCCAGCACGCGCTGCGCCACCATCTTGGCACCGTCGGCATCGGCCTGGTGCAGGTACATCACAAATTCATCGCCGCCCAGGCGGCACAGCGTGTCTACATGGCGCAGGCAGTTCAGCATGCGCTGGCCCACTTCGACCAGCACACGGTCGCCAAACAGATGGCCTAACGAGTCGTTGATGTTCTTGAAGCGGTCCAGGTCCAGAAACAGAATGGCAAACCCACCTTCGTCCCGCTCGGCCAGGCGCAGCGCAAAGTCCACCCGCTGCGACAGCATCAGCCGGTTCGGCAGGCCGGTGAGCACGTCGGAATAGGCCAGTTGCTCGATGCGCTCGAAACTGGCTTTTTTCTCGGTCAGGTCTTTGAAGAAGCCTATGCTTTGGGTCACCAGGCCCTGGGCATCGCGCAAGGCCACCCACGACAAATGCACCACACAGGTGCTGCCGTCCCCGCGTTGGTGCAGTGCCTCGCCGTCCCAATGGCCCTCGCGGTGCCAACCGCGCTGGACGCGGTTAAACAGCTCGCCACCACCGGTATCCTGGAACAGCGTGGGGGCCATGCGCCCCACAAACTGCGCCAGGTTGGAGCGGCTCAAGCGCTCGCAGCTGGGGTTGACCGCCACAATTTGGTGCTGCGCATCCGCAATGAAAACGGCGTCCAGGCTGGACTCGAACACCTTGCCGGCCAGCTGCAATTGCGCTTCGGATTCCACCCGCTCGGTGATATCGCGAAACGAATACACCCGGCCGATCGAACGCCCCTGGCTGATCTGTGGCCGCGTTACCCGCTCCAGAATGCGACCGCTGCGCAGCAGCAGAATGTCGGTGCCCTGGTACAGCGGCGTGTTGACGATGAACTCCATGCGCCGCTGGTAGGCTGCGATGTTCACCACCACCCGGGCCATGTGGGCGTACAGGGCGGCATCATTGTGCGGGTCCATCAGGGCTTCGGGCAGATCCCAGAGCTCGGCAAACTGGCGGTTACGCACGGTCACCACGCCGTCCAGGCTGCACACCAGAATGCCGTCCACCGTGGACTCCAGCGTGGCCTGCATTTCGGCCAGCACCAGCTCCAACCGGTCTTCCACCCGGCGCAGCGGGCCGAGGTCGCGCAGGGCCACCACATACACCCAATTGCCGTCGCCCAGCTCCAGCGGGCTGACGCGGCGCTCCACCTGCAGACTGCGGCCATCGGCATGCAGCAGCAGGGTTTCGGAATGGATGTGCGGGTCCTGGGGAGATTGGCCTGCAGCCACATCGGCCCAAAAATACAGGTCTTCCGGGGCCGGGCTGAGGTCGGTCACCAACTGGCCCCGCATCGCATCGCGTGACAGCCCCAGCAATTGGGCCGCCGCCGCATTGGCCATTACGATGCGGCACTCGCCGGGTTCCACGATCCATACCGCATCGGGCAAGCTGTCGATCAATGCCCCCAGCACACCTGCATCCACCCTAAGCCCCTGGCCGGTCGGAGACGACCACCCGCTCAAAGAAGTACGACACCCGCTGCCGGGGTGACAGGTAGTCCTGCACCACACGCGGCAGTTGCGAGGGCTTGAGGCTACGCCGGATGCCCAGCTCAGGGGCATGTTCCAGGTCCACGATCAGCGCCTCGTCACGCGGCACGCTGGCATCGAACACGATCACATAGGGCTTCAGGGGCCGGGTCGAATTGACCGACACCACCATCGCGTAGCCGTCGTTCAGCAGTTGCACCACCGAGCCCGGCGGGTACACACCCATCATGCGGATGAACGCCCCCAACGTGGCCGAATCAAAACGGGCCTTCATCTGCGCAAAGATCAGCGACAGGGCTTCGTGCGGGGTCATGGCGTTGACCAACCGGGGCGGGTTGCACAGGTTGTCGTAGCGGTTGACCAGCGCCAGTATCTTGCCGCTGGCCGACAAATTGGACCCCATCAGGCCCGAAGGAAACCCGCTGCCGTCGGCCAGCTCGTGGTGCTGGGCCATAGCGCGCAAAACATCTTCCGACAAACCCATGCGCCGCCCCATCACCAGGCTGTGCTCCACATGTTCCTGGTAAACCAACTGCTCCGAGGCCGAAAAACCCGGGTCGTGGTAGCGCATACGCTCTGCCATCTGGACCTTGCCCAGGTCGTGCAGCAGCGCTGCCACACCCAGGTCGGTGAGTGCGGCGGCGGGCAAACCCAGCGCCTTGCCCAACAGCAGCGACACCACCATCACATTGACCGGATGCACCGCACTGCGCTCGCCCATGGCCTCGGACAGCAGGCGAATAGCCGACTCGCCCTCGGCCAGGATGTCGTCTACACACCCTGCGACCATGGCAGCGCTTTCTTCGCGCATCTGCACCGCCCGGCTGCTGGCTTGCTCGACCACGCGCCGGTACTGCTGGGTGGCCTCGCCAAACCGGCGCTCGCACACGGCCAGGCTGCGCCGCTGGGCGGCCAGGCGCTGGGCACGCTGCAGCCGCAGCAGGTCGGCCTCGTTCTGGGCGGGATGGGTTGCACTTGCAGGCGCAGATGGATGGGTGGCTGTAGGCCGAACCGCCGCATCTTCCGCCGTAGCCAGGGGCACGGGCCCACTGTCGGCAGGTGGATCACTTTGGTCCGGAAAGTACCGCACCTGGCTCACGCCCAAAGACAGGATCGTCTTGATCTGGTCGTTCGAGGTGATCTTGAAGCTGCCCTTGGGGAAGGGGTGGTCCATCCAGCCCAGGTCCAGCTGGATGAAAAGCCCGCGCCGCAATTGGGCAACATCGATCCAAAGAGAAGAGGCTTCTCCCATGGGTCAGGTATGCGCGGCTATGGATTGCATTTTTTGATTATGCCGCCAGCAAGTGACATTTTGTTACCAAACGTGAAATAGTTCACACTAAAAGTCTTTACTTCATGGGCATAAAAATCACAAAAGCGCAGGTCGGCTGGTGGAAAGTACCAGTACCTGTAACTTCGTGTAATTCAGTTATCGTCCAAAAGCATGCCGACTTAAATCAACTACTCACATTTTGTGTATTGTGTGCGCAAGATATTTTTCTGTACTTTGCCCATGGCATTGCGCGGCAACTCCGGCAGCACAAAGCAGTGCTTGGGCACCTTGAAGTGGGCCATACGGGCCTTTAGCGTGGCCAGCATCTGCGCCGGGTCCAGCACCGCCCCGGCCTGCGCGATGACCAGCGCCACTCCCACCTCGCCAAAGTCGGCATGCGGCACGCCCACCACCGCGCTCTCGGCCACCCCGGGCAGCTCGTTGATGGCCGCCTCGATCTCGGCGGGGTAGACGTTGTAGCCGCCACTGATGATCAGGTCTTTGCTGCGGCCCACGATGTGCACATAGCCCAGCGCGTCCACCTTGCCCACGTCACCGGTTTTGAAGAAGCCATCGGGCGTGAATTCTTCGGCAGTCTTCTCCGGCATGCGCCAGTAGCCCTGGAACACGTTGGGCCCACGCACCTGGATACCGCCGATCTCGCCGGTGGGCAGGGGCTGGTTGGTGTCATCCACCACGCGCAGCTGTACGCCGGGTAGCGGGAAGCCCACGGTGCCACCCAGCCGCGCGCCGTCTTCGGGGCGGTAAGGGTTGGAGGTCAGCATGGCGGTCTCGCTCATGCCGTAACGTTCCAGAATGGTGTGGCCGGTGCGGGTCTGCCACTCTTTGAAAGTGTCGATCAGCAACGGGGCCGACCCGGCAATGAACAAGCGCATGTGGCGCGCCGCCTCGGGCGTGAGCCCCGGTTCTTGCAACAGGCGCACGTACAGTGTGGGCACGCCCATGAACACAGTGGCGCGGGGCAGCCATTCCACGATCTTGCGCGCATCAAATTTGGCGCACCACAGCATCTTGCAACCACTGAGCAGTGCGCCGTGGATGGCCACAAACAGACCGTGCACGTGGAAGATGGGCAAGGCGTGGATCAGCACGTCGCTGGGCTGCCAGCCCCAATAGTCTTTCAGCGTGGCGGCGTTGCTCAGCAGGTTGCCGTGCGACAGCATTGCCCCCTTGCTGCGCCCGGTGGTGCCGCTGGTGTACAGAATGGCGGCCAGGTCGTCGGCATTTTTTTGCTCCACCGTGTGCTGGTCGCTGTGGTGGGCGGCGCGGTCCAGCAGTGAGCCGGTGCGGTCACTGTTCAAGGTGAACACATATTCAGTGCCCGCCATGAAGGCGATCTTGCTCACCCAGCCAAAGTTGGGCGCGCTACACACCACCACAGCGGGTTCGGCATTACCGATGAAATAACGGATTTCATCGGCCTGGTAGGCGGTGTTGAGCGGTAAAAACACATAGCCCGCGCGCAGCGTGGCCAGGTACAGCAGCATGGCCTCTACCGATTTGTCCACCTGCACGGCAATACGGGCCCCGGCGGGCAGGCCCAGCGAAGCCAGCAGGTTGGCCAGCATGGCGGTGCTGCGATCCAAATCGCGCCAGGAGTAATGCAGGCCGTTGTCTGTTTCTACCGCCATCGTGTCGAGGTCGGCGGGAAAAGCCGCGCGCAGGGCGGCAAAAAGGTTGTGCTGGGTCATTTTTGAATAGAAAGAATAGGACTTACGCAGCGCCCCTGTATCGCCCTTCGGGCTTACAGGGGGAACTTGCGTAAGTCCTGAAGAAATTACTTCAAGGCTTCCAATGAAGCCACCAAATCCGCAAAACGTTCGCCCTGCACCACCACATGCTCGCGCAGGGCCGCAGCAGCGGCATCGCCATCGCCCGCCAAAATCGCCTGCACCACGGCGGCATGCTCTGCGAACGAGGTGTTCAAACGCCCCCGCACGCGCAACTGCAACCGCCGGTAAGGGCGCAGCCGCCGGTGCAGCGACATCGCTTCTTCCTGCAAAAAGCCGTTGTGGCTGCCGCTGTAAATGGCACGGTGGAAGTTTTCGTTGCCGTAAAAATAGGCATCGCTGTCGCCCGCCGCACGGGCCTCTTCGCAGGCTGCATGGGCCTGGACCAGCGCCTGTCGCTCGGCCTCGTCCATGCGCCGTGCCGCCAGGCGGCCACACATGGCCTCCACCTCGCCCATCACCTCGAACATTTCGACCAGACGGATCGGGCTGGCGCTTCTCACCACCGCGCCACGGCGAGGCCGGATGTCGATCAGACCCTCGGCCGACAGCAGCAGCAAGGCTTCGCGGATGGGCGTGCGCGACACACCATAACGCTCTACCAGCATGGCTTCGTCCAGCGCGCTGCCAGGGGGCAGCTCCCCTGTGGCGATTTGCTCTTCGATCTTTTCGCGCAGCTGTTCAGAAATTTTCATGGGCCGAATTTTTACACCGATCGTCCAGCCTAGGGTAAGCACGGACTGTTTTAAATACACGCACAGTGATTTAATAAATACATTAAATAAGAAAAAATATTTATTAAAGCCCAACCACGGTACACACCAGGAGACAACCCATGACTTCAGCCACCCTCCAGCCCACCCGCCGAACCGCTCTGGCTGCCCTGACCGCTGCCACCGCCGGGCTGTTGCCCTGGCCCCTGAGCGGCCATGCCCAATCCGCCTGGCCCGCCAAACCCGTCACGCTGGTTGTGCCCTTCCCTGCCGGGGGTGGCACCGACACCTTTGCCCGCCCGCTGTCGGCGCAGTTTGCCAAGCTGTCGGGCAAGCCGCTGATCATCGATAACCGGGGCGGAGCCGGGGGCACGCTGGGGGCCAGCATTGCCGCCAAGGCCACGCCCGACGGCTACACCTACTTCATGGGCGGCACGCACCATGTGATTGCCCCGTCCATGTACCCCAAGCTGGACTACGACCTGGAGAAAGATTTCGTCGCCCTCGCCCTGCTGGCCAACGTACCGCAGGTGCTGGTGGTCAACCCGCAAAAAATTCCCGGCGACTTCAAGGCCTTCATGGAGCAGTTGCGCAAAAACCCCGGCAAGCTCAACTTTGGCTCGGCGGGTTCGGGCTCGGCCCACCACCTGGCGGGCGAGCTGTTCAAGATCCAGACCAAAACCTTCATCACCCATATTCCGTACCGGGGTGCGGGCCCGGCACTGCAAGGCCTGATTGCAGGTGACGTGGACATGGTGTTTGACGGCCTGGGCTCCAGCGCATCCCACATCAAAGGGGGCCGCATCAAGGCGCTGATGGTGGCGGGCAACAAGCGCAATGCGGCTTTCCCCGACGTGCCCTGCGCCGCCGAGCTCGGCCTGCCCGACTACACCATGCACACCTGGTACGGCCTGTGGGCCCCCAAGGCCACGCCACCCGAAGTGCAAAAACAAATGCTGGAACAGATCCGCCAGGTCGGTGCGTCCGAAGAGATCAAAACCATCTGGGCCGGCAACGGGGCCGAGTTCGGCACCATGCCACCCGACAAGTTCCAGGCCTTCATCAGCTCCGAAATCAAGCGTTGGGCCAGCGTGGTGAAAACATCCGGCGCAAAGCTGGACTAAACCCATGGCCGCAAAAATCTGGAATACCCAAGCCACCAACCGCACCCAGCGCTTGCAGCAGGCCCGGCAGACCCTGGGCACCAGCCTGGCGGGCAAGGTGGTCCAGGCGGCGGATGCCGTGCGCCTGCTCAGCGCCACCATCGCCAGCGGCGACCGCGTCTGCCTGGAGGGCAACAACCAGAAGCAGGCCGACTTTCTGGCCAAAACCCTGACGCAGCTCAATCCCGCGCAAATCCACGACCTGCACATGGTGCAGTCGGTGCTGGCCCTGCCCGAGCACCTGGACCTGTTTGAGCTGGGCATTGCCAGCAAGCTGGACTTCTCGTTCTCCGGCCCGCAGGCCGCCCGGCTGGCCCGGCTGGTGGCGGCGGGGCAGATCCGGATCGGCGCCATCCACACCTACCTGGAGCTGTTCAGCCGCTACTTTGTGGACCTGACCCCGCGCATCGCCCTGGTGGCTGCGCACGCGGCCGATGCCCAGGGCAACCTCTACACCGGCCCCAACACCGAAGACACCCCCGCCATCGTCGAGGCCACCGCCTTCAAGAGCGGCATCGTGATTGCCCAGGTGAACGAGTTGGTAGAGCGCGTGCCGCGCGTCGATGTTCCCGGCGACTGGGTAGACTTTGTAGTGCTGGCCCCCACGCCGAATGTGATTGAGCCGTTGTTTACCCGCGACCCGGCACAGATCAGCGAAATCCAGGTGCTGATGGCCATGGTGGCCATCAAAGGCATCTATGCCGAATACGGCGTGCAGCGGTTGAACCACGGCATTGGTTTTGACACCGCCGCCATCGAACTGCTGCTCCCCACCTACGCCGAATCGCTGGGGCTGAAGGGCAAAATCTGCCAGCACTGGGCGCTCAACCCGCACCCGGCGCTGATCCCGGCCATCGAGGCGGGCTGGGTCCAGTCCATCCACTCCTTCGGCTCCGAGCTGGGCATGGAAAACTACGTGGCCGCCCGGCCCGATGTGTTCTTTACCGGTGCCGATGGCGCGCTGCGCAGCAACCGCGCCTTCAGCCAGGCGGCGGGCCACTACGCCTGCGACATGTTCATCGGCTCCACCCTGCAGATCGACCTGAACGGCCACAGCTCCACCGCCACCCAGGGCCGCATTGCCGGGTTTGGCGGCGCACCCAACATGGGGGCCGATGCCCGGGGCCGCCGCCACGCCACCCCGGCCTGGCTCAAAGCCGGGGCCCAGGCCCGGTCCGGGCGCGGCGGGGTGGCCGCCATGCCGCGCGGGCAAAAGCTGGTGGTGCAGATCGTGGAGACCTTCCGCGAGCACATGCAACCGGCCTTTGTGGAAACCCTGGACGCCTGGCAACTGGCCGAGCAGGCCAAGATGGAGATTCCGCCGGTGATGATTTACGGCGACGACCTCACCCACATCCTCACCGAAGAAGGCATTGCCAACCTGCTGCTGTGCCGCACCGACGAGGAGCGCGCCCAGGCCATCCGGGGCGTGGCGGGCTACACCCCCGTGGGCCTGGGCCGCGACCGCCGCATGGTCGAAAACCTGCGCGACCGGGGCATCATCCAGCGCCCCGAAGATCTAGGGATCGACAAGCGCCACGCCACCCGCGACCTGCTGGCCGCCCGCAGCATGCGCGACCTGGTGCGCGCATCCGGCGGCCTGTACAACCCACCCGAACGCTTCAGAAACTGGTAGACCACTCAGACCACACTATGGAACAACTCCACTACAGCTTTGCGGGCCAGCACCGCCCAGCCCTCTTTCCCCCGGTGATGGTCGGCGTGGTCGGCTCGGGCAACCTGGAAGTGCTGGTCGAAGCCGCCCCCGGCAGCGGCCAGTGCGCCCTGCACATCGACACCTCCGCGCGCGGCTTTGGCACCATCTGGCAGGCCGTGGCCGAAGACTTCCACCAGCGCCACCAACTGGCCGACGTACGCATATCGGTCAACGACATGGGAGCCACCCCGGCGGTGGTGAGCCTGCGCCTGGACCAGGCCGTGGCCGAACTGCAAGGGGCCAGCACATGAACCAAAGTTTTTCCGAATCCACCGCCCGCAAACGCGTGCTGGGCTTGCTGGACGCAGGCACGTTTGCCGAAATTCTGGGCCCGGAGCAGCGCGTGACCAGCCCGCACCTGGCCTTGCTGGATGTGCCCGCCGCGTTTGACGACGGCGTGGTGGTGGGCAGCGGCCAGCTCGTCGGGCAGACGGTGCTGATTGCCGCACAAGAAGGTGCCTTCATGGGCGGCGGCGTGGGCGAGGTGCACGGGGCCAAGCTGGTCGGCCTGTTCCAGCGCGCCATAGACCTGCGCCCCGCCGCCGTGCTGCTGCTGGCCGAGTCCGGCGGCGTGCGCCTGCACGAGGCCAACGCCGGGCTGATCGCCGTGTCGGAAGTGATGCGCGCCCTGCTGGACGTGCGGGCAGCGGGCATCCCGGTGGTGGTGCTGATTGGCGGGGCTAACGGCTGCTTTGGCGGCATGGGGCTGGTGGCCCGCTGTGCCGACCACATCGTGATGAGCGACGTGGCCCGGCTGGCCATGTCCGGCCCCGAGGTGATCGAGGCCTCACAAGGGGCCGAAGAATTCGACTCCCGCGACCGCGCCCTGGTGTGGCGCACCACCGGCGGCAAGCACCGCTACATCACCGGCGACTGCGACGCCTTGGCCGACGACAGCATGGCCGCCTTCCGCCAGGCCGCCATTGACAGTTTAAATAGCGCCCGCCCGCTGACATTGGACAGCCTGGAAGAAGAGCACCAGTTCTTGTCCGAACGCTTGCGGCTGGATGGCCACAGCCACGATGCCCTGCCCATCTGGGCCCGTCTGGGCGTGCCACAGCCCGACACAGTTGCCGACATGGAAGCCGCTGAGCTCCGCGCCTGGAAAGAAGCCGTATGAACATCACCACCCTGCTCACCGCCCTGTTTGGCAGCCAGCACCAGGTGCAGCGCCACGGCGATTTTCTGGCCGGAGATGCCAGCCTGGACGGCCACACCCTGCGCGCCATCGGCACCACAGAGCACGCCCCCATCGGCGTGGAACTGGCCCTGGCCCAGGCCCGCGAAGTGCTCGACGTGGTGCGCCACCACCCGGGCCGCCCCATCCTGCTGCTGATCGACACCCAGGGCCAGCGCCTGCGCCACCGCGACGAGCTGCTCGGCATCAACCGTTATATGGCGCACCTGGGCTGCTGCATTGCGCTGGCGCGCCGCCAGGGCCACGCGGTGATCGGGCTGATTTACGACCAGGCGCTGTCGGGCGGCTTCATCACCTCCGGGCTGATGGCCGATGCCTGCTACGCCCTGCCCGAGGCCGAGATCCGCGTGATGCGCCTGCCCGCCATGGCCCGCATCACCAAGATCGACGAGGCACGGCTCACCGAACTCTCCGAATCCAACCCGGTGTTTGCCCCCGGTGTGGCCAACTATGTGGCTATGGGTGCCGTGCGCAGCCTGTGGACCGGCGACCTGCAAGCCCATCTGCGCCAGGCGCTGCATGATGCCCGCACACCCGACGCGCAGCACGACCGCCGTGCCGCCAACGGTGCCGCCCGGGGGGGCCGCAAACTCTCCGCGCAGGTCAGCGCCCAGGTACGCCATGCAGGCGCTGCAGCGTAACCAGCTGGTCTGGCTGCACGACCACGCCTGGGAAGGGCTGGCCGCACAGCCCCGGGACATGTCGGCGCAGACCACCCTTGCTTATTGGCAACAGCACCGGCTGCCGCTGGTGGTGTGCCGCCAGGCCGCCTGCATGCCCACCCAATGCATCTCGGTGGGTTTGGCCGCGCCCCGCAGTTGGGCGGCCAACAAACTGGCGCTGGACCTGGCACCCGAGGACATCCTCAGCCACGGCGACTTCCCCAGCCTGCAGCAGGTGGCCCACGGCAGCCCGTGGCAGCCCGCAGCACAGGCGTTGGCAGAAGCGCTTGGCACTGTGGCCCACGTCTACGGTTCCTACGGCTGGCAGCACCTGACTGGCCTGGACTACGTGCACGCCGCCTCCGACATCGACCTGCACCTGCCCGTGCCCCACATGGATGCCGCCCAGGCCGTGGTGGCGCAGCTGGAAGCCGCACGCTTACCCATGCGTATCGACGGCGAGCTGGTGTTTGCCGGTGGCCACGCCGTGGCCTGGCGCGAGTTCGCCCGCCTGCTGCAAGGCCAGACCCGCAGTGTGCTGGTCAAAACCCGCCACAGCCTGCAACTGGCCGACCTGCCCACCCTGCGGGCGCTGACCGAGGCGGTATGCAGCATCTAAAAACCTTGGCTCCACACGCCGTGCGCGCCCTGTACCTGGAACTGGCGCTGGAGCCCAAGCCCGGCCTAGTATCCCTGCGCGACAACGGTAGCCACCACGACATGACGGCGCAGACCTTTGTGCGCAGCCTGTTCGCCCTGCGCCACTACTTTGCGCACATGGCCCAAGCCGGTGCGGCCCAGTTACCCTTTGCCACCCTGGAAGCCCTGGGCCTGCAGGCCGAAGCCCGCATGCTGCGCGCCACCGGCGGCATCAACACCCACCGGGGTGCGATTTTTGCGCTGGGCTTGCTGTGTGCGAGTGCCGGGAGTTTGTCCAAAGAAGCTACAGCGAACGACCTGCGCAGTGCCCTCGCCACCCACTGGGGCCCCGCCTTGCGCAGCCGCGCCGAGCGCGCCCGCCAGCGTCCTGCCACCACCCACGGCCAGCGGGCCGCGCAGCGTTACCAGTTGCGCAGTGCGGGCGACGAGGCCGCAGATGGCTTCCCCACCCTGTTCGAAGTCACCCTGCCCGCCCTGCAAGCCGCCTACGACCAGGGCCTGGGGGACAGGGCGGCGCGCATCCAGGCGTTTTTTGCCACCCTGGCCTGCCTGGACGATACCAACATGGTGCACCGGGGCGGCATGGAAGGCCTGCGTTTTGGCCAGCAGGCGGCGCGCCAGTTTCTGGCCGCAGGCGGCGCGGCGCGGCCCGACTGGCTGGACCACGCCCGCGCCCTGCACACGCAATTTGTAGCGCGGCGGCTGTCGCCCGGTGGATCGGCCGACCTGCTGGCCTGCGCCTGCTGGGTGCATCAGATCTGCGTTGCAGCACCACACGCACAAGCTTGCCCCGCATGAGCTACGCGTTGCTCATGCCCGGCCAGGGCAGCCAGCACCCCGACATGCTGCCCTGGCTCGATACCCACCCCGCCGCCCAACCTGCCCTGGCCGCCATGGTGCAGGCGATAGGCACAGACTGGCGCACGCGCCTGCCCGACCCCAACTTTTTGCATGCCAACGCCGTGGCCCAACCGCTGGTGACAGGCACCGCGCTGGCCGCCTGGGCCGTACTGCAACCCTTGCTACCCCTACCCGCCGCCGTGGCCGGTTACAGCGTGGGCGAGCTGGCCGCGTGGGCCTGCGCCGGGGTGTTCGACTCCGCCACCGCCTTGCACCTGGCGACCCAGCGGGCGGCGGCGATGGACCGTGCCGGGGCAGGCGCAGTGACGGGTTTGCTTTCGGTATCCGGCTTAACCATGGAGCAGGTGGCCCCGCCCCTGGCCTGCGCCATCCGCCTGGGCCCCACGCACCACATCTTTGCCGCCCTGCGTGCCGATCTGGAACAAGTCGAGCCGCTGCTCACCGCCTTGGGTGCGCAGTGCACGCTGCTGGATGTGCGCGTGGCATCCCATTCGGCGTGGATGGCCTCGGCCACCGGGGAGATGGCCGCACTGCTGCACACCCTGCCCCTGGCCGCGCCGCTGTGCCCGGTGGCCACCAACTTCGGCGGCAGCGCCACCCGCCGCGTGGACGTGCTGCGCCACAGCCTGGCCCAGCAAATCTCGCATACGGTGGAATGGGCCGCCTGCATGGAGGCGGTGGCCGAACGCGGCGTACGCTGCGTGGTGGAACTGGGTAGTGGCCGTGCCCTGGCCAAGCTGTGGGCGCAAAACCACCCCGGCATCCCTGTGCGTTCGCTGGAAGACTTCCGCAGCCCCGAGGCCGTGGCGGCCTGGGTACGGCGCAATGCTATGCTTTAGATAGCTGCTACCGCCGATGGAATGGGCGGTAGAGGGCGATTTGGCTCTTATTTCTAGCTCTTATTTTTGGCGTTGGCCCAGCCAGGCCCACAGCCCGGCTCCGCCCAGAATCATCGGCACGCACAACCACTGGCCCATGCTCATGCCCATCGACAGCAAGCCCAAAAACGCATCCGGCTCGCGGAAAAACTCGGCAATGAAGCGGAACACGCCGTAGCCAAACAGGAACGCGGCCGCCACCTGGCCCGGCGCACGCTCTTTGCGCGCATACAGCCACAGCAGCACAAACAGCAGCAGGCCCTCCATCAGAAACTGGTAGACCTGCGACGGGTGGCGCGGCAGCGGCCCGCCGTCGCGGAACACCATGCCCCAGGGCAGATCGGGCGCACTCAGGCGGCCCCAGAGTTCGCCGTTGATGAAGTTACCCACCCGCCCCGCCGCCAGCCCGGTGGGCACGCAGGGTGCCACAAAGTCGGCCACCTGCCAGAACGGCTTTTTGCGCGACACGCCAAACCACACCATGGACGTAATCACGCCCAGCAGCCCGCCGTGGAACGACATGCCGCCCTGCCACACATACAACACCTCCAGCGGGTGGCTGAGGTAATAACCGGGCTTGTAAAACAAGCAGTAGCCGATGCGCCCGCCCAGCACCACGCCCATCACGCCCAGGAACAGGATGTCTTCCACATCCTTGGCGGCCCAGGCCTGGCTGCCGGTCAAGCGTGCAAACGGCGGGTGCCGCAGGCGGCGGATGCCCAGAAACATGAACAGCGCAAACGCGGCCAGATAGGTCAGGCCGTACCAGTGGATGGCCAGAGGGCCGATTTGCAGGGCGATGGGGTCGATTTGGGGGTGGATCAGCATGGCCGGTATTGTGCCCGCAGCAGATGAAGGCTTTGCAGACCCCGCCAGCCCCCAAAGCGCACCATAATTTGTGCACCATGGATGCGCCCCAGCCCCCTGAACCCACCGCACAAACCGCCCAGCCCACCGGCCACGGCAACACCATCGTGCAGATCGTGGGCAACGGCAATGCCGTGGTGCTGGGCCATCCGCACCTGTGCCTCACCCGGTTTGAGGCACAGCGCCACATCGCCCACCCGCTCAACGCCCTGTCGCCCTACGCCCGCTCCACCCGCCTGCAGGGCCGCGAGACGGAGCTGGCCAGCCTGCGCGCCTTCCTGGCCAGCCCCCAACCCATCAGCGTGCGCGTGATGGTGGGCGGCGGGGGCAGCGGCAAGACCCGGCTGGCGCTGGCGCTGTGCGACCAGATGCAGGCCGAGGGCTGGAACACCGGCTTTGCCACAGGCACCGAAATGGAGCGTTTTTTTGCCGGCCACAACCTCAGCGCCTGGGGCTGGCAAAAACCCACTCTGGTGGTAGTGGACTACGCCGCCGCCAAAGCCCAGGCCCTGGGCCCGTGGCTGGACGAACTGGCCGACCGCAGCACCCCGGCCCCGCACCCGTTGCGTATCCTGCTGCTGGAGCGCAACGCCGACACCGACAGCGGCTGGTGGCACAGCGTGTTTGGCGGCGGCTACCGCGCCCTGGGCAAGCAGGCCCTGCTGGACCCGCCCGACCCCGTCACCCTGCACCCGCTGGGCACCGGGCAAGACCGCATGGCCTTGCTGCACAACATGCTGGCCCTCGCCAGCCCCGGCCACCCCATGGTGCTGCCGGTGGACGACCCCAGCTTCCAGCAGCGCCTGATGCAGCTCGGCTGGGGCGGCAACCCGCTCTACCTGATGATGGCCGCCGCCGCCATGGCAAAGCTCGGCCAGGCCCAGGCACTCACCCTGGGCCGCACCGAGCTGGCCCGTTTCGTCGCCACCCAGGAGGCCGACCGCCTGCAAAAAATGGCCCGCGCCAACGCCCTGCCTGAGGCCCTGGTGCTGCACCTGGCCGCCTGCACCACCCTGGCCCAGGGCATGGCCGAGGCCGACTTCATCCCCTTCGCCCGCGACGAGCAACTCGCCACCGGCTGGACCAGCGCCCCCGCCGCCCTGGCCGAGCTGCTGCACCAGGCCCTGCCCCAGCCCGACGGCATCGCCCCCATCACCCCCGACGTAATCGGCGAAGCCTTTGTGCTGCTGCAGATGCGCGGCGACAAAGGTGCAGCCACCGTGCGGCGCTGCCATGCCAGCCTGGGGCAGCCGATGGCGCAACGGGTGGCGCAAACCACCATCCGCTGCGTGCAGGACTTTGCCGACACCTCCCCCGAGCCGCTGCGCTGGCTGCAGGCCATCGTGCAAGCGGTGCAGCACGACGCAGCCGCCCTGGCCGCCATGGACGACAGCCTGCCCATCGCCAGCCTGCCCCTGCGCGATGTGGCCCTGGCCGTGACCCAGCGCAGGCTGGACCTGCTGGCAGCCAGCGGCAACGCCGACCCGGCACCGATGGCCGGGGCGCTGAACAACCTGGCCGTAGCCCAAAGCCAGCTGGGCCAACACGCTGAAGCCCTGCAATCCAGCCAAAAAGCGGTAGCCCTGTACCGCCGCCTGGCAACCCAGCAGCACACGGCGCTGGAGCCCGGGCTGGCGGTATCCCTGCACAACCTGGCCAACCACCAGCACGCGCTGGGCCAGCACCCCGAGGCCTGCCGATCCGCCCAGGAGGCGGTGGACCTGCGCCGCCAGCTAGCCGCACAGTGGCCCGAGGTGTTCCGGCCCCAACTGGCGTCCTCGCTCAACAACCTGTGCAACAAGCAAAGCCGCATGGGCCAGCACCCCGCGGCCCTGGACAGCGCCCAGGAAGCCGTCGACCTGCGCCGCAGCCTGGCCCAGCAGCAGCCCGACGTGTACCAGCCCGCACTGGCCGCATCGCTCAACAACCTGGCCAACCGCCAGGGAAGCCTGGGCCAGCACACCGCCGCCTTGCAAACCATCCAGCAAGCCGTAGACCTGTACCGCAGCCTGGCCGCCCAGCGGCCCGACCTGTACTTGCGCCCGCTGGCAAGCTGCCTGCACAACTTGGCCAACCAGCACCACCAGCTGGACCAAATTACCGCCGCCCTGTCCGCTGTGCAGGAAGCGCTGGCGCTGCGCCGCACGCTGGCGGCACAGCGGCCCGGCGAGTTCGGCCCCGATCTGGCGAAGTCGCTGTGGCTGCTGGCGCTGTGCACCCACGCGCTGCAAGGCCCGGCAGCCGCATCGGCACTGGCCCGCGAAGCCGTGCAAACCCTGCGCCCGGCGGCCGTCCAGTTGCCGCAAGTCCATGGCCCGCTGCTGCAGATGATGCTGGGCACCTATGCCGATTTCTGCCACGCTGCAGGCCAGCCGCCCGAGGCAGAACTGCTGGCGTTGGTATCCCCCGCCGTTCCCAACCACCCGCCACATTAGCCCATGCCGCACACCGCCCACGTCACTGGCGACCACAACACCGTGGTGCAAATCGCAGGCGACCACAACACGGTGGTGCTGGGCCGGGCCTTTCTCGCGCTCACACGGTTTGAGGGCCAGCGCCACAGCAACCACCCACTGAGCGCCCTATCGCCCTACTCCCGCTCCACACACCTGCTGGGCCGCGACGACGAGCTGGCCAGCCTGCGCGCCTTTCTGTCCAGCCCCCAACCCATCAGCGTGCGCGTTTTGGTAGGCGGTGGCGGCAGCGGCAAAACCCGGCTGGCCCTGGAGCTATGCGACCAAATGCAGGCCGAGGGCTGGGACACCGGCTTTGCCACCGGCACCGAGATGGAGCGCTTTTTTGCTGGCCAGAACCTCAGCACCTGGGGCTGGCAAAACCCGACCCTGGTGGTGGTCGATTACGCCGCCGCCAAAGCCCAGGGCCTGGGCCACTGGCTGGACGAGCTGGCCGACCGAACAGCATCCACACCGCACCCGCTGCGCATCCTTTTGTTAGAGCGCTACGCCGACAAAGACACCGGCTGGTGGAGCACCGTGTTTGGCGGCGGCTGGCGCGCTCTGGGCAAGCTAGCAATGGTGGACCCCGCCGAGCCGGTACCTATCCGCCCGCTGAGCATCCAACAAGACCGCTTGGCGCTGCTGCACAACATGCTGGCCATTGCCTGCCCCGGTAAGCCGATCACCCTGCCCCTGGATGACCCCGGCTTCAACCAGCAGTTGATGCAACTGAGCTGGGCCGGCGACCCGCTGTACCTGATGATGGCCGCCGTGGCGATGGCCCACTTCGGCAAAGCCCAAGTGCTTACGCTAGCCCGCACCGATCTGGCCGCGCACGTCGCCAAGCTTGAGGCCGAGCGCCTCAAAAAAATGGCGAAAGAACACGCGCTACCCGAAGCACTGGTGCTGCACCTGGCCGCCTGCGCCACGCTGGCACAGGGCATCGCCGAAGCCGAGCTCATCCCCTTTGTCCGCGACGAGCAAACCGCCCTTGGCTGGACCAGTGCTCCAGCCGCCCTGGCGGAGCTGCTGCGCCAAGCCCTGCCCCAGCCCCACGGCATCGCCCCCATCACACCCGATGTGATCGGCGAAGCCTTTGTACTGCACGCGCTGCGCGTCAACCCGGGCCTGACCACCGTGCAGCGTTGCCATGCCCGCGTGGGCCACCGGGTGGCTGAAACGGTCATCCGCTGCGTGCAAGATTTTGCCGAGACCTCCCCTGCACCACTGGCCTGGCTGAAAGCTATCGTGCTGGGTGACCGGCAAGATGCTTCTGCCCTAGCCGCTTTGCAAGCCAGCTTGCCAATGCTCAGCCTGGCACTGTGGGAAGTGAATCTGGACGTAGCCCAGCGCATGCTTTTTCTACTGGCGAACAACGGCAGCACCGACACCGCACAGAGGGCGGGGGTGCTGAACAACCTGGCCCTAGCGCAAAGCGAAATGGGCCACCACGAACCCGCCTTGGAGACGGCCCAAAAGGCCGCAGACTTGTACCGTAGCTTGGCAGACCAGCGGCCCGATGTGTTTCTGCCCGATTTGGCAACGTCTCTTAACAAACTGGAAGCCATGCAAAGCGCACTGGGCCAGCTCGAACCCGCCTTGGAGACGGCCCAAGAGGCCGCAGACTTTTACCGCAGCTTGGCAGACCATCAGCCCGATGTGTTTCGGCCCAATTTGGCGGCATCTCTGAACAACCTCGCCGCCATGCAAAGCGCCCTGTGCCAGCACGAACCCGCCTTGCAAACGGCCCAAGAGGCCGTGGGCTTAAGCCGCAACTTGGCAGCCCAGCGGCCCGATGTGTTTCTGCCCGATTTGGCAACGTCTCTGAACAACCTTGCAAACTGCCAAAGCGCCCTGTGCCAGCACGAACCCGCCTTGAAAACGGCCCAAGAGGCCGTGGGCTTGTACCGCATCTTGGCAGCCCAGCGGTCCGATGTGTTTCTGCCCGATTTGGCAAAGACTCTAAACAACCTTGCAAATAGGCAAAGCGCCATGGGCCAGCACGAACCCGCCTTGCAAACGGCCCAAGAGGCCGTGGGCTTGCGTCGCAGCTTGGCAGCCCAGCGGCCCGATGTGTTTCTGCCCAATTTGGCAAGGTCCATGATCGTGCTGGCTCTATGCACAGACAAAGTGCAAGGGGCAGAGCCTGCGTGCAAGCTGGCGCGTGAAGCGGTAAAAACGCTGCGCCCGGCATTCATGCAACGACCCCAGGCGCATGGAGGTTTGATGCTGGCTATGCGCGATGAATACTTGAAGCTATGCCAATCCGCCAACCAAGCACCCGACAATGAACTGATTGCGCCGCTAACCCCCTATTTGCCCCTACCTCAACCGGAGTAATCCATGATCGACCCCAGCACCCTCGCCTCCCTGGCCAGCGCCACCGTTGCCCTGCTCGCCCCGCTGGTGGGCAAAGCCTTTGAAAAAGGGGCCGAAGAAGCCGCCAAAGGCACGGCGGGCCTGCTGGTGGAGCGCCTGAAAGCCCGGCTCACCGGCACCCCCGCCAAAGCCGCCCTGGACGACGTGGCCCAGCAGCCTGCGGATGCCGATACGCAGGCGGCGCTGCGGGTGCAGCTCAAAAAAGCCGTCGAAGCCGATCCGGCGCTGGCGGACTTTTTGCAAATGTGGCTGGAGGATGGCCACAAACAGTCTGCGGCTTTAGGCATCCAGCAAACCGCCACCGTCACCGGCTCCAACAACAAGACGGTGCAAATTTCTGGTTCCGGCAATTCGGTAAGTTAGTGGCTTGCTACATAAAAACTAGCTGCTCACGCCCATCCCATGGGCGCTAGCGGCATAAATCGCATATAAGCCATGGCGCAGACCGCCCACGTTACCGGCAACCACAACACCGTGGTGCAAATCGCTGGCGACCACAACACGGTGGTGCTGGGCCGGGCCTTTCTCACGCTCACACGGTTTGAGGGCCAGCGCCACAGCAACCACCCACTGAGCGCCCTGTCGCCCTACTCCCGCTCCACACATCTGCTGGGCCGCGACGACGAACTGGCCAGCCTGCGCGCCTTTCTGTCCAGCCCCCAACCCATCAGCGTGCGCGTGATGGTGGGCGGCGGCGGAAGCGGCAAGACCCGGCTGGCGCTGGCGCTGTGCGACCAGATGCAGGCCGACGGCTGGGACGCGGGCTTTGTGACCAGCACCGAGGCCGAGCGCTTTTTTGCAGGCCAGAACCTCAGTGCCTGGGGCTGGCAAAAACCCACCCTGGTGGTGGTGGACGATGCCGCCGCCAAAGCCCAGGCCCTGGGCCGCTGGCTGGACGAGCTGGCCGACCGCACGGCACCCACGCCGCACCCGCTGCGTATTCTGTTGCTGGAGCGCAGCGCCGACCCGTCCACCGGCTGGTGGGGCAGTGTGTTTGGCGGCGGCTGGCAGGCGCTGGCCAAACAGGCGCTGCTGGTCCCGCCTGTGCCCGTGCCCTTGCACCCCCTGGCCACGCCCGCGCTGCGCCTGGCCTTGCTGCAAGACATGCTGGCCATTGCGCGCCCGAAGGCGCACGTCGCGCTGCCTGTGGATGACCCGGCCTTTGGCCAGCAACTGATGCAGCCCAGCTGGGGCGGCGACCCGCTGTTTTTGATGCTGGCCGCCATGGCCATGGCCAGCCAGGGCCACAGCGCGCTGACGCTGGGCCGCACCGACCTGGCCGACCGGGTGGCCCAGGGCGAGATAGACCGCATCACCCGGCTGGCCCAGGCGCAGGGCCTGACGCCCGAGCTGGTGCTGCACCTGGCCGCCTGCGCCACCCTGGCCCAGGGCTTGACCCGCGCCGCCTTCCTCCCGCTAGCCGCTGCCGAGCAGCAAGCCACCGGCTGGACCCAGCCCGATGCCCCCGCCGCCCTGTTCAAGCTGCTGCAGCAAGCCCTGCCCGGCCCGCAAGGCATCGCCCCGGTGATTCCTGACATGGTGGGCGAAGCCCTGCTGGTACGGCTACTGCCGGGCGACGAAGGGAAGGAAGCGGTGCTGCGCTGCTACACCGCCCTAGGCCACCGGGTGGCCGAGACGGTGATCCGATGCGTGCAGGACTTTGCGGAGGTAGCCGCCGGGCCGCTGGGGTGGCTTGGCGGCATCGTCGATACAGCGCAAGACGACGTGGAGGCCTTGGCCGCCCTGGCCAACAGCCTGCCCATGGACAGCCTGGCGCTGAACGCCACCAGCCTGCGGGTATTTCAGGCGGTGCTGGAGCGGCTGGCGGCCATGCCCGATGCCAACCCTCTGGCCTGTGGCACAGCCTGGATGAATCTGTCACGGGCCCAAGCCTATGTGCACCAATTGGCCCCGGCGCTAGCCTCTGCCGTGCAGGCCGTGCTGTTGCTGTACCCCCTCGCGCAGCAACAGCCGGGCAAGTACACCTTCCACTTGGCGATGGCGCTCAACGGCCTGGCCTTGCGGCAAAGTGCCATGGGTCAATACGACGAGGCGCTAGAGACAGCCCAGGAAACGGTGCTGCAGGTCCGCAATGTAGCCCGCAGCACCCCCGATGGGGCAGACAGCCTGCTGGCCATGGTCTTGACCAATCTCTCCCAACAGCAAAGCCGACTGGGGCAGCATGGGCCCGCCCTGGCATCCGCGCAGCAAGCCGTAGCGCTGTACACACGCCTGGCAGAGCAGCTGCCAGCAGAATTCACCGAGGAATTGGCAACAGCCATCAGCAACCTCGGGGTCGCCCATGGCAATGCGCACGAAGCCGACGAGGCCTTGCACTGTGCACTGCAGGTCGCCAACATCTACCGCCGCCTCGCGGCCCAGCAGCCCGACACCTACCGGCCCGCCCTCGCCATCGCCACCACCAACCTGGCCTGCGCCTACAGTCTGCTGGCACAACATGGCGCAGCCCTGGAAGCGGCTCGCGAATGCATGGCGCAGCACACCTTGCTGGCCGCGCAGAACCCCGACCGCTTCACCCCGCTCTGGGCCCGTAGCCTGGGCCTGCTGGCCCAGTGCCTCCTCGACCTGCAGCAGGTCGCCCCGGCACGCGACCACGCACACCACGGCCTGCAGCTCCTTATCCCCAGCTTTTTGCAGCACCCCGAGTTGCATCACGCGGCCCTGTCCGCCCTGCTGCGCACCTATCTGCGGGCCTGCGAAGCCAACAACGTGAAACCCGATGCCGCCCTGATCGAACCGCTGCTGCCCTTCATTGCCGAAGCCCCCAACTGAGCAGCGGGCAGCCCACGCTGCTTAGCGGGTGGTGTAGCCGCCGTTGGCAGCAGCCTGGTGGCCCGCCCGCTGGGGGCCTTGGCCATGGTCCACTGCGCCAGCCCCGCCATGCCGGTACACCTGCTCTACCCGCACCGTCGGCACCTGTCGCCACGCATGTAGGTATTTGCCCACTGGCTGCGGGCGCTGCTGGCACCGAATTGCGCGGCGGAAACATGGGGCATTGGACACCGCACCGGTAAGACCGTAGCATCACCCATCAAGAGGAGCACATGATGGAAAGCCTGTTTTTAGCCAGCCCCTACACCATGGCGGGTATCGGCCTGGTGTGTCTGGTGTTTATCGTTCTGAACTACAAAACACCGTATGACCGCAAAACCCAGTCCCACATCACAGCCCTGCGCCGACACGTAGACGACCGCGAAAAATACGCCATGGAAGGCATAGACCGCCGCCGCGCCCGGCGCAAGGCCGAAAAACGGGCCCGCTAGCAGGGTACCGCGCTGGGGCGGATGGCCCAAGTTGGCTTTATGCCTTTTAGGCCGCCTGCGCTTATGGAATGGGCGTAAGCAGCTACTTTTTATGTAGCACACTAGTTTTTTCGGTAGGTACCCTTACTGCCGGGTCAGCACCACTTGCGTAGCCAGCGCCGAGCACTTGCACCGGGTACAGGCCTAGGACTTGTTATTTCAACCGGTCAACGTTAGCCGCCACCTGCGCAGCCAAGTGTTTGATGGTGGTGGGCCGCACCTTCGCGGCCTTGAGTGTTTTGGCAAAGTCGCCAGCCACCGCCAAGTGCCGGTCCAGATGCGCCGAAGCCTTCGCCACAGAGATGTCTGCCCTGTGGGCCAGTTCCAACATGTTCTTGCGGGTAATGGTCTGTGCTTCGCCCATCACGTCCATTTGGTGGTACCCGCCCGGGCCCGGCGAGTAGGTCAGATCATATGCAGGCGACAGCTTCCAGTGGCGCTCCCTGTCGAGCCGGAAAGAAAAGTTCTTGGGATGGTCATCACGGTTGTTGAAGACCACATTGAACACGGCGCGCGCAAAAGCCTTTTCTACTTCGCGCGCATCCCGCGTGAGGTTGCGGGTGACCCGCAAGAAGGTCAGGTAGTCCAGCGCCCCCGGCAAGCGGAAGTCTGCATTCATCGCACCCGCCAAGGTGTGGACCGGCACCCGCATGCCGTTGTCCACGTCGAAGCGCGCAATACCGAAGCCCGCGAGTTGGGGCGCAATATCAAAGTATTGGGTGGCAGGCACATCCAATCCGCAGTCTCGCGCCAGGGCTGCATAGCAGTTCTCGATGGCGCAGACTTCCTTGTGCTCTCCGTTCGACGGGAACTTAACCAACCAAGGCTGCCCGTTCGCGACACTATGCGTCCCCATTTCTCCCGTGGCCACACAGTAATCCACCAGCACTTTGGGCCGTGCACCGTGCGGGGACCCGCCCATCTGGACCAGTTGGGCCAGCAGCGCGCTGTCCTTGCCAGCCATGACCTGCTGTGCCTGTTGAGCAAGCGCAAGCAGATCTACGGTGCCAGCGGGGGTGGCCATTGCCTGTGCCGGTTCAAACGTCAGAGCCCCCATCGTGCGATGCCCCAGGAAGGTCAGGCGGTCGAGCGCAGACAGCGTGGAGACCTCGACACCGTTCTTGCGAAAGTAGCGGTCCATCAGCAGCATCCCCCACCCGTCGGGAAGGCTGTCTGCAACCAGGCCGGGCAAGCCCCACTGCGCCTGGGGAAACCTGGAAAAAGCCGCCACCTGCAGCGGCAGCTTGATAGGGGAAAGCTCCAGTTTTTGGGCCAAAGCTTGCGGGCTGTACTCAAACAGAAGTTCCCCGCGTCCATGCGCCAGGGTTCCAAGCAACCAACGCTCGCCCCAGCCTTCGTAGTACACGTCGACGCGCTTCATTTGGTCTTGTTGCCGGGCTTGCGGATACGCTGCGGCGGGGGTGCCACCCGGGCTTGTAGCTGCGCAATGCTCTGGATCTGCAGCACAAAAAGCGACTGCAACTGGTCTACGACACCCAGCGCCGAAGCCACCCGCACCAAGGTCGCCATCGAGCCCTGGCCGCGGGACTCCAGCGCCAGCAAGGTGTTTCGCGAGATGCCCGCACGCAATGCGAGTTCTGCTTGCTGTAGGCCTTTGGCGTGTCGAGCCGCCTTCAGCCGTTCGCCCAGTGCTG
>CAUPNM010000040.1:0-33663 GCA_963512645.1 uncultured Albidiferax sp. | reverse complement strand
CCCAGCGTGGGGCGCATCGGCAGCAGTATCCTGCACGGGGTGGGCCACCCGGAGTGGATTGCCCAAAGCGAAGACGAATACATCGACAAAGTGGTGGCTTTGGCAGCTGATCTGCCTGCGCTGGCGCAATTGCGCGCGACGCTGCGAGGGCAGATGCAGGCCAGTGTGCTGATGGACGAGGCCCGCTTCGCCCGCACTGTAGAGGCCGCTTACCAGGACATGTTTACCCGTTGGCAGGAGACACACACATGAAAGCCGTGATATTGGCCGGTGGCCTGGGCACCCGGATTTCCGAAGAAACCCACCTGCGCCCCAAGCCGATGATCGAGATCGGTGGCAAGCCCATCCTGTGGCACATCCTGAAGATGTATTCAGCCCACGGCGTGAACGACTTTGTGATTTGCTGCGGCTACAAGGGCTACATCATCAAGGAGTACTTCGCCAACTACTTCCTGCACATGTCCGACGTGACCTTCGACATGGCGAACAACCGCATGGAAGTACACCACAAGCACGCCGAGCCCTGGAAGGTGACCCTGGTGGACACGGGAGACGACTCCATGACCGGTGGCCGCTTGAAGCGCGTGGCCGACTATGTGCAGGACGAAGAGGCCTTCTGCTTCACCTACGGCGATGGCGTGTCTGACGTGGACATCACGGCCAGCATTGCCTTCCACCACCGGCACGGCAAGCTGGCCACCGTCACCGCTGTACAGCCCCCGGGCCGCTATGGCGCTTTGAGCATGCAGGGCGAGGTGGTGCAGGGCTTTACTGAAAAACCGCGCGGCGACGGCGGCTTGATCAACGGCGGCTTCTTTGTGCTCTCGCCCCAGGTGCTGGCGCGCATTGCGGGCGACACCACCAGCTGGGAGCAGGAGCCACTGGCAGGCCTGGCCGCCGAGGGCCAACTGATCGCCTACGAGCACACCGGCTTCTGGCAACCCATGGACACCCTGCGCGAAAAGAACCTGCTGGAAGAACTTTGGCTGTCCGGCAAGGCCCCCTGGAAAACATGGTGATGTGGAACGGCACCCCCGTTTTCCTTACCGGCCACACCGGTTTCAAAGGCGGCTGGCTGGCCCTGTGGCTGCACGCGCTGGGGGCCAAGGTGCACGGCTACGCGCTGGACCCGAACACCACGCCCAATTTGTTTGAGGTGGCCCGGGTGGCCGAGGTACTGGCCAGCGATACCCGGGCCGATTTATCTGATTTGAATGCGTTGCAAGCGGCGTTAACTGCCGCCCAGCCCACGGTGGTATTCCACCTGGCCGCCCAGCCCTTGGTGCGGGCCAGCTATGCCGACCCGCTGGGCACTTTCGCCACCAACGTCATGGGCACGGCCCATCTGATGGAGGCCGTGCGCACCGTCCCCAGCGTGCGCGCCGTGGTGGTGGTGACGACAGACAAGGTCTACGACAACCGGGAATGGGTCTACCCCTACCGCGAAAGTGATGCCCTGGGCGGGCATGACCCCTACAGCGCCAGTAAAGGCGCGGCGGAAATCGTCACGGCCAGCTACCGCGTCAGCTTCTTCCACACGCCCGGTTCGGCGCAGATCGCCACCGCCCGCGCGGGCAATGTGATTGGCGGCGGCGACTGGGCGGCCGACCGCCTGGTGCCAGACTGCCTGAAAGCCTTTGCCGACCAGCAGCCGGTGCAGTTGCGCTTTCCGGGCGCGGTGCGGCCCTGGCAGCATGTGCTGGAGCCGCTGTCGGGCTACCTGCGCCTGGCCGAGGCTTTGCTGGACGGCGAACGTGGCCAAGCCGCCAGCGCCTGGAACTTCGGGCCCGACGCGCGCGGCGACGCCACCGTGGGTCAGCTCGCCCAGCGCCTGGCCGCGCAGTGGGGGCAGGGTGCCCGCGTCGATATGCCGGAGGGCGGGCAGCACCCGCACGAGGCCGGCCAGTTGCGCCTGGACATCACCCGCGCCCGTGCCGAACTCGGCTGGCAGCCGCGCTGGAGCCTCGATGTCGCCCTGGCCCACACCGTCGCCTGGCACCGCGCCTGGTTGGTCGGCGACGACATGGCTGCCGCCTGCCGAGCGCAGATAGCGGCGTATGGACGGTTGGAATGAATGCTATGTTTATGGTAGCTTGTCACGCTGATGGAATAAGCGCTAGGGCCCTATTTAATGCCTAAAATTGTATGAGCCGCTTTGTGCTGCACCACACCCCCATCGCCGGCCTGGTCGCCATCGAGCGCCTGCCGTTGGGCGACGCGCGCGGCTTTCTGGAGCGGCTGTTCTGCGCCGACGACCTGGCTGCCGCAGGCTGGACGGGCCCTATCGCCCAGATCAACCATACCCTCACCGCCGAGCAAGGCACGGTGCGCGGTATGCACTACCAGCGCGCCCCGCATGCCGAGGCCAAGCTGGTCAGTTGCCTGCATGGTGCCGTGTGGGACGTGGCAGTCGACCTGCGGCCCGGCTCGCCCACTTATTTGCAGTGGCACGCCGAAGAGTTGTCGGCCAGCAACCACCGCGCGCTGCTCATTCCCCCCGGTTGTGCCCACGGCTTCCAGACCCTGAGCGCCGACGTGCAGATGCTGTACTGCCACTCCCAGGCCTACGCCCCGCACAGCGAAGGCGGCCGACACCCCCAAGACCCGCGCCTGGGTATCCCGTGGCCGCTGCCGGTGCACGGCCTGTCGCCCCGCGATGCCAGCCATCCATTCATCCAAGGAGATTCAGTGTGAAATGCCGCCACTGCGCTACGGAACTGAGTTTGCCGTTCCTCGACCTGGGCAGCGCCCCGCCCAGCAACGCCTACCTCACTGCCACCACCATCAATGCCCCCGAGGTCTGGTACCCCCTGCGCCTGCTCGTGTGCCAACACTGCTGGCTGGTGCAAACCGAAGACCACGCCGGACGCGAGGCCCTGTTTACCGACGACTACGCCTACTTCAGCAGCTTTTCCAGCTCCTGGCTGGCGCACGCGAAAAGTTATGTACAGGCCATGCAGGCCCGCTTTGGCCTGAATGCGGCCAGCCAGGTGGTCGAGATTGCCTCCAACGACGGTTACCTGCTGCAGTACGTGCAGGCCGCAGGCGTGCCCTGTTATGGCATCGAGCCCACCGCCAGCACCGCAGCCGCGGCCAAGGCCAAAGGCATCCATGTCGTCGAACGCTTTTTTGGCGTGGCGCTGGCGCAGGAACTGGCCGCCCAGGGCCAGCAGGCCGACCTGACCGCCGCCAACAACGTGCTGGCCCATGTGCCCGACATCAACGACTTCGTGGCCGGGTTTGCGGTACTGCTCAAACCCCAGGGCGTGGCCACCTTCGAGTTTCCGCACCTGCAGCAGATGGTGCAGCAGTGCCAGTTCGACACCGCCTACCACGAGCACTATTCCTACCTGTCGCTCACCGCCGTGCAGCGCATCTTTGCGGCCAACGGCTTGCAGGTGTTTGATGTGCAAGAGCTGCCCACCCACGGCGGCAGCCTGCGGGTGTTCGCCCAGCGCGCCGATACGGGATCGCAGCCCATAGCCCCCGCCGTGCAGCAGGTGCTGGTGGCCGAGACGGCAGCAGGCATACAAACCGCCGAGTTTTATAGCCAATTTGCCCTGCAGCCTATGCGGATCGTGCGCGAGCTGCTCTCATTTTTAACAAGCACCGCCCACGCAGGCCACCCGGTGGCCGCCTACGGAGCCGCCGCCAAAGGCAACACCCTGCTGAACTTTGCCGGTGTGCGCCCGCACCTGCTGCCCTACGTGGTGGACAAAAACCCGGCTAAGCAAGGCAAGTTTCTGCCCGGCAGCCGCATCCCCATCCTGGACGAGTCCTTTCTGCGCGCCCAGCAACCGCGCTACGTGCTCATCCTGCCGTGGAACCTGCAAGCCGAGGTGATGGAGCAGCTCAGCTACATCCGTGAATGGGGTGGCCGCTTTGTGACGGCGGTGCCGGGTTTGGTGATCCGGCCATGATCGATATCCACCCCAGCGCCCGCGTGTCGCCGCTGTGCGACATCGAAGACTCCACCCGGGGCACCCGCATCGTGGTCGGCGCGCGCAGCATGCTGGATGCCTTCGTCAAGATCAAGCCCGCAGGTGGCACGGGTGACTTGCTGATAGGGGAGGACTGCACCATCAACTCCGGCTGCGTGCTCTACACCGGCAACGGCATCACCCTGGGTAACGGCGTGGCGGTGGCGGCCAATTGCACCTTTGCCCCCACCAACCACGGCTTTGCGCGGCGCGATGTGCCCATCCGCCAGCAAGGTTTCTTGCCCAGCAAGGGCGGCATCGTGGTGGAAGACGACGTGTGGATCGGAGCCAACTGCGTACTGCTCGACGGGACGGTGCTGCGGCGCGGTTGCGTGATTGGCGCAGGCTCGGTGGTGCGCGGCGAAATACCGGCGTATTCCATCCAGGCAGGCAACCCACTGCAATTGCGGGGCTGGCGCGAATGACCGCCACCACGGTACTGGGTGGACGCGGGTTTATCGGTCGGCACGTGGTGGCGCGCCTGCAAGCACAGGGCCATGCTTGCTGGGTGCCCGAGCGCGATGATCCGTCCCTTTTCACCCGCCCGCTGGGGCAGGTGATTTACTGTATTGGTATCACAGCCAATTTCCGCACCCAGCCCTTTGCCACGGTGGACGCCAACCTGGGCGTGCTGCGCCAGGTTCTGGAGCGGGCCACGTTTGACCAATTGCTCTACCTGTCCAGCACCCGGGTGTATGACGGCGCGGACAGTACCGACGAAGGCGCTCCGCTGCGGGTCCAGCCCGGCTGGCCCGACCATCTGTACAACCTGAGCAAGCTGATGGGCGAGAGTCTGGCCCTGTCCAGCGGTCGCCCCTGCCGGGTGGCCCGGGTGTGCAATGTGATCGGGCCAGGCATGGGGCCGACCAATTTTGTGGGCGCGCTGCTGCACGCCGCCCACAGCAACGGTGCGGTGCAGTTCCAGACTGCACTGGCCTCCGTCAAAGACTACGTGTGGATTGATGATGCGGTAGAGGCGCTACTGGCCATCGCCCAGCGCGGAGTGGAGCCCATCTACAACATCGCCACTGGCCAACCCATGCGCCACGCCGCACTGGCCCAGATGCTGGCCCACCACGGCGTGGCCGTCAGCGTGGCCGCCGACGCACCCGTGGTGCAGTTTCCCCCGGTGGCGGTACAGCGCTTGCAACGTGATACCGGCACCTTACCCCGCCCGGTAGCCCCGCTGCTATCGGCCTGGCTGGCCTCTTATTTATCGAACCCCAAGGAGCACGCATGAACCCCTCTGACCAATTTGCCGCCGAGCGTGCCGAGCGCCTGGCCGACTACGCCCAGGACACCGCGTTCAAAGACCTGTCGCGCCAGTGGTTGCAGACCTCGATGGACAAAAAGTACGTTTACAACTACGACTGGCTGGGCCGCCCCATCATCCAGTACCCGCAGGACATGGTGGCCATCCAGGAGCTGGTGTGGACGGTACGGCCCGATCTGATCATCGAAACTGGCATCGCCCACGGCGGCTCGCTCATCCTCAGCGCGTCCTTGCTGGCCATGCTGGACATGTGCGATGCGATAGAGAGCGGCAGCACCATCGACCCGCGCCAGTCGGCCCGCAAGGTGATCGGCATCGACATCGACATCCGCGAGCACAACCGCGCTGCCATCGAAGCCCACCCCATGGCCAGCCGTATCCAGATGGTGCAGGGCTCGTCCATCGCACCCGAGGTGGTGGCCCAGGTGCGCGAGGCGGCGCAGGGTTACAAGAAGGTGATGGTGTTTTTGGATTCCATGCACACACATGACCACGTGCTGGGCGAGCTGGATGCCTACGCGCCCCTGGTCAGCCCCGGTAGCTACTGCGTGGTGTTCGACACCTTTGTGGAAGACATGCCGCCCCATTTCTTTGCCGACCGCCCCTGGGACGTGGGCAACAACCCCAAGACCGCCACCCGCCAGTGGCTGGCGCAGCACCCCGATTTCACCGTAGACCGCAGCATGGAGTCGCGCCTGATGGTGACCGTGGCCCCCGAAGGGTTTTTGCGCCGGGCCGGATGATTGCTCTGATTTAGATAGCTGTCTGCGCTTGTCCTATAAGCGCTGGAAGCCGTTTTGACGTAAAAAAGGCCCCGAGGGGCCTTTTTGCTGTGGGGGGCTGTTTACTGCTGCAGCAGCGACAGCACACCCTGCGGCAGCTTGTTGGCCTGCGCCACCATGGCGGTGCCGGCCTGTTGCAGGATCTGGGTGCGCGACAGGTTGGCGGTTTCCATCGCGAAGTCGGCATCCACGATGCGGCCCTTGGCGGCGGCCAGGTTTTCTACCTGGATGCTGATGTTGCTCACCGCGCTCTCAAACCGGCTTTGCAGCGCGCCCAGGTTGGCGCGGGCCGAGTTCACCTGGTCGATGGCAGCATCGATCTTCTTGATGGCCACCCAAGCGTTGCGCTGTGTGTCGATGCTCAGCGTGTCGATACCCAAGGCATCGGTGGTGGTATTGGTGGCACTGATCTGCGATGCCAAACTGGCGGCGGCAAAACCGGTGCCGGTGGCAGAAAAGCCCGCCAGGGTGACGGCAGCCGGGTCGCCATTGGCGTCCAGTTTTTGCGACACCAGGTCGAAGCGGTAGCTTTGGTCGTCGTTCTGCGACAGGTAGGCGGTGATGCCGGTGTCGGACGATTTGCGGTTAATGGCCTCCACCACCTGGCCCATACGTTCCTCGCCCGAGCTGGCAGCCTTGATGGGGCCCAGGTCGATGGTGGCTGCAGAACCGGCTACCGAGATGGTCAGCGTACTCGGTGCAATCGAGGTCAGGACCGTGACCGAACTGGCGGCCACGGCGCTGGCCGATTGGTCATAGGCGTAGGCCACATCGGCCAGACCGCGGGCGGTGGAATTTGTCAAGGCCCCCAGCGAGGCCACATCGCCTGAATTGGCCCCCACCTGGAACACCGCACCGGCAAACGAGCCGTCCAGAATCTTTTTGCCGTTGAAAGAGGTTTGTTTGGCAATGCGGTCGATTTCATCGGTCAGTTGGCCTACTTCGGCCTGCAGCGCGGCGCGGTCGGCCTTGCTGTTGGTAGCGTTGCCGGCCTGTACTGCCAGCTCCCGCATGCGCTGCAGCATGTCGCCGACTTTGCCCAACGCGCCTTCAGCGGTTTGCGCTAGCGAAATACCGTCATTGGCGTTGCGGGCACCGACCGTGAGGCCGCGCAACTGGGTCGTCATCCGTTCCGAAATGGCCAGGCCCGCAGCATCGTCCTTGGCACTGTTCACACGCAAACCGGACGATAGACGCTGCATGGAGGTCGCCAACGACGCGCCCGAGGTGGTCAGGTTGCGCTGTGCGTTCAGCGAGTTGACATTGGTGTTGATCGTGGCAGCCATTGCGGAGCTCCTTTAAGGATAAATGTGGGCCAAAGCCGGTTGAGGTCAGCTCAGCTGGCCAACGACCATGAGCGGTAACTAAATTGTGGTCATTCAGGCCCGCTCTGTTACGCGGATAAGCGGCAAGAAAACCCCGGTTATTTACGCGTTAGCCCTAAAGTTTTCGCGCGGACACCCGAAAACCTATCCAACGGGCCTTTTCATTGGTTCGTCATTGGACCCACACCTTAGGAGCTTTGAAATGACCACCACTATCAATACCAACGTCAATTCGCTGAATGCACAGCGCAACCTCATGGCGTCGGGCGGCTCGCTCGCCACCTCCATGCAGCGCCTGTCTTCCGGCCTGCGTGTGAACAGCGCCAAGGATGATGCGGCTGGCTTGGCTATTGCAGAGCGTTTTCAAGGCCAGATCAAGGGTTTGAGCGTCGGCGCACGTAACGCCAACGACGGTATCTCGCTGGCGCAAACCGCTGAAGGCGCGTTGGGCAAGGTCGGCGACATGCTGCAACGTATGCGTGAACTGGCCGTGCAGTCCAGCAACGCCACCAACAGCAAGGCCGACCGCGCCGCGCTGCAGGCCGAAGTCAGCCAGCTGACCGACGAAGTGGACCGTATCGCCAAGCAAACCTCGTTCAACGGCCGCAAGGTGTTGGACGGCACGTTTGCCGGTGCCGCCTTCCAGGTGGGTGCTAACGCCGGTGACAACATTACCGTGGGTGCGCTGACCAATTCGACCGCCAAGGGTTTGGCTGATGTGGCTTATGCATTCGACCAGACGGCCAGTGCCGTGGCTGCCTCTTCGGTGTCTACCTTGAGCACGGTTGCCGCTGGCTCTTTGACAATTTCCGTGACGGGTGCCGCTGCTGCCGTGGATCTGGGGGCCATTGCCGCAGCCACTTCGGGCTCGGAGCGTATGGGCCAGGTGGTGGAAGCCATCAACCGCAAATCGTCTGACACCGGCGTAACGGCGTTCCTGTCGGTCAACGATACCGGCACCTACCGCATCGACCTGATGTCCGAAAAGCTGGACTCCGCTGGCGATGCGGCTGTGGTGACCTTGAGCGCCGGCTTCACGACGGCAATTACCGGTCTGACGGGTGCTGCCTTGGCTTCTAATATCAATGCCACCAACACCACCACCGACGCGGTGGGCATCGACACCCTGAGCATCGACACGCAGCGCAATGCCTGGGTGGCGATCAAGAAGCTGGACGCGGCCATCAACCAGGTCAACTCGGCCCGTGCGCAACTGGGTGCTCTGCAAAGCCGGTTTGAAAGTGCCACCGGCAATATCGCCATCAGCGTGGAAAATCTGTCCGCATCGCGTGGCCGGATTGTGGATGCCGACTTCGCCTCGGAAACCGCCAACCTGTCCCGCACGCAGATCCTGCAACAGGCTGGTACCGCCATGGTGGCCCAGGCCAACAAGCTGCCACAAAGCGTGTTGTCCCTGCTGCAGTAAGACGCAGAAGCACCAACCCTTGCGCGCCGCTAAAGGTTTGCAAGGGAGTCAATAGGTGCTAAAACTGAAAGGCGGATAAAGGAACCCCCTTTATCCGCCGTTTTGCCTTTTGGAATGCGGATACAAATACGCCTATTCGCAGCCATCGTTCCGGCAGCACGTTATTGGTCTGGAGAAAATCATGGGTATTTCATCTACGGGTATCGGCAGTGGTCTGGATGTCGAAGGCATCATTACCAAGCTGGTCGCGCTGGAAAAGCAGCCCCTGACCACCCTCCAGACCAAGGCCACCTTCATCCAGACCAAGATCTCCGATTACTCGCAGATCAAGTCGCTCATGTCCACCGTGACCGATGCCGCCACCAAGCTCACCCTGGACAGCGGTTGGAACACCGTGTCCGTGGGTTCCAGCAACAGCGCGGCCGTCAGCGCGTCGGTCTCCGGTCTTGCCAGTGCCACCAGCTTCAGCGTGGGCGTGCAGCAACTGGCCAAAGCCCAGTCCACCGTGTCGGATGCCGTCACGGCCAGCACGGCGGTGGGGTCGGCCGGCACGCTCACCCTGCAACTTGGTACCTGGGGCCCTGCCCGGGCCAACGCAACCGGCAGCCTGTTCACCCCGGGCGCGGCTGCCAGCGTGAACGTCACCGTGGCCGCTACCGACACCCTGGCGCAGATCGCAGCCAAGATCAACGATACGGGGTCGGGCGTGGTGGCCACCGTGCTCACCGATGCCTCGGGCGACCGCCTCATGCTGCGATCGGCCAGCACCGGCGAGGCCACCGGCTTTCGCGTGCAGGCCAGCGACACCGGCGACGGCAACAACACCAACGATACCGGCTTGTCGGCCCTGGCCTTTGACCTGGACCTGGACCCTGGCAACACGGGCACCCCCTCTGTGGCCGCTTACGGTATGGGGGCCAACACCTACCAGGCCGGGCAAAACGCCAAAGCCACCATCAACGGCATTGCCGTGACCTCGGCCAACAACAGCTTCAAAGACGTGGTAGCGGGCCTGACCATCACCGCCAGCACGGTGACCACCAGCGATGTGGAGCTGACCACCACCAACGACAAAGTCTCGCTCACCAAGAATATCCAGGCCTTTGTGGATGCCTACAACGCCGTGAACAAATACCTGGCCGATGCCACGGCCTATGACGAAGCCACCAAAAAAGCAGGCAACCTGCAGGGCGACTCCACCGCCATCGGCCTGCGTAACTCCCTGCGCAACCTGCTGGGCACCGGCGTGGTGGGTGGCAGCAGTACCCGTCTGTCGCAGATCGGGTTGAGCATTGCCCGTGATGGCAGCCTGACCGTGGATGCCACCAAGCTGGGTACGGCCCTGGACAACCCGGCCAACGTCAAGACCCTGTTTGCCCAGAAAAACACCGACAGCTCCACCAACGGCATTGCCCGCAAGATCAAAACCTTTGCCGATGGCATGCTGGCTTTCAGCGGCGGCCTGAACAACAAATCCGACGCCCTGGCTAACGAAACCAAGCGCAACACCTCCGACCAGGACAAGGTAAACGCCCGGGCCACAGCGGTGGAAAAGCGTCTGCGCACCACCTATACCGCGCTGGACACCAAGATGGCGGGCCTCACGGCCCTGAGCACCTACATCACGCAGCAGGTGGAAGCCTGGAACAGCAACAAGTGAAGGCAATTTACGCAATGGGGCTTGAGTTTTGGAATGCGCTGCCGATAACTAAAACATCAAGTTCAAATGGAAGCCCCCACCATGTTTACACCCGTAAGTGCCCGTGCAGCCTCCGCTTACAAACGCGTGGGTGCCCAAACCAGCATCGAAGGCGCCAGTCCCCACCAGGTGATCTGCCTGCTGTTCGAAGCCCTGGTCCAGTCCCTGAACTCCGCCCGTGGTGCCTTGGCGCGCGGCGACATGGAGCTCAAGGGCCAGTCCATCAGCAAGGCCGTGCGTATTTTGGAAGAAGGCCTGAAAGCCGCTTTGGATGTGGAGTCGGGCGGCGACCTGGCCGTCAACCTGCGCGGCGTCTACAACTACAGCATCCTGCGCCTGACCACCGCCAATTTGAAGAACGATATTGCTTTGATTGAAGAGGTAACCCAGTTGATCGCGCCTGTATTTGATGCCTGGAAAAGTATTCCCCTGCCCCCTGTCGGCAACGCCTAAGTCACCTCATTCACACGTTCACCCTGCCGGACCCAGACCATGTCACAAATTCTGATTGACTACTACAAAGCCATCGAAGACAGCAGCCACAAGATGCTGAAGGCCGCCCAGATTGAAGACTGGGACGAGGTAGTGCGCTACGAGGGTGCCTGCGCCGTGCTGATCGAGCAACTGCGCCACCAGTCGCAAGCCGACCAGCTCACCCCCGAGAACCGCACCGAAAAAGCCCGCATCATGCAACGCATCCTGCGCAACGATGCCCAGATCCGCTGCCTCACCGAGCCCTGGATCCAGCAGTTCGAGCAGATCCTGGAGCGCAAGCCCCAACTGTTGCATTAGTCAAAAATGAGAGCCTCTGGCGCTTATGGAATAAGCGCCAGAGGCTGATTTGATGCATAAAAAAAGCCCCAGAAATGGGGCTTTTTGCATGGTGCTGTGAAACGCTAGTCTGGGCTCAGACCTGCATGTTCATGATGTCGCTGTAGGCCTGCACCATGCGGTTGCGCACGTGCAAGGTGGCCTGAAATCCGATCTGGGCCTTCTGGATCGCCACCATGGTTTCTTCCAGGCTGACGTTCGGGTTCTCCAACTGCACTTCTTTTTGCAGCCGGGTAGATTCGTTCTGCGCTGCACTCACGTCGGCCAGTGCGCCCCGCAGTGCGGTAGAGAAACCGGGGCCTTTGGCATCGGCGATGGCCGCCGTGGAGGGGCGCTGCACCGCACCCGTGCGGGTGGGCAGGGTGGTTGAAACGGGAGATAGGCGCAGATCCATGGTGGGTCCCTCCGGGGGATGGATACGAATGCCCCAATCGTAGTGCGCCGCAGCAGGTGTATGGTGCTGAAAAGGCAGCCAAAACCCTGGCTTATCAGGGCGCTGATTGGGCGGCTTGCCGGAATAATCAAAACCGTTCGTGGAGCAAGCTCGCGCCATACCACCCGGAAAGCATGATGTCTGCAGTCGCCGAAATACCCGCACCGACCCTCTCGCCACTGACGCAACGGCTGTCCAATCTGGATCGACCGCAGCGCATGCGGTTGGGCGCGGGCATTGCTTTGCTGGTGGTGGGGGTCTTGGTGGCCGTACTGATGGGGCGGCAGCCAGAGTACAAGGTGCTCTATACCAACCTGGCCGACAAGGACGGTGGTGCCATCGTGGCCCAGTTGTCCCAGATGAATGTGCCCTACAAGTACACCGAAGGCGGCGGTGCCATCATGGTGCCCGCCGAGCGGGTGCACGATACCCGCCTGCGCCTGGCTTCGCTGGGCCTGCCCAAGGGCTCGGTGGTCGGCTTTGAGCTGATGGAGGCCAATCGTTTTGGCATGACGCAGTTCCAGGAGCGGCTGGCCTTCCAGCGCGGGCTGGAGGGCGAGCTGACCCGTTCGATCCAGGCCTTGTCGTCGGTGTCCAGCGCCCGGGTGCACCTGGCCCTGCCCAGCCAGAACGGATTTTTCAGAGAACAGCAAAAACCCTCGGCATCGATCCTGGTCAGCCTGCAGCCCGGCCAGTCGCTGGACCGCACGCAACTGGCGGGCATCGTGCACCTGGTGGCGTCCAGCGTGCCCGAGATGCTGCCCGGTGCCGTCAGTGTGCTCGACGACACCGGCAAGCTGCTCTCGCAGTCGCCCGACGGTGCCAGCGGTGCCGATGCCGAACAACTGCAGTACGTGCAGCGTATCGAGCAGCAGTACAGCCGCCGTATCCTCGACATGCTGGAGCCCATCGTCGGCCGTCAGAACGTCAAGGCCCAGGTCACCGCCGAGGTGGATTTTTCGCAGGTCGAGTCCACCGCCGAATCGCACCGGCCCAATTTGGCCAGTGATGCCAGTGCCGTGCGCAGCCAACAGGTGGTGGAAACCGGTGCAGGTGCCCTGGGCGCACCGCAGCCCAGCGGCATTCCGGGTGCCACCAGCAACCAACCACCGGCTTCGGCCGCCGCGCCCATCAATGGTCCCGCCGTGGCCTTGGCGGCCGCAGGCTCGGCCAGTGCTGCAGCCGCTGCGGGCGGCCCTGCCGCTGGTGCCAAGCGCGAATCGGTCACCAACTACGAAGTGGACAAGACGGTGCGCGTGGTGCGTGGCGGCTCCGGCTCCATCAAGCGGCTGAGCGCCGCCGTGGTGGTGAACCATGCTGCCGCCACCGACGAAAAGGGCGCAGCCACCACCAAAGCCCTGAGCGAGCAGCAAATCGAGCAAATGACCGCGCTGGTGCGCGAGTCCATTGGCTTCAACAAAGACCGTGGTGATTCGGTCAACCTGATGAACGCACCTTTCCTGGTGGATGTTCCGGTGGTAGACAACACGCCGCTGTGGAAGCAACCCGAAACCCTGGAGATGGCCCGCAACCTGGCCTGGCCGGTTGGCACGGTGCTGTTGGCGCTGCTGGTCATATTTGGCCTGGTACGTCCCGCCTTGAAAGCCATGGCTGCGCCCAAACCTGTGCCGGTGGAGCCCGCTGCGCTGGGTGCCGACGGCCAACCGCTGCCGCTGGGCATGGGCCCGCTGGGTGGCCCCCTGGATGCGCTGGTGGCAGGCGATACGCCGCGCGGCACCATCATCGGCCCCGACGGTATCCAGACTCTGGCGCCCACCGACCACCAGTTGCGGCTGGAGGATGCGCGCCAACTGGCCCGCACCAACTCCACCGCTGTGGCCAATATCGTGAAAAACTGGATCAACGGCGAAGACTGAGGCAACCCCATGGACGAACAAGGTCTTACCGACGCGGCTATTTTTCTGATGTCTCTGGGCGAGGAGGAGGCCGCCGAGGTCTTCAAACACCTGTCACCCAAAGAAGTACAGAAGCTGGGCGAAACCATTGCCAAAACCAAGGTAGTGACCCGCGAAAAGGTGGACGAAGTGCTGGTGCGCTTTACCACCGCCGCTGCGGCCCAGAGCCTGCTGGTCAACGACACGGCAGACTACGTCAAGGCCGTGCTGCGCCGCGCGCTGGGTGACGACAAGGCCTCGCTGCTGATCGACCGCATCTTGCTGGGTGGCGACGTCTCGGGCATTGAGAGCCTGAAGTGGATGGACCCACTGTCGGTGGCCGAGCTGCTGCGTAATGAGCATCCGCAGATCGTGGCCGCCATTCTGGTGCACCTGGATTACGAACAATCCGCCGCCGTTCTCAAACAGCTCACCGAACGCCAGCGCAACGAAGTGCTGCTGCGTGTGGCCACGCTGGAAGGTATCCAGCCGACGGCCTTGAAAGACTTGAACGAAGTGCTGTTCAAAGTGCTGGCCGGTGGCGACAAAATCCGCAAATCCTCGCTGGGCGGGGTTAAGGCGGCGGCCGAAATCATCAACTTGTTGGGGGCCAACATTGAGGGCACGGTCATTGAGTCCATCAAGGGCTTCGATTCCGACCTGGCGCAGAAGATCGTGGACAAGATGTTCGTCTTCGACGACGTGGCCAAGCTGGACAACAAATCCATCCAGATGGTGCTCAAGGAAGTGGCCTCCGAGACCCTGGTGGTGTCGCTCAAGGGCGCTTCGCCCGAGCTCAAGGAAAAAATCCTGGCCAATATGTCCAGCCGGGCGGCCGAATCCATGCGCGAAGACCTGGAGTCGCGCGGGCCGATGCGCCTGTCCGAAGTCGAAGCGCAGCAAAAAGAAGTGCTCAAAATTGTGCGCCGCCTGGTAGACGAAGGCCAGGTGGTGTTGGGCGGAGGAGGCGACGATGGTTTTGTCTAACAACCGCAGTTCTTCCCGTGCCCACTCGCGCTTTATCCGCAGCGAAGAGCTGGGCGAGGTGTCCGAGTGGCGCTTTGGCGCGGTAGGCCCCCTGGTGCCCACCCCGCTGGACCTGCTGCCCGAGCCCGAACCCGAGCCGGAACCCGTAGAGCCCGAGCAGGTCCGCCTGGACCGCGCCTGGGCCGATGGCCACGCCGCCGGCCTGGCCCAGGGCTTGGCCGAAGCCACGCTGGAAGGCAACCAGAAGCTGGACGATTTCGTGCAAAACCAGGGTGTGGAGACCGCACAGCACCTGGCCGACTTGCTCGCCGCCATGCAGACCCGGTTGGCCCAGCTGGAGCAAGACATGGCACAGCAGGTGCTGGCCCTGGCCTGCGGGCTGGCGCGCCAGGTGGTGCGCCGGGAATTGAGCGTGGATGCCGCCGCCCTGGAGCCGGTTATCCGCGAAGCACTGGGCATGCTGGTGATGGACGGCAAGGCCGTAGTCATCAAGCTGCATCCGCAGGATTTGGAGGTGCTGCAGGCCCCGTTGCAGGCGGCCTTCCCCCAGCCTGCCCTGACCTGGCTGGCCGATATGGCCGTAGAGCGCGGTGGCTGCCTGGTCGAATCGGGCGGCACGGTGATCGATGGCACTTTGTCCAAGCGCTGGGAGCGGGCGGTGGCCAATCTGGGCCTGGCCTCGGCCTGGACGGATGGAGACGTGGAAGCGGGTGCGGAAGATGGAAGCTGACCGCTCCCCGGATACCGATGTCTGGCCGCAGTTCCTGGCCGATGCGCAGCAGCGTGTCGATACCGGCAGTACCCTGGAAGTGCGCGGCACCCTGACCCGCCTGGCAGGTCTGGTGCTGGAGGCCGCAGGTGTGCGCAGCGCCGTGGGTTCGCAGTGCCTGGTGTCCATGCCGGGGCGGCCTTCGGTGCTGGTGGAAGTGGTGGGTTTTTCCAACGACAAAGCCTTTTTGATGCCCGCTGGCGATGTGCACGGCCTGCGCAGCGGTGCCAGCGTGGTGCCCGCGCCGCCGTTTGTGTCCGTGCCGCGCCTGGGCGATGCACGGCGCGACAAGGCCGCCGGGGTGGCGGGCGTGTTGCGCTTGCCGATCGGTGACGGCCTGCTGGGCCGGGTGGTGGATGCCCAGGGCGCACCGCTGGACCACGGCGGCCCGATCCGTAACGTGCGCTCGCAGCCGCTGGACCGCAGCCCCATCAACGCCATGGACCGCGACCCGGTGCGCGAACCGCTGGACACCGGCGTGCGCGCCATCAACGGCATGTTGACCGTGGGCCGTGGCCAGCGCATCGGCCTGTTTGCAGGCTCGGGCGTGGGCAAAAGCGTGCTGCTGGGCATGATGGCCCGCTATACCCAGGCCGACGTGATCGTGGTCGGCCTGATCGGTGAGCGGGGCCGCGAAGTCAAAGAATTTGTGGAAGATATTTTGGGATCGGATGGCCGTGCCCGCTCGGTGGTGGTAGCCGCCCCGGCCGATGCGCCGCCGCTGCTGCGCCTGCAAGGTGCCGCCTATGCCACGGCCGTGGCCGAGTATTTCCGCGACAAAGGCCAGCACGTGCTGCTGTTGATGGACTCGCTCACCCGCTACGCCATGGCCCAGCGGGAGATTGCCCTGGCCATTGGCGAACCTCCGGCCACCAAGGGCTACCCACCCTCGTGCTTTGCCAAGTTGCCCCAGCTGGTGGAGCGCAGCGGCAACGGCTTGAATGGGGTGGGCTCGATCACCGCGTTCTACACCGTGCTGACCGAGGGCGACGACCAGCAGGACCCGATTGCCGATGCCGCCCGGGCGATTCTGGACGGCCACATCGTGCTGTCGCGCTCGCTGGCCGAGGCCGGGCATTTCCCCGCCATCGACATCGAGCAATCTGCCTCGCGGGTGATGCACAACGTGGTCAGCCCGGCGCATTTCGAGGCAGCCCGGCGTTTTCGCATGGTCAACTCGCGTTACCAAAAGGGGCGTGACCTGGTGCAGATTGGTGCTTATGCGGCGGGTTCCGACCCCGGACTGGACGAAGCCATCCGCCTCAGCGGTGGCATGGCTGCGTTTTTGCAGCAGGGCATGTTTGAAGCATCGCCCTTGCCGCGCAGTCTGGCCGAGATGGAACAGAGTATTTCCAAGCAAGCGGGTGCACGATGACTGACGGGACACTGCCATGTCGCTGCTGAAGACTTTGGCCTTGGCCGTAGACGTGGCCAGCCGCAAGCGCGACGCGGCCTACCGCGCGTTGGGCCAGGCGCAGCAAAAATACATGGCTGCGCATGACCAGCTCACCCAGCTGGAAACCTATGCGTCGGAGACCGAGACGCGCTGGATGACCCAGGCCAAGGCCTGCGCCGTGCCCGAGCTGATGCAGCACCACTACCAGTTCATGGAGCGCCTGGCGCAGGCCATCCAGATGCAACTGGGCATCCTGGCGGACAACGCCCGCTGGGTGGAGGCGGCTAAAAAGCAGCTCGCCGACGCAGAAATCCGCGTGGCCACCTTGCAGCAGGTGTGCCGCAACAAACAACTGGAAGCCGACAGGCTGCAAAACCGCCGCGAACAAAAGCAGATCGACGAATTTGCGGCGCAGCGGTTCGGCAAATCCATAGACCAACTATTTGGCGAGGACTCCCATGGCCATTGAATCCGTTCCCGTCGCCCTGGTTCCTACCAAGGCTGCTGCCTCCGTTTCCGTGGCTGTGCCTGGCACCGGCAAGCCTTCCGCCAAAAACCAGGCTGCCGACAAGGCCACCAAAGACTTTCGGAACCTGCTGGAGGGGTTGGAGACGGCAGTGGATGTGCCTGCCGATAGTGCGCTGCCCGCGTCAGATGGGGCGGTTGTCGCCGCCGACGCAGGCACTGGCCTGGAAAAACCGCTGGAGGTGGCCGAACCTACGGCTACCAGCGCCGATGCGGCGACCTGGATGGCGGCGTATTTGTCCCCGGTACCGGTGCCCCTGGCAACGCCAGTGGCCAGCGCGGCAGTGTCTGCCCCCTCTGGGGCCATGGATGCGGTGCAAGCCGCCAGCACCCCGGTGGCGGCTGTGAAGCCCGATGTTGTCGGGGTGCCAGATACCCAGGCCGCTGCGACCCACCTGGGCGCCCCTGCGCCATCCAACTCCCCTGCGCCAGCCGTTGTGCCGGATGCGCGGACCCAGTCGATCAGCCTGGCCAACTATGCGTCGGTGTTTGAACAGATCCAGAGCCGGTTGGCGGCCAGCAGCACCGCTGCGCAAGACGGGGCCGGGCCAGGCAGCAAAGGTCTGGCCAAGCCGGTATTGGGCACGGCAGCTGCCGATGCGCGGGCCGACCAGGTGGCCAGCGTGGCCCGTGGCAGCGTGTGGACCTTGCCGGTGACCGAGGCCGCCGCCTTGCGGGCCAGCACGGGTGCGACAGAAGCGATGCAACGGGCCCTGGGCGAAACCACCGGTCCACGCGAGGGCCTGGTCGCCGAACTGGCACCGGACGGCGGAGTTGGCGGCGTAGGTCACCACCCGTTCACTCCCACTGTCCAATTTGAGAGCGCCACCGCCAGCGTAGATGTGAGCCAGCCCGCACCCGAGGCGGCTGTGGCCGACCAGGTCAGCTATTGGATATCGCAAGGCATCCAGAACGCCGAGTTGACTTTTGAAGGGGCCGATGCCCAGCCGGTGCAGGTCAGCATCAGCTTGTCGGGGAACGAGGCGCATGTGGAATTTCGTACCGACCAGCTGGAAACCCGCGATCTGCTGACCGGCTCCGCTGCGCATTTGAAGGATTTGCTGCAAAGCGAGGGCATGGTGCTGTCGGGCCTGTCGGTGGGGTCGTCGGGTGCCGGTGGAACGAATGCGCGCGAGCGCCGGGCCCCCTCGGAGGCACCGCAAAACACCGCCCGGCCCGGGCCCGAGGTGGCGGCCGTGCGGCCCACCGCGCCCCAAGGGTCTTCGGGGCGGTCGGTCGATCTGTTCGTCTAGCGGGCCAAGCCACGCGAATGCGGCGGTTTTGCACCGCTTATCTGGCTATTATCAGATCCGTCCGGGTGAATAATCCGGGCATAGGCTTCGAATTGATGGCGAACGTGGGCTGCAATCTGCCCCACCCCGGAAGGAATTATTGTGTCTGCACCTGCTGCCGCTGATGCGTCTGCGCCCCCCAAGGCCAAGGGCAAAAAAATGCTCGTCATTATTGTGGCGGTTGTTTTACTGCTGGTATTGGGCGGTGGGGGCTGGTTCTTTTTCTTGCGCCACCCAGCCGGTGAGGAGGGCGAGGAGGGCGCACCCGCTGCCCATGCGGCGGCCAAGCCCACCACACCGCCCGTGTTTTTGCCTATGGACAACATGGTGGTGAACCTGGCGGATGCCGGCGGTGAAAAATTTGCCCAGGTGGGTATCACCATTGCCGTGCAAGACCTGAAGACATCGGATGCCGTCAAAGCCAATTTGCCCACCATCCGCAGCGCGGTGCTGCTGTTGATCTCGCAGCGCACCTCGGATGAGCTGCTGACCAAGGAGGGCAAGGAAAAACTGGCCCATGAAATTCTGCGCGAAGTGTCCGCGCCCTTGGGCTACGAGGTGGAGGACGTGGAAGAGGAAGAAGACCCCGCGCCCAAAAAGAAGGCCAAGAAAAAAGTGGTCGCCGCCAGTCCGATCCTGAACGTGTTGTTCTCCAGTTTCATCATCCAATGACGGCACACCGTGGAGTCGCTTCATGAGTGAATCCTTTCTATCCCAAGAAGAGGTCGACGCCCTGCTGGAAGGGGTCACTGGCGAGAGCCAGAAGACGGTGGAAACCGTATTCGAGACCGGGGAAATCCGCAACTACGATATCTCCAGCCAGGAGAAGATCGTCCGGGGTCGCATGCCGACCATGGAGATCGTCAACGAGCGTTTTGCCCGCAACTTCCGTATCGGCCTGTTCAATTTCATCCGCCGCAGCCCCGAAATCTCGGTGGGTACGGTACAGGTGCAGCGCTACAGTGCCTTTTTGCGCGAGCTGGCCGTGCCCACCAATTTCAACATCATGGCCATCCGCCCGCTGCGCGGCAGTGGTTTGATCGTGTGCGAGCCTTCGCTGGTGTTCGGCGTGATCGACACCTTGTACGGCGGCGTGGGCAAGTTCCAGACCCGCATCGAAGGCCGTGAGTTCTCCATGACCGAGCAGCGGGTGATCAACCGCATGGTCGATGTGATCTGCGCCGAGTACAAAAAGGCCTGGCACGGTATCTACCCGCTGGAGCTGGACTACCAGCGCTCCGAGATGCAGCCGCAGTTTGCCAACATCGCCACGCCCAGCGAAATCGTGGTGTCCACGGTGTTCCAGCTGGAGATTGGCGACATCACCGGCGCGATCCACATCTGCATGCCGTACGCCACGCTGGAGCCGATCCGGGACGTGCTGTATTCCAGCACCCAGGGCGACTCGGTCGAGGTGGACCGCCGCTGGATCACCTTGCTGAGCCGCGAAATCCAGTCTGCCGAGGTCACGCTGGTGGCCGAGCTGGCCCGGGCCGATGCCACGGTAGAGCAGCTGCTCAGCATGAAACCCGGCGACTTCATCGAACTGGAGCGCGAGCCGCGCATCCGGGCCTCGATCGGGGGCGTACCGATATTTGACTGCCAGTACGGAACCCACAATTCCAAGTATGCGATCCGCATTGAAGAATGCCTGCGCAAAGAAGACGGCAATCACCAGGGAGAAATGAATGGCAACGGATAAAAAGACCGACGACGAAGAAGACCCGATGGCCGCCTGGGCCGAGGCCCTGGAAGAGCAGAAGGTATCCGAGGCCAAGCCCGAAGACACCAGCCAGGGTGGACCGCTGTTTGGCAACAGCCCGATAGGCAAGGACAAAGACCTGGGCTCCAACGACATCAACATGGTGCTGGACATCCCGGTCACCCTGTCGGTGGAGCTGGGCCGTACCAAGGTGCCCATCAAATACATCCTGCAACTCGCGCAGGGCTCCGTGGTGGAGCTGGACGCGCTGGCGGGTGAGCCCATGGACGTGTTGATCAACGGCTACCTGATCGCCCAGGGCGAGGTGGTGGTGGTGAACGACAAGTTCGGTATCCGCCTGACCGACGTGGTCACGCCGTCCGAGCGGCTCAAACGTCTCAGCAAAGGCTGATACGCCATGGTCATGGGGCAGACTTTGCTGTTGGTGGTGTTATTTGTGGCCGCCATGGCCATGCTGCCGCTGGCCATTAAATGGATACAGCGCCGCGCCCAGGGGGGCGGGGTGGCCGCGTCGGGCAACGCCCGCGTGGTGTCTGCTGTGGGCGTGGGCCCGCACCAGCGGGTGGTGACGGTAGAAGTGGGCCCCGAAGGCGCGCGCACCTGGCTGGTGCTGGGCGTGACTGCGCAGGCTATCACTTGCCTGCATACCGCGCCCCTACCGGCTGCGCCCAGCTATGCCGACGTAGCCGCCAAACTGCAGGACGGGACGAACCATGTTTAAGCGCCTGCGCTGGGGGCTGCTGGCACTGGCCAGTCTGGGCCACGCCCCGGTGTTTGCCCAGGCGGCGGGTACATTGCCGCTGCTGATTGGCTCCGGCGGGCAGGGCGTGAACTACTCGGTGCCGATCCAGACGCTGCTGTTCTTTACCTCGCTGTCGTTTTTGCCGGCCATTTTGCTGATGATGACGGGCTTTACCCGCATCGTCATCGTGCTGTCTTTGCTGCGCCAGGCGCTGGGCACGCAGTCGGCGCCGCCCAACCAGATCGTGATCGGCCTGTCGCTGTTCCTGACCTTTTTTGTCATGGGCCCGACCTTTGACCGCGTCTACAAAGAGGCCTACGCCCCCTACACCGCCAATGCCATCAGTTTCGAGCAGGCGCTGGAGAAGGGCGAAGCCCCCGTACGCCAGTTCATGCTCAAGCAAACCCGGCAGTCGGACTTTGCGCTGTTTGCCAGGCTGGCCCGGCTGGAGCCCAGCGTGACCGCCGAGACCGCCCCGCTGCGGGTGCTGGTGCCCGCGTTTGTGACCAGCGAGCTGAAGTCGGCATTCCAGATTGGTTTCATGATCTTTATCCCCTTTCTGGTGATCGATATCGTGGTGGCCAGCGTGCTGATGTCGCTGGGCATGATGATGCTGTCGCCGGTGCTGGTGGCGCTGCCGTTCAAGCTGATGCTGTTTGTGCTGGCCGATGGCTGGAACCTGCTCATCGGCTCCCTGGCCGCCAGTTTTGTCCAATAGCCGGAGCACGCCATGAACTCGCAAATGGTATTGACGGTGGGGCAAGAGGCCCTGTGGCTGCTGCTGATGGTGTCGGCCCCGATTCTGGCCACGGTCCTGGTGGTGGGGCTGCTGGTCAGCGTGTTCCAGGCCATCACCCAGATCCATGAGGCGACGCTGTCCTTTGTGCCCAAGCTGATTGCCTGCATGCTGGTGTTTGCACTGGCCGGGCCGTGGATGCTGGCCACGCTGGTGGACTACATCCGCCGCACCATCGAATCCATTCCGACGCTGGTGCTGTAGCACCGGGCGGCTGGCTGTGTTTACCTTTACCGAAGCCCAGCTCGCGGAGTGGCTGTCGCCCATCATTTGGCCGTTTTTGCGGGTGCTGGCGCTGTTCAGCGTGGCACCGGTGTTTTCGCTCAAATCCATTCCGCAGCGGGCCAAGATCGGCCTGGCCTTTTTTGTGGCCTTGGCCGCGCAGGCCAGCCTGGCCGACCAGCCCCAGATCAGCATCAACAGTCCGCAGGCGTTTGGCGCGGTGGTGCAGCAGGTGGGGGTGGGCATGTCCATCGGCTTTGCGGTGCGGCTGGTGTTTGCGGCGGTGGAGCTGGCGGGTGAGCTGGTGGGTTTGCAAATGGGGCTGAACTTCGCCTCGTTTTTCGACCCTGGCAGCAACACCCAGATCAGTGCGGTGGCCCGCTTTATGGGCCACATGTCTATTTTGCTGTTTGTGGTGATGAACGGGCACCTGATCGTGCTGATGGCGGTGGTCAAAAGCTTCGACAGTTTTCCGGTGGACGGCAACTTTCTGGAGGTGCTGGCCCAGGTCAAGCTCTACACGCTGGGCACCCAGCTATTTTCCAGCGCGCTGTGGATGGCCTTGCCCATGGTGGCCATGCTGCTGTTCGTCAACCTGACCATGGGCGTGATCTCCCGCGTGGCCCCGCAGATGAATATCTACGCGATTGGCTTCCCGGTCACGCTGACCATGGGCCTGGTCGGGGTGACCGTGACCCTGCCGATGATGGACCAGCCGGTGATGGCGCTGATGGAGCGCGCCATCGACCTGTTTGCGGCCCAGCGCTAGCATTTTTATCGGTTTTTTCAGGCATTGAATATGCCTCTCGTGCTTATAGAGTGGGCGGTAGCAGCTATGATTTTTAGACCAAATTATTGCGAATTGCGTACACCGTGAGTTCGGCGTTGTTGGCCAGTTTGAGCTTTTCCAGCACCCGCGTGCGGTAGACGCTCACGGTCTTGGGGCTGAGCAGCAGTTCTTCGGCAATGTCGGACAGGCGTTTGCCCGAGGCAATCTTCAGCAGGGTCTGCATTTCGCGTTCGGACAGGGCCGCGTGTGGCACCTCAAGCACCGGCTTGGACAAGCCTTCCACCAGCATCTGCGCCACCTCCGGGGTGACGTATTTACGGCCCTGCATCACGGTGCGCACGGCCAGCACCAGTTCTTCGGGGTCGCCCGCCTTGTTCAGATAGCCCTGGGCCCCGGCGCGCAGGCAGCGTATGGCGTACTGGTCTTCCGGAAACATCGACACCACCAGCACCTTGATGGGCGAATGCGTTTCTTGCAGGCTGGCCAGCACCTCCATGCCGCCCCTGCCGGGCATGCTCAGGTCCAGCACCAGCACGTCGCAGGCGGCGGTGCGCAGCAGTTCGCGCACTTCTGCATAGCCCGAGGCCTCGCCGGTGACCTGGATGTCCACCGCCTCCGACAGCATGTTGCGGATGCCGCGCCGCACCATGGCGTGGTCGTCGCATAAAACTACGTGGATCATGGGGGGCTTTCCGGGGTGTTGGCATCGGCGTGCAGCGGCACCGACAGGATGATGGAGGTGCCCACGCCGCCCCGGTTGCTGATGTCCAGCCAGCCGCCCACGGTCTTGGCCCGCTCGTGCAGGCCACGCAGCCCAAAGGCCTTGGGTTTGTCGAGCTGGGCCTTGTTCAGGCCGCGGCCGTTGTCGGTGACTTCCAGCGTCAGCACGCCTTCGCCATCGGTCAGCTCGATGCTGACCGCGCTGCATTCGGCGTGCTTGGAAATATTGGTCAAGGCCTCTTGGGCGGTGCGGTAAGCCACCAGCTGGATGGCTTTGCTGGCGCTGAACTGCTCAAACGTGGCGTGGAAACTGGTGGCAATGCCGGTGCGCTTTTGAAAACTCTGCGCCAGCCACTGCACGGCGGCGGTCAGTCCCTGGTCCAGGATCGGAGGGCGCAGGTCCATCATGATGCGCTGGCTGGCCCCCAGGGCGTGCTGCAGCATCTCTAGCGCCGAGCCCAGGTGCGCGGCCGACGGCGCATCTTTGTGGTGGCGCGCCAGCCAGGCCAGGTCCAGCTTGACGGCGGCCAGCGAGCCGCCGATGTCGTCGTGCACTTCGCGGGCAATGGCCGCACGCTCTTGTTCGATCGAGCTTTGCAGGTGCTCGGCCAGCTCGGCCAGGCGGCGCTCGGACGCGGCCAGCTCGGCATCGGCGCGCTCCTTGGCCTGGCGCACCTCGCGTACCTCGATGGCGCGGGCAATGACATGCGCCAGCTTGTTGACATCTTCCTTGAGCAGGTAGTCGCTGAAGCCCAGCCGGATGGCATCCACCGCCGCCGCTTCGCCAATGGCTCCTGACAACAGCACGAAGGGCGGCTGTTGGGCTTGCTGCTGCAGCGCGTGCCAGGCATCGATGGCGGTAAAGCCCGGCAGCCGGTAGTCGGCCAGAATCAAATCAAACGGCGTGCTGCCACCCGTCAACTCCGTGAAGGCCGCCAGTGTTTCCACGCGCTGCAGGGTGCAGGCCAGGCCTTGCTTTTGCAGCGCCCGCACGACGATCTGGTGGTCGATGACAGAGTCTTCCAGGTGCAGTATCTGGATGGCTTTGTGCTTCTGCCACGGGCTCATGTGCGCTCCTGAGGACGGCTGGCGTGAGCTACATAAAAGGCGGTTGTCAGCATGGTAGGCGGGGAGATGCGGGGGGATGGCAGTCGATTTATCAGATTGTTCGTAACAGGATGTGAAATAGAATTAACATTCGCACAAACGAGGCAATTTGTCTTAGGCTTTCCTGCAGCGACGGAGAATACATGCAAACAGAGCCAACCCCACCGACAGGACCGGTAGTGCAACTGCCGGTCATGCTGGTCGCTGAGCTGCAGGATTCCCTGATGGTGGTAATGCACGATTTAAGCCGCTTAGAAAGCCTGCTCAGCCACACGATGGACAATCTGATGTCCCGTTTTAACAGTGTGAACCAGGGGTTGCAGGGAGTTGCTTTGCCGGATACGGCGGCCATGGACGATGTACGCAGCGATCTGCGCGCTGCGGTGACCGAGCTGCAATTCCAGGACATGGCTTCGCAGTTGATCGTGCATACCACCTTGATGCTGCAAGGTTGCGCATTCCGTCTGGCATCGGAGACCATGGGACAGGAAGAAGGTGAAGAGCCCGCACCGTATGCGGCCATGGTGCCTGACCGTCCCAATCCGGTGACCCAAAGCGAAATGGACGCGGGTTCTATTGAGCTTTTCTGACATGTCCATCCCCCACAATTTCTGCGCACTCACATCTTTAGCTGGAGCTTTTCATGCATTCGATTCTTGCCGTTGACGACTCACCCTCGATGCGAAAGATGGTCTCCTTTACCTTGACCGGGGCGGGCTACCAGGTCATCGAAGCGGTGGACGGGCAAGATGCATTCGAGAAGGCCCAGTCGCATTCCATCGACCTGGTGCTGGTAGACCAGAACATGCCCCGGCTGGACGGCATTGGCCTGACCCGTCTGCTGCGCGAGCACCCCAAGTACAAGACCATTCCGATTTTAATTTTGACCACCGAATCCAGTGACCAGATGAAGCAGGCAGGGCGCAGCGCCGGTGCCACGGGCTGGCTGGTGAAGCCGTTCGACCCCACCCGGTTGATCGAGGTCATCCAAAAAGTCATCCGCTGAACCCCGGTACCCCAAGGAGCACATATGGCTGAAACACATACCGACAGTTCGGGTTCAGGCGCAGACTTTGACCTGACCCAGTTCTACCAAATTTTCTTTGAAGAAGCCGGTGAGAACCTGGACCAGATGGAGCAGATGCTGCTGGATCTGGACCTGGCCAATACTGACGACGAAGAGCTCAACGGCATTTTCCGGTGCGCCCATTCGATCAAGGGCGGGGCGGCTACTTTCGGCTTCTCCGACGTGGCCGAGCTGACCCACCAGATGGAGTCGTTGCTGGACAAGTTGCGCCGCCACGAGCTCAAGCTGATTCCCCCCATGGTGGATGCCCTGCTGGAGTCGGCCGACTCTTCACGCAGCCTGTTGGCCCGCCACCAGGCGGGCGGCGAAGGCGAGGCGGTCAATACTTCGGCCCTGGTCAAGCGTATCAGCGTGCTGGCCTCGGGTGCCATGCCTGCGGCAGCACCGGCTCCGGCACCTGCGCCAGCTCCGGTGGTGGTTGCCGCCCCCGTGGTGGCAGCCGCGCCGGTGGCCCCTGCCGAGCCCCGGGCCCCGGGCGCCCGTTCGCTGGTGATCCATATCGGCCCACTGGACAAACCGGAGCAGGCGGATGCGGTCAAAGAACTGTTCCGCGACATTCCCGGATTGGGAACGGTCACTGTGTTGCCCAGCGAAAGCGCCGACACCCGCGTGTTTGCGGTAGAAACCACCTCCACCGATGACGACTTGCTGGACCTTTTTGTGTTCCATGTGTCCAAGGACCTGGTGCGTATCCGCGATCTGGATGCCGAAGCTGTCCCGGTTGCTGTAGAAGTGGCCGCCGTCGAGCCCGTGGCTGCCGCGTTGGTACCCGCTGTATCCGCGGAAGAGGAATACGGTTTTTTTGCTGGTTCCCCCGGCCATCCTGGTGAGCATCCTGCAGCGGCTCCCGCCGCCGTAGCCGCCAAGGCCGAGAAAGCCGCAGGCCAGACCCCACTGGAAGCCACCACCATCCGGGTCGACATCAAAAAGGTCGATCAACTGATCAACCTGGTCGGCGAACTGGTCATCACCCAGGCCATGTTGGCGCAAAACAGCCAGGGCCTGGAGCCCGCCATGCACCAGCAGCTGTTTGCCGGCTTGGCCGACCTGGACCGCAACACCCGCGACCTGCAGGAATCGGTCATGTCGATCCGCATGATCCCCATGTCCATTGTCTTCAGCCGCTTTCCGCGCATGCTGCGCGATCTGGCCAACCGCTTGGGCAAAAAGGTGGACTTTGTCACCCAGGGTGAATCGACCGAGCTGGACAAAGGCCTGGTCGAGAAGATCACCGACCCGCTAACCCATTTGGTACGCAATAGCTGCGACCACGGCATTGAAATGCCCGAAGACCGCATTGCGGCAGGCAAGTCGGAAAACGGCACTATCACCCTGTCGGCTGCGCACCAGGGCGGCTCCATCGTGATCGAAGTGCGCGACGACGGCAAAGGCATGTCGCGCGAGAAAATCCTGCGCAAGGCCCGTGAACGCGGCTTGGACGTGAGCGACGCCATGAGCGATGCCGAGGTCTGGCAGCTGATTTTCGCGCCCGGCTTCTCCACTGCCGATGTGGTTACTGATGTGTCGGGCCGGGGCGTGGGCATGGACGTGGTGAAGCGCAATATCGCCTCGCTCAACGGCACGGTCGATATTGAATCGGTCGAAGGTCTGGGCATGAAAGTGTCTGTGCGCTTGCCGCTGACTCTGGCCATCATGGACGGCATGTCGGTCAGCGTGGGTGACGAGGTCTATATCCTGCCGCTGTCATCGGTGGTCGAGTCCTTCCAGGTGAATGACGAGTCGGTGAGCACCGTGGCCCAGGGCTCGCAGCTGGTCAAGGTGCGTGAGGAATACATGCCGGTGATTGCGCTGGAAAAGATCTTCCAGGTGCCGATTGCCGATGCCGAAAAGGCCAACAACATCATGGTGGTGGTCGAGTCCGAAGGCAGCCGCGTGGCCCTGCTGGTCAATGAGCTGCTGGGCCAGCACCAGGTGGTGGTGAAAAACCTGGAGTCGAACTACCGCAAAGTGTCCAACGTGTCGGGTGCCACCATCATGGGCGACGGCAAGGTGGCACTGATTCTGGACATTGGCGCCTTGGTCCGCCGCTCGCGGCACTAAGCCGCTGTTCTACAGTTAGAAGTTGAAGGAGATGGTTATGGGAGCAATGGAACGTGCAGGCGCTTTGAGCACCACTGCGGCCAGAGAGTATTTGACCTTCCGATTGAGCCAGGAAGAGTACGGCATCGACATCTTGAAGGTGCAGGAAATTCGCGGTTACGAGCCACCGACCCGCATCGCCAATGCCCCGCCTTTCATCAAGGGGGTGGTGAATCTGCGTGGCACCATCGTGCCTATCGTGGATATGCGCCTCAAGTTCAATTGCTCCGAGGCGGAGTACAACAGTTTCACCGTGGTCATCATTCTGAATCTGCGCACCCGTATCGTGGGTATTGTGGTGGATTCGGTTAGTGATGTGCTGGAGCTGCATCCCGAGAGCGTCAAGGCCGCCCCCGACATCGACAGCATCGTGGACAACAGTTGCATTCTGGGCCTGGGCTCGGTGAGTGACCGCATGCTGATCCTGTTGGACATCGAGCGTCTGATGTCCGGACCCGACATGGGCCTGTCGGCCGACTGAGCCACGCCTCTCCATGCGCCCATCCTCTGTTGCCGCCCACTCTGGTCCCGCGTTGGAGGGCCGCGAGTTCGTCTGGACCGATGCCGACTTCGAGCGCGTCCAGGCTTTAATCTACAAGCACGCCGGCATTAAGTTGCACGACGGTAAGCACGCCATGGTGTACAGCCGCCTGTCACGGCGTCTGCGCGACACCGGACACAACAGTTTTCGCGATTACCTGGGCTGGCTCGAGCACTCCACCGATGGGCCAGAATGGCAAGAGTTCGTCAATGCGCTGACCACCAACCTCACAGCCTTCTTTCGCGAGCAGCACCACTTCGAAATTTTGGCCGCGCTGTTCAAGTCCAAACCCGCCAGTACACCGTGGAATGTGTGGTGCAGTGCGTCCTCTACAGGCGAGGAGCCGTATTCCATAGCGATGACGGCGCTGGAGAACCTGGGTTCGAGCCCGTCCTTTAAGCTTACCGCCAGCGACATCGACTCCAAGGTGCTCGCCTCGGCGGCCCAGGGCATTTACCGGCTGGAAAACCTCAAGGGCCTGGACCAGGGGCGGATGCAGAAATTCTTGTTGCGCGGCAAAGGCGACAACGCTGGGCTGGTGCGCATCAAGCCGGAACTGCGCCGCATGATTGATTTCATCAGCGTCAACCTGATCCGTGACGACTGGCCGTTCCGTGAGCCATTCGATGTGGTGTTTTGCCGCAACGTGATGATTTACTTCGATGCCGCCACCCAGCGCGCAGTGCTGGAGCGCATCCACCGGGTGATGAAACCCGGTGCTACCTTGTTCGTGGGCCATGCCGAGAATTTCAGCGAATCGCGTGACCTATTCATCCTGCGGGGGAAGACCAGCTATGAACGTTGCTAATCCATCCCTTTGCAAGCCGTTCGGCTTTGGCGTGCGCCCTTAAAACCATGGATATCCCCAGAACCACAGGCCCCACGCTCTACCAGCGCATGGCGGCGGGCGCACTTCCTGTGAGTGCGGAGGGTGACCGCCGCCGGGGTTCCCGGGTCGGTGGGCCCCCGTCGGGGCGGCCAGTCGGCGAACGCCACAGCACGATTGAAGAGCTCAAGGCCCGCCCGCGCAAACCAGGAGAGGCCTCTTTCTTTTATCCCGACCACCATTTCCAGTACAACGCCGTCAAGGTGCTGCCGGGCGAGTACTTTGTGTCGGACGAGGACCTGGTCATCATGACCGTGCTGGGATCCTGCATCGCCGCTTGTCTGTGGGACACGCGGGCACAGGTCGGCGGTATGAACCACTTCATGTTGCCCGATGGCGAGGACGGTGTTGGTGCGGGCCGGTATGGCTCGTACGCCATGGAGTTGTTGATCAACGAAATGCTCAAGATCGGCGCGCGCCGCGAAACCATGCAGGCCAAAATATTTGGTGGTGGTCAGGTCATGTCCAACTTCACCACCATGAACGTGGGTGAGCGCAACACCAAGTTTGTGATCGACTATCTGCAAACCGAGCGGATCCCGCTTTTGTCGCAAGACGTGCTGGATATTTATCCCCGCAAGGTCTGTTTTTTCCCCACCACCGGTAAAGCCATGGTCAAGCGGCTGGCACACGCCCACCCCGACCAGGCTGCCAACGAGCGGCGCGGCAATGTGGCTACGGTGGTGCAATCTACGTCCGCCGGTTCTGTCGATTTGTTTTAGTTGAGTTGTGTCATGAAGAAGATCCGCGTTTTGGTGGTGGACGATTCGGCGCTGGTGCGCAGCCTGTTGACCGAAATCATCAACCGCCAACCCGACATGCAGTGCATCGGTGCGGCCAACGACCCGCTGATCGCCCGCGAGATGATCCGCGACCTGGACCCCGACGTCATCACCCTGGACGTGGAGATGCCGCGCATGGACGGCATCGACTTCCTGGGCCGCCTGATGCGCCTGCGGCCCATGCCGGTGGTGATGATCTCCACCATGACCGCCCAGGGGGCCGAAGTCACCTTGCGTGCCCTGGAGCTAGGTGCCGTGGACTTTGTGGCCAAACCCCGCATCGGCCTGGCCAATGGCCTGCGCGACCTGGCCACTGAAATCGTGGACAAGGTGCGTGTAGCGGCTGTGGCCAAGTTCCGCCGCCCGTTGCAGCCTACGGTGTCTGCGCCCGGTGCTGCGGTGGTGCCACCGACTACCGCCGTGCGCTCCACCAATGCCTTGATTGGACGCGTTTCGACCGAAAAGATGATTTGCATCGGTGCATCCACCGGCGGCACCGAGGCCATCAAGGACATTCTGGTCTGCATGCCCGCCGACTCGCCCGCTATCGTTATCACCCAGCACATGCCGCCGGGCTTTACGACCAGCTTTGCCGCGCGGCTGAACAGCCTGTGCCAGATCACCGTCAAGGAAGCCTCGCACGGCGAGCGTATCCTGCCCGGCCATGCCTACATTGCACCGGGCGGCAAGCAGTTCCGCATCAACCGCAGCGGGGCCAATTACGTGGCTGTGGTGGAGGAAGGTGAACCGGTAAACCGCCATCGGCCTTCGGTGGAGGTGCTGTTCTTGTCTTGCGCCGAGATGGTGGGCCGCAACGCCTACGGCATCATGCTCACCGGCATGGGCAACGACGGTGCCCGTGCCATGCGCGAAATGCACGACAAGGGCAGTTACAACTACGTGCAGGACGAAGCCAGTTGTGTGGTCTTTGGTATGCCGCGCGAAGCCATTGCCCACGGCGCGGCCGACGAGGTGCTGCCGTTGGACAAAATTGCCCCCGCGCTGCTGGCCAAGCTGGGTGCCAGCGGCGACCGTCTACACAATCGAATTTAAGTATCAAATTGGCTGCTCGTGCTTATGGAATAAGCGCGAGCAGCTATTGAAAAAATAGCGTTTAGGCGCTTAGCATTTCCCAGCGCTCCAGCGCCGCCAGCAATTGCTCGTCGATATGCGCATTGCGCTGGCCCAGGGTCGCGGCGCGAGCAGCATCCGTGGTGTAGAGGCTGCCATCGGCCAGGGCGGCGGTGATGTCGGCCTGCTCTTTTTCCAGCGCTGCAATCTGTTCTGGCAGGCCGTCGAGTTCGCGCTGCTCCTTGAAGCTGAGCTTGCGGGCCTTGGTGGCCACTGCGGCGGTCAATGGCTTTTGCTCTGTATTTGATAGCTTCTCCTGCGCTTCTGGTGGGCGCTGGGGAGCATTTTTCTTGTTGGTTTCGGCAATCAGCTTGGCGCGCTTGCTCTGGATCAACCAGTCTTGGACGCTGCCTTCGTACTCGCGCCAGAAGCCAGGCCGCTCTTCGGGCTCGTGCGCAATGATGCTGGTGACTACGTTGTCCAGAAAGGCCCGGTCGTGGCTGACCAGGAAGACCGTGCCGTCGTAGTTCTGCAGCAGGTCTTCCAGCAGTTCCAGGGTGTCGATATCCAGATCGTTGGTGGGCTCGTCCAGCACCAGCACATTGGCTGGGCGGGCGAACAGGCGCGCCAGCAGCAAACGGTTGCGTTCGCCACCCGAGAGCGAACGCACGGGGGAATTGGCACGCGCTGGGGAGAACAAAAAGTCGCTCAGATAGCTTTTGACGTGCTTGCGCTGGTTGCCGATTTCGATCCACTCGCTGCCGGGGCTGATGAAGTCTTCTAGCGTCGCATCCAGGTCCAGCGCGTTGCGCATCTGGTCAAAGTAGGCCACCTGCAGGTTCGCACCTTGGCGGATCTTGCCGCTGTCGGGTTGGATCTCGCCCAGGATCAGCTTGAGCAAAGTGCTCTTGCCCGCACCGTTGGCTCCCAGAAAGCCGACTTTGTCGCCCCGCAGAATCACGTCGCTGAAGCCCTGTACGATGACCTTGTCGCCAAAAGCCTTGCTTACGTTGGTTAACTCGGCCACGATCTTGCCGCTGGATTGGCCCGAGGCCACGTCCAGGTTCACGCTGCCCTGGGCGTCGCGGCGGGCGGCGCGGCTGGAGCGCAGCGCTTCCAGGCGGACCACACGGCTTTGGCTGCGGGTGCGGCGTGCGGCGACACCTTGTCGCACCCAGATTTCTTCCTGGGCCAGCAGCTTGTCGGCCTTGGCGGAAATCACGGCTTCCTGCGCCAGTTGTTCTTCTTTTTGCAGCACGTACTGCTCGAAGTTGCCAGGGTACGAGTTGAGCTTGCCGCGGTCGAGTTCCACAATGCGGGTCGCCACGCGGTTCAAGAAGCTGCGGTCATGGGTGATGGTGATCAGGCTGCCCTTGAAGTCGATCAGCAGGTCTTCCAGCCATTCGATGGAATCTAGGTCCAGGTGGTTGGTTGGTTCGTCGAGCAGCAGCACGTCGGGCTTGGCGACCAGTGCCTGCGCCAGGGCCACACGCTTCTTGGTGCCACCCGACAGAGTGCCGACAATCGCTTCGGGGTTTAAATGCAGACGGTGCAGGGTCTCCTCGACGCGTTGTTCCCAGTTCCAGGCATCAAACGCCTCGATCTGCGACTGCAAGGCATCCAGGTCCACGCCATCGGCGCCGGACAAATACAGGTCCCGCGCCGCAATCACGCTGGCCAGGCCGACGCTGGCGGATTTGAACACCGAGTCCTCCGGGTCCAACACCGGTTCCTGGGCCACGTAGGCAATGCGCAGACCTTGCTGTACGTGCATCGCGCCGTCGTCAGGCTTCTCCAGCCCACCCAGGATCTTGAGCATGGACGACTTGCCCGCTCCGTTGCGGCCAATCAGACCCACACGCTCCGTGGTTTCAAGGGAAAAAGCGGCTTTATCGAGAAGTGCGACGTGTCCAAAAGCCAGTTGGGCGTCGAGTAGGGTAATGAGTGCCATGTTGGGGGGGATTATCCGGCCTACGGGTTTCACCCCTTGGTAGGCAGGTCAAGAGGAGCAGCACACTCTATCTAGAAGGTTGCGGGTCGAGGCTTGTTCCCAGGGGGGGGGGCATGCGCAGCTCCACCATGACTTTGTTGTCGTGCTCAACTTTAAAGTGATGGCTAGTCAGGCGGCGATGCAAACCGTGCTAAAGTCGAGGGCTGCACTGATAACGCACAGCAATGTGAAGGATGCGAAAGCAAAGTCAGTAAGTGGCAGATGTTTCGGATACAGGTAAAAACCAGTATATAATTCGAGGCTCTGCTGAATACGGTGATGTTAAGGTTTACTCCAAAACACGCTGCAGCAGATAAGTAAGAAGTTAAAAATTTCTTACTGCATGCTTCAAAAAAGCATGCTAGAATACAAGGCTTCGCTGATCACAGTGAGTCAAGCAAAGTGGCGTAAAAGCTGCGATGTTGATCCTTAAAAATATACAGCCGATAAGCGTGGGCGTTTGAATGCGATTGCCAAGTTCTTCGGAACTAGT
>CAUPNM010000039.1:0-38912 GCA_963512645.1 uncultured Albidiferax sp. | reverse complement strand
GCCACCCCAACTGTCTGCGCCCTCCGCTAGCGCTACGGGAACCTGCGGTGCTCGCTCCAAGTGGGGCCCCGCTCGAACTCGCCTGCGGCTCAGACAATCGCGGGCCCTGATCCACGTGAAGCTGTGCTCCTCGGCGCACACAGATGGGGACCCCGGGAAGCGGGATCGGCCCGGCTGCGCCGGGCATCGCGCCTCCGGCGCGAGCTCGGCGTGGCGCTTGGCTTGGTTCCAGTCTGCAAAACTGCTGCGTTCGTCCATTTCAGGTTTTTAGGCCTATTTTCATATGCCTTAAAGACTGCCAGCGCTTATAGAATAAGCGTGAGCAGCTCCTGTTTTTTACTATCAAAAAAGAAGCAATGCTAACGACTGCACGCACGGTAGCCAATGGGGTCGGATCACGATTGCGCGCTGAGTTGCCCGTTGTCGTTTCGTCTGCTTGCCCGCATTCGTGCTCCGACCCCTTTGGCGGATTGGCGATCCTGGGGCGCGTGCCCGCGTCCCAGGCTCAGATGTGCACCCGGCGGCGCAATCTCTACTACAAGGCTTTGACAGGCTATAGTGGCTGATCGTGTGGAATGCAGGGTTTGTCTGGATTTTTATACCTGTATAGAAATTCATTGCCTGCATGAAAAACCAGTCTACAAGCTGTTTCCAGAAGATTTTTATGGATGATTTAAACCTCAGGGTTTGGGGTGTACATCGCGTTGTACGTCCTGATATGGATGCCCGGTTTCGTGCTGCCATAGAAGCCATCTACGGCCTTCTCGCTCGCGGCGACTACGATGCATTGGAAAAGCTCACCGCGGGGTGCGGTTGAGTGCTGCGGAAATAGAGCAAGCGGTTCGTGCATACAAGTTCACTCTCGTGGTGTGGCCTGTTGAGCGAGACTGTCCAATAGACATCGTAGAAATCGATGGCACATCGCCTCGCGCATGGTCTGTCCAAGCATCGGCATACACGTTGGAAGAAGGTCGTTCCGATCTGACACTTGAAATGACGCTCATTGAAAAAGAGTCGGGGCAATTTCGCGTGGAACTGGATAACCTACATGTCCTATAAGCCACTTACAACAGGCCGCTGCATCCGACCGCCTTCGGCGTCCGCTGAGCGGCGGCGTTGAACTTCATGGAAACCATCCTCGTCATCTTCTTCCTTTCGGTGCAGAGTAGTTACTCCAACAACACGGAGATTCCCGCAACGGAAGATGCATTTGACACGGTGCAGTTTTATGCAGCCGATGGCATGAGTTGGCGCATCAAAACTTATGCCCAAGACCACGACGTACACATCTGGTCGCTCGGTGAAAGCACGTCTGACCTCGTTGCATTGGCGCGGTCCAATACCGAAAAACATTACGCGGATGTGCTCACGAAGGGGCACGTGATCGAAACCGAAGCCGGTATTGAAGGTGTACGCAGGAAATTGGAAGAGCGTGGTTTGCCGTCCAACCTAGAGTTGCCTCCGTCAGGGGCGGTGTTCTGGGCGCCACCAGGCACTGCGTATAGGTCAAAGTCGGTTCCAAAATGAGGTTCAACCCTTTGCTCCAGCACCCGTCTCCGGCGCCCGCTCGCCTTCACGTTAAGCCTCTCAATCGTTAGTAACTAGCCAAAGGAGATCCCATGATTATTTCAACCACTCCAAGCATTGATGGACACAGCATTACAAAGTACTGTGGTGTCATCGCAGGTGAGGCAATTCTCGGAGCGAACTTGTTTAAAGACTTGTTCGCTGGCATCCGAGATTTGGTAGGTGGGCGCTCGGCTACATACGAGAAGGAGTTGCAGCGAGCCCGAGACATTGCGCTCAAGGAGCTTGAGGACCGAGCGCGGGATCTCGGTGCTAACGCGGTGATCGGCGTGGACCTCGACTACGAGGTCCTTGGCCAAGGAAATGGAATGCTCATGGTTTCGGCGAGCGGCACTGCTGTGGTTATTCAGCCGACATAAGCAAGGGCTGCAACGCGCCTAGGCGCCACGATGCCTAACGCGATCCCCGAAGAAGTCCAGAAGAGCTTTGCCGCGTTCAAAACGTTCTGACAATCGCTGACCCCAGGGCCTGGTAAAGGAAGCGTGCGCTTCGCACCTGCCGACGTTGATGTCGCTCAAAAGCTGCCGACCCAAAGCCCGAGCAGTGACGCCACGCCCCTCCCCCTCACGCAAACCTTCCCGCCGCCTGCCTCCGAAACTGCGTCGGGGTCATCCCCTTCACCTCCAGAAACCGCCGATTAAAGTTCGCCACGTTGTTGAACCCCACCGCGTAACACACGCTGGACACGTAACTGTCGCGCTCCATCAGGAGCTGGCAGGCGCGGTTCACGCGCAGGCGGTTGACGTAGTGGGTGAAGGTCAAGCCGGTGCTCTTGCTGAAGAAGCGGGAGAACGCGCTCTCGCCCATGCCGACCAGGTCGCCCATCTCGCCCAGGGGCAGGGCTTCGGCGTAGTGGGTGTTGACATGGGCGACGATCTTGTTGATGGCCGACAAGGTGTGCTCCGGGCCGGTTACCGGCAGGTAGTCGCTGGAGAGCAGGCGGTAGTCGGTACAGCGGCCCAGCAGGCACAGCAGCTGGGTGAATTCGGCAAAGCGCTCCAGGCCGTGGCTTTGTTTGATACGGTAAAAACGTTCGCGCACGGCCTCGCTCAGGCCAAAAAATTCGATGCCGTGGCGGGCGCGCTCCAAGAGCGGCAGGGTTTCCTCGAGTTCGCGGATCACGCGCATGCCGTCGCGCAGCGGCGCTTCGCGGAACTGGACCACCAGGCTGCGCACGGCCAGGCCGTCGGGCGGCAGGTCGGTGCTGACCCAGTTGTGCGGCAGGCGCGGGCCGGTGAGTACCAGGTGGCCGGGCTCAAAAAAGCCCACGTAGTCGCCCACAAAAGCCTGGCCGTGCGCGCCCACAATGAGCTGCAATTCGTATTCGTCGTGGCAGTGCCAGCGCTCCAGCGGCGTGGGGCTGCCGTGCTCGACGCAGTGCACAAAGTCCTGGTCGTCACCCGCCTCGTAGCCCAGGCGCGGGTCGCGTACCAGGTCGTGCTCGACCTCGGGTGCGATGTTGCGGCGCTGGGTGGGGACGTGTGGCATGGGGTGCGAAGCTTAGGTAGGCGCGTCGGCGCGGACCAGGCCTGCGGCTTTCAGCTCTGCCCAGAACGCAGCCGGAATCGGCAGTGTCATCCAGCGCGCGTTCTGCTCGGCCTCGGCCCGCGACTTGGCACCGGGGATGACGGTGGCCACCGAGGCGTGGCCCAGTACGAACTGCAGCGCGGCGGCGGCCAGCGGCACCTGGTGGGCGGCGCAGATCTGCTCGATCTTGGCGACCTTGGCTTTGATCTCGGCGGTGGCGGGCAGGTAGTTGTAGCGCGCCTCGGGTGTGGCCCCGGTGACCAGAATGCCCGAGTTGAACGGCGCGCCCAGGATGACGGATACGCCTTCTTTGACGCAACGGGGCAGGAAGGTGTCAAGCGCACCCTGCTCCAGCAGCGTGTAGCGGCCAGCGAGCAAAAAGCAGTCGAACGGGCCCCGATCCATCAGGTCTTCGCAGGCCTCGAACTGGTTAACACCGGCACCATAGCCGCCGATCAGGCCCGCGCTTTTGAGCTCTTGCAGGGCTTTGAGCGCGCCGGTTTCCACGGTTTTCAGCGCGGTGCGGTAGTTGTCGCCCTGCGACCATTCGTCGCAGTCGTGGATCAGCAGCAGGTCGATACGGTTCAGGCCCAGGCGCTGCAGCGAATCTTCGAACGAGCGCATGGTGGCGCTGTAGGAAAAGTCGAAGTGCGGCGAAAACGGCAGCTCGTCTACAAAGATGCCGCCCTCGGATGGTTTGAGCTTGGGCGGCGGCACGCGGCCATGGGGCTTGAGCAGGCGGCCCACCTTGGTTGACAGCACAAACGACTCGCGGGGCAGCGCACGCAGCGCATCGCCCAGGCGGCGCTCCGACAGGCCATGGCCGTAGAGCGGTGCGGTGTCGAAGTAATTCACGCCGGATTGCTGGGCGGCCAGCACGGTGTCTTTGGCGGCCTCGTCGGGCACGGCGGCATACAGGTTGCCGAGCACGTTGCCACCGAAGCCGAGGGTGGTGATGTGTACGTCGGTGGTGCCGACCTGGCGCTGGGGAATGGCGTTTGTCATGGGTTGCGTCTTGGAGGGAGAGTGTGGGGTAGTGCAACGATAGACCCACCCGCGCCCGGATTTGGTACGCAAATATGCGATGCAGGTACGCATTTGCAGCGGGGGATGCAGGATAACCCCGGCATGGGACCCCGCGCACAGCGGTGGCACCGGGCAACACCGCCGCAGCGGTTTATAAGAAAAGTACCTCTAGCGCCCATGGATAAAGCGCAAGCAGCTATTACTTTTAAATTTCACACCCCGTCTGCCTCCAGCGCCGCCATACCCAGCAGTACCGCGATAAACGCCTGCGCGGCCGGGGTGGGGGGCTCGCCCAGGCGGGTGATCAGGCCGTAGTCGGGCATGGCGCCGGGCAGGTCTACCGGGATGCGGGCCAACAGGCCTTTTTGCACGTATTTGCCGACCAGGGCGGCGGGTTGCAGCGACAGCATGTGGGTGGTTTGCAGCAGTTCCAGGGCGAATAAAAAGGACGGGGTTTCGACCACGCCCGAGGTGGGCTGCAGGCTGGTGCTGGCAAAGATGTCGTCCGACACCTTGCGCAAGGCGGTGGACTTTGGATACAGAATCCACGGCCAGTGGGTCAACGCCGCCAGGCCCGGGTCGGCCACGCCATGCAAAGGGTGGTCTACCCCGGCCACCACGTGCAGCGCCTCGCTCGACAGGCGGGTGTACGCAAACTGGGCCCGCTGGGCTTCATCGGTAAAACGGCCAATCATCAGGTCGATCTTGCGCTCGGCCAGCCACACGATCAGCTGGTCGCTGCTTTGTTCCAGAATTTTCAGCACCAGCAACGGGCGCAGGCGCTGGATTTCGGCCACCGAAGCCACCAGCAGGTGCGCGGCCGAGCCGCTGATGGCCCCAATCGCCAGGTGGCCGTGGCCGCCTTGCTGCAGGGCGTTGAACTCGTCCACAAACTTGCGCTGCCCGGCCAGCGCGCTCTGGGCATAACGCAGGGTGAACAGCCCCAGCTCGTTGGGCCGCATGCCGCGTGGCAGGCGCTCGAACAGGCGGGCCTGGAAGATGTCTTCGATGTCCACCAAAATCTTGGTGGCCGCCGGTTGGGTGATGTGCATCTGCTCGCCGGTGAGGCGCAGGTTGCGGGTCTGGCCCAGGATGTCCAGAAACTGCAAATGCCGAAACCGCAGCCGCCCGCAGGCCTGGGCCATGGACAAGGGTTTACCAGAAAGAGACGGGTGAGCCATAAGCGTTTGGAATGGGTTGTCGCAAATATTTCAGTGGACTCTAACCGCTGCCGGGCCTAACCTCCGCCCTGCGCCGTGACTGCCCGCCAAGGGGTTGCGCGGAGCCGATGGCTACCACCATCGCGACCTAGCCATTCCATTGGAGACACATATGAAGCTGAAATCCCTCGCCGTGGCCGCCACGGTATTCGCCATGTTGGCCGGTCCTGTTGCGGCCCAGATCAAGGAACATGCGTTCAAGGTGGGCATCGGCCTGAGCGACGACCATCCCCAGGCCCTGGCCGTCAAATATTTCAGCGAACAGCTCATGGCCAAGAGCGGCGGCAAGATGAGCGCCAAGCTGTTTGCCAGCGGCTCGCTGGGAAACGACGTAAGCATGACCTCGGCCCTGCGCGGCGGCACGCTGGAGATGACGGTGCCCGACAGCTCCACCCTGGTCTCGCTGGTCAAGCCCTTTGGCGTGCTGAACCTGCCGCTGACCTTCAATACCGAGCAAGAAGCCGATGCCGTGCTGGACGGCCCCTTCGGCCAGAAGCTGCTGGCCAAGCTGCCTGAAAAAGGCCTGGTCGGCCTGGGCTACTGGGAAAACGGCTTTCGCCACGTGACCAACTCGCGCCGCCCCATCACCAAGGCCGACGACATCATGGGCCTGAAGCTGCGGGTCATCCAGAACCAGCTGTTCCTCGACACCTTTGGTGCCCTGGGTGCCAACACCACGCCCATGCCATTTACCGAGCTGTATTCGGCCATGGAGAGCAGCGCCGTGGACGGCCAGGAGAACCCGCCCGCCACTATTCTGGCCAGCAAGTTCTTCGAGGTGCAAAAACACCTGGTGCTGTCGCGCCACATGTACAGCGCCTGGGTACTGCTGATGTCCAAAAAGACCTGGGATGGCCTGTCGCCCCAAGAGCAAAAAATCGTGGCTGATGCCGCGCGCGAAGCCACGCTGTATGAGCGCAAAACCATCCGCGCCTTCAGCGAAAAGGCCGTGGGCGAGCTGAAGAAGGCGGGCATGCAGGTCACCGAACTGCCCGCCGCCGAGCAGGCCAAGATGCGCACCAAGCTGCAACCCGTGCTGGCCAAGTTCAGCAAAGAGTTTGGCGAAGACACCACCGCCGAGATGATGGGCGAGCTGGCCAAGCTGCGCAAATAAGCCGGGACTCCCCGCTGGCAACCGCCCACCCCCTCTGCCACCGAGGGGTGGGGTGGGCCTGCCACCTTCCATTTTTAAAACTAAAAAACCACCATGGAAAAAACCCCCGTCCGCCCTTTCCGCTCCCGCGACTGGTTTGCCGACCCGCAGCGCTCGGACATGACCGCGCTGTATTTAGAGCGCTTCATGAACTACGGGCTCACGCCCGAAGAACTGCGCTCGGGCCGCCCCATCATCGGCATCGCCCAGACCGGCAGCGACCTGTCGCCGTGCAACCGCATCCACGTGGACCTGGCGCGGCGCGTGCGCGAAGGCATCCGCGATGCGGGGGGCATCCCGATGGAATTTCCGGTGCACCCCATCTTCGAGAACTGCCGCCGCCCCACCGCCGCGCTGGACCGCAACCTGGCCTACCTGGGCCTGGTGGAAATTTTGTACGGCTACCCCATCGATGCCGTGGTGCTGACCACCGGCTGCGACAAGACCACGCCCGCGGGCATCATGGCCGCATCAACCGTGGACATTCCGGCCATCGTGCTCTCGGGCGGGCCGATGCTGGACGGCTGGCACAACGGCGAGCTGGTGGGCTCGGGCACGGTGATCTGGCGCAGCCGCCGCCAGTTGGCCGCGGGCGAGATCGACGAGGAAGAGTTTTTGCAGCGCGCCTGCAGCAGCGCCCCGTCGGCCGGCCACTGCAACACCATGGGCACGGCCTCCACCATGAACGCGGTGGCCGAGGCCTTGGGCCTGTCATTGCCCGGCTGCGCTGCCATTCCAGCCCCGTACCGCGAGCGCGGGCAAATGGCCTACGCGACAGGGCGGCGCATCGTGGAAATGGCGTATGAAGACCTGCGCCCTTCGCGCATCCTGACGCGCCAGAGCTTTTTGAACGCCTTGTCGGTGGTGAGCTGCGCGGGCGGCTCCAGCAACGCGCAGGTGCACATCATGGCCATGGCGCGCCACGCCGGGGTGGATTTACAGCCGCAAGACTGGACCACCCACGGCTACGACCTGCCCCTGCTGCTGAACATGCAGCCTGCGGGCAAGTTTTTGGGCGAGCGCTTCTTCCGCGCCGGTGGCGTGCCCGCGCTGATGTGGGAGCTGCAGCAGGCAGGCCGCCTGCACGGCGATGCCTTGAGCGTCACCGGCCAGCCCATCGCCGCCAACCTGGAGGGCCGTGAAACCAACGACCGCGAGGTGATCTACCCGTTTGCCGCGCCGCTGATGGAGAAGGCGGGCTTTCTGGTACTGAGCGGCAACCTGTTCGACTTCGGCATCATGAAGACCTCGGTGATCTCGCCCACCTTCCGCGCGCGTTACCTCAGCAGCCCAGGTGCCGAGGGCATTTTCGAGGCCCGTGCCGTAGTGTTTGAGGGGGCAGACGACTACCACGCCCGCATCAACGACCCCACGCTCAACATCGACGAGGGCTGCATCCTGGTGATGCGCGGCGCGGGGCCAATCGGCTGGCCGGGCTCGGCCGAGGTGGTCAACATGCAGCCGCCCGATGCGCTGATCCAACGCGGCACCATGACCCTGCCCACGCTGGGCGATGGCCGCCAGTCGGGCACGGCAGACAGCCCGTCCATCCTCAATGCCTCGCCCGAGAGCGCAGTGGGCGGAGGCCTGAGTTGGCTGCTGAGCGGCGACACCATCCGCATCGACCTGAACGCGGGCCGCTGCGATGCACTGGTACCGCCGGAAGAAATCGCCCGCCGCCGCCGTGAACTGCCCGCCCCGCCCATCCCGCCCAGCCACTCCCCCTGGGAGGCGCTGTACCGCGAAAAAACCGGCCAACTGGCCGACGGGGCCACGATGGACTTTGCGCTGGACTACCAGCGCATTTCCGAAAAAACACCGCGCCACAACCACTAATTTGCCACTGAATCTGGCTAAGGAAAACCTATGAGCGATACCCACAACATCCTCCCCCAAGACGGCCTGGCTGGCACCCTGGTGGGCCGTGTCTGGCTGGGCGGCACCCTGCCCGGCCCGGCGGTCGTAGCCCTGCGGCCCGACGGCGTATTCGACCTGAGCGCGCACTACCCCACCATGAGCACCCTGCTCGACACCGCCCAGCCTGCAGAGGCGGTGCGCAAGGCTCCCGGCCAGCGCCTGTGCAGCGTCGATGAACTGCTGGCCAACAGCCTGCCCGGCAGCCGCCATGCCACCCTGCCCCACCTGCTGGCCCCCTGCGACCTGCAGGTGGTGAAGGCGGCAGGCGTGACCTTTGCCGCCAGCCTGATCGAGCGCGTAATCGAAGAGCAGGCCCGCGGCGATGCCAGCCGCGCCCAGGGTCTGCGCAGCCAGGTCACCGGCCTGATTGGGGCCAGCCTGGCCGATATGCGCCCTGGCTCGCCCCAGGCCATGGCACTCAAGACGCTGCTTCAAGAAAAAGGCCTGTGGTCGCAGTACCTGGAGGTGGGCATTGGCCCCGATGCCGAGGTGTTCACCAAGGCCCCGGTGCTGGCCTCGGTGGGCTGCGGCGAAGACATCGGCATCCGTTCGGATTCGGCCTGGAACAACCCCGAGCCCGAGGTGGTGCTGGCCGTCAACAGCCGCGGCGACATCGTGGGTGCCGCCCTGGGCAACGACGTGAATTTGCGCGACATCGAAGGCCGCAGCGCCCTGCTGCTGGGCAAGGCCAAAGACAACAACGCCTCGTGTGCCATCGGCCCGTTCATCCGCCTGTTCGACGCGGGCTTTGGGCTGGACGCAGTGCGCAATGAAACCGTGCACCTGCATGTGGCCGGGGCCGACGGCTACCAGCTGCGCGGCATCAACACCATGGCCAGCATCAGCCGCGACCCGGTGGACCTGGTGGCGCAAACCCTATCGGCCCACCAGTACCCCGACGGCTTCATGCTTTTCCTGGGCACGCTGTTCGCCCCCATCGAAGACCGCGACCAGCCCGGCGGCGGCTTCACCCACAAGCTGGGCGACGTGGTCACCATCCACAGTGCCTGGCTGGGCGGCCTGCACAACCGCGTGACGCACTGCGAAACCGCGCCGCCGTGGCGCTTTGGCCTGCGCGCGTTCATGGGCAACCTGGCGGCACGTGGGCTGCTGAAAAGTGGGGCGTTGTAGGCTGGGTAGCAGGTGGCGCTTTAGGTATCTTTTATGCCTCTAGCGCTTATTCTGTGGGCGTAAGAAGCTACTATTACAATAGCACCCAGGCTGGGTATGCAATACAGCCCGTGTGCAGCGCCATCGGCCTGGGCCACCGGATGGCGCTACATTCGTCGCTGAACCACTTTCCCTGATTGCCCTCCACGGCGGCCAGGCCCTTCTTGCACGTGTCGCCCGCAACCGCCGCCCTTCCAGCCGATCCATCCCATGCACCGTGGCAGCCACCCCACACGGGCCCGGCACGCGAGCGCTTGCCCCTGGGCCTGCTGCTCTCGCTGCTGGCCCACGCGCTGCTGTTGTCTCTGACCTTCGGCGGCCAAGGCACCGGGCTGCCGGGCTTGGGTTTCCCCTGGGAAAAACGCCGGGGCGAAGCACCCGACCGCGCGCCAGCACCGCCCCTGCAGGCCGTGCTGGCACCCACCCCGGCCACCACGCCACCTGGCGACACCCCATCCACCCCATCTACCTCAGCGGCCCCACCGATAGCGGCCCCGGTGGCTGAACTCGTGTGGGTCACGCTCCCGCCAGCCGTCCCAGCACCCATTCCTCCCGCTGCCCCACCTGCCCCCGCAGCACCGCGCGCCCCCACCGCCGAGCAGCAGGAAGCCACGCGCCAGGCCGCAGAACGCCGGGCGGCTGCCCGGGCCGAAGCCGCACGCCAAAAGGCCGAACGGGCAGCCGAACGCCAGGAGGCCCAGCGCCTGGCCACCGCACTGCGCCAAGAGCAAAAGGAACAGCGGATAGCGCAGCAAGAGGCGCTGCGGCAAGAGAAGGCCCAGCGCGCAGCAGAACAAGTCGCGCAAGCGCAGCAGGCCAAGGCGGCGCGTGCCGAGGCCCTGGCGCTGGAGCGCCAGGAACGCCAAGAAACCCAACGGCAAGCCGCCTTGCAGGAAACCGCCCGGCAAGAGGCCCAAAAAGAGGCCCAGCAAGAGGCTCAGAACGAGGCCCAGAGGCTCCAGGCCACCCGTTTGGAGGCCGAACGCCTGCAAGCCGTCCAAACCGTACAAGCCGAAGCAGCCCGGACGGAGGCCGAACAAGCCCTCCGCCAGTTGACCGCCCGCCAAGCCGCCGCCACCGCCGTGGCCGTAGCACGCCAAATCGAGGCCGACAACCAGGCCAGCGCGCAGCAAGCAGCCGCTCACCCAGACGAAGAGCGCAAAGAAAAAGAGCGCCTGGCGGCAGAACGCAAAGAAGCAGAACGCAAGGAAGCACAAAGCCAGCAAGCAGAACGCGCCGAGGCCGCCCGCAAAGAGGCAACACGCCAGGAAGCCGAGCGCCTGGAGGCCGCACGGCTGGCCAGCGCACAGCAAGAGGCGGCGCAACGCGAGGCCAGCCGCAAAGAAGAAGCCGCGCGGAGCGAGGCAGCAAGGGCCGAGGCCGAACGCAAGGAAACCGAGCGGGTGCAGGCGGCACAACAAGCCGCAGCCCAGCAAGAAAGCGCCCGCAAGGAGCAAGAACGGGCGCAGGCCGCACAGCAAGAAGCCGATCGCCAAGAAACCCATCGGCAAGAGGCCGCCCGCCAGGCCGCCGAGCGGGCAGAAGCTGCACGGCTCGAAACACAGCGCAAAGAGGCCGCGCGGCAAGACAGCGAGGCCAAGGAAGCAGCGCGCCAAGCGGCTGCCACCACGGCGGCATCAGCGGCAACAGCAACGGCAGCGCCACCTGCAGCATCCCCAGGGGCTACACCCTCCGCAGCGTCCAGCGCACAGTCCTCTGCCCCCACCCGCAGCGCCGCCGAAGAGCAGCGTGAAGAGCGGCTGCGGGCCATTGGGCGGCAGTTAAATCTGGAGGCCGACCAGCGCGCAGCCGCCGCCAAAGCCGCAGAAACCGCCGCCGCTGCGCGCCCGGCCTCCAACCTGCCATCGTCGTGGAGCAACGCCCGCCGGGGCCGCCTTTTTGGCCGCAGCGACAGCAACCAGGAGCTGGTGCTGTACGCCGAAGCCTGGGCCCGCAAGATCGAGCTCAACATGACTTTTGGCTCTGTGCGCGATGCCGCAAAGCTGGCCCACGCGGACCCTATCGTGTTGGTCGCGGTGCGCAGCGATGGTTCGGTGGAATCGGTCAGTTTTGTGCGCAGCAGCGGCGTGCCCGCCCTGGACGAAGCCGTGCGCAACATCGTCCAGTCCCAGGCCAACTACCCCGCCTTCGCCCCCGCCCTGGCCCGCGAATTCGACGTAGTCGAAATCCGGCGTACCTGGCACTTTGACATGGCGGTGAGGTTGTACTGAGGGCGTTCGCGTAGCCCAAGGTTGCGCTGCAGGCCGCAACCAGTGCCGTTGACGGACGATGTAGCGGCGCAGCGGGATCTGGTCGTGGAGAATCAGGGGCAAGTACCGGGTATCCGACCTGGCCCACAATGCCCAGCACAAGAACACCTACCATGAGCGACGCCCCTATCCGTCTGAGCCCTGCCCCCGCAGGGTACGCCGACTGGCTGGCCGACCTCAAAGGCCGCATCCACACCGCCCAGCAGCGTGCCACGCTGACGGTCAATCGCGAATTAGTGCTGCTGTACTGGCAGATCGGGCAGGAGATCCTGGCGCGGCAGGCCACCCAAGGCTGGGGTGCCAAGGTGATCGAACGGCTGGCGCATGACCTGCGGGAGGCTTTTCCGGAGATGAAGGGGTTTTCACCCCGCAATCTCAAGTACATGCGCGCATTTGCCCAGGCCTGGCCAGATGCAGAATTTGTGCAAGAGGTGCTTGCACAATTGCCTTGGTACCACCAGCTGGCACTGCTGGACAAACTGGACAGCCCTGAAAGCCGCCGCTGGTACGCAGCCAAGTCCATCGAGCACAATTGGTCGCGCAACGTTTTAGTGATGCAGATTGAAACCCGCCTGCTGGAGCGTAGCGGCACAGCAGTCACCAACTTCGCGGTGCATCTGCCCAAGCCTCAGTCTGATCTGGCCCGTGAGTCGCTGAAAGACCCCTACCGTTTTGATTTTCTGGGCTTGGGCAACGAAGCGCAAGAGCGTGACATCGAAAACGCCTTGGTGAAGCATGTCACCGAATTCCTGCTGGAACTGGGCGCTGGATTCGCATTTGTCGGACGGCAAGTATTGCTAGATGTGGGGGGCGACGAATTTTTCATCGACTTGCTGTTCTACCACCTCAAGCTGCGCTGCTATGTGGTGATCGAGCTCAAAGGCGGCAAGTTCAAACCCGAGCACCTGGGCCAGCTAGGCTTTTACCTGACCGCCGTAGACCGCCAGGTAAAGCACGCCCAGGACAACCCCAGCATTGGCCTGTTGCTCTGCAAGAGCAAAAACAAGATCGTGGCCGAATATGCGCTGGGCGACAAAACCCAGCCCATGGGCATTGCCGAGTACAAGTTACTGGAGTCCCTGCCCGCCGAGCTGCAAACCAGCCTGCCCAGCATCGAACAGATCGAGCGTGAGTTGGCGGGCGGCAGTGCACCTATGGACGACTAACGAGCCAGCCCTCCTCTTACACCGGGCTGTCGATCCGGATCCAGGTGGTTTTGAGTTCGCTGTATTTGTCAAACGCGTGCAGCGATTTGTCGCGCCCCACGCCGCTTTGTTTCACGCCGCCGAAAGGCACGGTGATGTCGTCTTCGTCGTACGAGTTGACGTGCACGGTGCCGGCTTTGAGGGCGCGGGCCACGCCGTGGGCTTTGTTGATGTCGCGGGTCCAGACGGCAGCCTGCAGGCCGTAGATGCTGTCGTTGGCGATACGCACGGCCTCGGCGGCATCGGTAAAGGACAAGACCGACAGCACCGGGCCGAAGATTTCTTCCTGGGCGATGCGCATGCGGTTGGTTACGCCGTCGAAGATCGTGGGTTGCACATAAAAACCGCCTGTATCGCCCATCACCTGGGCGCCACCAGCTATCAATTTTGCACCGTCCTGCTGACCGGCCTCGATAAAGCCCAGCACCGTATCCATCTGGGTTTTGTCGACCAGCGCGCCCATGATGGTCTCGGGCAGCAGCGGGTTGGCGGGGGCGTAGCGCGGCACCAGGGCCAGGGCTTTTTCCAGGAACGCGTCTTTGATCGAGGCCTCGACCAGCAGGCGCGAGGGGGCGTTGCAGCTCTCGCCCTGGTTAAAAAACACGCTGCCCACGGCGGCCTCTACCGCGCGGTCCAGGTCGGGACAATCGGCAAACACAATGTTGGGTGACTTGCCGCCGAGTTCGGTCCAGGCGCGCTTGAGGTTGCTCAGGCCCGCCATCACGTGGATGCGCTTGCCGACCTTGGTGGAGCCGGTAAAGGCGATGCAGTCCACGTCCATGTGCAGGGCCAGCGGTTCACCGGCTTCCAGGCCGAAGCCGGGTACCACGTTAAACACGCCAGGGGGAATGCCCGCCTCCAGTGCCAATTCGGCCAGGCGCAGCGCGGTGAGGGGTGACTTTTCGCTGGGCTTCAAGACGATGGAGTTGCCTGCGGCCAGGGCCGGGGCGATCTTCCAGGCGGCCATGATCATGGGGTAGTTCCAGGGCACGATGACCCCCACCACCCCCACCGGTTCGCGGGTGATCAGGGCCAGCGACTGGTTGCCGGTGGGCGCGATTTCGTCGTACACCTTGTCCACCGCTTCGCCGTACCAGCGGATGCAGTTGGCGGCGCTGTTGACGTCCACCGCGCGGGCGTAACGCACGGGCTTGCCCATGTCCAGGGTTTCGGTGAGGGCCAGCTCGTCGGCGTGGGCCAGCAGCTGGTCGGCAAACTTCACCATCACCCGCTTGCGCTGGGCTGGCGGCAGGCCACGCCAGCGGGCATCGTCAAACGCGGCGCGGGCGGCTCGCACGGCCTGGTCGATCTCGGCCTCGCCACCCCGGGTGACTTCGGCCAGCACGCGGCCATCGACCGGCGAGCTTTTGGTGAACACGGCGCTGCCCTGCACACGCTGGCCGTTGATGAGGGCGCGGCCATCAAGTTGAAGGTCTGAAATATTGAACATGCAGGTATTCCTTATGCAGCAATGGCTGCTTGCATCTCGCGCGCCCGGCGGGTTTGCTGGCGGGCCATGGCGATGCTGTAGACGATGATGCCGATGCTGACCACGGTGATCAAAATCGCCGCCGCAGCATAAATGGATGGGTTCACGCCGCGCCGGGCGTAGCCAAAAATCACCTGTGGCAGTGTGGTCACGCCGGGGCCGGACAAAAATTCCGAGATCACCACGTCGTCAAACGACAGGGTGAAGGTCAGCATCCAGGCCGCCACCAGTGAGGGCGCGATGTTGGGCAGGGTGACCAGAAAAAACACCTGGAACGGGCGGCAGCCCAGGTCCATGGCGGCTTCTTCCAGGGAGCGGTCCATCTCGCGCAGGCGGCCCGAAATGACCACGGTGGCGTAGGCCATGCCCAGCAGGGTGTGGCCCAGCACGATGGTGGTAACACCCCGGTCCGGCCAGCCGATGGCGCGCTGCACGGCCACCATCAGCAGCAGCAAAGACAAGCCAATGATCACCTCGGGCATCACCAGCGGTGCGCTGACCAGGCCGGCAAACAGGGTGCGGCCCTTGAAGCGCACATAACGCACCAGCACGAAGGCCGCAAATGCGCCCAAGATGACGGACAGCGTGCCGGTGATCACTGCCACCTTGAGCGACAAAAAGAAGCCTTCCACCAGCCGCGAATCGCCCATCAGCGCGGTGTACCAGCGCAGCGAAAAGCCGGTGAACACGCCGTCTTGCCGTGTGCTGTTGAACGAAAAAACGATCAGAAAAAACAGCGGAATGTACAAGAACAAATACACCGCCGCCAACCAGAAACGGCCAAAGTAGGTTTGGATGAAACGGGTCATGTCAGGCCTCTTTCGGTGCGTTGCTGGCATCGCTGTAGCGGTTGTAGACGGCCATCGGAATCAGGATGAACAGAATCATCACGATCGCCAACGCCGAGGCGCGCGGCCAGTTGTTGCTGCTGAACATTTCGTCCCACACCACGCGGCCAATCATCAGGTTTTCGGCACCGCCCAGCAGGGACGGAATCACGAATTCGCCCACGCTGGGGATGAACACCAGCATCGACCCGGCGATGATGCCCGCCTTGCTCAGCGGTACGGTGATCAGCCAGAAGGCATGCCAGGGCGACGCGCCCAGATCGTGCGCGGCTTCAAGCAAGCGAAAGTCCATCTTCACCAGGTTGGCGTACAGCGGCAGGATCATGAACGGGCAGTACACGTAGGTCATGCCGACCAGCATGGACACGTCGGTGTAGAGCATCTGGATGGGCTCGCTGGTGATGCCTGCCCACATCAGCAGGTTGTTGAGCACGCCCTGGTCGGCCAGGATGCCCTTCCAGGCATACACGCGCAGCAAAAAGGATGTCCAGAACGGCAGCATCACCAGCATCAGCAGCGCGGGTTGCAGGCTTTGTTTGGCGCGGGCGATGAAGTAGGCAAACGGGTAGCCAATCAGCAGGCACAGCACCGTGGTCCAGAAGGCGTATTTCACCGAGGTGATGTAGGCCTCGATGTAAATGGTCTGGCCCCAGACCCGCACGCCGTCGTCCCCCACTTCGCTGACGATGGACAGGTAGTTGTCGTATTTCAACAGGATGTGCCACACGCCGTCCAGGGCGCTGACCAGTGGCGCGAACGGGTCGACACCGTTGCCCATGTCGGTCACGCTGATACGCACCAGAATCAAGAATGGGGCCACAAAAAACAGCACCAGCCACAGGTATGGCACGCCGATGACGAAGCGCGCGCCGGGGATCAGCCGGGCCCATTTCATTAATTGCATAGCAACACCTCCTTATTGGGTGAGCGTGACGGGGGCCACATCGTCCCACCAGAAGAAGACTTTGTCGTCCCAGGTGATGTCGCTGTTGTCGTGCCGGCTTTGGTTGGCTTCGGTCACCTTGACGCGGCGGCCACCGGGCATCTCGACGATGTAGCTGCTGTAGCTGCCGAAGTAGGCAATCTCGCGCACCGTGCCGCTAAACAGGTTGTAGCCCACGTCGGCAGGCCGCTCTTTGGAGATGGAGATTTTCTCGGGCCGCACCGCCACCGCCAGCGGCATGCCCAGCGTGCCGCTGATACCGTGGCCGATACGCACCACGCCCTGCTCGGTGGTGACTTCGCAGCGGTCGGGCTCGTCCACGCTGAGGTGGCCGTCGAACAGGTTGATGTTGCCAATGAAGTCGGCCACGAAGCGGTTGGCCGGGTGCTCGTACACCTCTTTGGGTGTGCCCACCTGCAAGACCTTGCCCTTGCTCATCACCGCGATGCGCGAGGCCATGGTCATGGCTTCTTCCTGGTCGTGGGTCACCATCACCACCGTCACGCCCACCGACTCGATGATGTTGACCAGCTCGAACTGGGTGCGTTCGCGCAGCTTTTTGTCCAGCGCGCCCAAGGGTTCGTCCAGCAGCAAGAGCTGGGGCTTTTTGGCCAGGCTGCGGGCCAGGGCCACGCGCTGCTGCTGCCCGCCCGAGAGCTGGTGCGGCTTGCGCTTGGCGTAATCGGTGAGCTGCACCAGGGCCAGCATTTCTTCGACGCGGGTTTTGATCTGCGCGCTGGGCATGCCTTCGCGCTTGAGGCCAAAGGCGATGTTGTCCCAGATGTTGAGGTGCGGAAACAGCGCGTACGACTGGAACATCATGTTGATGGGCCGCTCGTAGGGCGGCATCTTGGCGATGTCCACGCCGCCCAGCATGACCGCGCCGGTGGTCGGTGTTTCAAACCCGGCCAGCATGCGCAGCAGGGTGGATTTGCCGCAGCCCGAGCTGCCCAGCAGCGCAAAGATCTCGCCCTTCTGGATCGACAGCGTCACGTTGTCGACGGCGGCCACGCCATCGAAACGTTTGACCAGATTCTCGGTGCGCAAAAAGCCTTCAGGGCGGGGTTTGGGCAGGTTCATACGGGGGCATCCCAGAAATCAAAACAATATAGAACTTCCGCAGCGCCCCTGTGTCGCCCTGCGGGCTTACAGGGGGAACTTGCGCAAGTCCTGCAAAAAAAAAGCCGCGCACCCCAATGACGACGGTGCACGGCTTGTCTCTCAAACAGTCACAACCGTTTATTTGCTCTTCTTGAACAAGGTGTAGATGTTGCTCATGGACTCGCGGGTTTCGTTGCTCAGGCTGGAGGGCGAAACCATCTTGGCCATGTTGTCGGCATCCACAAAGATCGTTTTGTCGCTGGCAATCTCAGGCTTGACCTTGTCCACGCTGGCCTTGTTGGCCGTGGGGTAGGTCAGCTCGTTGGTCAGCGAGGCCGAGACTTCGGGGCGCAGGAAGTAGTCCATGAACATCATGGCGTTGTTCGGGTGGGTGGCATCCTTGGGGATGGCCAGGTTGTCAAAGAAGATCAGGCCACCGGTCGAGGGCACCAGGACTTCGATGTCGTTGCCGTTCTTGTTCTCGATGGCACGGGCCTTGGCCACGTTCATGTCGCCCGCCCAGCCCAGGCCCACGCAGGCTTTGCCGCCCGCCAGGTCGTCAATCATGGTGCTAGAGAACAAACGGATGTCCTTGCGGACCTTGGCCAGCATGGCACCGGCTTCCTTGTGCTCGGCCACATCGGCCGAGTAGGCGTTTTTGCCGATGTAGTGCAGCGCGGGCGGGATGACCTCGGTGGGCGAATCCAGGTAGGCAATGCCGCAGGACTTGAGCTTGGAGGTATAGGTGGGGTTAAACACCAGGTCCCAGGCGTTTTCAGGCATAGGGGTAGAGCCCAGCGCCTTGGCCACCTTGCCCTTGTTGATGGCCACCGTGGTGTAGCTCCAGGCCCAGGGCACCAGGTATTCGTTGCCCGCATCCACACCACCCAGCTTGGCCATGATGGCGGGGTCGAGGTTGCTAGCGTTGGGGATCTTGCTCTTGTCGAGCTTCATCAGCAGGCCGCCGTCGATCTGCGACTTGGCAAAAACCGCGCCGGGCACCACGATGTCGAAACCGCTGTTGCCAGCCACCAGCTTGGCCTGCAGGCCTTCGTTGTTCTCGAAGGTCTGGTAGTTGACCTTGATGCCGGTTTCCTTCTCGAAGTTGGCGATCATGTCGGCGGCGATGTAGTCGGGCCAGTTGTACACGTTCAGCACTTTTTCTTCGGTGTTGGCCGGGGGCGCTGCAGGGGCCGAAGCGACGGGCTCGGGCGCAGGTGCAGCGGCCACAGGGGCCTCTTCTTTCTTACCGCAAGCGCCCAGCATCAGGGCGGAGAGTGCAATAACCAGTGCGTGCTGTTTCATGTTGTCAGATTCCAAAAAGAAGGGAACGAAAAAGATTGTATGGAGTTATGGGGGCTAGCCGGCCACTCCTGACCGTGTCCGGCGACCTTCAACTCTTGCCACGTCAGGTCCAGACATAGCAAGATCAGCGCCACCATTTCGTCGATCTGCGCGTGCGTCATCACCAGCGGCGGCGCAATGATCATGCGGTCACCCACAGCGCGCATCACCAGGCCGTTGGCAAAGCAGTGCCTGCGGCACATCATGCCGACCGACAGGCTCTCGTCAAAGCGCTCGCCGGTCTGCTTGTTTTTCACCAGCACCAGCCCGGCTACAAACCCGCAGGTTTCGGCGTGCGCCACCAGGGGGTGGTCGTTGAGCGCGCCGTATTTTTGCGCCAGGTAGGGGCCTATATCGGTGCGTACCTTTTCCACCAGGTTTTCGCGCTCCATGATGGCAATGTTGGCCAGGGCTACCGCGCAGGCCACCGGGTGGCCGCTGTAGGTATAGCCGTGGTTAAACTCGCCGCCCTTTTCGATCAGCACCTTGGCCACGCGGTCACCCACCAGCACGCCGCCCAGCGGGATGTAGCCACTGGTTACGCCTTTTGCAAAAGTGACCAAATCGGGCTTGTAGCCAAACTTCTCGTAGGCAAACCAATGGCCCAGGCGGCCAAAGGCGCAGATCACCTCGTCGCTGATCAGCAAGATGCCGTATTTGTCGACGATGCGCTGGATTTCCGGCCAGTAGGTGGCGGGTGGAATGATCACCCCGCCCGCGCCCTGCACCGGCTCGCCGATAAAGGCGGCCACTTTTTCGGGCCCGATTTCGAGGATTTTGGCTTCCAGCCAGCCCGCGGCGCGCAGGCCGAACGCCTCAGGGCTTTCGCCGGGCAGCGCGTTCTCGACCCCGTAGGGCTGCTCGATGTGGGTGATGTTGGGAATCGGCAGGTCGCCCTGGGCGTGCATGCCCGACATGCCACTGAGCGAGGCCGCCGCCATGGTGCTGCCGTGGTAGCCGTTGTGGCGGCTGATGATGACCTTGCGCTGCGGCTGGCCCAGCAGGTCCCAGTAGCGGCGCACCATGCGCACATTCGAGTCGTTGCTTTCGCTGCCGCTGCAGGAATAAAACACGTGCTCAAAGCCGCGCCCGTCCACCTTCGGCGCCAGGCTGGCCAGCTTGGCAGCCAGGGTGGCGGCGGGCACGTTGGTGGTCTGGAAGAAGCTGTTGTAGTAGGGCAGCGCCATCATCTGCTGGTAGGCAGCATCGGCCAGCTCTTTGCGGCCGTAGCCGACGCTGACACACCACAGGCCACTCATCGCGTCGAGCAGGCGGTTGCCTTCCGAGTCCCAGATGTAGATGCCATCGGCACGGGTGATGACCTTGGCACCGCGCGTGTTCAGGTCCTGGAAGTCGGTGAAGGGGTGGAGGAAGTGGGCGCTGTCGAGCGCCTGGATTTCTGCGGTATTAACGGTGTTTGGCATAGGCATTTTCTGAAGTTAAAGATCAAACGTGCAGCAAACGGTTAAACGTGCAGCAGCAGGTGCTCGCGCTCCCAAGGCGAAATCACCTTCATGAACTCTTCAAACTCCAGCTCCTTGATCTCGGTGTAGACGGTGATGAACTCCTTGCCCAGGATGTCGTGCAGGTCGGTTTCGCCGCGCAGCAGGTCCAGCGCCTCGCCCAGGCTGCGTGGCAGCGAAAACGGCGCCAGGTAGGCATCACCCTTCATTTCGGCCTTGGGCTTGATCTTCTTTTGCATGCCCAGGTAACCACAGGCCAGCGTCATGGCCATGGCCACATAGGGGTTGGCATCCACGCCGATGACGCGGTTTTCCACACGGCGCGCCTGCGGGCTGGAAATGGGCGAGCGGATGCCGACCGTGCGGTTGTCGTAGCCCCATTCGGTGTTGATGGGCGCGGCGGTGTTGCGCGACAGGCGGCGGTAGCTGTTGACGTACGGGGCCACCAGGGCCATGGCGGCGGGCTGGTAGCGCTGCAGGCCACCGATGTAGTGGAAGAAGTCGTCGGACGGCGTGCCGTCGTCGTTGCTGAAGATGTTTTTGCCTGTGGCTTTGCTGACCAGGCTTTGGTGCACGTGCATGGCGCTGCCGGGCTCGCCTTCGATGGGCTTGGCCATGAAGGTGGCGTACATGTCGTGGCGCAGCGCCACTTCGCGCACCGTGCGTTTGAAGAAAAACACTTCGTCGGCCAGGCCCAGCGGGTGGGCGTGGAAGAAGTTGATCTCCATCTGCCCGGCACCGGCCTCGTGGATCAGGGTGTCCACGTTGAGCTCCATCTTGTCGCAGTACTCGTACAGCTCTTCAAACAGCGGATCGAACTCGTTCACCGCGTCGATGCTGTAGGACTGGCGCGAGGTTTCGGCCCGGCCGCTGCGGCCAATCGGCGGGCGCAGCACGGTGTTGGGGTCGGTGTTGCGGGCCACCAGGTAAAACTCCAGCTCGGGCGCCACCACCGGCTCCAGGCCCATTTCGGCGTACAGCTCGCACACCCGGCGCAGCACGCTGCGCGGGGCAAACGGCACCAGCTTGCCTTCGCGGTCGTAACAATCGTGGATCACCTGCGCCGTGGGGTCGCTGGCCCAGGGCACGATCCGAACGGTAGACGCGTCGGGGCGCAGCTGCATGTCGCGGTCGGTGGGGTTGACCACGTCGTAATACGGGCCCTGCGACGGCAGCTCGCCGGTCACGCCCATGGCCACCACGGCCTCAGGAATGCGCATGCCGCGGTCTTCGGTGAACTTGGCGCGGGGCAGAATCTTGCCGCGCGCCACACCGGTCAGGTCGGGCACCAGGCATTCCACCTCGGTCACCCGGCGCTCGTTGAGCCAGTTCTCCAGGTCGTTGAAGGTCATGTTTTCTTTTTTGACATCAGCCATAGGCAATTTCTCCGGTTGGGTTAGGTTGCTATGACTTACGGAGCGCCCAAACTAAGTGCTGAGCGCTGCGTAAGCCGTTTTTTCACGTTGACGTGATCTGCACGCAGCCCCAAAGGCCGCGAATATCTGGGTATAAAAAGGGTTCTCCGACCAGCGCCACTCGGGGTGCCACTGCACCGCGTAAGCAAACGCTGGGGCAGCGGTGATCTCAAAAGCTTCAATCAGCCCGTCGGGCGCATGGGCAATGGCACGCAAGCCCGGTGCCAGCCGCCCAATGCCCTGGCCGTGCAGCGAATTCACTTGGGTGCGCACGCCGCCCGCCCACTGGGCCATGGCGGAATCGGGGTTGATCAGCAGGTCGTGGCTCAGGCCGTACTGGGTGGCCAGGGGTGCGGACTCGTCTTCGCGGTGGTCCTGCAGGCCGGGCACGGCGTGCACCGCTTGGTGCAGGCTGCCACCCAGCGCCACATTGATTTCCTGGAATCCCCGGCAAGCCCCCAGCAACGGCACACCCATGGCCACGCAGTGCCGCACCAGCGCAAAGGTCAGCGTGTCGCGGGCTGGGTCCAGCGGCAGACTGGGGTCGGCCACTGCTTCGTCGAAATGGGAGGGGTGCACGTTGGACGGCGATCCGGTCAGCATGACCCCGTCTACCAGGGCCAGCAGCGCGGGGATGTCGGCCGCATCGGCCAGCGGAAAACTCACCGGCTGGGCCTGCGCCCCATCGCGCACCGCGCGGGCGTATTTGTCGCCCAGGTACAGGTAGGGCAGCGAGGAATCGTCCCCACCGCGCTGGCGGTGGTCCATCGGCAGCCACACCAGGGGGCGCTGCGCGCTGCGGGGTTTAACGGTGATTGCGTCTGAGGTGGAGGTCATGCCAGCCAGGGTCCAGAAGAATATGTTGCCAGTCCGTAATCGCCTTCACTGTAACCGACGCGCCGCCCTTTTGTCGCCTTCAACACTATATATTTTGTAGCTGCTTGTGCTTTCCAGATAAGCGCAGAGGGCATATTTGATGCCCAAATCCCAGGGTTTTACCGGGGTGTCGCGTACAAGACGTTGACCAACTGCGCCAGCCGCGCTCCGGCCTTGGTGAGCTGCGCCATCTGCAGCTGCGCCATTCTGGTGCGGTAGCCGTCGGGGTCGGCCATTGAAGCGGGCCACTCCCGACCCTTGTCCCTACGGGCCGGGCCGAGAGACAAGCCGGTAAACACCGCGCCCGACACCGCCACGGTATCGCTGGCCCAGGATTGCGCCAGGCTGCCCACACCACCGCGGCTCTTGCGCAGCGCCCGTGCGTCTTGCAGTATGCGGGCGGGCACCGCTTTGGCGCGCAGGCCCTCGGGCAGGTCGTCCCACAGTGCGTGCAGGTTGCCCTCCGGGGTGGCGATGCTGTTGCCGCCCCGAGTGTCCAGCGCCTCGGTGTGGCCCGGCGTGTCGGGGTCTACCGGCTTGCCCGCCGCATCCAGGTACAGCGCGCCCACGTGCAGCGGCTGGTGCAGGTCGCCGATAAAGTGCGCCAGCAACCGCAAGGCCTCGGCCCGGCTGGTGATGCTGAAAGGTGGCGGCACCGGCTGGCCTTGCAGTTGGGCGATGGCGGCATTGGTGGCATGCACCAGGTCGTGGCGGTTCGTGCCCACATACCCCACCTTGTAGCGGCCATGCTGGTAGGCCACGTCGGTGTAGTGGTAGGTTTTGTGGCAGTCGCGCGGCTGGCCGCAGGTGCTCCAGTTGCGCGCCACATAGCTTTGCATGGTCTGCTTGCCCTTGGCGGTTTCAAAACGGGTGCAGGCGGGCGATGCCCAGCGTGGGTCCACCACGTACGCCAGGCCCTGCTCCCCCAGCACCACACCCTTGGCGCAATCGGCCCAGGGTGCCGCCTGCGCCAGGGTCAGCCCCAGGTCGCGCTGCAGCCCGGCCCGGGCCTGAGGGGTCAGCATCTGGTCGGCGATGGTGCCGATCAGCATATGCCCCTGGTGGCCCCAGGCGATGGCACGCAACGGCAGCAGGCAGGCCAGCGCCAGCAGGCCAACAGCCCAAGATTTCCCAAACTTCATCGCCAGTCCCCGGCCGGTTTTTTGGCCAACAGCATGTGGATCCAGTTGGCGTGCCGGGGCGTGCAGGCGGCCTGGGCTTTTTGCAGTTGCACCGCCAGCCGGGTACACACCTTTTGCGGCAGGCTGCGGGCCGGGGGCGGCTGCAGGGCCGCGCTGCAGTGGATGCAGGGCTCGTCCTGGATATAGGTGCCAAACGGGTTGCCCGCCCGGTCCATCAGCCAGGCCGCCACGGCGTTGGTGCCCGGCTCGGCCGTGCCCACCAGGGTTTGGCGCTGCACCGTGTAGGCCGGAAACAGGGCCTGCAGCCGCGCTTCGTCGAACCGGTTCACATGGCCCCAGGGCGGGTTTTTGCCGCCGCAGCGCTGGCAGGTGCTACGGCCCTGGCGAATGTCTTGCCGGTAGGGCACGCCCACCACGATGTAGCGCGCGGCCACCCGCGCCAGCTCGGCGCACACCTGGGGCAGCAAAGCCGAAGGAATGTGCTCCAGCACCTCGGCGCACAGCAGCAGGTCAAACGCGCCATCGCCAAATTGCAGCGCCGTGGCATCGCCTTGCACGCAGCGGATGCGCGGGTCATCCACCTCGGGCTGCTCCAGGTCGAGCGCGGTTACCTGGGCGTAACGGTCGGCCAGTTGGCGCGACAGGTAACCATCGCGGGCACCAATATCCAGCGCGGTCTGCACGTCGGCAGGCAGCAAGGCCATCAGATCGGCCACCCGCGCCTGTTCGGTAACGCTGTTGCGGTTGTCTTCCAAACTCAAAAACATCTTGCTCCCGTTATTAACCTACCCACAACACAACCGCATGGATCGCCAGGCACGCCAATCCGCCCACCAGCGTGCCGCCGATGTAAATGTATTGCAAGCCCCGCGCAACGCCCACGCAAGAAAAAGGCCGACACATCGCTGTGTCGGCCTTGGTTGCCGGTGTCCAGTGGTCAGAGTGTTCCAGAGGCCACTGTGCCAGTAGTGGTGGTGGTGCCGGTGGCCGCCGTGTCGTCTGCCCCACGGCCGTGGCGGACATGGCCTGGCGCATCGTCAGCACCGCGCCCCTGGCGAACATGGCCTGGCGCATCGTCGGCGCCGCGCCCCTGGCGCACGTGCCCTGCTGCGTCATCGGCCCCCCGGCTAGCACGGCCAGCGCTGGAATCGTCGCTGGATGCAGAACGTGATGTTGAAGAGCCAGACGACGAACTGGATGAACTGGATGAGGACGACCCGGATGACGATTTTCCAGAGGTACCGGAGCTGCCTCCCTTGCCTGCCGTGACCGGGCCGCAGGCGAGTGCAAGCATCAGGCTGGCGGTGGTGGCCACCAAGGCGGTGCGAAGTGTGTGCATGGTGTGATTCCTCAAAAAGTGGGTTAAAACTTGTTTTGTGTGTGAATTTTTCCCACACACGATCCGACTATATGCGGGAAATTTTCCCACCGCAATGATTTTGTGTAATTTTTTCCCACGAACACGCTATATTTAGGCCATGGATAGCTCTAGCACCTCGCCTGCGGGCCCCCCGCCCTCCCTCGTCCGCGCCCTGCGCAAGGTTCTGCGCCCGGTGGTGCGGGTCATGCTGTCGCAAGGCATTACCTACCCTTACCTCGCGGAGCTGTTGAAGAATTTGTTTGTCGATGTCGCCGAAAGCGAATTTCGCCTGGACAACAAGCCGCCCACCGACAGCCGCATCAGCCTGATGACGGGGGTGCACCGAAAAGACGTGAGCCGCCTACGGACCGACTTGCAGCAAACCACAGAAACGGTACCGGATGTCGTTTCCCTGGGCGCAGAGCTGGTCGCCGTGTGGCTGGGCACGCCGCGCTATCTGCATGAAGACGGTAGCCCCCTGCCCTTAGCACGCTTTGCCAGTGAAGGCGGCGAACTGTCTTTCGAAAGCCTAGTGGTGGGCGTGAACAGCGACATCCGCTCCCGCGTGGTGCTAGACGAGTGGCTGCGCCTGGGCGTGGTGCATATCGACGCGGCCAACCGGGTGTGCCTGAATGCCGAAGCCTTTGTACCCAGCGAAGGATTTGACGAAAAAGCCTATTACTTCGGGCACAACCTGCACGACCATGCGGCCGCTGCCGCCAGCAATCTGCTGGGAGGCAAGCCGCCGTTTCTGGAGCGCAGCGTGCAGTACGACGCGCTCAGCGAAGCCTCCATCGCGGTGCTGGCCAAGCAAAGCACAGACGCCGCCATGAAAGCCCTGCTGGCCGTCAACAAAAATGCGCTGTCCCTGGAACAAGCGGACGCCGCCCACAGCACGCAGCGCCATCGCATGACCTTCGGCGTGTACTTTTACGCCGAGCCGGTGGTTGCGGATGCCGATGCCACGCCCACCCAGGCTTCAGGAGCGACACCATGAACAACCGCTGGTTCGGTCTTCCTGCCGCTGCGTTGCTGGCAGCCCTGCTCAGCGCGCCACCAGCCTTTGCCGCCAACGTCTGCGGCAAAAGCGACTCGCCGGTCAACCCCCAGGCCCTTGCGCCAGGAATCGGTGGCACGGGTGACACTGCGCTGCGCCCCGGCATCGGTGGCACGGGCGATGTCGCCGCCAAACCCGGCATCGGTGGCACCGGTATCGACGCTGCCGGACTCCATCACAACGGCGGCATTGGGGGCACCGGCATCGTGGGCGTGATCACCGGTTTTGCCAGCATCTGCGTCAACGGCCTGGAAGTGCACTACGACAACACCACCCCGATCAGCGACAACGGGCAACCCGCCCAAGCCAGCGCGCTGTCCGTGGGCCAGGTGGTCGTGGTGACGGCAGCGGGCCAAGCGGACGCTTTGCAAGCGCGGCAAATTGCGTTGCAGCACCTGGCCATCGGACCCGTGGCATCGGTCAACGCGGCCCGGGGCGAACTGAAGGTACTGGGACAAACCGTGCACTGGAGCGGTGATGCCGCACAGCTGGCAGGCCTGCAAACGGGACAATGGCTGCGCGTCAGCGGCTTACGGCTCAGTGACGGCAGCATCGAGATGTCGCACCTGCAGGCCGTGCCGCCGCAGGCACAGGCCGTACTCACGGGACTTGCAGAACATGGCACCCATGGCGGCATCCAGGTGGGTGGTGCCACGGTACGCACCACCCACCTGGGTTTTACCGACGGACTGCGTGCCTGGCGCGCCGCCAATAACGGGCAGGAAATCCAGGTCCGAGGCACCTGGGACGGGCATACGCTGGAGGCCGCATCCCTACAGACGCAGCCCACCCGCGACGCCCTGGGGCCGGTGGAGCGCATCGTGATCGAAGGCTACGTCCGGTCTGCCTCACGGGACAGCGTGGACATTGGCCAGGGGCGAATGGCACTGGCCACCACCTTACCCGGGGCTGAGCGTGCGGCGCTGAGCGGCGATCGGGAACAACGGGTGCGGATTACCGGTCTGCGCGACAGCCAAGACCGCGTCACCGTGCAGCGCATCGAGGTGCGGCACAGCGACGCCATACGCAGCCGCTCCGATAGCGGTAGAAAAGCGGAAAGCACCAGCAGTGGCAGCTCTGACGACTCCGGCGATAGCACGGGCTCGCAATCCTCCGGCAAAACGGAAGGGGGGGATGACAGCAAAGGCAGCACCAGCGGAAGCTCGGGGACCTCTGGAAGTTCGGGGACCTCCGGAAGTTCGGGGACCTCTGGAAGTTCGGGGACCTCCGGGAGTTCTGGTAGTTCTGGCAGTTCCGGCAGTTCCGGTGGTTCAGGAAGCTCCGGTGGTTCGGGCGGTAAGGGAAAAGGAAAATAAGCGGGTCAGGGCACCGCGCAAACGCATAGGCTATTTCGTCACGCCAGCCACAGCACCAGTGCATGCAGGGCCACACCGGCCAGCCCACCCACCAAGGTGCCGCTGATGCGGACGAATTGCAAATCCCGCCCCACGCTCAGCTCCAGCTCTTGCACCAGCTGGCGGTCGTCCCAGCCCTTGATGGTTTGCGAAATATGGGTGGTCACCCCCGTACGCAAGCCCAGAGCAAGCTGGCCCGCTGCGGCCATCACATGCTCGTTGATGGCTTCGCGCAGGTGGGTGTCGCTGGCCAGGCGCTCGCCCACCGCACCCAGCGCCGCCTGCAGGTTGCGGGCGATGGCCGACTGCGGGTCCGCCAGGTCGGCTTGCAGCAACTGCTTGATGTCGGTCCACAGCGAAGCCACGAACTGGCGCACCGCCGGGTCGGTCAGCGCGCGCTCTTTCAGGTCGTCGCAGGCCTGGCGCAGGGCCGGGTCGTCGCGCAGACGGGTGATGTAGTCGGCCAGCCAGGCCTGGTAACGCAGGCGCGCCGGGTGCGCGGGCTGGGCCAGTACCTCGCGCAACTCGTCCAGGGCCGAGGCGCTGAGCTTCTCGGCCATGCTGTCGGCCATTTTGGAGGTAGAAGCCACCGCGTCCACCAGGCCCACCACCTTGGGCCATTCCTTGCGCACATGCTTGTGCAGCAACTCCGACACTGCCGCCTTCACCTCGTCCTGCGCCAGGTATTCGCCCAGCTTGACCAGCCCGGCATCCAGCAGTTCGTTGTGCCGCCCGTCCTGCGTCAGCAGGCCCAGCACCTCGCCCGCCGTGGCGGCTGCGTCCCAGCGCCGCGCCTGGGCCACCACCAGCTCCAGCGTGGCACGCTGCATGCGCGCGTCGTCAAACACATTCAGCAGGCCCAGCGCCACGCCTTGGGCCTGTTGCGCCCACAAGGCCATGCGCGCCGGGTCGCGCAGCCACTCGCCCAGGCGCTGCGCCGGGTCCAGCACCGCCAGCTTGGCCAGCAGGGTGGCCGGGTCCAGAAAATGGTCGCGCACAAAGTCGGCCAGGCTGTCGGCAATGCGCTCCTTGCTCTGCGGGATGATGGCGGTGTGCGGCAGCGGAATGCCCAGCGGATGCCGAAACAACGCCACCACCGCAAACCAGTCGGCCAGCGCGCCCACGGCCGAGGCCTCGCAAAACGCCCGCAACCAGCCCCAGCCGCCCTGCCCGCCCATGGCGTGGCCCAGCAGCAGGCCGCCCAGGGATGCCAGCAGCAGCGCGATGGCAAACCACTGCATGCGGCGCAAAGACTGGCGGCGGGGATCGGTAAGGGTTTGCATGGGGGGAGCATAGCCCGGATGGCCCACCCACCCCGTTTTCATCAAATTTCATAGCTGTTTGTGCTTATGGAATAAGCGCTGGAAGCACTTTTTTCCATTATTTAAAAACACACTGCGATTCGTTCTGCGGCCTGCCCTGGCCTTACGATAGGCATCTACCCACACCCACACCACCGCCCCCATGGAACTCCGCCAGCTCCGTTATTTCGTCAAGGTCTGCGAGCTGCGCAGCATGGGCCGCGCGGCGGTAGAGCTGGGCGTGGTGACCTCGGCGCTGAGCCAGCAGATCAGCCGACTGGAGGGTGAACTCAGCACCCGGCTGCTGCAGCGCGCCAGCACCGGTGTCACCCCCACCGACGCGGGCGTGGCCTTTTTGCAGCAGGCCCAGCTCACGCTGCGCCATGCGGACGAGGCGGTGCGCGCGGCGCAGCAGGCGCGCCTGTCTGGCCACGTGAGCGTAGGCCTGGCGCCCACCACCGCCTCGGTGCTGGGCCTGCCGCTGATGCTGGCGATGCGGGCGCGGTACCCGGACGTGCGGCTGCACCTGGTGGAGTCGCTGTCGGGCAACCTGGCCAGCATGCTGCAGGCGCGCCAGCTCGACCTGGCCGTGCTGTTCGAAACCACCACGCCGCGCCGCTGGAGCATCGAACCCCTGCTGGACGAAAAGCTGTTTGTGCTGGCCGCCACCGATCTGGCCCAGCGGCCCACGGGTGCCAAGGTGCGGCTGGCCCAGCTCGCGGGCCTGCCGCTGATCATGCCCAGCGCCGACCACGGCCTGCGCGCCACGCTCACCACCGCGTTTGCCCGCGCGCGCATCACGCCCCACGTGGTGGCTGAGATTGACGGCCTGGCGCTGCTGATGGACGCGGTGCGCGCCGGGCTGGGTGCCACCATCCAGCCTGGCGCCGCCATCGCCCGGCAACCCGCCGAAGGGGTGCACAGCAGCCAGATCACCGATGCCCATGTGGGACGGCGCAACCTGCTGGTCAGCCTGTCGGACGACGAACTGTCGCCCGCCGCGCTGGCCACCCGGGTGGTGATGGCCGACACCGCGCGCACCCTGGTGCGCGAGGGGCGCTGGCTCGGCGCAAGTCTTCTCGATAACTGAACACCTGTTGCCCGATCCGGCCTTTCGCCGCAGGGGCCGTCTGCCTACAGTCTCCTGACCCACAAGGAGACATGCAGTGAGTGACCAAAAGATAGACGTACTCGTCGTAGGCGGCGGCAATGCCGCCCTCTGCGCCGCGCTGATGGCGCGCGAGGCCGGGGCCAGCGTGCTGCTGCTCGAAGCCGCCCCCAAGGCCTGGCGCGGCGGCAATTCGCAACACACCCGCAACCTGCGCTGCATGCACGACGCACCGCAGGACGTGCTGGTCGATGCCTACCCCGAAGAGGAATATTGGCAGGACCTGCTCAAGGTGACCGGCGGCCTGACCGACGAGCACCTGGCCCGGCTGGTGATACGCGCCTCGTCCAACTGCCGCGACTGGATGCGCCGCCACGGCGTGCACTTCCAGCCGCCGCTCTCGGGCGCACTCCACGTGGCGCGCACCAATGCCTTTTTCATGGGCGGCGGCAAGGCGCTGGTCAACGCCTACTACCGCAGCGCCGAACGCCTGGGCGTGCAGATCCGCTACGAAACACCCGTGGCCTCGGTCGAGTGCATTGGTGACCGCTTCACCGCCGTCCACACCGAAGCGGGTGAACGTTTCGCTGCCCGCAGCTGCGTGCTGGCCGCCGGTGGCTTCGAGTCCAACCGCGCCTGGCTGCGCGAGGCCTGGGGCCAGAACGAGCGCGGCGAATGGCCGGCCGACAACTTCCTGGTGCGCGGCACCCGCTTTAACCAGGGCGTGCTGCTCAAGCAGCTGATCGATGCCGGAGCCGACACCATTGGCGACCCGTCGCAGGGCCACATGGTGGCCATCGATGCCCGGGCCCCGCTGTTTGATGGTGGCATCTGCACCCGCATCGACTGCGTGTCGCTGGGTGTGGTGGTCAACCGCGAGGCCCGGCGCTTCTACGACGAGGGCGAAGATTTCTGGCCCAAGCGTTACGCCATCTGGGGGCGGCTGGTGGCCCAGCAGCCGGGCCAGGTGGCCTACTCCATCATCGACCAGAAGGCCGTGGGCCGCTTCATGCCACCGGTGTTCCCCGGCACCACCGCCGACACGCTGCAAGGGCTGGCGCAGCAGCTCGGGCTGGACGAGGCCACCTTTCTGCGCACGATTGCCGACTACAACGCCGCCTGCCGAGTCGGCCAGTTCGACCACACCGCCCTGGACGACTGCCACACCGAAGGCCTGGCACCCGCCAAGACCCACTGGGCCCGGCCGATCGACACCGCGCCCTTCTACGCCTACCCGCTGCGCCCCGGCATCACCTTCACCTACCTGGGCCTGAAGGTAGACGACACCACCGCCGTGCGCTTTGGCAACCGGCCCAGCCCCAACCTGTTCGTGGCCGGGGAAATGATGGCCGGCAACGTGCTCGGCAAGGGCTACACCGCCGGTGTGGGCATGAGCATCGGCACCGCCTTCGGCCGCATCGCAGGCACCCAGGCGGCAGCCGCCGCCCAGCAACAGAAAGAGACCCACCATGCAAACGCTTGAAGCCCTGGCACGCGAGGCCGTATCGCTCGCACAAGGCTCACCGGAAGGCCCACGCCGTGTGATTCCCATCCTCTCCGGCGCCGAGGCCGAGGTCGGTCGGCAGATGCAGATCTGCAACGCCTGCCGCTACTGCGAGGGCTTTTGCGCCGTGTTCCCGGCCATGACCCGGCGGTTGGAGTTTGGCAAGGCCGACATCCACTTTCTGGCCAACCTGTGCCACAACTGCGGTGCCTGCCTGCACGCCTGCCAGTACGCACCGCCACACGAGTTTGCCGTGAACGTGCCGCAGGCCATGGCCGAGGTGCGTGGCCAGACCTACGTGGACTACGCCTGGCCGCCTGCACTCGGCGTGCTCTACCAGCGTAACGGCCTCACGCTGTCGCTGGCCCTGGCGGCAGCGCTGGCGCTGTTTTTGGCACTGGCTGTGGCGATGAAAGGCAGCCTGTGGGGCAGTGCGCCCGGCGACAACTTCTACAGCGTGTTTCCGCACAACCTGCTGGTGGGCCTGTTCGCCCCGGTGTTCCTGTTCTCCACCCTGGCGCTGGCCATGGGCGTGCGGCGCTTCTGGCGCGACATCACCCCCGCCACCAGCGGCGCACCGCTGAATGCCCCGGCCGCCGCCGAGGCCACCGACGCGGTGCTGCGCCTCAAGTACCTGGACGGCGGGCATGGCGAAGGCTGCCACAACGAGGACGACGCCTACACGCTGGCCCGTCGGCGCTTCCACCACCTCACCTTCTACGGTTTCCTGCTGTGCTTCGCCGCCACCAGCGTGGCCACGCTCTACCACTACGCCTTCGGCTGGGCCGCGCCCTACGCCCTGCCCAGTCTGCCCAAGCTGCTGGGTGTGGCCGGTGGCATCAGCCTGGTGCTGGGCACCGCCGGGCTGTGGCACCTGAACCGCCAGCGCCATCCGCTGCATGGCGACGCGAAACAAAAGCCGATGGACCTGGGCTTCATCGCCCTGCTGTTCCTCACCAGCGCTAGCGGCCTGGCCCTGTGGCTGGGCAGCGGCACCCCCGCCCTGGCCCTGCTGCTGTGCCTGCACCTGGGCGCGGTGATGGCCTTGTTTGCCACCCTGCCCTACGGCAAGTTCGGCCACGGCATTTTCCGCAGCGCCGCACTGCTACGCCATGCCGTGGAAAAGCGCCTGCCCAACCCCATCGGCCTGGGTGCCGAGTGATCACCCTTAACCCCCAAAAAGACCCCACGGAGACCCCAAAAATGAACAAACGACACCCTCTGCGTGCCACGGCCATGTGCGCTGCTGCACTGTGCCTGGCGACCCCAGCACCGGCCCAGGACTTCCCGCCCAAAAAACCCGTCACCCTGGTGGTCGGCTTTGCCGCCGGGGGCGCGGCCGATGCGGCTGCGCGCCTGATCGCCCGCAAACTCGGCGAGGACATCGGCCAGACCGTCATCATCGACAACAAGGCCGGTGCCGGGGGCAACATCGCGCACCAGCATGTAGCCAATGGGCCGGCAGACGGCTCGATGCTGCTGTTTGGCTCCATCGGCCCGCTGACCATCGCGCCGCACGTGATGAAGGTCAGCTACGACCCGTTCAAGGACCTGGCCGCCATCTCGGGCGGGGTGAACTTTCCGAATGTGCTGGTGGTGCACAAGGGCCTGGGTGTGAAGACCCTGGCCGAGTTTGTGGCCCTGGCCAAGAAGAAGCCTGGCAGCATCGACTTCGCCTCCACCGGGGCCGGTTCGGCCTCGCACCTGGCCGGGGAGCTGTTCGGCCAGCGCGCGGGCATCGACATGGTGCACGTGCCCTACAAAGGCGGCGCACCGGCCCTGCAAGACCTGCTGGGCGAACGTATCGCCTCGTATTTTTCGGCACCGCCCACCGCGATGCCGCACGTGGAAGCGGGCAAACTCATCCCGCTGGCCACCACCGGCCTGGCCCGCCCGGCCTACATGCCCACCATCCCCACGGTGGCCGAGTCAGGCTACCCCGGCTTCGATGCCCTGAACTGGTACGCCTTCGTGGCACCCGGCAAAACGCCGGTGGCGATTCTGGAGCGCTGGAACCAGGCCATCGTCAAGGTGCTGGCCGACCCGGGCGTGAAGCAGGCCCTGGACAAACACGGCCTGACCCCGCAGCCCACCACCCGCGCCGAGCTCACCGACTTCATGCGGAAAGAAGATGCCAAGTGGGGTGCCATCGTGCGTGACCGCAAGATCACGGCCAACTGAGCCGAGCCCAACGGGTAAGCGGTCAAGCCTCGCATGGCGATGACCGCTACTATTTTAATAGCTTCTCACGCTTATCCTATAAGCACGGGCACCCCATTTCACCCCTCTCCCATCAACAACCCGGCCAACGCCGCCGCAATCGGCAGCCCGCTCTCCGCCTCGAAGTAGCTGAAGGCCGGCATGGGGTTCACCTCGAAGCAGACGTACTCGCCGTCGGGGCGCAGGCGCAGGTCGATGCCGCTCAGGGGCAGGCCCATGGCGTGGGACATGGCGATGCAGCGGGCGGCGACCGCGGGGGGGAGCGTGGTAGCCGCCACCTGGGCGGTGGCGCCGCTGCGCTGGGCGTAGCGGTAGTCGGTGGCGGTGCTGGTGATTTCGGCCGCCAGGGCCTGCTGGCCGACCACGTGCACGCGCACATCCACACCCGGCACATAGGCCTGGAACTGGGTGGGCAGCTGGGCCAGGCGGTGCATGCGCGAGAGCCAGCTGTCGTCCAGCTCGGTGACGATGGAGCGGATGCCGCTGATCGACTTGAACACCACCCGGCCATGGGTTTTTTGGAACGCGCGGACCTCGGCCTCGTCGGAGGTGACCAGGGTGGGCGGCACCCGGAAACCGGCTTCACCGATCCACTGGGCCTGCAGCGGCTTGGAGGCATTGGCCTGCATGGCGGCCGGGCGGCTGACGACGCGGGCCGGGGCTACGTCCAGCCATTCCACCAGTTGGCGGTGCAGGGCCAGGACGTGCTTTTGCGCGGGCTCAGCCTGGTCGGGTGTGGGCTGGTCGGCCACGGCGGGGTCCAGCGGACGGGCGTAGACCGCGCGGATGTCGGCCAGCGCGGTACACACACCATCCACCACCAGCTCGCCCGCCAAACCGTGCGGGCCTACCTGGATGTGCAGCCGGGCCTGGTCCAGCCGGGCGATGTCGAGCAGTTGGAAACGCGCGCCCGCACTGTGCAGCGCGGCCACCAGATGCGCGATGGGAGGATCGTCGCCCTGGCCGTAGACGAGGATCATGCGGGTTCTTTGTCCAGGGCAGCCAGGGTGCGCTCGGCCAGATCGGCCAGGTAGCGGGCCACCAGGTCAATATCTTCCAGGTCGCTAAGCTCGGGATGCGGACTGGCATCGACCAGTTTGGCCCCCTCGGAATCGCGCTGGAAACGGAACTCCAGCAGGGTAAAGCCCAGGTTTTGCGCCGTGGCCACGCAAGCCACGCCCAGCCGCCCGGCCAGGATGCCGGTGGTCAATGGTCCGGCCACCAGCACGGTGGCATCCCAGGGCGGGGTGCTGGCAGCGGCACTTTGGTCGGCCACCGGCAGGCCGCAGCGGGCGGCGGCGCTGGCCCAGTGCAACAGCGGCAACTGCGGCACCAGCCAGGGCTGGCCGCGCAGAGGCTGCACCACGCAACCACCGCAGCCAGCCAGCCAGCTCAGCACCAGGGCCTGTAGCTCCATGGCGGCGTAGTCGCGGTCTTTGGGGTGGGCCTGGCTGAACTGCGGCAGGGGCAGGTGCTGGATACGGTTAAACACGGCGCGGATCTGCGTGCTGTGCAGCGCCGGGCGGCCCGGCAGCACCAGGCGGGTGTGGGCGCAGCCATGTGCATCCACGGTGTGCGACCAGGCGGCCAAGCCCAGGCTTTCGGGGCGCACCGTCCAGACCTCCACCGGGGCCCCGGCGAGCAGGTTACGCACCGAGGCCGCCACGGACGCGGCACCGGCATCGCTAGCGTGGGCCAGCACCAGCACCACACCGGATGCGGCTGCTGCGCTGGGGTGTTCGGCTTGCAGGCTCATAGGGGTGGGGGCGCGTCAAACGCCCGCTTCGCATCACGGTCCCCATCGGCCATACGCTGTTGCAGCACGCCGCTGTCGTCGTAGACCGGGCCGCCCGCCAGGTCGGGGCGCAGGCTGGCATCGATAAAAGGCTGGGCTATGGCGCGGCCTGCGTGCACAGCGCTTCCTGCATACGCCCGCGCACCCACCATGGCCTCCAGCATCTGCAGCCGGGCCTCCAGGTCGGACAGCACCACGTCCAGATGGCTGGGGTCGGGCACCGGGGCGGCGCGCACGATGCGGTGCTCCAGCATGTCCTTGCGGTCTTTGACGATTTCCTTGGCGACTTCTTTGGCGGTTTCTTTGGCGATTTCTTTGGTGACCTCTTTGCCTTCTTTGCGCACGTCCTTGCGGTCTTTCACCGGCGACTTGGCGCTGCAATGCACGCCCAGGGTGGCGGTCATGGTGGGGCCAGAGGGGGAAATGGCGGTGACCGACACGCAGGTGTTCACCCCCGCATACGACCTGGAGTGCGGCGTGGTGGTGGGGCCAAAGGCGGTTTTGGCCGCAGCACCGGGGAAGGGGTCGCCGCTGTCGCCCTGGTCGCCAAACGTGCCTGCGGGGTGGGTGGTTTCGATCTCGCGCAGGCCGTCGGCCTGCACCAGGGCCACCTTGTAGTGGCTCTCGTCGCGGTTGCCGGGCTGGGCCTCGTCGATGTGCCAGACCAGCAGGCCCTCACCGGGCAGTTGCGCGTCAAAGCCGCTGCGCTGGCGGTTTTCGAGCAAGAAATATTCGCTGCTGGCCGCGCCGTTTTTCCACAGGCGGTGCACGGTGTGGCTGGTTTTGACATCGGGCAGCGAGACCGTGCCGCTGGTGGTGACATTGGTGGTGCCCACCCAGCCCTGGTTGACCTTGCACCAGGCCGAGGGGTGGGCTGGAATGTCGCCGCCGCCGTTCCACGAGCCGCCCGACATCAGGCACCAGTCGCCAATGCCTTCGGAGGTGCCGTCGGGGTCGTACAGGTCGGGAAAACCAAACAGCAAATGCCCCAGCTCGTGCGCGCACACGCCCAGTTTGGCGTCTTCGGGCACAGTGAGGTAGGCGTAGATTTGTTTGCCATCGGCAGGCATGGCTGCGGGCAGCACGTGCTTGTGCGACCAGATGTCGCCCGCATGGCCGGTTTGCTCGCCACCGCGCCCGGCGTGCACCACGATGAAGGCATCCACAAAGCCGTTGCCGTCGTTGTCATACAGGCTGAAGTTGACCGCTGGGTTGGCCGCCACCGCCGCGTCCTGGGCCATGATGTGGGCCCGGAACGCGCCGCCGCCCCGGCTGATGCCGAAGTTGTTGTTGGCATACCAGGCCAGGGGGTGCGGCAGGGTGTAGGGGCCGACCACCTCGCCCACGATATCCACCAGGCCGCCGGTGACCTCGTGGTAATACTCTTTCACGCTGCCGTGGGGCAGCACGCCGCTGGAGAAAAACAGGTCGCGGAAATGTTGCGCGGTTTGTTGCGCCGTCTGCACCATGGCCTTGTCGCTGAACTGGGCCAGCACCACGATGACCCGCAGCGCACCGCGCAGGGGGGCCCGGTCGGCGGCGGCATTGCGCATGGCCGATTGGGGCGTGCCCTCGGGGAACTGGTCGGGCGGGAAGATCACGCCGTCGTTAAAGCCCAGCCGCGTGGGGCTACGCGCCAGCGTCAGGGCGCTAGCCAGTTCGGAGCTGACGCTGCCGCGCGCTTTGGCCAGCTCGGCTTTGAGCCGGGCCTTGAGTTCGGGGCTGGGGGCGACGGCGCAAAAGTCGGACCACCGTGCCTGCACGCTACCCGAGGCGGGCGCTGCGCAGGCGCAGGTGTTGCGGAATCGCGGCATACATCTCCTTGCGTTGCTTTGGAATAAGTATCAACGCACGGTAGGCGCTGCCCGGGGCATCGTCACCTGGGTCATCCTCCATTTTGGGGAAAAACCCTTAGAGCCTCCACCCCGCGCGGAGCCCGTCTACGCTGCAACAATAAGGCCCATGACGACCCGCCCTGCCTCCACCCCATCCCGATTTGCCCCGTCCGCGCTGTCCTCGCGTTTTGCCACCGAAACCCAGCGCTTCACCGCCACCCACCCGCGCTCCATCGCGCTGGCTACGCAGGCCGCGCAGCATTTTTTGTTTGGCGTGCCGCTGCACTGGATGCGCGACTGGCCCAGCCCGGCCAGTCTGTGCGTGCAACAGGCCCAGGGCGCGCAGCTCACCTGCGCAGACGGCCATGTCTACGCCGACTTTTGCCTGGGCGACACCGGGGCCATGTTTGGCCACAGCCCGGCACCAGTGGCGCAGGCCATCGCCCAGCAGGCGGCACGTGGGCTGACCAGCATGCTGCCCTCGGTACAAACCGCCGAGGTGGGCGCACTGCTGGCCGCCACCTTTGGCCTGCCGCAATGGCAAATGGCGCTGACCGCCAGCGATGCCAACCGTTTTGTGCTGCGCTGGGCGCGGGCCGTGACCCAACGGCCCCAGCTGCTGGTGTTTGACGGTTGTTACCACGGCGCGGTGGACGACACGTTGGTAGACCTGGACGGCCAAGACGGCACCACCACCGTGCCCCGCCCCTCGGTGCTGGGCAATGTGCACAACCACGCTGCCTTCACCCGCATCGTGCCCTTTAACGACCTGGCCGCGCTGGAAGCCGCCCTGGCCGACCGCCAGGTGGCCTGCCTGCTGGCCGAGCCCGCGCTGACCAACTGCGGCCTGGTGCTGGCCGACCCTGGTTTCTGGCAGGCCGCCCAGGCCCTGTGCCAGCGTTACGGCACCCTGCTGGTGCTGGACGAAACCCACACCCTGTCTACCGGCTGCGGCGGCTACGCCAAAGGGCTCGGCCTGCAGCCCGATATGCTGGTTATCGGCAAGGCGGTGGCGGGCGGCCTGCCGTGCGCGGTGTATGGGTTTACCGACGCCCTGGCCCAGCGCATGCGGGACGCGAAGCAGGCCGCGCCCGAAGGCCATAGCGGCATCGGCACCACGCTGGCGGGCAACGCGCTGACGATGGCCGCCCTGCACGCCGCCCTGACGCACCTGCACACGCCCGCCACCTACGCCCCCATGCTGGCCCTGGCCGACACGCTGGCGGCGGGCTTGCGCGAGCGCATCGACGCACAGGGTTTGGGCTGGACGGTCACCCAGCTCGGGGCCCGCATGGAGCTGCAATTCACCGCCCCGCCGCCGCGCAACGCCGCCGAAGTGCATGCCACCAGCCAGCCCGCGCTGGATGCCCTGCTGCACCTTTACATGCTGAACCGGGGTGTGCTGCTCACCCCTTTCCACACCATGCTGCTGGTATCGCCCGCCACCACGGCAGCCGATGTGCAGCAGATGCTGGACGGGTTTGCCACCTTTCTGAGCGACTGAATTTTTAAGCCTTTTAGGCCGCTAGCGCTTATAGACAGGGCGCAAGCAGCTATCAAAACCGCAGTACATGTTCCACCCTTCCCCCCTGACCGCCCGGCTGTGCCTGGCCGCTGGCATGGCCCTGGTCGGCGTGTATGTGGGCTTAAGCAAGCCGCTGGTGGCAGCGCTGCCGGTGTT
>CAUPNM010000038.1:0-39198 GCA_963512645.1 uncultured Albidiferax sp. | reverse complement strand
TTCCAGCATCCGCTGTCGGTGCTGATGGTGGACATCGACAACTTCAAAACAGTCAACGACACCTGGGGGCACATGGTGGGCGACCGCGTCATCTGCGCCGTGGCCGACACCTGCCGCCAGCGCATCCGGGTGGGCCTGGACACCGTAGCCCGGCTAGGCGGCGAAGAGTTCGTGGTCTTGCTACCCGAAACCGACGCTGCCGGGGCCCACCGCCTGGCCGAGTCGCTGCGCCAGGCCATCGCCCTGCTGCAGGTGCACACCCCCGACGCCCGGGACATCGCCACCTGCACCGTCAGCATCGGCATGGCCACCCTCGCGCGCCCTGGGCCTACTTTTGAACAATTGCTGCACCGCGCCGACACCGCGCTGTACCAGGCCAAGCAGGCGGGTAGGAACCAGGTGCAGGCCTTTGGGCCGGGCTAACGGCCCGTGCACCCCGGGCCCACCCGGCGGTGGCCTTCCCCGACAATCGCCGCATGCACGCCCAAGACATCCTCACCTTCTGGTTCACCGAACTCACGCCCCAGCAGCATTTCGCCAAAGACGCGGCGCTGGACGACCGTATCCGCCAGCGATTTGCCGCCACCCTGGAGGCCGCCGCCCGCTGCGAGCTGTTTGAATGGCGCGCCACGCCCGAGGGGCGGCTGGCAGAAATATTGGTGCTCGACCAGTTCTCGCGCAACATCTACCGCGACACGCCTCAGGCTTTTGCCCAGGACCCGCTGGCCCTGGCGCTGGCCCAAGAATTGGTGGCCAACGGGCTGGACGGCAGCCTGGCCCCGACGCAACGGACCTTTGCCTACATGCCCTACATGCACAGCGAGTCGCGGGCCATCCATGCCCAGTCGGTCGCCCTGTTCACCCAGCTGGGCATCGAACGCCAACTGGACTTCGCCCTACGGCACCAGGCCATCGTGGAGCGCTTTGGCCGCTACCCGCACCGCAACGCCGTGCTGGGGCGCAGCTCCAGTGCCGAAGAAGTGGTGTTTCTGGGCCAGCCTGGGTCGTCTTTCTAAACTGCAATTGCTACAGTTTAGATAGCTGCTTGCGCCTATCCAATAAGCGCAAGCGGCCGATTCTGTATCAGGACTTACGCAAGTTCCCCCTTTAAGCCCGAAGGGCGATACAGGGGCGCTGCGTAAGTGCCATTTATATATCTTCACCTACCCACCGGGAACCAAGCGCGCAGGCAGGGGGTCCGTCCCTTACCGCCCTTCTTACACCCTGCCCATGCTGCGTGCCCTGAAAGACATATTTGACGGCCTGCTCACCCAGGCCAGCGAGCCCTCGCCCGCCGATCGCCAGCACGCCCTGAGCCTGGCCACCGCCGTGCTGCTGGTCGAGGTGATGCGCGCCGACCCCACCAAGACCGCCGTGGAGCGCCAGGCCGTGGTGCTCACCCTGCAGCAGCGCCTGAGCCTGGACGGCGCAGCGCTGTCGCAGCTGATGCGCCAGGCCGAGCAGTCGGCCGCCCGTGCCTACGACTACCACCGCTTCACCACCCGCATCAACGAACAGTGCACCCAGCCGCAGAAAATCCAGATCGTGGAAGATATGTGGCAAGTGGCCTACGCCGACGGCCAGCTCAGCGCGCTGGAAAACGCCGTCATCAACCAGGTGGCCGGGCTGCTGCACGTCACCCACGGCGAATACATCGCCGCCAAGATGCGCGCCAAGGAGGCGGCGGGGTTGTTGTTGTAAGGGACGGTGCCATGCACCTAGCTTCCAGCCATCCGCCCTAAAGATAGCGGCTACCGTACCCCCTGTCTTGGACAAATCCGACACGGCTCTGGGCCACCGGTTGGCGGCGATACTGGGGGATTGTTCAGCTCACTTTGTGCCATGCCAATCCTGACCCGCCGCACCACCCTGATCTTCTCCCTGGGCATTTTGTCCACCCGCCTGCACGCCGCACCCGCCGCCCCGCCAGCCCCCACCCTTTGGCCGCAAGACCTGCGGGTACCCGGGGGCGTGGCGCGGTTGTCGCTGGGGCCTGCGGCGGTGCGGCCTGTGGCCCATAGCGTCAATGCAACGGGGGATGTGCCGGTGCTGGTGCTGGTGCTGGGCGACGCGATCGAATGGACGGCCATCGTCGGTATTCCGTTGGCGGCGGCGCTGGGCCCGGCCCAGATCGACGTGCAAACCGAAGGCACCACCCGCCCCGTGGCCTACTCCGTGGGGCCCAAGCAGTACCGCGAACAGCGGCTGAAGGTGGCACCGGGCACGGTGGATCTCTCCCCCGAGGACGAGGCCCGCTACAACCGCGAACGCACCCACCTGCAGACCGTCATGGCCACCTTCAGCGAACCGCTGCGGCTGCCGTCTTTGCGCATGCAGGTGCCGGTGCCGGGGCGGCGCTCCAGCTCGTTCGGGCTGCGCCGGGTGTTTAACGGGCAGGCGCGTAATCCGCACAGCGGCATGGACATCGCCGCCGCCACGGGTACGCCGATCGTGGCACCGCTGCCGGGCCGGGTGATCGACACCGGCGACTATTTCTTTAACGGCAACACGGTATGGCTGGACCACGGCGGCGGCTTGCTGGGCATGTTTTGCCACCTGAGCAGCATCGCCGTGCAGCCGGGCGATGTGCTGCAGGCCGGCCAGCGCCTGGGGGCGGTGGGGGCCACGGGCCGGGTGACCGGGCCGCACCTGCACTGGTCGGTCAGCCTGAACCGGGCCATGGTGGACCCGGCGCTGTTCATCGCAGCTTAATTACTCTTAAATTAATAGCTGGTCACGCTTATGGAATGGGCGCTGGAGGCACTTTTTATCTAGAAGTGACTCAAGCCGCCTGGGGCTCCCCGTACACGCTGGCGGGTCGCAGCACCCGGGATTCCTGGGCCCAGACCTGGTTGCGGCCCTGGGCTTTGGCCTGGTACAGGGCCTGGTCAGCGGCCACCAGCAGGGCCTCCAGGTCGGGCAGGCCCGCGCTGGCCTCCCAGGTGGCGCAGCCCGCGCTGAACGACACGGTCAGGCCCGGTGCGTGGGCTGGTAGGCGCAGGTCGGCCACGGCGCGGCGGGCGAGGTCGGCAATGCGCACGGCATCTTCGGTGCGGGTGCCGGGCAGCAAGATCACGAACTCCTCGCCGCCATAACGGGCCACCATGTCGGTGGGTCGGCGCACGCTGCGGGCCAGCGCCTGGGCCACGGCGTGCAGGCAGACATCGCCCTGCACGTGGCCAAAATAGTCGTTGTACCGTTTGAAATGGTCGACATCCACCAGCACCAGCGACAGTGGCTGCACGCTGCGCTGGGCCCGCTGCCATTCGGTCTGGGCGGCGATGTCAAAACTGTTGCGGTTGTACACGCCGGTGAGGTTGTCGCGCGCAGAACTGCGCAGCAAGGACGCATGGGTGGTGGCCAGCTCCTGGTACAGCTGGGTGATCTGGTACACCAGGGCCGCCAGCAGGCTGACCGACGACACCAGGCTCAGCAACCGCGACACATACCAGCCCAGGCTGAAGCGTGCCGACGACAGCAAGGCCAGCGACACATCGGCCAGCGAAGCCAGCATCGCCACAAACAGAAACAGGCCCGCCAGCTCCAGGCGCTTGCGCGGCAGCACCAGCACCATCGCCACCACGGCCAGGTTCAGCCCCCACACCGTCCAGCCCACCAGGCTGGTGCTCAGATTCTTGAAATCAATGCCGTCGATGAGCACCGGCAAGTTCTGGCCATACAGCGCCAGCCAGGCCAGGGCAGCAGCCAGCAGCGGGGCCAGCCCAAACAGCAGCCAACCCTGGGCTACCGACACGTACCGGCTCAGCACGCCATGCACCCGCGACTGCCGCAGCAGCAAGGACACGCCGATAAAAAACGCAAACCCGCCGTGCCAGAACACCCACAGCCACACCGACGACTGGGCATTGCCGCCCAGCAGCCCGTTGGGCGCAAACACCCCCGGAAACGCCACCAACTGCATGGGTGCCAGCACCGCCACACAGGCATAGGCCCCGGCCAGGGGCACCAGGTACAGGCGCCGCACGGCCACAAACTGCACCATCAGCAGGTAGGCGGTCAAGGCCTCGGTCAGGGTGACGGTGGCCACAAAAATCGGCATGAAAGGGGCCACCACCGGCAGCGGCATGGCCGCATAGGGTACGGTGGCAGCGGTCACCGCCACGATACATAACGCCAACACCACCGCCCCATTGCGTTGCGCGGCGGTGGCCGCAGAGCGGTGCGGAGTGGGTGCCATGGCAAAGTCTCAGTGGGTTGGCAATGTGTCGCGTACAGGACTCGGGGTGTGGCCCGGCAACCCCGAGATGGCACAGAACTTGTGCCAGCTGGCTGTATGCAATTATGAACACTGGCGTGGTAGGAAACAACCCTTTGCTTCGCACTTTCATGGCCTCGACCATTCGCTGGCGCAGTGGGCTCATGAGCCATCTCCTGAGGAACCGGGGAACATTCCCCAACCTTCAAGCTGCGCTTGTCAGTCTCTTTTTACCACCCAAACCACCATGCAAAACGCGGTGGCAGCACGTGTGTACCAGCCACCGCGTCAGCGGTTTAGTTCAACGCTTAAGGATAGATCGCGCGAGGTCGCGATCTATCCTTACGCGTTCAAAACGGTCTATTGCTTACCCTCAAACACGCAAAATGCTATCTATGCTTTACGTCCAAGCAGCGTCAACAGCTTGGCAATCTCGTCTGGACTCGGAAAATCAACGGTGCGCAGAACCAGTTCGGCGCGTGAGTTGAAAAAATAGACCTGTCCAGTGTGCTTATCTGCACCGACGGCTCGCCCCACCAGGAAATCCAGCCATAAATCCACAGATTTTGCGTTTGGCACGATGCCCTGCCACCGGCTTCCCGCAGCAAACTGCTGCAACCAAGCCCGCATAGCTTTTGGGCTGTCTCCAAGCGGATCAATGCTCGCTGAAATCAATTGCAACGGTAACTGCGAGTTTGCCGGGAGCTTGGATTGCACCTCGGCAAACAAAGCACCTTGAATTGGGCAAGTCGCACTGCATCCCGTGAACATCAATTGCAAGGCGGTGGCTCGGCCCTTGAAGAGGTCACGAATTGACCGCGTTTGCCCATTGTGGTCCACAACCTGCAACGCAGGAACAATCTGTGGAGGTTCAACCCGGCCCGCCACGTTATGGGCTTGAGTTGCCAGCGGTGTCAGCAACGAGGCCGCCAGACCACCCATCAAAGTACGACGCCGCAAATCGCGCCCATGGTTTATGCACTGGATCATTTCAACTGCTTTACGTAAAGCCAAAGTGACTCACAATCCACCAGACTCAGTTTGTATCTTGGCATGGCGTTGTCGATGACCACAAACGCGGGATCGATTCCCTCGCGGAGCAGCTTGCAAAACCCCGGCAAATCGTACTTGCTGGGTGGTCCGCCGCGTCGACTCTTTTGGTGCAGCAGGTGCGCGCCGCTCAAGGGCGGTGCAAAACCTGTTTTGTCTTTCTGGACAGATGCGTCTTTGGCATGGCAATTCACGCACTTCAGGGCCATGCGCGGCAAGTTGGTAGTGTGGCCAACCATATGGCCAGAAACATCAGCCTCGCCCAGGTAAACGCGCTCACCCCGTCGGATGTCGGCCGTCTGTGCATGGGCTCCCGCACAGCCGATCAGAACGCACAGCATGGACAGACTTAGATCTAAACACCGCATACGCATGGCCAGTCCACTGAATCAAAGTCCATATATAACACCAATAGCATGCAGATAGGTACCACTTCGACCACTGAAACCCAGGATACGGTTACCTGCTGGCACAGTGTAGTCAAACGAGGTATAGGTGTCCTGCCCTACCGCGCTACCGTATGGGCCAAAAACCCGACCAGTATTGCTGACAAAACTGAGTTGGGCGATCGCATTGTTCCCGGCCTTGCCGTACATGCGAACCAAATACTCACCTGGCGCCAGGGTAGCCGAGTACAACTGGCCGCCGTTTCCACCGCGCACGGGCAGGTTGGAAGGGGTTGCCAAGCCTTGAATGGAGTCTAACCACCATCCACCACGAACAACCAAGCCGGTCAACACTTGATCTGGCGCAATGGTGTCAGTGAATGCAGTCCCTTGCGTAGTTGAACCGAATACTGGGGAAGTTCCGGAGATGGTTGGTACCAGCTCTTCACTGCCAATTTGAGCCGCGTAAGCACCCACCGAAGCCAGCTCGGCCGCAGTCAAGGTCATGTTGGTGTGCGCACTAATTGCCGCCTCGATGCTTGCCGCAGAACCATCATGCAAGTACGGTGCCGTCGCCCAGACATCACGTAAAGTGGGCGTATCCAAACCGGTCAGCGTTGCACCCAGGCGCTTGCCGCTGCTGGCTTTGATCGTGCCAACATTCTGCAAAAGACCGGTTGCACTGTTCGTGAAACCCGCCCCGCTGTGGCAGCTTGCACATTTGGCAGTAAAGACCGTCTTACCGGTTTGCGCAGAAGTCGTCAGCGCGCCGGTGGACGTGCGCCAAGGGCTAGGGCTGAACGTGTTCAGCGATGCCACATAAGCGGCCAAGGCATCCAGCTCGACGCTCTGGCCGACTTTTTTGTCACCCAGTGGCTGGCTGCGCGTACCGGAGGTAAACATCGCATTGCCCATTAAGCCTGTGCCCTGAGCGAAACTGCGGATTTGACCCTCAAAGTCCTGAATTTCATCGAAGTTGCCGGTCCAATGCTTGTTGCCTTGCAGACCCGCCCTGCCACGCAGGCTGATGGTGTTGCGCAAACCTTCACCAAAACCCGTGAAGTCCCAGGTGCGGCCATCGTGACCGCCGTCGTTATGGCACGAGGCGCAACTGAGATAGCTGTCGCGCGCCAGGCGCACATCTTTTGCGTCGTAGAAAAACTGCTTTCCCTGCAGTACAGTCGCCGACAATTTCTCGACCCCAATGGTGCCCAGGCTGGCAGTTAGCGGTACGTTCGTTTCGCCGTACTGAAGCAAGCGACTCAGGTCGTAAACACCGACAGTGCGGTCCATGAAGTTATGGACATACAAACGTCTACCGTCAGACGAGACACTCAAGCCCTCGGGCGCTCGACCAGCCTGTAGACGCAGAATCTCGCGTTTACCTGCGGCGTCGACGACTGCAACTTCGCGCGATGTCTGCTGGGCAACGAACAGGTAGACGCCGTTCGGGTGGTAGACAGCAGCACTTGCCAGGCCACTGTTGTCGTGGTCAAGACGCGCCGCATAGTCTTCGACGTTAGACATCAAATCCAGGCGCGAGCTGATGCTGCGCACGGTGTTTTGAAAATCAAGCTGATTGCCATCCCGCAGCACACCGCGCTGAATGTTGTCCTGTTTGGAAGGTACCCAAGCCGTCTTGCCGTCGGGCGAAATCGCGGGTGCCCCCAGATAGTTGGGCACACCCCGGCCTTGAACGGTGGAATCCACCTTGGCACTGTGCTGCAATACAAACTGGCGGGTACTGAGCAGTGTTGCTGCGTTCAACTCCGCAACGATTCCGCCCACTTTGGCGCCATTCAGGCTGGTTTGAACCACTGCAGTGCCTTCGCCGGGTTGACTTGGCGTCACAAAGCGCGTCACCAAGAGGCGCGCGCCGTCAGGACTCATTGCAAGATGACGGGCACCCTGCATGGGTGTACTGGCAGTCAGTGCCCAGGTGTTGCTGAACTTCAAGACCTGGCCTGTGGCTTCGAGGGCAACATAGCTGCTGCCGTCTGACCCCACCAGAACGCCATATGGTTGCGAAGCCCGCGGCAGGGCCACGGTGCGCGTCACCGCCAAGGTGGCAGGGCTGATGACGCTTAGACTTGCGCCCCCTTTGTTTGCAACTACGACAACGCCCGCATTGATAGCCAGCGTGCGAGGCTGGGCACCGACTGAAATTTCCGCAACACGGCTGTTGTTCGCGGTATCGAAGACAGAAACCGTGTCGGTATCGAGGTTGGCTACCCACAAACGGTCGCTGGCACCGCTTCGTTTCTCAACGGCAATATTGCTGCTGCTCATCGCATTGTTCGTGACCGATGCACCAGTGCCCACGGCCTGAATGAACTGGCGGACCGTCACGGGGCCGTCTGTTGTACCCACCATCACCGTCACGTTATAAACGCCTGCATTGGCGTAGGTATGGCTCACAGAATTGCTGGAGCTGTAAGCCGTCACTGCCGTGCCATCACCAAAATCCCAAGCATATTGGAACGAACCCGCACCAGCATTCACCGTGTAGGTGGCGCTGCTGCCATTCACGACGGTAGGCGCCGCTATGGGTTGAATCACCGGCAGGGCGTTCAATACGGTCCACTGGAAACTCAAGCTGGCACTGGCCGCCTTGCTGTCGGTGGCAGTGACTTTCACACTGTACGTGCCTGCGGCCCCTGGCGTTCCAGCGATGGTTCCGGTGGTGGTGTTGATGGCCATGCCCGTGGGCAGCCCTGTGGCGGCGTAGATCAATGCGTCATCATCAGGGTCGCTGGCCGAAACACCAAAGGAAGTTAACAGTCCCGCATAGGCCGTTGGTGGCGTGGGCGTGGCGATGGTGGGAGCCCGATTAGCCACCGGTGCAGACTGAATCGGGGCATAAACCAGACCGAGGGCACTCAGATACTCGCCCACTCGCCCTGTAAACCCAACCACCTTGGTTCCTATAGGAACCGTGTAATCAAAAGCCACATTGCTGGTCTGGCCTTGTGCCGACCCGAATGGCCCGACAATGCGCCCGGTATTGGTTGCAAAGCTAATCTTTGAAACCGCTGCTTCACCGTAAGAACCGAATATCCGTACCAAATACTCATCCGCTGGCCAAGTGCCGCTGTACGCGTTACCACCTGTGCCTCCGTGGTAGGCCAAATTGGCCGGCGTGCCCAAGCCTTGGATGGAGTCGAGCCACCATCCGCCACGGCCCGCCACACTGGTGAGGTTCTGGTTGGCCGCCACCACATCAGTAAACGCCGTGCCAGCGGCAGCACCAAACACAGGGCCGACGCCACCGCTTGCCGCTTTGCCAATACTCCAGGCAAATTGCGAGCTGACTTTGCCTACCCCGTTTGCTGCGGTGACAGTGACCTGACTGATCCCTTCCATTGTGGGCGTACCAGTAATCTGGCCGGTTGCGGCATTGATGCTCAAGCCCGCTGGTAAGCCAGTTGCGCTGTACGTCACAGCGGCCCCGCCATTGGGCGCAGCAACCACTGCCAAACTTGCGGCGGTATTCACCACGGCTGTCTGGGTATCAGGCGGTGTGAGAACCGGCACTCCGTTGTTTCCCACCGTCACCATTTTGGCAATCGATGGAGTGCCATCAGCATTCATGGCAAACAGCATATAGACACCTGGGACGGCCCAACCAGGATTGCTAGGCACGTTAATGGAGTAGCTGTTTGCGCCCGTGCTGGAGAAGGTCAATGCCAAACGGCGTTGGTCGTTATTGACGGTATGGGTCGTCGATGACACTCGGACCAGTGAAAACGAGGTCACGGCAGAATCGGTGTTAACGGTGATGTTGCTGCCGTATGGTGCGTAAGTCGGCGCACTGTTGATCACCGGGCGTGTCGCTGGCGTGCCATCAGGTTTGAAAAGGTAGTTTGGCGAAAGAATCTGGAGGTCACCATGGTTGGCCGCACAACCCGTTCCGCACAAACCGCCGCCGGACGACAGCACGCGCCCATCGGGCAGCAGCAGCGCAACACTGTGGTAGTTACGTGGGACAGACATAGGCGGCAGAGATGTGAATGTTTCCGTGACAGGATCGAACATCTCCGGAACCAAGACCGAATTGCTATCAGAGAACCCCTGGGCAACTGTTTGTCCACCCAATACAACAACCTGCCCAGTCGGCAACACAACCGAGTTGTGGAATGCGCGGGCATAGGCCATAGAGTTGACTTTTCGAACCGAAACACCAGAGTTCAAGTCAATGACGTAGCTCAACTTGTTGGACGGCGCACCTTCATTTGACACGGCCCCGCCGACTTTCAAAATCTTACCGGTGTCAAACATGACTGTATTGCCCAGGATGCTGAATTCGTCATCCGAACGCAGTCCCGCATCTGTCACTGCACCGTTTCCCTGGGTACTGATCCAATGCATGGTTTTGCCAGGCCCAGCATGAAATACTTTGCCGTTTCCCGCTGGAAGTAACCACAAGTGGCTGTCCAAAGCCCAACTATTGACTGTGTTTTTTGTTTCAAAAGCGTCAATTGGAACGCCAGTTAACTTGCACCAGCCGCCTGCTTCGGTCCAGATTTCACCGTCCTTGTTACCAATGCCACCATTCCAGGAGCCACCGAGCGTGAGCACAGAACCATCGCCCAATACGGTGTTGGCGTTGTACGCACGCGAAATGTTGAGTTTTGCTGCCGCCTTCCATGTATTCGTCACCGGGTCAAAAATGCTGGTCGCGGATGCAGCACTTCCGCCGGTGACCATGAGCCTTCCGTCAGGCAAGTTGCTTGTTCCGGAGCAAAACATGCCATGTCCCGTATTGCTGACCAATTGCTCAGTTGCACTGTTGGTGACGGGATCAAAGATGGTCGTATAGGTGGACGTACTGTTGGTTGCGAACCCAAACCTTTGTTCAGCAGCCCACAAAACCACTGTGCCGTTTGGCAATGCGGACGCTGCGGCTGGCACGATAGAAAGCGTGGTGACGGCGGACCATCTGGCCTGTAAGGGCGTCGCAATCGCCCGAGCAAATTCACGTTGGTTCTCGAAATTGCGAACGAAGCTGTTCGTTGAATCGCTACCTGCCGTCTCGGCAGGCGGAGACGAATCGCTAGATCCACCGCATGAGGCCAACATGGCCGATGCGGCCAGTGCCGCAGTCAAAAGTACGAACCGCATCCTCAGGTCTCCAATTTGGCCAGTGGTCTTGTGGGCTCAAGACGTGTAGAACGTTAAGAATGTTGAACTTTACTATAAGACCGCATTAATTGTATACAAAAGTTGTGCATTTAATCACATATTCATCAGATAAACACCAAAATTTGTCACAACTTCATCTTGGCACCCGAGAGAAGCCATCCGAGCGCTTTCCGATGCAAATTCCCAGCGCTCCCTGCCGCGCCACCCTTGGCGCCACCCTGGGCTAACCGCCACACTGGTTAAAGATCTGCAACCAGGCACAGAACATTTTTGGTGGGGCTGGGCCAAAGGCCCGATTGGGTAGGTGGTGGCTGCTATGCTTTGTTACTTACTTTTACATAAATTAGGCCTACGCCATGCCCCGTATTCCGCTCTTGCGCCTTAGCGCTTGGCCCACGCTGGTTGCTGCAGCGGCCCTGGTTGCGGCGCAAGTGGCGCTGGCTTGGCTGCCGCTGGGCGGGCCGGTGGTTGTCTTGCAGCTAGCACTGGTGGCGGGCTGGGTGGCGCTGGCGGGCGCGGTGCGCGGTTTGGCAGCGGCAACGCCTGTGGTACCCATGGCGGTAGCGCCGCCGCCCGTGCAGGCGCTTGAAGCCGCGCTGGACATCCTGCCCGACCACAGCACCTTTGCACTGTTTGATGCACGGGAGCGCCTGGTACTGGTGAGCGCCCGGACCCGCACCCTGTACCCCCACGCTGCGCCTTTCATGCAGCCGGGTGTGTCGTTCGAAGACGTGCTGCGCCACACCGTGGCGGTGGGGGAAATGCCCGAATCCGGGGGCCAGGAGGCCTGGATACAGCAGCGGCTGGAGGCCTTTCGCAACCCGGTGGCCACCCAGGTGCAGGAGCTGCCCAACGACCGCTGGCTGCGTATCGACCAACGCCGCCTGCCGGACGGCAGCACCGTGGTGCTGCGCGCCGACATCACCGACAACGTGCGCCGCGAGCGCGCACTGGAGCAGGCGCGGCAACAGGCCCACGCCGCCCAGTCCCAGCTGTCGGAAGCGCTGGAGGCCATGCCCATCGGCGTAGAGCTGTACGACGCGCAAGACCGGCTGGTGTACTTCAACCGCAAGATGGGCGAGATGCGCCCCTGGTTCACGCTGGAAGAAGGCCGGGGCCTGACCCACGAGGCCCTGGTGCGCATCGGCCTGCGCCAGGGGTTCCCACAAGAAGCCATGGGCCGCGAAGAAGAATGGCTGGCCCAGCACCTGGCCGCACGCGGTAACCGCGCCATGCCCGAGGTGCGCTCCTACCCCATCGGCGTGTGGATGCATGCCTACGAGTCGCGCACCCCGTCGGGCTACATCGTGGCGGTGCGGCTGGACATTACCGAAATGGTGCTGCAACGCCAGGCGCTGGAGCAGGCCAACCAGCGCCTGGCCCAGCTGTCGGCCACCGACGGGCTGACCGGCATTGGCAACCGGCGGCATTTTGACGCGGTGCTGGCCACCGAATGGCTGCGCGGGGCCCGCCAGCAGGAGCCGCTGGCGCTGCTGATGATCGACATCGACCACTTCAAGCTCTACAACGACCACTACGGCCACCTGGCGGGCGATGCCTGCCTACGCCGGGTGGCCCAGCTGCTGTCGACCTGCGTGCGCCGCGCGGGCGAGCTGGTGGCCCGCTACGGCGGCGAAGAATTTGTACTGCTGCTGCCCGGCACCGACCAGGACCACGCCCGCCTGGTGGCCCAGCACTGCATGGACGCACTGGCCCAGGAGCGCATCCCCCACGCCGCCTCGCCCACCGCCGACCATGTGACCCTGAGCATCGGCATCGCCCACACCGTGCCCCATCCCGAACACAAGCCCGACACCCTGGTAGATGCCGCCGACAGCGCGCTGTACCGCGCCAAGAACGCCGGGCGGCAGCAGTTTGAAGTGAGCCGGATGTAGGCAGCCGCCCCTACTGCGGGTTTAAGCCTTTTAGGCCGCCAGCGCTTATCCAATGGGCGATAGCAGCTATGTATTGCATAGCAATCAATGGGCCTTAGTGGGCTTTGTCCCAATTGGGGCCCACGCCCACTTCGGCCAGCAGCGGCACTTTGAGGTCGGCCACACCGGCCATCAGGCGCGGGATTTCGGTGCGCACCCAGTCCACCTCGGCCTCGGGTACCTCAAACACCAGTTCATCGTGCACCTGCATGATCATCTTGGTGCCGCGTTTTTCAGCGTCCAGCACCTTTTGCACCGCCACCATGCTGAGCTTGATGAGGTCGGCCGCCGTGCCCTGCATGGGGGCGTTGATGGCGGCGCGCTCCAGGCCGGCCAGCAGCGCGCCCTTGGCGGTCTGGATGTTGGCCAGTTGCAAGCGGCGGCCAAACACGGTTTCCACATAGCCCTGCTGCTTAGCCAGGGCGCGGGTGTCTTCCATGTAGGTTTTGACACCGGGGTAGCGGTCAAAGTAGCGGGCGATGTAGTTTTTGGCCGCCGTGTTGTCGATGTTCAGGTTCTTGGCCAGGCCGTAGGCACTCATGCCGTAGATCAGCCCGAAGTTGATGACCTTGGCGTAGCGCCGCTGCTCGCTGGTGACCTGCTCCACCGTGACCCCAAACACCTCGGCGGCGGTGGCACGGTGCACGTCCAGCCCGTCGGTAAAGGCGCGCAGGAGTGCGGCGTCACCGCTGATGTGGGCCATGATGCGCAGCTCGATCTGCGAATAGTCGGCGCTGGCAATCACATTGCCCGGCGCGGCCACAAAGGCTTCGCGCACGCGGCGGCCCTCGGGGGTGCGCACGGGGATGTTCTGCAAATTGGGGTCGTTGCTGCTCAAGCGCCCGGTGACGGCCACGGCCTGGGCGTAGTGGGTGTGCACCCGGCCACTGCGCGGCAGGATCAGCAGGGCCAGCTTGTCGGTGTAGGTGCCTTTGAGTTTGGACAGGCTGCGGTGCTCCAGCAGCTTGGCGGGCAGAGGGTAATCTTCGGCCAGCTTTTCCAGCACTTCTTCGTCGGTGCTGCGCGCGCCGGTGGCGGTTTTCTTGACCACCGGCATGCCCAGTTTGTCGAAGAAGATTTCGCCCAGCTGCTTGGGGCTGCTGAGGTTAAAGGGCTGGCCCGCAATCTCGTAGGCCTCGTTTTCCAGCTGCACGATGCGCTGGCCCAGGGCATGGCTCTGGCTGGCCAGCGTGGCCGCGTCGATCAGCACGCCGTTGCGCTCGATGCGGTACAGGGCCTCGCTGCTGTCGATCTCTAGTTGGTAAATGAAGGCCAAGGCTTTGACTGCCTGCAGTTGCGGCCACAGCACGCGGTGCACCGCCAGGGTCATGTCGGCGTCTTCGCAGGCGTACTCCGAGGCTTTTTCCACATCCACCTGGTTGATGGTGAGCTGGTGCACGCCCTTGCCGCACAGGTCTTCAAAGCTGATGCCGCTGCGGCCCAGGTGGCGCTCGGCCAGGCTGCCCAGGCCGTGGGGTTTGTGCACTTCGAGCACATAACTTTGCAGCATGGTGTCGTGGGCATAACCCTGCACTTCGATGCCGTGGTTGGCGAACACGTGGCGGTCGTACTTGATGTTCTGGCCTAGCTTGGGCAGGGCCGGGTTTTCCAGCCAGGGCTTGAGTTTGGCCAGTACCTCGTCGCGCGGCAGCTGGGTGGGCGCGTCGGGGTAGTTGTGTGCCACCGGGATGTAGGCGGCCTCGCCGGGCGTGACGCAGACGCTGATGCCGACGATCTCGGCCACCATCTCGTCGATGGAGTTGGTCTCGGTGTCCAGCGCCACCAGCTCGGCGGCTTGCAGCTTGGCCAGCCACAGGTCGAAGGCTTCCCAGGTGAGGATGGTTTCAAAGCCGGGGGTGCGCGTGGGGGCGGCATCGGCAGCGGCGGGTTCGTCGAACAGGCCGGGCTCGGCGGGCTTGGCGGCTTTTTCGGGCTTGGGGGCCGGTTCTGCGGCCACCGCGCTGTCGAGGTTGCGGGCCAGGCCCTTGAAGCCGAACTTTTCGTAAAAAGCCTTCAAACTGCCCGTATCCTGGGCGGTGAAAGCTATCGAATCGAGAGCAGGCAGGCCATCGATGTAGCCCGCCAGTTCGCAGTCGGTCTTGATGGTGACCAGGCGGCGGCCCTGCGGCAGCCAGTCCACGGCGTTGCGCAGGTTCTCGCCCGCAACGCCCTTGATCTCGGCGGCGCGCTCCATCAGGGCGTCCAGGCTGCCGTATTCCATCAGCCACTTGGCGGCGGTTTTGGGGCCGACCTTGGGCACGCCGGGCACGTTGTCCACGGTGTCACCCACCAGGGTTTGGTAATCGACCATCAGGCTGGGGGGCACGCCAAATTCTTCGGTCACCCCGGCCACGTCGCGGCGCTTGCCGTTCATGGTGTCGATGATGGTGACGTGTTCGTTGACCAGTTGGCTCAGGTCCTTGTCTCCGCTGGAGACGATGACCTCGATGGCCTGCTCGCTCGCCACCCGGGTCAGCGTGCCGATCACGTCGTCGGCCTCCACCCCGGGCACGGCCACCACGGGCCAACCCATCAGGCGGATCACCTCGTGTACCGGCTCGATCTGGCTGCGCAAATCATCCGGCATGGGGCTGCGCGTGGCCTTGTAGGCGGGATACCACTCGTCGCGGAAGGTGGGGCCCTTGGCATCGAACACGCACACGGCGTAGTCGGCGCGTACCTCTTTGCGCAGGCTGTTCATCATGTTGATGATGATGCGGATGGCACCGGTTTTTTGCACCGTGCCGTCGGGCAAGGTGGTGCTCATGGTTTCGCCACCGGCAAAAAAGGCGCGGTACAGGTAGCTGGATCCATCGACCAGCAGCAGGGTTTTCTTGTTCGTCATAGGGGCATTTTGCCCGCCGAAATAGCGACTATTTGTAAGCAGGTAGAGTTTTAGGTTTCAACCCGGACGAATCCTATGCACCCCATCCGTATCCCATTTGGCGCATCGGCCACCGCGCTGGCACTCACCGCCCTGCTGGCTGCCTGCGCCACCCCGCCCCAGCCGCAGGGCAGCTTGCGCAAGGAAACCGTGTTCGCCATCACCTCGGGCATGGAGCTGCTGAAGTTCAACGCCGGGCAGCCAGGCCGCATTCTGGCGCGGGTGCCGGTGACCGGGCTGGCGGCGGGCGACAAGCTGGTGGGCATCGACTTTCGGGTGTCGCGCGGGGTGCTGTTTACGTTGGCGCAGTCGGGCCGGGTCTATACCGTCAACACCGGCACCGGCGCCCTGACCCCGGTGCCTGCGGCGCCGCTGGCGCTGGCGTTGCCTGCAGGGCAATTTGGCTTTGACTTCAACCCTGCGGTAGACCGTATGCGCATCGTGGCCGAAGGTGGCATGAACCTGCGCATCCACCCCGACACCGGCGCGGTGGTCGACGGCAATGCCGCCCTGGCCGGGGTGCAGCCCGACACCCCGCTGGCGTACACGCAAGCCGACGCCAATGCGGGCAAAACCCCCAGTGTGTCGGCCGTGGCCTACACCTACAACAAAGAAAACGAGAAGATCACCACGCTGTACGCCATCGACCGCGCGCTGGGCGTGCTGGCCCTGCAGGGTTCGCGCGAGGGCACCACCCCACCGGTATCGCCCGACACCGGGCGGCTCACCACCGTTGGCCCGCTGGGCCTGGGGCCGCTGCTGGATGCCAGCTTTGACATTTCGGACCTGGGCAACACCGCCCTGGCCGCGGTGCGCACGGCCCAGGCCCCCAAGACCCAACTGCGGCTGGTGGACCTGGCCACCGGCAGCAGCAGCGCCCTGGGCACGGTGGGCGACGGCAGCCCGCTGATCGGCATGGCCATCGAGCCCTGAGCGCCCCGCTACATATTCAGTAGCTGCTCACGCCGATGGAATGGGCGGTAGAGGCCGATTTGGCTTATAAATCGCCCCGATTCCAAAGCGGGCCTACTAACCAGCCATCAGCTTCTCCCGCGCCGCGTCGTAGGCCTTTTTAGGCACCGGCACGGCGTGGGGGTTGCCCAGATCGACCATCTGCACGCGGTAGGTTTCGCGGGCGGTGAAGGCGGCGATGGCGGCAACCACGGTAACGGCCAGGGTGATGGCGCCCACGGTGAAGGGGATGTCCAGCGCACCGGGGGGCGCCACATAGGCAAACAGCGCAGGCAACAAGGCGGTGACCAGCGTTCCCAGATTTTGCGAAATGGCCATGCCCGAGACCCGGGTGCGGGTGGGGAACATCTCGGGGTAGAAGCTGGGGAACACCGCGTTGTAGCCCTGGTACACGATGCCCCACATCAGGATGGACATGCAAATCGCCAGCGGCACGCTGTGGATGCTGATGGCATACAGGTACACATAGGCCAGCAGGCCCGAGGCCAATGCGCCCACGATGATGGGCGGCTTGCGGCCAATCTTGTCCGACAGATTGCCCACAAACGGAATCACGATCACCGCCACGATGTTGCCCAGCACGGGAATCCACAGGTAGATGTCTTTCTCGAAACCGATGCCGTAGCCGGGCTGCACCGCGTAGGCTGCGCCAAAGATGGTGGTGACCACCGGAATCACGTTCATCAGCGAGCAGCACATCACCCGCAGCATGTCGCGCCAGCTCTCGGTCACGGCCTGCACAAACGGGGCCTTGGGCACTTTGCCATCGGCACTTTCTTCGGTGAAAGCCGGGGTTTCGTCCACCTCGCGGCGGATGATGTAGCCCGCCACAATCACCAGAAAGCTCAGCAGAAACGGAATGCGCCAGCCCCAGCTGTTGAACTGCTCGGTGGGCATGTAGTGGGCCAAAGGCAGGAACACCGCCGCCGCCAGAATCTGCCCGGCCTGCACGCCCTGCAGCGTGAAGCTGGCAAAAAAGCCGCGCCGCCCAAACGGTGCGTGCTCCAGAATCATCGAGCTGGCACCCGAGATTTCCCCGGCCACCGCAAAACCCTGGATCAGGCGCATCAGCACCAGCAGCGCCGGGGCCCACAGGCCGATCTGGTCATAGGTGGGCAGCAGGCCCACGGCCACGGTCGAAAAACCCATTAAAAACATGCAGATGATCAGCACCTTTTTGCGGCCCTGGGTGTCGCCCCAGTGGCCCAGAAAAAACGCGCCAATGGGCCGCGCCACGTAGCCCACGCCGTAGGTGGCCAGCGACGCGATGATGGCCGTCTTGGGGTCGCCGGTGGGGAAGAAGATTTGCGGAAAAATCAACGCCGCCGCTGTGGCGTAGATAAAAAAGTCGTAGTACTCCAGCGCCGATCCGATCCAGCCGCTGGCCGTGGCCTTCTTGGACTGTTCCTTGTGGTGCGCTGCGCCCTGGTGGGTATTCGCCATGCATGCCTCCTGTGGTGTGTGTCGGTGTGCCAACCCCCAGCGGGGGATGGACTGCCAGGAAAATGTAGCGATGGGTGAGGGTAAGCACCATACTGCAGCCCCCGCAAGCGGTCGATGATCGACCGCAGTCGTACACTCACCGATCAAACTGCGGGTAAGTACCAGGACCAGCCCTGTGGGCACACCGCCTGGGGCACCACCAGATTGCACCGCACCGATCCATCCCACTCCCACAAAACCGCCTCCGCATGACCGCGCCCCCCCACATCGACCGCAAACTGCTCATCGAAGGCCTGGGCAAGGGCCTGCGGGTGATCGAGGCGTTTTCAGACGACCACCCCCGCATGACGGCCACCGAAGCAGGCGTACACGCCGGGCTGACGCGCACCGCCGCCCGCCGTTACCTGCTCAGCCTGGTGCACTTTGGCTACGCCGCCACCGACGGCAAACACTACTGGCTGCTGCCACGCGTGCTGCGCCTGGGCCAGGCCTTTCTGGACGGCGCACGCATTCCCCGGCTGGTGCAGCCCTACATCCAGCGGGCATCGATCCAGTGCGGCGAGACCTTCAACATCGGCTCGCTGGACGGCCACGAGGTCGTCTACCTGGCACGCAGCAACAGCGCGCGCATCATCTCCATCGGCCACCCGCCCGGTGCGCGCCTGCCCGCGCACGTGGTGGCGCAGGGCTTCATTTTGTTGTCGACCCTGGACGACGCAGCCCTGGATACCTGGATCGCCGAACACGACTTTGCGGGCTTCACCGGCTCCACCCTGATCGACCCCGCTGCCTTCCGCGAGAGCGTGGTGGCCGCCCGCGCGGTGGACTACTGGCACGCCGACCAGTACCTGGACTTCGGCCTCAGCGGCCTGGCCGTGGCCCTGCGCGACCGCAAAGGCCGCTGCCAGTACGCCCTGAGCGTCACTGTGCAGCGCCAGCAATACCCCGGCGACCAGATGGTGGCCAAGCTGCTACCCATCCTGCGCGAAGTGGCCGAGGCGCTGCGCCCGGTGCTGTGAGGCAGCATGGTGGTTTCGAGCCTTTTAGACACCTAGCGCTTATTCCATAAGCACAAGCAGCTACCAATTAGATAGCAAGTTCACTTCACACTGGCTTCACAGCCCGCCTTTAAGCTCTGCGGGCTAGCCGTTTTGGCATCTGGTCCATAATTTGCCCGCCCACCCTATCTCCCCCGCCAGCAGCCCGAACGGTTGCTGCGCACCCCAGGTTCCATGACCCCACACACCTCTTCCCCCCCTTCCCTCCGCCGCCAGTCCGGCAGCGTTTTGATGACCATCTTGGGGGTCTGCGTCGGTCTGGGCCTGGTGGGTGGCCTGCTCATCGCCCTGGCTGCCGCCTGGTACTACCCCAACCTGCCCGACCTGGACAAGGTGACCCGCTACCAGCCGCAGCAGGCCATGCAGGTCTACACCAGCGACGGGGTGGAGATTGCGCAGTTTGGGGCCGAGCGGCGCGCGTTTTTGCCCATCGCCCAGATACCCCGGCAAATGCAGGACGCGGTACTGGCCATTGAAGACACGCGTTTTCGCGAACACAGCGGCATCGACCCGATTGGCGTAGTGCGGGCGGTGGTGGCCAACCTCACCGGGGGCCGCCGCCAGGGGGCATCGACCATCACCCAGCAGGTGGCGCGCAACTTTTTTTTGAGCAACCGCAAGACGGCCGAACGCAAGCTCAAAGAGGCCATGCTGGCGCTGAAGATCGAAAAGTCGCTCACCAAGGACCAGATCCTGGAGCTCTACATGAACCAGATCTACCTGGGCCACCGCGCCTACGGCTTTGGTGCTGCCGCCCAGGTGTACTTTGGCAAGCCGCTGGCCCAGTTGTCGGTGGCCGAGATGGCCATGCTGGCCGGGCTGCCGCAGAACCCGGCCTACGCCAACCCCATCACCAACCTGGAGCGCGCCACCCGCCGCCAGCAGCTGGTGCTGGGCCGCATGCGCACCGTGGGGGTGATTACCGAGGAGCAGTTCGCCACCGCCACCGCGCAAAAATTGGTGATCCGCTCGCCGCTGCAGGTGCCGGTGCATGCCGAGTTTGTGGCCGAGATGGCCCGCCAGGTGGTGTTTGAGCGCTACGGCCAGCAGGCCTATTCGCAGGGCATCAAGGTGACGACCTCGCTCATCTCCACCGACCAGCAGGCCGCCTACGCCGCGCTGCGCAAAGGCGTGCTGGCGTTTGACCGCAAGCTGCCCTACCGGGGCCCGGAAGAATTCGAAGAGCTGCCCAACGATGCTGCCGAAGAAGATGCCGCCGCCGCCCTGGCCCTGAAGGACTACCGCGACGACGAAGACCTGCGCGTGGCCATCGTGCTGCTGGCCAGCCCCCAGGCCGTGGTGGCCCGCCTGGCCACCGGCGAGACGCTGCAGCTCAAGGGCGAAGGCCTGCGCTGGGCCCAGGCGGCCCTGGGTGCCAAGGCCACCGCGCCGCTGGCCATCAAGCGTGGTGCCATCATCCGCGTGCAAGACCTGGGGGGCAAAACCGGCTGGGCGATATCGCAGTGGCCCGAGGTGCAAAGCGCCCTGGTGGCGCTGACACCCACCACCGGCCGGGTGCGGGCGCTGGTGGGCGGGTTCGATTTTTCTACCCAGCAGTTCAACCACGTCACCCAGGGCTGGCGGCAGCCGGGCTCCAGCTTCAAGCCATTTTTGTACTCGGCCGCTATCGACCAGGGCGTGATGCCGTCCACCGTGGTCAACGACGGCCCGCTGGACCTGCCCGGTGTGGATGGCGGGCCGGGTTGGAATCCGCAGAACGACGACGGCCAGTTCCTAGGGGCCATCCCGCTGCGCACCGCCCTGGCCAGGTCGCGCAACCTGGTCAGCGTGCGGCTGGTGCAGATGCTGGGCGTGGACCCCGCGCGCACCTGGGCCGCCCGGTTTGGTTTTGACATCGACAAACAGCCCGCCAACCTGACCCTGGCCCTGGGCGCGGGCAGCACCACACCGCTGCAACTGGCCTCGGCGTACGGCGTGTTTGCCAATGGCGGCCACGTGCTGCCGCCGGTGGTGATCGAACGCATCACCGACGCGCAGGGCAAGGTGCTGTTTGAAGCCCCACCGCCCCCGGCGCTGGCCGACCTGGCGCCCGCCGTGCCCGAACGTAACCTGTTCATCACCAACAGCATGCTGCAAACCGTGACCAGCAGCGGCACCGCCGCCCGTGCGCAAGGCACGCTCAAACGCCCCGATCTGTACGGCAAGACCGGCACCACCAACGACTCGGTGGATGCCTGGTTTGCCGGTTTCCAACCCAGCCTGGTGGCGGTGGTGTGGACCGGCTACGACAAGCCGCGCAGCATGGGCCGCGAATCGGGCAGCAGCGTGTCCCTGCCCATCTGGATCGACTACATGGGCCGCGCCCTCAAGGGCGTGCCGGTAGCGCCGTTTGCGCCGCCCCCCAGCGTGATGCACGACGCACTAGACGACTGGACCTACACCGACCCGCCCGAAAACGGCGAGCTGATCCGCTTGGGCTTTGACGAAACGCCCGCTCCGCCGGTAGAACCCGGCGGGTAAAACACGCCATCGGCAAGTCATCGTCCCGGTATCGGCAAGCGTTGCCTGTAGAAGGAACCAAGGAACCGCACCATGATCCGCACCCCGACCGCTCTGCTCCTGTGTGCCCTGCTGGGGGCCTGCGCCACACCACCGCCTGCGGCCAACCGCCCCAGCCCGGTGGCGGCCTACCAGCTCAGCAACCGCCTGACCTGGGGGGCCACCGTGGCCACCCTGGACCAGGCCGAGCAGTTGGGCCTGAGCCCCTACCTGGCGCGGCAACTGCGCCCCGGCCCCGCCACCCTGCCCCCGGCGGTGCAACAACAGATCGATGCCATGGCGATCAGCCAGACCCCGGTGGCGACGCTGTCGTACGACACCGAAAAGCTCCGGCTGGCCGCCAACGCCACGTTTACCAATGACGACGACAAAAAAGCCGCCCAGCAGGCCTACCAGCAGGCGCTGAACCGCCTGGGCCGCGAGGCCGCCACCCGCCACCTGCTGCGCGCGCTGTACTCCAGCAACCAGGTGCAGGAGCAAATGACCTGGTTCTGGCTTAACCACTTCAACGTGCACCTGTACAAGGGCAACCTGCGAGTGCTGGTGGGCGACTACGAAGAAACCGCCCTGCGCCCGCACGCCCTGGGCAAGTTCCGCGACCTGCTGGGCGCGGTGGCCCGCCACCCGGCCATGCTGCGTTACCTGGACAACGAACAAAACGCCGCCAACCGCATCAACGAAAACTACGCCCGCGAGCTGATGGAGCTGCACACCCTGGGCCTGGACGCGGGCTACACCCAGCAGGACGTGCAAGAAATGGCCCGCGTGCTCACCGGCGTGGGCGTGAACCTCGGGCCAGACACCCCCAAGCTGCGCAAAGAGCTGCAAGCCGACTACGTGCGCAACGGCCTGTTCGAATTCAACCCGAACCGGCACGACTACGGCCCCAAAACCCTGCTGGGCCAGCCCATCCGCAGCCGGGGCCTGGCCGAGCTGGACGAAGCCCTGGACCGCCTGGCCCGGCACCCCGCCACCGCCCGCTTCATCAGCCGCAAACTGGCCCAGTACTGGCTCAGCGACAACCCGCCGCCCGCGCTGGTGGAGCGCATGGCGCAGAGCTTTTTGAAGAGCGAGGGCGACATTGCCGCCACCCTGCACACCCTGCTGTCGTCCACCGAGTACGCGCAGGGCGCGGGGCAAAAGTTCAAGGACCCGCTGCACTACGTGGTGTCTGCCGTACGCCTGGCCTACGACGACAAGCCCATCCTCAACGTCGGCCCCATGCTGAACTGGCTCAACCGCATGGGCCAGCCCCTGTATGGCCGCCAAACCCCCGACGGCTACGCCCTGGACGCAACCTCCTGGTCCAGCCCCGGGCAGATGGCCACGCGGTTTGAAATTGCCAAGGCCATCGGCTCGGGCAACGCCGGGCTGTTCAAGACCGACGGGCCACAGCCGACGGAAAAGCCCGCTTTTCCGCAACTGGCCAACGCCCTGTACTACCGCGCGCTGGGCCAGACCCTGGGGCCGAATACCCAGCAAGCCCTGGCCCAGGCCACCTCGCCGCAGGAGTGGAACAGCTTCCTTCTGTCGTCGCCTGAGCTCATGCACCGCTAAAGGGAAAACATGCAACGCCGCCACCTGCTCCAGTCGCTGTCTGCCCTGCCCTTGCTGAATGCCGGGCAGCTGTTTGCCGCGCCCGCCGCCCAGTCCCGCCTGCTGTTTGTCTTTTTGCGCGGGGCCTACGACGCGGCCAACCTGCTGGTGCCGACCTCCAGCGACTTCTACTACGCCTCGCGCCCCGACATCGCCGTGCCCCGCCCCGGTGCCGACCTGAACACCGCCATCGCACTGAACGCCGACTGGGGCCTGCACCCGGCGCTGCGCGACACGGTGTATCCGCTGTGGCAAAAAGGCGAGGCCAGCTTCATCCCGTTTGCGGGCAGCGATGACGTGTCGCGCAGCCACTTCGAAACGCAAGACAGCATCGAACTCGGCCAGCCGCTCACGGGCACCAAAAACTACCGCTCCGGCTTCATGAACCGCCTGGCATCGGTGGTCCATGGTGCCGAGCCCATGGCCTTTACCGACAGCCTGCCGCTGGTGCTGCAGGGCAGCGTGCAGGTGCCCAACACCGCGCTCAAGTCGCTGGCCAAACCGGCGGTAGACCCGCGCCAGACGGCCATCATCGCCGCCATGTACCAGGGCAGCCCACTGGCAGCCCGCGTGACCGACGGCTTTGCGGTGCGCGACGACGTGGCCCGCGAACTCAGCAGCGAGATGCTGGCCGCCAGCCGGGGCGCGATCAACGCCAAGGGCTTCGAGCTGGAAGCGCAGCGTATCGCCCGCCTGATGAAAGACCGCTTCAACTTGGGCTTTGTGGATGTGGGCGGCTGGGACACGCACGTCAACCAGGGCGGTGCCAGCGGCTACCTGGCGTCGCGCCTGGAAGAGCTGGGCCGGGGCCTGGTCAGCTTCGCGCAAGAGATGGGCCCCACCGCCTGGCGCAACACCACCGTGGTGGTGGCCAGCGAGTTTGGCCGCACCTTCCGGCAAAACGGCAACCGGGGCACCGACCACGGCCACGGCTCGGTCTACTGGGTGCTGGGTGGCGGCCTGCGCAGCGCCCAAGTGGCGGGCGAGCAGGTGCGCGTGGAGCAAGCCACCCTGTTCCAGAACCGCGACTACCCGGTACTCAACGAATACCGCGCCGTGCTGGCCGGGCTTTTTGGGCGGCAGTTTGGGCTGAATGGCAAGCAGCTGGAGCAGGTGTTTGCCGGTGTCACGCCGCGCGATCTGGGCCTGGTGTAAGTCGAGCGGACGCAGGCCACAGCCGCAAGCCCAGCGCCGCCAGCAGGATCAGCAGCGGCACTGCATAGGCCCCCGACTGCGGCAGCCGCTTGCCAAACGTCACCATAAAGCTCACCCACAAAAAGTACACGCCGCCCACATGCAGCCAGCGCCAGGCGCGCGGCCCCAGCCAGGCGGCGCTGCGGTCAAACGAGGTGGCGGCCATGGCTACGATAAAGGCATAGGCGATAGTGCCCGGCACCGGGTTGCTCTGCACCAAATGCACCTGGAAGGACAAGGGATCGAGCAGCGCAAAGCCCACAATCGCACCCGCGTGGATGGCATGCGACACCGCCATCGCCAGCCCCAGTTGCCTGCGCTGGCGGCACAGCCACTGCGACCAGGCACCCGGCCACAGCCGCGCCTGGGCCGACGCGGTAAACGCCAGCACAAACAGCAGTAAGGAGGTGCGCGCCGTGGCGCGGATCAGCTGGCGCATGCCGGACGCATCGGGCATGCAAGCCAGAATCAGCGCCGCCATGGCCAGCAGCGCCAACGACAGCCCGGCCAGAAGGGTCCAGCGCGGGCCTGTGGCCGCAGTTCGGGTGGCAGAAATTCCCACCAGCGGGGAGAGAGGTTTGGTCATATCGGTCCTTTGTGTTCTGCACCGTGCAGAGCTGGTCGCAGACTAAGGGCTTGGGTGCGCGCCGTCGAACCGCGTTACGAGGTGCTCACATTACTGCGCTAGTCGATATTGGCTTCTGGCCCTATGATGAAAAACGCTCACATATCGGACACGCCCATGCCCACGCCCCGCGCCTACCACCATGGCAACCTGCGCCAGACCCTGCTGAACGCGGCCGTGCAACTGGCCGAAGAGGTGGGCACCGAGCACCTCAGCCTGCGCGAAGTGGCCCGCCGCGTGGGCGTGGCGCCCAGCGCGCCGTACCGGCATTTCGCGTCGCGCAAGGCCTTGCTGACGGCGGTGGCCGAAGAAGCCACCGAGCGCTTGCGCATCGGCATGGTCACCGGCGTGGCCGCCCACCGGCAGCACGGCCTGGAGCAACTGCAGGCGCTGGGCGAGGCCTATCTGGGCTGGGCCGAGCAGCACCCCATGCACTTTCGGGTGGTGTCGGCGCGCGAACAGATCGACTACGCCGTCGCCAGTGGCATGGCGCAGCGCAACCAGGAGCTGCGCGACATGACGGTACACGCAGTTCAACTGGCCCAGCAGCAAGGCGCGGCCCAGAACTTTGACCCGCAAACCCTGGCCGTGCTGGCCCGGGCCACCGTCTACGGCCTGGCCCGCATGCAGACCGACGGGCATTTTGCGCAGTGGGGCCTGGATTCGGCCAGCGGCTGGCAGAGTGCGCACAAGCTGCTGGGGGTGTTTATTGGCTTGCTGGGCCAAGCGACACCGGAGGCTTAATACGGTGTCGCATACCAGCTACTTTGTGGTGCCATATTGAAAGCACGCATTTGCCGAAGGCCTAGCCTCATGTCCTATACAACCGGGAGACGGGGATGGGGAAACAGCTGATGCTGGGCGTGGCGGCCGCCGTATTTGCCGCGTTTGCGTGGTCGCTGGGCTTTATCGCGCCCTACGTGATCGGCCCCTATTCCATCTACGACCTGGCGGTGTGCCGGTTTTTGATCTCGGGCGTGTTGGCGCTGGGCATCTTGCTGGCCGCGCCGGGCCAACTGCGCGGGCTCACGGCCCTGGACTGGTTGGTGGCGGCCTGGCTGGGCCTGATTGGCTACGTGGGCTACTTTTTGACCATCGCCGCCGCCGTGATCTACGCCGGGCCCATCATCCCCCCGGCCTTTGTAGCCACGGTGCCGGTGGTGCTGGCCATCATCGGCAACTTCGGGCCCGACCGTATTGCCTGGCGCAGCCTGGTGCCGCCCCTGGCGCTGGCCCTGGTGGGGCTGCTGCTGGTCAATGCCGAGGGCCTGACCCACTCCAGCGACACGCCCATGGGCCACACGCTGCTAGGCATAGGTTTCTCCATCGCCGCCGTGGCGCTGTGGACGCTGTTTGGCATCAGCAACCAGGCGGCGCTGCGCAAACGCCCCCACATGGGCGCGCTCACCTGGACCGGCATGATGATGCTGGGCGGCACCTTCGAGGTGGTGGCCTTCATCCCACTGGGCCTGTCGCTGGACCTGTTCCACGTGCCGCGCATCGGCCTGGCATGGGACACGGCCGCGCCCTTGTTCACCTCGGCGCTGGCGCTGGCCGTGCTGGGCTCGATTGGCGCGTCGTGGGCCTGGTCCATCGCCACCCGGCGCCTGCCGATTGGCCTGGCTGGGCAACTCATCGTGACCGAAACCATCTTCGCCACCACCTTCGGGCTGATCGCCAACCAGCGTTGGCCCAGCCTGTCCGAGGCCTGCGGCATCACGCTGTTGCTGGTGGGGGTGATTACCGCCGTGGGGGCATTCCACCGGGCGCAGCGGCCAGGGGCCCTGGGTAAGCCACAGCCTGCCGCCTGAACGTCACACCCCCGCCGCAATCCAGCGCGCAGCCTTCTCGGCCACCATCAGCGTGGGGCTGTTGGTATTGCCGCTGGTGATGGTGGGCATCACGCTGGCATCTACCACCCGCAAACCGCGCACGCCGCGCACCCGCAAATGGCTGTCTACCACCGCAAGCGGGTCGCTGGCGCGGCCCATTTTGGCGGTGCCCACCGGGTGGAAGATGGTGGTGCCGATATCGCCCGCCAGCCGGGCGAGCTGCTCGTCGGTCTGGTACTGCGTGCCGGGTTTGAATTCTTCGGGCTGGTAGCGGGCCATGGCCGGTTGCGCGGCGATGCGGCGGGTCAGGCGCAGTGAATCGGCGGCGATCTGCCGGTCTTCATCGGTGGCCAGGTAGTTGGGCGCGATGCAGGGCGCGTCCTCAAAGCGCGGGCTCTGGATACGCACGCTGCCCCGGCTCGTGGGGTTGAGGTTGCATACGCTGGCGGTGATGGCTGCAAAACCGTGCAGCGGCTGACCAAAGGCCTCCAGGCTCAGCGGTTGCACGTGGTACTGCAGGTTGGCATGGGCGCGCGTGGTGTCGCTGCGCGCAAAAATGCCCAGCTGCGACGGTGCCATGCTCATCGGCCCGCTGCGGTGCACGGCGTATTCCAGCGCAATCTGCGCCTTGCCCCACAGCGTGCTGGCCAGGGTGTTGAGCGTGCGCGCGCCCTGCACCTTGTAGACCGAGCGGATTTGCAAATGGTCTTGCAGGTTACCGCCCACGCCCGGCACATCGGCCACCACCGGCAGGCCCTGCGCCTGTAACAAGGTCGCGTCGCCCACGCCCGACAGTTGCAGTATCTGCGGCGACCCCACGGCCCCGGCGCTCAGCAGCACCTCGCGCCGGGCCTGCACGGTGCGGCGCACGCCCTGCTGCACCAGCTCCACCCCGCTGCACACCGGCAGGCCGTCGTCTCCCGGCGTGAACAGCAGGCGGCACACCTGCGCACCGGTCCACACCGCCAGGTTGCTGCGCTGCTTGCGGATGGGCCGCAAAAACGCCTTGGACGCATTCCAACGCCAGCCGCTGCGCTGGTTCACCTCGAAATAGCCCACGCCCAGGTTGTCGCCACTGTTGAAGTCGGCCACCGCCGGAATGCCCTCTTGCTGCGCCGCCAGCGCAAACGCGTCCAGCACGTCCCAGCGCAGGCGCTGCTTCTCTACCCGCCATTCACCGCCGTGGCCGTGCAGCGCGGCAAAAGCCTGGGCATCCTTGTTGGAGACCTGGGTGGCATCCAGCCGGTAGTGGTCTTCGTGGGCGCGAAAGTCGGCCAGGCAGTGCTCCCAGCCCCAGGCCTCGTCGCCGGTGGTCTCGGCCCACTGCGCGTAATCGCGGGCCTGGCCGCGCATGTAAATCATGCCGTTGATGCTAGAGCAGCCACCCAGCGTTTTGCCCCGCGGGTACAGCAACGACCGGCCGTTCAGCCCCGGCGCGGGATCGGTGCGGTAGCGCCAATCGGTGCGCGGGTTGTCGATGCAGTACAGGTAACCCACCGGGATGTGGATCCACGCATAGTTGTCCGGCCCGCCTGCCTCCAGCAGCAACACACTGCGGTTTTTGTCCGCACTGAGCCGGTTGGCCAGCAGGCAGCCTGCGGTGCCTGCGCCGATGACGATGTAGTCGAAAGTGGGGGTGTCCATGGGGGGCAGGATAGAACAGGTGGTGGGGTCAAGGGCACGCCGGTTGGTGCCGCCTACCGAGTGGTGACAAGATTAGTGATGAGATTAGGGGATTGGTGACAAGAATACTTCTGGGGGACCTGGGGCTTTGCAATCGAGAAATTGCCCACCCCGCCCCCTGAAGCGCATTGGGCGGCGCACGCCCGGCTCGGCGGTTTGAGCAGACTGCAATGAAGTTGCCATATGGCATCTTTAACGATACCCTATAGCCAATAACGCATCTCATACGCTGCCTTAAATGCCCAACGCTACCGTCAAAACCGCCCCCCTTCCCATCCGCGTCGCCCAGTCCCTGGAGAAGTTCGGTGCCGACATCGAAATTGCCCGCAAGAAGCGTCGCCTCACTGTGGCCGCCGTGTGCGAGCGCGCCGACATCTCCAAAACGCTCTACACCCGCCTCATCCGTGGCACGCCCGGCACGTCCATCGGTGCCTACGCCATGGTGCTGTTTGCACTGGGCCAGGGCACGCCGTTCGACGAGCTGCTCGATGTATCCAAAGACCACACCGGCCTGCTACTGGACGAATCCCGCCTACCGCAGCGCGTACGCGGGCCAGGCAAGAAAACGGGGGCGATGTGAAGCGCGAAATGGCCGTATGCCTGGGGGTATCTGCCGTGGAGGTGGGCAAGCTGGTGTTTGAGGCGCGGGGGCAGCGGCGGTCGGTGGCGTTTGCCTATGCCGACAGCTGGCTGCGCAACCCCGATGCGTTTGCCATTTCGCCTGAGCTGCCGCTGGGCAGCGGCTATTTTTTCGCGCCCCACCGGGGCGACACGCAGTCGGCTTTCTTCGGCTGCTTTGCCGATGCCGAGCCCGACGGCTGGGGCAAAGCCGTCATCCAGCGCGACTACGCCAAGCAGCGCAAGGAACGGGGCGCACAGGCCGCTACCAAGGGCGCGGGGCAGCTCAACGACTTCGACTACCTGCTGTGGGTCAACGACTTCAGCCGCATGGGTGCCATCCGGTTTCGCGACGACCACGGCGTGTTCCACCGCCCGTCCGGTGGCCAGCGCGACACGCCCGCACTGATCGAACTGCCCCAACTGCTCTCGGCCTCCAAGGCGTTTGAAGAAAACAAGGAGTCCGCACGCGACCTCGCCTACCTGCGCGGCAACGGCACGTCGCTAGGCGGCCTGCGCCCGAAGTGCTCCATTCTGGATGCCGACGGCTCGCTGGCCATCGGCAAGTTCCCCAGCGTCAAAGACACGCGCTCCATCGTCCACGGCGAAGTGCTGGCACTGACCCTTGCCCGCCATGCCGGTATCGATGCCGCCAAGGCGCGGGTGGAGGATTCCGCAGGCATCCCCGTGGCTGTCATCACCCGCTTTGACCGCCAGGGCAGCCTGCGGCTGATGTACCTGTCGGCCCGCTCGCTACTGCAGGCCGCCCCCGCGCAGCAATACACCTACCTCGACATCGCCGAAGCCATCCGCCAGCACAGCAGCCAGGCTACCGCCGACCTGCAAGAGCTGTGGCGGCGCATGGTGTTCAACATCCTCATCAACAACGTGGACGACCACCTGAACAACCACGGTTTCCTGCACACCGCGCACGCCCAGTGGCGGCTGGCACCGGCCTTTGATTTGAACCCGTTTCCGGACAAAGAGCGGTCGCTGAAAACCTGGATTTCGCACGACGCAGGGGATGCGGCTTCGGTGGAAGAAGCTGTGGCTGTTGCCGCGCAGTTTCAGCTGGGAACTGTCGAGGCTGCGCGTGTGTTGGATGAGGTGCGGGGGGCGGTTGCGGGGTGGCGGTCGGTTGCCAAGGGGATTGGGATGGCGGGGGTAGATGTTGAGAGGTTTGCGGCGGCGTTTGAAACACAGTTGCAGTAGAAACTGCGAATCAGCGCCCCTCTGAAATATGCTATCGGTGGTATTCCAAGAGGAACGCGATCATTGTTATCACCACTATGCCCGTAAACTGGTTACTCCTCGGAAGGGAAAGAAAACATGGAATTTCAGTGGTGGTTCATTCTTGTCGGTGCCGCCTTGGTGCTACTTATTGGCCTGGCGATTTGGCGCTTCTTCGGCACCGCGACTGAGGGCATACATGCCGTAGCCGGGACCGCAAACGAGGCCATTGATGCGCTCAGGCCAGTGACAGCGGCGGTCGGCCACGTTATCGAGGGGGCAGGCAATATCGTCCATGGCGCGGGGGATATCGTCCAGGTTTTTGCTGAATCGCTGCGCAACAAACAACGCGAGCGCGTTCAGTTGGCAGCAGAAAACGCCTCGCTCCACTCGCAAATTGAGCAACTTAAGGGTCGCCAAGTAAGTGCCATCGCCATCGAGCGACAACTTCAAGTCGCCTTCTTCTCCATCAAGAGCAAATACACCTCGCTCAAGAAGACCAGCAGCGATGTAAACGCCGGCGGATTGCTGGGTCTCGACCGCCCTACCAGCCGGGAGTTCGTCGGCATCATCGACGCGCATTTCACCGCCAAGGTTGGCGTTGACCTCAAGAAGCTGAGCTTCGGGCTGAAAAAGGACTCCAACGTCGTCTATCTCCATGGTGCCCATGAAGTGCAGAACATCGGCCTGAGCGACCTCAAGCTGGAAGCCCCCTTCACGGAAGCGCGGACTGTATTCCACAAGACGGGAGCCCGCGAGGGTGCCATTGAAGTGCTACCAGCAGACGGCGAGCTTCTGAAAGAGTGCCGCATGCACCAGGGCGAGGTCCTCCAGGAAATCCAAAACAGCACGCTGACCACGTCACTTGCCGAAGCCAACGAGAAGGTCGCCGTAGGATTTTTTCAGGCACTCATGGGTGGTGGCCGCTACGAGTTTGTCGCCAAACCAGATCCCATCGATGAACCTCTGAACTTCGATCAGCTATGCGACGAGATCAATAGAGCACTCTCCCGGCAGATCGAAGACTTGGTGGCCGCCCGAGCAGTCGCGAACGCTCGCGCCGAAGCCTTGGACAACGAGATTCTCGAAGTCGCCATCCAAAACCGGCTGGAGCGAAACGCTTTGCCCAAGCTGGCAAACGCATAAAGGTTGCGCGAGAGCCTAGCCCCCACCCTACCCACGCCGTGCCGCCTCAATCCCCGCAATATCAATCTTCCCCATCCCCATCATCGCCCCAAACACCCGCTGGGCCACTTTGGGATCGGGGTCGGATATGCCCTCGATGAGGACGCGCGGGGTGATTTGCCACGACAGGCCCCAGCGGTCTTTGCACCAGCCACATTCGCTGGCCTGGCCGCCGTTGTGGACGATGGCGTTCCACAGGCGGTCGGTCTCGGCCTGGTCGTCGGTGGCGATCTGGAACGAGAAGGCTTCGCTGTGCGTGAACTGCGGGCCGCCGTTGAGGCCAATGCAGGGGATGCCGACGACGGTGAATGCAACCGTGAGCACATCACCCTGCTTGCCAGCGGGGTAGTCGGTGGGCGCGCGGAACACTTGGCCGACGGCGCTGTCGGGGAAGGTGGCGGCGTAGAAGTTTGCGGCCTCGACGGCGGTGCCGTCAAACCACAGGCACAGGGTGTTTTTGGGGGCCATAGTGTTGCTCCGGCATCAAGGGGAAACCATTCTGCATGGCCGATCCGGCTCAAGGCAAGGCCACAGCAGGCGTTGCCGCCGCCCGAATCCAGTCCCGAAACGCCATCACCAGCGGCGCCTGCGCTCGCGACTCGGGGTAGACCAGGTAGTAGGCATCGCTGCTCTGCAGCGCCTGAGCAAACAACTGCACCAGCGCACCGGAGGCGATTTCGGGCTCGACCAGAAAACGGGGCAGCAGCGCAGCGCCCAGGCCGGAGACTGCCGCCTGGGCAATCATCGCGAACTGCTCGTAGCGCGGGCCGCGCAGGGCGTGCTGGCCGTCGGCACCGACCTGCTCGAACCAGTCGGCCCACTGGGTGGGGCGGGTGGTTTGCTGCAGCAGCACGGCACGGGACATATCGGGCACCTGCGCAAGACCCAGCCGCTGCTGGTAGGCGGGGCTGCACACCGGCACCACCTGCTCGTGCATCAGGTATTCGCACACCGCACCGGCCCACAGCGGCGCGCCGAAGTGGATGGCGGCATCCAGCGGCTCCTGGGCGAAGTCGAAAGGTTCGCTGCGGGCGGCGATGTTGACGGTGACGTCCGGGTGCAGGGCGGCAAAGTCGGGCAGGCGGGGAATCAGCCAGCGGGTGCCGAAGGTGGGCAGCACGGCCAGATTCAGCAGGCCGCCGCCGTCCGACCAGGCCATGGTTTTCTGCGTAGCCGATGCCAGCTGCTGCAACACGGCGCGCACATCGGCGGCGTAGACCCGGCCTGCGTCGGTGAGCACCACGCGCTGGCGCACGCGGTGGAACACGGCCATGCCCAGCTGCGCTTCCAGTTGGCGGATCTGGCGCGACACCGCGCTTTGCGTGAGGTGCAGCTCCTCCGCTGCACGCGAGATGCTGGCGTGGCGGGCGGCAGCCTCGAAGGCCAGCAGGTCGGCGATGGGCGGCAAAAAGCTTTTGCGCAGCATGGTAATGCCTTTTGGGAATGAAGAGAGGTAGCAGGATTTAAAGGTTTTGAGGCCTCTGCGCTTATTTCTTGAGCGGTAGCAGCTCCTAAATCCGCAAACCACATCAGTCTATTTTCGCATCAAGTCCTTCGCATTTGTCGCTATACAAGCGGCGCAGATTGGGTGATATTGGGGCCACTTTTCCATCCTATTTCCATCGCCCTATGCCTGCTACCACCTCCCTGCCCACCGAAGTTGACCAGTTGCTGCAACGCCTGGGCGTAGCCCGCGCCCACTACACCGGCGGCACGCTGGCCGTGCGTTCGCCCATCACCGGCGAAACCATCGCCCACCTGCCGCAGACCTCGCCCACCGAAGCCACCGCCGCTATCGCCCGCGCCCAGGCGGCCTATTTGGCCTGGCGCACGGTGCCTGCGCCGCGCCGGGGCGAGCTGGTGCGCCTGCTGGGCGAAGAGCTGCGCGCGGCCAAGGCCGACCTGGGCCTGCTGGTCACGCTGGAGGTGGGCAAGGTGCCCAGCGAAGGCGCGGGCGAGGTGCAGGAGATGATCGACATTTGCGACTTCGCCGTGGGCCTGTCGCGCCAGCTTTACGGCCTGACCATCGCCACCGAGCGGGCCGAGCACCGCATGATGGAAACCTGGCACCCCATGGGCGTGGTGGGGGTGATTTCAGCCTTCAATTTTCCGGTGGCGGTATGGTGCTGGAACGCCGCCCTGGCCCTTGTGTGCGGCAACGCCGTGGTGTGGAAGCCGTCCGAAAAAACCCCGCTCACCGCCCTGGCCACCATGGCCATCGCCCAGCGCGCACTGGCCCGCTTTGGCGATGCGCCCGAGGGCCTGCTGGAGCTGCTGATGGGCCAGCGCGATATTGGCGAAGTGCTGGTGGACGACGCGCATGTCAAGGTGCTGTCGGCCACCGGCTCCACCGCCATGGGCAAAGCCGTGGCCCCGCGCGTGGCGGGGCGGTTTGCGCGGGCGATTCTGGAGCTGGGCGGCAACAACGCGGCCATCGTCGCGCCGTCTGCCGACCTGGACCTCACGCTGCGCGGCATCGCCTTTGCGGCCATGGGCACGGCCGGGCAGCGCTGCACCACGCTGCGCCGCCTGTTTGTGCACGACAGCGTGTACGACGCCCTGGTACCGCAGCTGGCCCAGGTCTACGGCAAGGTGCAGGTGGGCGACCCGCGCGCACCAGGCACCCTGGTGGGCCCGCTGATCGACCGCGCCGCCTTTGACGGCATGCAAAAAGCCCTGGATGAAAGCCGCGCCCTGGGTGCCACGGTGCACGGCGGCACGCGGGTAGAGAGCGCGCCGGAAGCCTTCTACGTACGCCCCGCTTTGGTGGAGCTGGATGCGCACGCCGGGCCGGTGCTGCGCGAGACCTTTGCGCCCATCCTGTACGTGCTGCGCTACGAGTCGCTGGACCAGGCGATCGACTGGCACAACGCGGTGGGGGCGGGCTTGTCGTCGTCCATCTTCACGCTGAACATGCGCGAGGCCGAGCGTTTCATGGCCAGCAACGGCTCGGACTGCGGCATTGCCAACGTCAACATCGGCCCCAGCGGTGCAGAGATTGGCGGCGCGTTTGGGGGCGAGAAAGAAACCGGCGGTGGCCGCGAATCCGGCTCCGACAGCTGGAAGGCCTACATGCGCCGCGCCACCAACACCATCAACTACTCCACCCAGTTGCCCCTGGCCCAGGGCGTGAAGTTCGACGTGTAAGGCGCGGTGGTGCCCATCGTCATCATCGGCGGCGGCGTGATTGGCAGCGCCATCGCCTACTTCCTCACGTTACAACAGCCGGGCTGCGAGGTGGTGGTGCTGGAGCGCGACCCGACGTATGCGCAGGCCTCGTCGGCGCTGTCGGCCAGCTCGATACGCCAGCAGTTCTCCACCGACATCAACATCCGCATCTCGGCGTTTGGCATCGACTTTTTGCGCAACGTGGGCGCGCTGCTGGCTTGCAACGGGGACGCGCCGAACATCGGCCTGCACGAGGGCGGCTACCTGTACCTGGCCACAGCGGCGGGCGCGGCCACGCTGCGCGACAACCATGCGCTGCAACGCCAACTGGGTGCGGATGTGGCGCTGCTCAGCCCGACGCAGTTGCAGCAGCAGTTCCCCTGGCTGGCGCTGCAGGACGTGGCGCTGGGCTCGCTGGGTCTGTCGGGCGAGGGCTGGTTTGACGGCTATCTGCTGCTGACCGCGCTGCGCAAAAAGGCGCAAAGCCAGGGCGTGCGTTACCTGGCCGACGAGGCCGTGGGCCTGGACCTGGCCCGCAGCGACGGCGTGCAGCACGTGCAGGCGGTGCGGCTACGCAGCGGCGGCACCCTGCCCTGCCGCTTTGCGGTGAACGCAGGCGGCCCCTGGGCAGCAGCGATTGCCGCGTGGGCGGGCATCGCGCTGCCGGTGGTGGGCAAGCGGCGCACGGTGTTCCACCTGTCCAGCCCGGCGGAGCTGCCGCGCTGCCCTTTGCTCATCGACACCAGCGGCATCTGGCTGCGCCCCGAAGGCCGGGGCTTCATCGCCGGATTTGCGCCGCCCGCAGACCAGGATGCCGACTTCGCGCCGCTGGAGCCCACCTACGAAGCCTTTGACAACCATGTATGGCCCACGCTGGCCGCGCGTATTCCAGCGTTTGAAGCCTTGCGTTTGCAAAGCGCCTGGGCGGGCTACTACGAGATGAACACCTTCGACCACAACGCCCTGGTCGGCCTGCACCCGGCCTGCGACAACCTGGTGTTTGCCAACGGCTTCTCTGGCCACGGCCTGCAGCAGTGCCCTGCCGTGGGCCAGGGCCTGGCCGAGCTGATACACACCGGCAGTTACCAGAGCCTGGACCTTTCGCCCATAAGCATCCAGCGCCTGGTAGACCAGCGCCCGCTGCTGGAAAAAAACGTCATTTAAAACGGTAAACCCATGACCCACCTCCCCACCCGCAGCGGCGGCCAGATCCTTGTAGACCAGCTTTTGGTGCACGGCGTGCAGCACCTGTTTTGCGTGCCCGGCGAGAGTTTTCTGGCCGTGCTGGATGCCCTGCATGACGCGCCCATCGCCGTCACCGTGTGCCGCCAGGAGGGCGGCGCGGCCATGATGGCCGAGGCGCAGGGCAAGCTCACAGGGCAGCCGGGCGTGTGTTTTGTGACCCGTGGCCCCGGTGCCACCAACGCCGCGGCGGGCGTGCACATCGCGCACCAGGACGCCACGCCGCTGCTGCTCTTCGTGGGCCAGGTGGCACGCGACGCACTGGGGCGCGAGGCGTTCCAGGAGCTGGACTACAGCGCGGTGTTTGGCAGCATGGCCAAGTGGGTGGTGCAAATTGACGACCCCCAACGCCTGCCCGAACTGGTGTCGCGCGCCTTCCACGTGGCCACCTCGGGCCGCCCCGGCCCGGTGGTGATCGCCCTGCCAGAAGACATGCTGACCGAGGCCGCCCTGGTGGCCGATGCCCTGCCCTATGCCACTCCCGAAACCCACCCCGGCCCCGCACCGCTGGCAGAACTGCAGCAGCGCCTGGAGACGGCGCAGCGCCCGGTGGTCATCTTGGGAGGCAGCCGCTGGTCGGCGCAGGCGGTGCAGCAGTTCCAAGCATTTGCCGAGGCGTTTGCGCTGCCGGTGTTTTGCTCGTTCCGCCGCCAGATGCTGTTTGACCACACCCACCCCTGCTACGGCGGCGACCTGGGGCTGGGGGCCAACCCCCAGCTGCTGGCGCGCATCCGCAATGCCGATCTAGTGCTGCTGGTGGGTGGGCGTTTGTCGGAAGTGCCATCGCAGGGCTACACGCTGCTAGGCATTCCCACACCAGAGCAAAGCCTGGTGCATGTGTACGCCGATGCGGACGAGTTCGGCAAGCTGTACCGGGCCGCCCAGTCCATCCACGCCACGCCACAGGCATTTGCCGAAGCCGTGGGCACGCTGCGCCCGGCAACGCCGCCCGCTTGGCAAGCCGAGACCGAAACCGCCCACGCCGACTACCTGCGCTGGAGCGACCCGGCCCCCATCCAGATCCCCGGCCCGCTACAAATGGGCGTGGTGATGCAACACCTGCGCGCAGAACTGCCCGCCGACACCATCTTCTGCAACGGCGCGGGCAACTTCGCCACCTGGGTACACCGCTTCTGGCCGTTTACCGCCTACGCCAGCCAGCTCGCGCCCACCAGCGGTTCCATGGGCTACGGCCTGCCTGCGGGCGTAGGGGCCAAACGGCTGTGGCCGCAGCGCGAGGTGGTGGTGTTTGCGGGCGACGGCGACTTTTTGATGCATGGCCAGGAATTTGCCACCGCCGTGCAATACGGCCTGCCCATCCTCGTGGTGCTGCTGGACAACGCCATGCTGGGCACCATCCGCATGCACCAGGAGCGGCACTACCCGGGACGCATCAGCGCCACCGTGCTCCAGAACCCCGACTTCTGCGCGTACGCCCAGGCCTTTGGCGGCCATGGCGAACGCGTGGCGACCACCGCAGAGTTCGCCCCGGCCCTGGCGCGCGCGCGGGCCAGCGGCAAACCCGCAATCCTGCACTGCCTGCTGGACCCCGAGGCCATTACGCCCACCAGCACGCTGCAAGACATCCGTACTGCAGCCATCGCCGCCCAGTGATGCGCACATAAAAAAAGGCCACCTGTCGAGGTGGCCTTTTTGCATAGGGAGACAGTGCTCAGCGTTCAATCGTCTTGTTCCAGCGCGCGTTCCAGGCGGGGCGGTTCGCGTTGACGCTGTCCCAATCCAGGGTCACGGCGGTTTTCATCCACTTGGTGATATCGGCCACCTGGGTAGCACCTTCGCCCACGGCGGGTGCTTTGGGGTTGGTGGGAATCTGCGCGCCGAACTGCAGCACATTGGCCTGGGCCAGCGGGCTCAGCAGGAACTCGGTCAGTTTCTGCGCCAGCTCGGGCTCGCTGTTGTTGGCGATCACGCATTGGCCGACCATCAGCACGACCGAGCCTTCTTTGGGCTGGGCGTATTCCACCGGAATGCCCTTGGCCTTGAGCGCAGCCACGGCGGTGGGGGTCAGCGGGAAGATGGCCGCCTCGCCGGTTTGCACCATTTCCGATAGCTTGGCCGAGCTGGGGATGTACTCCAGCACGTTCGGGCCGATCGTGGTGGGCCAGGCTTTGAAGCCGGGCTCAACGTTCTTGTCGTTGCCGCCCTGGATGCGGTTAAACATCAAGAAGCCGTGCAGGCCAAACGACGAGGACGACGCCGACTGGAACACCACCTTGCCCTTGAACTTCGGGTCGGCCAGGTCCATCCACGATGTCGGCGCGGCCCAGCCTTTTTCCTTGAACATCTTGGCGTTGTAGGCCAGACCGGTCATGCCCAGGCTGACACCGCTGGCCATGTCGTCCTTGAAGCGGGCGGCGGGGTAAATTTCACCCAGCGAAGGACTGGGGCGCTGCTTTTGGCACAGGCCCATGCCGATGGCGCGCACCATGATGCCGTCGTCCAGAAACATCACGTGCATCTGTGGCTTGTCTTTGTTGGCCTGGGCCTTGGCCAGAATGTCGGACGACGTGCCCGGCACCACCACCACCTTGACGTTGTGCAGCTTCTCGAACGCCGGAAACACGTACTGCGTATACGCCTTCTCCATGGTGCCACCGTTCATGCCGATGTACAGCGTCTTGGTCTGGGCACTGGCAAAGCCGCTGCCGAACAGCGCGGTGGCGGCCGCGGCGGCGATCAGCCCCCGGCGCAAAGTGCGTGATTGGAATGCATGGGACATGGAGAAATCCTTTCAAGGGGTGGTGGTGGCAGGAAAAAAACGGTCGATGGCAAAAGCGTCAATCGGGGTGCTGCTGCGGCCATCGCGGGCCAACTCGGCCAGCACCTCGCCCACGGCGGGGCCGATCTGGAAACCGGCACCGGCAAAGCCGAAGCCGTGGATGAGTCCGGGTGTGGTGCGGCTCAAGCCCAGCACCGGCTGGCGGTCGGGCAAATAGCCTTCGGTGCCGCTCCAGGTGCGGATGAAATGCGCATGGCGCAGCGCGGGCAGTAGCTCCACTGCCTGCACCGACAAGGCGGCGATGGCCGCGCGCTCAGACCGGGCCCGGTCGGCATCTAGCGCCACACCGGCACCACCGCCCAGCACCAGGTTGCCACGCGCCACCTGGCGGCAGTAAATGCCACCGCCCTCCACGCCCAGGCTCCAGCCCATGAAGAACGGCAGCGGCTCGGTCACCGCCATGGCCGGATGGCCAGACTG
>CAUPNM010000037.1:0-39784 GCA_963512645.1 uncultured Albidiferax sp. | reverse complement strand
TGGCCGGATGGCCAGACTGCAGGGGCACGGCTTCGCCAAACTGGGCCGCCAACTTGCCAGCCCAGGCCCCGGCGCAGTTGAGCAGCACCGGTGCGGTGACTTCCAACGCATTACCGGAGCGCAGCGTGAAATGCTGGCCATCGTGTGCCACCGCGTCGACCGGGCTGCGCTCAAAAATCTGCGCACCGGCGCGCCGGGCGGCCTGGGCAAAGGCGGGCGACACCAGGCGCGGATTGGCCTGGCCGTCTTCGGCACACAGCGAGCCGCCCACCGCCTTGCCGCCCAGCCAGGGGCAATGGGCGCGCAGGCGCGGGCCGGTCAGCAGCTCGATGCCCAGGTCAAAGTCGCGGCTCAGCGTGCGGTAGTTCTCCAGCGCGGCCAGGTCGGCCTCGCTGCGCGCAATCTTGAAGTGGCCGCTACGCTGGTACTCGCCGTCGGTGCCGATCAGGTTCGGCAGATTGGCCCAGATACGGTGCGCGCGCTGGGCCAGTGGCAACTGGCTGACCGGTCGGCCTTGGCGCCGCACGCCGCCGTAGTTCACCCCGCTAGAGCGGGAACCGCACAGGTCGCGCTCCAGCAGCGCCACTTGCAAGCCCATGCGCCGCAAGGCCAGCGCCGCCGAAGATCCGACGATGCCGCCGCCCATGATGGCCACATCGGCCTGGATACACTGCGCCGTCATGCCGGGTCCTGCGCCACCGGCGCGTGCAGCAAGTGGATGGGAATGGGCTTGATCGGCGCCTGGCCGCGCAAACGGCCCACCTGCTCCACCGGCTTACCCGTGGCATGGGCCAAAATTTCGGCTGCGGCCACACCGCAGCTACGGCCCTGGCAGCGGCCCATGCCCACGCGGCACAAGGCCTTGAGGCGGTTCATCTCGTCGGCACCGGTGGCTTGCACGGTGCGGCGCAATTCGCCTGCGGTGATGTGCTCGCAGCGGCACACCACCAGGTCGTCAGGGGCCTGGGCGGCCCAGGCAACCGGGAATGGAAACGCCCGCTCCAGGCCAGCGCGGAAGGTCTGCAAGCGCTGGAGCTTGTGCTCCAGCAGCCCGGCGCGGGCAGCATCCACCGCCACGCCGTGGTCGGCCAGCAAGGCCAGCGCCGCCCGCTCGCCTGCCCACTCGGCCGCGTCCGCACCCATGATGCCCGCACCGTCGCCCGCCAGGTACACACCTGCGACGCTGGACCGGCCAGCGGCATCGCGCTCGGGCAGGTGGGCACGCTGCTGGGGCGCAAAAACAAAGCGGCAGCCCAGCAGATCGGCCAGTTGGGTCTCCGACCGCAGGGCGTAGCCAAAGCCAATGGCATCGCAGTCCAGCGTCCGCTCCTGCTGGCCGTCATGCCACACGACGGCACGCACCCGGCTGTGGCCGAGCACACGCACGGGCCGCACGCCGCTGTGCAAGGCCACGCCATGGGCGCGCAGCCAGGCCACAAAATACAAGCCCTTAGCCAGCACTGCGGGCTGCGTCAACAGGGCGGGCAACGCGGTCAACTGGTCTTGGAAGCGGGCCGTGTCCAGCACGGCCGCCACCTCCACACCGGCCTTCGCATACTGGTAGGCCACCAGGTACAGCAACGGGCCGGTGCCCATGAAGACCACGCGCTGGCCAATCGCACAACCCTGGAACTTGAGGGCCACCTGGGCACCGCCCAGGGCATAGACGCCGGGCAGGGTCCAGCCGGGAATGGGCAGCGTGCGGTCGGTCGCGCCGGTGGCCACGATCAGTTGCCCGTACTGCTGACTGTGGGTGGTCTGGGTGGGGCCATGCAGCACATCCAGCAAACCGCCCTGGGCGTTCCACACCAGGCTGTCGGGCCGGTAGTCGATCTGGCTTTGCAAACCGTCAAATGCGCCATGCACGGCCTGTGCGCGTGCGGCTTCAAAACCGTACAGGGTCTGCGCGGAGCGCTGAAAATGCGACGGCGGGCGGCGGTAGATCTGGCCTCCCGCGCGTGCCGCTTCATCCAGCACCACGGGGCGCACGCCGTGCGCCACCAGGGTTTGGGCTGCACGCACACCGGCGGGGCCTGCGCCCACCACCACGGGCTGTAACACAGGCTGGCTCATGGCGCTGTTCCACCCGTGCACACGTCCATGCCCGGTGCGATGAAGGTGGTACAGGCACGCAGCCGCGCACCGGCGGCCGTCTGCACCCAGCAGTCCTGGCAAGCGCCCATCATGCAAAAACCAGCACGCGTTTCACCGCTGAATTCGTTGCGGCGCAACTGGCCGCAATGGGTCAGCACTGCGGTCAATACCGTGTCGCCGACCAAGGCGCTGGCGGGCTGGCCGTCCAGCGTAAAAGGCACGGTGTCGCGGTGAGTTTCCGCAACGCGGTGCAACAAAGGCAACCATGCGCTCATGTTCAGCGTCCTACCAAAACACGGTCCAGGCCGTACACCCGGTCCAGCACGACCATGGCGCAGGCGGTGACCGCAACCATCAAGGCCGACACCGCCGCCATCAGGGGGTCGATCGACTCGGTGGCGTACATGTACATGCGCACCGGTAGCGTGACCGTGCTGGGCGAGGTCACAAAGATCGACATGGTGACCTCGTCAAAACTGTTGATGAAGGCCAGCAGCCAGCCCCCAGTGACACCCGGCAGAATCATCGGCAGAGTAATGCGGCTGAACACCTTGGCCTGGCTGGCACCCAGCGACAAGGCAGCCTGCTCGGCACTGCGGTCAAAACCCACCAGCGCAGCCACCACCAGGCGCAAGGTATAGGGCGTGACGATCAACGCATGGGCGAACACCAGCCAGCCAAAGCTGCCACCACCACCCACCAGGGCAAACAGGCGCAGCAAGGCTACGCCCAGCACCAGGTGCGGAATGATCAGCGGCGACAGGAACAGGCCGTTCAGAAAACCACGCCCCGGGAAGTCGAAGCGGGTGATGGCCATGCCCGCAGGCACGGCCAGCAAGGTCGCCAAGGTGGCCGATGCCAGGGCCAGCCAGAGGCTGTTCCAGAACGACTGCATGAAGTCGGGGTGGGCAAACACCGCGCGAAACCAGCGCAGCGAGAACTCGGTGGTCGGCAAGGTGAGCGTGTTTTCAGGGGTGAACGCCACCACGCAGACCACCAGTAAGGGTGCCAGCATGAAGAGGATGACCAGGGCGTTGAACGCCAGGGCAAGAGGGCCGTTTGTGCGCATCGTGATTACCCGAGTGACTTTTTATAGCGGCCTTCAACCATCCGGTTGTAGCTCAGCATGACCACCAGATTCGCCACCAGCAAGATGAGCGCAATGGCCGCGCCCAGCGGCCAGTTCAGCTCGTGCAGGTACTCGTCGTAGACCACGGTGGCCACCATCTTCAGCCGCCGCCCGCCCAGTAAGCCGGGAATGGCGAAGGAGCTGGCCGACAGACCGAAGACGATCAGGCTGCCCGACAAAATACCGGGCATGACCTGCGGCAGAACGATGCGGCGCAAGGTGGTGAAGGGCGTGGCCTGTAGCGACAACGCGGCGTTTTCCACGCCAGGGTCCAGCTTCTGCAGCGAGGTCCACACGGGAATCACCATGAAGGGCAACATCACATGCACCAAGGCCACCACCACTGCGATTTCGGTGTACAGCATCTTGATCGGCCCCAGGCCCAGCAGCTTCAGCGTGCCATTGACCAGGCCCTCGGGCCCCAGCAGCATGCTCCAGCCAAAGGCCCGCACCACCACCGATACCAGGAGCGGTGCCAGCACCACCAGCAGCAGGATGGAGCGCCAGGGGTTGCCCATGCGGCTCAGGATGTAGGCCTCGGGCGCACCCACGGCCACGCAGATCAGCGTGACCAGGCCAGAGATCCAGAAGGTGCGCCAGAAGATGCCGTAGTAATAGTCGTCGCTGAACACATGGACGTAGTGCGCCAGCGTGAACTCACCGGCCTGGATGCCCGTGAGCGGGTCGTATGCATTAAAGGACAGCACCGCCGTCAACGCCAACGGCACCAGCAGCAGCACGGTAAACAGAACCAGAGCGGGGCCGGACAGCCACCAGGGCGTGGCCTTGCTCATACAGGCACCGCCACAGGCAAAGCGGCCTCATCGGCGGGTAACAAACGGGTGCAATGCGCGGGCCAGTCCATACCGACTACGTGGCCCTCGTCCAGAGCGGGGCGGCCATCGTTGGGGCTGAGCACCATCAGCTCGCCCAGGGCCGTGTTGACCGCATACAGCCACTGGCTGCCCAGAAAAAAACGCTCGCGTACGGTACCGTCCAGGCGGCCCTGGCCGGCTGCGATCAACTGCAATTTCTCGGGCCGTACGCTGAGCAGAACCGCCACACCAGGGCGGAAACCGGCATCGTCCACATCGACCACGATGGGGCCCAGGTTGACCTGGGCGCGCGCACCGCCCACCACCATGCGCCCCGTCAGCAGATTGGCTTTGCCGACAAAGGTAGAGATGAAGCGGGTGCTCGGGTGCTCGTAGACGCGGTGCGGGTGGTCGATCTGGGTGGCGCGGCCACCCTCCATCACCACCACGCGGTCGCTGATGGACATGGCCTCGCTCTGGTCGTGCGTGACCATCACCGTAGTGGTGCCCACCTTGCGCTGGATCTTGCGCAGCTCAAACTGCATTTCTTCACGCAGCTTTGCATCCAGGTTGGACAAGGGCTCGTCCAGCAGCAGCACCGGCGGCTCGATCACCAGCGCGCGGGCCAGGGCCACACGCTGGCGCTGACCGCCCGACAGCTCACGTGGGTAACGGGTGGCATGGGCTTCCAAGTGCACCAGCGCCAGCGCCTCCTTGACACGTTCGCTGCGCTCGGCCTTGGGCATTTTGCGCATCTCCAGGCCAAAGCTGACGTTGTCGGCCACCGTCATGTGCGGAAACAGGGCGTACGTCTGGAACACGATGCCCAGGCCCCGGGTGTTGGCCTTGGCATGGGTGATGTCGCGCCCGTCCAGCGTAATGCTGCCGCTGCTCACCGCCTCGAACCCCGCCACCATCTGCAAGGTCGTGGTTTTGCCACAGCCAGAGGGCCCGAGCAAAGACACGAACTCGCCCTTTTCCACCGTGAGGTTCATGGCCGACACCGCGCAGGTGCTGCCGTAGAACTTGGTCACGTTGGAAAGCTCAAGGAATGACATACGCGGGCCTTTCTTCATGGTTCACAAGGAAGCGGTACCTGGCAGGCACGCGCTACACCCAAGACTCTGCGGGTGGTGCACCCTGGTGGTGCAGCAAACCAGCTACTTCAGATCTTTGGGTGTTATCAATTCACTCTATTGCAATAAGCAAACCAACTTGCCACGGGTATTCCATTAATCAGAATTTTTCTTTAATTTATTCCGATGAGTGAAATAATAGAATTAAAATTTCCGATAGATATTCCACCGGAGAGAGCTATGGAAACCCCCAGCACCGCCACAGGCGGCGTACCACGCGTGTTTGCCGTCATCCGGGCGCTGACGGCGGTGCAGACCGAGGGCGGCCGCGTCACCCAATTGGCGCGCGCCGTGGGCCTGACGCAGGCCACCACGCACCGTTTGCTGCAGTCGCTGGTCGCAGAAGGCATGGTTGAGCAAGACGAACGCAGCAAGTTGTACCGGCTGAGCATCGACTTCTTTGCCCTGGCCGCTGTGGCCGGTAACCCCGGCGATCTACGCACCCTGTGCCGCCCGGTACTGCTGCGCCTGTGTGCCAGCCTGGGCGACAGCATCTTTCTGTTGGCCCGCAGCGGCTTTGACGCGGTGTGCCTGGACCGCAGCGAGGGGCCGTTCCCGATACGCTCGTTCACAGGCGATGTGGGGGGACGCATTGCATTGGGTGTGGGCCAGGGTGCGTTGGCCATCCTGGCATTTCTCCCAGAGGCAGAGCGCGAAGAAGTCATCCGATTCAACCTGTCTCGGGTGCGCGAGTACGGCGTGTACGACGAGGTATATCTGCGTACCGAGATAGAGCGCGTACGCCAGCTAGGCTACGCAGGCCGTAATACCGGCCTGTTGGAGGGCATGGCCGGCGTGGCGGTTCCGATCTGCGACCGCGAAGGCCGCGCTGTGGCGGCACTCAGCGTAGGCACGATTGCCGACCGCCTGAACGCCGACCGCATGCCCACCGTGGTGGAGCTACTTAAGCGCGAGGCCGCCACGATCAGCCCCAAAATCCACCCCTTCGACGCAAGCCTGCGACGGCCTGCGCAGAGTTTGACCGGTTCACCCACGGGGCAGAGAATTCCAGCGCCCAGCCCCATTGGCCCGACCGCCACCGCAAAATAATGCAAAGTCCGTCATCTCCCACCCTGGAGTCAGGCGTTACACAGTCGGCGCGGCCCCACCCGCGGCGGCTGCAGCGCCTACACTCGTTTGACTTACTGCCACGGAACACCTATGACCTTGTTTAAATTCGCGCCCATCGCCGTGGGTCTGGCTGCATCTGCCCTGCTCTTTTCTGCCACTGCCAGCGCTCAAACTGCAGCCCCCGCCGCCCCTGCATCGGCAGCCGCATCGGCCGAGATCACCAAGCAGGCCGAAGGCCAGCTCGCCGCCGCCGGATGGCTGTCCATGCTAGACCGGGGCAACTGGGGCGGGGCCTACGAAGCCAGCAGCCAGCTGTTTCGCAACATGGTGCCGATCGGGGCGTGGATGGACAGCATCCCCGGCGTGCGCGCACCGTTTGGCGCGTTCGAGAGCCGCACAGCCTCCACCGTGGCCTACAAGACCAGCCTGGCCGGTCGGCCCGACGGCGAGTACGTCACCGCCATTTTTGATGCCCACTTCACGGGCAAAAGAGATGTGGAAGAAATTGTCACCACCGTGCGCGAGGCCGACGGCCAGTGGCGCGTGATCGGCTACCAACCCCGCTGATCTGGGATGACCGCCATGCTGCAGATACTGGGTAAATCCACCTCCATCAATGTGCGCAAGGTGCTTTGGCTGTGCGCCGAGCTGGACATTCCGTTTGAGCACGAGCAATGGGGCTCGGGTTTCCAGTCCACCGAGGTGGACGCATTCCGCGCGCTCAACCCCAACGCCATGGTGCCGGTGATCCGCGATGGCGACTTTGTACTGTGGGAATCCAACGTGATTTGCCGCTACCTGGCCGCCCGGCATGCCCGCCCCGATCTGCTGCCCACCGACCCACAGGCCCGCGCCCTGGTCGAGCAGTGGATGGACTGGCAGGCCACCGAGCTGAACAACGCCTGGCGCTACGTCTTCATGGCCCTGGTGCGCCACAGCCCGGCCCACACCGACCCAGCCGCCATTGCCGCAGGCGTGCAAAACTGGAACCGCCACATGGCGATGCTGGACAGGCAACTGCAAAAAACCGGGGCCTACGCCACCGGGGCCGACTTCACCCTGGCCGACATCGTGCTGGGCCTGTCCACCCACCGCTGGTGCGCCGCCCCCATGGAAAAACCCCTGCTACCCGCCGTGCAGGCCTACTACGAACGCCTGAGCCTGCGCCCCGGCTTCCGGCTGCATGGCCGCAACGGCATGCCTTGATTTTCGAACCCCACCATGCCCACCTACGACTATGTCTGCCCCGCCTGTGGCGGCTTTGAAGCCATTCGCCGATTGGCCGAACGCGACGACCCTTGCGCCTGCCCCGCCTGTGGCAACGCAGCGCAGCGCGTGTTGACGCTTACCACCGCAGAACCCCGCCGCGCCAGCAGCGCCCACGGCCAGAGCGTGGAGGCCAACTACCAGCGGCTAAAACACCGGGCCGGCTGCGCTTGTTGCTGAGGGTGCTGCACGGACCACCTAAATTTGCCGAAGGCTGCAGACAGATGGAGATACAACACCAAACTGACCTGAAACCAACATCCGACTAACAAGGTGAGTCATCATAAGTTTTACTGATAAATTGAAACGTTCATAAGCTAGTATCAAATTCATAAAGTAACTTTATGTAAGTTATCTATGAATTAGAAACGAGCCAGACATGGACAATCGAAGTGCGGGTAGTAGTGGTTTTGGCTCGTTTTTCCGCTACCACGGCTGGCTCGCACCCGGTGTTCGGCTGTTTCGCAGCATCAGCTTTCCGGCCAAGGCGGCCTGGATCAGCGGCATGTTCCTGGTACCTCTGGGGCTGATGCTGTGGTTGCTGTGGAGCGGCGCAAGCGACCAGATAACGTCTACCCGCAGCGAACAGGCGGGTCTGGTGTATGTGGAGCCCGTCACCGAGTTGATCACAGCCATCCAGAACCAGCGGCGGGCCGCAATGGCCAAAGCAGCCGACCTGGCAGAGGCCCAAGCCAAGACCCAGAGAGCCTTCGATGCCGTAGCCGCCCAGCAAAAAGCCTTTGGTCCAGCAGCGGCCACGGCGGCAGGTTTTGAGGCCCTTCGCAAGGCGCTCGGCCTACTGGCCCAGACACCGCCAAGCGCAGATACGGATGACCTCTTCACCACGCACACTGCCGCCATCGACGCAGCCATTGGCCTGATCGCCCACATCGCAGACGATTCGCTATTGGCCCTGGACCCCGAACTGGACACCTACCACCTGATGAATGTGGGCGTGCTGCTGGGCCCGCAATACTCGGAGTACCTGGCCCGCCTACGAGACCTGGGCTACACCACGCTGCTGGAAAAAGAGGCGCTGTCGGCCAAGCGCAACCAACTGCTGCACAACACGGTTGCGCTAGTGGGCTACGTCGACGAGCATGTTGAAAGCTCCTTCAAGCAGGGCGTGGAGAACTTCCCGGAGGTCGCCCCGCAATTCGATATGCAAAGCGTCGACAGTGCACGGAATGCCTTTCTGGCTGCGCTGGAGAAGCAGGTGCTGGGCGATTCCGTCACCGGAGACAGCGCGGCCTTCCTGGCCCTGGCCAGCACTGCCGTCGAGCAGCAGCGCACCATCGACAAGCAGTTGCGCGCCCGCCTGGATGCGCAACTACAGGCCCGCACGGCCCGCATCCAGCACACCATTTATCTAGATGCCGGGTTGTGCCTGGTCTTTGTGTTGATGGCCTTGTACCTGATGCAGGCCTTCTACAAGGTGATGATGGGCGGGCTGCGTGAAGTGGCCGGGCACCTGACCGAGATCACCCAGGGCAACCTCACCACCGCGCCCCAGCCCTGGGGCTCGGACGAAGCCGCCCAGCTCATGCTGACCATGGGTGCCATGCAAAGCAGCCTGCGCAACATCGCCCGCAATGTGCGCGACGGTGCCGCCAGTGTGCAAACCGCCAGCGAAGAAATTGCCTCGGCATCGCACGACCTGTCCCAGCGCACCGAAGCCAATGCGGCCAGCCTGCAGCAGTCTGCCGCCAGCATGGAACAGATTGCCGCCACGGTAAAGCACAGCGCCGACACGGTGCAAGGTGCCAGCGCCATCGTGCGGGACAACGCCGCTGCCGCCACCCGCGGCGGCGAAGTGATTGCCCAGGTAGTGCACACCATGGAAAACATCCGCACCTCATCGCACCAGATCGGAGACATCATCAGCGTCATCGACGGCATTGCCTTCCAGACCAACATCCTGGCGCTGAATGCCGCCGTGGAAGCCGCCCGCGCTGGTGAACAGGGCCGGGGCTTTGCCGTGGTGGCAACGGAGGTGCGGGCGCTAGCGGGCCGCTCGGCGGCAGCGGCCAAAGAAATCAAGACGCTGATCAGCACCAGCATCCAACAGGTGGAGGCGGGCACCCAGGTGGTGGCGCAGGCGGGTGAGACCATCCACGAGATTGTGGCCAACGCGGGCAAGATCGATGCCCTGATGGCCGAGATCGCCACCGCCACCCGGGAACAAACCCAGGGCATCAACGAAGTGGGTGCGGCCATCCACGACCTCGACCAAGGCACCCAGCAAAACGCAGCGCTGGTGGAGCAGACCGCTGCAGCATCCGGCAGCCTGGCCGAACAGGCGCAACGCCTGGCCGACGATATTGCCTTTTTTCAGTTCAAGTAAACGCGACACCCGCGCTGGTGTGCATCAGTGCCCGTGGGCCAAGCGGCTCACCAGCATTACCAGCCCCATGCCCACCAGCAGCCAGGCAATCTGCGCTGCAGTGGCGCGGGCGCTCAGGCGGGTTTGCAGCTGCGGAATCAAATCGGCCAGTGCCACATAAATAAAGCTGCTGCTGGCCACCACCAGAAAGTACGGCAGCCAGTCGTGCAGCAAATCCACCAACCCATAGCCCACCATGCCGCCCAGAGCGGTGACCGCCCCGGCCAGCGACACCTTGAGCACGGCCACCCGGCGGTTGCTGGACGTGCCGCGCAGCACCACCAGATCGCCCATGTGGTGCGGCACCTCGTGCACCAGCACCACCAGCGCCGCAACAAACCCCAATTTCCAGTCGGCCACAAACGCCGAGGCAATCAGAATACCGTCGCCAAAGGCGTGCACGCTGTCGCCGGTGAGGACCGCCCAGCCACCGCTGCGGGGCGGGGCGGCATGGTCGTGGTGGTGTCCGTGGTCATGGTGTTCGTGGCCGTGGTGCGCATGTGCATCGGTATGCGGCCCGTGGTGGTGCTCATGCCCGTGGTGCCACAGCTCGGCCTTGTCGAGCAAAAAGAAGAACACCAGCCCCACCAGCAGCGTGCCAAACAGCTCCTGCGCGCTGGCCTGGCTCTCAAACGCCTCGGGCAGCAAATGCATAAAGGCCGTGGCCAGCAACGCGCCCGCCGCCAAGCTCAGCATGTGCTGTGTGTAGCGCGCCAGCACCCCAAAGCTGAGGACCGCCGCTACCCACACACTGCCAATACCGGCGCACAGGGTGGCGATCAAGATTGCTACTAAAGTCATAGCTGGTGGTGCGCGCAGAATCTGCGCGGAGGGGTTAAAAGGTTCGCGAATTGTAACGGGCAGCCCCACGCCACCGGCACGGCTACAAATTGGTGCGCAGGGTCCAAATCTCGGGGAACAGCACCACGTCCAGCATTTTGCGCAGGTAGCTCACGCCACCCGTGCCGCCGGTGCCGCGTTTGAAGCCAATGACGCGCTCTACGGTGGTGACGTGGCGAAAGCGCCAAAGGCGGAAGCTGTCTTCCAGGTCGGTGAGTATTTCGCCCAGCTGGTACAGCTCCCAGTGCTGGCGCGGGTCGCGGTAGGCGACCAGCCAGGCGGCTTCGACCTCGGGGCTGGCGACGTAGGGCTGGGTCCAGTCGCGCTGCAGGTGGCTGGCGGGCACGGCCAGTCCACGGCGGGCCATGAGGCGCAGGGCTTCGTCGTACAGCGACGGGGCCTCGTACGCGGCCTGCACCAGGGCCAGCAGGTCGGGGCGGTGGGCGTGGGGCTTGAGCATGGCGGCATTCTTGTTGCCCAGCCCGAATTCGATGCAGCGGTACTGCGCGCTCTGGAAGCCGCTGGAGCTGGCGAGGTAGGGCCGCATGGCGCTGTATTCGGGCGGGGTCATGGTGGCCAGTACGTCCCAGGCGTGCACCAGCTGGGCCATGATTTTGCTCACCCGGGCCAGCATCTTGAAGGCGCTGTGCAGGTCGTCGGCCGCCACGCAACGGATGGCGGCGTGCAGCTCGTGCAGCATGAGCTTCATCCACAGTTCGCTGGTCTGGTGCTGCACGATGAACAGCAGCTCGTCGTGCGCGGGCGACAAGGGCTTTTGCGCGGACAGGATGCTGTCGAGCTGCAGGTAGTCGCCGTAGCTCATGGACTGGCTGAAGTCGAGCTGGGCGTGCTCGTCCTGCACGATTTTTTCGGTGTGGTTCACAGGGCAGCCCATATCAGGTCACCGCGCTGATTTTGTTGAACTCGGGGCGCTGCCACTCTGCGGTTTCCAGCACCTCGCGCAGTTGCTCCACCGCGTGCCATACGTCTTCATAACCCAGGTACAGCGGGGTAAAGCCAAAGCGCAGGATGTCCGGGTGGGCCGCGCCGTCACCGGCCCGGAAGTCGCCGATCACGCCACGGGCAATCAGCGCCTGGACGATGGCGTACGCGCCCTCGGCCCGGGACAAAGACACCTGCGAGCCGCGCCGGGCGTGTTCGCGCGGGGTGGCCAGGTCCAGGCCGAAACCGGCGCAGCGCTGCTCCACCAGGGCAATGAACAGGTCGGTCAGGGCCAGGGATTTCTGGCGCAGGGTTTCCATCGCCGTCTGGTTGGGGATGAGTGTGGCGGCTGCCGCAAACACGTCCAGCCCGCACTCCAGGGCCGACAGGCTGATCATCGGCTGGGTGCCGCACAGGTAGCGCTGCACGCCGGGCGCGGGGCGGTAGTCGGGCGTGAAGGTGAACGGCGTGGCGTGGCCCCACCAACCGGCCAGCGGCTGCCAGAAGCGGTCGGCATGCTTGGGGTTCACCCACACAAAGGCCGGGGCACCGGGGCCGCCGTTGAGGTATTTGTAGCCGCAGCCCACGGCAAAGTCGGCCCCCGCGCCGGTCAGGTCCACCGGCACCGCGCCCGCGCTATGGGCCAGATCCCACAGCATCAGCGCACCTGCGGCATGGGCGGCAGCGGTGACGCTGGGCATGTCGTGCATCGCGCCAGTGCGGTAGTTCACGTGGGTGAGCATCAGCACCGCCACCTCGGGTGTGAGCGCGGCGGCAATTTCTTCGGGCTCGACCAGTTGCAGGGTGAAGCCGTGCTGGCGGCACAGCGATTCGGCGATGTACAGGTCGGTGGGGAAGTTGCTGCGCTCACTCACGATCAGCTTGCGCTGCGGTGCGTCGGCGCTGGCCATGTGGATGGCGGCGGTGAGCACCTTGAACAGGTTGACCGAGGTGCTGTCGGTGGCCACCACTTCGCCGGGCTGGGCACCGATGAGGCGGGCGATTTGGTTGCCCAGGCGCTGCGGCAGGTCGAACCAACCGGCGGTGTTCCAGGCCTTGATGAGGTCGGTACCCCATTCCTGGGTCACCACTTCGGCCACGCGGGCGGCGGTGGCGCGGGGCAGCGCGCCCAGGGAATTGCCGTCCAGATAAATCACACCCGGCGGCAGGCTGAAGTGGTCGCGCAGCGGGGCTAAAGGGTCTTGCGCATCCAGGCGCAGGCAGTCGTGCAGTGTGGTCATAGGTTTTCTACTTGGAAAGTGCACGCAAAACAGCGCGCACGGGGGAGGCATCGGCGGTCATCAGCTTCAGCGGCAGGGCAATCAGCTCGTAGTCGCCCTCGGGCACGTCGTCGAGCACCAGGTTTTCCAGCACGCGCAGGTTGAGGCGGCGGATGGCCTGGTGGCTTTCCAGCGTCTTGCTGCTGGCCGGGTCGATGCTGGCGGTGTCGATGCCGATGAGGGTCACGCCCAGGGCGGCCAGGCGCTCTACCGTGTCGGGGGCAAAGGCGGCCAGGTCGGCATCCCAGCGGTGTACGGGCATACGGGCGTAAGTGCGCACCAACACCCGGGGCGGCAAGTCGGCCATCGCGCGGGCCAGGTGCTCCCAAAGCACCAGCGGCCCGCAGCCTATGCAGTGGATGACGCGGCACGGGCCCAGGTAGGGGACCAGATCGACCGCACCGATGGCCGCGCCCTGCGGGTCGTAGTGCAGCGGTGCATCGGCGTGCGCACCCACGTGGGGCGACAAGGTGATGGCGCTGACGTTGACCGGGCAGTCGGGCGTGATGGTGGCCGACCAGTGCTGCTGGTAGGGCGTGTCGCCGGGGAAAACCGGGCAGCCGGGGGCGATGGGTGGGGAAATATCCCAGAGGTTTTGCATGGTGCCGCCGAAGGTAGCACCGCTGAATTTCGCGTGGTGTCGGTTATTTCCAACAGCCGCCGAATTCCCCTGGATCTTCAGAAAATCCTAAAAAACAGGGCTATTTTTAGGCATCAAAATGGCCGTCTGCGCTTATTTAAATGGCGTGAGCAGCTATGGTTTTTTTACTCAAAAAGTAGAGCATTCGACAAGCCTCGGCGGGCGCGGGCTTGCAAGCAGGCCGTGCTGCCCGCCTCGAATTCCCGGCAGGGCGAGGGCCGCCATTCGTAGATGCCGCAGGCCACCCGCTCGCCCAGCGTACCCACCAGCGCGGCGCAGCGCGGCGGGCTGTGGTCGGTGCCGCGCATGCGGCGCAGGCGGTCATTGACCTCGACCACCAGGCCCTCGGGCACGCTGCCGCCCTCTTCCTGCGACTCTTCCACCGCAAAGTCCACGCGGAAGCTGGCGCAGCAGATGCCGCAGCTTTGGCAGACCGCGGACATGCGTTTACTCCAACTTGCCCAGCATCAGGTATTCCATGAGCGCCTTTTGCACATGCATGCGGTTCTCGGCCTCGTCCCACACCACCGACTGCGGGCCGTCGATCACATCGGCATCCACCTCTTCGCCCCGGTGCGCAGGCAGGCAGTGCATGAAGAGCGCGTCGGGCTTGGCGATGGCCATCATCTCCAGATCGACGCGCCAATCGGCAAAGGCGGTTTTGCGGACTTCGTTTTCGGCCTCATAGCCCATGCTGGTCCATACGTCGGTGGTGACCAGGTCGGCCCCGGAGCAGGCCTGCATAGGGTCTTTGAAGACCTTGTAGCTCTCGGCAGAGCGGATGCCCGCCACGGACTGGTCTACCTCGTAGCCGCTAGGCGTGCTGACGTGCACGGTAAAGCCGAGCACCTCGCTGGCCTGCAGCCAGGTGTTGGCCATGTTGTTGCCATCGCCCACCCAGGCCACGGTTTTGCCCGCGATGGAGCCGCGGTGTTCGATGTAGGTGAAGATGTCGGCCAGGATTTGGCAGGGGTGGAATTCGTTGGTCAGGCCGTTGATGACGGGCACGCGCGAGTGTTCGGCAAAGCGCTCGATCTTGGTCTGCTCGAAGGTGCGGATCATCACCAGATCGACCATGCGGCTGATGACCTTGGCGCTGTCTTCGATGGGCTCGGCGCGGCCCAGCTGGCTGTCGCCGGTGGTCAGGTGCACCACGCTACCGCCCAGCTGGTACATGCCCGCCTCAAAGCTCACCCGGGTGCGGGTGGAGGCCTTCTCGAAGATCATGGCCAGGGTGCGGTCCACCAGGGGGTGGTGCTTCTCGTAGGCTTTGAACTTCTTCTTGATGAGCGCGGCGCGGCCAAAAATGTAGGCGTACTCTTCAGCGTTCAGGTCGCTGAACTGCAGGTAGTGTTTTAACGGATGCTTCATACCGGCTCTGCCAAAAATTGTGTGATTAACGGGCACAGGATGGCCACCAGCTCATCCGCCTCGGCGGCGGTCATGATCAGCGGCGGCACCAGGCGGATCACGCTGTCGGCCGTCACGCTGATGAGCAGCCCGGCATCCACCGCGCGCTGGGCCAGTACGCCGCAGGGGCGGTCGAGCTGCACGCCGACCATCAGGCCCTGGCCGCGCACTTCCTTGAAGCCCGCCACGCCCTCTAAAGCATTGCGCAGACTCATCTGCAGGTGCGCGCCCACCTTGGCGGCGTTTTCCAGCAGGCCGTCTTCTTCCATGATGCGGATGGTTTCCACCCCGGCGCGCATGGCCAGCGGGTTGCCACCAAAGGTGGTGCCATGGTTGCCCGGCTGGAAGATGTGCGCCGCCTTGGGGCCCGCCACCACCGCACCCACCGGCACGCCCGAACCCAGGCCCTTGGCCAGCGGCATCACGTCGGGCTTAATACCTGCCCACTGGTGGGCAAACCATTTGCCGGTACGGCCCATGCCGCACTGCACTTCGTCGATCATCAGCAGCCAGTCGCGCTCGTCGCAGAGCTTGCGCACCTGCTGCAGGTACTCCACACGCATGGGGTTCACGCCGCCCTCGCCCTGGATGGTCTCAAAAAACACGGCGGTGACGTTGGGGTTGTTGGCGGTGGCGGCCTTGAGGGCTTCGATGTCGTTCAGGGGCACACGGATGAAGCCTTCGACCATGGGGCCAAAACCCTTCTGGATCTTGGTGTTGCCGGTGGCGCTGAGGGTGGCAATGCTGCGGCCGTGGAAGGCTTTTTCGTAGACCACGATCTCAGGCCGCTCGATGCCCTTGTCGTGGCCAAATTTGCGCGCCAGCTTCAGCGCGGCCTCGTTGGCCTCCAGCCCGGTGGAGCAAAAGAACACGTTGGTCAGCCCCGACAGCTCCACCAGCTTGGCGGCCAGCGCCTCCTGCAGGGGGATGTGGTAGTAGTTGCAGCTATGGATGATCTTGCCGATCTGGTCTTGCAGGGCAGGCACCAATTTGGGGTGGTTGTGCCCCAAGGTGTTGACCGCAATGCCGCCCAGGCCGTCCAGATAAGACTTGCCATTCACGTCCCACACGCGGCAGCCCTGGCCGTGCGACAGCGCAATCGGCAGTCGGCCATAGGTGTTCATGGTGTGGGGCGAGGAAGCCTCTTGCGTAGCGGTCATGCAGTTTCTCCAAAGTGGACAGGACAGATTCAGGGCAAATGACCGCTGAAACGCAATTCTAGGCGCAGAGTTTGCTTAGTTTTTTGACAATGGCGCATCACTGCGATGCGTTACCCATGGCTACAAGTCCCTCAAATAGGCTCAACTCTTATATAAGATACAATTATTGTGCACCGCAGCAAGTTCTCCCCCTACGTGCCATTGGCGCTATCATTCCAGCACAGAGTGCTAGCCAAACCGGCCTCTTGGCCCGGTTTGCAACACGCACCCAACCCCCTCTGAAAAGCCCCCACCGATGGTTTCCACCTCCGCCAAAGAAGTCTTTATCCAGGGTGTCACCGAGAACGGGCGCGCCTTCCGTCCCAGTGATTGGGCGGAGCGCTTGGCGGGGGTTTTGAGCCAGTTTCGCCCAGGCGGCGCACAGCCCGGCAGCCACCTGAGCTATTCGCCCTGGTGCGTACCCACCACCATGAACGGCATCAAAGTGGTGATCTTGCACAGTGACCTGCGCGAGTACGACGTGATGGCCTGGGACTTTGCCCTCAACTTCGCGCGTGACAACGGTTTGCAGGTCGTAGAAGCCTGCCTGCTGCCCGAGTAAACCGGAGCAAGCTGGTTTTCAGGCCAGCCGGAACGCCGCCACCGTATCCACTAGCTGCTGAGCCTGCTGCGTCAGGCTGGCCGCCGAGGCCGCGCTTTCTTCCACCAGGGCCGCGTTTTGCTGGGTCGCCTGGTCCATTTGCGACACCGCCTGCCCCACCTCGTTGACACCGGCGCTTTGCTCGGCACTGGCCGCGCTGATTTCGGTGACGATGGCCGCCACCCGCCGGATGGCCCCGACGATCTCGTCCATGGTCTGCCCGGCCTGGCCCACCTGCAGCGTGCCCTGGTCGACCCGCTCCACACTGGTGGAGATCAGCACCTTGATTTCACGGGCAGCCTCGGCACTGCGCTGCGCCAGACTGCGCACCTCACTGGCCACCACCGCAAAGCCCCGGCCCTGCTCGCCAGCGCGCGCCGCCTCGACGGCGGCGGTGAGGGCCAGGATATTGGTCTGAAAAGCAATGCCGTCGATCACACCGATGATGTCCGCGATCTTCTTGGCGCTGTCATTGATGCCGGTCATGGTCTGCACCACCACCTCCATCATTTCTCCGCCTTTAACGGCCACATCGGTAGCCCCCAGGGCCAGCTTGTTGGCTTGCTGGGCGTTGTCGGCGTTGTTGCGCACATTGCTGCCCAGTTGTTCCATGGTGGCCGCAGTTTGCTGCAATGCATTGGCCTGCTGCTCGGTGCGGTTCGACAAATCCTGGTTGCCCTGGGAGATCTGGGCGCTGGCCAGGGCCACCTCGTCTGCATTGGCTTTGACATCGCGCACGATGCCCGAAAAACTGTTTTGCATATGCGCCATGGACTGCAGCAACTGCGCGGTCTCAAAGTTTCCCGCCGGTTGGATGGCCGCCGCCAAATTGCCCTGGGCCAGCCGATCGGCTACAGCCACGGCATACGCCATGGGTTGGGTCATGCTGCGGGCCAGCCACAGGGCGCTGGCCATCATTACCACGCAGGCCAATAACAACGATGCACCAATGGCCAGCCGGGTGCTCTCCACCTGTTGCTTGGCCTGGTTGTTCAGGGCCTCGCCGTTTTGCTGGATGCTATCCGACAAGGCTTCCATCTCTTTTTCCAGCTCTGAAAACGCCAGCTGCAAGCCCGGCACAGCGGCCTGTGCGGCCTGCAGATCGGCGGCGGAAGCGCCCACCACCATGGCCGCCGACGCCAGGTATTTTTTTACCAGCGGCTGCACCTTGGCCAATGCGACACCGCTCTCGGTGGTCAAGGGCATGGCCTGCAGCTCGGTGAGGGCCGTATTGAAGGTTTCCGCGTGTTCCTTCAGGTCTTTGTCGGCCTCGGCAATCTGGGCCGGGTTTTTCTCAGCCGCGCCCAGAATCGCCAACTGGGCATCGCCCCGCACTGCGTCATGCATCATGTCGGCCTTCTGGCTGGTCTGCAGGGCCACGCTGGCCTGGATGGCCTCGTCCAAAGACCCCCCCAAACGGGACGATGCAAACAAGCCAATGCCGCCTGCCAAACCGGCCAGCAAGGTGCCGACCAGGCCAAAACCAATGATCTGGGTCCGCAATTTCATGGTGGTACTCCTCCATCCGGGGTAGTCAACAAAAGGCGGCGAGCCGGCTTGCGCCAGAAATTGCTCTCCTGCGTGGATAAGCATTTTGATACACACAAAGGTAAGTAGATACACTTTGTGAGACTCTGCAGGAAAAAAATGAGCCTGTGCTGTGTGCATCGCTGGCATGCACCAAAACGGGTTTTCCCGCTAGTGAGCATGTCAGCTTTGGGACAAAATTTCATAGCACTGTCACTTATCTGCCCTAGCATTCCTCCTTTTTTCTTCCATTAGGAACCCGCATGCAAATTTCCCGTTTGGCACTGGCGCTGGCCACCACCGCCCTCACGCTCTCCACGGCCCAGGCCCAGACCGAGATCCAGTGGTGGCATTCCATGAACTCGGTCAATGGCGAGTGGGTCAACGACCTGGCCAAGGATTTCAACGCCAGCCAAAAGGACTACAAAATCGTACCCACCTACAAGGGCCAGTACGACGAGTCCATGACGGCCGCCATCGCCGCCTTTCGCGCGGGCAATGCGCCGCACATCCTGCAGGTGTTTGAAGTGGGCACCGCCACCATGATGGCCAGCAAAAAGGCCATCATGCCCGTGGGCCAGATGATGAAAGACGCAGGCGAAAAGTTCGACCCCGCTGCCTACATTCCCGCCGTGGCCAGCTACTACACCACCGCCAGCGGTCAGATGATGAGCTTCCCGTTCAACAGCTCGACCACGGTGTTCTACTACAACAAAGATGCCTTCAAGGCCGCCGGACTACCCGTGGACAAGGCCCCCGGCACCTGGCCCGAAGTCGCCCTGGCTGCTGCCAAGCTCAAAGCCAGCGGCCACAAATGCCCGCTGTCCATCGCCTGGCAGGGCTGGACCCAGCTGGAGAGCTTCTCCACCTGGCACAACGTCGAATTTGCCACCAAGTCCAACGGCCTGGGCGGCATGGACGCACGCATGAAGATCAACTCCCCACTGCACGTGCGCCACATCGAAAACCTGGGCAACATGGCCAAGCAGGGCCTGTTCGTCTACAAGGGTCGGCAGAACGTCCCCGAGGCCAGCTTCATCTCGGGTGAATGCGCCATGATGACCACCTCCAGCGGTTTCTACGGCAACGTCAAAAAGAACGCCAAGTTTGCCTACGGCGTAGCCCCCCTGCCCTACTACCCCGATGTGCCGGGTGCGCCGCAAAACACCGTCATTGGCGGTGCCAGCCTGTGGGTCATGGCTGGTAAAAAATCCGAGGAATACAAAGGCATGGCCAAGTTCTTCAGCTACCTCTCCAGCCCCGAAGTGCAGTCGGCCAGCCACAAGCGTACCGGCTACCTGCCGGTGACCAATGCCGCCTTTGCACTCACCGAGAAGTCTGGTTTCTACAAAGAAAACCCCGGCACCGACGTGGCCCCCAACCAGATGATCCGCAAGACCACCACCAACTCGCGCGGCATTCGCCTGGGCAACTACCTGCAGGTGCGCGCCATCGAGGACGAAGAACTGGAACAGGTCTGGGCCGGTAAAAAGACCGCCAAGGAAGCCCTCGACACCATCGTGCAGCGCGGCAACGAGCAGCTCGAACGTTTCGAAAAAGCCAATAAGGGCAGCTAAGCATCCATGGAAAAGCGCGTCGTCTTTCATTCGGGATGGCTGCCCTGGGCGCTCATCACGCCGCAGGTCATTGTCATCACAGTGTTCTTTTTCTGGCCTGCGGGCCAGGCCATGTTGCAGTCGCTGCAGCAATCCGACGCATTCGGCACCTCCGTCGACTGGGTCGGGCTGGAGAACTTCCGCAATCTATGGAACGACGCGAGCTACCTGGCCTCGTTCAAAACCACTGCCATCTTCTCCATCCTGGTGGCGGTGCTGGGCATTGGCCTGTCGCTGATGCTGGCGGTGTTTGCCGACAAGGTGATCAAGGGCAGCAGCATCTACAAAACCCTGCTGATCTGGCCGTATGCAGTAGCACCGGCCGTGGCGGGTGTGCTGTGGCTGTTCATGTTCTCGCCCAGCATCGGCATCGTGGCCTACTGGCTAGGCCTGCTGGGCATGGACTGGAACCATCTGCTCAACAGCACCCACGCCATGGCGCTGGTGGTGGGCGCGGCGGTGTGGAAACAGCTGTCCTACAACTTCCTGTTTTTTCTGGCGGGGCTGCAAAGTATCCCCAAGTCATTGATCGAAGCCGCCGCCATGGACGGTGCGCGGCCCTGGCGGCGCTTCTGGACCATCCAGTTCCCGCTGCTCACACCCACCAGCTTCTTTTTGCTGGTGATCAACATCGTCTACGCGTTTTTTGACACGTTTGCCATCATCGACTCCACCACCAAGGGCGGCCCCGGCAAGGACACGGCCATCCTGGTCTACAAGGTGTATTACGACGGCTTCAAGGCCATGGACCTGGGCGGCTCGGCCGCGCAGTCGGTGGTACTGATGGTGATCGTGGTGGCGCTGACGGTAGTGCAGTTCAAGTTTGTCGAAAAGAAAGTGAATTACTGATGGCGAATATGTATGGTTGAGCGCCGTAGCTTTTCGGGCGTCCTGGCCCACATCGTGTTGATTTTGGGCGTACTGGTCGTCGCCTTCCCGGTCTACATCACTTTTGTAGCCTCGACCCACACGGCGGCGGAGATGGTGCAAACACCCATCCCCATGCTGCCGGGTTCGCACCTTATCGACAACTACAGCGCGGTGCTCAAAGGCGGCAGCGCAGCAGGCGGATCGAACGCGCCCGTGGGCCAGATGATGGTGGTCAGCCTGGTGACGGCGCTGACCATTGCCCTGGGCAAGATCTCCATCTCGCTGCTGTCGGCGTTTGCGCTGGTGTACTTTCGGTTTCCGTTCAAGCAGTTTTTCTTCTGGGCGATTTTCGTCACGCTGATGCTGCCGGTGGAGGTGCGCATCGGGCCCACCTACAAAGTGGTGGCCGATCTGGGCATGCTCGACAGCTACGCCGGGCTGACCATTCCGCTCATTGCCTCGGCCACCGCCACCTTCTTGTTCCGGCAGTTCTTCATGAGCGTGCCCGATGAACTGGTGGAAGCCGCGCGCATGGACGGCGCGGGCCCGATGCGCTTTTTTTGGGACATTCTGCTGCCCCTGTCGCGCACCAGCATGGCGGCGCTGTTCGTCATCCAGTTCATCTACGGCTGGAACCAGTACCTCTGGCCGCTGCTGGTCACCACCAACGAAAACATGTACCCGGTGGTCATCGGCATCAAACGCATGATCTCCGGAGGCGACGGCCAGACCGAATGGAACCTGGTGATGGCCACCGCCATCCTGGCCATGCTGCCACCCGCGCTGGTGGTGATGCTGATGCAGAAGTGGTTCGTCAAAGGCCTGGTGGATACCGAGAAGTAATTTATAAGAAATAAGCCTCTAGTGCTTATTCAATCAGCACAAGCAGCTACCAATTCAATAGCAAATACCCTATGGCCGCCATCTCTCTCACCAACGTCATCAAGCGCTACGGCAAAGGGCCCAGCGCCAACCAGGTCATCCACGGAGTCAACGCCGAGATCAGCGACGGCGAATTCATCGTCATCGTCGGCCCCTCGGGCTGCGGCAAATCCACGCTCTTGCGCATGGTGGCCGGGCTGGAAGAAATCAGCGACGGCAGCATCAGCATCGGCGGGCGCGTGGTCAACAACCTGGAGCCGTCGGAGCGAGACATCGCCATGGTGTTCCAGAACTACGCGCTCTACCCGCACATGACGGTGTTCGACAACATGGCCTACGGCCTGAAGATCGCCAAAGTTCCGGTGGACGAGATCAAAACCCGCGTCGACAAAGCCGCCAAAATTCTGGAACTGGGCAAGTTTCTGGAGCGCAAACCGCGCGAGCTCTCCGGTGGCCAGCGCCAGCGCGTGGCCATGGGCCGCGCCATCGTGCGCCAGCCGCAGGTGTTTTTGTTCGACGAGCCGCTCTCCAACCTGGATGCCAAGCTGCGCGCCCAGACCCGGCTGGAGATCCAGAAACTGCACCGCGAGCTCGGCATCACCAGCCTGTTCGTCACCCACGACCAGGTCGAAGCCATGACCCTGGCGCAGCGCATGCTGGTGATGAACGGTGGCGTGGTCGAACAATACGGTACGCCCGAACAGGTCTACACCCAGCCCGCCAGCACCTTTGTGGCCAGCTTCATCGGCAGCCCGCCCATGAACCTGCTCAAACATGCACCCAATGTCGCCCACGGCGGCCCGGCCAACGCCATCCTGGGTATCCGCCCGGAGCACCTGCACCTGAGCGACTCGGGTTGGAGCCTGGTGGTCGAAACCACTGAAATGCTGGGTGCCGAGCGCCTGGTCTACGCCCGGCTGGGCGACGAGCTGCTGATCATCCGCACCGATGAAAGCACGCCCGCCCCCGCCATCGGCAGAACCATCCGCGCCACACCCCGCGCCGATCGTTTGCACTGGTTTAACAGCGAAACAGGAAAACGAATCTAGCCCATGCAAGTCACCGCGAAAAATTGGCCCTACCCCCGCTGGATCGCCCACCGGGGCGCGGGCAAACTGGCGCCTGAAAACACCCTCTCCGCTTTCCGCCTGGGCGCGCAGCACGGCTACCGCATGTTCGAATGCGACGTGAAGCTCAGCGCCGACGGCGTGCCCTTTCTGCTGCACGACGACACGCTAGACCGCACCAGCACCGGCCAGGGTATCGGTGGCGACCAGCCCTGGAGCGCGCTGGCACAGCTCGACGCAGGCAGCTGGCACTCGCGCAGCCAGGCGGGCGAGCCGATTCCCACGCTGGACAACATCGCCGCGTTTTGCCAGCGCAACGGCTGCTTTCTCAACATCGAGATCAAACCTTCGCCCGACACCGACCGCCTGACTGGCGAAAAAGTGGCCGATGCCGCCGCCCGCCTGTGGCAGGGCCAGGCCGTGCCGCCGCTGCTCACATCCTTCAGCGTAGCCGCGCTGGAAGGGGCCCTGGTGGCCCAACCCGGCCTGCCGCGTGGCCTGCTGCTCGACTCCCTGTGGGACGGCTGGCTGCCAGCCGCGCAGCGCCTGGGCTGCATCGCTATCGTCTGCGACCATTCGCTGTGGACGGCTGAAACGGTGGCCCAGGTGAAAGCCGCCGAGATGCGCAGCGCCAGCTACACCGTCAACGATGCCGCCTCGGTACAGCGCCTGACCGCACTGGGCACCGACGCCATCATCACCGACCGGATCGATCAGTTCACCCCGGCGGATTGAGCTGGACCACGCTAGCGGCTAAACACCCACTGGCTGGTGGCGCAGGCCAGCACCAGGGCGGCATAGGTGGCCATCTTGCCGTCGTGGCCAAAGAACCACAGCCCGCCCAGCAGCACCAGCAGACTCACTACAAAATTGATAGCTGCCTGCGCCCTCCAACTCAGCACGGGCGGCTTATTCTTTATAAATGCCTTGGCAGCCAGCGCCGTCAGCACGCCCACCACCAGCGCCGGAGCAGCGAAATTCAGCAGGTGAAAAAATGAATCTATAGGTCCCATAGTTGCCATTTTTAGAACTAACGCAGCGCCCCCAGTGTTGCCCTCCGGGCACACAGGGGCCTTGCGAAAGTTCAGATTTTGAGGCTTTGGCGACGCGCCGGGGATTTAGCCCCGCACAAATTTTATAATCGGGGTATGGCAGTTTGGGCACTAGGCATTAACCACAACACCGCACCTCTGGATTTGCGCGGTCGGTTTGCGTTCGCCTTGGACCAGATCGCCCCCACCCTGCACGGCCTGCGCGCCGCGCTGCAAGGCCCCGAGGCCGCCATCATCTCCACCTGCAACCGCACCGAAGTCTATTGCGCGGGCGACCGGCAGGCACTGGAGCACACGGTGGACTGGCTGGCCCATACCGGCGGTGTCTCGCCCGCGCTCTTGCGCTCCCATTCCTACACCCTGCAAGACGGCCCGGTGGCCCGCCACGCCTTTCGGGTGGCCAGCGGGTTGGACTCCATGGTGCTGGGCGAGCCGCAAATCCTGGGCCAGATGAAAGACGCGATCCGCGCCGCCGAGCAGGCCGGGGCGCTGGGCAGCACGCTGAACCAGTTGTTCCAGCGCTCGTTCGCCGTGGCCAAAGAGGTGCGCACCTCCACCGAAATCGGCGCGCATTCCATCAGCATGGCCGCCGCAGCGGTGCGCCTGGCCGGCCAGTTGTTTGAAGACCTGACCCAGGTGCGCGTGCTGTTTGTGGGCGCGGGCGAAATGATTGAGCTGGCCGCCACCCACTTTGCCGCCAAAAACCCCAAATCCATTGCTGTTGCCAACCGCACCCTGGAGCGCGGCGAAAAGCTGGCCATCCGTTTTGGCGGCGAGGTGATGCGCCTGGCCGATTTGCCCAGCCGCCTGCACGAATTCGACGCGGTGGTCAGCTGCACCGCTAGCACCCTGCCCATCATCGGCCTGGGCGCGGTAGAGCGGGCCCTGAAGCTGCGCAAGCACCGCCCGATCTTCATGGTCGATCTGGCCGTGCCGCGCGACATTGAGCCCGAAGTCAAGGCGCTGGAAGACGTGTACCTGTACACCGTGGACGACCTGGCCCACGTGGTGCAAAGCGGCCAGGCCAACCGCCAGGCTGCGGTGGCGCAGGCCGAGGTCATCATCGACGCGGGCGTACAGAGCTTTTTGCACTGGATGGACCAACGCGACCCGGTGCACGGCGTGGTGCCGCTGATCCAGCAGCTCAACGCCCAAGCCGACGAATGGCGCGCCACCGAGCTGGCCCGCGCCCGCCGCCTGCTGGCCAAGGGCGACGATATCGAGGCCGTGCTGGACATGCTCAGCAAAGGCCTGACGCAAAAAATGCTGCACGGTGCCATGGCAGAGCTGCGCGCAGGTGATGCCGACAGCCGTGAACACACGGTGCAGGCCATCCACAAGCTGTTTTTGCGCAAAGAGCGTTAGCGACGCTGCTCGCCCCCTGCGCCAGGCCCCACACGGGCCGTCGTCCCGCCTTGGGACTGTTATTGATCTGAATTGCCACCCATGAAACCTTTCTTACGCCAACAGCTTGAGCGCTACGTCTTTCGCCTTGCAGAACTCGACTTTTTGCTGTCCCGCGAGGACATCATGGGCGACATGAAGCAGTTTTTGCTGCTCTCGCGCGAGCACACCGAGGTTGGCCAGGTGGCGGCGCGCTTCACCCGCTACACCCAGCGCGAGTCTGACCTGGCCGCCGCCCAGGCCATGCAAAGTGACCCGGAAATGGCCGAGATGGCCGAGGAAGAAATTGCTTCTGCCGAGGCCGAGCTGCAAAAGTTGGAGGCCGAACTGCAACGCATGCTGTTGCCTAAGGACCCCGACGACGCACGCAACGCCTTCATGGAAATCCGCGCAGGCACCGGCGGCGACGAATCCGCCCTGTTTGCCGCCGACCTGCTGCGCATGTACACCCGCTACGCCGAACGCCAGGGCTGGAAGACCGAGATCATGAGCGAGTCGCAAAGCGAACTCGGCGGCTACAAGGAAGTGGTACTGCGCCTGGAAGGTGACGGCGTGTATGGCCAGCTCAAGTTCGAGTCCGGCGGCCACCGGGTGCAGCGCGTGCCCGCCACCGAAACCCAGGGCCGCATCCACACTAGCGCCTGCACGGTGGCGGTGCTGGCCGAGCCCGACGAAGCCGTGGCTATCAAAATCAATCCGGCCGATCTGCGCATCGACACCTACCGCGCCAGCGGCGCCGGTGGCCAGCACATCAACAAAACCGATTCCGCGGTGCGTATCACCCACATCCCCACCGGCATCGTCGCCGAGTGCCAGGATGGCCGCAGCCAGCACAGCAACAAGGCCCAGGCGCTCAAGGTGCTGACAGCCCGCATCCATGAAAAAGACCGCTCCGAGCGCGCCGCCAAGGATGCCGCCGAACGCAAGGGCCTGATCGGCAGCGGCGACCGCAGCGACCGTATCCGCACCTACAACTTCCCGCAGGGCCGCTGGACCGACCACCGCATCAACCTCACGCTGTACAAGCTGTTGTTCATCATGGAAGGCGACCTGGCCGAAGTGCTGGATGCCCTGCGCGCCGCGCAAGAGGCCGAGCAACTGGCCGAACTCGAAACCGTCGCTTAAGAAGCCACAGAACAACTGACCAAGGAACCCATGGCACGCTCCATCAACAAAGGCCCCAAGCCACAAGGCGGCTACGCCAAAGTGTCCAGCAAGTCCCTGAAAGACGCGAAGGAAAAAAGCGCCAGGCGCATGGCCCCGCGCCCCGAGCGCCCCGGCCTGGGCAAAGCGGCACGCGCGGCAGCCCGCCCGGTATCGGTCTACAGCGATGAAGCCAGCACCCTGCAAGTGGCCTTGCTGGGTGCGCAAAAACACGGTATCGACAAGCTGGATGCCCGCATGCTGCTGCTGCACGCCCTGGGCAAAAGCCCGCTGGATGCCGCCTGGCTGCTGGCCCACGGCCAGGATGCACTGAACCCCGTGCAGGCCGCCGCCTTTGGCACCGCCTGTACCCGCCGCCGCGCCGGCGAGCCCGTGGCCTACATCACCGGCCAGCGCGAGTTCTACGGCATGGACCTGCGGGTCGATGCCCGCGTGCTCGACCCCCGACCCGATACCGAGACCCTGGTGGACTGGGCACTGGAGATATTGGCTGGACGCACGGCACCGCAGGTGATCGACCTTGGCACCGGCAGCGGAGCCATCGCCCTGGCCCTCCAAAAGGCCCGTCCCGACGCAAAGGTGGCTGCCGTTGACAACAGCGCCGATGCGCTCGCCGTGGCCACAGCGAATGCGGCAAGGCTGGCGCTGCCGGTGGCATTCATCCAAAGCTCATGGCTGGCAGAGGTGACTGGCGCATTTGATTTGGTGGTGTCGAACCCGCCCTACATCACCGATGCCGACCCGCATCTTCCGGCCCTGGCGCACGAGCCGCGCAGCGCGCTGACCGCAGGCCCCGACGGGCTGGACGACATCCGCGAAATCATCGCCCAGGCCCCGGCACATCTGCAGCCCCAAGGCTGGTTGCTGCTGGAGCATGGCTACGACCAGGCCCCGGCGGTGGCGGCGCTATTGGCGCAGGCAGGTTTTACGCAGGTGCAATCCCGGCCCGACCTGGCTGGCATCGCCCGCTGCACCGGTGGCCAATGGAATTTAGAGCGTTTTAGGCCTCCCGTGCTTATTGAATAAGCACAAGCAGCTATATAAAACATAGCAAATCAGAAAATGGTGCATCCTTGGTCTAAACCAGGGCACAGCACAGCACGCCTTCTGCCACCGCGTGCGCAGTGAAATAATGGTGGTTTGATTTTCAAGGAGTCTCCCGATGAGCGACACACAACAACGCATTGACGCACTGGTCAAATCCAACGAGATCGTGCTGTTCATGAAGGGCAGCGCCAGCTTCCCCCAATGCGGCTTCTCAGGCCGCGCCATCCAGTTACTGAAGGCCTGTGGCGTGGACACCAAAACCGTCAAGACTGTCAACGTTCTGGAAGACGACGAAGTCCGCCAGGGCATCAAGGAATACAGCCAGTGGCCCACCATTCCGCAGCTCTACGTCAAAGGCGAGTTCGTAGGCGGCTCTGACATCATGATGGAAATGTACGAGTCCGGTGAACTGCACCAGATGCTGGGCTCTACGCCCGCCTGAGGCATACCAGGCTGCGCACGCCATTGTGCGTAGTGCATTGTGGCAAAGGGCCCACACGGCACAAATAGGCGGGGTAAGTGGCACTAATGCGCATCTTGGCCTCTGGTACGCTGGCACGGCTTATGCTGAAATGAAGCCGTGTCTGTAACCAGGAGTAATCGATGGAATCCCGCAGCCTCGTTCCTCATGCGCCCTCGTTCCAGCTGCCCGTGGCCAGCGTGCGCAGCGTCTTCCAGCCACACGATGTCGAGCGCAAACTCGCCAAGCTGCCCAGCCGGGAGCACGAAAACCTGCGCAGTACCTACGAGCGCATGCTGGAGCGTGGCCCCGACCGTTTCCAGGTCAAGCCCTCGGGTATCCCCGAAATGTCAGCCCTCTACCAGGCACTGCCCAACTTCACCGAAGTACTGGACGACGTAAAACGCCATGTTGCCCTGAGCCAGGACAGCCGCGACGGCCTGGAAGTTACCCCCATCCTGCTGCTGGGCCTGCCCGGCATCGGTAAAACCCATTTCGCCAAAAAACTCGCCGATCTGCTGGGTACGGGCATGAACCTGGTGCCCATGAGTTCCATGACTGCAGGCTGGCTTTTGTCGGGCTCATCGTCGCAATGGAAAGGTGCCAAGCCCGGCAAAGTATTTGAGGCGCTGATCGATGGTGAATACGCCAACCCAGTCATCGTGGTCGACGAGATCGACAAAGCCAGCGCCGATGCCCAGTACGACCCACTGGGCGCGCTCTACAGCCTGCTGGAGCACGATACGGCCCAGAACTTCATGGACGAATTCGCCGAAGTCGCCATCGATGCCAGCCAGGTGATCTGGATTACCACGGCCAACGACCCGCGCGGCATCCCCGAGCCTATTCTGAACCGCATGAATGTGTTTGAGATCGAGCCACCGTCCCCCGAGGCTGCGCGCCAGATTGCCCGCAACCTCTACCAGTCCATCCGCGCCGAGCATGGCTGGGGCGAGCGCTTTGCCCCAGAGCCGCATACCGATTTGCAAGATGCCCTGGCCGAACTAGCTCCCCGCGAAATGCGCAGAGCACTGATGACGGGCTTTGGAAATGCCAGGCTGGACGGCCGCGACACCGTGAAAGTGGATGATCTGCCCAAGGCAAGCCTACACAAAGGCCGCATGGGTTTCATCCAGTAGGGGAAAAAGGCTTCAGTTGGCCTTGTGCCGCTGCACCAGTTGCTGGATGTGGTTGGCGGGAATGGCATACGAAATCCCGGAAGGCAGGCTAATGGCGGACTCTTTGGTGCCCTTCACAAACACCATGTTCACAATACCCACCACTTCGCCAGACTCTGCATCAAACAACGGCCCACCACTATTGCCCGGATAGGCCGTGCCATCAAGTTGAAAAATGTCGAAGCTGCCATCCCGGATGCTGCGGATCGACCTCTCGGTAAGTAATTGCCCTGTGGCCGCAGGCAGAACAATCGGGGTAATGGACGACACCATCGCGCGGTGTGTCACCGGTGAGAACCCGAGCGCACCACCAATCGGAAAACCCATCAAGGCAACCGATTGACCTTCGCGCACGGTATTGGAGTCGCGCAAAGGCAGAAAAGGTACAGGATCCCCTGTAAATTTCAGCAGCGCCAAATCGTGCAAACGATCCTGCTCCAGCACTACCGCTTGGCGCATTTGCAACTCGCCTTTGGGGCCACGCACCTGCACGACTAAATCAGAACCAGCACTATCCTCCGATGGGCCAAATAAAACATGCGAATTGGTAATCGCCAAATTACCACCGACTGCCACGAAACCCGAACCCCGCAAGGTAAACCGTGGACTGTTGGTGCTTTTGTAATAACCTACGATCAAAATCGAGGGCTTAACTTTCGCAATCGTATCCACGAGTTCAGCATGTAAAAACTGGAACGGCCAGAACAGGAAAAAAAATCCAAAAATCCACTGGCGAGAAAATTTATTAAGCACCTTCAACTCCAATGAATTTTTCAGCAGATTTAAAACTACAAACTCTTCAATGCAGCATCAACTTCCGACTGGTTGGAAAATTTATCGCCTAGTTTCGCCAAATCATCTAGCAGTATCTTCGCTTGCTTTTTATCACCAGATTTTATATAAATTTTCGCTAAATTCAGTTTGAATACAGGATTTTCAGGCTGCAATGCAACAGCCTTATTCTGCAACTCAATAGACTTGGCATGGTCGCCTTTTTCAGACAACAGCGTAGCCAATGTATCCATGAATGCAGGCTGGTTAGGAGCCAACTTATTCGCCTTCTCGGAATAGGCAATTGCACCATCTTTTTTCAACTGCCCTTCAATCCAGGCCAAATTATTAAATGCCACTGCATTATCTGGTTGAGATCGAATGACAAGTTGGTAATATTTTTCGGCGCTTGCATAATCTTTCTTTACTAATCCAGCATCTGCCAAATAGGTGACAAACGGCATATCTTTGGGATGGTCTTTCATCCACGTTTCAGCAAACTTATCTGCTTCAGACTTTCGATCTGTAGAACTCAAAATAGCATGTATTTTTGTTGCCGGTTCCAATGCCGTCGACTGTTTTAGTCCAGTACGGTAGGCAGTCAATGCATCGTCCCATTTTTTCTGGGCAACATTCACATCACCTTCCAATACATAACCTACAGCCTCCTTAGGTCTCTGCTTCTGTACAGTACGAGCGATATCAATTGCCTTCGTATACTGTTCTGCAGAAATATTCAGCATGATCAAGTTGGATTGCGCCTCTAATAAATCAGGCTTCAATTCCAATACCTTATTGAGGCTCTGCTCTGCAGCAGCTGCATTTTTGGCAACGATGTTGGCACCAGCCAGCCTCATTAAGGCAGGAACAGACTGTGGCTGCAAGCTCGCAAGCTTGGTATAGGAGGATATTGCTTGATTGGTATCTCCAGATGCAAGCTGGGTACGCCCTAGAGCATCCAACACTTCCAAACTATCTGGCAGTACAGTAGCAGCGTTCTGAGCGGCCGTCAGCGCAGCCTTATTATCTTTATTACGCAGATAAAAATCTACCAGCAAAATTCGAGGGCCTATTTCCGAAGGATTTGCAGTGATGGCTCTATTAATAGAGTCGGCAATGTCCTCTTTCTTTCCACCAGTACGGGCCTGCAACTCAGCCAAACCAAGTAAAGCTTGGCTATTTTTAGGATCCTTAGTCAGCAAGTCTTCCAATCGCTTCTTTGCATTCTCAGGTTTTTTCTCAAATACATCCAATCCTGCAAGACTTGCTACAGCGGGAAAATAAGTGGGATTAATTTCCACAGCTTTCTCAAAACTTTTACGCGCATTGGAATAATCCTTCTGCGATATCTGGACCTTTCCACGCAAATTAAAAACCAGTGGATTATTTGGTTGCTTCTTCTCCATTCCATCAATCGCCTTGAGCGCCTTATCGAACTCCTGGCGCCGCAAATGTGCACTTATCAAGGCAAGATTTGCTGTTATACCCTGATCCGACGATGCGATATCATCCAATTCATTGAAGGCAGAAACAGTATCTCCGCCCATCATTTGAACCAAAGCCACGGATGTCCGTTTTCTGGGATCTTTAGGATCTAATTTTGAGGCTTTTGAAAAGTATTCACCAGCCTTTTTAATATCCCCGTTCTGTAAGAATACTTCACCCGCAATTGAATACAAAGCGGTGTCGATCGGCTCTTGTTTCAACCCCGGATTCAACGTGCTAAGAGCCTTGTCAGGCTGCCCCATACGCAAATATGTCATCACCAAGACTCTGCGGGCAACTGACAGAGCAGAATTGGTCGCCACAGCTTTACTTAAGTAAATCTCCGCCTGCAAAAAGGAATTTAACTGAAACTCAATCAAACCAGCTGACTGCAAGGCAACCGGATTGTCAGGCGTAATTTTCAACAATTGCTGCGCCAAAGATCTTGCCGCCACATAGTCCTTTTTTTGATATGCCAGTTGCACTTCAAAGTATTTGGTCTGAGGATTTTTCTCGGCGATTTTTTTCAAAGAATCTAGTTCTTTTTGGGCATCATCCAGCTTTTCTTGCTGGAACAAAATAGTCAGAACTCCAGCATAGCCTGGCACATAGTTATCTTTGACTTCAACAGATTTCTTATATGCCAGCAATGCGCCATCCAAGTCACGCTTGCCATACAAAAGAATATCGCCTTTAATTTTTAACGCTTCAGCATTGCCAGGATTTTTAAGAATAACGGCATCAATTTGTGATATGGCTGCAGAAAAATCACTTTTCGCAGCAAAATCGCGCGCTTTCATAATCAATGCATCTGCATTATCAGGTTCATATGAAAGCGCAGAGTTCAATGCACTTTTAGATAGCTCCGCCAAACCTTGAGCCGCGTATGCCTTACTCAAAGAGATCTGCAAATCAGCTTTAGAAGCAGCCGACTGCAATTCAGTTTTTGAAAAATCGTCAGTTATTTTTTTGAACTTCCCCTGCAGAAGCAATGACTGCACAAACTTCGGCACAACTAAATCATCTGAATACTTCAAACGGAGAGATTTATCCAGTTCAATTTCAGCCGCCGGTGCATCGCCATTTTTTAAAAGTGCGGTGCCCAACAAAAACCGGGCTTCAGGCAGATTAGGATTTACTTGAAGTGCGTTCTTAATCTGGATAATGGCCGTTTTTTGATCATTTTTCTCTAAACTAGATTTGGCGGCAGCAATTAGCACCTCAGGCTTTTCGTCACCACATGCCGAAATAAGTCCAGCTGCAATTAACACTGGCAAAATTTTACGCATAAAAATTATTTTTTTCATCTCTTCATCTCTAAATTTAATATCGATTATTTCAAACCAAGGCGATGCATCAGATCGTATAGCGTGGGGCGACTAACACCCAGCAATTCGGCTGCTTTCACAATATTTCCGTTAACACGTCCCAAAGCCGCAATCACCGCGTTTTTTTCTGCTATATCGCGTACAGCTCTCAAATCCAGTGATTTGTCTGATATCTCAGAAGACTTCGACTCTAGCCCTACATCTTCTGGAAGAATTTGATTACTATCAGACATAATAACGGCTCGCTTGATGCAATTTTCAAGCTCACGAATATTGCCAGGCCAATTATGCTGCTCAATCAAACGCACACTCTCTTCACTTAAATTTAACGAACCTCTATTTTGTTCACGAGCAAATCGCCGGACAAACGCAAATGCCAACAAAGCCGCATCACCTTTTCGAGCGCGTAATGGCGGAATATTAATAACAATTTCAGCCAAGCGATAATACAAATCTTCGCGGAAACGGCTTTCTTTACTAAGTGCTTTCAAGTCCTGATGGGTTGCGCAAACGATTCTGACATCAACCGGTATTTCTTGCCGTCCGCCTACACGTTCAATAGTGCGTTCCTGGATAAACCGCAGTAACTTGGCCTGCAACGAAAATGGTAGATCACCTATTTCATCGAGCATTAGGGTTCCACCGTTAGCCAGTTCAATCTTACCCAAGGTGGTTTTTGCAGCGCCGGTAAATGCCCCCTTTTCATAACCAAAAAGCTCGCTTTCCAACAAGTTTTCAGGGATGGCGGCGCAGTTGATTGCTACAAATTTCTCATTTTTGCGGGGGGAAGCTTGGTGCAAGCCCCGCGCCAAAACCTCTTTACCGGTTCCACTTTCGCCCAAAAGCATGACGGTAGCAGTGGTATTGGCGACCTTTTCAATCGTGCGGCATACACGCAACATTTCTGGATCCCGGGTAATTAAACCCGTCAGAGCGTCCGGCTGATACATCGACTGCAAACGCCGATTTTCCTTTTGCAACTCAAACATCCGGAAGGCTCGTTCAATCGTCAGATTGAGCAAGTCTGGTTCAAATGGTTTGGCAAAGAAGTCGTAGGCACCCAATGCCACCGCACGCAACGCATTTGCCTGGTCATTTTGGCCTGTTAACACGATGACCTTGGTATCGGGCTCCACCGTAAGGATTTGCTCCAGCAGGCGAAACCCCTCTGCTACCCCGTCGGCATCAGGCGGGAGGCCCAGGTCCATGGTCACGACCGCCGGGCTATGGCGACGCAATTGCACCATGGCACTTTCACGGTCATGGGCGGTCACTGAATCAAACTTATCGACGGACCATTTGATTTGCTTTTGCAGGGCCAAATCATCTTCCACGATCAACAATGAACGTGCAGCATCTGAACTCATGATGTCCCCAATACATGGAGATCTGACCCCTGATGGACCTCAAACAAGGGCAACAAGAGCGTCACCAGCGTTCCTTTATTTAGCGCACTATTCACGAGAATTTTGCCCCCTAATTCCTGTACGTATTGAAAGCTTTCATAGGCACCGATACCCATCCCTGCTTGCTTGGTTGTTTGAAACGGTTTGAAAAGGCGCTCTTGGACAAACTCTTCACTCATACCATGCCCTGTGTCACCGATTTCTATACGTGCCTGGCCATTGTGTCGGTCCAGAGTCAGCCAGACGCGCCCAGAAGAATCTGTTGCATCGAAAGCATTTTGCACAATGTGACCAATGATTCGCTCTAGGCGCTCTTCATGCCCACGCGTAACTATTCTGTCAGCTTGCGTTATCTCAAGATGCCGACCACGTTTAGAGGCGACTAGGGAAATACGTTGAACGATAGCACCCAGATCTACGCCCACTGCGGTGCCGGGGGGGGTCGCGCCTTCTCTCAACTGCAACATCAATTGGCGCATCCTATCTAGCGAGTTTTCTACCGTCATCAGCATGTCCTGCTGGAACTCAGGATTGGCATGCAGGCGTTTAGCGTTTTTTAGCATCAGCGACAACTGCGTCACGATGTTTTTAAGGTCGTGTACGACAAAGGCGGACATGCGGTTGAAGGCATCAAATTTGCGCACTTCCAGCAACGCTTCAGTCGCCCGCATCTGGGCTAGATAACTCGCCGCCTGACGACCAGCGGTTTTGAGCAGATCGTTCACTTCCCAATTCACTTCAATGTTGGTGCGGGCGCGGGCCAAAATCACAAAGCCGATCAACTCGTCACCCGCCGTCAAGGGCACGATGAGCCAAGCCTGCACAACATCTTGCAACCAAACAGGCAACACCAGATCGCCATAGCGCTTGGAAAACGACCGATACTCTTCCAGATTGATCACCCAGCCACGGCGTACCAGAAATTGGCAAAACGAGGACTCCGCATCCTCCTTGACCGAGGTCGCCGCCTGGTTCCAGTGGGCGGTTTGGCGGAATGCAGATTCGCCCGTGCTCTTCATCCATAGACCGCCACCGGGACTGTCTAGCATGTCTGCCAGCGCCCGAACCACCTGCTGACCCATGTCCTGGGGGGCATTGTTGCTCGACAGTGTTTGGGTGAATTTCAGCCACTCTTCCCGATAATCGTACCGATAGCGGAAAAAGTGTTTGCCAACTAAAACCCTGAGCTTGGCCCGAAAAGACGCCGACAAGGCCAAAACCATCAGCGCAATCAAGGCCGAAAATACCACCCCCACCTGCAGGGCACGCCCCCATTCGCCACCGAAGTACCGCACATAGTACCCCACGGCAGAAATGAAAATCAGATAGGCCCCAGCCACCAACAGGGTTGCAGAATGAAAGGCTGCTTTCTGGGAAATCCGGATACTCGAAATCCAATCGCGTCGTCGGGTAGTGGACAGCAACAGCAACAACACCATCATCGCATGCACCGCCCCCCGGACACTCAGCGCATCGCCATCCAGAAACTTGAACAAAACCGCTTGCGAGTAAAGATACAGGTCAAACAAAAACAAGCCTGCCAGCCCCAGGCTCAGGGGCTTGACGTTCCAACGCGAATCCTCGGTCACATTGCGGTAGATCTGCTCCAACAAAACCAAGGCCAGCACAGGCAGGGCCATGGCACACATCAGCGCCGTCGCCCGCATATCACCCAAAGCGGCAAAACCAAATGGTGCGAGTAGTTGGGTGGTCAGACTCACCCCTACCAATATCCAAGCCATTGTTGGGAGCCAGACCATCCCTGGAGGCAGGCTACCGTCCCGGCTAGAACGGCACAGAGCCAACATGAATCCAAACCAGCAGGCGTAACGCAATACATCGGCAAGATTGCCTAAGAGCAGCCACCACACACTGAAGACGGATAAAAGCTGGCACACCCCCCACAAAGCAGAGAAAACCACCGCCATCAGCAAGTACAGAGCAGATTTGTTTCTGGGTGCGCTCAACGCTCCCATTGACAACAAGCGCAGCGCAAAGCCCAGATACACCAAACCCACGAGGGCGTAGCCCACAGAAGTCAAGGTCAAAGTTTCTTTATCCATGGATTCACACGGTGTGCGGTACCCACCGCAGGGCGCATGTCAGCGCGCGCCCTTGGCCATCAGCACGACGCCAACGGTTTCAAACAAAATGATGATGTCCAAAAACAGCGAGTGGTTTTTGACGTAATACAGGTCGTATTGCAGCTTCTCGGCTGAATCCTCCAACGTGGCACCGTAGTGGTAGCGAACTTGCGCCCAGCCTGTCACCCCCGGCTTGACGCTTTGGCGCACGGCATAGTACGGAATCTGGCGTGTCAACTGGTCAACGAAATAAGGCCGCTCGGGCCGTGGCCCAACCATGCTCATGTCTCCATTGAGAACGCAAAACAACTGCGGTAGTTCATCGATGCGGACCTTGCGAATGAACTTGCCAACCTTCGTAACACGGTCATCCTTGGCTGCAGCCCATCGAGGGGTCCCATCCTTTTCCGCATCTGCACGCATGCTACGAAACTTCACCACATTGAACAAACGGCCGTTGAAACCCACCCGCTCTTGGCGGTAAAAGATGGGACCCGGACTTTCCAGCACCACCAACAGCATGGTGACGAGCATGATTGGCAGGCTGAGCAGAATCAACACCAGGGCACTGAAAATATCGAATAACCGCTTCACCGCTGTACGCACACCACCTTGGCTAAAGCCATCGCCAAAAATCAACCAACCGGCATTCACCGAATCCAGGCGGATCTGACCTTTGGTCTTTTCAAAATGCGTGGCCACGTCCACCACCCGCACGCCGTGCAGCTTGCAGTCCAATAGTTCGCGCAAGGGCATGCTGCCGCCTCGACGCTCGACCAAAGCCACCACGATTTCATCCACCTCCAACTCCAAAGCAGTGTCGGTCAATGACTTGTGCTTGGACAAGATGCCCCACGCAGACACCTCAGACTCAGACTCGTTTGGGCTGGCGTAGTAACCGACCACATCCACATGAGGGTCTTCGTTCTTAAGTGTTTTCCCAACCAGGGCCGCGCGGGGCCCGGTGCCGAACACCAACACCCGGTGCCGCATCATGGACTGCGGCATCGAGTGGACCACGTACACCCGGTGCAAGATGACCACCACAAAGCCCGCCATCGCGGCCATTGCCAGGGTTTCCCGACTGGTGGAGCTTTGAGGGAACAGCGAAAACACGCTGTAGGTCAGCGGCAGTGCCAGCACCAGCGACAAAACAGCGCGCGCGCGCGACTGGTTCAGTGAACGGTTATGGATACGCTGGTAGAAGCCCAATGCCAAGTTGATCACCAGCATGCCCAGCGACAGCAAACTGGCATGCCCTAGCAAAGACACCACCGAGGTGAAGTCCTCACCCTTCCAGATGACTACAGCCAAAACAGACAGAATCACCAGCCCCAGATCGAAAAAAACCTGCTGGAGCGTGCGTCTGTGCAGGTAATGGTTAAATATTCTGATCACGCCTGCCACCCATTTGCTGCGATAACTCTGCAACTCGGTCAACTAACCACGGTTCAGCGTCTATATTTTTTAGAGATTGCATCGAATATCGGTTGGTCCAATGGAATATGGTTTGAATATAAAGCGCATCAGGCAGGGGGTTTAAGCGCTTTGACCCACTGCGACGAGAGACAAACTGGGCTACTGCATTATGGGCTTTTTTTGAGGCAGTTATGAGACCCTAGCGTTGGCGCTTGATCCACTTCTGATGCACATCCAAGGCATTGGTCACACCACAGGCTGATTCGCCACAGCACCGAGCCTACTGTAATGGCCGACGGTACCAGCCTGTGTAGAGGCAGCCGCCGCCGACACGGCAAAATCACACCATGGTTCAACAGCTATTGATTGCGGGCGCAGGTATTGGCGGAATGGCAGCCGCCTTGGCGTGTACCCGTGCAGGGTGGGCGGTGCATATGTTTGAGCGCGCACCCGCCTTGAGCGAAGTGGGTGCGGGCATCCAGATAGGCCCGAACGTCACACGACTCCTGCACGGCTGGGGCTTGCAAGACGCACTGGCGGCCGTGGCCGCCTTTCCCTCGCACTTGCAGGTACGCGACGCGCTGACCGGCGCCGAACTGGGCAAACTGGCACTAGGAAGCTCGATGCGGCAACGCTACGCAGCCCCCTACGCCACGCTGCACCGGGCCGATCTGCTGGCGTTGTTGCACACCGCCGTACAGCAAACCCGCACCCGATTGCAGCTCGACCACACCCTGCAGCATTTCAGCCAAAGCCCCACGGGCGTGGCGGTCGGAAGCAGCAAGCCAGACGAAATCCACGGCGATGCCCTGGTGGGTGCCGATGGCCTGTGGAGCCCCGTGCGCCATTGGCTGCTGCGCGACGGCCCGCCCCGCACCACCGGCCACCTGGCCTACCGCACCCTGGTGCGCCAGGCCGACCTTCCGCTGGGTTTGCGCTCGCAGCACGTCACGGCCTGGCTTGGTCCGCAAATGCATGTAGTGCAGTACCCGGTGTGCGGCGGCGATGTGCTCAACGTCGTAGCCTTCGTGCACGGCCAGCTCCCACCCGAGCAAACCCGCCTGGAGCACTGGGACCACAGCGCCAACGCCGCGGACCTGCGCACCCACCTGATCGGCGTATGCAGCCCACTGCAAGACCTGTTGCAGGCCATCCCCGCCTGGCGCCTGTGGGTGCTGTGCGACCGCCCACCCATGGCCGGGGCCCACCAGCAGGCGCAGGGGCGGGTCGCCTTGCTGGGCGATGCCGCGCACCCGATGCGGCCCTACCTGGCCCAGGGCGCGGGCATGGCTATCGAAGATGCCGCCGCCCTGGCCAGCGTGCTGCAGCCTGGTGCCGACATTCCTGCCGCACTGGCCCACTACGCCCGGCGGCGCTGGCAACGCAACGCGCGGGTGCAGGCCCGCGCCATCCGCAATGGGCGCATCTTCCACGCCACAGGGCTGGTGCGCTGGGGCCGGAACCGGGCCATGCAGTTCGGCGGCGAGCGCCTGCTGGACATGCCCTGGCTGTACGGTGCAGGCCAGTAGCTATTAAATAAGTAGCTGCTCACACTTATAGAACAAGCGCCAACGGCCTTTTTTCTTTGAATCCAAGGTATCCAGTCGCGCTTCAGGCAGCCGCCAAAAGCCCCCGCCCGCGCAGCATTTCTGGCTGCTGCCCTTGAAACGTCACAACTTGCCCTTATCATTAGCACTCGTAGGGATTGAGTGCTAGCACCCACCCCACGCCCCTTTTTTACCGTTCCATCTTTAGGAGACTCTATGAACCTACGTCCTCTCGGCGACCGCGTGATCGTCAAGCGTATCGACAGCGAAACCAAGACTGCTTCCGGCATCGTGATCCCCGACTCTGCTGCTGAAAAGCCAGACCAAGGCGAAATCCTGGCTGTCGGCCCCGGCAAAAAGAACGACAAGGGTGAAATTTCCGCCCGGACCGTCAAGGTTGGCGACCGCGTTTTGTTCGGCAAGTACAGCGGCCAGACCGTCAAGGTTGGCGGCGACGAACTGCTGGTCATGAAAGAAGACGACCTGTTCGCGGTTGTAGAGAAGTAATTTCTCGCCTTTCACTTTCCACTTAATTAACTGATTCCGGAGAAATTCTCATGGCAGCAAAAGACGTAGTTTTCGGCGGCGAAGCCCGCGCACGCATGGTTGTAGGCGTGAACCTTTGGGCCTACGCGGTCAAAGTGACCATGGGCCCCAAGGGCCGTAACGTG
>CAUPNM010000036.1:0-40925 GCA_963512645.1 uncultured Albidiferax sp. | reverse complement strand
TCAAGGATGTGCTAACCCGGCTACCCACGCACAGGGCCAGCCGGGTGGAGGAATTGTTGCCGCATCGCTGGCAAGCTGCGAGCGCCTGATCAATAACCAGACAATCGGCAACGGTCAACATGGGATCGCCGTTCGCTTACTTCCTGCCTGCCCACTTGAAAGTCTGCTATGCGCTGCGGCGCAGATATTTATGCTGACATAGAGGATTCGGTATGTTTTTGATAGCTACTTGCGCTTGATATACGGGCTCTAGGGTGCTATTTGGTCGTTAATGTTTGCACGTCGGTAATCAGCCCCTGGACCAGTACACACATCTCGCTCACGGTGGATTCTTCCACCTCCAGGTAGCCCTCGTATTCCGCCAGGTTGCGTTTTTGGTGCGCGGTGTCCAGCACACGCCAGCGGTTGGCGGGCCAACCCAAGGTGTGCGTCAGGCACTGAAAGACGGCGTAACGGTTTTCGCTCCGGTATCCGTGCCAGCGCAAGGCCGCCAAGGCGGCGGCGTGGGCTGCGTTGTAGGCGCTGGTAAAGCGGCCTTCCAGCGACAAGCTGCTCAGCTTGGCATCGTTCAGGCGGGTCTGGGCCATGGCGAGCATGCGGGTGACTTCCTGGGTGTTACGGGGCTCGGCTTTGAGTTGGCCGATGCGCACCAGGTTGTCCAATTCAGGCAGGCCCATGGGCATCCCCTATCAATGGCAATGTGGGTTGCGACAACACCCGGTTGACAAACGAGTCTGGCTCGGCGCGGCGGCGCGCGAACTCTTGGAGTGAATAGCAGCTTGGGTTGATTTTTCGGCCCAATTGCGCCTCGGCGGGCTCCAAGGTGGCCAAGACCTGGCTAAGCAGCAAATCCTTGCCCACCAGCATCACGTCGATGTCGCTGCGGGCGGTGTCGGTTTGCTTGGCCACCGAGCCATACACCCAGGCGGATACCAGGCCCGGCTGCAAGGTCTGCAAGGCAGTGCGCAACACCGGCACGGTGCCCAGTGTTTTGCGGGTCAAGGCGACCAATTCCGCATAGACGGGGGATTGGGGGTTGGCCTGGAAGCGGCGCAGGTTGCCCACCGCTTGTGTATCGACCAGACCTGCCGTGGCCAGGCGGTTAAGTTCCCGCTGCAAGGATGCGCTGCCCAGGCCGGTCAGGCGGCGCAACTCGTTGAGGTGGTAGCCACGGTCCGGTTGACCAAACAGCCAACCATAGAGGCGCGATTGGCTGTCGGTGAATAGTGCGGTTGCAATAGACATGCTAAATATTAGCATGAGTAGACTATTTATTGGCATGATTTCAGCGGGTGTTCAATTCTCTCAACCGGCTTCACCAACGTGTTTGTACAGTGAGTAAGAACTTATCCACCATCAATAGAACCATCATTCTTGAGCTCGGCGAATTTGACCGCCATCGTCGGGTTGCTCCGATCCAGCTTCTTAATCGTGATGTCTTGCGCCTTGTCGTTGGCAAGACGAAGATTCCGATCGGTACCAAGCAGGGCTACGCTCCTCCCGCCTTCGCCAGAATCTGCTTCAGTAATTCTGGAATAGTTCCTTTCGCCTCACGCGTCGCAGTCCGGTAGGCATACTGATTTTTTGCAAGCTGAATCCCCGCATTGCTTTCGATTGCCGCGTAAGACTCTCCCCACTGCGTCCAGTGGGACTCGAGATAGCTCTCAAGATGATCGCTCAGGGTTGCTACATGCTCGCCAATCTTTTCTGGAGGGAAGTCAAGCTCGGATTCGCCGAAATACTTCAACAGCCGACGGTTTTCTACCAAAAATTTTGTCCGTTCGCCGTCGATAGCGCTCTGTTTTTTGCCTACAGCGTTAGCCCGTACTTCGAAGCCACTGTCGCCGTCGAACAGTACATAAGTCGGTATCCCAAGGCTGGTCAAGATTGCATGAGCTAACGGTATTCCCCCCTTGCCGCCAGCCGAAACGATTGCAACGCCTTGAGATTCGAGACATCCCACTTTATCCCGATCACCGATTCCGTAGAACACCGCTGCCTCCGTGTCCCCCTCCACCAATAGCACGCGCGCTGCGAACAATGCGATCGAAAGGCGATCAGTGGCAATTCCATCGAGCTGACGACCAACCTGGTCGGCATGAACCGTTCCATCAAGCTTCCGCTTTACATCCTCGACCGTTCCCCAATGAACAGTAACCACAGGATTCTTGTCGGTCGATCTGGTTAAGCGTCTGACTTGATCGAAGTGTTGCGCTTCAAGAAAGTAGGGACTGTGAGTCGCATAAGTCACTTGGATTCGTTTGGTGGTGTCATCGGCGAGTGCCCGGAGTACCTTTGCGAACGTCTGAGCCTGGATCGGGTGCTGAAAGAGTTCAGGCTCTTCTATGGCCAGGCAGATGACACCCTCCGCGGATGCTGCCCCTGACTGTGCCAAGAGTTGGAGAGCCGAGATCAAAAGCGTGCGCTGAAAGCCATGGCCCTGGCGCTCCACAGCGGTTTCCGTCATGCCATCGAGCACAGCCACTTCAAACGTGGTCCGAGATGCCTTCAGTTCCACCTCTGCAGGAGAGACAGTTACAGCCCGACCAGGTGCATAAGAAGCGAGGACCTCGTTAAGCAGGGCTGTCATGTCATCAAGTTGCGCCTTGAACTTCTCCTCGTAGACCATTTGCTGCTTTGCGCGTGACTCTTCGACAATCACCGCAATCGCCTCATCTGCAGCAGCACGATTGACTGAACGCTCGAGGATGCGTCCGATGATGCTCGACTTCCCATCAATCGACTCCTCGCTCGCTCGAAGATCCGCCGTGACCAAGACGAAGTCGAAAAGTCCACTCATCTTGCCGCCACTGTTGAACCCGAAGAAGTTGGTTTGTAGAGTTTCCGGAGCGTCGATAAGCTGTTCTGTGTGGGAAGACTCCCAGGTCGTCATAGCCTGATCAACGGCTGCACCTGTATTGGCTGCCGTGAGGCTTAAATCGGGACGGGCTATACGGAGAGCCGCATATTGATCCTTTTTAGCGGTCGCGCTGCTTGCTGCCTTGATCGAGTTGAATTCCGGAAGACCTTTTGCATTAGCGGAAAGTAATTCTGAGCCGTCCGGCAACCGTCGCTTCAACACTGTAAATGTGGCAACCCCGGCTGGCGCATACTTGCCAAGTGCTTCGCGATCTTTGTCTGTGAGGTCGGTGAAGGCGACCTGAACCTCGATCTTCTCTGTAGTTAATCCGAATGAGCAGTCCTTCTCGGTCAGCGAACCAAGCTTGCCGTTGAAAAACCAGTCCAGTGCGCGAAGCACAGTGGACTTCCCTGCACCGTTCGGCCCGATGAACGTCGTGACTGAATCGAAAGGGATCGTTACGTCTTTTAACGTGCGGAAGTTTTGAATGCGAACGGATTGAATCCTCATGTGCAACTTCCAATTGTTATTTGCGTAAAGACATGTTACGTGACTTCAACTGCATTCCGTTACACAACTGCAAGTCACTGATGAGCGAGGCGCGTCTGAAGCAAGCCTCTCTAGTGCGGGCTCAGGTGTCTGCAGTCAGAATTGGATTCAAACGGTCGTTGATAGGTTACTGATGACCGAAACGGACATTTCAATCACCCTTGCGTGCGAAAGTGGAACGCTGTTTTCCGCAATTTTTACTTACCTGCGTCTTGGTTAGTCTTCACACACTCCATTCCCCGCTTTCTACCCTCATGAAGCCCAGCCCTCTCCCCCTGAACCTCTACGTTGTGGATGACGACGAAGCCTTGCGCCGCTCGCTGGGCCTGTTGCTGCTGTCGTCCGGCTACACGGTGCAGGCTTTTGCTTTGGGCGAGGCGGGGGTAGACGTACAGCGGTAGGGCTACGCCATCCTGGACCTGCACCTAGGCATCATCGTGAAGACCGAGATGTTCCCGCTGGTACGTCACCGGCATGACGATGTAGGCCTTTGGCGTGGGCTTTTTACGGCCGCGCCGGGCCATCTATCTGTACAACGACCATTAAGGGTTAAATAGGCCGCCTGCGCTTATTTGATAGGCGTGAGCAGCTATTAAAACAGGAGCTTATGTCACGGCCAGGCGTTGGAAATCGCCAGCAAAAAATCGGCCCAGCATGTCCAGCGCATGCCGTACCTTGGCCGGTTGTTCGCCGCGCCGCTGGGTGATGGCGTAGACCGGCAGGTCGGCCAGGTGCCAGTCGGGCAGCACGGGGACCAGGCGGCCGTCGGCCAGGGCCTGGAAGTCTTCTTGCCGCACGGCCATGCAAATGCCCCAGCCCGCCAGGCACAGCGCGTGCAGGGCCGACACCTGGGTGGCTTGCACCCGGCCTTCGAGTTGCACGGTGTGCTGCGCTCCGCCCGGCCCCTGCAGATCCAGCGTGTCGAACGTGGTGTGGGCCGAGCCGCTGCCCAGCCAGGCATGTTGCAGCAGGTCGTGCGGCTGGGCGGGCCAGCCGTGTTCGGCCAGGTAGCTGGGCGCGGCGCAGAGCGTGCGTGCCATGCTGCCCAGCTTGCGCGCCACCAGGCTGGAGCTGGCCAGGCTGCCCACGCGCAGCGCAATGTCCACCCGCGCCTCGATCAGGTCGATCACCGCGTCGTCCAGCAGCAGGCGCAATGTCAGTTGGGGGTAGCTGCGCAGCGGCTGCAGGGCCACGGCCAGCAGGCTGGCAAAGCCGATGGGCGCGGCCAGGCGCAGCTCGCCTTCGGGCTCGTCGCGCAGCAGCGCCAGCGCCGACTCGGCGGCCCGCGCCGCCGCCACCATGGCCGCGCAGCCCACGTGGTAGCGGGCTCCGGCCTCGGTGAGCGTGAGCTTGCGGGTGGAGCGGTGCAGCAGCGCCAGGCCCAGCGACTTTTCGAGTTGGCGCAAATGCTGGCTTACGGCCGACGGGGTCATGCCCAGCCGCTGCGCTGCCGCCGTCAGCGAGCCCGCCGCCACCACTTCGGCAAATACCGCCATGCGTTTGAGCTGGTCTGTGGGGTTATTCATAAGTTTTACTTCAGAGTATTGGCGGATTTAACCATCTTGTCAGCGCTTCGTGAAGCGCAGACACTAGCGTTCTTCTTTTCACCAACAGGAATTCACCATGAAAATCGCACTCATCGGCGGCACCGGCTTTGTAGGCAGCGCCGTACTTACCGAACTGCTCAGCCGCGGCCACCAGGTCACCGCGCTGGCCCGCAACCCCGCCAAGTTTGCCGCCCAGCCCGGCCTGACCGTGGTGGCCGCCGACGTGCTGGATGCCGCGCAAGTGGCAAAGGCCGTGGCGGGTACCGATGCGGTCATCAGCGCCTACAACCCCGGCTGGACCGAGCCGCAAATCCACGACCTGTTCCTGCAAGGCAGCGAGGCGATTCTGGATGGCATCAAAAAAGCAACGGTGAAGCGCGTGCTGGTGGTGGGCGGTGCGGGCAGCCTGTTTGTGGCCCCCGGCGTGCAGCTGGTGGATACCCCGCCGTTCCCCGCCGAATACAAGCAGGGCGCACTGGCCGCCCGTGAGTTGCTCAACCGCATGCAGAAAGAGACCACGCTGGACTGGACATTTCTGTCGCCCCCCATCGCCCTGGCCCCTGGCGAACGCACCGGCCAGTACCGCGTGGGTGGTGACACGCTGCTACCGGGCGTGGGCGAGGCCCCCGCCGGCATCAGCGTGGCCGATCTGGCGGTGGCCCTGGTGGACGAGGTGGAAACGCCCCAGCACGTACGCAAGCGTTTTACGGTAGCCCACTGAGCCATCTCGGATGTCCCGTGTTTCGCAGGCTGGTTAGGGTAGAGGAGCCTTTTCAAGTTGCATAAATGCAATCAAAATTGAGCTGTCAGTGGTACGTTTTGGTTAGCGTATAGCTTCGCTGGGCCAAGAGCACACTGGTTCGCCCCAGACGATCGCCAGGATGTGGGCGGCGGTGCACTTTGCGCCCAGGGTGGGTGGTCGCGTACCGTCTTCTTGGGATGGGGGGTTCGATCAACGGCGTGAAGGCCTAGCTATGCGAATGTGCACGGGAAAAGCGCTTTTGTTGGTGTGCATCTTTTGGGTGTTGGGGATGCCTATGGCGCACGCGGCACCCGGTGACATCCACATCGTCTTCATCCCCAAATCCAGTGACCAGGTATTTTGGGAACTGATGCGCGCAGGTGTGGACCGGGCCGTGCAGGAAGACCCTCACATCAAACTGACATGGAGGGGGCCTGCGCACAACGACGATACCGAGGCGCAGATCAAAATTGTGCAGCTCTACACCAAGGCCGGGGTGGATGCCATTGTGATTGCCCCCACGGACCGTGCGCGCCTGGTGGAGCCCATCAGGAAAGCCGTTGCGATGGGCATCTCCGTGATTTCGGTGGATTCCGGGTTGGACGGCAATCAGCACGTCAACTTTGTGACCTCCGACAACCAGGCCGGTGGTCAATTGGCTGCCAAGACGCTGTCGGGCCTGCTCCAGAAAACAGGGCGTGTGGCGGTCTTTAGAACCGTGGAGGGCAGCGCCTCTACGGACGACAGGGCCCAGGGTTTCCTGGACTACATGAAGGCCAACGCACCCGGTATTTCGGTGGTGGCGGACGTCTATGGCGGGGGCTCGGCCGGCATGGCACGGCACAATGCGGCCAAGCTTTTGGCAGCCAATCCTGGGCTCGACGGTGTATTTGCGGTGAATGAGTCGGCAACCGACGGCATGCTGCGTGCCTTGCGCGCGGCGGGCCTGTCCGGGAAGTTGCGGTTCGTTGGCTTTGACGCCACGGATTTTTTAATCACTGGCCTGGATAGACGGGAGATCGACGGGCTGGTGATCCAAAATCCCCGCCAGATGGGCTACCTGGGCATCAAGGCAGCCGTCGATGCTGTCCGCAACGTTGCCATCAAGGGCAAGACATTGTTCACCGAGACGACTTTGGTGACCCGGATGAACTACAAAAGCGCGCCTATCCAAACCATGATGTGTAGCCATTGTTGACAGGGGGATGCACATGATGTGTTCCGACTTGCCTACCGCAACCGAGCTCGCGTGTGGCGTTACCTGCGGTTAGCGAAAGGCTGCGTAGCCTCAGCATGGGCATGGTGTTTGCCATAGCTGCGGGCCTTTTTGTGCCAGCCCTGATCGGCATCATGACGCTGACGTATTTGCGCCAGGCAAAAATGGACAAGGAGTTGGCCAGCTATCTGGACGAAAAAGCGTCTCTTTTGTCGACCAGCTTGGCTGCTCCCGTGTGGAATTACAGCGTCAGCAGCATTGCCATTCTGAGCCAGTCGGCCTTGCTCGATCCGCAGGTGGTCCGTATTACTGTCTCTGATGCCGTAAAGGATGTGATCCTGGACATTGAGCATCCCGAGCGCCGACGGGGCAAGTCCACATCCATACGGCGCGCGCTGGTTTTAAAGGGCGATTCCACGGCCAGTGGGGAGCTGGTCGGCTACGTCCAGATCGAAGCGGACGACGGAGTGAAGCAACACGAACTGGGGCAGGATCGCAAGGCTTATGCATTGATCTTGCTGGGGCAATTCGTACTCTCACTGTTTTTTGTATTGTTTGCCTTGCACTTGCGCGTGCTACGGCCCCTACACAAGCTGGCTTTGTTTTCCAACCGGTTGGCAGGCGGCGACTTCGACCAGGCTGTGGGTTGGGACCGGCCCGACGAGATTGGCAGCCTGGCGCGCCAGATGGACCAAATGCGCAGAGATCTGAAGACTTCCTTCGCCGAGCAGCAGGTTGTCTTGAGCAATGTGCAGGTGGGCGTGGTCTTTGTGCGCAACGGCACGATCCAGATCGCCAACCGGTATGCGGAAGATATTTTTGGCTACAACGAGGGAGGTCTGTACGGCCAACCCACCAGCGTGTTGTTCCCAGCGGATGGGCCCATCCCCGGGCAAGCCCAAGGTCCGTCGCGTGGGCCGATGGCCGCCGAGGACAGTTCTTTGGAAGACTTGCTCTTTTTGAAACGTCAGGATGGCAGCCTGTTCTGGGCGCAGTTGCGCCAACGCCGCCTAGATCCGCTGCAGCACCAGGTCGGCAGCATTTGGGTGATCGAAGACTTCACCCAACGCAAGGCCATCGAGGATGAGATCTATAACCTGGCCTTTTATGACCCCCTGACATCGTTGCCCAACCGCCGCCTTTTGCGGGACCGGTTAAAACAGGCGTTGGTGGCCAGCGCTCGAAGCGGGCAGGCTGGCGCGCTGCTGTTCATTGACCTGGACCACTTCAAGACACTCAACGACACTCTGGGCCACGATGTGGGCGACTTGCTGTTGCAGCAAGTGGCGCAGCGTCTCACCCGCTGTGTGCGTGAAGGCGATACCGTGGCGCGCTTGGGCGGCGACGAGTTCGTGGTGGTTCTGGAGTCTTTGGGTCGCAAGCAGGATGAGGTCGAAGCCCATTGCGCGTTGGTAGGCGACAAAATTTTCAGTGCGCTCAACCTTCCGTACCAGCTGGGGGAGCATGGGTTGTGCAGCACCCCCAGCATCGGCATCGCCTTGTTTGAGGGGCAGCAGAGTTCGATAGAGGACCTGCTCAAACATGCCGATCTGGCCATGTACCAGGCCAAGACATCCGGCAGAAACACCCTGCGCTTTTTTGACGAGACCATGCAGGCGGCTGTGAGTGAGCGGGCACTTTTGGAGGCCGATTTGCGTGAGGCCCTGGTGCAGCAGCAGTTTCGGCTCTATTACCAGCCACAAGTATTGGGGGAGGGGCATATCACCGGCGCGGAGGCGCTGGTGCGTTGGCTGCATCCACAGCGCGGCATTGTGCCGCCGACAGTCTTTATTTCCTTGGCGGAGGAAACCGGCCTGATCTTGCCGCTGGGCCAGTGGGTGCTGGAGACGGCCTGTGCCCAACTGGCGGTCTGGGCCACCTGTCCAGCCAGCGCACATCTTTCGTTGTCTGTCAACGTGAGTGTCAAACAAATGCAGCAAGACAGCTTTGTCGAACGGGTGCTGGCTGTGCTGGGGCGCACAGGTATCAACCCATCGCGACTCAAGCTGGAGTTGACCGAAAGCGTATTGGTGGTGGATGTGGAAAAAACCATATCCAAAATGGCCGTTCTGAAGTCCCATGGGGTGGGTTTTTCGCTAGACGACTTCGGTACCGGCTATTCGTCGCTCACGTACCTGAAACGCCTGCCCCTGGACCAGTTGAAAATTGACAAGGGCTTCGTCCGAGACGTTTTGATCGACTCCAATGATGCGGCCATCGCCAAAATGGTCATCGCCCTGGCAGACAGCCTGGGATTGGCGGTGATAGCCGAGGGGGTAGAAACCGAGGCCCAAAGGGCTTTCCCGGCCCACCTCGGGTGTCTGGCCTACCAGGGCTATCTGATGAGCTGTCCCTTGCCCATCGCTGGGTTCGATGCCCTGATGGGCCATCCCTGACGCACCCAAACGCCCCAGCGTATGGGCCGTGGGCCGACGACTTGGGGGCTCACACCCCCCAGCGGATCTCGGTAAACCCCAGGTGGTGCATCAGTTCCCGCAGCACCAGCAAGGTGGCGGCGAAGGCGGGGGTGTTGGGTATGCCCGCACTGGCCGCCGGGCGGCCTTGCGACAGGGCGGCCAGCAGGTCGAACAGGCGCTCTACCGCTTCAATGGACAAGGCGTTGCCTGTGACCCCGGCGAGCTGCGCCATTTCGGGTGCCCAGGCATCGGTGGTCCACAGGGCAGGGTGGCCGACCACCAGGGCGCGGGCCCGGTTGACCTCGTCCTCTACCCACTGGATGGCGTTTTCCAGCTCGCCGGGCGTGGGCGGATTGTGGTGGAACCAGTCTGCCGCCGTTTTGCGTGCGCCCAAGGCCAGTGCCAGAGCGGCATCGGCCTGCGGGCCACTTCCCACCGCCAATGCGGTCTGGTCTGGCCCGATGTGCAGCACCGTGAGGGGGGTGCCTTGGGCCAAGCTACGGTAGCGCGCTTGCATTTCGATGTCCATGGGCTTGCAGTCTCCAACTGTTTCCATGCATTCTAGAAAGCAGATGGTGGTCTAACCGTCAGTGGCTTCAGGTATAACGGGCGCAGGCCCGAAAGGTTACAAAAACATACAGGAGCGTTCGTTGTGATGGCCCTACATCCTCTGACTTTCCATAGTGCCGATATGGCGGTGCGGCTTGCGGCGCTCAGCCCGGCCGAATTGGATGGACTCGATTTTGGCGTGATCGGTTTCGATGCCGATACGGTAGTCACCCAGTACAACGCCTATGAATCCCAAGCGGCCGGTTTGTCCCCCGAGCGGGTGCTGGGACACCCCTTGTTCACCATGGTGGCTCCGTGCATGAACAACTTTCTGGTGGCGCAGCGTTTTGAAGATGCCGAATACAACGCCGAGCCGCTGGATGCCACCATCGACTACGTGCTGACCCTGCGCATGCGCCCGGTGAAGGTGGCCCTGCGGCTGCTGGCCGAGCCCGGCCAGGCGCTGCGTTACGTACTGGTCTTTCGGGCCTAGTTTTTTTCTACACCCCGCCCAGCCGCCTGCGGTGACGGCACCGCCACCCTGGACTCCCCATGCCCTCTAATGACGCCAATGCCGCCAATGCCGCCAATGCCGCCAATGCCGCCAACGAAGCCTACGAGGCGCTGATCCAATTTCTCTACCAGGCCCCGATCGGGCTGGCCCAGACCGGGCCGGACGGTAGCATCGAAATGGCCAACCCGATGTCGGCACAGCTGCTGATGCCGGTGTCGCCCGACGGCAGCCTGGACAACCTGTTTGACGTGCTGGCCGATGTGGCGCCGCACCTGCGCGGCATGGTGGCGGCCTTTGCCCCGGCCAGCGGCGTGGTGTGCGAGTCGATGCGTATCCCGCTGCAGCCCGATAGCCGTGGCCAGACGGCTCCGCAGGTGCTGTCGTTCAACCTGCTCAAGATGGGCCCCCACCGGCTGATGGCCGTGGTGAGCGACATCACGCGGGAGGTGCAACGCGAGCAGCAGGGCCTGGCCCGCCGCCTGAGTGCTGCCGCCCGCATGGACAACCTCACCCGCATGCCCAAACGCGAGGTGGCCCTGGAGCGCCTGCAGCGGGCCATGGACCGCGAGCCCTCAGAGCCCGGCTATGCCTTCGGCGTGCTGTTTTTGAATTGCGACCGCTTGAAGCAGATCAACAACACCCAGGGCCATACGGTGGGCGACGAGGTGCTGTCCATGCTGGCCGACCGCCTGCGGGCCACCTTGCGCGCGCGCAGCCGCCTGGGCCAGCCCCAGGGCGGCGAGCAGATGGCGGCCCGCATCGGCGGCGACGAGTTTGCGGTGGTGCTGGACGACCTGGAGCACCCCGACGACGTCCATGTGGTGGCGCAGCGCCTGCTGGACGTGCTGGCCAAGCCCTACGGCATTGGCACCCAGCAGCTGCATTGCGGTGTGAGCATGGGCGTTGTACTGCGCGCGCAGGCGCATGGTGATGCGGATGCGGTGCTGCAGTGCGCCAGCATCGCCATGGTGGAGGCCAAGCGTGCCGGGGGCGGGCGTTACGTGGTGTTTGAGCCCGCCATGCACAGCCGCGCAGCCCAACGCTCGGGCATCGAAGCCGAGCTGCGCCTGGCGCTGGCCGAGGACCAGCTGTTTGTGGTGTACCAGCCGGTGGTGGGCCTGCTGGGGCCGGAGCGGGCCGATGGCTCGGTAGACCGCTCTGCGGGGGTGGAAGCCCTGGTGCGCTGGCAGCACCCCACGCGGGGCGAGGTGCCGCCGTTTGAATTCATTGGCGTGGCCGAAGAGTGCGGCCTGATCTGCGCGCTGGGCGACTTTGTGCTGGCCACCGCCTGCCGCCAGTTTGTGCTGTGGCAGACCCAGCTGGGGGCGCGCGCACCGCGCCTGCTGGCCGTCAATTTGTCACGGGCCCAGCTGGCCCAGCCCGACTGGGTGGCGTATGTGGCCGAGGTGCTGCGCAGTACCGGCATGGCCCCGGCGCAACTGCAGCTGGAGGTGACCGAAAGCCTGGCCGCGCAGGACGAAAACGTGCAGACCTGCCTGCACGCGCTCAAGGCGCTGGGCCTGACGCTGGCGCTGGACGACTTTGGCACCGGCTATTCGTCGCTGGCCAGCCTGCACCAGCTGCCGGTGGACACCGTCAAGATCGACCGCTCTTTTGTGAGCCAGGCCGACACCAGCCACCACCACCGCGTGCTGATCGAGGCCACGGTGCGGGTCGCCCACAGCCTGGGCATGGGCACGGTGGCCGAAGGCATCGAAACCGAAGCCCAGGCCGCCGTGGTGCGGACCCTGCAGTGCGAAAAAGGCCAGGGCTATTTGTTCAGCCGACCGCTGGTGGCCGACGACCTGGTGCGCTGGATCAATACCGTAGATTGATTACGAGCCAAATATGCTCCTAGCGCTTATTCCATAAGCGCAAGCAGCTATGTAAACAGGAGCAATCTCACCACGCAGGCAGCAGCGTCTGCAGCCAGGCCAGGAAGTCGGCTTGCATGGCTGCGCTGATGCCGTGGTCGATGGGGTATCGGCGGCTCTGGTGGGCCACCCCCAGGGTGGTCAGCAGGTGGTCGGAGCGTTCGGCCCAGGCCACCGGCAGTTTGCTGTCGAAATCGCCATGGCCCACGAAGGCCTGCAATTGGGTGAGCTGCGCGGGCGGGGCCAGGTGCGGCTCCAGCTCGGGCAGGATGCGGCCCGACAAAATACCGAAGCCCGCCACCGTGGCCGGGGCCGTGAGCCCCACACCCGCACCCATGATGCCGCCCTGGCTAAAGCCCGCCACCACCGTGTGCTGCGGCGCGATGCCGTGGGCTTGCTGCAACTGACCGATGCACTGGATCAGCGCCAGGCGGCTGCTGTCGGCCTCGGCGGCATCGATGCGCGGCCCGGTGGGGCTGAAGGCCACCCGGAACCAGGCAAACTGCCCCGGCCCCAGGGTCAGCGGCCCGCGCGGCAGCACCACCAGGGTGCCGGGCTGCTGGGCCGCAATGGCGGCGGCCATGTCCAGCAGATTGTTCTCGGACCCGCCCACGCCGTGCAGCAGCAGGACCAGGGCGGTGGGGTGGGCGGGTGGGGGCTGGAGTACGCGAAAGCCCAGGGCGAATTCGGGGCTGGAGTGCAGGGTGGTCATGGTGGACTCCTTGCTTATGGGTGGCTGGTGGGCAGACCCCAGGCATACGATTCCATAGAGAGTACGCCGTGGGTGATGCCGCCGTCTACTACCGTGGTGACTTCACCGGCATGGCGGGCCCCCATGGCCACCAGCAGGGGCAGGTAGTGCTCTTCGGTGGGGTGGGCGCGCTCGGCGTGGGGGGCGCGGCGGCGGTAGTCCACCAGCTGGTCCACCGCGTTACCGGTCACGGCCTGGCGGATCCAGTGGGTGAACTCCACCGCGTAGTCGGCAGCCGCCGTGTGCGCATGGCGAAATTCGTAGAGGTTGTGCGTCATGCTGCCCGATGCCAGCACCAGCACGCCTTGCGCCCGCAGCGGTGCCAGGGCCTGGCCCAGGCGCAGGGCCCCAGCGGTGTCCAGGTCGTGCGGCATCGATACCTGGAACACGGGAATCTGGGCCGCAGGCAGCAGATGGCGCAAGGGCACCCAGGCCCCGTGGTCCAGGCCGCGCCGCGCGTCCAGGGTGGCGGGCCAGCCCGCGTCCGCCAGCATCTGCTGCACCTGGGCGGCAAGGGCCGGGGCACCGGGCGTGGGGTAACGCAGGCTGTACAGGGCCTGGGGGAAGCCGCCAAAGTCGTGCACCGTCTCGGGCGCGGCATTGGCCATCACCTGCACGCCCCGGGTTTGCCAGTGCGGCGACACCACCAGCACGGCGGTGATGCCGGTGAGCGTTTGGCCCAGCGCGGTGAGCAAGGGGCCGAGTGTGCCGGGCTCGATGGCAAACGTGGGGGCACCGTGGGATACGAACAGAACGGGAGCGAGGTTGGATGTCATAGCCGCTACTGTATAAGCCACGGCTGCAGAGATAAACGGCCTAAAATAAGATTCATTGTTTCACTGAGGCGCACAATGGACCGTTTTCTGGAGATGCAAACCTTCAGCGCCGTGGTGGACGCGGGCAGCTTCGTCAAGGCCGCCGAGGCGCTGGGTCTGTCCAAGGCGGCGGTGTCGCGTTACGTGGGCGAGCTGGAGGCGCGGCTGGGTGTGCGCCTGCTGCAGCGCACCACCCGCCGCCTGTCGCTCACCGAAGAGGGCCAGGTGTTCCACGCCCGCTGCCGGGAACTGCTGGCCGGGGTGGAGGAGGCCGAGCGGGAGGCCAGCTCGCGCAGCGCCGCCGCCAGCGGCCTGCTGCGCATCAACGCGCCGTTCACCTTTGGCAACCTGCACCTGGCGCCGCTGTGGGGCGTGTTCCGCAGCCAGCACCCGCAGGTGGCGCTGGACATCACCCTGTCCGACCGGGTGGTGGACCTGGTGGAGGAGGGCTACGACGTGGCTATCCGCATCGCCACCCTGCCCAGCTCCACCCTGGTGAGCAAACGCCTGGCCAGCACCCGCATCGTGCTGTGCGCATCGCCCGCCTACCTGGCCGCACACGGCACACCGCAGCACCCGGCCGACCTGGCGGCGCACGCGGTGATCGCCTACCGCTACTGGGCCAGCAAGGACGAATGGCACTTTGACGGACCCGATGGGCCGGTCAGCGCCAAAACCCGCCCTTGCATGCACACCAACAGCGGCGACACCTGCCGCGCCGCCGCTCTGGCGCACCAGGGCATCATCCTGCAGCCCACGTTTCTGGTGGCGGGCGACCTGGCTGCGGGCACGCTGGTGGAGCTGATGCCGCAGTACCGTTCGCTGACCATGGGCATCTACGCCGTGTACCCCACGCGCAAGCACGTGTCGCCCAAGGTGCGGGCGCTGGTGGACTTTTTGGCGGCGAAGTTGGCGGCGGTGGCCTGGTGAGGCGGTGACGACCCAGGGCGCGTGTTCTCCTCAAATAGGATGAAAACCGGTCGGCCCGCGACCTTTCTAAGGGTATTTCCTTGCCGCCAAAGTGCCTAAACGGCGATCCTTCCGGCCTGGCGGATCACCTCGAACCGCCTACCCATGGGAGTCATACATGCATCAGCCACGGAATGGTTTATGGACGACGGCGCAACGCACGGCCTTGCTGGGACTGGGCAGCGTCCTGTTGGGGGGCTGTGGCGACGGCGACCCCGAGGTCAACGTTTTGCCGTCCGGGGTGGCCCACATCAGCCGGGTGGCCTACCCGGCCACCACGGTGGGTACTGGCAGTTCACCGGCCACGCAGGATTTGCTGACGGCGGGGCTGGGCAAAAGCGGCTTGATCAGCACCGCCGCCTTGCCCGCCTATGCCGACCCGACCCAGCCAACTTCGTCCGAGCTGCGGCGCAACGCGGTGCAGTCCAACTACCGGGGGCTGGTGGATGTCACGGCCAAGGGCGGCTTTGGCACCCTGTTCGGGCCGAATGTGGACCTGGGCGGCAACGCCACCGCCAGCGAGGGCCTGGTGCCGGGGCTGGAATACCTGGGCGTGCTGGACAACGCGGCGGGTACCAAGCGCGTCACCATGGCAGTGCAGATTCCCGACAGCTTTGATGTCAGCGCGCCCTGCGTGGTGCTGGCGCCGTCGTCCGGTTCGCGCGGCGTCTATGGGGCGATTGCCACGGGTGCCGAATGGGGCTTAAAGCGCGGCTGCGCGGTGGCGTTGACCGACGCGGGCAAGGGCATGGGCTTGTACAACTTGACCGACGACACGGTGCACCGTATTGACGGCACCCGCGCCACCCGTACGGCGGCGGGCAGCCTGGCGCATTTCGCGGCCGCGCTGAGCGACAGCGCCCGCACTGCCTTCAACACCGCGTTCCCGAACCGGCTGGCGCTGAAGCAGGCCCATTCGCAGCAGAACCCCGAGAAGGATTGGGGTCGCGACACGCTGGCGGCCGCCCGCTACGCGCTGTACGCCTTGAACCAGGAATACGGTGAGCCGCTGTCTGGCGGCAAGGCGGTGCGGTTCACGGCTGCCAATACCCTGGTGATCGCCGCCTCGGTGTCGAATGGCGGCTCGGCGGTGCTGCGGGCCGCCGAGCAGGACAGCAGCGGCCTGATCGACGGCGTGGTGGCCTTTGAGCCGAATGCCCAGCCGGCCAGCACCAGCGGCTATGGCGTGCAGTTCGGCGGTGTCGCCGTAGCGGCCTACGGCAAGCCCCTGGCCGACTACGTGACCTACGCCAACCTGTACCAGCCCTGCGCCGCCTTGGCCAGCAGCGCGACGATGGCCGAAACCTCGCTCTTTAACTACATCCCGTTTGCGAACATGACGCTGCGGGCCACCAACCGCTGCACCGCGCTGGCCGCCAAAGGGCTGGTGACCGGGGCCACGTTGGCCGACCAGGCGACCGATGCGCTGGCCAGATTGCGCGCCTACGGTTGGACCAGCGACAACGACACCATGCACAACGCCCACTACGCCCTGGGCAACCAGCCTATCCTGGCCACCATGTACCCCAGCGCCTATGGCCGTTTCTCGGTGGCCGACAACCTGTGCGGCATGAGCCTGGCGGCGGTGGACGCGACTGGCGTGCCCGTGGCTGTGGGCACCAACGCCCAAGCCGCCAGCTATGCCACCGGCAACGGCACGGCCAACGGCACGCCCGCTACGCCGGTCTACAACGATGCCGTGGGCGGCGCGCATTCCTGGCAAACCGCGGTGTCGCCGGGCAGCGGCTTGGCCGACTTTGCGCTGGACGCGGCGCTGTGCCAGCGGGCCCTGGTGACGGGTGTGGACACCGCCAGCGGTGCCGCCCTCAGCGCCAGCAGCACGCCTACCAAGGCCCAGAGCGACGCGGTGCGCTCGGGCATGGGCGAGACGCTGTTGAGTGGCAACCTGCGCGGAAAACCCACGCTGGTGGTGGCCGGGCGCAGCGACGCGCTGATCCCGGTGAACCATTCGGCGCGGGCCTACACCGCCTTTAACCGGTCGGTGGAAGCCAGTGCCAGCGAACTGCACTACATCGAGGTCACCAACGCCCAACATTTCGACGGTTTCCTGGGCTTCTCGGGCTTTGACAGCCGCTACATCCCGCTGCACGCCTACTTCAACCAGGCCATGAACGCCATGTACGCCCGCCTGCGCACCGGCGCCGACTTGCCCCCCAACCAGGTGGTGCGCACCACACCTCGCGGCGGTGTGCCAGGGGCCGCGCCCACCCTGACCGCCGCCCAGTTGCCAGCAATCAGCGCCGCGCCCGTGCTGGCCGACCAGATCGGTTTTGCCGCCGGTGCGGTCCAGGTGCCCCATTAACGGGGTGCCGCACCGGTGGCCTGGTGATGCGGCTTATGAAAAAAACGCCGTTTGTGCAGATGGGTGTTGCGCAAGCAGCTACTAAAAATATAGCATATGGGTAGCGGCTACAAATCCGCCACCACCTTGTGCAGGTAAGCCAGCGTCACCCGGGGCGTGGCGTTGAGCAGTTTGGCGATGGCCTCCACGTCGTCGGGCACGGCGGGGTTGTCCCAGCCGTGCAGGGTGTGGCGCGCCAGCCGCACGGCCAGCACCACATTGAGCACATTGGCCTGCTCGGCATGGCGGGCATCGCTGATACGCACCAGCATGGCGGGCAGCCGCCACTGGCGCATCAGTTCCTGGGCCAGGTCGTCCAGTTCGATATTCAGCACGGTCTTTTGGATGGCAGCGCTGCGCAAGGTGGGGTCGGCCCGCTGTGCGGCCTGGATCTGCAGGGCCAGCGCGGGCGCGTGGCACCACAGCAGCAGCTCGGCAAAATCATGCAAAAACGCGGCATGCAGGATCACGTCTACATCCATATCGGCCCGGTGCACCGCAAAGCCCAGCGCAAACAGGCGGGCCCGCTCGGCGCGTAGCAGCAGTTCGCGCACCGCCGCCAGCGCCTGCGGCTGGTCGGCCAGGCGGTCCTCTACCGTGGGCTGCGGGCCAAAGTGGCGGAAGAACGGGGCAATGCCCAGCATGACCAGGGCCCCGGTGATGGTTTCGGTTTTGCTGGAATCCATGGCGTGCGCATCGGGGCGGCGCAGGCTGGCCACATGGGCCATCACCTTGATGGTCATCAGCGGGTCGGTCTGGATGGTTTTGGCCAGCATGGCCGCGTCCACCTCGTCCTCTTTGGCCCGCAACACCTCCAGTGCCCGTGCGGTCTCGGCCATGACCGGAATTTCTGTGGCCACAAAACAGCGCGTCCACGCCTCCAGGTTGGCCAGTGGTGCGGTCATAGGGGCGGGGGCTGCGGGCGCTAAGAGGGTGTGGACCATAGGCGCGAATGTACTGCAGCGGTACGGTGTGTGCAGAAGTGTTTGCTGGATGCCCGGGCCCGGTGGGTTTACCTGGGGGTTGAACAGAAGCGGTAGGTGTTCTTGCCTGCTTTTTTGGCGGCGTACATCGCGCTATCGGCGCTCTTTACCAGGTTGGAAGGGGTCTGCCCGTCCTGGGGGTAGACCGCGATGCCAATCGACAGGCCCACCTGCGCCGTTTGGCCACGCAGCTCCAGAGGTTCGTTGGCCACGGCGATCAGCTGGCTGGCGATCCGGGCGATCTCGTCCTGGGTGGCCGGGGCGCCCAGCAGGATCACGAATTCGTCGCCGCCGACGCGGGCCACGGTGTCTGACTTGCGGACCTGTGTCTGCAGCTTGTGGGCCACGGCCTGCAGCAGTGCATCGCCCGCGCTGTGGCCCAGGGTGTCGTTGACGTCCTTGAACCGGTCCAGGTCCAGGAACATCAGCACCAGCCCCGATTTTTCGCGCTGGGCCAGCACCATCTGGTGCTCCAGGCGGTCCATGAGCAAGGAACGGTTGGGCAGGTCGGTCAGCGCGTCGTAAAAGGCCAGGTGCTGGATGCGCTCTTGCTGGCTGCGCAGCTCGGTGATGTCGTGGAATATGGACAGGTAGCGCAAAGGCTGGTCTTGCGCTGCGGCAATTCGGGAGATGGCCTGCCACTCGAGAAACAGGGTGCCGTCCTTGCGCCGGTTCCACACCTCGCCCGCCCAGTGGCCCGACTGGTCCAGCGTTTGCCACATCTCGTGGAAGAAGCTGGCATCGTGGCGGCTGGAGTGCAGCAGGTGCGGGGTCTGGCCAATGGCTTCGGCGGCGGTGTATCCGGTGATGCGGGTGAACGCCGGGTTGACCGACAAGATGGTGTTGTTGGCGTCGGTGACGAAGATACCTTCCTGGGTGTTGTCAAACACGCTGGCGGCCAGTTTCAGCGCCAGCTCGGTCTGTTTCAGGCCCGACACGTCGTTGACCTGCACAAAAAAGCCCACCACCTCGCCCTGCAGGTTGCAGTCCGGGATGTAGTGGACCAGCGTATAGCCGGTGCTGCCGTCGGCTTTGGTCAGGGTGCGTTCGAAGTGAATTTTTTCCCCCATCAGCGCCCTGCGGATGTAGGGCTCGTTGAGGGCGAACAACTGCGGCCCCAACAGGTCCTGGATGCGGATGCCGACCATTTCCTGGGGCGACCGGCCAAACCACTCCTGGTAGGCCTGGTTGGCGAAGCGGCAGTGCAGGTGTTTGTCCCAGTAGCCCACCATGCCCGGCATGTGGTCGGCGATGCTGTTGGTGAAGCGCTCCCGCTCGGCCACGGCGGCGGCCATGTCCTGGGTTTGCTGGTGGGCGCGCAGCAGTTCGGCCTCGGTGCGCTTGAGCAAGCTGACATCGTGGTGGGATACCAGCACCTTGCCGGCCCGGGTGCTGGTCAATGCATGTGCCCGCATCAGAAACCATTGCTCCTGGTGGGGGGTGTGGCAGGGGTAGACGGTTTCAAACCGGTCCTGCTGCCCACGGAGCACCGCGCGGATGCCTGCCATTGCGGCGGTGGCAAGGCTTTGCTGCGGGCTGGCGCCCAAGGTGGTCAGGTAGTTGGTGCCGATGGGGGGCAGACGGTCCGTCAGGCCATTTTTCCCGCCAAAGTCACGCCAGGCCGCGTTGGCATCGAGGATGGCACCGTCTCCATCGAGGATGGCAATGGGAGATAAAAGGGAGTCGAGCATTGGTGGTACAAAAATGCGTTGCTTCCGTTCCACGGGTGTGGGTGATCTCGTTTCTGCCATCCGTCGCTGCGTGGACTAGACGCCAGTGCCTGCTGCTTCGTTGCCGGTTCGCCACTTGGGTTCAAATGTACACATATTGTGGGCTAAAAAGTATACAAATACAGTATTTTGGTTGCTGAGATGTTGCAGTGCAACACAGTAAAAAACCGCTGTAGCGCCCACCAAATAAGCACAAGGTGCTATCAAATCAGGAATTTTTGCCCAGCCGCACAATCTGCCCCGCCCGCGCCCTGGCCAGGGCTTTGCTCAGAATCTTGTAGGTATCAAAGTCAAACGCGGTGTGGCCGGACTCCAGCAGCTCGGCCACCTCTTCGTCGCTCTTGGCCGTGCCCAGGTAGCGCCAGTCGTGCAGTACGTGCAGGTCGCGGCCCTCGCGCAGGCCAATGGGGCCGGCGTGCGGCCAGCGCTGCACTTTGTGGCGGGTGAGGGAGGTGAGCAGGGCCAGGTTGTGCTGGGCCAGGGGCTGGCTGCCCACGCAGGCCCCGGCGCACTGGCGGATCTGGTGGGCGAAGCAAGGGCGGCCGGGGGCTAGTTTTTCCAGGCCCAGCACGCCGCGGCACAGGCCCTGGGTACTGGCCAGGGTTTCCAGTAGCTGCAGGGCTTCGCGGCGCGAGCGGAAGGGGCCGAACAGGTTGTCTTGCACGCCCAGGGCGATGTCGGGGCCGTTGACCAGGCGCGGCACCAGCGGGGTTAAAAGTGCACTGGGGTCGTCAAGTTGCCAGGCATGCAGGTCGCGCTGGCGGCGCAGTTGCACGTTCATGCTGGGTTGCTTGCTTTTGACCCACTGGGCTTCGAGCAGCAGCGCGCCGATTTCGCCCTCGGTTTCTACCCAGTCGATGTCGGCCACCTGCTGGCTCAGGCGCATTTCCTTGGGCTGGCTGAGGGCTGCGCTGAAGTGGGCCAGCACGCGGCTGCGCAGGTTTTTGCTTTTGCCGATGTACAGCGGGCGGCGCTGTGTGTCGTAAAACACGTAGACACCCGGGGTTTCGGGCAGGCGGTCGATGTGCTCGGCATCCAGCTGCGGCGGCACGGCGGGGCGGGCCGACAGGGCGTTGACCGCCGCGTGCAGCGTGGCCGCGTCGAAGCGGGTGTGCAGCACTTGCCAGAACTGGGCCAGCGCGTCGGCATCGGCCAGGGCGCGGTGGCGCGCGGGCATTTGCAGGTTGTGGGTGGAGATCAGGGTGTCGAGGTTGTGCCGCGCCTGGCTGGGGAACAGGCGGCGCGAGAGCTGCACGGTGCACAGCACGGGGGCTTGCCAGGCGATGCCGCAGGCTTTGAACTCAGCGCGCAAGAAGCCGTAGTCAAAGCGCGCGTTGTGGGCCACAAACAGCTTGCCGCGCAGCCGGTCGAGTATCTCGGCGGCCACGGCCTCAAAGGGCGGTTGGTCGGCCACCATCGCGTCGTCGATGCCGGTGAGCTTCTGGATGAACGCCGGGATGGGGCGGCCGGGGTGGATCAGCTGGCTCCAGCGGCGCACGTGGGGGCCGTCCACTTCGACGATGCCCACTTCGGTGATGCGGTCGCGCCCGGCGCTGCCGCCGGTGGTTTCAATGTCGACAAAGGCCAGGGGCGGAAAATCGGAATGCATGGGCACAGCCTAGCACCGCTGGTCTAGGCCCGGTATGGCCAGGGCTTTAGCGCATATTGCCGGTGTGCCCCAGCGAGTAGCGGCCCGGCTGGGGCCAGACGGTCAGGCCATGGGGCTCGGCACCCACCTTGATGGAGGTGACGGCACCGGTGGTGGTATCAAAGGCGTAGACCACATCGTCGAACCGGCCCGACAGCCATAGGGTTTTGCCATCGGCGCTGACGTTGCCCATGTCGGGGCTACCGCCGCCGGGGACGGGCCAGGTGGCGACCACTTGGCGGGTGGCGAAGTCGAGCACCGAAACGCTGCCGGGGCCATTGCGCTTGCCATGGACCATGTTGCTGCCCCGGTTGGAGATGTAGAGCCGGGTGCCGTCGCGGCTGGGGTACAGGCCGTGGGCGCCGGTGCCGGTGGGGATCTGGCCGATCTTAGTGAAGCTGTCGCCATCGACCACGTGGATGCCGTCGGCCATCATGTCGGCCACATAGAAGACCTTGCCGTCGGGCGAGATGCGGATGTCTTGCGGCATGCCTTTTTTGTCCAGCAGCAGGTAGCCCAGCACCTTGCGGTTGACCATGTCGATCTTGGCCAGCTTGCCGCCGAATTCGCAGGTAAACAGGGCGTAGCGGCCATCGATGGAGAAGTCGGCGTGGTTGATGCCCTTGCATTCGGGCACTTCCAGGCTGGACTGCAACGCCATGGTGTGGGCATCGCGAAAGTCCAGCCGGGCATGGGCTTCGGCCACCACGATGGCCTGCTTGCCGTCGGGGGTGAAGTACATGTTGTAGGGGTCGTCTACGGGCACGTCCTGGCCGCGCTTGCCGGTTTTGGGGTCGATGGGGGTGAGGCTGCCGGTGTTTTTGCCTTCGGCATTGTTGGCCACCCACAGGGTTTGCAGGTCCCAGGCGGGCACCACGTGCTGCGGGCTGTGGCCTACCGGGATCGTGTCCACCACCTTCATGGTGGCGGGGTCGATCACGGATACGTTGTTGGAGCGCAGATTGGGCACGTAGATGCGCGGCAGGGCGGTCGCCACGCCAGGGCTGAGGCGGCCCGCGCCGGCTTCGCTGTACAGGTTGCGGGCGTTGACCACCGGCGGCATGCCGGGTGCGGTGGCGACGGGGGCGGCCCAAGCGCTGTGGCACAGGGCCAGGGCGGCGGCAAGTTGGATGAGTTTGGGCATGGGGTAGGGGGCCGGTTGGGGAAATAACGTTAATTTGGCGTGTGAATTTAGCGGGCAGAGGTGGCCGCCTTGAGCGCCTGCACGGTTTGGCTGACGATGGCATCGATGCCCAGTTGGCCCAGCTCGGCCGTGGCGCGGTGCGGGTCGCCGCCGTACACGCCGTCGGCCTGGCCCAGCTTGGGGCCACTGCGCAGGGCATCCTGGCGCACCATTTGCGGGGCCACGGCCAGCAGCAGGGCGGTGTCGGCCAGCCCGGCGTGGGTGCCGATTTCATCCTCGCGGATGCCGTGCTGGCGCAGGATCTGGGCGTAGCCGTCGGAGCTGGTGCGGTAGTAGGCCTCGGGCAGCAGGGCCTTGGCACCCGTGCTGGCCCAGCTTTTGTTCAACTGGGCCACCACCTGCTGCACGCTCTTCAGGTAGCCGCCGTGGTCGCCCAGGAAGACCACGTTTTGAAAGCCGTGCACTTTGAAGCTGTTGGCGGCGGATGCCAGGGTCTTCTGGAACACCTCGTCGGGCACGGTGATGGTGCCGGGAAAGCGCATGTGCGAGCTGGTGGGTGCCGTGCCGCCCTCGGGCACATAGGCGATCACCGGGGCCACCAGGGCATTGCCCAGGCCTTCGGCGATGCGCTGCGACAGCGCCTTGACCCGCGCGTTGTGCTTGCCCAGGGCCACATAGGGGCCGCTTTGCTCGGTGCCGCCGATGGGCACCAGGATGGTGGTCTTGCCCAGGCGCACCTGGTCGCGCAGCTCGGTCCAGGTCAGGTCTTCCAGAAACACGGTGTGCGGTGTCTGGGCCCAGGCGGCATGGCCGAGGAGGAGCAGGGCGATGCCCGCCAGCGTGGTCTGCGTGCGCAGGAAAGGGTGGTGCATACAAAGGGCTTTGGAATGCGGCATGGACCGAACCGCAAGCGTATCCGCAGTTACCGCTCCGGCGCTTTGTTTAGCGTCAAGGCAACGTAAAGTGGTGTGATGGCACGCACAGACCCTGATGGGCCCATGGACCCATTGGCGGACAGATTCGGACTATATTGGGACCCATTGGAGTGCCTGTTTGGGTGCCCATCCAACGAAAAGACCTCCATGACACTCGACGAACTGATTGCTTCCGACACCTTGATTCCCTCGCTGCCGGCCACTATTGCGCAGATATTTGGTGAATTCCAGAAGCCCGATCCGGATGTGCGCCGGATCACGGCCCTGGTGTCGGCCGAAGTGGGGCTGACGGTGCGTGTGCTGCGTGTGCTCAATTCGGCCCGTTTTGGCAGCGGTGGCCGTATTGGCACCATGGAGGCGGCGATTCCGCTGCTGGGGCTCAAGGCCATCAAGCAGCTGGTCAGCGCGGCGGCGGTGGGCGGGGCTTTTCGGATGGTGCCCGGGGTGAATATGCCCGAGTTCTGGCGCAACAGCCTGGACGTGGCCAAGATCGCCCAGTCGCTGGCCGCCACCATGCGCATGGACAAAGGGCTGGCCTTTACCGCCGGGCTGCTGCACGGTGTGGGCGACCTGATGATGAAAATGGCCATGCCCGACCAGCCCTGCATGCAGCCCGACTTTGCCAAGGACGGCAACCGCTACGCCCGGCAAATGGCCGAGTTGGGTTACTCGTATGCCGATGTGGGCGCGGCCTTTGCCGCCAAGTGGCGTTTCCCGCAGGAGATTGTGGATGCCATCCGGCACCACCCGAACCCGCAGGAGGACACGGCCACCGACACCCTGGCCGGCATCCTGTACCTCGCCATCTGGGGCGGGCGCGCCCACGAACTCGATCTGGACACCCCCAGCATGCTGGAGCAGTACCCCCGCCGCGTGGCCGATGCGATTGGCTGCACCGAGGGCGAGGCGCAGCTGTGTACCGGCGATGCCATCGAGTGGACCCCGCCAGACGAGGCGCGGGACTTCGCCTAGGTTTTCAGGGCCTGCAGGCACCGCTGCGTGCCCGCTTCGGGTCGACTGCTTTAAAAATATGATGATTGGGTGGGACTGTCACCGGTAACGTAGCGAGCGCATGGGGTGTTGGTGGACATTTTCGGTATGCACTAGGGTTCAGGGTATTCCCTTGGTGAATTTTTTGGGGTTTGTTTGTATGATTAATGGAGGTGAGCGGCCACGGCCAAACCACCTGAACCCGGGGTCTGCAGGCGTTCCACACGCGGCCCCGGCAACCTCCAAAGAGACGAAAGAACACACCATGCATTTTGCGAAACCTACCTTTGTGCGCGCGGCTGCCAGCCTGGCCCTGGCCAGCGTGGGCCTGATGACTGCTGCGGCAGTGTCGGCCAAGGAAGTGACGGTCTGGGCCTGGGACCCGAACTTCAACATCGCCATCATGAAGGACGCGGCCGCCCGCTACACCGCCAAGCACCCCGATGCCACGTTCAAGATCGTGGACATGTCCAAGGCCGACCTGGAGCAAAAGCTGCAAACCATGCTGGCCTCGGGGGTGAGCAAGTCGCTGCCTGACATCGTGCTGGTAGAAGACTACAACGCGCCAAAATACCTGCGCTCGTTCCCCGGCGCTTTTGAGCCCATGTCGGGCACCGTCAACTACGCTGGTTTTGCCAAGTACAAGGTGGACCTGATGACGGTCAACGGCAAGGTCTACGGCCTGCCTTTCGACTCGGGTGTGACCGGCATGTACTACCGCAAGGATCTGCTGGCCAAGGCCGGTTTTTCCGAGAAGGACATGGAGAACATCAGCTGGGACCGCTACATCGAGATCGGCACCAAAGTCACCGCCGTTACCGGCAAGAAGATGCTGGGCATCGACCCCAATGACAACGGCCTGATCCGCGTGATGATGCAGTCCGCCGGGCGCTGGTACTTCGACAAAGACGGCAAGCTCGACATCAAGGGCAACCCCGCCTTCAAGGCCGCGCTGGAAACCCAGGCCAAGCTGTTCAAGGCGGGCATCGTCAAGCCGGTGACCAACTGGGCCGAGTACGTGGGTGCGGTGAACAAGGGCGACGTGGCCAGCATCACCACCGGCGTGTGGATCACCGGTGCGGTCAAGTCCGAAAAGAGCCAGGCCGGCCTGTGGGCCGTGGCCCCCACGCCCAAGCTGAACGTGCCAGGTGCCACGCACGCCTCCAACCTGGGCGGCTCCAGCTGGTACGTGCTGTCGGGCGGCAAAGAGAAAGCCATGGCGGTCGACTTTTTGAATGAAATCTTCGCCAAAGACACCGAGTTCTACCAAACCATCTTGATCTCGCGCGGCGCGGTCGGCACCCTGATGTCCTCGCGTGCAGGCAAGGCTTACAGCGATGCCGACCTGTTCTTCGGCGGGGCCCAGGTGTGGCTGCGCTTCAGCGATTGGCTGGCCAAGGTGCCCAGCGTGAACTACGGCATGTACACCTACGAAGGCGATGCCGCCGTGTCGGCCCAGTTGCCCGCCCTGAACCAGGGCGTGCCAGTCGACCAGCTGATCGACAAGATCCACCAGCAATTGGCCGCCCAGGTCAAGTAAACAACCTGCTGGATGGGGTGCGGCAACGCCGCCCCATCGCCCACACTCTGGAGACTTTTATGCGGCAAGCAAGCAGGCCGGGATACCGCCTTTTCTACGATATCAACGGATGGGCTTTTGTGTCGGCGGCGTTGCTGCTGATCGGCACTTTCATGGTCTACCCCATCGCCAAATCGCTGTGGATGTCGCTGCACGCAGGGCAGGGCAGCATGGTGCAGTTTGTCGGCCTGGGCAATGTGGAGCGGCTGCTCAACGACCCGATGTTCTTGCGGGCGCTGACCAACACCTTCATCTTCCTGATCGTGCAGGTGCCCATCATGATCGTGCTGGCGCTGGTGCTGGCATCCGCCCTGAACATGCCGAATCTGCGTTTTCGCGGCCTGCTGCGCACCGCCATTTTTCTGCCCTGCGTCACCTCGCTGGTGGCGTACTCGGTGCTGTTCAAAAGCATGTTTTCCTACGACGGCCTGGTCAACGCCACGCTGCTGTGGACGGGGCTGATCGACCAGCCCGTGCCCTGGCTGACCGACCCCTTCTGGGCCCGGGTGGTGGTGATTTCGGCCATTACCTGGCGCTGGACTGGCTACAACATGATCTTTTATTTGGCGGCCATGCAAAACGTCGACAAATCCATCTACGAGGCCGCCCGCATCGACGGTATCTCGGCCACGCGCCGGTTTTTGTCGATCACCATTCCGGTACTCAAACCGGTGATTCTGTTCACCACCGTCACCTCCACCATCGGCACGCTGCAGATGTTTGACGAGGCCATGAACATTACCAATGGCGGCCCGGCCGATAGCACGCTGACCTTGTCGCTGTACATCTACAACCTGTCGTTCAAGTTTGTGCCCAACTTTGGTTACGCGGCCACGGTGTCGTATGTGATCGTGATCCTGGTGGTGATCCTGGCCTTCTTCCAGTTTTACCTGGCGCGGGAGAAAGAATGATGCCCATCTCGACCGAGAAACTGCGCATGGCGCTGGTCTACGCCTTTTTGTGGCTGATGGCGTTTTTGTCGATCTTCCCGTTTCTGTGGATGCTGATCAGCGCCACCAACGAGAGCAACGACGTCACCAAGGGAAAGATCACCCTGGGCAACGCCTTGGTAGACAACTACCAGAAGTTTGCGGCCCTGTTCGATGTAGGCCAGGTGTTTTGGAACTCCGGAAAAATCGCCATCGCGGGCTCGCTGCTCACCCTGCTGGTGTCGTCCCTGGCGGGCTACGGGTTTGAGGTGTTCAAGTCGCCCACACGCGAACGTTTCTACCAGGGCATTCTGGTGTCGATGATGATTCCGTTTGCCACGCTGATGATTCCGCTGTTCATCTTGCTGGCCTCGTTCGACATGCTCGACACCCACATGGCGGTGATCCTGCCCACCATCGCCTCGGCCTACATGGTGTTTTACTTTCGGCAAAACACCAAGGCGTTTCCCACCGAGCTGCGCGACGCGGCGCGGGTCGACGGGCTGAAGGAATGGCAGATATTTTTGTTTGTGTATGTGCCGGTGATGCGCTCCACCTACGCCGCTGCTTTCATCATCGTGTTCATGGCCACCTGGAACAGTTTTCTGTGGCCGCTGATCGTGTTGCAGTCGCTGGAGCTCAAAACCATCACCCTGGTGCTGTCGTCCCTGGGCTCGTCGTACACGCCCGATTTTGGCGTGATCATGGTCGCCACCATCATGGCCACCATCCCCACACTCGCCGTGTTTTTTGCCATGCAGCGCCAGTTCGTCGAAGGCATGCTGGGTTCCGTGAAATAGGCACACCCCCAGGCTCCAGTGCTTCGCATCTTCCTCCAACCCCCTAGCAGGGGGCAACACCAGCAGCCTGGCACAGCCAGTTCTGCGGTGTTTCTGGAAGTGGCTCGTTCTGTCTGTACAAGAGTTATCGAAAACTAAGGTTCTGAATATGCGTCTAGTTCAAAAAATCAACGACGGCTGGATCTTCCACGCCGATTTTTCGCAAGCCTTGATCGCGGCTGCAAAGCCCGGTGAAGCCGTGCGCTTGCCGCACAACGCGGTCGATCTGGAGATGAACTACTTCGACGAGAGGTCGTTCCAGAAAGAGTTTGGCTACCAGCTCCACCTGCCCTGGCAGCCCGCCTTCGAGGGCCAGGAAGTGGCGCTGGTGTTTGACGGTGCCATGGCCAACTCGGTGGTGTGGGTCAACGGCGAAAAAGTCGCCCAGCATGCCGACGGCTACACGCCTTTCGAGGCGCGGCTGACCGGCTTGTTGAAAGCGGGCGACAACCTCGTCACCGTCAAGATCGACGGCAGCGAGAACCCCGACATACCGCCCTTCGGCGGCCAGATCGACTACCTGACCTACGCCGGTATCTACCGCGATGTGTGGCTCAAAGTGACCGATGCAGTATCGATTGCCCGCATCAAGGTAGAAACCGCGCACGAACTCAGCGATGCCAAAACGGTGGCCGTCATCGGCACCCTGGCTAATCCCCGTGGCGTGGTGCTCGCAGGCACGGCGCGGGCAGAGCTGTGTGCGCTCGACGGCACGGTGTTGCACCAGCAGTCCGTGGCCTTTACCGGCGACACGGTACGCGTGGTGTTCACCCAGCTGGCAGGCCTGGCACTGTGGGAGCTGGACTCGCCCCAGCTCTACCGCATGGCTCTGCACATCGACACCCCCAACGGCCAGGACACGCTGGATGCGCGTTTCGGTTTTCGCACCGCGCGTTTTGCCAGCGACGGTTTCCGCCTGAACGGCAAGCTGCTCAAAATCCGCGGCCTGAACCGCCACCAGTCCTACCCCTACGTGGGCTACGCCATGGGCCGCCGCGCGCAGGAGCTGGATGCCGACATCTTGAAGAACGAGTTGCACTGCAACCTGGCACGCACCTCGCACTACCCGCAGTCGCCGTATTTTTTGGACCGCTGCGACGAGATCGGCCTGCTGGTGTTTGAAGAAATCCCCGGCTGGCAACACATTGGCGGTGCCACCTGGCAAGACGAGTCGGTCGAGAACGTGCGCCGCATGGTGCAGCGCGACTGGAACCACCCCAGCATCATCCTGTGGGGCGTGCGCATCAACGAATCTGCCGACAACCACGACTTCTTTGCCCGCACCAACGCCATGGCCCGCGCCCTGGACACCACCCGCCAGACCGGCGGTGTGCGTTGCATCGAAAACAGCGAACTGCTGGAAGACGTCTACACCATGAACGACTTCTTCCACATCGCACCCGCCGACTGGCTGCCGGGCCGTGCCCCCGCGCCACTGCGCCAAACCCGCGACGTGACCGGCCTGGCCAGCGACGTGCCCTACCTGGTGACCGAGTTCAACGGCCACATGTACCCCACCAAACGCATCGACCCCGAAGACCGCCAGGCCGAGCACGCCACGCGCCACCTGGAGGTGCTCAACGCCGCCTACGCCGACCCGCAGATTGCCGGGGCCATCGGCTGGTGCATGTTCGACTACAACACCCACAAAGACTTTGGCGCGGGCGACCGTATCTGCCACCACGGCGTGATGGACATCTTCCGCGCGCCCAAGTTTGCCGCTGCGGTGTACGCCAGCCAATGCCCGCCCCAGCAGCAGGTGGTGCTGGAGCCCGTGACCTACTGGGCGCGCGGCGAAAAAGACCGCTGCGAAGTGCTGCCCCTGCTGGTGCTGACCAACTGCGACTACCTCGAGTTCCAATTTGGCGACTTCCCCGTGAAACGCGCCGAACCCGACCGCGCCAAGTACCCGCACCTGCCCTATGCGCCGGTCACCATCGACAGCCGCCAGGTCGACATGGCCGAAGTAGGTGCCTGGGGCATGCAGTGGCTGGACTGCAGCATCACCGGCTTTGTGAACGGCCAGGCCGTAGCCCGCGTCACCCTCAGCGGCAACCCCTTGCCCACCACGCTGGAAGTGGTAGCCGACAGCACCACGCTGCTGACCGGCGAAAAAGATGCGGTGCGCTTTACTGTGCGCGCCCTCGACCAGTGTGGCCGCGTGCTGCCGTTTCTAGACGACGTGGTGGGGGTGGAAGTCACTGGCGGTGCGAAGCTGCTGGGGCCCGAGCTGATTTTGTTCAAAGGCGGTGTGGCCGGCTTCTGGGTGGAGAGCACCGGGGAGCCTATCGACACGCAGGTAGCGGTGTCCACCCGGCGGCTGGGCCGCCAGGTGGTGACCTTGGTTGCGGCGTAAGGAGCAGGACATGGCAGACGTCACACTCACCCACATCACCAAATCCTTTGGCAACACCCATGTGATCCGGGGCGTAGACCTGGAGATCAACAAGGGCGAATTCGTCGTCTTCGTCGGCCCGTCGGGCTGCGGCAAATCCACCCTGCTGCGCATGGTGGCGGGCCTGGAAGACATCACCAGCGGCGACCTGGAAATCGGCGGCCTGCGCGTCAACGACCTCGACCCGTCCAAGCGCGGCATTGCCATGGTGTTCCAGTCGTACGCGCTGTACCCGCACATGACGGTACGCGAGAACATGGGTTTTGCCCTGCGTTTTGCCGGTGTCCCCAAGGCCGAAGTGGCCACCAAGGTAGACGCCGCCGCCCAGGTGCTGGGCCTGGGCCCGCTGATGGACCGCAAGCCCAAAGCCTTGTCCGGCGGCCAGCGCCAGCGCGTGGCCATTGGCCGCGCCATCGTGCGCGACCCCAAGGTGTTGTTGTTTGATGAGCCCCTGTCCAACCTGGATGCCGAACTGCGCGTGCACATGCGCATCGAGATTGCCCGCCTGCACCGCGAGCTGGGCTCCACCATCATCTACGTCACCCACGACCAGGTCGAAGCCATGACCCTGGCCGACAAAATCGTGGTGCTGCGCGCAGGCAAGGTCGAGCAGGTGGGCGCGCCGCTGGAGGTTTACGACAACCCGGCCAACACGTTTGTGGCGGGCTTCATCGGCTCGCCGAAGATGAACTTTTTGGATGGCGTGGTGCGCGGCGTGGACGGTGCGCACTGCCAGGTGGAGCTGCCCGGTTTCGGCGGCAAGCTGGTGTCCCTGCCCATCACCGGCCCGGCCCCTGCCATCCGGTCCGAGGTCACGGTCGGCGTGCGCCCCGAGCACTTCCGCGAGGATGGCGACGGCCACCTGCAGCTCACCATCGACATGCTGGAGCACCTGGGCGGCGAAACCTTTGCCTACGCCCGTGCCGAGTCGGGTGGCCTGATGGTCATCAAAACCGAGCATGGCCGGGGCCTGCGCATGGGCCAGGCGTTCGATGCAAGGTTCCAAACCAAGCTGGCGTTGCTGTTCGACCGCCAAACCGGCACGCGCATCTATTGAACCCGCGGGGGTGGGGCTATACGCCAAAATAGCTCCCAGCGCTTATTCCATAAGCACCGGCAGCTACTAAAAGCATAGTATTCGGGTGGGGCCATGTCGCGCCCCGGCCAGAAGCCGTCGTGCCGGTAGGGGCGGGCCGGGCCGATTGGGGCAAGACTGGGCACCACCAGCTCCCCATCCACCATGTCCACCGCCTACTTCTACCTCTTCATCGCCATCGTCGCCGAGGTGGTGGCTACCAGCTTCCTCAAAAGCTCCGACAGCTTCACCCGCCTGTGGCCCAGCGTCATCACCGTGGTGGGCTACGCCATCGCGTTTTTTTTCCTGTCGCTGACCCTGCGTACCATCCCTACCGGCGTGGCCTATGCCATCTGGTCGGGCACCGGCATCGTGCTGATCTCGCTGGTGGGCTGGTGGTGGTTCGGCCAACACCTGGACCTGCCCGCCATCGCCGGCATGGGCCTGATCATCGCCGGGGTAGTGGTGGTGAACGTGTTTTCCAAGACGGCGGGGCATTGAGGCGGGCCTGTACGTTCCGGTGTGCGATAGGCTTTTGGCGGGTGGCGCAGCCACCATGGGCGGGTCCAACTGCCGAACCTGGGTTCAATCCAGTTTGAAGGACGCTACCGTGCGCGATAGATTCTGCGCCCGCTCATTCAATACCGAGGAGGCGGCGGTGGATTGCTCCACCAGCGCAGCATTTTGCTGGTTAGATGGGTCCATCTCGGTCACGGCCTGGTTGATCTGGCTGATACCAATGCTTTGCTCGGACATGGCACCGTTGACTTCGGTGATGATTTTTGCCTTTCACCACTGAGCAGTATCAACGTCGTGCCCATTGCGCGTTGAATAACTCGGCGTTCTCCACCACAACGTATAGAGAAACCATTTCTCTACCCTACTTCCTGACCCGTGCTTCATTCAGGGCAACTCGCCTTTGCTGGATTGAACCTGCTATGGTTGACGACAGTCTCGGCACAGAGACTTTCATCCAACAACGAGGAGCAAACCATGGCAAAAGATTTCAGTTCGATGGAGGACAGCAACCGCTCGTCCAACCCCAGCATTCACGAGGTTTCAGATCCGCAGCGGCGCATCGTGCTGCGGGGCGGCGCGATTGCCGCGATGCTGTCGGTGATGGGGCCGTTGGCAGGCTGTGCCACAACAGGTGGGATGGCCAGTGGCCCCAGGCTGGGCTTCAAGGGCATTCCGGTGGGTATGGGGGACAAGCTGGTGGTGCCAGAGGGTTATGTCGCCACGGCCATTGCCGCCTGGGGCGAGCCGATTGGCGTGCCGGGCAACATGCCCGCCTTCAAATACGATGCCTCCAACAGTGCTGCCGACCAGGCGGTGCAGATGGGCATGCACCATGACGGCGTTGAGTTCTTCCCGCTGGAGGGCAGCTCAACACGCGGCCTGATCGCCATCAATCATGAGTACACCGATGACGGTTTGCTGCACGTGGGCGGCTTCAACAACATGAACACCGAGAAAGTGAAGAAAGCACAAAACGCCCACGGTCTTGCTGTTTATGAGGTGGAGCTCAAAGGCGGCAACTGGCAGATGGTGCGGCCATCGCGTTATGCGCGGCGCTTCACCATGGATGCCCCCTTCACCGTGGGTGGCCCAGCTGCTGGCCACGCCATGATGAAAACCGCTGCCGACCCCGCCGGGCGCATCGTGCTGGGCACACTGAACAATTGCGCCAGCAGCCAGACTCCCTGGGGCACCTATTTGTCAGGTGAAGAAAACTGGATGGGGTACTTTGGCCACGGCGACAAACTCACCGACCACCAGAAACGCTGGGGTGCCCGCAAAGATGGCGCTTACATGTGGGACAAGTTTGATGAGCGCTTTGATGCCGTAAAAAACCCCAACGAACCCAACCGGTTTGGCTGGGTGGTGGAAGTAGACCCCATGGACCCTACCAGCACACCCGTCAAGCGCACGGCGATGGGCCGCGCCGCGCATGAGGGCGCTTGGGTGGGGGTGACCAAAGACGGGCGGGCGGTGGTTTATTCAGGTGAAGATTCACGCTTTGAGTACATCTACAAATTTGTCAGCCGCGACAAAATTGCCCCCGGTGGTGCCAAAGCCAACCGCGAACTGCTGGACCACGGCACCTTGTACGTAGCGCGTTTTGATGCGGGCGGGCGCGGCCAGTGGTTGCCGCTGGTGCATGGCCAGGGGCCACTCACGGTGGCCAACGGTTTTGCCGACCAGGGCGAAGTGGTGATCAAGGCACGTCAGGCCAGTGATGCCCTGAAGGCCACCAAAATGGACCGCCCCGAGTGGTTGACGATTGACACCCAAAGTGGCTGGGTCTACTGCACGTTGACCAACAACAGCAACCGGGGCCAGCCTGACCAGCCCGGTGTGGACGCCGCCAACCCGCGCGCCAACAACACCATGGGCCAAATCATCCGCTGGAAGGACGATGGCGATTTTGACGGCGCTGGTTTTGCGTGGAACCACCTGGTGCTGGCGGGCGACCCGGCGAATGAACGGGCCGATGCCAGAGGCAACATCAAGGGCGACATCTACTGCTGCCCGGACGGCATCCGCATCGACAAACGCGGCGTGTTGTGGATTCAAACCGATGCCGCCGCCGCCGCCATGTACAAAGGTGAGATGAAGAATATTGGCAACAACCAGATGCTGGCCTGTGACCCGGCCACGGGCGACACCCGTCGCTTCCTCACCGGACCAACCAACTGCGAAATCACCGGCTGTACCTTGACGCCCGATGGCACTACTCTGTTCATCAGCATCCAGCACCCCGGCGAAACCCCAAGCGAACGCAGTGACCCCGCAGAGCCCAGAAAATACGCCAACTGGCCGGACTACCGCCCCGATGGACGCCCCCGCTCCGCCACGGTGGCGATTCGCAAGTTGGATGGGGGGATGATAGGAACTTGACAGCGGCATTCACTGCGTTTTAGCCCTGCCGCCACCCGGTGTGGCGCGGGCGATGCCAGCAGCGGCCAGGGAAGAGGCTGGGGTCAAAGAGCCTGGGGTCAAAGTCTTGCATTGCAATATTTTCATCTCTGACCTCTGTCAATGTCGTACCTGCTACGCGTTGAATAGCCTGGCATTCTTCACCACGATGCAGCGTGGGACTATTTTCTGTACCAGAACCATCCTACCTACGCCGCTTCTTGCCAACCTGGACCACCCGCGCCGCGCCCATCCCCAAGGCCGCCCGGGCCAGTGCGTCGGCCTCGGTGTTGCGGTGCTGCGGTATCCACACCAGCGTGGCCTGGTCGAACCCGTTAAACAGCGCCCGCGCCTCGCCAAACAGCGCCGCCAGCCGGGCAATCGGCTTGGCGCTGGCGCTGCCCACCTGCTCGACCACGATGCTGTTGTCACAGTGCAGGCGCAGGTCGTCCGCCCCCTGCAGCTTCAGTGCCTGCAACGCCGCCATCAAGGCCCGCACCTCCGCCTCGTTGTTGCAGCCGATGCCCGGCGCGAGCTGCGACAGCGTGTGGCGCGTGCCGTCGGGTGCCATCCACACTGCGCCCAGGCCCATGCGGCCAGGGTTGGGCAGGGCGCTGCCGTCGGTGTGGATTAGGTAGGGCATGGGGGTGGAAGTGGCCGAATCGGGATGATGGACTTTTGTTGTCGCGTAAATAAAATTTTCTGCTGTGGGCCTGCACCGGCTAATTGCGACTTGTTAGCAAGAGCGCAGACTGTTACTACGGATTTTGTCAACGGTCAGTTCGATCTAGACTGGAAGGGCGTGAGCTACTTCGGAGGACGGGGTGGTCGCTAGAGGCGGAGCAACTAACGACGAGGAAGTTTATGGATTCAGGAAACGTGTCGGCAATCATTTCTGCATGCGCAGGCATCGGAGGTGTCCTTCTGGGCAACTCTTTCCTAACAATTAAGGAAGTCGTAGTCAGCCATTTGAAGAGAAAAAAGGAGGCTGACTACCTCGCTATTATTGTTGTGTCGCACCTTGATAGGTACGTAAATGGATGCCTGAATGTGGCTAACGACGATGGGACAGAGGAGGGTAGGCCGGCTGGTAGTGATGGTATGGCTTGTTCAACGACCAAGCCGCCCATCCTTGAGCCCCTGGATATTGAGGTTGAATGGAAGTCGCTACCGCGTGACCTGATGTATTCCGTACTGCGAATTCCTGACAAACAGAAGTCTTTGTCTCACTGGCTTTCTGAGCTTAAGAAATTAGATGACCCGCCGGATTTCGGAGATTACTTTTGGTCGCGGAGATATGGCTACGCGGAGCTAGGACTGGAGGTCTCGGAAGTCACTAAAAGGCTTCGAAAACATGCTGGAATGTCCATCGAAGAATCCGCACCGGGCGAGTGGAGTCGGGACTTGGCTTTTCGCGAAATCATGGACAAGGTCAGTGAAGAGCGCTCCGAATATAAAAATCGCGTTGCCGAGAATTCAAAGAAGCAAGCTGCTTCTCCGATTTCGCCATCCACAACAGTCCCTACCCCAGCGCAGGCGTAGCGCAGGCCCAGGTTGGCCCACCAAGGCGCGGTCTATGTGGTTGTGGGGTGACTAAACCCCTCACCGTGTCAAGCAAACGGACTACGCCGCCGTTTTGGCGCCGCCTTTCCGTAGGCCTGCGCCGTAAAGCCGCGCCGCCGCAGCAACAGTTCTTCTCCGTCGATCCGTTCCGCCAGGCTGGCGATATCCCTGGCAGTTACGCCACAGGCTGTCCACCTCCTACAGCCGCAACGGCTGCAGCGCCGCCGCGTTGCTGCAGCCGTCGTCTGGGGTCAGCCTTAAAGCTCAATTGAAAAGGTCGACGACAGCACCGCCGATCGCGCGTGATTGCCACCGAAACGCCTGCAACTGGTCCCAGGTCAGCCCTTCTGGCGGCATGCGGCACCAGAGCTCAGGTGCGATCACTTTCATTCGCAAAGCTCCCTGCTCAGCCACGTCATTGGCGATAGCGGCAAGGACGAGGTGCTCGTTCGCTTTTCGGATCGCGGCTGCCCGGACCCCATGGCGCTTGAGCACATCGCGCATGACGGCGTTAGGCGCCTCGGAAAGTACGGCCTCCAAGGGCATTTCGGCTCCTTGCTTGAGCAGGCCGGCTCCCTTGAAAAAATCAGCGTGCTCGCCCCAGACTTCGTCGAGCACAAACAATTTTTCGAGGTTCAAGAAGCGATTGCGCGGTGGGCACGACATGAGGTATCGGCCAAACGCGTCTGCCGGGAAATCTGATCGAACATCATCCAATCGTGCAGGTCTGATGCTTTCGACCGTCTCGAACAGGTCGGGGTAGTGCACCTCTTTACACGTAGCGATCCGAAGACTAACGCACAGCTCGTAGCGCCTCCATTTTTCGGCGCGAAAGGCACCGTCGCTCAAGGCTAAATCGTGCAGAAACGCCTTCGCGCCCAAGGCGGTGAAGTAGATGGCTTTTTGGTCCTCGTACTTGGCCCACCAATTCGGCATGTCGACACCTAGATCCATGCACCGAGTGATGAAAGCCCAGACACCGCTGGACCGGTCATCCTGGTCCCGGATTGCCTCTACGACCAAGTCGTATTCGTCCTCCAGGCAGCTTATCTGGATACTTTTGTCGTCTCTCGAAACCGTGAATGTCGTTCGCATGCAGCAGAGAGTTGGTCGCACTTAAAAATGCATTCTAGGGCGAGTGATGCATCTTCAAAGGTCGGTCCTGAACCCGCTCCACTCCACACGCCTTGGTCATGGAGGCCAGTCTCGCTGACAGCTTCGCGCAATCGGCATTCGCGCAGGTGAGTTCGTCTTGAACCGCTCCTCCTCAGAAGCGAAGAGTTCTGCGTTTTCTAAGGGCTTAGCGCGGTCCGTACAGAAAATTGAACTCAACCTTGAGGAGCGAACTTCCGCTCCTGGCCGATTCCTGCCTCTATTTGGTGCCTTCATTTGTTTGCTTCCCCGTGAGGGCGGAAAGCAATATCGCTCCAACAATTGTCAACCCGAGAATGCCCGCCGCAGCTTTTGGAAAATCGGCCAGCAGTAGTCCGAGGGCGACGATGTCGCTTGCAATTGCGAGATAGTGAATCTTTTTCAAGTTGCTCCTCCTTCATTCCTGCGACCTGTCTAACCGAACTTTTTGATGTGGAGCGTTGGGTGACCGCCCTTGGCCGAAAATAGCCCTCGAATCGCATCCTAACAGCGTAATCCTCCCCAAAGGCAATCGCCAAATATCCTTGGAGGAAATCGCCTCCTAACGCCCACCCATACAGCACAAGCAGCTATCAAATGTGAGTAAACCCCACCCGGCTCACTCCCCCTTGCGCCCCAGCGCCCACTTCACCCCCTCAAACCACAGTAGCCCCACCACCGCCAGCCCGCCGCAGGCCAGCAGCATCCCCACCGTAGGCTGCTCAAACGCAAACAGTCTGCCCACCGCCGGGATGCCCAGCACGCAGGCCAGCAGCAGCACGGTGGCGGCGGTGATCCAGCCGAAGTAGCGGTTGCGGGCGGCGCCTTGGCGCCAGGACGGGCGGGTCCAGCTGCGGTTGGCGTAGATCAGGCCCAGGTTGGCCAGCACCAGCACGGTGAACACCAGGGCGCGGGCCATGTCGTCGGAGTGGGTGAGTGCCCGCGCCCCGGCGTACACGCCCAGCAGCAGCGCCAGCAGGCCGCAGCCTTGCCACAGGCCACGGGCCAGCACGCTGCGGTCGAACAGGTGGGCATCGGCGGGGCGGGGTGGCACGGCCATGGCGTCGGCTTCCAGCGGCTCGGCTTCGAACACCACCGAGCAGGCCGGGTCGATGATGAGCTGCAGAAACAGGATGTGCACCGGCATCAGCAGCATGGGCCAGCCCAGCATTACCGGCACCAGCGACAGGCCGACGATGGGCACGTGCACGCCCACCACAAACACGATGGCCTTGCGCAGGTTGGCGAACACGCGGCGGCCATAACGCACTGCGGTGACGATGGAGGCGAAGTCGTCGTTGAGTAGCACCAGGTCGGCGGCCTGGCGGGCTACTTCGGTGCCGCGCGCGCCCATGGCCACGCCGATGTGGGCGGCCTTGAGGGCGGGCGCGTCGTTCACGCCGTCGCCGGTCATGGCCACCACGTCGCCGCGTGCGCGAAAGGCCTGCACCAGGCGCAGCTTGTGTTCGGGCTGCACGCGGCAAAACACCTGGGTGGTAGCCAGGCGCTCTTGCAGGGCGCTGTTGCTGAGCTCGGCCAGTTCTTGCCCGGTCATGGGTGGGGCGTCGGTGGCCAGCCCGGCCTGGTGGGCGATGGCCAGGGCGGTGGCGGGGTGGTCGCCGGTCATCATCACCACGCGGATACCGGCGGCCTGGCAGGCGGCGATGGCTTCGGGCACGTCGGGGCGCACCGGGTCTTGCAGCCCCACCAGGCCGAGAAAGACGAAGTCGAAGTCGTGCTGGTTGCCCGGCAGCGGCGGGGCGGCAAACCGGGCACTGGCCACGCCCAGTACGCGCAGGCCGTCGGCGGCCATGGCGGCTACTTGCTGGGCGATGGGGGCGCGCTGCTCAATGGGTAGGTGGCACAGGTCGACGATGGCTTCCGGCGCGCCCTTGGCGGCAATCAGGTAGGCCTGCTGGTCGGGCGACTGCCAGACGCGCGACATGGCCAGCATGGCGGGCGACAGGGGGTAGTCTTCCACCAGGGCCCAGTCGGCGTGCAGGTGCTCGGTGCGGGCCAGCAGTTGTGCGCCCGCGCCGACGATGGCGGTCTCCATCGGGTCGAAGGTACGGCGGTGGCTGGCCAGCACGGCGTATTCGAGCACGCCGTGCAGCGCCTCGGCCAACGGGTTGGCTCCATCTTGCACGCTGTCGTATAGCGCGTCGCCTGACCATAGCCGCCGTACCGCCATGTGGTTGGCCGTCAAGGTGCCGGTTTTGTCGACGCACAGCACGGTGGTGGCACCCAGCAGCTCCACGGCGGGGATGCTGCGGGCCAGTACCTTTTGGCGCGATAAACGCCAGGCGCCCAGGCCCAGAAAGAGTGTCAGGATGACCGGCAGCTCTTCGGGCAGGATGGCCATAGCCAGCGTCAGCCCGGCCAGCAGCCCGCCCAGCCAGTCGCCGCGCAGCAGCCCATACGCCACGGCCAAGGCGGTGGCCAGGGCCAGCCCCACCAGGGCCACGGTTTTGACGACACGTTTGGTTTCTGCCTGGATCGGCGTGACCTCCGCCGCAATACCTTGCAGCGACTGGCCGATGCGGCCCAGCGCGCTGCGCTCGCCCGTGGCCACCACCCGGCCCTGCCCGGTGCCCTGGGTGACCAGGGTGCCCGAGAAGGCTTGCACGGCTTCTGTACCACCCACCTGTTTCTGCACCGGCACGGATTCGCCGGTGAGCAGGGATTCGTCCAGCGCCAGGTTGGCGGTGTGGGTGAGTTCCAGGTCGGCGGGCACGCGGTCGCCCTCGGCCAGCAGCACGGTGTCGCCGCACACCAGTTCGCGGGCGGCGATTTTCTGGGTCTGGCCGCCGCGCAGCACCAGGGCCAGGGGGCTGGAGAGGTCGCGCAGGGCCTCTAGCGAACGTTCGGTGCGGCGCTGCTGCACAAAAGTGATGCCCATCACCACAAACACAAAACCCAGCAGCATCAGCGCCTCTTGCCGGTTGCCCAGCACCAGGTAGAGCGCGCCGCAGGCCACCAGCAGCAAAAACATGGGCTCGGCCACCACATCGCCCACCAGCCGCAGCACGCTGCGGGGCCGGGATTCGGGCAGGGCGTTGGGGCCGTCGTGCGCCAGGCGCTGCTGCGCTTCGGCGGGGCTCAGGCCACCAGGGTCGTCCATGCCGGTCGTGGCCTACTTCACCAGCAAGACGGGCTGTTCGGCGGCGGCCAGCACCCGCTGTGCGACCGAGCCGATCAGCATGTCGGCAATGGCCCCACGGCCTTTGGAGCCCAGCACGACCAGGTCGAACTTGCCCTTTTTGGCGCATTCCAGAATTTCCTTGGCCACGTGGCCGGTGCGCTCCACCATGTCGTGCTGGATGCCTGCGGTGTTGAGCAGCTTGCGGGCGGGTTTGAGCTCTTTTTCGCTGATCTCGCGCAGGTAGTCGGCCACTACTTCGTTGCCCACAAAGGCCTTGGCGTGGCCCAGGCCGGTGTCGTCGTGCACGCTGAGCAGGGTGACGCTGTGCTTACCGGGCTGCAACTGCGCCACCAGCTTGGCCGCGTACTTCACGGCATGCAGGGCAAACTTTGAACCGTCAACGGCAACGAGTATTTTCATCAGGGGCTCCTGGGGGAAATTGAAGAAGCCGCTAGCTTGGTGCATTGGTGGAAGGCGGCATTGATACAGGTCAAACGGGGGGCTTTGCAGCCTTACAGCGTACGCGGTGGACAACACACCGTCTGTGCGCTGGACCACACTGGTGTGGGTTCGCGAAACTCTGGCTGGGTGCCGCGCCAGGCTTTACACCCAAACTCACACCCATACCCGCAGCGCCCACCCCGCCAGCGCGCACAGCACGATCACCGGTACCACCCCCAGCTTGAAGCGCATCAAGGCCACGCCTGCGGCCAGTGCCAGCAGCAGGGCGGCCCAGTCGGGGTTATAGGGAAAAGTGC
>CAUPNM010000035.1:0-42911 GCA_963512645.1 uncultured Albidiferax sp. | reverse complement strand
TCAGGTATTCCTTGACCGATACCGGCAGCTTGGCGGCACGCAGGGTGTAGAAAAAATCAAGCAGCATGGTGGTGCCCCATTAGTCCTTGTTCGCATCCGTTCGCTTGGCGCGCCACATGCGGGCCAGCTTCACCCCCAACCCGGAGCCCAGGCCCACCAGCAGGATGGCGCCCATGCTGGTGTTGCCGTAGCCGGGAGCAAAAATGTCCAGCCCCAGCAGGCGGCCGATCCAAAAACCCAGCAACGCACCGCCGACAAAACCGACGGCGTCCGACAGGCCTTCCAGCCACAGGTTGTTTTTCATGGTGGTCGTGTTGGAGCAGGTTTAGCGGTTGTGTCGCTGCATGAACAGCAGCTTTTCAAACAGCGTGGTGTCCTGTTCGTTCTTCAACAGGGCGCCCACCAGCGGTGGCACGGCCATTTTTTCGTCCTTGGTGTGCAGGGCTTCGGCGGGGATGTCTTCGGCCAGCAGCAGTTTCAGCCAGTCCAGCAGTTCGCTGGTGGAGGGTTTTTTCTTCAGGCCGGGCAGGTTGCGCACGTCGAAGAAGGTCTTCATGGCCGCGCTGAGCAACTCTTTCTTGATGCCGGGGAAGTGCACATCCACAATTTGCTGCATCGTGGTGGCATCGGGAAATTTGATGTAGTGGAAGAAGCATCGGCGCAAAAATGCGTCGGGCAGCTCTTTTTCGTTGTTGGAGGTGATGAACACCAGCGGACGGTTCTTGGCCCTGACCAGTTCACGTGTTTCGTAGCAGTAGAACTCCATGCGGTCGATTTCGCGCAGCAAGTCGTTGGGAAACTCGATGTCAGCCTTGTCGATCTCGTCAATCAGTAGCGCCACCGGTTCATCTGCGGTAAACGCCTGCCACAGCACGCCTTTGACAATGTAGTTGTGGATATCTTTAACTCGGGCGGAGTCTTCGATGCCGGCCAGCTGCGAGTCGCGCAAGCGGCTGACAGCGTCGTATTCATACAGGCCTTGTTGTGCCTTGGTGGTGGATTTGATGTGCCACTGCAGCAACGGCATGCCCAGCGCTGCGGCCACTTCTTCGGCCAACATGGTTTTGCCGGTGCCAGGCTCACCCTTGACCAGCAGCGGACGCTTCAATGTGGCAGCGGCATTGACAGCCAGCATCAGGTCCTGGGTGGCGACGTAGTTATTGGAGCCTTGGAACTTCATGGTGGTGTGACAAGAGCGGGGGATGAATATGGGGCCGCATATAATCTGCGGTCGATGGCAAGCCTGCTAAACAGGGCTGAATGTAGGCTTGATTTTTCCCCAGATTGTGCGCGCAAAAATGAATAAATTACTGACCACGGTTTTCGCGTTTGCTGCTGTTTCGATAGCAGGTATTGGCAGTGCCCAGGATATTGTGGGGGATGCTAAGGTGGGTAGCGCCAAGGTAGATATGTGCATTGGTTGCCATAGTATTGTGGGCTACCAAGCGAGCTTCCCCGAAGTACACAAGGTACCCAAGATATCGGGACAGGGGGCCAAATATATTGTTGCTGCACTCAATGCCTACAAAAAGGGCGAGCGCAAGCATCCCACCATGCGTGGTATTTCCGATTCGCTGAGCGACCAGGATATGGCTGATGTGGCCGCGTACTACAGCGCTAGCGGTGCGGTTGAGGGTGCTGCACCGCCCGCCAAGCCTGTGGCCGCGCCCACCGCCCAAGTGGCTGCGCTATTGACCAAGGGGGCGTGCGTGTCCTGCCATGGTGACAATTTTTCCAAGCCTATCGACCCCACCTATCCCAAGATCGCGGGCCAGCATGCAGATTACCTGTTCGTGGCTTTGAAATCGTACAAGACCGAAGGTAACCCGTTGGTGGGGCGCTCCAACGCCATCATGGGGGGCGTGGCTAAGCAGTTTTCGAACGCGGAGCTCAAAGCGATGGCCGGTTATATGAATTCGCTGGAAGGCGAATTGAAGGTGGTGCCGCAGTCGCGCTTTCGCTGATCAGGTTTGTTCCAGATGCAAGAAAGCCCGCTGTATGCGGGCTTTCTTGCATGTATCGCGGATCAGTCGAGTGTGGCCCGGCGCTGTACGCAATCGATATACGCTGCACCGTCGGGGGCGCGGCCTGCACGTTGGCTTTCCCATAGCATTTGTCCCAGGCAGTCCATGGTTTCGTGGTGCGCATCGTGCAACGAGTCGCGTCGGCGAGTTAGCAGCTCAACCGACTGTCGAATTCCGCGTGGTTGGTCGATCGAGCATTGTTCACTGATCGATAAATGCATCGAAAGATGTAGAAACGGATTGGTTTTGCCTGCTTCTGCATCGTAATTGCGCGCTATGGCCGCTTCTGCATCCAGCATATCAGCATGGTATTCAGGATGCTCATCTAGCCATTGACTGGCTAAGGTCTCTATAGCTTCCATAGCCTGCCCGGATTTTGCCTTGGCATAAACAGCGCAGAAAAAACGCCGCACATCGGCTTGCGAGGGATTGAACATATGAGGATGAGACTACCACGGTGAGACCACGGGGTGCATTGCCTACCGCGCTTAAGGGTGCAGGTCGGGCTGTTCGGCTTCTGCAGACTGTTGCGAAATGCACGCAATTTCATAAATTGTGCTTTTTTCATCGGCGCCAACGGAGCTGCTGTCTTTGGAGTCCTTTTGGATTTGGCTTGACAGCGTATGGTTGCAGGTTTTTGGCTGGTGGAAGTGCCGCAAAAATGTGTTTGGTTGTGTCTGAAAAAGTCCAATAAATCCCAGTGGAGTGCGTAGTAATGCCGTAATCCACCGGCCCGGCAGGAGCCTGCGCACATTGTCTGTGCGAAAGTGCCTTGCTCTCTTTCCGACTATGGAATCAAATAGTTACACCTATTACAAAGATCCGAATCGACTTTCGGCAACGACATGGACCAGACCGGGCGCCTCTACAAAATTGACCAGCTTTTGCGACAGCACAAAGTCATCAGCTTTGCCGCCTTGCAAGCGGAGCTGAATGTATCGCGAGCCACTTTAAAACGCGATTTAGATGACTTACGCACCCGCCTCAAATTGCCCATCGAATGGAGTCGCGCAGCAGGCGGCTACCGATTGGCATCGAACGGCGAACCAACGACCAGTACCCACGAGCTTCCAGGACTGTGGTTTTCGTCGACGGAAATTCACGCGTTGCTGACGATGCAGCAGCTACTTGCGCATCTGGACACGGGTGGTTTGATCATCAATCCGGTCCCTGTGGCCGACCGGTTGAACGCTTTGTTGACCAGCGATGACATCGAGCTGCAAGAGCTGCGGCAGCGGGTGCGCGTTGTCGGCTTGGTGCAGGAAACCGCGACACCGCGCTATTTTGAACGTATCGGCTTGGCGTTGGTACGCCGTAAACGCCTAGTGATGGAGTACACCGACACGGTTGCCGGTGCGCAGGAGTGGGAGGTATCGCCCCAACGGTTGGTGCACTTCCGAGGTAGCTGGCACCTGGAGGCCTGGTGCCATCCGCAGGCCGAGCTGTACAGTTTTTCTGTAGATGCGATCACGGATGCGCGCGTGATGACCAACAGTGCCATTGAAGTAGGAGATGACAAACTGGACGCCCAGTTTGGCCCGGCCTACGGGGTGTTTGCCAGCGGTCGGGTGCGTTGGGCTCGGCTGGAGTTCAGCCGCGAGAAGGCCTGCAGCGTGGCCAATCTGCAGTGGCATCCTTTGCAGCAGGGTAAGCAGCAAAATGATGGCACTTATTTGCTGCGTGTGCCTTACATGGACCCGCGTGAGCTGATGGAGAAAATTCTCCAGTACGGCGCGCAATGCCAGGTGCTGGGCCCGGCCAGCCTGCGCCAGGCGGTAACCGACGAGGTGGCGCAGATGGCGACCATGTACCAGTCGGCCGCGCCTCTGGACGAAGACGGCGGCTTGGACGACGTGGCGCTCGACTGAGCCTTCCGCGACGTATCCATCTTTTATTTGCCCCAGCCCTTGGGCCGCCGCTGCGCTTGCTGCGCGCGCTCTTGGGCCATTTGCTCTTCCAGTTGCTGGCGGCCCTCGGTCGCTACAACAATGACCTTCGCCCGGTCCTTGCGGTGCGGGTACATTTGCTCGAATAGCGCCAGGTTGTGCTGGCGAAAACGCATGGCCTGCTGGCGCGCCTCGTGGGCCGGATAGCCCAGAATCTCCAGCACTGAGCGGGCACTGCGCAGGCTGGACTCGAACAGTTCGCGTTCCACCCGCAGCACTCCCCGGTCACGCAGTTCGTTCCAATGCGGCACGTCGCGGGCGCGGGCCACGATCTCCAGGTTCGGGAAGTGCTCGCGGGCAATATCCACAATCTTCAGGCTTTGCGCTTTATCGTCGACCGCGACGACCAGAATTTTGGCGGTGGCCGCGCCCGACAGGCGCAGCAGGTCCAGCCGGGTGGCATCGCCGTAAAACACCCGAAAGCCAAACTGGCGGATCGCCTCCACCATGTCGGCATCGTGGTCCAGCACGGTGGCGCTCAGCCCCTGTGCCTGCAGCGTGCGGCCCACGATCTGGCCGTAGCGGCCAAAGCCGGCGATGATGATGGGCGCTTCCTGCTGCTCGGTGAGCTCTTCCATCTGGCTGCCGCCGCGCTGCGCCAGGCGGGGCAGCAGCAGTTTGTCGATGGCCAGCAGCAGCATGGGGCTGACCAGCATCGAGATGGCGACCGAGCCAATCAATAACGACGAGGTCTGGCTGGAGAACACGTTGGCCGCCGTGGCGGTCTGGAACACCACAAACGCAAACTCGCCGCCTTGCGCCAGCAGCACGGTAAACACCGGCCGTTCCTGGAACGGCACGCCCATGTACTTGGCGATGGCGTAGATGACGGCCAGCTTGGCCAGCAAAAAGCCCACCACGATCAGCGCCATCAGCCCCGGCGACTGGCGCAGCACGCCAAAGTCCACGCTCATGCCCACGGCGATGAAGAACAGGCCCAGCAGCAGGCCCTTGAAGGGCTCAATATCGGTTTCCAGCTCGCGGCGGTACTCGCTCTCGGCCAGCAGCACCCCGGCCAGAAAGGCCCCCAGTGCCATCGACAGGCCTACCGACAGCATTAGCGAGGCGATGCCCACCACCAGCAGCAAAGACGCAGCGGTAAAGATCTCGGGCGTGTTGGAGCGCGCAATCCAGCGGAACAAAGGCCGTAACAGCAAGCGCCCACCCAGCACGATGCCCGCAATGACTGCTACTGTTTTAAGAGCTTGTAGCGCCTGTCCTGTATGGCCTAGAGCCTCATTTTGTTCAGAAATACTGCCCAGCAATGGGATGAGCGCCAGAATCGGAATGGCCGCCACGTCCTGAAACAGCAGGATGGAGAACCCCGCTTGCCCGCTGCGTGTGGGCAGCAGGTTGCGTTCGCCAAACACCTGCAGCGCAATCGCCGTGCTGGACAAGGCCAGCCCCAGCGCCGCCACCAGCGCAATGCGCCACGGCACGCCCGCCGCCATGGCGCCTAGCAAAATTACCACCGCGCAGCCCACGACCTGGGCCGTACCCCAGCCAAAAATAGGGCGACGCAGGCTCCACAGCCGCTTGGGCTCCAGCTCCAGGCCGATCAAAAACAGCATCAGCACCACGCCGAATTCGGCGAAATGCAGGATGTCCTGCACCTCGGTGACCAGGCCCAGGCCCCAGGGGCCGATCACAATGCCTGCGGCCAGGTAGCCAATGATGGAGCCCAGGCCCAGGGCTTTGCTCAGCGGCACCGCGATGACGGCGGCGCTCAGATAAATGAAGCTGTTGATCAGCCACGAAGGTGCATGTTCCATTGCGGTTTACGGGTTTGTCCAGTGGGGATAGGTCTGCAGCCGTTGGCTGAACAGTGCGATGTGGTCCAGCACCTCTTGCTTGCCCGCGCTGTGGGCACCGTGCAGCACCAACGGCGGCAAAAAGCGCATGCCGCACAGGGCGGCGGTCTGGGCGTAGGGCGGCAAGAAGGCGTCGAAGGGGTAGCGGTTGTAGCTGTCGGGGTGGTACGAGTCCTCCTGGCCACCGGTGGTCACTACCAGCCACAGCGCCTTGCCACGCAGGGCGGTGCCGGGGGCGCCGGTGGGGGCGGCCTCTTCGGTCTGGGCAGACACTGCGCCAAAGGCCCAGCCGTAGGTCAGCACCTCGTCGAGCCAAAGCTTTTGCAGCGCGGGCATGGAGTACCACTGGATGGGGTGCATCAGCACCAGCAGGTCGGCGGCTTCCATGCGGGCCTGCTCGGCGGCTACGTCGATGGCGTAGTCGGGGTAATTGGCGTACAAGTCTTGCACGTCAAGCTGCGGGTTGCTGTCTGCCAGGCTGCGGGCTGCCGCCAGCAGGCGCTGGTTGACGCGCGAGACACGCCAGTTGGGGTGGGCGGCAAGCAAATAGATCTTCGGGGACGTGGAACGGGGTGGTGAATCGGAAAATTGGTGCATCCCGCTAACATAGCAAAATTTTTCGCCCCTTCTTTTCCAGGAGTCCCCATGCCCATCGTCGTTGTTGCCAGTCCCAAAGGCGGAGTCGGCAAGTCCACGCTGTCCACCCAGATCGCGGGCTATTACGCCTCGCAGGGGCATACCGTGCTGCTGGGTGATGCGGACCCGCAGCAGTCTTCGCACCTGTGGTTGGGCCTCCGCCCGGCCACGGCCAACCCCATCCAGGCCTGGGAGGTGGATGCGGACGAGATCGCTAAACCCCCCAAGGGCGGCAAGGCGGGCAATGTGGTGGTGCTGGACACGCCCGGCGGGCTGGACGGCAAACGTTTCAAGGACGTGATGCGCCTGGCCGACAAGATCGTGGTGCCGCTGCAGCCCAGCGTGTTCGACATCTTTGTCACCCGCAAATTTCTGGACCGCCTGGCCGAGCACCGCCGCATCGACAAGATGCAGGTGGGCCTGGTCGGCATGCGGGTAGACGAGCGTACCTTTGCCGCCGACCGTCTGCGCGAATACCTGGACGGGCTGGAAGTGCCGGTGCTGACCTACCTGCGCGACACGCAAAACTACGTGCACCTGGCCGCCGGCGGGCTGAGCCTGTTTGACGTAGCTCCGAGCCGGGTCGAGAAAGACCTGGAGCAATGGGCTCCCTTGGCCGCCTGGCTGGATGCCTGATCTTGCGCACTTTTGACAGCTTTGCCGCCCTGGCCCAGGCGGTGGGGCAGGAAATTGCGGTCAGCGACTGGAGCCGGGTAACCCAGGAGCAGGTGAACCAGTTTGCCGATGCCACGGGCGACCACCAGTGGATCCACATGGCGGGCGAACGGGCCAATGCCGGGCCGTTTGGCGGGCCGATTGCGCACGGTTTTCTCACGCTGGCGCTGCTGCCGCGCCTGTTTGAAACCTCGTTTGCCATTACCGAGGCGCGCATGGCGGTAAATTACGGCCTGAACAAGGTGCGTTTCATCACCCCCGTGCCGGTGGGCAGCCGGGTGCGGGCGCACCTCAAGCTGCTGGACTGCAGCCCGCTGCCCACGTCTGGCGTACAGATCACGCTGGAGGCCACCATGGAGCTGGAGGGCCACGCCAAGCCCGCCTGCGTGGCCGAGTCGCTGCTGCGCTATACCTTGTAGATTTATAAGAAATAAGCCGCTAGCGCTTATTCCATAAGCGTGACAAGCTATTTAATTTATAGCATCTCGAAGCCGCATTGCCGCCAGGCCTCAAACACCGTCACGGCCACCGCGTTGGATAAATTCAGGCTGCGCTGGCCGGGGCGCATCGGCAGCTTCAAACACCGCTCCGGGGCGAAGGCGGCACGCACGCTCTCGGCCAGGCCCTTGGTTTCCGAGCCAAATACCAGCCAGTCGCCCCGGGCAAAGGCGCTGCCGTGTACGCTGCCGGTGCCGCGCGTGGTCAGGGCAAACAGGCGCTGCGGGTCGGGCTGGGCGGTAGCCAGAAAACTGGGCCAGTCGGCGTGGCGGGTGAGGGTGGCGTACTCGTGGTAGTCCAGGCCCGCGCGGCGCATGTGCTTGTCGTCCATCGAAAAACCCAGTGGCTCCACCAGGTGCAAATTGCAGCCGGTGTTGGCCGCCAGGCGGATGACGTTGCCGGTGTTCGGCGGGATTTCGGGTTCGACCAGGACGATGTTAAACATAGCAGAGGATTATCCGAGAGACGCAGACAATGCCCGCAACCGATGGAACCCTATGAAATTAATTGACCTGCGCAGCGACACCGTCACCCGCCCCACCCCCGGCATGCAAGCTGCCATGGCCAGCGCCCCGCTGGGCGACGACGTGTTTGGCGACGACCCGACCGTGAACCTGCTGCAAGCCACACTGGCCGAGCGCCTGGGCTTCGAGGCCGGGCTGTTGTGCCCCACCGGCACCCAGAGCAATTTGCTGGCCCTGATGACCCACTGCCAGCGCGGCGACGAGTACATCGTGGGTCAGGAGGCGCATTGTTACAAGTGGGAGGCTGGCGGCGCGGCCGTGCTGGGCAGTGTGCAGCCCCAGCCGCTGGACCACGCCAGCGACGGCAGCCTGCCGCTGGAGCGCATTGCCGCCGCCATCAAACCCGACGACTTCCACCACGCCCGCACCCGCCTGCTGGCGCTGGAAAACACCCTCGGCGGCAAGGTGTTGCCGCAAGACTACGTGCAGGCGGCAGTGGCGCTGGCCCATGGCCGGGGCCTGCAGTGCCACCTGGACGGCGCGCGGTTTTTTAACGCCGTGGTGGCCTCGCAGCGCGCGGGCGAGGGCCTGGCGCAGGCCGAACACCGCCTGGTGGCGGGTTTCGACTCGGTCAGCATTTGCCTGAGCAAGGGGCTGGGCGCCCCGGTAGGCTCGGTGTTGCTGGGCGGCAAGGACTTTATCCACCAGGCCCGCCGCTGGCGCAAGATGCTGGGCGGCGGCATGCGCCAGGCCGGGGTGTTGGCCGCCGCCGGTCTGTACGCGCTGGAACACCACGTTGCCCGCCTGGCCGACGACCATGCCAACGCCCGGCTGCTGGCGGCTTTGCTGGCCGACGTGCCGGGCTTGCAGGTGGAGGCAGGCCCCACCAATATGGTTTTTTTGCAGACTACTGCCGAGCGGGCCGAGGCTTTGGTGGCCCATTTACGCGGCCACCAGGTGCTGGCCACTGGGCTGTACAAGCTGCGCCTGGTGACCCATCTGGACGTGAGCGAGGCCGACGTGCGGCGCGTGGCCGAGGTGATACGCAGCTTTTAATCCACCGGCGTGCGCGCCACCACCAGCCCGGTAACGTGCACCGCCCCGGCCTGTTTCAGCACCGCCGCTGCGGCAAACAGCGACGCGCCGCTGGTCATCACGTCGTCTACCAGCACCACGCGCTGGCCGCGCAGGGCATCGGCCCGTAGCGGCTCCAGCGCGAACGCGCCTTGCACATTACGCAGACGTTCGGCGCGTTTCAGGGTGGGCTGCGGCGCGGTGTGGCGGGTGCGCAGCAGCAACTGGGACCGGGTTTTGTGCGGGGCCAGGTGGCGTGCCAGCTCCAGCGCCTGGTTAAAGCCGCGCTCACGCAGCCGCTGGGCCGACAAAGGCATGGGCAGCACGCTGTCGCACTGCTCCAGCGCGGGCTCTACCCAGGGGCTGTGGCGCAGCAGATCTGCCAGCGTGCCCGCCCAGCCCACCTGCTGGTTAAATTTGAACTGCGCAATGCACATCGACCACGGGTAGGCATAGGCCACGGCAGCCAGGCAGGCATCCAGCGCGGGCGGATGCAGGATGCAGGCTCCGCACTGGCCAACCCCCTCGGGCACGGGCAGGGCGCAGGTACGGCAGCGCGGTACGGGCTGGGCAAAACGCGCCACGCAGGCTCCGCACACCGGCTGGCTGGGCCAGGCGCGGCACACGGCGCACTGGCTGGGAAGCAGGGTTGTCACCCGGTGCAAAAGCGCGCGAAACATCGCATCAATATACTCGTAGGCTACCGTATGACGACCCAACTTCCCCCCACCATCGACCCCGCCGCCGCCGCCCGCTGGGCCCATTTGCGCACCACCCAATCCCCCTGGCTGCACGAAGAAGTAGCCCGGCGCATGGAAGACCGCTTGCAGTGGATCAAGCTGCAACCCGAGGCCTGGGCGCACTGGCAGCCCACGCGCGGCGGCCTGCAGGCCCATGCCAAACTCACCGAGCGGTATCCAAATTCAGCATGTTTTGTGGTTGAAAACCATATAGAACAAGCGCAAGCAGCTATTCAATCCGTAGCAAAACCCTGGTGGAAACCCAGCGGCTGGCGCGCCCCCGCGCAGCAGGCCACCTTGCCAGCCGACGGCAGCGTGCAGATGCTGTGGGCCAATATGGTGCTGCATTCGGCTGCCGACCCGCAGGCGCTGATCGCCCAATGGCACCGGGCGCTGGCGGTGGATGGTTTTGTGATGTTCTCGTGCCTGGGGCCGGACACGGTGCAGGAGTTGCGCGGCGTCTACCGCGCCCTGGGCTGGCCGTTGCCCGGCCACCAGTTCACCGACATGCACGACTGGGGCGACATGCTGGTGCACGCCGGTTTTGCCGAGCCGGTGATGGACATGGAGCGCATCCGCCTGACCTACGAGAGCCCGGCGCGCCTGCTGCAGGAGCTGCGCGAGGTCGGACGCAACCTGCATCCGCAGCGCTTTACCGGCCTGCGCGGGCGGCAATGGCGGGATCGGCTGGAGCGCGAATTGGCCCTGCAACTGGCCGACGCGGCAGAAAACGGCCGTTTGCCACTGACCTTTGAGCTCATCTATGGCCACGCCCTGAAGCCCCGCCCAAAGCTGCGCGTCAGCGCCCACAGCGCGGTTTCGCTGCGCGACATGCGCGACATGCTGCAGCAGGGCAAGGCAAATGGGGTTTGACCGGGGGAGTTTCAAGGCCCCTACCGGGCTTGGCCGTGGAAAGCAAGGCTACAATTCACGTGAAGAAAAATGAATTCGGGTATCTTCCCACGCATCTAGGCAGACCCATCGACGGAATGTCCGCCATGGCACCTGCCTCATTTTTGTGAGTGCCAAACGTGCCGAACTTGGTATTTCGCTTCGCCACAGTTTCGGGCCAGAACATCCACTGGTTCCTGAAGCGCAACTGTTCGGTAACACCGGCCCAGTTGGGTTGGATGTACGCATCGATCTGTGTGGTGTCTATGGGTATTGCGACGTTTTTCTGGATGCAAGGGGCCAAGCTGGTGCTGCCGTTTGCATGGCTGGAGTTGGTGGCAGTGGGGGCGGCGTTTTTGGTGTATTCCCGCCACGCGACCGATGGCGAAAGGATTTCGCTGCAGGGTACGCAGTTGGTGGTCGAGCTGGAGAATGCCGGTCGCCTGGAGCGGGCGGAGTTTCGCCGGGAATGGGTCCGCATTGAGCCCAAGACCGGCGATCGCTCCCTGATCGAGGTGTCGGGCCAGGGGCGGTCGGTAGAGGTGGGGCGGTATGTGAGCCCGGAGCTGCGGTCGGCTCTGGCACGGGAAATTCGGATGGCGTTGCGCAGCGCATGAGACAAGCCCTCCGGGGCAGATGGCTGGCGTAGCAAGATTGGTTCAATTGAGGTGTTGAATAAGTGAAAACGATGAAGATGATTCCTAACAAGTTGGCTTCACTGCTGCAAAAAATTGGCGTGTCTGCCGCTGCCTGCACGGCTGCTGCCGTCCATGCGGTCAACGATCTACCGGGTGGCCCCGGTGTTCGCCAATTGAACCTGCCCATGGGTGTCACCAAAATCTCGGAAGAGCAGCAATTTCTGCACATGGGCATGCTCTACACCTGCCTGGTGATTTTTATTGCGGTTTTCAGCGTGATGTTCTATTCCATATGGAAGCACCGCAAGTCCAAGGGCCACAAGGCTGCCAACTTCCACGAGTCGGTGACGGTGGAAATCATCTGGACCATTGTTCCGTTTGTCATCGTGATCCTGATGGCCTTGCCCGCCACCAAGGTGGTGGTGGCCATGAAAGACACCACCAACGCCGACCTGACCATCAAGGCCACCGGCATGCAGTGGAAATGGGGTTATGACTACATCAAGGGTGAGGGCGAAGGCATTGGTTTTGTGTCGACGCTGGACAGCACCCAGCGCGCCATGTCCAACAACGGCGGCCCCAAGGCGGGCGAAGTGGTTGATGACTACCTGCTCAAGGTCGACAACGCCCTGGTGGTGCCGGTCAACAAGAAGGTCCGCATCATCACCACTGCTGACGATGTGATCCACGCCTTCATGGTGCCCGCTTTTGGTATCAAGCAGGATGCGATTCCCGGCTTTGTGCGCGACACCTGGTTCCGCGCTGAAAAGATCGGCAGCTACTACGGCCAGTGTGCTGAGTTGTGCGGTAAAGAACATGCGTACATGCCCATCCACGTGAAGGTGGTGTCCGCTGAAGACTACTCTGCCTGGGTTGATGGCGAGAAAAAGAAGATGGCCGCCAAGGCCGACGATCCGACCAAGGTCTGGACCCTGGACGACATCACCAAGCGCGGCGAAAAAGTTTACGCGGCCAACTGCGCAGCCTGCCACCAAGCCAACGGCAAGGGCGCTGGCCCGATCAAGGCATTGGATGGCGCAGCTGTGGTACTGGACACCGACATCAGCAAGCAGATCCACGTGCTGCTCAATGGCCAGAACAACGGCAGCATGCCCGCCTGGAAGCAGCTCAGCGATACCGACATCGCGGCTGTGATCAGCTACACCAAGAACAACTGGTCCAACAAGACCGGCCAACTGGTGCAGCCCGCTGACATCCTGGCCCAGCGCGGCAAATAAGCTGCACTCGTTAACGTACAAGATTCCCAAGGAAAGCCAAGATGAGTGCAGTTCTCCATCCCCACGACCACGCACATGATGCCCATGGCCATGACGACCACCACCACGCCCCCACCGGCTGGCGGCGCTGGGTGTTTGCCACCAACCACAAGGACATTGGCACGCTGTATCTGCTGTTCAGCTTCACCATGTTGATGGTCGGCGGCCTTCTGGCGTTGGTCATCCGCGCCGAGCTGTTCCAGCCCGGCCTGCAGTTCGTCAACCCCGAGCTGTTCAACCAGCTCACCACCATGCACGGCCTGATCATGGTGTTCGGTGCCATCATGCCGGCCTTCGTGGGCTTTGCAAACTGGATGATTCCGCTGCAAATTGGCGCATCCGACATGGCTTTTGCCCGCATGAACAACTTCAGCTTCTGGCTGATGATTCCGGCGGCGGTCACCCTGGTCAGCTCGTTCTTTATGCCTGGCGGCGCACCTGCTGCGGGCTGGACGCTGTACGCACCGCTCACGCTGCAAATGGGCCCGTCGATGGACGCGGGTATTTTTGCGATGCACATCCTGGGTGCTTCGTCGATCATGGGCTCGATCAACATCATCGTCACCATCCTGAACATGCGCGCCCCCGGCATGACGCTGATGAAGATGCCGATGTTCTGCTGGACCTGGCTGATCACCGCCTACCTGCTGATCGCCGTGATGCCCGTGCTGGCCGGTGCCATCACCATGACGCTGACCGACCGCCACTTTGGCACCAGCTTCTTTAACCCGGCTGCCGGTGGCGACCCGGTGATGTACCAGCATATTTTCTGGTTCTTCGGCCACCCCGAGGTGTACATCATGATTTTGCCGGCCTTCGGCATTATCAGCCACATCGTGCCCGCGTTTGCCCGCAAGAAGCTGTTTGGCTACGCCTCGATGGTGTATGCGACTTCGTCGATTGCGATTTTGAGCTTCATCGTCTGGGCGCACCACATGTTCACCACCGGCATGCCGGTGACGGGCCAGCTGTTCTTTATGTACGCCACGATGCTGATCGCCGTGCCGACCGCTGTGAAGATCTTCAACTGGATCGCCACCATGTGGCAGGGCTCCATGACCTTTGAAACCCCGATGCTGTTCGCGGTGGGCTTCATTTTTGTGTTCACCATGGGCGGCTTCACCGGCCTGATCCTGGCCGTGGCACCGATCGACATCCAGCTGCAAGACACCTACTACGTGGTGGCACATTTCCACTACGTGCTGGTGGCGGGTTCGCTCTACGCCATGTTTGCCGGTTTCTACTACTGGTGCCCCAAGTGGACCGGCGTGATGTACAGCGAGCGCCGCGGCAAGATCCATTTCTGGTGGTCGCTGATTTCCTTCAACGTCACCTTCTTCCCGATGCATTTCTTGGGCCTGGCCGGTATGCCACGCCGCTATGCCGACTACCCCATGCAGTTTGCCGACTTCAATGCGGTGGCTTCGGTGGGCGCGTTCTTCTTCGGTTTTGCCCAGTTGTACTTCTTCTTCTTTATCGTGCTGCCTGCCATGCTGGGCAAGGGCGAAAAAGCTTCGGCCAAGCCATGGGAAGCTGCCGAAGGTCTGGAATGGGAAGTGCCTTCGCCCGCACCGTTCCACACCTTTGAGACACCGCCCAAGCTGGACATCACCGCAACCCGCGTGATCGGCTGAGCATGTTGACACCCCAACAAAAGAAAAACAACCTGCGCACCGGGCTCATCCTGGCGTCCATTGCCCTGGTGTTTTTCATCGGGTTCTTCGCCAAGATGTTCCTGCTGAACCAGCCTTGAATGGCCACCAAGCGGTTATGAGCGTTCGCAGCGAAAATTTCAAAATGGTCGGCAAGCTGGCCGTCATCACCGTCGCCATGTTTGCGTTTGGCTACGGTCTGGTGCCGCTGTATAAGGCCATTTGCGAAATGACGGGCATCAACATCCTGTCGATTGCCGAGCGCCAGGTGGCCGGCCTGGGTACGCCTGGTAACAGCGGCAGTGTGCCTGCCAATACGCAGGTGGATTTGAGCCGCACCATCACTGTCGAGTTCGATGCGAACGCGCGCGGCCCGTGGGATTTCAAGCCTGCCCAGCGCTCGTTGCAGGTCCATCCCGGTGAGTTGGCGACAGTGGTGTACGAATTCCAGAATACGCAAAACCGGCGCATGGCGGCGCAGGCGATTCCCAGTTATGCGCCCCGCCAGGCGGCGGCGCATTTCAACAAGCTGGAGTGCTTTTGTTTTAACCAGTACACGCTGGACCCGGGTGAGAAAAAGGAATGGCCGGTGGCGTTCATCATCGATCCCAAACTGTCCAAAGACGTGACGACGATTACTTTGTCCTACACCTTCTTTGAAGTGGGCGGCAAGACACCGCCTGCGCCGACCTCCACCGTCGATGCAGGTCGGCACGTTGAAGCCGGGCAGGGGTCATGAGTGCGCCTGCTGGCAAGGCCAGCTTGTTGCAAACGGTCAAGGCGGTTGCGTGGTCGTTTGTGGGTATCCGCAAACGTAGCGGTTTTGAAGATGATCTGGCCAAAATCAGCCCCTTGCATGTGATTGCGGTGGGCCTGGTCGCGGCGCTGTTGATTGTGGTGGGTTTGGTTATTTTGGTGAATTGGGTGGTGGCAAAGTAATTTGCCCAATAGGTCTTACAAGAATTGAGAGAGCAAGGAGCTGACATGAGTTCAACCGCACACGCTGCAACACCGTATTACTTTGTACCTGGCCCGTCGCGCCATCCGGCCATGGCTTCTTTGGGCCTGTTCTTTGTGATCTTGGGCGCAGGCCAGTGGATCAATGGCATAGATTGGGGCAAGTACGCTTTGGCTGGCGGCATGCTGTTCTGGTGGGGCGTGTTGTACCAGTGGTTCCGCGATGCCGTCAACGAGAGTGAAGGCGGCCTGTACAGCCACAAGATCGACCTCTCTTACCGCTGGAGCATGACCTGGTTCATTTTTTCCGAGGTGATGTTCTTTGGCGCGTTCTTTACCGCCCTGTGGTGGGCGCGCGGCCATTCGGTGCCTGCCCTGGGCAGCCTGGACAACGCCTTGCTCTGGCCCGACTTCAAAGCCGTGTGGCCCAGCATCGCCGCCGGTGTGACGGCTTCGCCTGCCAACATCATCGAGCCGTTCCAGACCATGACCCCGTTCTGGTTGCCGACCATCAATACCGGTTTGCTGCTGACCTCGGGTGTCACCCTGACGATTGCGCACCATGCGTTGGTCAAAGGTGAGCGTGGCAAAACCATTGCCTTCATGTGGGCCACGGTGTTGTTGGGCACAGTGTTCCTGTTTGTGCAGGGCTATGAGTATGTCCACGCCTACAACGATTTGAACTTGAAGATGACCTCTGGTGTGTACGGCTCCACCTTCTACATGCTGACCGGCTTCCACGGTTTCCACGTGTTCGTGGGCATGTTGATGCTGCTGTTCATTACCCTGCGCCTGATGAAGGGCCACTTCACTCCCAGCAAGCACTTCGGTTTTGAAGGTGCCGCCTGGTACTGGCACTTTGTGGACGTGGTGTGGTTGGGTCTGTACGTCGTCGTCTATTGGACCTGATGGACCTGCTTTCGCTAAAACAAAAAAGCGCCACCCGGCGCTTTTTTATTGACCCGACTGGATACCCGTCGGGTGCAAATACCCCAACTTCCAGCCCACCAGGATGCAGATGAACAGCAGCACCGACAGTCCAATACGAAACGCCAGCGCTTTGGCCATGCGTCCGGATTTGGCTGCCTGCTCGGCCTCGGTTTTCCCGCTCCCCTTGAGCATGAAGTACAGGGCAGCACCAAGGCTGGCTAAGATGGCCGCAAAAGCGACAAGGGCAAGATAAGTCATGCCCGGTATTATCCCGTGAGCCCCAAGCTACGTTTTGCCTTGCTGACCGCAGGGGCTTTGCTCGGCTTGGCGGTGACCTTCTCCCTGGGGCAATGGCAGCTGTCACGCGCCGCCCAGAAAGAGGCCTTGTACGCGGCCATCCAGTCGCAGCACACGCGCCCGGCTGTAGGTGTGGCCGATCTGACAGTGTCTGCCAAAGCCGATGATTTGCTACACCGCCAGGTGCGCCTGCGTGGCCAGTGGGTGCCGCAAAACACCGTGTTTCTGGACAACCGCCAGATGCACGACCTGGCCGGTTTTTACGTCGTCACACCCCTGAAGCTAGCGGGCAGCAACACCGCCATCCTGGTGCAACGCGGCTGGGTGGCGCGCAATTTTCTGGACCGCACCGTCCTGCCCGTGGTGGATAGTCCGGCGGGTGAGGTGGAGATTGAGGGGCGGATGGCCCCGCCACCGTCCAAGCTTTATGCCTTCAAGGGTGTCGAGGCGGGCCCTATCCGGCAAAATCTCGACCTGGCAGAGTTCAGCGCCGAGACCGGGCTGGTTCTGTTGCCGCTGTCGGTGCTGCAGTCTGGCCCCGCCGAGGGCCGCCTGCAGCGCGACTGGCCGGCCGCGAATCTGGGTGTTGAAAAGCACCACGGCTACGCATTCCAATGGTTTGGGCTCTGCGCCCTGATCGCAATTCTTTATGTCTGGTTCCAAATTGTCCGACGCTACATCCTTCCGGTCCAAAAACGGTCCACCTGAAGACCACCCGCTGGGGCTCACGGTCCACAACCTGCCCACGCCCGAGCAGGCGATGGACAGCGCCCGCCGCCGCACGGTCATGGGCCGTTGGAAGATGCTGGGCGTGCTGCTGACCTGCGCCGCACCGGTCATTGCCTCGTACTTCACTTACTACGTGGTGCGCCCCCAAGGCCGTGCCAACCTGGGCGAGCTGATCGAGCCACAGCGCCCGCTGCCCGACCAGGCGGTGGTGGGCCTGGACGGCCGGGCTGGCAACCTGCGCAGCCTCAAAGGCCAGTGGCTGCTGGTCAGCGTGGCGGGCGGGGCGTGCGATGCTGCGTGTCAAAAGCACTTGTACCTGCAGCGCCAACTGCGCGAAACCCTGGGCAAGGAAAAAGACCGCGTGGACTGGGTCTGGCTGGTCACCGACGATGCACCCATCGCCGAGGCCCTGCGCCCGGCCCTTAAAACCGCCACCGTGCTGCGCGTGGGCGAGTTGCAACTGTCCCAATGGCTGTCGCCCGCCGTCGGCCAGTTGCTGCCAGACCACCTCTACGTGGTGGACCCGATGGGCAACTGGATGATGCGTTTTCCTGCCGGGCTGGACATCGAAGGCGCCTCCAAAGCCAAGCGCGATCTGGACCGCCTACTGCGCGGCTCCAACTCCTGGGACGACGCGGGGCGCTGAATGGAATCCCAAGCCCTGTACGACCTGTCGCCCGCCATCCGCCTGATGCTGATGGGCGTGGTAATTGCCCTGGGCCCGCTGGCCTGGGTGTGGCTGCGCAATAAGAACGCCGCCCCCGCACGCCGCTTGCAGGCGCTCACGGTGCTGACCTTGTTTCTGACCTTCGACCTGGTGCTGTTCGGTGCTTTCACCCGCCTGACCGATTCCGGTCTGGGTTGCCCCGACTGGCCCGGCTGCTATGGCAACGCCAGCCCGCTGGGCGCTGTGGCCGAGATCACCCAGGCGCAAACGGCCATGCCCACCGGCCCGGTCACCCACAGCAAAGCCTGGGTCGAAATGGTCCACCGCTACCTGGCCACCGGCGTGGGTGTGCTGATATTGACCCTGGCCATCGCCAGTTGGTGGGCGCGTAAAAAAGATGCCTCCATCAACCCCTGGTGGCCTACCTTCACCCTGGTATGGGTGTGTGTGCAGGGCGCTTTTGGCGCGCTTACTGTCACCATGAAACTGTTTCCGGCCATCGTCACTTTGCATCTGGTGGGCGGGCTGGTCTTGCTGGCTCTGCTGTGCGCGCAAGCCGTCGGCTTTGCCCGCCCGCGTGTTGTACCCGCAGCCCGGGTGGGCTTGGGCCTGGCCTGCGTGCTGCTGGCTGTGCAGATCGTGCTGGGCGGCTGGGTCAGCACCAACTACGCGGTACTGGCCTGCAATACTTTCCCGCTGTGCCAGGGCAGTTGGTGGCCTGCGATGGATTTTCAGCACGCGTTTGAAATCTGGCGGCCCCTGGGGCAGATGCAGGACGGCAGTTATCTGAGCTTTGCCGGGCTCACCGCCATCCACTACGCCCACCGTCTGATGGCCTACCTGGTGCTGCCGGCACTGGCGTGGGTGGCCTGGCGCCTGCACCGCCATCCGGCCACACGCCGCCAGGCCCGCTGGCTGGCCGGGCTGAGCTTGCTACAGTTCGCCACCGGCCTGAGCAATGTGGTGCTGGGCTGGCCGCTGCTGGCCGCCGTGGCCCATACGGGTGGTGCCGCCGCGCTGGTGGTGGTGCTGACCTGGGCCGTTTGCGCCCAGCGCACGGCCAAGCGCACGGCCAGTGTGGCCGCCCCGGCTGTTTCCCCTCAAGAATCGAGAATCTCTGCATGAGTGCTGTTGAATCCACCGCCCCGTCTGTGACCAGCCTGCCGTCGCGTTTGCGCCAGTTCAACGCGCTGACCAAGCCGCGTGTGATCCAGCTCATCGTGTTCTGCGCGCTGATCGGTATGGTGCTGGCCGTGCCCGGTGTACCCACCTGGGCGGAAACCCAACGGGGTCTCATCGCCTGCTTGGGCATCTGGCTGGTGGCGGGCGCGGCGGCGGCGTTCAATTGCCTGGTCGAAAAAGGCATTGACTCGCGCATGAAGCGCACTTCCTGGCGGCCTACGGCCCGCAACGAGCTGCAAAACTGGCAAACCCTGCTGTTCTCAGGGCTGCTGGGCCTGGCCGGTTCGGTGCTGCTGTACGTTTGGGTCAACCCGCTGACCATGTGGCTGACTTTTGCCACCTTTGTGGGTTATGCCGTGGTCTACACCCTGATATTGAAGCCGCTGACCCCGCAAAACATCGTTATCGGCGGTGCCTCGGGCGCCATGCCGCCGGTGCTGGGCTGGGCCGCCATGACCGACAACGTCGGCCCCGAAGCGCTGATTCTGTTTTTGATCATCTTTTTGTGGACGCCGCCGCACTTCTGGGCGCTGGCCCTGTACCGGGTCGAGGACTACCGCAAGGCCGGCCTGCCCATGCTGCCTGTCACGCATGGCAACGAGTTCACCCGCCTGCAGGTATTTCTGTACACCCTGGTGCTGTTCGCGGGCTGCCTGATGCCTTTTATCTACGGCATGAGCTCCTGGCTGTACCTTGCGGTGGCTGTGGTGCTGAGCCTGGGGTTTTGCGGCTACGCCTTTGCGCTGTGGCGCAACTATTCGGATGCCCTGGCGCGCAAAACCTTCCGTTTCTCCCTCATCCACCTCAGCGCCTTGTTTGCCGCGCTGCTGCTGGACCACTATCTGGTCTGATATGCATAAACGTATTGCTATAAAAAAAATAGCTGCTTGCGCCCTTGCCATAAGCGCTAGTGGTCTATTTGTTGCTTGTTCTGAGACGGCACCCAAGTTCGCCGCGATCGACCTGACCGGGGCCGACTACGCCAAAGACTTCCAGCTTAGCGACCACAACGGCCAGCCGCGCAGCATCAAAGACTTTGCGGGCAAACTGGTGGTGGTGTTCTTTGGTTACACCCAGTGCCCCGACGTGTGCCCCACCACCATGGCCGAGCTGGCCGAGGTCAAAAAATCCCTGGGTGCCGATGGCGACAAGTTGCAAGCCATCTTCATCACGGTCGACCCGGCCCGCGACACGCCCGAGGTGCTCAAGGCCTACATGGGCAACTTCGACCCCAGCTTCCTGGCACTGATCCCCACACCCGAGCAGTTGGCCAAAGTGGCCAAGGACTACAAGGCCTATTACAAAAAAGTGGAGGGCTCCACGCCCACCAGTTACACCATGGACCATTCGGCCGGCAGCTACGTGTACGACACGCAAGGCCGCCTGCGCCTGTACGCCCGCTACGGCGGCGGTGCGGCGGCGCTGACTGGGGATTTGCAGCTGCTGCTCAAGCAGAAGGCGTAAAAAAAGGACCGCGAGGTCCTTTTTTCATGGGGCCGACCGTGCGATCAGGCGTATTCGGCGAGCGACTTTTTCATCTTCTTCATCGCCGCCGTTTCGATCTGGCGAATCCGCTCGGCGCTGACACCGTAGACCGCCGCCAGGTCGTGCAGCGTCATGCCGCCCGAGCCGTCATCGGCCACTTTTAACCAGCGCTCTTCCACAATCCGGCGGCTGCGCTCGTCCAGGCCGTCCAGCGCGCTTTGGATGCCGTCGCCCGCCAGGTAGTCGCGGTCGCGGGCTTCCAGCAGGGCGGTGGGCTCCTGGTGGGTGTCGGCCAAATAGGCGATGGGGCCGTAGCTGTCTTCGCCGTCGTCGCCGGGGCCGGGATCCAGCATCACGTCGCCGCCCGACAAGCGGGTTTCCATCTCGATCACGTCTTCGCGCTTGACCTTGAGCTGGGTCGCCATGGAGTCAATTTCGGACTCACTCAGCGTCTCGCGGTGGGTACCGGCATCGGCCGCAGCCGAGTCGGACTTGAAACCCTGCTTCATCGACCGCAGGTTAAAGAACAGCTTGCGCTGCGCCTTGGTGGTGGCCACCTTGACCATGCGGCAGTTCTTCAGGATGTATTCGTGCATCTCGGCCTTGATCCAGTGCAGCGCGTAGCTGACCAGGCGCACGCCCTGGTCGGGGTCAAAACGCTTCACGGCTTTCATCAGGCCGACGTTGCCTTCCTGGATCAGGTCGCCGTGGGGCAGGCCGTAGCCCAGGTACTGGCGGGCCACTGAAACGACCAGGCGCAGGTGGGACATCACCAGCTTCCCGGCGGCCTCGACGTCGTGGTCGTTCTTGAGTTGGCGGGCGTACTGCTGTTCCTGCTCCAGCGTGAGCATGGGCATGCGGTTGACAGCAGAAATGTAAGCGTCGAGGTTGCCTAGCGGCGGCACCATCGCCCAGGGATTGGGGGCGGCCAGCGCGGAGGACATCGTTCCAGTTTGAAGGTTCATACCAGATTCCTTTTCTCTAAGCCCGAATATTAGCACTCTATAGGGTGGAGTGCTAAGTGTGCTTTATTGCACTTGCAATACGGGTAATTACTAGGAGTGGCGCTGGGGCGCGAAGTTCCATGGTGGGTTGTACAGTGCCCTTACCGATCCACCCTACAGAAGGCCACCATGCCCATCCAAGCCCGCCTGCACCGCGCCCAGGACGCACTCACCACCCTCACCAATGGCCGCCACGCCTGGCACGCCGACGTGGACACAACCCTGGGCTCCGACGACCTGGCCCCCGACCCGCACGACCTGCTGGACTCGGCCCTGGCAGCCTGCACCGTGCTCACGCTGGAGCTGTACATCCGCCGCCGCAAGATGGCCGTGACCGACTTGCGGGTGGACATCACCCACGTGGAAGGCAAAACCGAGGATGGCCGGGCGCGTTACCAGCTCCAGCGCAGCCTGCATATCGAAGGCGACATCACCCCCGAGGAGCGCGCCAAGCTGCTGGAGATCGCCAACAAATGCCCGATCCACCGGCTGCTGGAAGGCGAGACCAGCGTTACCACTGCGCTGGTGGATTAAACCCGTCCTGGCGCGCCCGCCAAAACGGCGTGTCCCAGCGGCGCTCCATCTGGTAGTAGCCCGCCAGGCGGCTGCGGTAGTCCACGCCCACCTGCTCCACCGCGTGGGTGTAGGCGGCAGCCGGTGCGGCGTCGCCGTCCAGCGAGGCGGCGGCGATCCGGGCGGCTTCGATGCCGGTGCTGATGGCAAAACCGATGCCCAGCGAGGCCAGCGGGTCAAAGGCCATGGCGGCATCGCCCGCTGCCACCCAGCCGGGGCCCGCCACGCGGTCCAGGTGCTGCGAACCGGCAGGCCGGGTCTGCTGTTCGCCGGTGGCTCGCCAGGCCTGCACCCGCTGCGCCACCGACGGGGCTGCGGCCAGCGACCGCTGCCACAGCGCTTCGCGCTCGGTGGGCGATGGCGGCATCACGGCGGTGTCGGTCATCAGCATCAGCACGCCCCGTCCCTGCGGCAGCGCGGCCGTGTACCACCAGCCATCGGGCACCGAGGCGATCAAGGCACCTTCAGACGCGTGCTGCGGTGCGTCCGGTGTCTGGAACCAGCGCGCCTGCGCCACCAAGGTATCGTGCCGCTGCACCTCGGCCCCGCAGGCACGGGCGATACGCGCACTGCGGCCCGTAGTGTCGATCAGGAAGTCTGCAGTGAACGGCTGGCCGTCCAGGTGCAGGGTGAACGGAGCCTGGTTTTCCGCCACGGTGACCTGTTGGGCCTGTAACACGCGGGTGCCCGCTGTGTGTGCCTGGGCCAGCAGCCAGCCGTCAAAACCGCTGCGGTCGATCTGCCAGCCCGGCCCCATGCCGGTGAACAGGTAGGGCCGGTGCAGGGCCTCGTCGCGGCCCCAGGCCGATGCGGTGCCGCCCGCCTGCAGGTACTGCTGGGCCTCAAACCCAGCCTGCAACTGCAGAAACTGCAGCAGCGGAAGCACCCCGGGGGTGAGGGTTTCGCCCACCCGGGCCGTGCCTACGGGGCTGGGCCGGGTCACCAGCAGCACCGACAGTTCCGGCAGCCACCGGCGCAGGGTCAGCGCCGCGCAACAGCCTGCGGGCCCGCCGCCGATGATGGCGATCTGGCAGTGGCGAACCACCGCGCTCAGTTGCCCACCAGCCACTGCAAGGGCGGGTAGGTGCTCTGGGTCTGGTTGCCCACGTCCTGCGCAGTGGTGGTGGTGGCAGGCTGCGTCAGGTAGGCCCTGCCGTCGGGGGTCAGGCCGAGGCTGCCGAACTGGAACATGGCGTAGTTGCGTTCACTCTCCACATAGAACGGCAGCATGCTGTGCAGGTCGCCCTGGGTCTGGTTGAGCACAAAGCCCAGGTACTTCCAGCCCACCACAGAGTCGCCAAAGCTGTTCAGGCCCCGGTGGTAGAGCACGTTCTGACCCAGTATCTGGCCACCGTCCAGCGCCTGGTCGGACGGGGTTTGCGCGCCGTCGTAGACGTTGTAGGGGCTCTGGGCGGGCCACCAGTAGGCGTAGAACGTGGGGGCCAGGGGGATCCGGTTGGCGTTGCTGATGGTCTTGTTGCTGGCCACGGCGGTGAAGTTGATGGGCTGGACCGAGCAGTCGTAGAAGTCGGCCTGCCAGGGGATGGCCATGCGCTTGGTCAGGTCGCCGGGCTCGCAGCCGGGGTGGGTGGTGTCCAGGGTTTCGTCGCGGCTGGTGCTCAGGGGTTGCGGGCCGTACCCTGCATACAGGGCTACCCGGAATGGATCGCCGGGGGTCAGGATACCGGGGTTGCGCAGGGTCCAGGTGACCTCGATGCCCGGGGCCATGGGCTCGCCCACCACATTGCCTGCGCAGGCATGGTCGATAGGGTTCACCCAGTCCGACCAGTCTTGCCCCGCGCAGGGGTCGTTGCGCACCGACACGCACCGGCCTTGCGCCCACTGGTGCAGCAAAAAGTACTGGGTGGGCGTGAGCGCCATGAACTTTTGCACCACCGTATTGCTGATGGAGTTGTCGCCGGAGTTGAGCGGCATCATGGGAAAACCGTTGTCGGCCCGCAGTTGCTGGTGCGAGGCGGCCAGTTCGGGTGGCGTGCTGCCGTTGCCGGGGTTGCGCAGCATGGAAAACCAGCGTTGGCGGTTGGGCCGGTTGGCCTCGGACAGGTCACCTAGGTCGAATGGCGGCGTGGCAAAGCTGACCATCGCGTCCACATTGGCCACCCAGCGGTATTCCTTCATGGCGCGCACCAGTGGCAGCACGTCGCGCTCCAGGCAGGCGGGGTAGTCGGGCTGGTAGCCGCCGCGCTGCGGGTCGTACAGGGCCGGGCACAGTTGCATGGCGCGCACGCCCACGTCGATGAAGGTGTCAGACAGCGCGGTGATGTTGTTGAGTTCGGGCGCCAGCTTGGGGGCCCCGCTGACCACCCAGGCGTGCAGTTGCAGCCGTGTGCCGTCCTCGGTTTCGATATCGGCCTGCACCGGGCCGTCGGCCACGTCGTCGAACCAGCCATCGGCCCCAGCGAAGGAAGCGATGTTGCTGCCCGGCGGGCCGCCCGCATTGCCGTAGCCGCCCAGCACCAGCAAGGCACCGTCTGGGGCCATCAGCAGGCGGCCCAGCGTGGTGATAGGGTAGGGCTGCAGGTTGCCCGGCGGAAACGACAGGTGCGGGTAGCCGCTGCCCGAGGCGGCATCGAATTCAGCCCGCTGGCCGGGCTGCGACACGCTGCGTGGGCCGGGGTCGATGATCAGCGCCTGGCGTTGCGCCGGGTCGGTCACCGCGCCATTGCGCAGCGGCACGCCCTGGGCCGCATAGGTGTTGTCGGCCCCCAGCATCACGTCGCCCTGCAACTCGGCAAAGTTGTACCAGGCGGCCTTTTTATTGGCCAGGTGCACCGTCCATTGCACCGACTTCAGGCCCTTGCCCAGTGTTAGCTCTACCGGTGGCTGGCCTGCCACCTCTTGGTAAATGCGAAACCGCGCCGCCTGTCGCCGTACCTGGCCCGCGTCTTTGAATTGCGTTACCGGCTGCTCGTCGCCGTCGGCGGTGTACTCCGTGGGCAAACCGCCTTGCTGGCCGGGCTCCAGGTAGTACGAGTCGGGGGCGTTACCGACACGGGCTACGCCCAGGGCCGGATGGATGCGGTAGATGGCGTTGGTCATGGCGGTAGAGCTCCATAAAAGTACCAACGAAGATCTTAGGGACCTACCTTCTCATGTGCCTGCCGAATGTAAGCAATTGTCATCCAAATGGATGAAGCTTATTTTGTGAATGCTATATTTTAAATAGCTGCTTGTGCTCGTCCCATAAGCACGAGAGGCCTATTTTGTTCATAAGATACTGTCGTCCAAAACTTCCACCCAGTGGCGTACCGGGGTGGCTGTGCCGCTTTGCAGGTGCTGGATGCAGCCGATGTTGGCCGACACGATGACCTGTGCGCCCAAGGGCTCCAGGTTCTGCAGCTTGCGGTCGCGCAACTGGGTGGACAGCGTGGGCTGCAGCACCGAGTAGGTGCCCGCCGAGCCGCAGCACAAATGGCTTTCGGACCCTGCAATCTGCACCTTGAAGCCCAGCGCGCCCAGGTGCGTCTCGACCCCGCCGCGCAGCTTTTGGCCGTGCTGCAGGGTGCAGGGCGGGTGGAAGGCGAGCTGGCTGACGGCAGCCACCTTCACTTTGCCGCGCAGGGCTTCCACCAGGTCGGGCAGCAGCTCGCTCAGGTCGCGGGTCAGTTCGCTGATCAGGGCTGCCTTGTGGGCGTAGGCCGGGTCGGCGGCCAGGGCGTGGGCGTAGTCCTTGACCATCACGCCGCAGCCGCTGGCGTTCATCACGATGGCCTCGGGCTTGTGCGCCTGCAGCAGCGGCCACCAGGCATCGATGTTGCGGCGCATGTCATCCAGGCCACCCGCGTGGTCGCCCAGGTGGCTGCGCAGGGCGCCGCAGCAACCGGCCTTTTCGGCCACCAGCGTCTGGATGCCCGCCGCGTCCAGCACGCGGGCGGTGGCGCTGTTGATGTTGGGCATCATGGCGGGCTGCACGCAGCCGGTCAGCATCAGCACCTTGCGGGCGTGTTCGCGGGTGGGCCAGGGTTTGGCGGGGTGGGATGCAGGCACTTTTTTCTTCAACACCGGCGGCAGCAGCGGGCGCAGGGCCTGGCCGGTCTTCATGGCCGGGGCAAACAAGGGCGAGGTCAGCCCTTCCTTGAGCAGCCAGCGGGCGGCTTTTTCCAGCGTGGGGCGCTCCACCTTGGCATCGACGATGCGCCGCCCGATATCGACCAACGCGCCGTATTCCACGCCGCTGGGGCAGGTGGATTCGCAGTTGCGGCAGGTGAGGCAGCGGTCCAGGTGCTGCTGGGTACTGCGCGTCACCTCGGCCCCTTCCAGCACCTGCTTCATCAGGTAGATGCGGCCCCGGGGGCCGTCCAGCTCGTCGCCCAGCAGCTGGTAGGTGGGGCAGGTGGCGGTGCAGAAGCCGCAGTGCACACATTTGCGCAGAATCGCCTCGGCGGCCTGGCCGTCGGCGGTGTTCTTGAACTCGGGCGATAAATTGGTTTGCATGCTTTAAAGCCCTGGATAGAGGCGGCCAGGGTTAAAAATCCCCCGGGGGTCGAAGGCGGTTTTCAGGCCCTTGTGGATGCGCTGCAGCGGGGCCGACAGCGGGGTAAAGATCTGCGCCCGTGGCGCGGCGGCATGGAACAGCGTGGCGTGGCCGCCTGCCTGGGCCGCTGCGGCGCGAACCTGTTTGGCGGTGGCGATGCCGCGCAGCCAGCGCTGGGCCCCGCCCCATTCGATGAACTGCACGCCAGGCAGGGCCAGCGGCGGGGTGGTGGTGGGCACCGAGATGCGCCACAGGTGTTCGCCCTTGGCCAGGTGCGTGCTGTCGAGGTGGAAAAACGCATGCTGGTGGTCGCGCACGCTGTCCCACCAGCTGGCGGCTATTTCGGGCTCCACGACGGCCCCGCCCAGGTGGGCGCAGGCGGCAGCCACGGCGGCCTGCGCACCCGCCAGCCGCAGGTGCAACTGGCCGTGGTGCCAGGCACTGGCGTTGATCGGCAGCGGCTGGCCTGCCCAGGCGTTGAGTTGCTTGAGTGCAGCGGCTTCGTCCATCACAAACACCCGGGTGGCGGTGGCCGTGGCGATGGGCAGCACTTTCAAAGACACCTCGCAAATCACGCCCAGCACGCCCAGCGACCCGGCCATCACCCGCGACACGTCGTACCCGGCCACGTTCTTGATGACCTGGCCGCCAAAGCTCAGCACCTCGCCCTGGCCGTTGAGCACCGTGGTGCCCAGCACGTAATCGCGCACGCAGCCCACAGCGGCGCGTGACGGGCCGGACAGGCCTGCAGCCACCATGCCGCCCACCGTACCGTCACCAAACCGTGGCGGCTCGAAGGGCAGGCACTGGCCTTTTTCGGCCAGCCGGTGTTCCAGTTCGGCCAGGCGGGTGCCCGCCCGCACCGTGACCACCAGCTCGCTGGGCTCGTAGCTGCTGATGCCGTTGAGCGGACGCATGTCCAGTACCTCGCCGTGGGAGATCTCGCCGTAAAAATGCTTGGTGTTGCCGCCCTGGATGTCCAGGGGCTTGTGGGTGCTGCGTACCTGGTCGATCAGGCGCTGGAGGATGGGGTCGTTCATCAGAACCTTGCAATCAGAATCGGGGCAGGTGGGGGAAGGGCAGCATGCCGCGCAGCACGGTGAGCTTGCCGTATTCGGCGCAGCGCTGCAGCGTGGGGATGACCTTGCCGGGGTTGAGCAGCTCCACCGGGTCGAAGGCGCGCTTGACGGCAAACATCTGCTCGCGCTCGGGCGCGCTGAACTGCACGCACATGGAGTTGAGCTTTTCCACACCCACACCGTGCTCGCCCGTCACCGTGCCGCCCAGGCGCACGCTGGTTTCCAGAATGTCGGCACCAAACAGCTCGCAGCGGTGCAACTGGTCGGGGTCGTTGGCATCAAACAAGATGAGCGGGTGCAGGTTGCCATCGCCCGCGTGGAACACATTGGCGCAGGCCAGGCCGTACTGCGCCTCCATCGCCTCGATGGCGCGCAAAATTTCGGCCAGCTTTTTGCGTGGAATGGTGGAGTCCATGCACATGTAGTCGGGGCTGATGCGGCCCGAGGCCGGGAAGGCGTTTTTGCGGCCGCTCCAGAACTTCAGGCGCTGGGCCTCGTCGCGGCTGATGGCGATGCCGGACGCGCCATTGGCCTCCAGCACGCTGCGCATGTGGTTGATTTCTTCTTCCACCTCTTCCAGGGTGCCGTCGCTTTCGCACAGCAGGATGGCGGCGGCGTTGAGGTCGTAGCCGGCGTGCACAAAGTCTTCCACGGCGGCGGTCATGCGCTTGTCCATCAGCTCCAGCCCGGCGGGGATGATGCCTGCGGCGATCACGCTGGCCACGGCGTTGCCCGCGGCCTCTACGGTGTCAAAGCTGGCCATGATGCAGCGGGCGATCTGCGGCTTGGGGATGAGCTTGACGGTGACTTCGGTGGCGATGGCCAGCATGCCCTCGCTGCCGATGATGAGCGGCAGCAGATCCAGGCCGGGCACGTCCAGCGCTTCCGATCCAAACTCCACCGCCTCGCCTTCCACGGTAAAGCCGCGCACCCGCAGCACGTTGTGCAGGGTCAGGCCGTACTTCAGGCAGTGCACGCCGCCAGAGTTTTCGGCCACGTTGCCGCCGATGGTGCAGGCAATCTGGCTGCTGGGGTCGGGGGCGTAGTACAGGCCGTGGGGCGCTGCCGCCTCGCTGATGGCCAGGTTGCGCACGCCGCACTGCACGGTGGCGGTGCAGGCCAGCGGGTCTACATCCAGGATGCGGTTGAACTTGGCCAGCGACAGCGTCACGCCCAGGGTGTGCGGCATGGCCCCGCCCGACAAGCCTGTGCCCGCGCCCCGGGCCACTACGGGCACGTTCAAGCGGTGGCAGATCTGCAGCACCGCCGCCACCTGGGCCTCGGTTTCGGGCAGCACCACCACCAGCGGCTGGGCGCGGTAGGCGGTGAGGCCGTCGCACTCGTAGGGTGTCGTGTCTTCCGTGCGCGACAGGATGGCGTGGCGGGGCAGGGCGGCGGCCAGGGCGCTGGCCACCTCGGCACGGCGGGCCTGTGTCGGGGGGCGGTCTTGGGGTGGGGCGGTGTTCATCGTAGGTGTGTGCAGCGGGTTGGTGACTATAAGCAGCCGGGGCTACGGCGGGTGCTGAAATTTCTGGTGCTAGGCGTTGCAGAAATCTACGGTGGCGTATGGCCTGTTTCCTGCTTGATAGGCGCATCTCACCCATTGCCAGAGAGCCCGCCCATGTCATCTGCCCAGCCCGACCCCGTAGAAGAACGCCTACCCGCCTCGCAGCTCACCGCTTTGGGGCTACAGCACGTGCTGGTGATGTATGCCGGTGCAGTGGCCGTGCCGCTGATTGTGGGCCGCGCGCTCAAACTCAGCCCGGAGCAGGTGGGCATGCTGATATCGGCCGACCTGTTTTGCTGCGGCCTGGTCACGCTGATCCAGGCGCTGGGGGCTACGCAGTGGTTTGGCATCAAGCTGCCGGTGATGATGGGCGTGACCTTTGCGTCGGTGGCCCCCATGGTGGCCATGGCCAACAGTTTTCCCGGGGCCGAGGGCGCGGGGCTGGTGTTTGGCTCGGTGATTGGTGCGGGCGTGGTGTCTATCGTGATTGCGCCGCTGGTCAGTCGCCTGCTGCGGTTTTTTCCGCCGGTGGTAACCGGCACCATCATCGCCGTCATCGGCATCAGCCTGATGCGCGTGGGCATCAACTGGATATTTGGTAACCCGTTTGGCCCCACCGCGCCCAGCGTGGTCAATCCCGACCACGCCCAGTGGCTGGCCCACGCCGCCGCCGTGGCCACCGCACCCGGCTCGCCGCTGCCGCCCATTCCCACCGGCATGGCGATAGCGCCTAGCGTGCCCAACCCCAAGTACGCCGAACTCACCGGCGTGGGCATTGCCGCGTTGGTGCTGGTGACGATTTTGCTGATCGCCAAGTACGCCAAGGGCTTTTTTGCCAACATCTCGGTGCTGCTCGGCATCGTGGCGGGCGGGGTGCTGTCTACCGCGCTGGGGCTGATGACGTTTGAAAAAGTCGGCAAGGCCGCGTGGTTCGATTTGGTGCTGCCGTTCGAGATTGCGCTGCCCATCTTTGACCCGGTGCTGATCTTGACCATGTCGCTGGTGATGGTGGTGGTGATGATCGAATCCACCGGCATGTTTCTGGCGCTGGGCGACATGACCGGGCGCAAGATCGACCAGGGCGCGCTCACCCGGGGCCTGCGTACCGACGGCCTGGGCACGCTGATCGGCGGCATCTTCAACACCTTCCCCTACACCAGCTTTTCGCAGAATGTGGGCCTGGTGGCGGTGACCGGGGTGAAGAGCCGGTTTGTCTGCGTGGCCGGGGGCTTGCTGTTGATTTTGCTGGGCCTGCTACCCAAGATGGCGGCGCTGGTGGAGTCGCTGCCCACGGTGGTGTTGGGCGGTGCGGGGCTGGTGATGTTTGGCATGGTGGCCGCCACCGGCATCCGCATCCTGGGCGGGGTGGACTTCAAAACCAACCGTTTTAACGCGCTGATCGTGGCCATTTCCATCGGTATCGGCATGGTGCCGCTGATTGCGCCCAACTTCAAACAGTGGATGCCGCACAGCCTGCATCCGCTGATCGAGTCCGGCATCTTGCTGGCATCGATTGCGGCGGTGGCGCTGAACCTGTATTTCAACGGTGCCAAGGGCGATGCCAGCGAAGCCATCGCCGCCGCCAAGATGGCCGACGCGCATTAAGTTCGGACTATTCACTCCTAAAAAAATAGCTGCTACTGCCCTTGGAATGGGCGGTAGCAGCTATTTTTATGCCTTGGATTTTTGTTTAAAAGTATAGCAATCAGCTACCGGGCGAGGTGCCTGCATGCGGGTTGGGTTGTACGGGCGCGTCGGTGCTGGCACCAGGGTGGCCCCACCAGTCTTTGGGATCGGTAAAAGTAACCCGGCAGCCGGTGCAGCGGTATACGCCGGTGGGCATGAGAGCGCCGCTGGCGTCGCGGCCAATCACGGGCTGGTAGCTGGTGGCACCGCATTGGCTGCATTTGTAAATCGTTTTGTAATGCGTCATGGTGCGGGTAATGTAAATGCATACAGGGTGGCTTCGCCTCCCAAGGCTGTAAAGCCGTGTGTCACACAGGGAGCACAGGCACAAACGGTGCAAACTTGCTCCGTTTCAGGCTGAAAAACGCCTTCACGTTGCGCACATTTGCATCGCTGGTGAACAAGCGCTGCGCCAGCGCCAGGTAGCCCGGCATGTCGGGCGCAAACACCACCAAGCAGAAATCGGGCCCGGGCGACACCCGGTAACACTGCTGCACCGCCGCATCGGCAGCCACCCGCAACTCGAAAGCGGCCAGGCGCTCCTCGTCCTGCCGGTCCAGCGTGATCTCGACAATGGCCGTGAGGCCGTGGCCCTGCTGCACCGCCAGCTTGTCGGCGCTCAAAATCGCCACCTGCCGCTCGATCAGCCCCGCCTCCACCAGCCGCTTGACCCGGCGCAGGCAGGTGGGCGCAGACACATGCACCAGTTCGGCCAGGGCCAGGTTGCTCAGCGAGGCATCCACTTGCAGCTGGTGCAAAAGGCGCAGGTCGGTGTTGTCTAGTTCGATTTGTTCCATAAAGTAAATACTTATGCAATTTAATTTCTTGTATTTATAGTGGAGAAATTAAAATACAAAAAACGTGACATATTGAAACCTTTGTCTTGAGGGTAAAGCTTAACATCCGCACACTCAACTAACTGGAGTTTTTTATGTGTGGCATCGTTGGCGCAGTCTCTACCCGCAATATCGTCCCTATCCTGGTCCAGGGCTTGCAACGGCTGGAATACCGGGGCTATGACTCCTGCGGCGTGGCCATCCAGGACAACGGCCAAACCACCCAAAATACCGGTGCCCTGCGCCGCGCCCGCAGCACCTCGCGCGTGGCCGAGCTGATGGCCCAGGTGGCCGAGGACCACATCGAAGGCGGCACCGGCATCGCCCACACCCGCTGGGCCACCCACGGCGCGCCCGCGGTGCACAACGCCCACCCCCATTTCAGCCACGGCCCCGGTGCCGACGCCGCCGACCGCGTGGGCCGCATCGCCCTGGTGCACAACGGCATCATCGAAAACCACGACGAACTCCGCGCCGCCCTGCAAGCCAAGGGCTACGTGTTTACCAGCCAGACCGACACCGAAGTCATCGCCCACCTGGTTGATAGCCTGTACAACGGCGACCTGTTCGAAGCCGTCAAGGCCACCGTGCTGCAACTGCGCGGCGGTTACGCGATTGCCGTGTTCAGCAAAGACGAGCCACACCGCATCATCGGCGCGCGCGCTGGTTCGCCGCTGATCCTGGGCGTGGGCCAGGGCGAGATCTTTTTGGCCAGCGATGCCATGGCACTGGCCGGTGTGACCGACCAGATCGTCTACCTGGAAGAGGGCGACGTGGTGGACGTGCAACTGGGCAAATACTGGATCGTGGACAAGAGCCACAAGCCCGTCCAGCGCACCGTCAAGACCGTGCTGGCCCACAGCGGCGCGGCCGAACTCGGCCCGTACCGCCACTACATGCAAAAAGAAATCTTCGAGCAGCCCCGCGCCATCGGCGACACACTGGAAGGCGTGACCTCCATCGTGCCCGGCCTGTTCGACGGCCCCAACGGTGGCGACGCGGCCAAGGTGTTTGCCGACATCGACTCGATCCTCATCCTGGCCTGCGGCACCAGCTACTACAGCGGCTGCACCGCCAAGTACTGGCTGGAGTCCATCGCCAAGGTGCCCACCCAGGTGGAGATTGCCAGCGAATACCGCTACCGCGACTCGGTGCCCAACCCCAAGACGCTGATCGTCACCATCACCCAGTCGGGCGAAACCGCCGACACCCTGGCCGCCCTGCGCCACGCCCAAAGCCTGGGCATGCAGCACACGCTGACGGTCTGCAACGTCTCCACCTCGGCCATGGTGCGCGAGTGCGAACTGGCCTACATCACCCGTGCGGGCGTCGAGATCGGCGTGGCCTCCACCAAGGCATTCACCACCCAACTGGCGGGCCTGTTCCTGCTGACCCTGGCCCTGGCCAAAACCAAGGGCCAACTGAGCGCCGAAGAAGAAAATAGCCACCTCAAAGCCATGCGCCACCTGCCCGCCGCCCTGCAAGCCGTGCTGGCGCTAGAGCCCCAGCTCATCGCCTGGGCCGAAGACTTCGCCCCCAAAGAAAACGCCCTGTTCCTGGGCCGTGGCCTGCACTACCCCATCGCCCTGGAAGGCGCGCTCAAGCTCAAGGAAATCACCTACATCCACGCCGAAGCCTACGCCGCAGGCGAGCTCAAACACGGCCCCCTGGCCCTGGTGACCAGCGAAATGCCGGTGGTGGCCGTGGCCCCCAACGACACGCTGATCGAAAAATTAAAGAGCAACCTGCAAGAAGTCCGCGCCCGCGGCGGCGTGCTCTACGTACTGGCCGATGCCGACTCCCACATCGCCAGCGGCGAAGGCCTGCACGTGATCCGCATGCCCGAGCATTACGGCGCGCTGTCGCCCCTGCTCCACGTGGTGCCGCTGCAATTGCTGGCGTACCACACGGCGTGTGCGCGGGGGACGGATGTGGACAAACCGCGCAATCTGGCGAAAAGTGTGACCGTCGAATAAATACCTGAGGGTCATCTGTTTGTGGATGTGAAATGTGTAACATGTCCCTGCAAGAGAACTTGCAGGGAGTGTTGCGGTGACAGAACCATTGGCCCATTCAGGCGGGCATTTGCTGCGTGCGCACCTGCAATCGGTGGCCCAGCTTGCCGCCCAGTTCTCAGCCCCTTTTGAGCCCTCTCAAGTCAGCCAACGCTGGGCTTATTTGGCAGGTCTTTGGCACGACCTGGGGAAATACCGACCTGGGTTCCAGAAGTACATCCGCTTGGGCGATAACCCCGATGCCCACATTGAAGGCAAAGTTGGAGGGCGCGAGAAGACGCACTCTGCGGCTGGGGCCTTGTGGGCCATCCAAAGCCTGGAGAAAAGCCACGGTGCTGGAGGCAAACTTGCAGCCCGCGTTCTCGCCTATCTGATTGCCGGGCACCATTCAGGTTTGCACGATTGGAATGGTGGCTTGCAAGAACGTTTGGATGAGTCCGATAGCAAAACCGAGCTGGACACTGCTCTTGCGACCCAACCGCCACCCGACATCCTTAGTGCCGGTGACTTCATCCCATCGTTGAAAAATATTCCTGGTGGCAGTGCAGGCTTCGCCCTCTGGTTGCGCATGCTGTTTTCGTGCTTGGTGGATGCCGATTTTCTAGACACCGAAGCCCACTTCGATGCGGGTCGGCCCGCACGGCGCGAAGGTTTTCCCGCACTGCCCCAGATGCGGGATGCGTTTGACGCACACATGGCGGCGTTGCCCGTGGCAGACACACCTGTCAACCACTTGCGTGCTGACATCTTGCGCCAGTGCCGGGCCAAGGCCGAACTGCCCGCGGGGTTCTTTTCGCTCACGGTGCCTACCGGCGGCGGCAAAACGCTGTCCAGTCTGGCATTCGCACTGAACCATGCGTTGCAGCACGACAAACGCCGCATCGTCTACGCCATTCCCTATACCAGCATCATTGAGCAGACGGCAGACGTGTTTCGCTCTGTTTTCAAGGCGCTGGGCGACGAGGTTTTGATCGAGCACCACAGCCAGGCCGATGCCGAAGGTAAAGACGAAACCGCTCGTAGCCGCCTGGCCTGCGAAAACTGGGATGCGCCCTTGGTGGTGACCACCAACGTGCAGCTGTTCGAATCCTTGTTTGCGGCCCGCACCTCGCGCTGCCGCAAGTTGCATAACCTGATTGGCAGTGTGATTGTGCTGGACGAGGCACAGCAGTTGCCCCCTGAATTCTTGCAGCCCATTCTGGACGTGCTGAATCTGCTGGTAAAGCATTACGGCGTAAGCGTGGTGTTGTGCACCGCCACCCAGCCCGCGTTGAATAGCACCACGTATTTCGATCCAGGCAAAGGGCTGCGCGGCCTGGAAGATGTGCGCGAGATCATCGATGACCCTGATGCTTTGTTCAACGCGTTGCAACGTGTGAAGGTGGAGTTACCTGCGGACTGGAACATGCCCATACCCTGGGCTGAAACCGCCGCACAGCTCAGTGCCGAAGACTGCGTGCTAGCCATTGTCAATACCCGCAAGGCAGCCCGGGAACTACAGCGCCTCATGCCTGCCGATACCCTGCACCTGTCGGCTTTGATGTGCGGCGCGCACCGTAAAGACGTGATCACCCACATCAAGCAGCGCCTGCAAGCCAAGCGCGAAGGGCGCGACCTGCGACCGCTGCGGGTGGTGAGCACGCAGTTGGTGGAGGCTGGCGTGGACATCGACTTCCCTGTGGTCTACCGCGCTTTGGCGGGGCTGGACTCCATTGCCCAGGCGGCGGGCCGTTGCAACCGGGAGGGGCGCATGGAAGGCAAAGGCCGTGTCGTTGTATTCGTTCCGCCCGAGAAGCCGCCGATGGGGCATTTGCGCAAAGGCGCAGATGCCTGTATCTCGACTTTGCGTGGTCAGGCGCAAGACCCGTTGGCCCGTGCCTTGTTTGCCAACTACTTCAAGCAGTTTTATTACTCGGTCGATCTGGATGGCAAAAAGGTATGCGCCATGCTGGAAGGCAACCGCCAACTGGCGGTGAGCTTCCGTTCTGCAGCCGAAGCCTTTCGTTTGGTGGAAGACGAAGATATGGCCACCGTGGTGGTGCGTTACGCCGAGGCCAAAGACGACATGGATGCCTTGCTAGGCACCTTAGCCGCCAAGGGGCCAGAACGCTGGCTCATGCGGAAATTACAGCGCTACACCATCAGTATTCGTAAAAGGGCAGCGGACGCAATGCTGGCTCAGGGTGGGTTGAGGGTATCGGTTGTACCGGGCTTGTATGTGCAGGTTGACGCGATCGGTCTTTATGACGAGAGGATGGGTTTGAATGCAGAGGGGGTTGCGTTCGATGCCTTGGGCAATGTGTTCTGAAAGAAAAAAGGGTGGGACGAATCCCACCCCTCTATGCCCAGCATTCAATGGACTTCATCTGAGTTTCAATCCACGCGTTTGCGAGTAGTCATAATAGCACCTTAGATTTTAAAAAATTTAGCATTCAATATAATTCATCTGAGAAAATGTACAATTCCGAGAAATTCTCCCGGCGAGGTGTGCTCATGGACTTCTTGGATTTCTCTAAACCACTGAAAGAGTTACGACTCATGGCATCGCAACCTGCGTACAGGTTTTTGTTGGTCTGGCTGTTGATCGTTATGAGGCTTGGGTTGCTCTACCTTGCTCTCCCAATTGGGAGTTTTGTATTGCTGCGTAGGTTTATCGAATTTTTAAGGTGACGAGCATGACCACGTTTTGTCTAGAAGTCACAGGCCCCTTCGCCTGTTTTACCCGGCCAGAAATGAAGGTGGAGCGCGTCTCGTACGACGTAATGACACCTTCTGCCGCGCGCGCCGTTTTCGAGTCTGTGCTCTGGAAACCAGCCATCCGCTGGCGGGTGCGCCGCATCGAGGTGCTCAAGCCCATCCGCTGGATCAACCTGCGGCGTAACGAGGTCAGCGCTGTGGCATCGACCCGCAATGTGCAGCAGGCCATGGCGGCGGGTAGCGGCACACTGGGCATCTACATCGAAGACGAACGGCAGCAGCGCGCAGGCTACTTTTTGCGCGATGTGGCCTACCGCATCCATGCCGATTTGTCTTTGGCACCGCGCTGTGCTGAACCCTTGGTGAAGTACACAGAAATGTTCGCCCGCCGCGCCAGCAAAGGCCAGTGTGTGAACCAGCCCTACCTGGGTTGCCGCGAATTCGCAGCAGATTTCCGCTTGGTCACCGCCGAGACGCCGCCTGCTGCTACCAACGGCGAGACCCGTGAGTTGGGCTGGATGCTGCACGACCTGAACTTCACCCATCCCAGCGATCCACAACCCCGGTTCTTCAATGCCAAGTTGGTGCAAGGCGTGGTGGAAGTTCCCCCGTTTGAGGAGGCCCGCGGATGATTTTGCAAGCGCTCAACAGCTACTACAGCCGCAAGTGCGAAGACGCCGACCCTGCCCAACGCCTGCCGTTGTTTGGTCTGGAACAAAAGGAGATTCCTTTTGTGCTGGAGATCAGTGCAGACGGCGAATTGCTGCAAATGCGGGATACGCGTGAACCGCAAGGCAAGAAAAAAGTGGCGCAAAGTTTTAGGGTGCCGTTGGGTATCAAGAAAACATCTGGTGTTGCCGCCAATCTGTTGTGGGACACGCTGGAGTATGTGCTCGGCATTGACACCAAAGGCAAGCCAGAGCGGGTGGTAGAACAGCACGCGGCCTTTTGCGCCCGCATTGCCGCGCTACCCGATGCAGCCCGTGCCGATGAAGGCATTCAGGCGGTGCTGCGCTTCATGGAGCGTATCGACCTGGCGCAGCTAGAGCGCCAGTCGGCCTGGGCCGATGCGCTGGAAGTGAATGCAGTGCTGAGTTTTCGGCTGCAAGGCGATCTGGATTTGGTGTGCCAGCGCCCCGCGGTCATCAACGCCGTGTTGAACGTGCCGCAAGACGATGTTGCCCGCATGACCATGTGTCTGGTCACGGGTGAACAGGCTCCGGTGGAGCGTTTGCATGCCTCCATCAAAGGTGTGTGGGGCGCGCAGACCTCGGGTGCCAACATCGTGTCTTTCAACGCACGCGCCTTCGAGTCGTATGGCAAAACCGAGCGCCAGGGCGAGAACGCCCCGGTCAGCCGTGCGGCTGCATTCGCCTACACCACGGCGCTCAACCACCTGCTGCGCAAAGATTCGACCCAGCGTATCCAGGTAGGTGATGCCTCTACGGTGTTTTGGTCCGCAAAGCAAAGTGGCTTTGAAGATATTTTTGGCGACATCTTCAAAGACAACCCCGATGAAAGTACCCCAGCCGTGCGCGCATTGTTAGAAGCGGTGCACAGCGGGAAATTGGCCAACCCTGACGACGCAACGCTGTTCCACGTGTTGGGCTTGGCCCCTAACGCCGCGCGCATCAGCATTCGGTTCTACCACTGCCTGCCGCTAGGCGAGCTACGTCAACGTATTGCCCGGCACTTCGACGACCTGGCCTTGGTGCGGGGGCCGAACGACGCGCAGTACCCGTCGTTGTTTCGCCTGCTGGCTGCCGTAGCCGTGCAAAACAAGGCCGACAACATTCCGCCCAACCTCGGCGGCGCCATCGTCGATGCCATCTTTGCGGGCGAAAACGTGCCGTATCCCGCGATGTGGCTAAACGCGGCGGTAGGGCGCTGCCGTGCGGAGCAAAACGTCAACTACTTGCGTGCAGCGGCCATCAAAGCCTGCCTGCGTCGGCAGGTGCGCAGTACCCAGTCCACCCAGACTACCCAGACTTCATCGCCTCACTTGCCCTCTGAACAGGAGCTTTTACCTATGCTTGATCTCAACAACCCCAACGCCTCGTACCGGCTGGGCAGGCTCTTTGCCGTGCTGGAAAAAATCCAGGAAGAAGCCAGCCCCGGCCTGAACGCCACCATCCGCGATCGCTATTACGGTGCGGCATCCAGCACCCCGGTGGCCGTATTTACCACCTTGCTGCGCTTGAAGAATGCCCACCTCAAGAAGCTGACGATCGGACGCACGACCTGGTTTGAAAAACTGTTGGGTGAGGTGCTAGGGCCGGTGAACGACTTCCCCAAACACCTGCCACTCCCTGACCAAGGCCGCTTCGCCCTCGGCTACTACCACCAACGCCAAGACTTTTTCACCAAAAAATCCGACGACACCACCCCAGAAGGAACCCCAGCATGAATCTCGCCCACCGCTACGACTTCGTACTCATTTTTGATGTCAAAGATGGCAACCCCAACGGAGATCCCGACGCAGGCAATATGCCGCGCCTGGATGCCGAATCAGGCCACGGGCTGGTCACCGATGTATCCCTGAAACGCAAGGTGCGCAACTTTGTCGGCCTGGTGAAAGAGCAAGACCAGCGCGAACCCGTGGATGGTGAAAAGCGCTTTGAAATCTACGTGCGAGAAAAAGCAGTATTGAACCACCAGAACCAGCGCGCCTATTCAGCACTAAAACTAGATGCAGCGCCCGAGGAACAAGCGGAAGAAGCTACAGAAAATGTAGCGAATGATGCCAAAAAGAAAAAGCCTGCTAAAGAAAAACGCAAAGGCAGTGCAGACGAGGTGGGCCAAGCCCGCGCCTGGATGTGCCAGAACTTCTTTGACGTGCGTACCTTTGGTGCCGTGATGTCTACGGGGGTGAACTGCGGCCAAGTGCGCGGCCCGGTGCAGCTAACCTTTGCGCGCTCGGTGGAGCCCGTCGTAGCATTGGAGCACTCCATTACCCGCATGGCCGTCGCCACAGAAGCCGAGGCAGAGAAGCAGCAGGGCGACAACCGCACCATGGGCCGCAAACATACGGTGCCCTACGGCGTGTATGTTGCGCACGGATTTGTCTCTTCTTTCCTGGCCAAGCAGACCGGCTTTGGCGATGAAGATCTGGAATTGCTGTGGCAGGCGCTGGCGCAAATGTTCGAGCACGACCGCTCCGCTGCACGGGGCGAAATGTCCACCCGTGGCCTGTACGTCTTCAAGCACGACAGCGAGTTGGGCAATGCCCCAGCACACGCACTGTTTGACCGCCTGCAGGTGCAGGCCAAGGAGCCGGGTTCGGTGGCCCGTAGCTTCGACGCCTACGCCGTGGCCTTCGATGGGCAGGCTGTGCCGTTGAACCAAGCGCTGCAAGCCGCACCCGGAGTTACCTTGACCCGGCTCTGCTGATGCCATGAACGAGCCCGACCAAATCCCTTTGTCGGCTCTGCAGCACTGGCACTACTGTCCGCGCCAGTGTGGCCTGATCCATTTAGAGCAGGTGTTTGATGACAACGTCCACACCCTGCGCGGCCAGGCCGTGCATGCCAAAGTTGACCAGCCCGGTGTAGAGACGACCAAGGGCGTGCGCATTGAGCGGGCCTTGCCGCTGTGGCACGACGCGTTGGGTTTGGTCGGCAAGTCCGACGTGGTCGAGTTCTTGGCCGGTGGCGTGCCTTACCCGGTGGAATACAAACACGGTAGCCGCAACAAGGCCGCAGATATTGCCGCCTGCGACGACCTGCAACTGGCAGGGCAGGCCATGTGCCTGCAAGCGATGATGGGTAAAGAAGTCGTTGAGGGTGCCATCTATTACGCCACCTCCAAACGCCGCCGGGTGGTGCCTGTTACCCCACAACTGCGTGCCGAAGTTGTGCAGACCCTGGATGCCATTCGCCAGATGCTGGCACAGGGCCGCTTGCCAGCCCCCTTGCCACCAGCGCAAGCGGCCAAGCGCTGCAAAGCTTGCTCCTTGCTAGAGCGCTGCCAGCCCCAGGCCGCCCGTACCGACTTTGCTGCTGCGCGTGCGGCCTTGTTTGACCCCGATGCTTAAAGATGGCCTTCCATGCAATTGCTCAACACTTTGTACATCACCACGCCCGAGACCTATCTGCGGTTGGACAACGACACCTTGCGGGTGGAGCTGGAGCGGGAAACCCGCTTGCGCGTGCCTTTGCACCACCTTACGGCGGTGGTGTGTATGGGCCATATCAACCTGTCGGCACCTTTGATGCATCGGCTGGCGGACGACGGCATTACCTTGGTTTTGCTCAACGACAACGGACGCTTTAAAGCCCGACTGGAAGGGGCTACTAGCGGCAATGTGCTGCTGCGCCAGGCCCAGTTCCAGCGCCAAGCTGACCCGGCTTTTACCTTGGATATCGCGCGGGCTTGTGTGGCCGGAAAGATCAAAAACACCCGGCAAGTGCTGCAACGCGGTGCCCGCGAAGCCAAGGTGGAGTCTGAGGCCCAGACTCTTACCCGTTTGGCTGATGATTTGGCGGCCAGCTTGCGGGCATTGCCTTCTGCCACCGACCTCGACACCTTGCGCGGATTAGAGGGCGAAGCTGCGCGTCAATATTTCAGCGGCATCAACCTGCTGGTACGCCCTGACCTTCGCGAGGCTTTCTATATGGATGGCCGTACCCGTCGTCCACCGCGTGACCGTTTCAACGCGCTGTTGTCATTTCTGTACGCGATGTGGATGAACGATTGCCGGTCTGCCATTGAGGCTGCTGGCCTGGACCCCCAGGTTGGGTTCTTGCATGCTTTGCGCCCAGGCCGTGCAGCGCTGGCCCTGGACCTGATGGAAGAGTTTCGCGCCTGGGCAGACCGGCTGGCCCTGAGTTTGATCAACCGGGGCCAGTTGACTGCCGATGACTTTGCCGTCCGCGAAGGGGGTGGCGTATCGCTTGAGCCTGATGCGCGTAAAGCGGTGGTTGTGGCCTACCAGGAGCGCAAACGCGATGAACTCAACCATCCGCTGCTTGCACAAGCCGTGCCCTTGGGCCTAGTGCCTATGGTGCAAGCCCGCCTGTTGGCCCGCGCAGTGCGCGACGATGCGGCCCCCTATGTGCCGTTTGTGGTGAAGTAGGGCGCAGACCATGTTGGTACTGGTGTGTTACGACGTAAATACCGAAACCAAAGCGGGCCGCCGCCGCTTGCGAAGAGTAGCCAAGGTGTGTGAAAGCACTGGGCAGCGGGTGCAGCAGTCCGTATTTGAGTGCCAACTGGACGTGGCAAAGTTTGAGTCCCTTGAACGTGAGCTGCTGGCTGAAATCGATCTCCAACTGGATTGCCTCCGCCTCTACCGTATGCCGCAAACACGCGGCTTCGAGGTGCGTGAACATGGTGTTTTCAAAGCTGTGGACTTTGACGGCCCACTGGTTCTGTAACAGCACCTTTTTTCTCTGGTGACCTGCCAGCCCGGTGCCGAGGGCGGCTATGCTGTGGTTGCGAACCCCAAGTAACGGACATTCCCTACAGAGGTTCGCGCGCAACGCAAGCTATTGAATTACATGGATTTTTCTTTTCCACCATTCTGTGGGCAACCCATGAAAAATGGTTGGGAAGAGGGTTCGCGCAAATGCACCACAAATGCGTTTGCCAGCAATGCTTTAGCCGCGAAGCGTTTCGCCCGCCAGCAATGGCGGGCGTGGATTGAAACCAGTCTCCCGGCTCACCAGTCCCGCCAGTGCAAAGTTTCGCCCGCCAGCAATGGCGGGCGTGGATTGAAACGACTAGAGCTACCGCCTAAGTTGGTACCCGTGTTTGGTTTCGCCCGCCAGCAATGGCGGGCGTGGATTGAAACACTATCCTCTTGGCGCAGCGTTGGGATCAGGACTGTTTCGCCCGCCAGCAATGGCGGGCGTGGATTGAAACCACAGTGGTAGGCCTTTAGGCCACATGCCCATTCGTTTCGCCCGCCAGCAATGGCGGGCGTGGATTGAAACCATGGTATGGCCTGCCGTGCGCGATGGCCGCATTGTTTCGCCCGCCAGCAATGGCGGGCGTGGATTGAAACCACTGCGGAATGGGTGTTCGCTCTTGTAGGTGGGCGTTTCGCCCGCCAGCAATGGCGGGCGTGGATTGAAACAGAATGGCCGCGACAACGTGAAAAAGGTGCTCAAGTTTCGCCCGCCAGCAATGGCGGGCGTGGATTGAAACCCCCGGCAGTTGTGGAGTTGCTGCAGTCGCCCACGTTTCGCCCGCCAGCAATGGCGGGCGTGGATTGAAACACCAGATACTTGGCAGGCGGCCACTGTGGGTTGCGTTTCGCCCGCCAGCAATGGCGGGCGTGGATTGAAACATCTGCGCGGGCGTGCTGAGTGCCAGTATTTGGGCGTTTCGCCCGCCAGCAATGGCGTGAGAGGAATGGAACCCGTAGTAACTACCATCGCCAAATGCCAACTACAGTTTCGCCCGCCAGCAATGGCGGGCGTGGATTGAAACCACCGTAGGTTTGG
>CAUPNM010000034.1:0-43531 GCA_963512645.1 uncultured Albidiferax sp. | reverse complement strand
TTACCCGACAGGTCGGGACCGTTGCCGCCCTTGAGCTTGGCCAGCTTTTCGTGGGTGGTTTCTGGGCGCGGGTGTTCGTCTGTGACAAAAACGACTGGGTCACCCTTTTTGCGTGCCATCACCACCGGCACCAACTCGTCCAGAAAGCGACCGGCCGCATGGGCTGCGGCCCAGCGCTGCTGTGAGCGCACGGCAAAGGCATCCTGGTCCGCGCGCGAAACTTTGAAGTCGGCAGCCACGTTGTCAGCGGTTTGCGGCATAGAGTCGACACCGTGCTGGGCTCTCATCAGAGGATTGACAAAACGCCAGCCGATGGTGGTGTCAAAAATGGCGGCGTTGCGCGAGAAGGCGCTTTCGGCCTTGCCCATCACAAAGGGTGCGCGGGACATGCTCTCCACGCCACCGGCAATCATCAGCTGCGTTTCACCCGATTTGATGGAGCGTGCGGCAAGGCCCACGGCGTCCATGCCCGAGCCGCACAGGCGGTTCAACGTGGTGCCGGGCACTTCCACCGGCAGGCCGGCCAGCAGGCCGGACATGCGTGCCACATTGCGGTTGTCTTCTCCGGCCTGGTTGGCGCAGCCGTAGAGGATGTCATCCACCGCAGACCAGTCCACTTGCGGGTTGCGCTGCATCAGTGCCTTCAAGGGCATAGCGCCCAGGTCGTCGGGGCGCATGGTAGCCAGAGCACCGCCATAGCGGCCTATGGGCGTGCGAATGGCATCGCAAATGAGAGCTTCAATCATGGGTTTGTCTTTCAAACTTGTTTGGGGCGTTCGTCGATTACGCGGCGGGCCTTGCCGGTCAGCGTGCGTGGGATTCCGTCAAAATGCATCACCGTGATGCGGGTGGAGACACCCACATTGGTCTTAATGTGGTGCTGCAGTTCATGCGCAATGGAGCCGATAAAATCCTGGCTCAAGGTGGAGGAGAGCTCACGTTGCACTTCGCACCGCACTTCCAGGTTGTCCATACGGCCGTCACGTGTGAGCACTAACTGGTAATTTCCTGATAGCCGTTTGTCACGAAGAATCTGTTCTTCAATTTGTGAAGGGAACACATTGACACCGCGCACGATCAGCATGTCGTCCGAGCGGCCGGTGATCTTGCCCATGCGGCGAAATGCGCGCGAGGTGGGCGCCAGCAGCCGGGTCAGATCGCGGGTGCGGTAGCGGATGACGGGGAAAGCCTGCTTGGTGAGCGATGTAAACACCAGTTCCCCGTCTTCTCCGTCGGCCACGACTTCGCCAGTCTCGGGGTTGATGATCTCGGGATAGAAATGGTCTTCCCAGATCACCGGGCCGTCCTTGGATTCGATGCATTCGCAGGCCACGCCTGGTCCCATCACTTCCGTCAGGCCATAGATGTCGATGGCGTCGATACCCAGCTTGCGTTCAATCTCCGTGCGCATGCCCTCGCCCCAGGGCTCGGCGCCAAAGATACCGACCTTAAGCGAAATATCTTCAGGCTTCACCCCCTGGCGCTCGAACTCTTCGGCAATCACCAGCGAATACGAAGGCGTGACCATGATGATTTGCGGCTGGAAGTCCAGAATCTGTGCAACCTGTTTTTCGGTTTGGCCACCGGACATAGGCACCACAGTGCAACCCAGACGCTCGGCGCCATAGTGCGCACCCAAACCGCCGGTGAACATGCCGTACCCGTAGGCGTTGTGTAGCATGTCACCCTTGCGGCCACCGGCAGCGCGGATGGAGCGCGCCACCAAGTTGGCCCAATTGTCAATATCCTGTGCGGTATAACCCACCACAATCGATTTGCCGGTGGTACCACTCGACGCATGGAGGCGTACGACTTGCTCGCGCGGCACGGCAAACAGGCCAAAGGGATAGTTGTCGCGCAAAGCGATTTTGGTCATGAACGGGAACTTGGATAGATCGGCCAAGGTCTTCAGGTCGTCCGGGTGCACGCCCTTGTCGTCAAATGCCTTCCGGTGAAAGGGCACGTTGTCATAGGCATGGCGCAGAGACCACTTCAGACGCTCAAGCTGCAGCGCAGAGATCTCGTCGCGGCTGGCGGTTTCAATGGCTTCTAGATCACCGGGCTGGGGGAATTTAACGGTCATGGATGTCTCCTGCTGGAATATGTTGTGTTGGCTGTGATGAATCGGGGTTCAGGTCTGCCCAAAGCTAGCAATCACCTCACCCTGGATGCGGGCCGACTTGCCGCGGAACAGCGCCACGGTCTTGCCCGCTGCGGTACTGACGGTGACGTCATAGACTCCGGAGCGGCCGCTTTGTGAACGCTCCACTGCCTCGGCTATCAGGCTGTCACCCAAGTGGACGGGGGCCAGAAAGTCGATGTTGCAGGCCGAGGCCACGGTGTTGCGGTTGTAGCTGTTGCAGGCGTAGGCAAAAGCGGTATCAGCCAGGGTAAACAGCATGCCGCCGTGGCAGATGGCGTGGCCGTTGACCATGTCCTGGCGCACCGGCATGGTCAGGCGTGCTGTGCCCGGCTTCACTTCGGCAATTGCCATGCCCAGCGCTTGCGCTGCATAGTCGCGCGACCACATGGCCTGGGCCGCGTCTTGCGCCAACTGTAGCGCCTCGGCGGGCGTAAGCACGGAGGAAATATCAGCCATGGATGTCCTTGCCTTGAAAAACCTGCCGCTGGATCAGCGGAGAAATACGGTAACGGTCTTCGCCATAGCTGGCATTCAAATGGGACAGCACCACATGGATGGTGCCTAAGCCCACCCGGTCAGCCCAGGCCAGCGGGCCAGCGGGATAGTTCACACCCAGGCGCATGGCATCGTCAGCGGCGCGGGCCGTGCACACGCCCTGGTACACCGCGTCCGCGGCCTCGTTGGCCAGCATGGCCACAGTGCGCATCACGGCCAGCCCTGGCACATCGGCCAAGCGCGAGACCTGCAGGCCTGCGGCCTGCAGGACTGCGCAAGTCGCAGCAAAAGAGGACCCGCAGCACTGGCCGGCGTGGGCCAGTGCGACACGGGTGGCCTTGCTGTAATCCAGTGCCAAGTCGATCAATACCGTGTTGGCAATGCCGCTTTCTGCAGCGCGTTGGGTTGCGCTGCGGCCATCGGTCACAAATAGCACGGCAGCATCTGTCTCGGCGATGCGGCCATCGGTGGAGGCAGCACGCTCAAACGTCACACCGGCCACTTGCAAGCGCGCGGCCAAAGCTTGGGCCGCGGAGGTGTCACCACAGACCACGATGCGTGACGGGAGTGCATAGCTTGGCTCGGTTTGCGCCTGAGGCTTTTCAGCGCCATCGCGGTAGTCGTAATAGCCACGACCGCTCTTCTTGCCCAGATAGCCGGCATCAACCAGTTCCTGCTGGATGAGCGATGGCAGATAGCGCGGATCGTTGAAATAGGCATTCCAGACCGAACGCGTCACGGCGAAGTTGACGTCCAGCCCGATCATGTCCATCAGCTCAAATGGGCCCATGCGGAAACCGCCCGATTCGCGCATCACCGCATCCAACGTGGCGCAATCCGCTGCGCTCTCGGTACGCAGGCGCAAAGCCTCGGCGTAATACGGGCGGGCCACGCGGTTTACGATAAAGCCGGGTGTGGACTTCGCATGCACCGCCGTCTTTCCCCAGGCAGTGGCCGTGGCATGCAGGGTGTCAACCACTTGTGGTGCGGTGGCCAGCCCGGCGACCACCTCTACCAGCGCCATAACGGGTGCGGGATTGAAGAAATGCAGGCCCGCCAGACGCTGCGGATGCTTGAGTGCCGAGCCTATAGCGGTAATGGAGATGGAAGAGGTGTTGCTGCCAAAAATGCAGTCTGCGGACACCAGTAATTCCAGGTCAGAAAACAATGTTTGCTTGGCTTGCAAATTTTCCACAATGGCTTCGACGACCAGTGCTGCATCGGCCAGGTCGCTGATTTGCGTAGCTGCCTGAAGGCGCTGACCAGCAGCCTGCGCCACTTCTGCGGTGAGCTTACCCTTGGATGCTAGATTGTTCAGTTGAGCACGCAAACCCTCTACGGCAAGTCGGGCTGCCTCTGGACGGTTGTCCAGCAGCAAAACCTTGTGACCGGCCACAGCGGCCACCTGCGCAATGCCCGCGCCCATGGCACCGGCACCGACCACCGCTACCAGGGCGTCTTTGGCAAGAGAAGTCGTCATGGCATCAGTTCCCTGTAAAGCGCGGTGCGCGTTTTTCCATAAAGGCTGCAACGCCCTCGGCAAAGTCGGGGCTCCACCCCAGCTCACGCATATAGCCACCTTCCATGGAGAGCTGCTGCTCCAGTGTGTGTGTGGGTGCGGCGTGCAGGGCCTGGCGTGTGCGCACCAGTGCCTTGGTGGGCATGTCCGCCAATTGCGTGGCCAGTGCGTCCACCGTGGATGCCAGCGCAGCGTCGTCCACCACTTGCCAGATCAAGCCCCACTCGGCGGCTTTTTCCGCGGGCAACTTGTCGGCCAGCAGGGCTAGACCCATGGCGCGTGCCATGCCGACCCGTTGCGGCAAGAACCAGGTACCGCCGGTATCCGGAATCAGGCCAATCTTGCTGAAGGCCTGCAGAAAGGATGCCGATTTGCCGGCAATCACCAGATCACAGGCCAGGGCCAGGCTGGCCCCCGCGCCAGCTGCCACACCATTGACCATGGCCACGGTGGGCACGCGCAGATTTTGCAGACGCAGAATCAGCGGTTTGTAGTTCTGCTCCACCACATTGCCGATGTCCGGCGCGGTGGCACCCATGGCCATGTCCGGATCGGCCAGATCCTGGCCGGCACAGAAGGCTCGTCCAGCACCGGTGATCACCAGCACGCGAATGCTTTTATCCGTTTGGATGCTGTCGAGTGCGTCGCGGAGTTCGACATGCATGGCGCCGGTAAAGCTGTTGAGCTTGTCTGGGCGATTCAGCGTCAGGCGGGCCACGCCTTCTGCGACATCAAAGCAGATTTTCTGGTACTCCATAGTGATTCCTTAGATGTGGTGACGGCGCTGGATCACGCGGAAGCGATTGGCCACAAAGGCTGAGTCGCAATACGAGGCATTGGCCGCCGGGTTGCCGCCGGTGCCGTGGTAGTCGGAGAAGGCAGAAGACTGGTTGACAAACACACCGCCGGTGAGGTTGATGGACAAGGCCACCTTGGCATTCCAGCTGGCTTGGGTCATGGCGTCGACCACCGCGCTGTGCGTGGAATACACCGCCATCGTCAGTGCGCCGTGCGTGCTAATGATGCGTTCGGCCAGCGCAATTGCGGCTGTGGTGTCGGCGGCTTTGACGACAAAGGTGATGGGCCCAAAGCGCTCCTCCATGTAGGCGGCCTCGGCGCTGGCATCCACGGCCAGCAGCACCGGGGAGCGCACAACGGCTCCGGGGAATTCGGGGTTGCGTAGGGTTTGGGCAGCACGCAACACGGTGCCGAGGGCTCCGCTGTTGGCATGGTCAATGCGCGCCACGGTGGCGGGCGACTGAATGGCACCCAACACGGCGCAAGCCACCTCTGGTTTGACCAGGGCTGCGTCGATGGCCGCGGCCAGATCGGCACAGACTTGCTCATAGCTTTTGGGGCCTTCGTCGGTCGCAATGCCGCCTGCAGGTACCACCAGTAACTGGGAGGTGGTGCACATCTGGCCCGAATACAAGCAGAGGCTGAAGGCCAGGTTGCGCAGCATGGCCTGGTAAGCATCGGTGGAGTCGATGACGATGCTGTTGACCCCCGCCAGCTCGGCATACACCTGCGCTTGGCGGCAGTGGTCTATCAACCAGTTACCAAAAGTATTGCTGCCGGTGAAGTCAACCGACTTGACGGCCGAATTGGTGACCAAGGATTGCGTGGTCTGCTGGTTGGCGGACACGCACAGGCTCACCAGATCGGGGCTCAGCCCCGCATCGCTCAGCACCGCGCGCAGGATGCGCACCGTGATGGCCGCCGGCAAAATGGCCTGTTCGTGCGGTTTGACGATCACAGCATTGCCAGTAGCCAGCGCCGCGAACAAACCGGGATAGGTATTCCAGGTGGGGAATGTGCCGCAGCCCACGACAACGGCCACGCCACGGCCAACAATCTCGAAATACTTTTGCATGCGCAAAGGCGGGTTCTTACCCTGCGGCTTTTCCCACAAGGCCTCGGTGGGCACAAAGCGCTGCTCGCGGTAGGCGTAGGCGACGGCTTCCAGGCCGCGGTCCTGCGCGTGCGCAGAACCGGCCTGAAAGGCCATCATCCAGCCCTGCCCGGTAGTCATCATCACGGAGTGGGCGATCTCGAAACTAGCCTGGTTCAGGCGGTCCACCATCTCGATACAGATGCCGGTTCTGCCCTCAACGCCAAGTGCCTGCCACGCCGGCATGGCGGCATGGCAGGCGTCTATCAGTGCTTGGGGATCGCACAACGGGTACTGCACGTCCAGCGCCACGCCGTAGGGTGACTGCTCACCGCCTGCCCAGTTTTGGGTGCCGGGTTGCTGCAACGCAAAGCGCTGTCCAAGCAGGGCTTCAAAGGCGGCTTTGCCATCGGCAGCGGCGGTTTCGCCATAGACCTTGGGGCTGGGAATTTCTGCGTAAGCAGACCAGTAGCTCCGGCTGCTGATGGCGTCCAGTGCAGCCTGCAGTTTGGCCTGGTGCTTATCAAAAAGTGGATGGGTCATGGAGTTGTCCTAAGTAATCTGTCTTGAAATCGGCAAGATGCTGACGGGGTTACATGCCCAGGTAGGCAGCACGCACTTGTTCGTTGTGAATGAGGTCTTCTCCGGTGCCTGAAAGCATCACAGTGCCGGTTTCCAAAACATAGCCACGGTCGGCAATGGCCAGCGCAGCAAAGGCGTTTTGCTCCACCAGCAGAATGGTCATGCCCTGGGACTTAAGCGTCTTGATGACGTTAAAGACCTCTTCCACCAGCAGCGGTGCCAGCCCCATGGACGGCTCGTCCAGCAACAGCAGGCAAGGGCGACCCATCAGGGCGCGGCCTATGGCCAGCATCTGCTGCTGCCCGCCGGACAGGGTGCCCGCAGGCAGGGCGCGTTTCTCTTTCAGGATGGGGAACATGGCGAAGATCTTTTCCAAGTCGCCCGCCACTTGATGCTTTGGTTGGGTGTAAGCGCCCAGGCGCAGGTTGTCTTCAATCGACAGCGGGCCGAACACCTGGCGGCCTTCCGGGCTTTGGCAAATGCCGCGGCGCATGCGCTTATCGGAGCGCAGCTTACTGATGTCTTCGCCGTCGAAGTGGATGCTGCCGGCGCTAATGGATTGCACGCCCGACACCGCCCGCAGGAAAGTGGTCTTTCCCGCACCATTGGCGCCGACGAGGGCCACGGTTTCCCCGCGCCGCACTTCCAAGGTTATGCCCTTAATCGCCTTGATGCGGCCGTAGCAACTCTCCAGCCCCTCCACCTTCAGCAACACGGGTTGTACTGGTGCAGCCGAGGCTTGCAGGCTGCCCACGCTGCTGGCACCCAGACCGACCGAGTCGGGCGCCAGGCTGACGATGCGGTGAAATAGTTCACGGAATTCAGCCTTTGACCGGTCGCCAAACACCGGGTCGCTGTGGTTGCGGAATGCCTGGTCAATCTCAGCCCAGTCCTGCGGCTGCAGCACCTTGCGTGCCAGTGGCAACACATTTATTTCTTCGGTCTTGATGTGGCCCTTGAGCCCATCGGTATAGCGCTTGATGGCAACGGCCAGGTCGGCGGTGGGCAGTTTGCCCTGCGCGGCAGAAGCCAGCTTGGCACGAAGTTGCGCGAGGTTGTCGGGGCCTTGGCGGTGGTCGGCTTCCAGTGCGTCCAGCACGTCAGCGGCTTCGGTGCTGCGCAGACGCAGCAGGCGAAACAAGAAGTCGTCTTCCTTGGGGTGGTGCATCCGGTCCACGAACTGGCTGATGTAATCCAGCGCCGCTTCGAAGAAGGCGCTCTCCAACGGAGCACCGGATTGCATGTCCGAGGCCACCTGGTCGAGGGTAGTAGCCAGGCGCCACATATTGCCGTGTTCCTGGCTGATGATTGTGAGTGCGTCCATGGGGGGTCCGTTCAGGCGTGCGCGCCCAGGTAAGCGGCAATCACATCGGGGTTGCGGCGTACGTCGGCGGCCATGCCCTCGGCAAGTTTGCGTCCGTAGTCCAACACCAGAATGCGGTCAGACAGGTTCATGACCATCTTCATGTCGTGCTCCACCAGCACCACGGTCACGCCGGTATCGGCCACCTTGCGGATGAGTGCATCCACCTCGATGGTTTCCTTGGGATTGAGGCCCGCAGCAGGTTCGTCAAGAAACAGCAGGCGCGGCTTCATGGCCAGCGCGCGGGCAATCTCCAGGCGTTTCAGGGCGCCATAGGACATGCTTTCGGCGCGCGCCGTGGCGTAGCTCTCCAGCCCGACGAAGCGCATCAGATCAGCGGCTTCGGTGTGCAGTTCGCGGTCACGCGACTTGATGGAAGGCCAGCGCAAGGCAGCCTTGAGCAGGTTGCAGTCCAACCGAAGATGAGCACCCACCATTACGTTTTCTATTGCGCTCATGTTCATGCAGATTTGCAAGTTCTGAAAGGTGCGCGCCACACCGCGCTGCGCCAACACATCCGGCGATTTGCCTTGAATGGGCTGACCGTCCAGCAAGATGCTGCCCGCGGTGGGCGTGTAAATGCCGGTGATCAGGTTGAACAACGTAGTCTTGCCGGCGCCATTCGGCCCGATCACGGCATAGACGATGCCGGCGTCAATGGAGAAAGACACGTTTTGCACGGCCTTGACGCCACCAAACTGAATCGAAAGGTCTTGAACTTCAAGCAGTGCCATGTTCAATCCCCTTTGCCAAAACGTGCGGCAAGCGTGGGCACCAGTCCCTTGGGCATGAAGATCATGCTCAGCATGAGGATGGCGCCAAAGACTACCGTCTCCCAGCCCTCAAAAGTGGCCAGCGCCTGCGGCAAAGCGGTAAGCAGTACTGCCCCCAAAATCGAGCCATATATGGAGCCCATGCCGCCGATCACGACCATGGTGACCAACTCGATTGAATGGAAAAAGTCCGCCAGATTGGGCGTGACAAAGCCCACATACAGCGCCGTCACGCTACCCATGATGCTGGCAAACATGGCGGACATGACAAACACGGTGACCTTGTAGCGCACCACATGCACACCTACCACCTTGGATGCGACCTCGGAGCCGTGCAGTGCACGCAGGGCGCGGCCAAAAGGCGAATCGATGATGTTTATGGAGGCCCAAATGCTGACGCAAAGCAGGCTAGCCACAATCCAGTACCAGGGCTTGTCGCCCGAGATCTCCAAACTTCCAAAGGCCATCGGCGGCACGGCCATGCCGTCAGGTCCACCGGTCCAGGCAGCTTCGTTACGCACCACGATGTTGATGATGATGCCCAGACCCAAGGTCGCCATGGCGAGGTAGTGGCCTTTGAGGCGAAAGATGGGGCGGGCCAGTACCGCAGCCAGCGCACCGGCCGCCACAGCACCAGCAATCACGGCCAGCAACGGATGCCAGCCGAAGTGCGTGGGCAAGGCCGCTGAGGCGTAGGCACCAATGCCAATAAAGCCGGCGTGCCCCAGGCTGATCTGCCCGGCAAAACCGATCAACAGGTTCAGGCCCAACACGATAACTGCGTTGATGGCCATACGAATCGCCAGGTCCACATAGAAACTATTGGGCAGCACCAGCGGCAGTAGCAGCAGGACAGCGGCGATCAGGTACAGACCGCGATAAGGATGCTTGTTCATGGACTTAGACCCGGTCTGTGGCTTTGCCACCAAAGAGGCCACTGGGCCGGAAGAACAGAATCAACAGAATCAGCACAAAGGGCATGGCATCCTTGTACGAAGACGATATGTAGCCGGCACCCATAGCTTCAAGCACCCCCACCAGCAGGCCGCCGACCACCGCACCCAAGCCATTGCCCAGACCACCCAGCACCGCGCCGACAAAGCCCTTGAGGCCGAGCATGATGCCGGCGTCATACGAAGTGAGCGTGATGGGCGTTACCAGAATGCCGCCCAACGCACCGAGTGCGGCCGACATGGCAAAGCTCAAGAACAGCACGCCGTCGGTATTGATGCCGACCAACTCAGCCGCCACCCGGTTGTACGAAGTGGCCAGCATGGCCTTGCCTTGCAAGGTTCGGGCGAAGAAATACCACAAGCAGCAGACCACTACCGCAGTCACACCAAGCACCCAAAGACTTTGAGGCATCAGGGTGGCACCCAAGACATTGATTGGCTGCTCGCCGGAAAAGGCTGGCAAGCTGAAGGTGCCCTTGCCCAGCCAGATTTGAACGATGCCGCGCAACACTAGCGAAGCACCGATGGTGATGATGATCAGCGAGACCGGCTCGGCGCCCTTGACAGGCTCGATGGCCACTTTTTCCATCAACAGGCCGACGATGGCCGGCAGCGCAATGGCTAACAGCAGGCATAGCGGCAAAGGCAGTCCTGCGTGGGTGAAGTACACGGCAAGCATGCCGCCCAGCATGATGAACTCGCCCTGAGCAAAGTTGATCACGTGGCTGGAGTTGTAGATGAGCGTGAAGCCCAAGGCTGCCAGGGCATATGTGGAGCCCACAGTGATGCCGGAGAACAGGAACTGCAGGAATTCGGCCACCATCAGTTGCTCACCTGCTGAACATAACGGTTTTCAATTGTCTTTTGACGCTTAAGCACAGGTGTCTCCTTTTGACTTGCTCGGTACTTGAGGTACCTGATTTTTGGTTCAGTCGCTAGGTTTGAATTTTCACACTTCACTTTTCATTCGTCAAATAAAAAGATACCAAAAATGTATTTTTTACAAATTTTTTGTATCATGTTAGGGATTTCACCTAGTCCCAAGTAAGTTCTTGCGGAGGTATGAAGCACCACCTATTCCAAGCAAATCTAACGCGAAATTTACACGGTAGGGACCAAGACCTTAAAGTAAAGGCATCGGATCCGCAAACCAGCTTAGGACACAATATTTAATGAATATGTATATATTTTGAATCACTTATCTTGATTTTCGGAGACACTTTGAAATAAGGGGAACTCCGTGCACGCGTAATGTGGATGCCGTCGAGCAGTCGTTTTGAGCTGTGCCGTGGGCCACTCTGGCGTTGTGAAGTGAATGCCACCCCAGCAATCTCGATAGATGCCTACGGCTACTTTTGGTGATTTTTGTCGAGCCATGGCATCGGATGGCCGTTGTCAACTGGGTAGGCCTTAGCCCCTAGCAACTCATCAGATCGAGCTACATGCCCTGCAGATAGTGCGCTTTGAATTTCAGCGTACTGTCATGACACGGCGCACCAGGAGGGTGCTTTGTCGTCAACCCAATCGTCTTCGCCGACACCCGATTGCATCGACACCACTCAGTGTCGAGGTGGCACGAATTCTGGTGGCTCGTTGCGGGCCGGCGGCACACACACCCGCTACCGTGATTCACATTGCTGTGCAAAGAGTTGTCGGCGCTGGTAGAAGTGGTTCGAAGCGGCGAAGCCTTGCTGCTTTCGATTCGGGCCTGCGCCCCCGATCTGTTGGAGGTTTCGCCGAAACCATCAATCGACGAGACAGCGCGCTTCGGCTTGCTTACGCTGGCAGGCCACGCCGAAGGCCCGGTGTTACCCACCTTCAGGAGACTGAAGGAAAGCCTGATGCAGGATTGAGTGGAGGCCTCGATCTGAAAACCACGCGGCGCGCCAGGCCGCGAGGTAACAGGATGCATATGCTCGACTCACCGCGGCGGCTCTACGGGTCCTACTCGGACTTTACTTAACGATTCCACCCAGATGTAGGGTGGGCGTTTCACTAAAGTAGTTCGTATGCGTCCGGCCATCCCCTCTTGACGAGCGGCGCAATCAGTCTCCGGTACTGCCAACGACAGGCCAGCGATGCGGCAGCAACTCAGCCGCCCGGCGCGCAGGATGTGTCGGCAGCCGCTGCAGCACATCCTTCAGATACGCATACGGGTACAGCCCGTTCAGCCGGGCCGACTGCACCATGCTCATGACGGCGGCTGCACGTTGGCCCGCACGCAGGGAGCCCGCGAACAACCAGTTCGCGCGTCCGAGCGCGATGGGCCTTATCTGGTTTTCGACCCAGTTGTTGTCGATAGGCAGGTGCCCGTCGTCGAGGTAACGGGTCAGCGCCGCCCAGCGTTTAAGGCTGTAGTCCAGTGCCCGGGCCAGCGCGGTGCCGTCGGTGGCACGCACGCGCTGCGCGAGCAGCCAGGTGTACATGGCGACCGCTACTGGCCGGGCCTTTTCCTGACGGACGGCGGTGCGCTGCTGCACGTTCAGGCCGCGCACCTCGCGCTCTATCGCATAGAGTTCGCCGAAAAACACCAGGGCCTTGGCCGCCATCGTACTTTGCGTGCTGGCGTGCAACTCGAAGAACTTGCGCCGGGCATGTGCGGCACAACCGACCTCCACGATGCCCTGCGTGAAGCTTGCCTTGTAGCCGACGTAATCGTCGCACACCAGTTGGCCTTGCCAAGCGACACCGTCGTCACGCCGCAGGAACGCCCGGGCATGCTCGCCGGCGCGGCTTGGTACGAAGTCGTAGACGACAGCCTTCATCTTTTCGAAGACGCCGGGACAGTACGCCCACAGGTAGGCCTTGTGGGTCTTCTTCTTGCCCGGTGCGAGCATCGCCACCGGGGTTTCGTCGGCATGCAGAACCTTGTGACCCAGGACCTCTTGCTTGAGGGCGTCGACCAGCGGCTACAACTGCACGCCGCAGGTGCCGACCCACTCGGCCAAGGTAGAGCGAGACAGCGCCATGCCAGCACATGCAAAGATGCTCTCCCGTCGGTGCAGCGGCAGGTGGTCGGCGTACTTGGCCACGAGCACCTGCGCGAGCAGCCCGGCCGTCGGTAAGCCTTTGTCGATGACCTGTGCAGGCACTGGAGCCTGTACCAGGCGCTGACACTTGGCGCAGGCCCACTTGCCCCAGATGTGGCGCTCGACGGTGAACACGCCCGGGGTGTAGTCGAGCTTCTCGCTGATGTCTTCGCCAAAGCGCTTGAGCGCACAACCGCAGTCGCAGGTGATGCTCTCGGGCTCGTGGCGCAGCACGGTGCGCGGCTGGTGTGGCGGCAGCGGCGCTCGACGCGGCTGCTGGCGTTCTGTATGCACCGGTATGATCGCCATCGGTGCAGTGATGCGCGGTCGGGCGGTACTGTGGTACCGAGGTCCGGCAGGGTAGCGTGTTCGGGGGAGACTCCGAGAAGGAGTTTCATTTTCTGGCCGACGCGGACATGGAGCTGGCTGCCGTGTCTGTACCCATGCTCGATCTGCAGAACCTGCGTGATGCGCTGGGTGATGTGGCACCCCCAACCCAATTCAAGCTCCACGACGTACTTCCGCTCAGTGACGGTACAGCGCATACTTTTCAAACATTGCTGATCCACGCACTCGAAGCGGCCGCCGACGGACGTTTGGCAGTGCATCCGAATGCAAGACGCATGCTGAGCCTGTCACTCACCGACGCTGTCCTGCAGTGCACCCAATCGACGGAGACCAAGCGCTGCAATTTGGCAAAGCTCAACAAGCGGCGCATCGTCGCAAAAGCGAGGGCCTATATGCAGTTGCAGCCAGGTGCGGTGCTGGCAGTGCCTGAAATTTGCAAAGCAATTGGTGCTTCCCGCCGGGCTTTACAATATGTATCTGAAGATGTGTTGCAGGTAAGTCCTGACACCTACTTGCGCCTGATGCGCCTAAACCGTGTTCGGGGGGAACTGCAGCAGCTGGGTGCCATTTCCGTCGGAGATGTTGCGGCAGGGTGGGCTTCTGGCATTCATCGCGCTTTGCTGCCGAGTACAAAGCGCTATTCGGTGAGTTGCCTTCAGCCACACTAAGTCGTACACGTCGCGGCAGTCTTTATCTGGATCAACGAAGTCTGAGACAACGCAAGGCCTAGGGTGTTCCCGTGGACTATGTGCCTCTTCGTGCTGCCGGCGTTTACTACCCTAGAGAGAAGCGACTGAAATTGTTGAGCAACGTGGATATCAAAACTAAGAAACTGGGGCAGCTTTAGTCGGTACCTTAAGTTGTAGCCCGTACGATTCATGATTGATGCATATACCTCCCAGGCCCTGTAAATTTGACCAAATAGCGCCTGGGCCATCTGTTTTCTATTGCAGAAAACGCAAGCGATGAGCATCCCCGCTTTTTGCATAACCACGACCAGGCTCCCCATATTGTGAAAGATACAGTCTCAAAAGCTATTGAAGTAAGACTTGATCGGTTTCGGGAAAAGAGCCGTATCCAGGCTGGGTCATTAATTACCACGGTGTTTGGTGACTCGATCCTTCCACGAGGTGGCAGGGTCTCTTTGGGCAGCATGATCCAGTTGTTACAGCCCTTGGGTGTGAATGAGCGTCTGGTGCGCACCGCTGTATATCGCTTGGTTAAGGAAGAATGGCTGGAGTCCGAGGCATTTGGTCGGAAGACAGATTACATGCTCACCCCCTCTGGGCGCAGTCGTTTCGATGAAGCTTCCCGTCAAATCTATGCGGCCGACATACCGGGGTGGGACAGGCGTTGGCGCCTTATCGTTGTGGTCGGCGAGTTGGATCTACGGTTGCGTGAGCGATTGCGCAAAGCTCTGTACTGGCATGGATTTGGGGAAACCTCTACGGGTAACTTCGTCCATCCGACAGCCGATCTCGAAAAAGTGATGGAGAGTATTGGATCCGAGGGGCTGAACGACGTGCTTGCGCAGCTAATGTCTATGGTGGCAGTTAATTCCAGGGCTACGCGTTGTGCAACAGATATCGATATGGTGCAAAAAGCATGGAACCTCGATGGATTGGCTTTGTCCTATGAGGGCTTCTTGCATAAGTACGAACCTATTTCTGATGCTTTAGTGGCTTGCGGCCAGGAGTATGTGTCGGAAGAGAATGCCTTCTTGGTACGCACCTTATTGATTCATGATGTGCGCAAGCTGCTGCTGCGGGATCCGCAATTGCCGGAGAGCTTGCTTCCTGCCACCTGGCCAGGAAACCGTGCGCGACACCTCTGCCGAGATTTGTACCGCAGACTGTTGTTGCTCTCCGAGCGTCATCTGGATGAAAATGTACGCCTATCCAATGGTAGTACGCCACGCGCGTCTCGGGCGCTGATCAGCCGTTTTGAAATCGGCATGGATCTGGATTCCGGTGCATTGAGCGCCGCATAAAAGATTAGTCTACGGCTCACTAACTGAAGAATAGCCGTCGCGTACCCTCTCCCCCTTTTGCCTGATTTTCCGCTTTCTGCCGCGTTTCTAGATTGGTGGTCGCTGGCCCACCGGCGATCCGATGTGATGCAGATTTTTGGGTGGCGCTATCGCCACCGGCGGTGGGGTGCCAATACTCTCTAGACCCAAAAGCAACGGGATGAGGTAACAACCCCTCCTTGATGTAGTTGTCGATGGTCTTGGTGCAGACGCTGAACACTTGGGCGCCTTCAGCTTTGGTCACCATTTTGAACTGACCAAGTTCGTGGGATACGTTCATGAAAGGACATCCGGTAATTTCGATGTCTCGTGTAGATCCAACTTTTATTCCGACTCGGTTCAGTCGACATAAACTTCCAGTTCTCTACGTGCGTTCGAAAAACTGTGCCAAATCAGTTTGGATGAAAGCAGAAGAAAGCGACGGAAAACGAAAGAAAATTTCTAGGCCATTGTGCTAACCCGTTGATTTTATTAAGAGCGGAGACTTTCTCCCTAAGCTTCTGTAGCGTAAATTTTCCGTTCGGGATGTAGAGGCCGGAGGTTCGAATCCTGTCACCCCGACCACTTGAGAAACTCTTCTTAGGTCATCCCCACCAACGAAACAGCAGTGGCATCAGCAGCGATGACAACACCGCCTGCATGCCCAGCGCGATACCTGCGTAGGCACCGGCATCCGGGTGCACCTGCAATGCCCGGGCCGCGCCGATACCGTGGGCCGCCGTGCCCAGCGCAAAGCCGCGTACCGCCCAGGCATCGATTTTCAGCAGGTTGAACAGGTACTTGCCCGACAAAGCCCCCACCAGCCCGGTCAGCACCGCGAACACCGCCGCCAGTGCCGGTACGCCACCCACCCGCTCGGCGATGCCCATGGCCACCGGGGCCGTCACGGATTTGGGGGCCAGCGAACGCAGCACATCGTCTGGCAAACCCAGCGCCCAACCCAGCGCCAGCGCGCTGCCTGCGGCGGCCAGGCCCCCCACCAATACCGCCACAGTCAGCGCCATACCGCGCTGGCGCACTTCGGCACGGCGCTGCCACAAGGGCCAGGCCAGGGCCACCACAGCCGGGCCCAGCAGCACGTGGATGAACTGGGCCCCCGCAAAATATGCCGGATACGGCGTGTGGGTCAGCACCAAAAAACCGCCCAACACCACCACCGACCACAGCACCGGGTTCGCCCATGGTGCGCGCTGCACGCGCTCGTACAGCGCCTGCACGGCCACATAGGTGAGCAAGGTAGCGGTCAAACCAAACAGCGGCGTGGCTGCCAAGTACACCCAGAGCTGCACAAAGTCAGTCATGCGGGCCTTTCGACGGCGCGGGCTGGGGCAGCAGCCACTGCAGCACCCAGGCCGTGGCAGCCAGCCCGATCCAGGTGGACAACACGATCACCGCCAGCAACTGCAATCCGTAGTGCGACACCAGTTGCAGGTGCGTCACCACCCCCACACCCACCGGAACAAAAAGCAAGGACAAATGCGCCAGCAGCAGCTCGGCCATGGCCGCCACCGGCTCGCGCACCCAGGCGAAATGCAGGGCGGGCAGCAGCAGCACCAGGCCGACCACCGGGCCAGGAAACGGCAAGCCCAGCAACCGCGTCACACTCTCGCCCGCCGCCTGCAGCAGCAGCAAAAACGCCAAACCTCGCAATGCCATCATAAAAATCCTCCCAGAAATCACCCCAAAACCAGCATAGCGACAAAACGACGGGGCCGTCGCGGCACCGCTCAATGCCCGCGCCCCGGCTTGCCCAGCCGCTCCATCACATACTCGGCAAAGCCTTCGGTGGCCGGCGAGGCCACACGGTGTGCCGACCGGTACAGGCACACCTGGCGCACCACCTCCGGGTCCACGATGCGGCGCATCACCAGGCCCTGGCGCTTGGCCCAGGTGGCCACATAGGCGGGCGACACGGTGACCGCCAGGCCCGCAGCCGCCATGCCGAAGGCGGTAGAGATGTGGTCCACCACGTCGCGCGGGCGGATGCGTTCTTCCTCGGGCAGGGCCGTGCCCATCTGTGCCACGCTGATTTCATGGTCCCGCCCGGCGGTCACCAGCGCATGGGCGCGCACATCGGCCCACTGCAGTTGCGCCTGCGCCGCCAGCGGATGGTCTTTGGCGCACCACAGCACCCAGGGGCTGCTGAACAGCGGCGTGTGCACCACTGCGTCGCTGCCGGGCCGGTCGGGCCCGATCGCCAGATCGACCTCACCGCTGGCCACCACATCGGTGAGCTGCTCCACCGCCGCGTCGCGGATGCGCACCACCAGCTTGGGCCGCTCCCGCGTGTAGTCGCGGATCAGCGGCGGCAACAGGGTGCTGGCAATCACCATGGGCGCAGCAATACGCACCAGCCCGGCGGCGCGGTTGCGCAAATCGGTGGCCGCCACCTCGGCCTGGTACAGGTGTTTGAGCACGGTTTGGGCCGAACCATAAAACTCCTTGCCCGCCGCCGACAAGGCCACCTTGCGGGTGCTGCGCTCGAACAGCTTGAAGTCCAGGCTGGACTCCAGCTCCACCACCAGCTGACTCACAGCCGAGGGGGTCAGCGCCAGCCGGTCGGCGGCGGCGGTAAAGCTCAGTACCTCGGCCACGGTGACAAAGGCATCGAGCTGGCGCAGGGTGTAGCGGGGCAAAGGCATGGCCTTATTGTGAAGCAAAGCTAATCAATACCGCAATATCTATCGCTTGTTGCCCGCACGAGCCGCTTGCACACTCCGGCCTCACCCACCGCCCCAGGAGACACCGGCATGCTGACCCCCGATACCCACCACGCACTGGCACACGCACTGCACCAGGCCGAAAAAACCCGCGTCCAGGTGGAACATTTTTCCAAGCGCTACCCGGCGATGGAGATGGCCGACAGCTACGCCATCCAGCGCGCCTGGGTGCAGATCAAGCTGGACGAGGGCCGCAAAATCCTGGGCCACAAGATCGGCCTGACCTCGCGTGCCATGCAGATCGCGTCACAGATCACCGAGCCCGACTACGGCGCCATGACCGACGACATGCTGTTCCCCGAAGGCGCCGACATCCCGGTGCAGCGCTTCATCCTGCCGCGCGTCGAGGTGGAGCTGGCCTTCATCCTGGGCAAGCCGTTGCGCGGTCCGAACGTCAGCATCTTCGACGTGCTGGCCGCCACCGACTACGTGGTGCCCGCGCTGGAGATCATCGACGCGCGCATCGAGCAGTTCGACCGCGTCACCAAGGCCCCGCGCAAAGTGCTCGACACCATTGCCGACAACGCCGCCAATGCAGGCATCGTCATGGGCGGCCGCCCGGTCAAGCCCGACGCGGTCGACCTGCGCTGGTGCGGCGCGCTGCTCTTTAAGAACGGCGTGATCGAAGAAAGCGGCCTGGCCGCCGCCGTACTGAACCACCCGGCCCACGGCGTGGCCTGGCTGGCCAACAAGCTGGCGCCCCATGGCGAAGGGCTGGCGGCGGGCGAGGTGGTGCTGGGCGGCTCGTTCACCCGCCCGGTGGCCGGGGCGGCGGGCGACACCTTCCATGCCGACTACGGCCCGCTGGGCGCGATCTCGTTTCGCTTCATATGAGACCACGCCGTATGCACACCCCTGACAACCTTTTCAAGCAAGCCCTGGCCCGAGGCGAGGTGCAAATTGGCCTGTGGCAAGCCCTGGCCGACCCGTATGCCGCCGAAATCTGCGCGGGCAGTGGCTTCGACTGGCTGCTGCTCGACGGCGAACACGCGCCCAACGACCTGCGCAGCCTGCTGGGTGCCCTGCAAAGCGTAGCCCCCTACCCCACCCATCCGGTGGTGCGCTTACCGCACGGCGACGCGGCGCTGATCAAGCAGGTGCTGGACATCGGTGCCACCACCCTGCTGGTGCCCATGGTCGAGTCTGCCGACCAGGCCACCGCCCTGGTGCGCGCCATGCGCTACCCGCCGCAGGGCCTGCGCGGCGTGGGCAGCGCCATCGCCCGCTCGGCCCGCTGGTCGCGCTACCCGAACTACCTGCATGAAGCCAACGACCGGGTCTGCCTGCTAGTGCAGGTGGAGTCGCGGGCCGCCTTGCAGCAAATCGACGCGATTGCGGCGGTGGACGGCGTGGACGGCGTGTTCATCGGCCCGGCGGACCTGTCGGCCTCGATGGGCTACCTGGGCCAGCCCACGCACCCCGAGGTCCGCGCAGCAATAGACCACGCCATCGACCGCATCCTGCACGCAGGGAAAGCCCCCGGCATTTTGTGTGCCGACGAGAGTCTGGCGCGGCATTACCTGGCGCGGGGTGCGCGCTTTGTGGCCGTGGGGGTAGATACCAGTTTGCTGGTGCGTGCCACCGCCGCGCTGGCCGCCCAGTTCAAGACCACAGTGGCCGTGGCCGCCCCCACCGGAGCCTATTGACATGCTGCTGGAATCCTTGCGCGCCGCCTTCCAGGGCCGCCTGCTCACCGGGGCCGATGCTGCCCCGTTTCTGACCGACTACCGGGGCAAATGGACCGGCCAGGCGCTGGCCGTGGCGCAGCCCGACAGCGCCGAAGATGTGGCCCAGGTGGTGGCCTGGTGCCACAAAAACAGCGTCCCCGTGGTACCCCAGGGCGGCAACACCGGCCTGTCGGGTGGCTCGGTGCCAGAGGCCAGGCCAGACCCACTGCCGGTGGTGCTGTCGCTCAAACGCCTGAACCAGATCCGCGCCATCGACCCGCTGAACAACACCATGACGGTCGAGGCGGGTGTCACGCTGCAGCAGGTGCAGGAAGCCGCCAAGGAAGCCGGCCGCCTGTTCCCGCTGAGCCTGGCGGCCGAGGGCACCTGCACCATTGGCGGCAACCTGGCCAGCAACGCAGGCGGGGTGCAGGTGCTGCGCTACGGCAATGCCCGCGAACTGTGCCTGGGGCTGGAGGTGGTGACCGCCGAGGGCCAGCTCTGGAACGGCCTGCGCACCCTGCGCAAAGACAACACCGGCTACGACCTGCGCGACCTGTACATCGGCTCCGAGGGCACGCTGGGCGTGATCACCGCAGCCGTGCTCAAGCTGTTCCCACAGCCCGCCGCCCAGGTGGTGGCGTTGGTGGCCGTGCCCAGCCCGCAACAGGCGCTGGACCTGCTGGCGCTGGCGCAGGCGCGGCTGGGTGCGGGGCTGACCGCGTTTGAGATCCTCAGCGACACCTGCGTGGAGCTGGTGCTGCAGCACATCCCCGGCACGCGCCGCCCGCTGGCGCAGGCCTCGCCCTGGTACGTGCTGCTGGAACTATCGGCCACCACCGACGAGACGCAAGCAGCCGACGCCATGGAGGGTCTGCTGGAGACGGCGATGGAGAACGCATGGGTGCTGGACGCCGCGCTGGCCACCAGCCTGGCCCAGTTCGAGGCGCTGTGGGCGCTGCGCGAAAACATCTCCGAAGCGCAGGCTGCCGAGGGCAAGACCATCAAGCACGACATCGCGCTGCCGATCTCGCGCATCCCGGCCTTCATTGCCGCCACCGACGCGCTGATCGCCGCGCAGTTTCCCCAGGTGCGGCAGGTCACGTTTGGCCACCTGGGCGACGGCAACCTGCACTACAACGTCTCGCCGTCGGCACGCACGCCGGAGCACGCCACCGAATTCATGGCGCTCGAAGGCCCGCTGAACCAGCTGGTGCACGACGCGGTGAACGCCTTTGGTGGCTCCATCTCGGCCGAGCACGGCCTGGGCGTGCTGCGCCGCGACGAGTCGGCCCGCTACAAGGCCCCGCTGGAGCTGGAGCTGATGCAGCGCATCAAGCAGGCGCTGGACCCGCTGGGGCTGATGAACCCCGAAAAGCTACTGAAATTTTAATGAAATAGGCCTCTATCGCTTATTCCATAAGCGTACGCAGCTACTAATTTAGGAGTAAACATGTCTATTGACACCCTCACCATCGCGGGCCACAGCGTCTCGCCCCACCACTACATCAACGGCCAGCGCGTGGCATCCGCCGAGCGGTTCGACCTGCACTGCCCCATCGACCAAAGCCTGCTGGGCCAGGTCAGCGAAGGCACGGCAGCGCATGTGGATGCGGCCATCACCGCAGCCCAGGCGGCCTTCCCGGCCTGGGCCGCGCTCACCGCCGCCGAACGCAAGCCCTACCTGGACCGCTTTGCCGCCGAGATCGGCAAGAGATCCGAGGCGTTTTGCCAGGTCGAATCGAACGACGCGGGCATTCTGCTGTCGCGCATGCAGCACGGCGTGGTGCCGCGCGCCATGCTCAACCTCACCTGGTTTGCCGAGCATGCGCTTACGCTGCAAGACCGCCCCATCGAGACCGAGCAGGCCACCCACATCGTGCGGCACGACCCGGCGGGCGTGGTGGTCATCATCACGCCATGGAACTCGCCGCTGATGCTGGCCACCTGGAAGCTGGGGCCCGCGCTGGCCGCAGGCAACACGGTGATCGTCAAGCCGCCGGAATGGGCCCCGCTGACCAGCAGCCTGCTAGCCGACTGCGCCCATGCCGCAGGCCTGCCGCCGGGCGTGTTCAACATCGTGCAGGGCAGCGGCGCCAACACCGGGGCCAAGCTGGTGAGCGACCCGCGCCTGGCCCGGGTGTCGTTCACCGGCTCGGTGCCTACCGCCAAGTGGATTGCCCAGGCGGCGGGCGCAAACCTGGTGCCCTGCAGCCTGGAGCTGGGCGGCAAGTCGCCCTTCATCGTGCTGCCCGACGCCGACATCGACAACGCTGCCGCCACCGGCGCGCTGATGTACCGCAACGCCGGCCAGGTGTGCCTGGCGGGTACGCGCTTTCTGGTGCACCACCAGGTACGCGACGCGTTTGTGGCGGCGATGCGCAGCTATGTGGAGAAGCTGCACATCGGCGACCCGCGCGACACCGCCACCGAGATCGGCCCCATCATCCATCCGCGCCAGGTCGAGCGGGTCCAGGGCTTCGTCGCCCGCGCTCTGGCCGACGGTGCTGAGCTGCTGTGGGGCGGCAAGCCGCACCCCTTCGGCGCGCAATATTTCGAGCCCACCATGCTGACCCACCTGCGGCAAGACAGCGAGATCGTGCAAAACGAAGTCTTCGGCCCGGTGCTGACGCTGCAAACCTTTGCCAGCGATGCCGAACTGGTCACCTTGGCCAACGGCACCGACTACGGCCTGGGCGGCGTGTGCTACGGCGAAGTGGCGCACGCCACCGCCATCGCTGAAGCAGTGCGCACCGGCTTTATCTGGGTCAACAGCTTCGGCATCCGCGACCTGGCCGCACCCTTTGGTGGCATCAAACGCTCGGGCGTGGGGCGCGAGGGCGGCGACTGGAGCTTTGAGTTTTTTTGCGACGTGAAGGACGTGGTGGTACCCAAAAAGCCTTTCCGCGCCAGCTTCAGCCACCGCTAAAAAAATATATACAAAAACAGCCCCTAGCGCCCTATTCATAAGCGCAAACAGCTATCAAATAAGGAGTAAACCATGGGAAGCATCGTTGGCGCAGCCATCGTCTCGCACCACCCCGGCCTGATGCAGTGCGAGGAGTTTCGCCGCCTGATGGGCAACGGCGACGACTCGGACCTGATCCCCGGCTACGCCCGGCTGCGCGGCAAAATCGCCGCCGCCCGGCCCGACGTGGTCATCATCTTCGACAGCCACTGGTTCACCACCGGCTACCACCTGGTGGACGGTGCAGCCCACTATGCCGGCAACTACATCTCGGAAGAAATGCCCTGGTACCTGCACGGCGTGCCCTATGCCTACCGGGGGCACCCGGCACTGGCGCTGGCCATCGAAGAAGCCTCGCGCGCCCAGGGCGGCTACAACCGGGTGATCGACAACCCGGCGCTGGGCAAGCAGTACGCCACCATCAACCTGGTCAAGCAGCTGCGGCTGGAGCAGTCCGACACGCCAGTGCTCACGGTCAGCTCCTGCCAAAACTGCGACTGGCCGCACTTTGTGAAGTCGGGCGAAGCCATTGCCGAGGCGGTAGGCCACAGCGATCTGCGCGTGGTGCTGCTGGCCTCGGGCGCACTGAGCCACAAGTTCAACGGCATCGACTGGAAGCCCACCCACCCGCGCATATTCCACGAGAGCAACGTCTCGCGGCCCGAAAACATCACCAGCGACAAGGCCGCCATTGCCCTGATGGCGCAAGGCCGCCACGACACCGTGCTGGAGCGCTGGAACGACGACTACCGCAAAAAACCCTGGGAAGCCTTTGGCGCGCACTACCTGCAAATGCTGGGCGCCATGGGCGGAGCCGCCTGCCGCGCCAAGGGCGAAGCCTTGTCGGCCTACGAGAACGCCCGGGGCACCGGCAACATCCACATCTGGTTTGACACCACCACCGCGCAGGAGACAGCATGAACTTTGAATTCCCCCTGAAAGAACTCCCCACCGTGATGCGCGGCCCGCGTGTAGAGCGCCGCCGGGTGCTGATGGGCGGCAGCGCCTACTGGGGCACCATCATCGAAGACGGCCCCGACCAAGGCCTGCTGCGCCTGGACGATAGCCGCGTGGTCGATCCCGCCCGTGTGCAGCACCTGCCACCCGTGGCACCCAGCAAAATCATCGCGGTGCACATCTCATACAGTTCGCGCAGTTTCGAAACACGCAACCAGCCCAAACCGACCGAGACGCCCACCTACTTCACCAAGCCGCCCACCTCCATCAATGGCCACGGCTGCGAAATCCTCAAACCCGCCGACAGCCTGTACCTCAACTACGAAGGCGAGTACGCGGTGGTCATCGGCAAAACCTGCCGCAACGTGCTGCCCGACGAGGCCTGGGACTACATCGAAGGTTTTTGCCCGGCGCTGGACATGGGCCTGCAAAACTACCGCGACACCGACCAGGGCAGCATGCTGCGCGTCAAAGGGGCCGACACGCTGCTGCCTATCGGCCCCGGCATCGTGCGCGGCGTGAACCTGTTTGCGCAAACCCTGCGCACCTACCGCAACGGCCTGGTGGTACAAGAGGCGCACATTGGCGACGAGACCATCTGGGGGCCACACTACGTGATTGCCGACCTGGCCCGCCACATCACCCTGCTGCCCGGCGACGTGATCCTGATGGGCACGCCCTGCCACTCGCGCTCGGTCGATCCGGGCGACCTGGTGGAGTGCGAGATCACCGGTCTGGGCCGGCTGGCGGGCACGGTGGTCGCCATTCCCGCCCCGCGCGCCTCGGCCCTGGGCGTGGGCCACCAGCCCAACGACAGCCCGGAGGTCCGCCGCGTTGCCTTTGGTTTTGACGAGCGCGTGCCCGAGCGCTTCAAGGCCAACTACCGCGCCAGCCCCAAGCACCCAGTTTGAACCCCGTTTTTCACACAACAACCCAGGAGACATTCCCATGAAAACCCCACGCCCAACCACACGCCGCGAACTACTGCACATCGCCCTGGCCACCGCCGCAGGCAGCCTTCCGGTGCTGGGCCGCGCACAAGGCATCGACACCGTCAAAGTCCTGGCGGGCTTTGCCGCGGGTGGCACCGTGGACACGCTGGCGCGCCGGGTAGCGGCACACCTGAACGGCGGCTACGCCAAGGCGGCGGTGGTGGACAACCGCACCGGCGCGGGTGGGCAAATCGCCATCTCGGCCCTCAAGGCCGCCGCGCCCGACGGCGCCACCCTGCTGGCCACCCCCATGTCGATGCTGGGCATCTACCCGCACACCTACAAAAAGCTGCCCTACGACCCGGTAGCCGACCTGGCCCCGGTATCGCTGGGCGTGGTGTTCGACATGGGGTTTGCCGTGGGTCCGCAGGTGCCCGCCTCGGTCAAGACCGTGCCCGAGTTTCTGGAATGGTGCAAAGCCAACCCCACCAACGCCAACTTCGGCTCACCCGCGCCGGGCTCGGTGCCGCATTTCGTGGGCGAGTTGATCGGCCGGGCAGGCAAGGTCGATTTGCGGCACGTGGGCTTTCGCGGCTCGCAGCCCGCCATCCTGGACATGCTGGGCGGCCAGATCGCCTCCGTCTCGGCCCCCGTGGGCGAATTCTTGCCGCACCTGGGCGGCGGCAAGGCCCGGCTGCTGGCCACCTCGGGCGCTACCCGCAACAAATTTGTCCCCGGCACCAGCACCCTGGTGGAGCAGGGTTTGAAAGACCTGGTCTTTGGTGAGTGGTTTGCGTTTTACCTGCCGGGCAAGGCCAGCCCCGACGCGGTGCAAAAAGCCCATGCCGCCATCCACGCTGCATTGGCAGACCCTGGCGTGGTCAGTGGCCTGGCTGCCATGGGCCTGGAAGCCAGGTCCTCCACACCCGCTGAACTGGCAGCCCTGCTCAAGGCCGATACCGAAAAGTGGGGGCCGATCGTGAAGGCTATTGGGTTCACTGCCGAATCCTGAACCCCTCTCTCATCACAGGAGACCCCTCTATGAAAAACCTGACTACTCCCCACAACGTACGTGGTCATTCCACATGGGCCATGGGCCTTTGCGCGATGACCTTTCTCACCGCCTGTGGTGGCTCGGACAATGTCCCCACAACCCCCGTCATCGACGCCAGCCTCAGCCTCCCCACGGCCACGGCACCTGCGTTCAAGCCACCACCGGCAGGAACCACCCAGTACCAAATTCACCTGGATGCGGCCACTGCCAATGCAGGAACCGAGTTCGCTGGTGAACAGCGACGCCAATGGTGTTACTCGGTCGAAAACGCTGGCGCGCCCCCAGAACTGCAAGACACCAATGTGGTTCCGGTGACCAAAATGTTTGACAACATCTCCTACATCGGTCGCCGCTGGGTCGGCCAGTACGTGCTGAAGACGACTAACGGTTACTTCTTGCTGGATGCGCAAAACAGCACCGATGATGCAAAACTGATGACAGTGCCCAGCCTGAAAACGCTCAACATCGACCCGGCCACGCTGAAAGGCATCATGCCAACCCATGGCCACGGCGACCACTACAACGGGGCCAAATACATGCAGGACACCTTTGGTGGACCGGTGTACATAGGCTCAGAAGATGCTGCGGCGTTGACGGCTGCCAATGCGCGAAATGCCAGTGTTTTCTCGGGCTCGATCACAACCACGTCCTTGCCCAGCGCGATCACCACACCGCAAATCCTGACCGTAGACGGCGTGAACCTCACACTGCTGTCCACACCAGGGCACACCCCAGGCACCTTCTCGGGCATCTTGCCCGCAACGCAGAATGGCAAGAACTACAAGCTGGTTTTCTGGGGCGGTACCGGAACTCCCACCACACTGCCACTGGCCAAGCAGTATCTCGACGGGGCGGAAAGGCTCTACCTGCTGGCCAAGGCGGAGAACGTGGACGGCACCATACACACCCACCCATTCGCCGATGGTTCCTTGGCCAAACTGGACGCCATCAACAAAGGCAGCACGGTCGGTAAAAACCCGTTTCTGATCGGCAACGCCAGCACACTACGGTCCCTGTCCATCCTGCGCGAATGCTCTGCAGCCAAGGTCAATGCATTGGATACCACCGTCGTCAACCCGATCTGGCTGACAACCACTGCCGAAATGGTGGCGAGCCGAATCTCATACGGCGCAGGTAACCCCGTCAATGTGTCGGGCCTGGTACGTGTCTCTGACCCCTATGGCCCAGTGGCCAAAGGCAACATCCAGATCAGCGTGGACGGCGCAAGCGAAAGTTGCACGGCAACCACTGACAGCAATGGTGTTGCGTCCTGCGCTTTTCTGAGTGCCGCTGCCACACCAGGTGCTGCGTTAACCGTCAAATTTGCCGGCACCACTGCTGCTGACAAGTTACAGCTGCCCAGCACCAAGTCGATCCCGCTCAACTGAGTCTGGTTCTATGCCACGCTGCAAAAAAACGCTGCTTGCTATGTGTATCCTGCTCGGGGCTTCGGCGACCCTGGCGCAGGGCCCTGCATCCGCAGAAACACATCTCACCAGTGCCGCCTTACACGCCAAAGGGCACCCGCGCCTGATGGCGGCAATGGCCCAGTGGTGCGGCACCGCCACGGTATCGCCGATTCCATTGCAGGAACAGACGCAGCGGTTGCAAGCAGTGGAGGCGGCCTACCAACGGGAGAGGCAAGCCGAACGGCCCGACCGGGCCCGGCTGCTGTCACACGTGGTCGAACGCGAGTGCGCTGCATTCCAGGAAACCCGTGTTTTCGGCGGGCCAGTTCGCCCGGTCTGGCTGCTGAGCCAATTGCGCCCGCTGAAGCCCACCACAGCACACGCGGATGGTCTGCATGTGCGGGCAGTAGCGACCAACCTGGCGGGGCCCGTCGTTGGCAGCCGGATCACGTTTTCAAGGGGTTTACACATGTCCTGCTTCGGCATCACAGATGTGCAAGGACAGGTTCAGTGCACGCTGCTGGACACCCATCCCCACGGACCTGGCGCAGAAGGAACACACGAGGAGCACGAAGGCCCTCTGGTCGTCAACCTTGCGGGAACGGTGGACAGCCATCGCATTCAACTGCCGACCGTTATGGTCCAGAATGGAAATGGCCACCGGTTAACCAAGAAACGCTGACGCACTCACTCTGCCGATGGTGGCCTGGCACACGGCAAGGCACTGATTGCATTCAAAGGGTTGTATGAAAATTTGTATCTATGGCGCAGGGGCCATCGGCGGCTGGATCGGGGCGCGTCTGGCCGCCATCGGCGAACCCGTCAGCGTGGTGGCGCGCGGGGCCACGTTGGCAACTTTGCAAACCCACGGCCTGCGCCTGCAGCATGCCGATGGGCTGCTGCAAGTTCCGGTGCAGGCCGCAGACAACGCCGCGGAATTAGGTGTGCAAGACCTGGTGGTGGTGGCCGTCAAGGCCCCGGCCCTGGCCGAGGTGGCGCGCGGCATTGGCCCGCTGCTGGGGCCGCACACCATGGTGCTCACCGCCATGAACGGGGTGCCGTGGTGGTTCTTCCAGGGCTTTGGCGGGGCCTATGCGGGCACGGCGCTCAAGGCGGTGGATGCCAGCGGTGCCATTGCAGCGGCCATACCGGCCCGGCACACCATCGGCTGCGTGGTGCACGCCAGCTGCTCCCTGCCAGCGCCCGGCGTGGTGAAGCACCACTTTGGCAACAAACTGATCCTGGGCGAGCCATCGGGCACACAGACGGAACGCGTGAAGGCACTTTCCGCCTTTTTGGAAAGGGCCGGGTTTGATGCCCCCTTGTCCGAGCAGATCCAGCGCGACACCTGGTTCAAGCTGTGGGGCAATATGACGGTCAACCCGGTCAGCGCCTTGACCGGTGCCACCACCGACCTGGTGCTGGGCGACCCGCTGGTGCGCGACTTCATCTCGCGGGTGATGCTGGAGGCCAAGGAGATCGGCGCCCGCATCGGCATCCCCATCGACCAGCAGCCCCAGGACCGGCATGCCGTCACCCTCAAGCTGGGCGCATTCAAAACCTCCATGCTGCAAGACGTGGAAGCGGGCAAGCCGGTAGAGCTGGATGCGCTGGTAACCGTGGTGCAAGAGCTCGGCGTATTGACGGGTGTACCCACGCCGTTTACCGATGCGCTGCTGGGCCTGGCGCGGCTGCAGGCGCGGGTGCGGGGCTTGTATTGAAAGCACCCTGGCCAGCGTGCGTTTGAAAACCAGCGCTGGAAACCTGCATGGACACCCACGCCTGCGCAGCAAGTTGCATTAAAACTGCGCCGTCTTTGCGGAATGATTGCGCCATTCATTTTTCCAACGAGACACCACCATGGCAGATTTGTTCGACAACCCGATGGGCCTGATGGGCTTTGAATTTGTAGAGTTCGCATCACCCACCCCCGGCGTGCTGGAGCCGGTGTTCGAGCGCATGGGCTTTACCCTGGTGGCCAAGCACCGCTCCAAAGACGTGGTGCTGTACCGCCAGGGCAGTATCAACTTCATCGTCAACCGCGAACCCAAAAGCGTGGCCGGCTTCTTTGCCGCCGAGCACGGCCCCAGCGCCTGCGGCATGGCGTTTCGCGTCAAAGACTCGCACCACGCCTACAACCGCGCGCTGGAGCTGGGGGCCCAGCCCATCGAACTGCACCCCGGCCCGATGGAGCTGAACCTGCCCGCCATCAAGGGCATTGGCGGCGCGCCGCTGTATTTGATCGACCGGTTTGAAGATGGCAAATCCATCTACGACATCGACTTTGACTTCATCGAAGGCGTGGACCGCCACCCCGTGGGCCACGGCCTGCAGTTGATCGACCACCTGACCCACAACGTCTACCGGGGCCGCATGGCGTTCTGGGCGCATTTTTACGAGCGCATCTTCAACTTCCGCGAGATCCGCTTCTTCGACATCCAGGGCGAGTACACCGGCCTGACCTCCAAGGCGCTGACCGCCCCAGACGGCAAAATCCGCATCCCTTTGAACGAAGAAGCACGCCAGGGCGGCGGGCAGATCGAAGAGTTCTTGATGAAGTTCAGCGGCGAAGGCATCCAGCACATCGCGCTGATTTGCGACGACCTGCTGGCCACGGTAGACCGCCTGGCCCTGGCCGGTGTGCCGCTGATGACCGCGCCCAGCGACAGCTACTACGAAATGCTCGATGGCCGTCTGCCCGGCCACGGCCAACCCGTGGGCGAATTGCAGACGCGCGGCATCCTGGTAGATGGCAGCACCGAAGGCGGCACTCCGCGCCTGCTGCTGCAGATCTTCTCGCAAACCCAGCTCGGCCCGGTGTTCTTCGAGTTCATCCAGCGCAAGGGCGACGAGGGTTTTGGCGAGGGTAATTTCAAGGCGCTGTTTGAATCGCTGGAACGCGACCAGTTGCAGCGCGGCGTGCTACAGAAGTAGGACCGATTCTTTTAAGAAAAAAGTGCCTCCAGCGCTTATTCAATAAGCGCAACCAGCTACTTAAATAATAGCAAATCCCAAGCGCCGCGAGATGTCTGCAACAGCCTCGCGTACCGCCACCGCCATGGCCGAGTCCCAGGCTGCATCGAAACGGTCTTCATGGCCCAGCGCAGTGATCACCAGGGCCGCGTGGCCCTCATGGTCAAAGGCGGCAGCGCTGAACGCATTGACGCTGGGGATCGGCCTTCCCAACGCACGGGTTACGCCATGGGCCCGCATCTCTTCCTGGGCGGACCGCAGTTCGGCATCCAGGTTCTGCGCACCGACCCGGTCTATGGCGCTGAAGCGCCCCATGGGTCCGGCCAGGGCTTCCTCCACGATCTTGCGCGGCAGCGCGGCGGCAAACGCCCGCCCGGTGGCGGTGCCCAGCACCGACATCACCGTGCCCGCCCGCATATTCACATGCAGCGGCTGGCGCGCCTCGATCATGCGCACCACGGTCGGCCCCATATTGCCCCACAGCGCAATGACCACGCTCTGGTCGGTGCTGGCGGCGAGCCGCTCGGCCACCGGCACCGCCACCTTCATCGGGTCCAGCTGGTGCAGGCAGCTCAGGCCCAACTGCAGCGCCGCAGGGCCCAGCGCGTACAGCCCATCCACCTGCTGCTCGATCAAACCCAGTTTCGAAAAGCTGACCAGGTAGGGGTGTGCGCGCGACGCGGGCAAATCCGCCTGCGCTGCCAAGTCTTTGAGCGTCATCGGCCCCGGCTGGTGGGACAACGCCAACAACAAGCGCCCACCGACCTCGATCGACTGTACCGCGCGCTGCTCACGGGGTTCTGCCATGGCCACTCCTCATTTTTGTTTGCTGATAACAAAGCATTTTGACATACGCTAATTTTTAGCTATGATTCGACAAACTGATTTGCAGTTAACAAATTTATCACCCGACCCACCACCACCATGACCACCAAAAAATTCGCCTCCCACGCCGACCTGGAAGAGAAAAACGTCACTTTCAGCCAAATCTCCGAGCACGCCTGGGCCTACACCGCCGAGGGCGACCCCAACACCGGCATCATCATTGGCGACAACGCGGTGCTGGTGGCCGACACCCAGGCCACCCCGGCCATGGCCGCCGACGTGGTACGCCGCATCCGCGAGGTGACCGACAAGCCCATCCAATACGTGGTGATGACGCACTACCACGCGGTGCGCGTGCTGGGTGCGAGCGCCTACAACGCACAGCAAATCCTGGCCAGCCAGGACACCTACGACCTGATCGTCGAGCGCGGCCAGTTCGACAAGGACAGCGAGATCGGCCGCTTCCCGCGCCTGTTCCAAAACGTAGAAACCGTGCCACCCGGCCTGACCTGGCCGACCATGACCTTTACCGGCAAGATGACCCTGTGGCTGGGCTCGCTGGAGGTGCAATTGCTGCAACTGGGCCGGGGCCATACCAAGGGCGACACCGTGGTCTGGCTGCCGCAAGAGCGCACGCTGCTCAGCGGCGACCTGGTCGAGTTCGATGCCACCCCCTACGCGGGCGATGCCTATTTCAAGGACTGGCCGCAAACCCTGGACAACCTCGCCGCACTACAGCCCGCCGCATTGGTGCCCGGTCGTGGCCCAGCCCTGGTGACGCCAGAGCAGGTCAGCGCCGGGCTGCGCGGCACCCGTGACTTCATCGCCGATGTGCGCACCAGCGTGGAAGCCGGGGTGGCCGCCGGCAAGGATCTGCACGCCGTGTACAAAAGCACCATGGAGGCACTGCGCCCCAAGTACGGCCATTGGGTCATCTTCGACCACTGCATGCCGTTTGACGTCACCCGCTGCTTTGACGAAGTCACCCAGTACCCCCACCCCCGCATCTGGACGGCAGAGCGCGATGTAGAAATGTGGAAGACCCTGGAAGCCTAAGCTTCAAAGATAAGAACAAGGAGACAAGACATGCCCCCAACCAATTACCAAAAACTAGAGTTTCCCGCCACCCGCCACCCCGACCAGGACGCGGCCGCTCCGGTGCGCCGCCCGGTGGTGGTGGTCGGCGCAGGCCCCGTGGGCCTTGCGCTGGCGGTGGACCTGGCCCAGCAGGGCCAGCCCGTGGTGCTGCTGGACAACGAAAACACCCTGTCCACCGGCTCGCGCGCCATCTGCTTTGCCAAACGTACGCTGGAGATTTTTGACCGCCTGGGCTGCGGCGACCGCATGGTGGACAAAGGCGTGTCGTGGAACGTCGGCAAGGTGTTTTTCAAAAGCGAAGAGGTCTACCGCTTCGACCTGCTGCCCGAACCCGGCCATGAACGCCCGGCCTTCATTAACCTGCAGCAGTACTACGTGGAAGGATTTCTGGCCGAGCGCGCCGCCGAGCTGCCACTGATCGACATCCGCTGGAAACACGCCGTCACCGGGCTGGACCAACAGGCTGACTTTGCCCGCCTCACCATCCAAACCCCCGACGGCCCTTACCAGCTGGATGCCGACTACGTGGCCGCCTGCGACGGCGCGGGCTCGGCCCTGCGCAAACTGGCCGGGCTGGAAAGCAAGGGCCGCAGCTTTCGCGACCGTTTCCTGATCGCCGATATCAAGCTCAAAGAGGAACACAGCGGGCTGGAACTGAAGGCCGAGCGCTGGTTCTGGTTCGACCCCGACTTCCACCGCAACCAGAGCGTGCTGCTGCACATGCAGCCCGACGGCGTGTGGCGCATCGACTTCCAGCTGGGCTGGGATGCCGACCCGGTGGAAGAAAAAAAGCCCGAGAACATCATCCCCCGCGTCAAGGCGCTGCTGGGCGAGGATGCGCAGTTTGAACTGGAATGGGCCAGCGTCTACACCTTCTCCTGCCTGCGCATGGCCAGCTTTCGCCATGGCCGGGTGCTGTTTGCGGGCGACTCGGCACACGGCGTGTCGCCGTTTGGCGCGCGCGGTGCCAACTCGGGCGTGCAAGATGCCGAAAACCTGGCCTGGAAACTGGCCGCCGTGCTGCAAGGTCGGGCGCCTGACGCACTGCTGGACAGTTATGGCGCCGAGCGCGAATACGCCGCCGACGAGAACATCCGCAACTCCACCCGCGCCACGGACTTCATCACCCCCAAGAGCGAGATCAGCCGTCTGTTCCGCGATGCCACACTGGCCCTGAGCAAGCACCACCCGTTTGCCCGCGTGCTGGTCAACAGCGGCCGCCTGTCGGTGCCAGCCACATTGCACGGCTCGCCGCTGAACACCGCAGACATCGACCACTTCAGCGGCCACATGGTGCCCGGTGCCGCCGCCGCCGATGTGCCCCTGGCCGACGGTGGCTGGCTGCTGCGCGCCTGCAGCCGCACCGGCTTTACCGCCGTGGTGTTCGGCGACGACGACGCCGCCCGGGCTATCACCCAGACGGATCTGCACGTGGTGCAGGTGCCGCTGGCCAACGCCCTGGCGGTGCAGCGCTACGACGCCCAAGCCGGCACGGTGTACCTGCTACGCCCGGACCAGCATGTGTGCGCCCGCTGGCGTGCCCCCAGTAACACCGCCATCCGCAATGCCTGCCAACGCGCTCTGGCCGCTTAAAGGAAACGAAAAATGCAAGCCACGCTCAACACAGCCCCCAACCTGGACGCGCCCGACGACTTTTACGAGGCGCTGATCGAAGCCCACCAAGGCCTCAGTGCCGAGGAAAGCCATGCCTTTAACGCCCGGCTGGTGCTGGTACTGGCCAACCACATTGGCGTATTGCCCGTACTGCGCCAAGCCTTCGCCGCCGCTGCCTGAACCCCATAAACACAAAGAGACAATTCCTATGACCACTAAACGCATCCTCGCCGCCCTGGCACTTTCCACCATGGCATGGGCCGCCGCTGCCCAGGACGGTAAGCCGATTGAATGGGTGGTGGGCTACGCCGCCGGTGGCGGCTCCGACGCAGTGGCCCGCGCCACCGCAGAAGCCATGGCCAAGGGCCTGGGCAGCCCCATCATCATCAACAACAAGCCAGGCGCAGCCACCAATATCGCCGCCGAATACACCGCCCGCGCCAAAGACTATGGCCATGTGATGATGACGGCCGACTTTGCCACCTTGGCGGCCAACCCGGCGCTGTTTTCCAAACTGGGCTACAACGCCGAAAAAGACCTGGCACCGGTCGGCCTGCTGGCACGCTTTCCGCTGCTGCTGGTGGTGGGGCCGCAGGTGCCGGCAAAGAACTACCAGGAATTTCTGGCCTGGGTGAAGTCCCAGCCCAATGGCGTGAACTATGCGTCGGCAGGCGTGGGCAGCCCCCACCACCTGGCCACAGAGCTGCTGCGCGAAAAAATAGGGATGCCCATGACCCATGTGGCCTACCGGGGCGCGTCGCCCGCCATGGCCGACGTACTAGGTGGCCAGGTGCCGTTCATGCTGGTGGACACGGCCAGCGGCAACCAGTTTGTCTTGGCAGGCAAGGTCCGGGCCATCGGCGTGGCCAGTGCCAAGCGCATCGCCACCCTGCCCGACGTACCCACACTGGCCGAACAGGGGCTGACCGGCTTTGAAGCCTACGCCTGGCAAGGCCTGGCCGTGCCCAGCGGCACGCCTGCCGACACCGTGGCCAAACTCAACAAGGCCCTGGTTGAGGCGCTGAACTCCACCGTGGTCAAGGCCCGATTCCAGGCGCTGGGCGTCGAGGGCCTGCCCGGCACGCCGGCACAAATGGCCAGCTACGCCAAAAGCGAACGCGAGCGCTGGGGTCGCCTGGTCCGGGACAACAATATCAAAGTCGACTAATTTTTAGCAAAATAGGCTGCTAGCGCTTATTTCATAAGCGCAAGAAGCTACATAATTTATAGCAAATCATGACTACCGCATCTTCTGTACAGCGCCTCTACCAAAGCGGCTTTGGCAACGAATACGCCAGCGAGGCCGTGCCCGGCAGTCTGCCGCAGGGCCGCAACAGCCCGCAACAGGCCCCGCATGGCCTGTATGCAGAGCTGGTTTCGGGCACGGCATTCACCGCGCCGCGCGCCGAAAACCGGCGCAGTTGGCTGTACCGCCGCCAACCGTCGGTGGTCAGTGGGGGCTACCAGCCCTATATGCAGGCGCTGTGGACCAGCGGCGCTGCCGGTGGCGTGGTTGCCCCGCCCGACCCGTTGCGCTGGAACCCATTTCCCCTGCCCGCTGACGGCAGCCACGTGGACTTTGTCGATGGCCTGGCCACCCTGGTGGCCAATGGCGATGCGGACGCGCAGGTGGGCATGGCGGCAATGGTGTATGCCGCCAACGCTTCCATGGAGCAGCGCGCTCTGGTCAATGCCGATGGCGAGATGCTGCTTATCCCCGAGCAAGGCCGCCTGGTCATCACCACCGAAATGGGCGTGCTGGACGTGGCACCGGGCGAAATTGCGCTTATTCCACGCGGCATCGCCTTCAAGGTGGGGCTGCCCGATGGGGTGTCCCGTGGCTATGTGTGCGAGAACTACGGGGCGCCGTTTCGCCTGCCCGAGCTGGGGCCGATCGGCTCCAACGGCCTGGCCAACGCGCGCGACTTCATGGCCCCGGTGGCGGCGTTCGAGGCCGATGCGGGTGCCTACGAAATCGTCAAGAAGTACGGCGGCACGCTATGGCACAACCAGCAGCGCGGCACCCCGTTCAACGTGGTCGCCTGGCACGGCAACCTGGCGCCGGTGAAGTACGACACGGCGCGCTTCATGGTGATTGGTTCCATCAGCTTCGACCACCCCGACCCCAGCATCTTTACCGTGTTGACCAGCCCCAGCGACACACCCGGCACGGCCAACTGCGACTTCGTGATCTTTCCCCCGCGCTGGATGGTGGCCGAAGACACCTTCCGCCCGCCCTGGTACCACCGTAACCTGATGAGCGAATTCATGGGGCTGGTGTACGGCCAGTACGACGCCAAGCCCGAGGGCTTCAAGCCCGGCGGTGCCAGCCTGCACAACTGCATGGTGCCGCATGGCCCCGACGCAGCGGCCTTTGACCAGGCCAGCCACGCCAAACTGCAGCCGCACAAGCTGGACAACACCCTGGCCTTCATGCTGGAGAGCCGCTACCGTTTTGTACCCACCGCCTTTGCCATGCAAGGCGGCGCACTAGACACCGCCTACGCCGACTGCTGGAGCAGCCTGCCCGACCACCACGCTAAGCCATCACTGAAAGCCACCGCATGACCGCCCCATTGGACTCCACCCACGATGCCCACCTGCAGAGCTGGGTCGCATCTGCCAACCACCCTGCCAGCGACTTTCCGATCCAGAATCTGCCGTTTGGCCGCTTCCAACAAAACGGCGACTGGCGCATCGGCGTAGCCATTGGCGACCAGGTGCTGGACCTGCGCGCCGTAGGGCTGATCGACCACAACGACATGCAGCGGCTGATGGCGCTACCCCTTGCTGCCCGCCGCAGCCTGCGCCAGGCCCTGGTGGCCGGTCTGCAGACCGGCAGCCCCCAGCAGGCCCGGTTCCAGGCGGCACTGCACGCCCAGGCGGATGTGCAACTGGGTCTGCCCTGCGAGATAGGCGACTACACCGACTTCTACACCAGCATCCACCACGCCACCACCATCGGCAAGCAACTACGGCCCGACAACCCGCTGTTGCCCAACTACAAATGGGTGCCCATTGGCTACCATGGCCGGGCCTCCAGCATCGTGCCCAGCGGCGGTAGTTTCAAACGGCCCAACGGCCAGACCAAGGCCCCAGACCAGGACACACCCAGCTTCGGCCCTTGCCGCCGCCTGGACTACGAGCTGGAGCTGGGCCTGGTCATTGGCCAACCCAATCCGATGGGTGCCCCGATTACGATGGCCCAGGCCGAAGAGCATGTGTTTGGCGTGGCCCTGTTCAACGACTGGAGCGCGCGCGACGTACAGGGCTGGGAATACCAGCCGCTAGGGCCGTTTTTGGCCAAAAACTTTGCCAGCACGCTGTCCCCCTGGGTGGTCACCTTGGACGCGCTGGCCCCGTTCCGCGAAGCCTTCCAGCGCCCGGCCAGTGATCCAGCACCGTTAAATTACCTCTCATCGCCCGCCAATACGGCACAAGGCGCTATCAATATTGAACTAGAAGTGTGGATCCAGACGGCGCAGATGCAGGCAGCTGGCCATGCAGGCGACCGCCTCTCGCAATCCAACTACCGCGACGCGTACTGGACGGTGGCCCAGCTGGTGGCACACCACACAGTCAACGGCTGCAACCTGCGCGCAGGCGATCTGTTTGGCACCGGCACGCTGTCGGGCCCCTTACCCGAGCAGGGCGGCTCGCTGATGGAGCTGAGCGCGGGCGGCAAGCGGCCTATTCCCCTGTCTAACGGCGAAACCCGCACCTACCTGGAAGACGGGGACACCGTCATCTTGCGCGGCTACTGCGTGCGCGAGGGTTTCAGGCGCATCGGGTTTGGCGAATGCCGGGGCACGGTGTTGCCTGCACCGGCGGTGTAGACATGCTGGCCCTGCACACCTACTTTCGCAGCTCCGCAGCCTACCGGGTGCGGATTGCGCTGGGCCTGAAGGGGCTGGATGCGCAGATGCTGCCCGTGCACCTGCTTAAAAACGGAGGTGAGCAACGCAGCGATGCGTATCTGGCCGTCAACCCGGCCGGCCTGGTACCCACCCTGGTGCACGACGGGCAGGCGCTGACCCAGTCGCTGGCCATCATCGAGTATCTGGAAGAGCGCTGGCCGCAGCCCGCACTGCTAGGCACGAATGCGCTGGAGCGGGCCCACATCCGCGCGCTAGCGCTCGACATTGCCTGCGAAATCCACCCGCTCAACAACCTGCGGGTGCTGAACTACCTGGGCAGCGAAATGGGCCTGGACAGCGACCAAAAGAACCGCTGGTACCGCCACTGGACAGAAACCGGCCTGGCCACGGTGGAGGCCCGGTTACGCCAAACATCGGGGCTCTTCAGCGTGGGGGACAGTCCCACCCTGGCCGACTGCTGCCTGGTGCCCCAGGTGTTCAACGCACAGCGCTTTCACTGCAGCCTGGACCACGTGCCCACCGTCATGGCGGTACACGCACGGTGCGCCGCCTTGCCTGCGTTCCAGCAGGCAGCCCCACAGCAGCAGCCAGACGCAGAGTAAGCCCGAATGGTGCAGAACTTGCGTTGGGTTTAAGGTTTCCTCCTTTACTGCTACCGCCGCCATGCAAGCCCAAACCTCTCCCCACGACTCCGCCCTTTCGTTCGAGAACTGGCTCGACCATATCAACGCGGCATGCGGTGCCTTTCAGGCCCGCGTACAGGGAGAGGCCTTTCGCGGCAGCTTTGATGCGGTGGAAAGTGGGGTTGTGCGCCTCAGCGTGGTGGAAGGTGTGCACACCCGCCTGTACCGCAGTCAGATTGATGTGGGGCGGGGCGACGACCAGAAGTTTTTTGCCGTGCTGCAGCTGCAGGGCCAGTGCGGGATGGAACAAGGCACGCAGCAGGCCGCACTCAGCCAGGGCGACATCGCCTTGGTAGATGCCGCCCGGCCCTGCAGCATTGTGCTGGGCGCGCAGTCCCGCCAAGTCTCGCTGCTCCTGCCCCGGCAGACAGTGCTACGCCAGTTACCCGCGGGCCGTATCGCGTGCGCCCAGCGCATTCCAGCCCATTCGGCGGTGGCCATTGTGGCTGGGGCCTTGATGCACGCCACCCTGTTGCAGTCCCAGGCGGGTCTGGCCGTGCAGGAGGGGGAAGCCGTGCTGGACGCGCTGGTCACGCTGCTCAAGCCCGCCATCGGGCTGGCCGGGGCCGCACAGCACGATGCCGAGGATGTGCACCAGCGCATGTTCCGCAAGGCCTGCGATGCCATCGACGCGAACCTGGCCGACGAAAACCTGTCTCCGCAATGGATTGCCCAGAGCATTGGGGTTTCGGTGCGCAGCCTGTACCGGATGTTTTCTGGCCAGGGCCTGGTGGTGGCGCAATACATCAAAAACCGCCGCCTGGACCTGTGCGCACAGGCTTTGCAGCAGTCGGCGTGCCATGAAAAACTGTCGACCTTGGGCTACAGCTGGGGTTTTGCCGACTCCAGCCACTTTTCATCGGCGTTCAAAACGCGTTTTGGCGTGCCTCCGGGCGAATACCGCCGACGCTGCCACGGCTGACACAACAGCGGATACAGCGGCCTTCTTTGGCAGGCAGACACAGCCAATTGGCAGGCACAACAAAGTCCGGTCCGGTCAAGCTGCCTAAGCTGTGGGTCATCGCAGTGGAGCCTTGCAAAAGCGGCTACCGCGCGAATTTTTGACCCCACCCACGTTGATGAAAGCAGCCGCAATGTTCAAACCAAATCAACGCCCTGGCAAGCACGCAGTCCGTGCACTCAGCCTGGCTCTCTCCTTGGCCCTGGGTTCGACGGCCCTGTGGACACTCCCGGTCCAAGCCCACGGCGGCGCAGCCACCATGGTGCCGATGCAAAAGACCCTGGAGGCCTTTGGTGCCACGGTGCGCTGGGACAGCTTTGCCAACCTGTACACCATCACCCGCAACAGCACCACGGTGCGCGTCAAGCCCGGCTCCAAAACGGCGCTGGTGAACGGCAAACCGCTGGCGCTCGATGTCCCCCTGGTGCTGCGCAAGGGCCAGGCCTACGTGGCGCAAGGCTTCATCAACCAGGTGTTCCAGTCTGGCCTGGACACCACCTTTGTGGTGGAGCGCACACCCAGCCCGCTGAACCCGCTGAGTGCCGCCGAAATCCAGGCCACGGTAGACATCCTGAAAAGCTCGGGCCGCTACCAGCCAGGCTACCGTTTTACTGAAATCAGCGTCAAAACCCCGCCCAAGGACCAAGTATGGAACTTTGCCCTGACCGGGCAACCTGTGCAGGCAACGCGCCAAGCGGCGTTTGTCATTCTGGACGGCAAAAAGGTCATTGAAGGCGCGGTGGATCTGGCGGCGCGCAAGGTGGTCGGCTGGAAAGAGGTAGAAGGCGCACACGGCATGGTGCTGCTGGACGATTTTGCCGCCGTGCAAGCGGCGATCGAAGCCAGCCCCGAGTACGCGCAGGCCCTGGCCAAGCGCGGCATCACCGACGTAAAGAAGGTCATCGGCACGCCACTGACCGTAGGCTACTTCGACGGTAAGGACATGCTCCAACAGGAAGACCGTTTGCTCAAGGTGGTCAGCTACCTGGATGTGGGCGATGGCAACTACTGGGCCCACCCGATCGAGAACCTGGTCGCCGTGGTCGATCTGGTGCAGAAAAAAGTCGTCAAGATTGAAGACCAGGGGATCATCCCGGTGCCCATGAAGGCCACGCCGTTTGACGGTCGCGACCGCAAGGCCACCGCCGCCCCCAAGCCACTGGAGATCACCGAGCCCGAGGGCAAGAACTACACCATCAGCGGCAATACCCTGCACTGGCGCAACTGGGACTTGCATCTGCGGCTGGACTCGCGCGTGGGCCTGGTGCTGTCCACCGTGACCTATAACGACAAGGGCACCAAGCGCAAGGTAATGTACGAAGGTTCGCTGGGCGGCATGATCGTTCCCTACGGCGACCCGGATGCGGGCTGGTACTTCAAGGCTTACCTGGACTCTGGCGAATACGGCATGGGCACGCTGACATCTCCCATCCAGCGCGGCAAGGATGCACCTGAAAACGCGGTGCTGCTGGACGCAACCCTGGCCGACTACAGCGGCAAAGCCGCCACCGTACCCAACGCCATCGCCGTGTTCGAGCGCTACGCGGGCCCCGAATTCAAGCACCAGGAGATGGGGCAGCCCAACGTCAGCGTAGAGCGGCGTGAGCTGGTGGTGCGCTGGATCAGCACGGTAGGCAATTACGACTACATCTTTGATTGGGTGTTCGCCGAGAACGGCACCATTGGCATCAACGCAGGTGCCACCGGCATCGAGGCGGTCAAGGGCGTGGCGTCACGCACCATGGCCGACACCACCGCCGCCGAAGACACCCGCTACGGCACCCTGCTGGACCACCACATCGTCGGCACCACGCACCAGCATATCTACAACTTCCGCCTCGACCTGGATGTGGACGGCGAGGCCAACACCCTGACCGAGGTAGACCCCGTAGTGCTACCCAACACGCGGGGCGGCCCCCGCACCAGCACCATGCAGACGACCACCCGCACCGTAGCCACCGAGCAGGAAGCGGCACAAAAATTCGACCCGGCCACCATCCGCCTGCTGAGCAACACCGCCAAGACCAACAAGGTAGGCAACCCGGTGTCCTACCAGCTCATCCCCTACGCAGGCGGCACGCACCCCATCGCCAAGGGGGCCAACTTTGGCCAGGACGAATGGATCTACCACCGCCTGAGCTTCATGGACAAACAGCTCTGGGTAACGCGCTACAACCCCGACGAAATGTTCCCCGAGGGCAAGTTCCCCAACCGCTCCAAGACCGACACCGGCCTGGGCCAGTTCACCGCCAACAACCAGTCCATCACCAGCACCGACAACGTGGTCTGGTTGACCACCGGCACCACCCACGTCGCCCGCGCCGAGGAGTGGCCCATCATGCCCACCGAATGGGTGCATGCCCTGCTCAAACCCTGGAACTTCTTCAACGAGACGCCTACGCTGGGCCTTAATCGCCCGGCTAAGTAATCAGCTCACTCCAAGGATTCACCATGCAACCACTTCCAGGCCAGGCGCCCCTGGTCGGCGGCAGCGACCGCCGCGAATTTCTCAAGCTCGGAGCGGCAATGGCGGCCGTGCCGCTCGCCGCGATGGCGTCATCGGCTTCGGCCGCGTCGCGGCCGGCCGGCGACATCACCGGCTGGAGCGCGGTGCAGCTCTCGCAAGAGATTCACGCGCGCAATGTTTCCTGCGTCGAAGTGATGACGGCCTACCTGACGCAGATCGACAAGCTCAATCCGAAAGTCAACGCGCTCGTCTCGCTGCAGGGACGCGAGGGCCTGCTGGCGCAAGCGGAGGAGCGCGATACGCAACTGGGCAGCGCCATCAAGGCGGGCTCGCGCGTGGGACGGATGCATGGCTTTCCGCAAGCGCCGAAGGACCTGACGAACACGGCGGGCATCGTCACGACGCAGGGCTCGCCGATCCTCAAGAACAACGTGCCGAAGGCCGACTCGATCATTGTCGAGCGCATGCGCAAGTCCGGCGCGGTGCTGGTCGGCAAGTCCAACACGCCCGAGTTCGGTTTGGGCTCGCACACCTACAACACGGTGTTCGGCACCACGCTGAATGCTTGGAACCCCACGAAAAGCGCCGGCGGCAGCAGTGGCGGCGCCGCGGTAGCGCTGGCGCTGAACATGCTGCCGGTGGCCGACGGCAGCGACATGATGGGCTCGCTGCGCAACCCGGCGGCGTGGAACAACATCTTCGGCTTCCGACCTTCATTCGGCCGCGTGCCCTTCGGCCCCACGAGCGAAGTCTTCGTGCAGCAGCTGGGCTACGAGGGACCGATGGGTCGCACGGTGGCCGACGTCGCGATGCTGCTGTCGGTTCAGGCGGGTTACGACGCGCGCACGCCGCTGTCCATCGACCAGGACCCGGCCATGTTCGCAAAGCCGTTGGCGAAGGATTTGAAGGGCGCGCGCATCGGCTGGCTCGGCGACTTCAACGGCTACCTGCCGACGGAAGCCGGCGTGATGGACACCTGCACCCAGGCGCTCAAGCACTTCGAGACCGTCGGCTGCAAGGTGGAGGCGGTGCAGCCGGACTTCCCGGTGGAGACGCTCTGGAACACATGGCTCACGATGCGCGGCTTCATCATCGCAGGCGTGGCCGGCGGCTTGTATGCCGACCCGAAGCTGCGCGCCATGATGAAGCCCGAGGCCGTGTGGGAGGTCGAGAACGGGCTGAAGCTCAGCGGCGCCGACGTGTTCCGCGCATCGGTCAGTCGCTCGGCCTGGTACCAGGCGCTCAACGCGTTGTTCCAACGCTTCGACTACCTCGTGCTGCCCTCGGCGCAGATCTTTCCCTTCGACGCGAAGCTCGACTGGCCCAAGAGCATCAACGGCAAGCCAATGGACACGTATCACCGCTGGATGGAAGTGGTGGTGGGCGGCACGCTGGCCGGGTTGCCGGTGCTCAATGTGCCCGCAGGATTCGGCGCCAACGGACTGCCGATGGGGCTGCAGATCATGGGGCGTGCACAGGCTGACCTGGCCGTACTGCAGGTCGGGCATGCATACGATCAAGCGAGCGGCTACGCCTCACGGCGCAGTCCGCTGCTGGGTTGAATGGGAGTTCGCCCGGCATGAAGCACTTCAACTACAAATATCAATCAAGGAGAAAACATGCATCAAGCCCACATGACCATCGGCGGCCGAGCTGTCGCTGGCGCCTCGACCTTCGAGGTTCGCAATCCATCGACCGGACAAGTCATCGGCACCGCCCCCAATGCGGCCCCTGCAGATCTGGATTCGGCAGTCGCAGCGGCACAGGCAGCGTTCACAAGCTGGTCGAAAAAATCCGACGCTGAACTTCAGCTCGCCTGTAAGGCAGTTACGGAAAAAATCGCCGCTCATGCCGAAGAACTGGCCGTACTGATCACCCAGGAGCAGGGAAAGCCGCTCAATGGGCTGGGCTCACGCTGGGAGATGGGTGGAGCCAGTGCATGGGCCAGTTACACATCCGGTCTGTCGCTGCCCATGAATGTATTGCAGGACAACGCGCAAGGCCGCGTGGAACTGCATCGAAAACCCCTGGGCGTTGTCGGCTCCATCACGCCCTGGAATTTTCCGGTCATGATTGCCATCTGGCACGTTATGCCAGCACTCCGTACCGGCAACACGGTGGTGATCAAACCTTCGCCCAATACCCCTTTGGCAACCTTGCGTATGGTCGAACTGCTCAATGAAGTGCTGCCTGCAGGGGT
>CAUPNM010000033.1:0-44812 GCA_963512645.1 uncultured Albidiferax sp. | reverse complement strand
GTCAGGGCATTCATCTTGGCGACGATGCGCCCCGGTGTGCCCTGCGCGGCGGCCTTGCCCACCGCAGAGATCTTGGCAATCATCTTGCGGTGCAAATGGAACGGTGCCAGCAGCAGGCTGCGCAGACGTGGCAGCTTGCTTTGCCCGGCGATGTGCAGGAACACATGGTCCATGTCGGCGGTCAGCGTCGCGTCGGCGGTGAAGTAGCTGATGTCGGTGTACAGCCGGGCTGTGCGCGGGTTGTAGTTGCCGGTAGACAAGTGGCCGTAACGGCGCAGTTGCTTGCCTTCGCGGCGCGTCACCAGCAGCATCTTGGCGTGGGTTTTCAGGCCGACCACGCCGTACACCACCTGCGCACCGATGGATTCCAGCATCTCGGCCCAGTTGATGTTGGCCTCTTCATCGAAGCGGGCTTTCAGCTCCACCACCACGGTCACCTCTTTACCCCGGCGTACGGCTTCGCGCAGCAGGGCCATGAGTTCGGAGTCGGGCCCGGTGCGGTAAATCGTTTGTTTGATAGCCAGCACCGCCGGGTCGTGCACCGCCTCGCGCAAAAAAGCCAGTACCGCGTCAAAGCTCTCAAACGGCTGATGCGCCAGCACATCGCCCTGCTTGAGCCGCTCAAAAAACGACTGACCCTGTGTCAACTGCTTGGGCCAACTGGCCTGGAACGGCGGAAACAGCAGCGCCGGACGGTCTACCAGGTCGATCAGCTGCGTCAGCCGCGCCAGGTTGACCGGGCCGTGCACCCGGTACAGCGCCTGCTCGGGCAGGTCGAACTGTTTGAGCAAAAATTTGGACAAATGCTCTGAGCAGTCGGCCGACACTTCCAGCCGTACCGCCTGGCCGAAGTGGCGCACTTCCAGCCCCTGGCGCATGGCGGTGCGCAGGTTGCGCACATCGTCTTCGTCCACCGCCAGGTCGGAGTGGCGAGTGACACGAAACTGCGAAAACTGCCCCACCTGGCGGCCCGCAAACATCTCTTGCAGATGGGCGCGGACCACGCTGGACAGCGATACAAACAGCATGCGCTCGCCCGCCACCGCAGCGGGCAGGCGGATGAAGCGCGGCAGCACCCGGGGCACCTTGACGATGGTGATGTCGTTCTCGCGGCCAAACGCGTCCTGGCCGCTCAGGCGCACGATGAAGTTCAGCGACTTGTTGGCCACCTGGGGAAACGGGTGCGACGGGTCCAGCCCCACCGGCACCAACAGGGGCCGCACCTCGCGCTCAAAGTAGCTTTTGACCCACCGCCGCTGTACCGCATTGCGCTCACCGTGCGAGATGATCTGAAAGCCCTGCTCGGCGAATGCAGGCTGCAACTGGTCGTTGTACAGCGCGTACTGGCGCGCCACCAGCGCGTGGGCCGCCGTGGCCAACGCCTTGAAGGAATCCACGGTATAGACCCCGCGGTAGTCGTTGGTGTGGGCAGCGATCAGGTGCGGGGCACCGCGCACTTCAAAGAACTCGTCCAGATTGGCCGAGACGATACACAGGTAACGCAGCCGCTCCAGCAGCGGCACGTCTTCCCGTACCGCCCAGTCGAGCACCCGCTCGTTAAAGGCCAGGATGCTGTGGTCGCGGTCCAGCAGTGCGACGGCGGGGACGGAATCAGGGGAAGATCTTTGTGTGTCAGGGTTGGGCATCAGATGGGTACAGGCAAAAGGGCGCGAAGGGTACCAGCAAGTGTGCGTTGTTTTGATGTCAAATTGGTGACATCCGCGTGACGGTTGTCAGACAAAGCAAAGGGGCCTAAAAATTTATACTTTTTAGGCCCCTAGTGCTTATTTGATCGGCGTAAGCAGCTATTTATTCAATAGCATTTTCAGGACTTACGCAAGTTCCCCCTGTAAGCCCGAAGGGCGATACAGGGGCGCTGCGTAAGTCCAAATTTTGCGTCAGGTACGGTGGATCAACAACGTCTCGTACACAAAGTTCTGCAAGATCACCTGGTCGGCCGCACCAATGTCATGGAAGTTGATGCCGTGCGAATACACCGTGTGGAAGGTGGCACCGTCGGCGGTGCTGCCCGCCGACTGCTGCACGCTGCGGATCGAGGCGGTGGTGGTGATGGTGACATCCCGGTCCGAGGCCTGGTCGCGCAGGGTAAATTCAATGTCGATCAGGTCGCCCGAGGTGCCCAGGGGACGGGCGGTGGATACCAGCGCGCCACTCAAGCTGATGTCGGACAGCGTGGCCATCTTGAAATTTTTGGGGTCGGAGCCGCTCTTGATCTTGACTGGCAAGTTGGCCTTGACCCGCACCGCCTTGCGTAACCCCACCTTCTGGATGGCGTTGGGGAACTCCAGCAACAGAAAAGCGCGCGGTGCTGTCACTACCGACTCAATTTTGCTACTGAAAGTAAAGACCGAAACACCCGAAAACACCCGGATGATGACGTTTTCGCCCTGGGCCATGGCGCCGTTTTCTTGCGGGATCTTCAACAGCAGGTACTCGCCCGGCACAAATCCGATCAGTGTGGTGTAGTGCACCGTCGGGTTGGCCGACTGGCTGGACATGATCTGCAGGCGTACACCTACCTGCAGGTTCATATCTTCAAATTCGATACTGGATTTTTTGGTCATGGCAGTGGGGAAGCGGGTTTGTTCGTTGGATACCAAAAACAAATTTGGTTTATAGGGTTGTATGCAATTTTAGCCCTCTGGCGCATCCCAGGGGCTACGCTAGACGGTTGCGCCATAAAACGAAGGCGCATGCTGCGAAAAACTGAAGTGCACCGTCGGGCCGCTGATGTCGTTGAACGGCATGCCCAGTGCGATTTCGCCGGTGCCGTGCAGCTGGCAGTCGTCGCGCCGCAGCGGGACATCGGTGTCGCTGCCGGTAAAGCGCACCCAGGTGCCAAAGCTGCTCAGGTCGGTGATGAAAAATGCGTTGTTGCGCCATTCGATCCGGGCGTGCAGGCGCGAGACCCGGGGGTCGTTGATGGCAAATTCAGCCTGTTCGCCACGCCCCAGGTGCACCGGCATCTCGTGCGACGAAAAACTACGGCTGCTGTCCAGGTAGGCCAGGTGGATGCGCCCCTCGTGCGGCGCGCCGCGCCCCTGAATTTCAGCCAGGTTGGCCTGCATGGTGACGAATTCGGTGCGGGCATCTTCCTGCCACTCAATCTTGTACAGCGGCACTGCCTCCTGGCGGCCCCGCAGCGTCACGGGCCCCAGGCGCAGAAAACGCAGGCCCAGCGCATCGTCCACCTCGGCCACCACCGACTCGGTGGCCCAAATCTGGTTGCCCCCCGACAAATCGCTCAGCCTTGACGCCACATTCACCGCGTCGCCAAAACAGTCGCCGTCCACCTCCACCACCTCGCCCCGGGCAATACCGGCCTTGATTTCCATGCGGATGGCATCGGGCCACTTCTGCAGGCGCTGCTGGTGGCCGCGCTGGATGGCGATCACCGCGTTGGCGGCGTTGCCCGCGTCGGCAAACACGGCCAACACGCCATCGCCCAGCTTCTTCACCACGCGCCCGTGGTGGGCCTCGCAGACCTCGCCAATCCACTGGGTGATGCGGGTCACTGCACGCGTGGCTTTTTCATTACCCAGAGCGACGTAGAAGGCAGTGCTCCCGGTGAGGTCGGCAAATACAACGGTGGCCTGTGCGCCCATGCTGAAAACTTTGTAAATAGTCAGAAAAAATCGTGAATGCAGTTTAGTGCAGCCCGTATCAAGCCAACGGATTGCGTACGTTTTTCCCCGGAAAATGGTGCAATGGCTGCGCCAATAAGGCTGCGAGCACCCCACGGCCGAACCCGTGGAGGCTTCAAAAGTTTCGCCCGGCCACCCATTGGATACACCGGTTTACACGTGGTTACTAAAACAACCTCTGAGCACATCTTCCGCCTCTAAGCTGTGCTACTGTAATGTGTAATTTGTCACAAACTTGGTATTTAATTCAATTTTCTACATAGATCCGCGCCCAGCGGCATCTCTTATGGCCTGGGATTCCACTTCCATCAAAAACAGTCTCTACAGCATGCTCGGCGTGGATAGCACGCGGGTGGATGCCGGGCGGGCGCAGCAGCTGGAGCAGGTACGCAGCGCCATGCTGGAGTGTTTGGAAGATGTCGAAGGCTTCGACGGCCCGCTTTTGCGCCGGCGCGTGGCCTATGCCAAGGACGTGCAGACCCTGTGGTTTCTGCGCTCTGACCTCATGGGCGTGCTGGCCAGCCGGGCGGGCGAAGGTGCCGCCCGGGCCCAGATGGACAAGATGGCCCCGCTGTTCCAGGGGCTGCTGCCCAAGGGCCTGGTATCGCGCTCCAACCGTTTACGCTGACTTCAGTGGTGGTGCCCGCTGTGGTCGTGGTGACCATGGCCGTGGTGGTGCCCTGCGCTGCCTTGCCCCCCATGGCCCATATGGCCGACATGGCCCCAAACCATCAGCGCCTCGCGCCCCTGCAGCGCCAGCTCTACCGTTGCGCCCACGGGCAGCAGTACCTTGGTTTGCACATGGCCGAAGGGCAGATTGGTCAATACCGGCACCTTGAGCTGGCTGCGTAACCAGGCGACCACCGTGGCCAGGCGGAACCTGCCGTCGTGCGGCACCGTGGTGAATTCGGTGAACTGGCCCAGCACCACCGCCTTTTGCCGCGCCAGCACGCCGCTGTAGAGCAACTGGGTCAGCATGCGTTCGATGCGGTAGGGGTGCTCGCCCACGTCTTCCAGAAACAAGATGCCGCCCTGGATCTGCGGAAAGTACGGCGTGCCGAGTTGCGTCACCAACACCGACAAATTGCCACCCCACAAAATCGCGTCTTTTAAGTAAAAATCACCCTCAGCGCTTATTCCATCGGCGTGACCAGCTACTGAATCCATAGCAAGCTGGGCATCTTCGCGGCCCAGCCGCCAGCCGGTGCCTTCACCCTGCCCGGCCACCAGGTCGTCAAAGCAGGCTTCCATGATGTCGTCTGGCGTGCCGTCCACGCCAAAACCTTCGCCCAGCGCCGGACCGGCCCAGGTAATGGCGCCGGTTTGCGCCAACAGGGCGTTTTGCAGGGCGGTGAAGTCGCTGTAGCCGACAAACTGGGTGCCGTGCTCGATCGCCTTGGTCACCGCCCGGTAGTCGATGCCGCCCAGGATGCGCGTCAGGCCGTAGCCGCCCCGGGTGGTGAGGGCGATGTCGGCACCGCTGGCGGCGGCACGGTGGATGGCCGCCAGGCGGGTGGCATCGTCACCGGCAAAACGCATGTGGCTTTTGAGGGCATCGGGGTCGATTTCGACGGTGTAGCCCAGGGTTTTGAGCCGGGCCACGCCGCGCTTGAAGGCGGCCTTGTCGCGCACCGCGCCGGAGGGGGAGTAGATGTAGATATGTTGGGTCACGGTGGCAAGTATCCCATTGCCTCGGCGGCGGCAGCGCCGGGGGGGTGGTTAAGGCTCATGGCAGGGCCTAGATAAGGCTCATTTCCAGCCGCTTCTGACCAGCCGGGGGACGCAAAAGCGTGCAGCGCAGCGCGGTGGCCTTTGTCGGGGAACGGGGCGGTATCTATTGCGGCGGTGTCTGCCGCCAGCCGTACCAATGTGTGGATGCGCGCCGCAGGCAGCAGCGCCGGGCCGTCGCCCTGCAGCACCAGCACCACCTGGTGGATGCCCAGCTGGTCCAGCCACTGGCCGAGGTAGTGGCGGTGCCAGTCGGGCCGGTGGGCGGCGGGTTTTTTGGGTTTGTCGCTGCGGCCAAAACCCAGCAGGTCCGGGGCCAGCACGCGGTAACCTGCAGCGGCCAGCGCGGGCAGCATGGTCCGGAATGCCTGGCTGCTGCCGGTGCCGCTGTGTTGGCACAGCACGGTGCGGGCTGTGCCTGCGGTGGGGCCGGTGTCGAGGTAGTGCAAACGCCAGCCATCCACATCGGTGTAGTGCTGTGCGGCATCGCCAAAGCAGGACTCGGGGGTACGCAGCGCGTCTTCGCGCAGAGGCCAGTGGGCCTGCCGCTGGTCGGCACGGCGCTGCTGGAAAAAGTCTTGCAGCACGCCCGCACAGGTTTCGGCCAGCACCCCGCCCTGCAACTGGGTTTGGTGGTTGAGCTGCGGGTGGTCAAACACATTGACCACCGAACCCGCCGCGCCGGTCTTGGTGTCCGTTGCCCCAAACACCACCCGCCGCAGCCGCGCATGCAGCATGGCACCGCTGCACATGGTGCAGGGCTCCAGGGTGACGAACAGTTCGCAGCCGTCCAGCCGGTAGTTGCCCAGCACCTGGGCCGCCGCACGCAGGGCCTGGATTTCGGCATGCGCCGTGGGGTCGTGGCCGTGGATGGGTGCGTTGCGGCCTGTGGCGATGGCCACGCCGTCCTTCAGCACCACCGCCCCCACCGGCACCTCGCCCGCAGCCGCAGCCAGGCGGGCCTGGGCCAGGGCGAGCTGCATGGCGTCTTCGTCGGTCATCGGGTGTTTACTATTTTTTTGATAGCTGCTTGTGCCGATGGAATAAGCACAAGCTGCCAAAAAGGCTTAAGGTTTTTCTTCGGGCACGTCGCGGGGCGTTTGCAGCGCGGCATCCAGCGCTTGCTTGACTTGTTGCTGCACCTGCTGGACTGACGCCGGGCCTTGCGGCGTGGCCACGGCGGGAGCAACTTGCTGAACGATTTGCTTCTTGGCCAGCAGGCTGATGAGCATCACCACCACGAGCAAACCCACCACACTGAAGACGGCGCGCATCACAAACCCCGGTGAAGAACAAGGGCGGATTTTACGGTCTGCCCGGCCCATTTTGGGCTGTCGCTATGGATAGCTACAGACCAATTGGAGGCCATCTCCAATACTTCCGGCATGCATTTTCAAGGAGCCCACCATGCTGCACGCCACCCCCCAAACTGTCTCTCTTTGCGCCACCGCCTTGCTGGGCTTGGCCACCTGCCTGCCCTTGTCTGCCACGGCGTCAGACGATGAGCTGGTGTTCTTCTGCCCGCCCACCATCATGGCGGCAGTGGGCCAGCCGCGCACCGGCATCATGTGCGATGCAGAGCAGTGCTTCAAAGCCGAGGCCCCCGAGCTCAGCGCCAAACAGAAGGCGTTTTTGACATCGTCCAGCGGGCAGTGCCGCTACTTGACGGCGCAAGAGGTCACGGACTACTGGCCCAAAGACACGACCCAGCAGGCCAGCAAATAAGCCAGGCCTATCAAACTGCTTGTAGCGGCAACCACAGGCGGAACTGGGTGCCGCCCGGCACCGCCTCCCAGGCCACCGTGCCGCCAATGGCGTGGGCGCGCCGCGCCATATTCGACAGGCCGTGGCCTGTTTTCTCACCGGCTCTTTGCTTGGCCTGAAAACCCTGCCCGTTGTCCACCAGCAGCACAAACACGCCATGGTCGGCCACACCGGTGGCCACCCGCAGTTCGGTAGCACCGGCGTGCTGCAAGGTGTTGGAGATGCCCTCTTGCAGGATGCGCAGCACATGCAGGGCGCTGCGCGGGTCCAGCCAGGTGAGCGCGGGCACGTCCACCACCTCCCAGCGCAAGCGCAGGCCCGAGCCCTCCAGCCGCGGGGCGAGGCGGTAGCGCAACGTGGCCAGCAGCAGCAACAGGTCAGCCTCTACCGGCTCCAGCGAATCGACAGTGAGCTTGAGGTCTTCGATGCATTCGCGCAGCACCAGGGCCATCTGCGCCTCGCTCAGGCCGCCGGATTCGGCCACCTTCAGGGCGCTCATCAGCTGCGAACCCATGCCATCGTGGATGTCCTGCATCAGCCGCTGGCGCTCCTGGCTCAAGACCTGGCGCTGCTGCACGTTGCGCAGCTGCTCGTAGCTGGCCGCCAGCTCGGCCTCGCGCGCACGCAGGCGCTCGGCCAGGTGCAGACTGGCCTGCTCGGCGGTGTCCACCGCGCCCACGTAGCGGCTTAGGATGACGTACAAAAACATGCCCAGCCGCAAGGTGGTGGAAAACGGCCAGGCGTAGATGTGTTCGGGGTCGATCAAATAGCTTTGCAGCATCCAGTCGTGCCAGGCTACCGGCATATGCAGCAGGCCGATGCTGGCGCCTACCATCCCCTCGCGCCCACCGTGCCGCCAAGCTGCCCAGGCCATCAACAGCAAGGCCGGAATGCCTGCCAGGTTGGTCACCAAGTAGGGCAACCAGGCCAGCGCGTTGAGCCAGGCCGTGTCGGACAGCAGCGGCAGCGTTACCAGGCTGGACAGCAGCAGCAAGCCCAGCAGCACCTTGAGCGGCCAGCGCGGCGCGGTGGGCACCAGGGTGCACATGAAGGCATACCAGGTGACCAGTAGCGCGTTGCCCGCGTTGATGGTCATCCAGCCAAACCAGGCACTGGGCAGGGCCAGCGGGTCCAGCCCCACGTGGAAACGCTGGCTGCGCAGCACCCACAGCAGGGTGAACAGGGCAAACAGCAAATAGGTGCGCTCCTCGCGCAGCAGCCACACCGCAAACGCAAACCCGCCCAACCCTAAAAACGCCATGCCCATCACCTCGGCCAGGCCGGTTTGCAGCATGCGCCGCAGTCGGTAGCGCGGCAGCAGCACCTCTGCCGGGCCGACCCACAGGCTAGACACAGTGCCGCCCGCGCTGCCCAGGCTGTCGATGCGCAGGCGCAGCAGCCGGGGTGCGGCCACGGTGCCATGGGCATCCAGCGGCACCCACAGTGGGTGGTTGAAGCCGTTCCAGACCACGTCGCCCACCGACCTGAACAGCAGCTTGTCGTCGCCATACACCGCGATGCGGCCTATGGTTTGCCAGCGCGGCAGGTACAGCACCAGGCCACCGGGTGTGGCGGGCATGGCATCCAAATTCACTTGTAACCAGGTGACGCGCGGGGCGGTATCGCGCACAGCTTGCAGGGGCTGCTGCCAGGTGTGGGGCAGCGCCACGGTCTGCCACGGACCGTCAGTCGCCACAGCTTCGGGTGGCAAGGGTGCAAACAAGCCGCCGGGCCCGGTCATCCACTGCGCTTGTGCAATGTGCCGCGCGCCAGGCTGCTCCAACCGGTGCTCCAGCCATGCCGCCACGCCTGCGGCCAGCGCCAGCACCACGGCGGCCAGACTAAGGAGCCAGTAGCCCTTGGACCCGGGCTTCATAAATGGCTTCCAGTTGCGAGCGCACCTTGAGCTTGGCGTAGATGCGCCGCACAAAGCTCAGCACCGTGTTGCGCGACACGCCCATCAGCGTGCCGATTTCCTCGTAGCTGAAGCCTTTGGTGATGTAGTCCAGCACCTGGCGTTCGCGCGGCGACAGGCGGGCCTGCTCTTCCTGGGGCATCTGCGGTACCGGGCTGGACAGCAGCGGCATGGGTGCGGATTCGCTGGCCATGGCATGGCGAAACCGGGTCAGCAACTGGCGCGCAATCAGCGGGCTGATGGGGCTGCCTCCGGCGTGCACGTTGCGGATTTCTTCTACCGTGAGCGCGGGCGTGCTGTCTTTGAGCAAATAGCCGGTGGCACCGGCCTCCAGGCTCTGGATCACATGGGCCTCGTCACCAAACACCGTGCTGACCATCACCAGGCAGCGCGGCCACAGCTGCTGCGCCGCGCGGATGATGTCCAGGCCCGGCCCGTCGGGCAGGCCCAGGTCCACCAGCAGCACGTCGGCGGCCGGGGTGGCCAGCATCTGGCGGGCCTGCTGGCAGTTGGCCGCGGTGCCCTGCAAGTCCATGCCCGGCGCAGCCTGGATGGCATCGGCCAGGGCTTGCGCGAAAAACACATCGTCCTCGACCAGGGCAACCTGGATGGTGGAAGCAAGGGCGGTGTCGGGCATGGTGGCTCATTGTCTGCGCGCAAGCCGCAGTATGTGGGTTTGTCACTACAAATAGCTACAAGTTTTCAGACCCACTAAGCAAGGCACTATGTCACGCAACTCGACTAGATTACCTAGGCTTACACCTTGGGCTGGCCCAGAATAGCGCCCCATGAACACACCAATCTGCCGCTGTACCTGGGCCGACAGCAGCCCGCTGATGGCCACCTACCACGACGAAGAATGGGGCGTGCCCGAGCGCGACAGCCGCAAGCTGTGGGAAAAGCTGGTGCTCGACAGCTTCCAGGCCGGGCTGTCGTGGGCCACCATCCTGCGCAAACGCGAGGGCTTTCGCGCCGCCTTTGCCCAGTTCGACCCCGAGGCGGTGGCCCGCTTTACGCCTGCCGATGTAGACCGGCTGATGCAAGACCCCGGCATCGTGCGTTCCCGCGCCAAGATCGAAGCCACCATCGGCAACGCCCAGGCCTACCTGGCGATGCAGGCCGAGGGCGTGGACTTTTCCACCTGGTTGTGGGGCATGGTGGGCAGCGCGCCCATCAAGGGCAACGGCGTGGTGCTGACCCAGTCGCCGCTCTCAGCCGACATCTCCAAAGCCCTCAAAAAACGTGGTTTCAAGTTTGTCGGCGCGGTGACCATCTACGCCTGGATGCAGGCGGTGGGCATGGTGGACGACCACAGCGCACGCTGCTTCCGTTACCAGCCGGGTTGATGCATGGCCCATCACCCTCCGCACCACCCCCCGCTTCAACCCCCACTCTTTGCCGAGTTTGGTGATAACAACAGCGACGAGAAACCGCCAGCTTCTGTAGCGCGCTCCCCGATCCAAGCCACCACGCCGGTCCTGCCACAGCCGCCCGACCCGGCCTGGGCCGCGCTGGCCCAAGCCCTGCCACGCCACCTGAGGCTGGGTACCTCGTCATGGACCTATCCCGGCTGGGCTGGCTTGCTGTGGGATGGCGACTACCCTGACGCCACGCTGTCCAAACACGGCCTGGCTGCCTACGCCCAGCACCCGCTCTTTCGCTCCGTGAGCGTGGACCGCAACTTTTACCGCGCCCTCAGCGCCAGCCAATATGCAGCGTATGCAGCCCAGGTACCCGACGACTTTCGTTTCGTGGTGAAAGCGCCCAGCCTGGTCACCGATGCCCTGGTGCGCGCCGAAAACGGCCGCGGCCAGCAGACCAACGCCGCTTTCCTAGATGCCGACCTGGCCGTGCAGGACTTTGTAGTGCCTGCGCTGGAAGGCCTGGGCCACAAGGTCGGCGCGCTGGTGTTCCAGCTCAGCCCGCTGCCACCGCAGTTGTTGGGCCGCATGCCGGACGTGCTGGCGCGGCTAGGCCGGATGCTGGCCGCCCTGCCCGCCTTAAAGCCCACTGCACCAGACGGCGTGGTGGCGGTGGAGGTGCGCGACCCGGCCTTCCTCACGCCCGATTTCGTCTCCGTGTTGCGCAGCGCGGGCGCCACGTATTGCCTCGGCCTGCACCCCAAGCTACCGCCGATTGGCGAACAACTCGGCATGCTGCGTGCCCTCTGGCCCGGCCCGCTGGTCTGCCGCTGGAACCTGAACCGCCTGCATGGTGCCTATGGTTACGAAGATGCGCGTGACTTGTACGCCCCGTTCAATGCCATCGTAGACTCCGACCCAGACACCCGGCTCGTCCTGGCCAAAGCCGTGGCGGGCACTATTGGCCGGGGACAGAATGCTTTCGTCACCATCAGCAACAAGGCCGAAGGCTCGGCACCACTGACCGTGTGGGCACTGGCGCAGGATGTGCTGGCCGCAATGTCGGGCTCAGACCGGTCCCGGTAAAACCATCAGAAATGGCCGCCCAGCCAGGCGCTTTTGGCCATGTTCACCCCTTCATGCTTTTTAGGGCGATCACGCTTATTCCATGGGCGTAAGCAGCTATTTTTTATATAGCATCCAGGCATGCATCGGACCCTTGCATGGCCCTAAGCCACTGTGGGTATGTGCAGCAAAGCCTGGGCCAGATCTGCGCACAGATCGTCGGCATTTTCCAGGCCTATGTGCAAACGTAGCAACCGCCCTGCGTCTGGCTGTGTGTTCAACGCACGCAAGCTGTGCGGGATCGCTGGCATGACCAGGCTCTCGAACCCGCCCCAGCTGGTGCCCAGACCAAACAGCTGGAGCGCATTGACCATAGCCCCAAACTCCGCCTCGCTGCAGCGTTGAAGCTCTACCGTGAAAGGCCCGGCTGCGCCACTGAAGTGCTGTCGCCACAACGCATAACCAGGGTCTTGCGGTAGCGCGGGGAACAGCAGGCGTTTGATCTGCGGCTGCTGTTGCAGCCATGCAGCGACGTGGAACGCGCTGGCCTGGTGGCGTTGCAAACGCACGCCCAATGTGCGCAGACCGCGCAGCGCCAACCAACACGCGTCGGGGGCCGCATGCTGGCCATTCAGATCGCATGCGTGGCGTACGCGCTCCAGGCTTTGGTAGGAGCCAGTGACCAAGCCGAGCAACACATCCGAATGCCCGTTGATGAACTTGGTCGCCGAATGCACCGAGATGTCGACGCCCAGACCGTGGGCATCGAAGAACAGCGGTGTGCCCCAAGACGAGTCACTGGCCACAGGGATGTCGTAGCGGTGTGCCATCGCACATACGGCGCGTACATCCACCATCTCCATGGTCAAGGATGCAGGCGTTTCCACAAAGACCAGGCTGGTATCGGGCCGCAGCTGGGTACCCAGGTCATCCAGACTGGAGAAAAAACCGATTTCCGTACCCCTGGCCACCAACTCGGTTTCGCAAAAGCGCCGGGTTGGGCCATACACCCCTGCGCTGAGCAAAATGTGCCGCCCGCTTCCTGCGTACGCACCAAGCACCGCGCAAATGGCCCCCAGGCCGCTGCCGGTGGCAATACAGGTCTGTGCTTGGGCCAGTGCAGCCATGGCTGCCTGCAATTCAAACGTAGTGGAAGTACCCGAGCGGCCGTACCGTGGTGCATCGAACACGCGCTGGGCATAGGACTGTTGGTACTCGGCCAGCGTATCAAAAAGTGTGGTGGATGCACGCACCAAGGGTGGGTTGACCGCGTGCCTGGCGCTGCTGCGGCCCAGCCGGATGAGTTGCGTATCAACGTGCATAGGACCGGAGACGTGAGGTGTAGTCGCACGCTAGGCCTCGCAGTTCGGCTGCCGGGGCCGTGCCACGGGCAAGCCCGGCTTGGGCCTTGGCCTTCGGGCGCTTGAAACTGCCATAAAAAAATACGGCAACACGTTTGGACATGGAGACCTCCTTGGGGTGAATGTGCCCCCATGCTATGGTGCAGATCGCACCCCAAACGCCAAATGATGTCGCCGAACAGCCAACCCGTACCCGCCTGGCGCACGCTGGCCAAAACCCATTTGCGTGGCCGTGCGCTGCAGCGCCACCAGCATGCAGACGCGCAGTTACTGTTCGCCGTGTCCGGTGTCATGCAGGTGCAGACCGACCAGGGCCAATGGACTGTGCCGCCGCAACGGGCGCTGTGGATTCCACCTGGGGTGGCGCACCAGGTCAGCATGCTGTCGGACACCGAAATGCGCACCGTGTATTTCAGTTCGTCTCTCTGCCCTGGGATACCGGGCGTGCAGGCCATGGTGACCAGCGTGCTACTGCGCGAACTGGTGCTGGCGCTGTTTGATACCCAGCTCGAACTGGCTATCCATGAATGCGCGGTGGCCTTGTTGCTCAGCCTTGTTCCCGTTGCCCAAGAGCTGCCGAGTTATTTGGCGATGCCCAGCAGCCCGGCGCTGCTGCACGTCGCCCAAACCGTGCTGGCCCATCGCCAATGGAACAAACCCCTGGCCGATATCGCCCGGGCAGTGCACATGACCGAGCGCAGCTTGACCCGCCATTTCGGCGCCGAGGTGGGCATGAGTTTTCGCGCGTGGCGACAGCGTGCGCGGATCATTGCCAGCCTGGACCGGGTGGGCGCAGGAGACTCCACCAAAACGGTGGCTTCGGTGGCGGGCTTTGGCAGCCCATCGGCATTTGTAGCTGCGTTCAAACAGGTCATGGGCGACACGCCAGCACAGTTTTCGGGCACGCCTCTCCCCAAAACCCGCAGGCGGTGACCGCCGGTGGTGCTCGGGGCCGCTTGCGCACGACATTGTTGGCCCCCGGTGTCGCTACGGATGGGGACAGACCCATCCCGCTAAAACCTCAAAAATGGCCGCTCAGCCAGGAGCCATCGGCCATGTTTACCTCTTTACGCCCGCCAGACCCCGCCCATGACTGTTGGCGCTTGCGCGACGGCACGCTGCTTACTTTGCGCCCCCTGCAGCCGCAGGACGGCCCGCTGCTGGATGCCCTGCTGGAACGCCTGTCGCCGCGCGCCCGGCACTACCGTTTCCATGGCGGTGTCAACAGCCGCCCTGCCCTGCTGGAGCCACTGGAGCGCAGCGGCCAGGTGGCTTTTGTACTGACGGCCCAACGCTTTGGGCCGATCCAGATCGTGGCCGAGGCCCGGTATTCGGTGGACGGTAACGAAGACAGCGCCGAGTTCGCCCTGGTGGTAGACGACCGCTGGCAACGCCGGGGTCTTGGCGGGCGGGCCATGCGGGCACTCAGCACCGCCGCCGCCCATGCCGGTCTGCATTGGCTGCACGGCGAGGTGCTGGCCGACAACCGGGCCATGCTGGGCCTGATGCAGCGCTGCCACTTCTGCTGCACGCCCGATGCCGAAGACCCGCAGCTGGTGCATGCCGAATCGGCCCTGAGCCTGGCCCCGGCACCTGCAGCCACGCATGGTTGGAGCGCGCGGCTGCGCCACATGGCTGGAGCCCACCGTGCATAGCCCCGCAGCCAAGCCGACCGAGCCGAAGTTGGCCCTGGTGCTGGGCAGCGGTGGTGTGCGCAGCATTGCCGCGTTAGGCCTGGCCGAGGTGCTGGCGCGCGAAGGTATACGGCCCGACATGGTGGTGGGTTGCAGCGCCGGGGCCTTGTTTGGCACGCCCATCGCCCTGGGCATGCCGATGGCCGACGCACTGCGCATCGCCACCACGCTGTGGACGGCCGAAATTACCCAAACCCAGCGCTGGCGGGCGATTCCGCAGATGGTGTGGCCGCGCTGGGGCCGGTTTGATGCCGACTTCAGCCTGCGCGACGACCGGCTCATCCTGGCCCGCATGCGCGCCGCATTTGGCGACATGCGGCTAGAGGATCTGCCCATTCCCCTGCGCATCACCGCCACCGATGCCGCCACAGGTGCGGCCGTCGTCATCCGCCGGGGTGGCCTGGTCGAGGCCCTGCGCGCCAGCGTAGCCATGCCCTTCATGTTTGCGCCGCAGCACCTGGACGGGCGGCGGCTGGTAGACGGCTTTGTGTCCGACCCGCTGCCGGTCAGCGCCGCCAGCGATGCAAAAGCCGTCATCGCCCTGGGTTTTGAAGCCCTGATGCCGCAGCGCGTCAACAAGCCCTCGCGCATGCTGGCCCAGGTGACCTCGTCCATGACCAACAACCTGATGTACGCCCGGCTGGCCAGCGCCGAGGCCGACGGAATGCGCCTGCTGCGCGTGTTTCCGCAACTGGAGCGCCGCGTCAGCCTGTTCGACACCGCCGCCATGCCCTACCTGGTGGAAGCGGGTCGGCGCGCCACCGAGGCACTGCTGCCGAACATCATCGCCCTGCTGGAGCGCCGACCGCATCTGGTGGCGGTAGGCTGAGGTTTATGCATCAAATAGGCTCCTAGCGCCCATTCTATGGGCGTTAGCAGCTACTTAATGCATAGCAAATATCACTCCCACTCCATCATCAACAAGCCGTCCAAACCCGCATGGTTAAAGGACTTGGCTGTGATCGACATGGGCCTTTACCGTCGCGTTTACCGTCAGAAACGCAGATCTTTTGCTGGCGCGGGAGATGGAGCGATTTGCGGGGCGTCGACGTTTTCGACACCATCATCAATCAGGCGCAAGCATACCGAAAAAAGCACTGCACCCCACGATTCGCCGAAATCGCCGGAGCGCGCGCTTCGACTGCGGCAGCAGTGCCCTCAGAGCTGTGGAGGCACCGTCAAGACTTGAACAATGCCATGTCTCCTCGTGCTCAGTTTTTTTGTTCAGTCGGGGGTTGCACATCGACCTGGTCCGGTTGACCTCCTCGTCCGTCATCCCGCCGCCTGGTCAGGCAGTTCAATTTCATAGGCCTGGGCGATGCGGGCCACCAACTCGGCGACGGCGGCGTTGCCGAGCTGCAGCGTTTTCGGGTCGATGGACGTGTCGGCAGCGACGGCGACAAGGAACCGCGTCATGTCTGCGCCGATCTTTTTATCGATCGGAATGCGTGTGGCGGGCGCCAGCAGTTGGGAAAGGCGCAGTACATCGTTGAGGTGCTTGCGCACGTCCTTGGCGTCCACCTTTGCGCCCTCCTCTTTTCGCGCCGTCAATTCCAGCCACGCGATGGCCTTGAGCGGAATCAGGCGGTCTTCGCCGACCCAGGGCAGGCCATCGACTTCGCGGCGCCCAGCCATGATGAATGCGTAGTAGACCTCATCCAGCAAGATGGCGGACAAACTGGCGACGGCTTCGTCCAGTGGTATGGGTGTCAGCTGACTGCCCTCGGCTGGTTGCAATCCGTCGGGGGCTCTCGCGAACAGCTCGACCATCGCCGGGTAGCGATCATCAGCGGGCTTCTGGAACCGATAGAAGATTGGTTTTCCGGTGTCGCTGGCCTGGCGGATTTCATAGCCACCGTCCTCGACGAATTTCCAGAAGGCCTCGCCAAATGCCGGAGTCAGCGCTTCCACATGCAGGACGATGTCCAGGTCTTTGGTGGCCCTGAATTCCAGCCCGGCCTCCTCCATCGTCAGGCTCGCGGCCGTACCACCAATCAGGACGTACTGGTCGGCGTATGCCGCAAACCATTCCTGGAAGATGTTCAACCCTCTCACCATGGAAGTTGCCCTTTCAGTTCATCCAGTGCGATCTGGATTCGATCGTCGGCGTTCTCTTGCAGGCTGAGCGTCAGCGAGAGCGGGTCCACTGTGGTGGCGTCTGGCATCAGCGCCGGGCTGTAGCTCCACAGCTGCCATTCTTGTGCGCCCGTTTCGGGCTCAGGTAACTCTAGAACACCGGCATCTGTCGCAGCCTTCCAGTCGGCGGCGGTCATCGCATACACCGGCCATTTCGGCTCGGTCAGCATGGAATAGTGCGCGAGCGCGCTCAGACCCGCGAGGCGGTTGGTTCGGTGTGCGGCGGCCCCCTGGGCAGCCACCCAGACCGTGCGCTTGACCGGCGTTCGCAGCGCAGGCTTCGCACGCTCCCAGGCCTGCTCCGGCGGGAGTTCCATTCGCAGCCAGCGCGAGCGGCCGACCGTGTAGGCGGTAGCCAGCCCCGCCGCAGTCAGTTCCTTGACCGCGCGCGACAGTGTCATGGGTGTGTAGCCTAAGGCGACTGCGACCTTGGAGGGCTGCCAATCGGGTTGCCACGGCTGGCGCAGCAAGGCCGTGATCAGCATGGCTTGCGCGGATGGGCTCAGCGCCGCCTCCATGGCCGGAGCGCGCTGCCGAAAATACTCACGCAGGTCCAGACCCAGATCCGGAAGATAGAGTTGGTTGCCTGGCACGATGAACGGGACTTTTTGCTCGATCAAGCGTCGACGGTCATAGGAGGCCAGTGCATCGGTGACGTAGACCGCCGGATGACCAGCCAGGGACTTAACCTTGTCCAGCCAGGTCCTGACTTCACGGAGGGACTGCTTGGCGTCGGCCCGCCCTATCGCCAGCACAACCGGCTGCCCCAGCAGTTCCAACTCGCTGAACTGAAAAGCATCGCGAAGGAAGTACGGCAGTTCGTTTGCACGCGCCCACGGCTTCACACCTGGCGCTTCAATGCCCAGTACTTCTTGGAGGTAGTGCAGAACGGCGGTCGCGAGGGTCGGCAAGGCTCTTCCTGTTTAACTTTAATTCCGCACGATAACAAAAATGATGTTATCGTGCAAGAATATGTTATAGACTGTTCAAGGTTCTAAGCAGGGCCGTCCGATGAAAGGAGCGAGTCATGGCATGGTTTGGCGATCAATTTGTCACAAACTTGTCCCCGGAAAAGGCCCCGCCAAGCCAAGCGCCAGCAGGCGTATCGCGTCGTTTCGACAACACGATACGACAGCCTTCTTCGGCTTCGAGGAAGTTTGAAACAACACAGCACCAAGGCTCGGCGACAGCGACAACCTCTAGGCCTGAAGTCCAGCCTCAGCACGTATGACGTGCCCCCACCCGAACATCCCTGAATCGCCGGTCGCGGAAGGCCCAGATATGTGCTATGCCCCTACGATGAGGTGATGGCGAAGGAAACCAATGCTCACTGATGACCAAATCTCAAAAAATTTGGAGCGGCACCGCAACCAGGCAGAGATTTCCACCGCGCAATATTTTCGTACATTGCAGAAGCAACTGGCAGATCAGTTGGCCGGCAAACGGCGGCTGTATCTCGACACCAAGTATTGGATTTTATTGAGGGATGCGGTGCTTGGGCGAGCTCGAAGTTCTGCACATACGCAGATCCTCGATAGATTGCGCACCCTCGTCTCGAATGGCCGCGTTGTCTGTCCATTAAGTGATGCTGCCTATGTAGAGGCAATGCGACAGACAGATAAAGAAACGCGTTTGGCGACGGCCGCATTGATGGATGAACTCAGCTGCGGCGTGGCCATCGCGACCGAAGAGACGAGAGTGCGGCTGGAATTGCTGAACTTCATGGATGACCCCACTTCTGATGTCGACAACCTGAACGGTCGCCTGTGGGTGAAGTGCGGCTTCGTGCTAGGCGAGAACGTGCCGCACGCCAAAGCCTTTGACGCGCGTACAAATCTTGTGGCGCAAAAGTCATTCATCGATCTCATGTGGCATCAGACAGTAGTCGATTTCGCTGCCGAAAGTCACGACAGGGAGATGCATTTGATGAGCGCGTCTGCCGAACGCATCAACGAAAAAATGGTCGAGTATGCCGATCAGATCCGAAGTTTCGAACAAGCGGTAGCTGCCGAGTTCTCGGGGTGCGTGAAGCTGTTCGACCTCGGCCTGGCGGCCACCGCTCTGCGGCAGAAGGGATATTCAGGCGCTACAAGCCAAGAGGTAGCGCGATTCCATGAAACGATGCAGAGGGCTCTCTACAACGCTATGAAACTCCGGCCCGACGTCATGGCGAAGCGCGTGCCCACGCTGTTCATTCATACCATGTGCCACGCAGCCATTCGATGGGACAAAGGCCGAAAACTGGATAGTCACTGGCTCCTGGATATTCATCATGCCTGTGCCGGACTTCCCTACCACGAAGCAATGTTCACAGAACGCCCTTTGCGCAGTTTGCTGCTCGGTGGAAACATGCGAATGGGGCAAAGATTCGGTGCCCGCATTCTCTCCGCAGAAGCAGACGTACTTCAGTATTTGGAGGATTTCTAGCAAAGTGCATGTAGCTTTCTCGCTCTCAAATGCGATGCAGCTCCTGGCGGACTGGCTGATGACAACAGCTACTCGCGCCATACCCAAGCCCCATCGATCATCATGCCTTCCTTGTGCTCTGGGAATCTGTACCGGCTGATCTAGCCAGACCGTTACAGTATATTGCAAATAGGAGGAGCATATGCAAGTTCAAGGGGCTGCCAGCAGCGACGACGAGGGTCGCGACTTCATCGAGCAGTTGCGGCGCTCAAAATTCATGATCGGCATGGTGCTTTCCGCCGATGCCGCAGAGGCTGCTGAAGGATTGCGACAAGATTTGAGCAGCGCGCTTCGGCTGCTGTCTGAAGATCTTTACTCCACGAAGACTCACTTCGTTCTGGAGCTGATTCAGAACGCTGACGACAACACCTACGCTCGGGGCATCGCTCCACAGATCCAGATTACTGTGACTCCCCGAATGCTCCAAGTCTGGAACAACGAACTCGGTTTCACGCAGGACAACGTGCGGGCGCTCTGCAGTGTAGGGCGCAGCACCAAGGCGAAGAAAGCTGGCTTCATCGGTGAGAAGGGCATCGGCTTCAAGTCCGTGTTCCAGATCTCGAACATCCCCGAAATCCACTCCAACGGTTTCCACTTCCGATTTGACATGTCTGATCCCGAGCAGCACTTGGGGTACATCGTACCGACCTGGGTAGCTCCTGATACACATACTGCGAGTCATGGCACCACGATCGTTCTGCCGGCAAAAGATGGCGAGGCCTACTCTGCAGCGGTCCTGGCCGAACTGGATGCACGGCTGCTGCTCTTTCTACGGAAACTCCGTCAAATCGACTTGCAAACGCCTGAGGAAGTCGTCTCTATGCGTTCCGAGGACGATGATGGAATTGTCACGCTGGAAACGCGCCGGCAGGCCGAAGGGATGGATGCGACCAACACGCGTAGGCATTTCCTGCGCGTTGCAACAACCGTTTCCATGGCCGAGGCGCCCGACGAAAAACGGCCCCAGATCGGTGAGAGCGAGATCATCCTAGCCTTCCCGATCGACGATGCGGGAAAGGCCATCGCGACGGCTGATTGCGCGACCTTTGCATTCTTGCCGATCCGCGATTTCGGTTTCCGTTTCTGTGTTCAGGCCGACTTCCTGCTGAGTTCGGCCCGCGAGGATATACAGGCGGCCCGTCCTTGGAACATCTCGCTGCGCGACGCCATCGCCCCAGCCTACGTGGCCAGCCTAGAGCAGTTCAAGGCGCGGCCTGCATTGGCACGAACATTTCTTCAGTATCTGCCGCGCGAGCAAGAGGTATCCCACAGCTTCTTTGCGCCCGTCGTGCAACAGACGTTAGCCGCGCTGACACCGTCCGAATGCATCCTTTGCGCTACCGGGCAATGGCGCAGGCCTTCGCATGTTATGACGGCCTCCGCGGCGTTCCAGCATCTCGTGCCAGCTGAGCATGCCTGGAAACTCTTCGGCAAGGACTATCCGGCCAAGGACTTCGACGTCGATCAAACAACGCTAAAAAAACTCGGGTGCGAAGCCTTGACCATCAGCGACATCGTGCGACTGTTCACCGACCACGGAGCTTGGGTGAGCGAGCAGGGGACGACGTGGCTTGTACGGTGTTACCGATACTTGGCAGGTCTCCAGCGTCAGCATTTGCTTGATGCAGGTCTCCGAAACACGCCATGCGTTCCCGTTAGTGATGGTGCCCTGCAGGCACCCAGCAAGCGAACGGTGTTCTTCCCGCTGGCGGATGGCAAAACCTTCGGGTTCGAGAAAGACCTTCTGATCCTCGACGCAACTTTCGCACAGGCCATCGCTGCACAGGATCAGGTCAGCGATGCGTCCAAGATTCGCGGGCTCCTGCACGACCTCGGTGTGCGCACACCTGAACCCTACGCATTAATCATCGATGACATACTGCCCGCGCACCAGGGCACCCGGTGGCAGGACGCTGGATTCGAGGCGCTGACGGGCCATGTCCGTTACGTCAAGGAAAAGCTCGGCGACTATCTAGCGACAGCGATCAAACGCGGCGTTCAAGAAGCCGCAGCCATGGAAACGCTTCGCAAGGGATTGCGGCTCAAGACGAAGAAGAACGAAAGCAACCAATGGTGGTTTCGGCATGCCGATGAGGTGTACCCGGGGCAAGAGTATCTTCCCGAGTTCGACATCGAAGCTCTGCTCGGACAGGATCTGGATCCCCTTCGATTGTTGTCACCGGACTACCTGCCTGAGGATTTGCCCAAGCTAGACCCTGAGGGTCGGGCAGCAGCAATAGCCGACTGGAGGGCGTTCTTTCTTCGGCTCGGTGTCAATCGCTCACCTCGCCTGTCGATCGGGGTGAACGCGGCAGCCTGCAGCGCCGAGCTTGATAAGTTGCTTGCTTCCGAAAACGCCGCAATCCGCCGCCAGACCCTGGAGTGCCTCGACCGTCATTGGGACTACTACAGCCGCCACGCAACGCACACGCTCGCCTCGCGGCCTGGAAATCGCTTCTATACAGCTTTTGCCACTGCGCTTCGCGCCACAACCGCCCCAACCCGTCAGAAGCGGAGCGTCGCACTGCAGGAGGCCTACTACGCAACCGACGCCGTACGCGAAATATTCGGAAGCTCACCGACGTACGTCGATGCGAAGTTTAACGACGAAGGATTTCTCGACATCTGCGGCATCGTGCATCGGGTCGACTCCAGCGCGTGTATCAAGCGACTCAGGCAGATCAAGGCGTCTGACAGGCCTTCGACAGCGCAGCTGCGGCCGCTATATCGACAGCTCGATCGTCTATCCGAACACCACGCAGGCAGCGGCGTACGCGATGCCTTCGAGGAGCATGCGCTCATCCTGACGCGCCATGCAGAGTCGCCTTGGAGACGCCCGGATGAAGTTGTCTGGTCGTCGCCGGGTGAATTTCTCGCGCTGCACTATCCCATGCTGAATGCGCAGTACCCCGAACTGCACGGCTTTTTCGTGCGCAGGCTCGGCGTGGCTCATGAAGTATCGGTGCCTGCAGCCGTGCGGGCACTGCCCCTCTTGGCGACCTCAGGGCTTACCGAAGAAGCGCGCGCGGCCGAAGCATTGCGGATTTATGTGCGGGCCAGTCAAGAACTCGTGTCGGCTGGCGACAGCGCTGCGCCACGATGGCTCCAGGACTTCCGAGCGAACGCAGTCTTCATGAATCATCGCAGCGAGATGGTGAGTTTGGACGATGCACTCTTCGCCGACGACCAACCTGCGATCAGCGCGCTTTTTTCGAGCGAGAAAGACATCTCGTTCCTGAAGGTTCCACCAGCACGGCTGCCGAAAATCCAGGTGTTGCTGGATGCTGTCGGCTTACCACTCCTGTCTGCCAGCGTAAATGTCGCGCTGGAACAACCGGGCGCTGGACGCATCAACCCAATTTTCACTGGGCGCTTGCGGGAGCGCTATCGCCACGTCGCGCGTTTGGTGTACGGCCTCTCCCACACGGTGTTCGAGCGCGCGAAGGCCACAGGGCTGTGGCGGCATCTGTCGCTGCTAACCGTGCTCGATGTCGACCAACTGACGGTCCTCACTACCTTGCAAGGTTGCACCGTCTCTTCCCAGGGCGAAGTCGTGATTGCAGGGAATGCCGCGTATGTAAGGGTGGGCTCCAGGGGCACCGCGGATCGGCTGGCGCGCGAGATATGCGGTTTGCTCAAGGCGCCGATGACACATGTCGATGGCATCAGCAGAATCCTGCGGGAGGAGCATCTCGCAGAGGTAGAGGAGTATCTCGACGTGCGTGATCTGGTTGCTCTGCCAGACGACGAATTGTCCCAGTTGACGCTCGAGGCCCCACCAATCGTCGCAGAGGAGGTGGACCCATCCGAACCCGTTGACGTTGAGATGTCAAGCCCAGAAATTCCAAGGCCGCCGGCCCCGGCATCGGCCAGCGAGTCGACGCCAGGCTCCCAAGCAGTCGATTCAGCAACCCCGTCTTCGTCCGGCACCAGTATGGGAGGCGCCCTTGCGACGCATACGCCGACTTCCAGAACCTCAGAGGGAGGTGGTGCGGCACACACGCCCTCCCCTTCGGCCATTTCTGATGCAGCGAACCAAGCGAAAGATTTGCCTTACATAACCTCGCCCGCGCGATCGACCTCCTCCACTCCACCGCCTGGCTCGACATCGCCATCAAACTCGACTGGCACTCGCCGCCGTCCCACGGGGCGGCATCGTAGAACGCGTCTCACCGGTCGTGGCGACACGGGGCACCGTCTGTTGAGCTATGTCGAGCCAAACGACCTTCCCGCGAAGCCACGGGAAGACGACGCCATCGCTAGCGGGAATGACACCGATCGCACGCGTGCACGCGATGCCACAGCCCAGGCGGCCGTGCTGCACTTCATGCACAGCCAGCGGGAGAAATGGGCAAGCCTGGAAGAAATGCCGCATTTCAACAAAGGCTTCGATATTCGCGCAGTCGCCCACGACGGAACCGAGCATTTCATCGAGATCAAAGGGCAGTCGGCCGCGTGGACCGTTGCGGGAATCGCCATGACACCCGCAGAACTCCTATGGGCGGCGGAATATCGGGCGCGTTACTGGCTATGCGTCGTGGAGCACGCAATGCAACCCGGGCAGCAGATTCTTCATTTGGTGAACAACCCCTTTGGCAGGGCCGACCAGTTCCGCTTCGACTCTGGATGGAAAGCCGCCGCGATCAGGGAGGCAGCAGCCCCACCCCTCGTGCCGACTGCAGGACTGCGCATCGAGATACCTGGCCTAGGAACCGGCACCATCGCCAGTGTCAAGAAAGGGGGCAGCATGTTCAGCAAGGTCCACGTCTACCTCGCCGACGGGCGGCAGGTGTTCAGAGTATTTGACCCCGCCCGCATGCGCTTGTCCAAAGGGGATTGACGATGGCCACCATGAGACCCCTCCTTAGCGAGGACCAGCTCCGAGCTCTACCTTCGCAGGCCGAGGCGCGCTTCTACCGCGCCTGTCGTGACCAGTTGCCTAACGATGTACTCGTCATTCACTCGGCCACCTGGGCTTATCGCGACAAACTACACCAACTGCGCGAAGGGGAAGCAGATTTCACGCTCGCGTTCCCAGGCGCCGGGCTGCTGACCGTGGAGGTCAAGGGCGGCGGCGTCGCGCTGGATGGGCGCAATGGTGCATGGTCATCCTCTGATCGTTCGGGAGCGATACACCCAATCAAGGACCCGTTCCGACAGGCCCAATCGGAGAAGTACGCGATTCTGGACCAGATCAAGGGCCACCCCAAATGGCGCCGCTGGCCAGGTCAACGCGTCATCAGCGGCCATGCGGTGTTCTTTCCCGACCTGCATGACATCGGTCCGTTGGTGCATCCAAGCCGGGCGCGCCAACTCATTGGCGGTCAAGCCGACCTCGCCCAGTTGCAAGCTTGGGTAGCGCAGGCCGGTGCTTTCTGGCGGACCGGCCAAGAACAGGATCTCGGTGGGCGCGGCGTTGAACTGGTCGAAGAAATCCTCTGCGGGTCGGTGGACGTGCGCGCGCTCTTGCGCGCTGAACTGGCCTACGCAGAAGCGGAACTCGTTCGACTGACCGAGAGACAGGCGCGTGTGCTGCGCATCCTCGGCGGGCGCAAGCGTGCGGTCATCGCAGGCGGCGCGGGCACCGGAAAAACACTCATTGCCGTTGAGAAAGCGCGCCAGTTGGCTGCGGCAGGTCAAGCGGTACTGCTGCTCTGCTACAACCGGCCACTGGCGGACGTGCTCGCGCACAGCCTGGCCAATACACCCAACCTGACGGTGATGAGCTACCACCAGCTATGTGAGCAGCGTATCGACCTGGTGCGGCGGCAAAGCGGGCAGGACCTGCTGGCCGAGGCAGCCCAGTCTTACCCTGGGCACGGTGACCAGCACAAATTCGAAGTCCAGATGCCCTTCGCGCTCGCTCTGGCAAACGAAGCATTGCCGGAGAACCTCTACGACAGCGTCATCGTCGATGAGGCGCAAGATTTCAGCGACGAGTACTGGTTCGGCGTTGAAACACTGCTGAAAGATCCCAACGACGGGGCTTTCTACCTTTTTACAGACCGCAATCAGGCCATCTATCGGCGGGACGCCAAGCTTCCCATTGAGGACGAACCATTCCACCTGACAGCCAACTGCCGCAACACGGCACCAATTCACACGCTGGCTTATGGCTTCTATGTCGGAACGCCGGTCGATGCATCGGAACTCGTCGGCCCCGACGTAGAAACGGCGTGCTGGGAAACCGATCAGGAACAGGCCGCTGAGATTGAGCGGCGCGTGCGACGGTTGCTCACGGACGAGAAGCTGCTGCCTTCAGACATTGTTGTCCTGCTGGCCAAGCGTCCGAAGTCGGTGCTCTACGAAATGCTCGGCCGCCATCGGCTTCCGGGAAAAGCCCAGTGGTCCTTCGAGCGCCGAGTGCCAGGGACTGTCCTGGTAGACACAGTCGCACGATTCAAAGGACTGGAATCGCCTGTGGTTTTGCTCTGGATTGGCGAAGAGGTATCCAGCGCAGAAGAGGGGGAGACGGTGTACGTTGGAACCTCCCGCGCAAAATATCTGATGCACGTCGTCGGCAGCGCGAAAGCCTGTGCGGCACTGGTGCCAAAATCGACCCCGGCGAAGTGACCTCAGACCCAAAAATCGCCTCTCGCAAGGCCTCATCGGAGGCGTTGGTTACAGGCGAACCCCTTGCTTTCCCGGCCCGGAAGTCCGCGACAAGCCCGCCCGAATGAACAACGGCAGAGCTGAAAAGATCAATCATGGACGCTAAGCACGTTGGCATGGCCACCATGCCTTGCTGGCTTAAAGGCCGAACTCGAATTTCACTACTGGTAAAATCTTGAGGCGTTCACCTCGGGCGCATTTTGAACCTCGGCGCACTCGCCTTGGACCTCTTGCGGAGACCATAACGATGAATGTTGGCCATGCAATCCGTCTGTGCCGCACGCAGCGCAAGGCATCTCAGACTGATGTTGCACAAAAGGCAAGTTGCTCGGTGTCGTACCTCTCCATGCTGGAGAACAACAAGCGCGACCCGACGCTGTCAACGCTGACCAAGATTGCCAGCGCCCTGCGCGTTCCACTCGGGGTGCTGTTCGTCCTTGCGTCGGAGCAGGAAGACCTCGGCAACGTAGACAGGAAGCTCACAGGCGCACTCGCACAATTGGCCCTCGCCTCACTGGGCCCAGACACCGGAACAACACACGCAGGCGGACACCATGGCTAGCGCAGAACAACTCAAGGCGCTCTTAAAGTCCCACATCAACCGGGACGATCGGCAGTTCTACTCTGTCGCCATGCAGGTCGCCGCTCACGAAGCCAAGGTGGGCCACGGCAAGTTGGCGATGGAGCTACGCGACATGATTGACGCGGCCAAGGCGCATGCAGTTTCCGACGAGCAGCATCACAAGCTGGTGCCGCTGGCACGGCCACGAGGTGAACTCGCAAGCCTCCTGAGCGTCACCTATCCGAAGAATCGTTTGGCGGACATGGTGCTCGACGACCAGGCGACTGAGCAGTTGCAGCGCATCATGAAGGAGCAGCGCATGTTTGCTCGCATCCGCGAGCATGGGCTATCACCGCGCCGCAAGTTGCTGCTGGTCGGCCCGCCAGGTACAGGCAAGACCATGACGGCCTCCGCCCTTGCGGGAGAACTCGGTATTCCGCTTTTCCTGGTGCGCCTGGATGCGCTGATCACCAAATTCATGGGGGAAACGGCAGCCAAGCTGCGGCAGGTCTTTGACGCCATCGCCGAAGTTCGAGGCATCTACTTCTTCGACGAGTTCGATGCCATTGGCTCACAGCGTGGCCTCGCCAACGATGTCGGCGAAATTCGGCGGGTGCTAAACAGCTTCTTGCAGATGATTGAGCATGACCAGTCCAACAGCCTCATCATCGCCGCGACTAACCATCCGGAAATTCTCGACTACGCCTTGTTCCGTCGCTTCGACGACGTGATCGAATACAACCTCCCCACGCCCGGTCAGGCAGCCGACCTCATCCGATCGCGCCTGGGCAACTTTGCCCCCAAGCCATTTCCGGTGAAGGCCATTGCCGCGAAAACGCAAGGGTTGAGTTATGCGGAGATCCGTCGTGCCATCGACGAGGCCATCAAAGAGGCCGTCATGCACGACGAAGAGCGGGTCAAGGGAGACATCCTGAGCAAGGCATTGGCGGAACGTCGGCAGCTCAGTCAAAAAATAGCCAACAACAAGACTGCGTCGAACCATGCCGGAACAACCACGCGATAAGCGGCCGCACCTCGTTCTTCACGACACCTCGACGCCCAAGGCATTCACTGCCCACACCCCAAAGGGTGGGAGCAAACCAGTGATTCCCGATCTTCCGCGCCAGCAGCATGGTCAGGCACTGCAGCGCCAATTACAGGGTCTTAAGCCGTTGGCAACCACTGCAGCGGCTACACAACAAGCGCAAGAGCTTCAAAGCGGCCTGGGTCTACAGATTCATTTCGTCAGTCAACCCGACGTGGAGCTGGCCTTTCAAAGCTTGGCTGACGAACGTCAGAAGATCGAACTGCTGAGCGTCCGCCAAGAGGGGGAACACACGTTTGCCAACGTGTTTGTGCCTGATGGAAAACTGGAGCACTTCGAGAAATATGTTGCGGAGTACCTTGAGGAAAAGAAGGACAAGAACGGGAACGCCATAGATCACCGGACACTACTGAACACCATCGAGTCCATCCGCGCGGCCGAACTGCGCGCACTGTGGACGGATGACATTTCGCTGTTGCCCGAAAATCCCACCGTGCCGTTCTGGTGGGAGGTATGGCTTCCCGTTCGTGGACAACGACAGGCCGTGGTCGAAGATTTCAGGAAGCTGGCGGCACTGGCCGAGTGCGTGGTCGGCGACCAGCAAGCCGACTTTCCAGAGCGCACTGTTCTGCTGATGTATGGCTCCGAACGGCAGTTCTCGCGTTCCGTGATGACATTGAACTGCGTCGCCGAGCTGCGCCTCGCGAAAGAGACTGCCAACTTTTTCGACGAGATGGGTGTCGGGGAGCAGCGCGAGTGGATGGATGACCTGCTGCAGCGCACGCGTTTTGCACGCGAAGGCGACGAGACGCCGCGCATCTGCCTTCTCGACTCGGGGGTAAATCGTGGGCATCCGCTGCTGGCTCCGCTCATGGCGGCCGCAGACATGCACAGCGCCGAGCCGACTGGCCTGACCGACGACACCGCCAACCACGGCACGGGCATGGCCGGTCTGGCCGCCTACGGCGACCTGACCGACGCCATTGCGACGGCCGCGCCGGTTGACGTTGAACATCGTCTTGAGTCGGTGCGGCTTGTTGCGGCTGGAGGAGCCAATCCCGGATCTCCCTCCTTTCACGCTTCGCTGTTCAGCGATGCCGTGGCACGGCCGGAAATCTCTTTCCCCAATCGCCATCGCGTCTTCTGTTCAGCGATCACCGCATCCGATTACCGAGACAGGGGAAGACCCTCGTCCTGGTCTTCAACCGTGGACAACCTTGCGGCCGATGCTAATGGCGGTGGGCAATTCCCTCGCCTGTTCATCCTTTCTGCCGGCAACACGGATGATCCCGCCGCGTGGGCGGACTATCCGGCAAGCCTGTCCACCAGTCTGGTCCACGACCCGGGGCAAGCCTGGAATGCCCTGACCGTAGGCGCATGCACTTCCAAGTCCGATACCCAGGACGTCAACTACACGGCGTTGGCGCCGAACGGCGACCTGAGTCCGTACACCACGACCTCGGCTGCGTGGGAGAGCGCCTGGCCGCTGAAACCCGATGTGGTGTTGGAAGGTGGGAATCTGGGCGACAACGGCCTCGGGCCGATGGGTATGAGCAGCCTGCACCTGCTTTCCACGAACAACGAGCCCTTGACTCGGCTCTTCACGACCTTCAACGCCACCAGTGCTGCCTCTGCGCTTTGCGCCCGAATGGCGGCGCAGATCGCAGCGGCGTACCCAAACCTGCGTCCCGAGACCATCCGGGCTCTGATCGTGCATTCCGCCGGATGGACTCCAGCCATGCGCGCCCGGTACCTGCCAGCAGCGGGAACGCCCACCAAGAATGAGTACACGAACCTCATCCGGCATTGCGGCTGGGGTAAACCCGACCTGGGGCGTGCGCTCTGGAGCGCAGGAAATTCGCTCACGCTGGTGGTCGAAGATTCAGTGCATCCCTACAAGAAGGAAAAAGGCAAGAGTCCCGCGAGCCGCGACATGAACCTGCACGCCCTGCCCTGGCCCCGCGAAGAGCTGGAGGCATTGCAAGCCGCGCGTGTGCAGATGCGGGTCACGCTGTCTTATTTTGTCGAACCCAATCCTTCTGCCCGCGGCGCCACCTCGAAGTTCTACTACCCGTCGCATCGACTTCGCTTCGACGTTCAACGTCCGCTCGATGCCTCCACGGCCGACTTCGTGGCACGCGTCAATGCGGCAGCCCAGCGTGAAGATGAAGGCGATCCGGTCAATCCGCGCGACCCCGACTGGTACCTAGGTGAACGACAGCGGCATCGTGGCTCGCTTCACCAAGACGTGTGGGAAGGCACGGCTGCTGACCTGGCAAGCCGAGGGTTCCTGGCCGTGTATCCCGCAGCGGGGTGGTGGCGGACTCGCCCAGCTCTTGAGCGCTACAACCTGCCGGCGCGCTACAGCTTGGTGGTGTCGATCCAGACCGACCAGACCGAGATCGACTTGTACAACGTGATTGCCCAGAAGGTGGAAATCGTGACGTGAGCATCTATGCGAGCGGACTTCGAGATGGATCACTCATGAACGACAAAGACGCCGGCATCAATTTCGACATTCCTCTCCAGGCCGAAAATGCACTGCAAGGCGACAAGCTGTCGCGTGCGGGGTTTGCAGAGTCCGCCGCAGCGGCGCTGCGAAAGGTCCCCACCTCCGCAGGACTTGTCGTCTCCATTGAAGGTGCCTGGGGCAGTGGCAAAACCTCTGCGTTGGCCATGATCGAGGCGATCCTGAATCAACCAGGCTCTGCATATCAGCCGTTGATCGTCCACTTCAATCCTTGGCTGGTTGGGGAAAAGGACGCGTTGCTAAGGCACTTCCTGTCGCGGATCGCCGGGGCCATCAACTTGAGCGATCACAGCCGTGATGGAAAGAAGGTCGCCAAAGAGATCAAAGCCTATTCGAAGGCTTTCGATTTGGTCAAACTCATTCCAGGCGCAGAACCCTGGACCTCACTGATCAAATCTGTGTTCGATGCCGTCGGAGACGCAACCGGTTCGATCGCTGAGTACAAAACTCCTGACATCGAAGCTTTTAAGCAGAAGGTGGAAGAAGCGTTGCGCCGGTTCCAACGGCCCATCATCGTGTTTATTGATGACATCGATCGGCTCTTTCCGAACGAAGTATTTGAGATGGTCCGTATCATCAAGGCGGTAGGTGAACTTCCCCACGTAGGGTACGTTCTGGCGTGGGACTCAGCATACGTCAGCAGCGCATTGGAAAAGCTGGGCGTTCCCTACGCCAGCAGCTATCTGGACAAGGTGGTGCAGATACGCATGCCCCTGCCGAGCCTCTCAATTTCGGCGCGCAGGAGGCTCATCAACGACGCACTGGACGAATTGCCGGTGGGTGCGCTCGTTCCTCGATTCAAAGAACATGACCAGCGTCTTTCCGGCCTCTACTATTCCGGCTTGCGCGAACTGCTAGACCAGCCGCGCGATATGGCTCGGGTGTTCAACGCCGTCCGCATGATCGAGCCCCCGCTTCGGGGAGAAATCGTCTTCGCCGACATTCTCGGGCTCGCCGCGCTGTCGGTGAAAGCGCCCACTGTCTTCGAACTGCTGCGCAGAAATCCGAGGTTGTTTGTGGGCAGGCTCGTCGACGATCATGGCCTTCTCGAAAAATCGGAAGATGTGATCAAGGAAGGCGCTCCGGACCGCAAGCGCGCCTACGACGCATCCAGCTCTCCATCGGGCGTTCAGCGCGTCGTCCACTATCTATTTCCGTCGGTGGCTGAAGCGGAGGACTCCTATGCATTGGGACGAGCCTCTTATGTCGATGGCACCATCGCCCATCCCGCCAGGCTGGCAGTCGCACTCCAACTCAGCGTGACCTCCGGTGATGTCAGCCTGGAGGCGGCCAAACAGTATCTACAGCAGCCAGAGCAGCGACTGGCAGTCGTCGGATCGCTCACCAAAGAGAATTTTTATGCGTTTCTTGAGCTGCTTGGGGATGTTGCCCAATCGCTGGGCGGCGAAGGCATCGCGGACTTGGATGATCTTTGCATGGCAATTGCCGCCCTGCCAGAGCAGGCCTTGTTCGTTGAGCGAGCTAAGGCTGGCAAAGAATCCATCAGCCTGAATGCTGAAGACAACGCCCTGCGCGCGGTTGTCATGCTTCTCAAGTCTATCGACCCGAGTCGCATGGAGGCGTTGGCAGAAAGAATTTCGACGGATCCAACGACGCTGTCTTGTGCCGCCGAAATCGTGACACAAAGCTACGTGCCCCAACGACAGCGCTATTCGGAACAGCTTACTGCCCCAGCTGACGCTCGTGATGGTGTTCTCCAGGCCTTCACCGCGAATGTGCTGAAGGCAGCGAAGGAGGATCGTCTGTTCCAGATGAACAACCCGGGTTTCATCCTGTGGACACTAGCCCGCTCCGTCCCCACTGACTGTCCCGCAGTCTATGCGGCCCTGAAAACCGTGCAGCCTTCACTGGACAGCTTCGCCCTGGAATTTCTGCGCAACAGTTGGGATTCAACCAACGGCCAGACGTACAGCTTGCCACGCGACGAGTCGCTGCACTCCGTCTACTGCCCAGTTGATGATTTCAAGGCACATGCGGCATCGCGGTTGGAAGACGCGAGCCTTCGCAATCCCGCGAAAGCTGCCTGGCGATCCGTGGTCGAAGGAAAGAATCTGTATGGGGTGGATGGGTCTGAAGCACGGCGATGAGATCGCGATAGGCTTACCCCGCACCATCCAACCCCTGTGGTTAAGGGCAGATGATGGCTTTCGGAAGCTGCAATACGCCAGCGCCCGAATGGGGTTCCGCACTCTGCAAAAAAACGTGGATGTCGACCACGCGATCGGACTGCAAATTACCGTCAGCAACCTGTCTACCCGAGTTCTGGGCACCGCCGACTGAAACAATTGCGCTAGCCGGGTCGAAGCTATCCTGCTTGGCAAGCAGATGGTCGCGGACCCACACAGCCCTTGCCATTGCGAGCGCCTGATTCGACCCATAGATGGCGGCGCGGTCTGGACGCAGCCCTCGTTTGTCCACTCGTCCAACGATCTGCCAGCCCACAATGGCCGAGCCCGGAAAAGGCTGAAGCCCCATGCGCAGGCATTCGACTATTGGAGCGGCGTCCAACTGATGGTCTCCATCGGGGAATGGTCCTACCGTTGCAAGTCGCGTCAAGCTGATCTTCGACTGCGGAGCACTCCGTTGCGCGAACAGACTGACCTCCAACTTACCAATCAAATTCTCGAACTTCCCCGCGGCCAGTTCGATCTTGCTGCCGCCCAGAATGCTCAAGCTCAATCCTGCTGCGATCAATGCCAGCCCAGCACCGGTTGGACGGAACGGTGGACCGGCCACCACCAAGAAGAAGCCGAGCATGGTCAAGGGAATGCCGGTCGCAACCAGCATTGCCGGCCATGCGAGATCAGATACGTGAAAAGCGCTGCCGTCCGGCGCCGAGGCCGGCGTGTTCGTTGATTCGCCTCTCGGACCGCCTTCAGTGCATGGCACCGCCACGTTAGCTTGGCAAGATGTCGAAAGCTTGGGTGGATCGCGATCAAATGCGAACAGCGCTGCCGCGAAAGCCAGGAACAAGAGCCCTGCTAGGAAGTTTCGCAGCGCCACCTGCGCCACAGCCATTCTGTCCAGCTTGGCATTCGTCGAAATGCGGGAATCGGCAAGATGAGCGAGTTTTCGCTTGATCCTGGAGCGCAGGAACTGCGGCTCCTGGCGGGATGCACGCGGGAACAAATCCAAACCCGTCTCAAACAATCCCGCCTGCTTGGACAAGCCCTTCACAGCCTCTGAAAGCGCAACGTAGAGCTGTAGCGCCAGATAGAGCGCCCCCGTCACCAAAACGCATTTGGTCGCAAGCGTATGCATCGGCATGGTGCCGGTGGCCATCGCCAGGATGCCGCTCAGCACGACCGTTGCCGCAATGGACATGAGGCCGACAATACTGGTGAGCCGCGCCTCAACGCTCTGCCTACGCGACTGCTCTTTCTCCTGTAGTTTTTCCGCGTCCGCGAGATAGGCCTTAAGTCCCTCGATGTTGGACGGAAGCCCCTGAACGACCTCTTCAACGGCTTTCGATTCGTTATCGGCTTTCTCTGCTTCTTTTTTCTGGAGCTCTGCTTCACTGCCTTCCAGGCGAGGAAAAATCCAGTCTGTGAAACCAGCCCAGTTGAACGAAGGCCTGAGAGCCATCAATTGACCTCGCTTCCGAGCCAATCGGCGACGGCTTGGGAAATCCCAAGCTTCAGCATGTCGTCAAGCCAAAGCCATTGACCGTTGGGATTGACCTCCAGGAATACATGCTCGCCGTCAGGGGTCTCAATCAAATCGATGGCAGCAAAGTTCAGTTCCAGGCGGTCCATGAGCCGCAGCAACCTACCCTCAATGTCTGCCGGCAGCGTCACCTGCTGATGAGGCAACTGCGGGTTTGCGGTATGTCGCCAATCCACGGCCGCTTGGGGGTCAGACTGGGAGTCGATGCGTGCCGCGAAGATTTTCTTCCCGACGATCGTGACACGGATATCGAAGCGCTTGGGCACCAGTTCCTGGTAGATCGCTGGGCTCAACTCCGCCCCTTGCAAGTCCTCAAGATGAGCGGGGAGGAATTCAGACGTAAAAACGGCGTGTTCAACGCCGCGATGGACGATGTGGCCGCTGCGCGCCGGCTTCACGATCATGCGTCCAAAATCAGCCGCTGCCCTACGAATGGCTGCCGCACTGTTCGTGATCACCGTACGAGGAACCCGAAAACCAAGTTCGGCCGCCAAGGCAAGCTGATATGGCTTGTGCTCAGCTTGCCATATGGATGCGGGGTGGCTGAGCCACCGCGTCTGCACGCCGGAAATTCCACCGAGTAAGGCCGCCCGACTCTCCTGGAGGCAGAACTGGTAGATACCTTGATCCATGCCTTCCGGCTTCGCCGAAGATCTGACACGCCGATACCAGATGGCGGTAGGCAGTGGGACCGCTTGCCCGTCAAGCTCCAACCAGTCATGCCGTTCCTCGCCATAGGAAAGTGTCATTGATCGCGAGAATGGGATGTCTTCTGTATTGATTCGGTGATGAGGAATCGATGCCGTTGCGAGGCGCCTGATGACATCGTCCGTGGCTACGTCCGCGATGGTGCTGACGACAAGGACGAAGGCTTTACTGGTCATCGGTTGTTTCGCGCGCGACTCTCGTGATGAGCGTCGATGCGTGAACGTCGCCCTCAGCATCCGGCGTATCGATCCATTGACCGTCGACTTCGACTTGCGCGACCTGTCGTGCTGGATCGTAGCGAAGCCGGTGCGACGCTGTCGGACCCAGCGGTTCAGCAAAGCGCATGAGAAGCGGCAAGGTCATTGCCGCCGTTGGCGCTTCAGTTGTCATCCGTTGTTTCTCGCTTGACCTCGGTCACTCTGGTAGACCGCGACAATACGTATCCGCCTGTTGAAGTCTCAACGACGGCCGGGAGTGGGTCGTCCATGGTCGGGCAATCGCTATCGCGGGTGAGGCCATCGCTTTCGCGTTGAAGTGCCAGCAGCAGTGGTATTGGGACAGCAAGCATCGGGACGCCTTTGCGAAGTAAGTGCCCATATTTTGCAACATTCTGTTTCAACCCCTTGGGTTCCGCGTCTCCCGGCTTTGGCCGGGCCGCGCTATCCGTGCTGCGCATCGAATCGCCTACGGCGTCTCGCCCATCGGCTTCTATGGCTGACGCCTTCGCACCGCAGTGCTGCGCGCCGCACTTGCCAGTTTTGATAGCGTATGAGCGATAAGGCGGGCTTGGTTTCTCCCTCCGACCTCGCACACCGTTGGTGCGCAGCAGGCCGCTGCACTATCGTGAGAGAAGCCGAATCGCTCGCTGCAGCGCGTAGTTGTGATTGCGGACGACGGCGAACGCAAACCCCGGGCTCATTCTTCGCTATAGATCGCTCAGGCATTTGGCGATGACCGTGGACATAAACGGGTCATGAACCTTCTGGGGTCTTCCGTCATGAAGGCGTCACAGTTTTTTTGAACCATCACAGACATAACCGTGTGCAATAAAAGGTTGGGCTATCGAGTGCTTGATCATGATGGGGAAGACAGTGAGGGGACATCGAGGGAAACCGGATTTCCGGTGGCCCAGTACGTTCGCATGTCTACCGAGCACCAGAAGTACTCGACGGAGAACCAGGCGGACAGGATTTCGGAGTACGCGGCCCGCCACGGCATGCGGATCGTCCGGACCTACACGGACTCTGGTAAGAGCGGGCTGAATCTAAAGGGGCGCAGCGGCTTACAGTCGCTGCTTCACGACGTCAAACAGCCCAACCCTGGGTTCAACGCAGTGCTGGTGTATGACGTGAGTCGGTGGGGGCGTTTTCCTGATCCCGATGAGGCTGCGGTCTACGAGCATGCGTGCAAGAGCCGCGGGATCCGCGTGATCTACTGCGCCGAGCCGTTCAACAACGATGGCTCTCTGCCTTCGACGGTGTTCATCGGCATCAAACGGAGCATGGCTGCTGAGTACAGCCGGGAACTCTCCGTCAAGGTGTTCGCCGGTGCTTGCAACATCGTCCAGCATGGCTATCGCCAGGGCGGCGCGCCGGGCTTCGGACTGCGACGGCAGTTGATCGACGAGCAGCACAACGTCAAAGGCCTGCTGTCGCGCGGCGAGAAAAAGAGCATCCAGACCGACCGCGTGGTGCTGGTTCCTGGCCCTCCGGAAGAGATCGCCGTGGTGCTCCGGATCTATCGGCTCTTCCTGGAGGAAGGCATGCCCGAGCGCGTCATCGCGTCGGTCCTGAACCGCGAAGGCATCCTGTCGGACGCTGGCGCGCTTTGGTCACGTGGCTCTATTCACCAGATCCTGACCAACGAGAAATACATCGGGAACAACGTCTACAACCGCACGTCGTTCAAGCTGAAGGTCAAACACGTGCGCAACCCGCCGGACAAATGGGTTCGGCGGGATGGTGCGTTTGAGGCAATCGTTCCCGTGCACATGTTCCTCCAGGCGCAGGCAATCATCATTGCCCGCTCTCGCCACCTGGATGACGCGCAGTTACTTGATCTGCTTCGCCAGACGCTGGAAAAATACGGTGCGTTGTCAGGCATGGTCATTGACGAGGATGACGATGCGCCCTCCAGCTCTGCCTACCGCAGCCGGTTCGGCAGTCTGCTCAGGGCCTACAGCCTCATCGGATACACGCCACGGCGTGACTACGCCTATCTGGAGATCAACCGTTCGTTGCGTCGGCGCCATCCGGAGCTGATCGAAGAAATGGCAGCCAGCATCCAGGTGGCGGGCGGCTGGACGGTGCGCGATCCCGCGACGGACCTGCTCACCGTCAACGGCGAGTTCACCGTCTCGCTGGTCATCGCGCGGTGCAAGCCGACGCCCGCCGGATCGCACCGCTGGCGCATCCGGTTCGATGCCAGCCTCCAGCCCGACATCACGGTGGTGGCGCGCATGGACCCTTGGAATCAGCGAGCCTTCGACTACTACGTGTTGCCGGCCATCGACTTCTCGACCGAGGCGCTGCCGACGCTGGAGGACAACGGCTTCACCTTGGATGCGTACCGCACCGATTCCCTGCATTTCTTCTTTCAGCTGGCGGGGCGTGTTTCCCTGCAGGAGGCCGCATGACGCCATCGTCCGCACGCATCGAGATGATCCCGATCAGCGACATCGCGGTGGCGAACCCGCGCGTGCGCAACGCGAAGATCCACAAGACCATTACCGACAGCATCGACCAGGTAGGGCTGAAGCGGCCGATCACGGTGCGCCGGGTTTCGCCAGGGCAAGGGAGCACGCCCTACGCGCTGATCTACGGACAGGGCCGGTTGGAGTCCTGCAAGATGTTGGGTCAGACCGAGATCGCTGCGCTGGTCGTCGACGTGGATGAGGAGACTGGCCACGTGATGAGCATCGTGGAGAACGTAGCGCGGCGCACACCACGGGCGGTGGAGACGCTGGAGCAAGTCCGCGTGCTAAAGCAGCGCGGTTATACCGATAGCGAGGTCGCGGGCAAGCTCGGCTGTACAGCGTCCTGGGTCAACAACGTGGCCAATCTGCTGGAACGCGGCGAGAAGCGCCTGCTGGCGGCGACGGAGGCTGGCCACATTCCACTGCATCTGGCGGTCAGCATTTCGCGGGCCAGCGGCAGCGAGGCCCAGCAACTGCTGCTGGATGCGTACGAGAGCGGCGAACTGAAGGGCCGCAAGGTCACCGTCGTTCGCAAGATTCTGGAACAGCGAGAGCGCAGCGGCAAGAAGGGCAACACGTCATTTGCCAAAGGTCCCACCAGGCGTCAGATGAGTCCGGAAGACCTCACGAAGTTGTACCAGCGCGACGTGGACATGCACCGTCGCATCCAGAAAAAGGCCGAGTACACGCAGAAATCCCTGTTGCTCGCGCGGCAGATATTCAAGGAGCTGTTTGCCAGCAAGGATTTCTGCGCCCTGCTGAAGGCGGAGAAGCTGGGCAGCGTTCCGCAACCGCTGGCGGAGCTGGCACCGCGCGGAGGACTCGTTCGATGAGCAAGAAGCCATCGAAGTCGGTCCGGCTCGGGTTCGAGCGCGACTGCATGGAGATCTCATTGGATTTGCTGCATGTGGAGATACCGCTGCCGACAGGCATCAAGGAAACCGTCAAGTACAAGCAGATATGCACCTCGGTGCAGGCCATTGGCTTGGTCGAGCCGATCGTCGTAGCGCACAGCCGACAGAACGTTGGCTCGTTTATCGTGCTGGACGGCCGCATGCGGCTGGAGGCATTGCGTGACCAGGGCGCGCAAAAGGCGTTGTGTCTGATCTCGACGGACGACGAGGGCTACACCTACAACAAGCGCGTCAACCGCCTCTCGGTGGTGCAGGAGCATCGAATGATCGTCCGGGCCGCCGAGCGGGGTGTGTCGGTGCAGCAGTTGGCCGACGTTCTGGACGTGACACCTGGCGCCATTCGCCAGCAGTTCAAGTTGCTGGACGGCATCTGCAGCGAGGCCGTGGCGCTCTTGGCGGACAAGCCGGCCACTTACGCCATGTTCCGCGTGCTGAAGCAAATGAAGCCGTTCCGGCAGATCGACGTGGCGCAGGCCATGGTCAACCTCGGCAACTATTCCGCAAAGCTGGCGCTGGCCATGCTGCAGGCGACATCGTCGGACCAGTTGACCGAGGAGGCATCAACCAAAGCGCAGCGGGGCGGGCCGACGGAGGCGCTGCAGCGCCTGGAGCGAGAGTTGGCGGCTGTGCAGGCGGATACCCGGTTGCTGGAGGAAGGCTACGGGCCGGCCAACTTGCAGCTTGAAATAATCAAGACATACATTGGCAAGACACTTCTGGAGAATGCCGCCGTCGTTCGATGGCTGGCAAAGACGCATTCCGAGTACCTGCAACAGCTGCAGTTCATCGCGGAAATCAAGCAGTTGCCATCGCAATAGCCGAATCCGGCCTCCCCGGCGATGCCGGGCCGCGCTGTGCGTGCTTCGCGGCGATGCCGCTGCGCGCTGCGCTTGCCAATGCGGGCGGAGTGGCGCGGTGGGGTTGGACTGCTGCTCCCTTCATCCTCACACGCCGTTCTCGCGGTCAAGGTCTGCGCGTGCTGCCTGCCGTCTTCGAACCTGTGATAGCTGCGCTGCGGCGTGCCGGTTCCGGTCTCGGGCAATCCCGACCAATCACTGGAGTTCACCATGTCGCACGATCTGTTCTCTTCCCTCGATTCCTTTGCTGCTGTTTCTTCTGCTGCTGTCTCTGCACTACTCGTTCGCGATGTCGCGGGCGAGTACCGTCCTGCCGATGCCGACGAGGTGCTGCATGCTGCGCAGCGGGTGCTGGCGGGCCGGGTGCGTGGGACCGACGTGCTGACGTCGCCGGCGGTGATCAAGGACTTCCTGCGGGCACGCCTTTGGAATCTGCCGCATGAGATCTTTGCGGTGGTTCATCTGGATGCGCAGCACCGGGCGCTCGACTACGTGGAGATGTTCCGGGACACGGTGAGCCAGACATCGGTGTATCCGCGCGAGGTGGTCAAGGATGCGTTGAGCCGGAATTCCAGCGCTCTTCTGCTCGTACACAGCCATCCGAGCGGATCGGCGGAGCCTTCGCGGGCGGATCGGCGCGTCGCCCACGCTGTTGTCGGTGACTTCGATGGCCCTGATCTCCAACAGCTTGACTAGGTCTTTACGCCGTCATCATCATCGGACAGAAATGGGGATACCGCGAGATGGATGCGCTTCTTTTCGGACTGGTCCGCAACGCGACGCCCGCCAATCCGCCGCCCTCCCTTCCCCGACGCTCGAATCTCCTTATCAACACATTTATCGTAAACGTCGCACCGACAAGCGCATCGACGCACTCATCTCACTGCAATCAGGCGGCTGGACCCTGCCACTGCCGAAGCAGGCGATCGACGCCGAAGCCGACGTACAACGGGGCCGCGCAAAAGCCATATGAGGGTTTTCAACAACGCTCAGCTTCGCCGAAGTACGCTGGGGCGCCCTAGGGCCCCACTCCATCATCAACAGGCCACCCAAACCCGCGTGGTTAAAGGACTTGGCTGTGATCGACATGGGTCTTTACCGTCGTTTTTACCGTCAGAAGCGCTGATCTTTTGCCGGCGCGGGAGATGGAGCGATTCGTTAGGGAGCGACGTTTTCGACATCATCCTCAATCGTGCTCAAGGATACAGGACGTCGCGGAACCTTGTCAGTTCGCCGCTGCTCAATCGGCGCACCCACCCCGGCGTCCACCACGGGCGCAACTGATGCCCTCCACCAAGCCCTAGCTAGGCCTGCTCAGGCCAGTTCGCCGAGCTCCGGCATAGCCACCTCGGCGACCTAGGTGGCCGGAAGCTCAGAGCCCGCTCCAAATCTTCGAAGTCCGATCCAGGTTCCCCAATTGGGTCAGTGCACGTCGGCCGCGTTGCCATTGAGAGACGCCTGCAACCAGTAATATGCCCACGGTACGCGGACGTTACGCATATGGAAAGATTAGACGATGAGCGACCTTTTCGACGTTGATGGTGCCAATCTCGATGGCGGGTTCGAGAACCTGAAGTCCGCCGAGCTTCCGATCGAGCAGCAGCTTCGCGCAATGCTGCAAGAGATGTGGTCGCGCTACGAGCCATATGCCGATTCAGATTTTCGGCATGGCTTTGCGCGCGACGTCGACGGCCGCTTCTGGGAAATGTACCTGGGCTGCAGCCTGCTCGAAGCGGGACGCACCTTACTTCCCGTGGCCGAGCGCCAACGCGACGGCGGGCAACCCGATCTGTGCGTCCTCGAAGACGGCCGTCGTATCTGGATCGAGGCCATCACCCCGGACGAAGGCGCTCCAGGCCCCGACCAGATCGTGCGGCCGATTCCAATCAACGAAGGCGGGGGTCTTGTCGCAGCACCGATCCGGCAGGCGCAACTTCGAACCTCCGGCGCGTTCTGGACCAAGGCGCAAAAGATCGGCCGCTACATCGAACAAGGCGTGATCGCGCCGGAGGACCCTCGCATCATCGCGATCAGCGCCAGCCGCTTCGGCGTCTTCGTCGCCGAGCAACCACTACCGCTCGTCATGACGACACTGTTTCCTATCGGGGACGCATATGTCACCATCAATCGAATGACTGGCGACGTCCTCGAAGAGGGCTTCCACGCCGCGCCATTCATCCAGCGTGAGCGCAATCCGATCCCGCGCACGGCATTTCTAGACGAGCGTTTCGCAGACATCTCAGGAGTGATCTGGTCGCGGATCGGCATCGGCAACTTGTCGCGCCAGGTCCGGCCTATCACCTATGTCCACAATCCCTTGGCACAAACTCCGCTGCCGCTGAACTGGGGTGTTTGGGATCGCGAGTTCGTGACGACCCGGCGCGGCGACGAATGGGAAGCCAACGACATCCTCGCCCAGGCGGCCGTGACGGCGCCGTCATGACGGTGCGGTCGCAATCGCCCGCCTGTGCTCTGACCAGGAGAGCTGACCATGGCTGTCGGCGATGAAGAGCGATTAATCGCCCCGATCACCCAACGGCAGTTCGAGCTATATGCGCTGTCGCTCGAACGCGGGCCCAACTTCGATCCTGCGCATATTTTCGGGAGCTATCGGACAGGGCGCGGAAGCGCGAGCGGCTGCATTCTTCTTGATCCCGAGCAAAGAACCTTCACCAGCTTGGCTCTCCGCCGGCGCGTCGATCACCGCTGGGTCAAAGTCGATGAAAGTGGCCCCTATTCCACACCCGAGGCTGCGCTCAACCACCTCAGCATCAGTATGCGAGGCGGTGATCCGCCCGAACCATTGCCTGCGGGCAGTCGGCGCCGGCCACTCCTGCTGAAAGTTGGGCCGCGTGGGACATGCCCGGAGTTTGAACTACTGACGAGCACGATCAGCCACCTGCCGGCACTCATGGCGATCGGCGAATGCCATCTCGCGCTTCCAAACCCTGACGCAAATTTCGTGACGGATCTTCAGACCGGCAATTTTTCCGCAAGACTTTTCGAGCTTTACCTTCTCGCCTGTTTTCGCGAGCAAGGCCTCATCGTCCGGCAAGACCATGTCTCGCCAGACTTTTGGATCGAAAAGGACGGGAACGAGTGCTGGATCGAGGCGGTGACTGCGAACTCCGAGACCCCGCACGCCGGCGGAATTGGCGATTGGGTACATGCGCCCGAGGACCGTATCGAGCGACTGACGGGCAGTCCCGCCGAGCGCTTCGCCAAGACGCTACGGGGCAAGCTCCAACGCAACTATCAGGAACTCAACCATGTGAAGGGGCGATCGTTCGCCCTTGCGATCGCTGACTTCCACGAGTCCGGCTCGATGGTCTGGAGCCGGGAAGCGCTGCCCACTTACCTCTACGGAATGCGCGCCGATGTCGAGGGAGATGGCGGGCAGCGCCGCGCGATCGGAACGCCGATCACAAATCTGACGGGCAAGCATGCCATCCCGGCGGGGCTTTTTCGTGACCAAGACTTTGCTCATGTCTCGGCGGTCATCTTCAGCAATGCGGCGACGCTCGCGAAGTTCAACCGCATGGGTTTCCTCGCCGGCTGGCGGCCGACCGGCGTGACGATGATCCGGAGCGGCATCCTTTTCGATCGAACACCCGGCGCGTTGGAGCCGATCCCATTCGAGATGTCGGTCGGAAGCTCCGAATATGAGGCACTCTGGCCATGGGGCGAAGCGTGGTGTCAGGAGCTGGAGGTTTTCCACAACCCCCTGGCCGCCTACCCCATCTCCTTCGATCTTATTCCGGGCGCCACTCACTGGTTCGAGCGCGATGGCGATATCGAATGCAACACCATCTGGGCGAACTCGGTCCTGGCATCGGTCACCCATGTGCGCACGACTAAGAAGCCTGGGGACTCGACCGGTGCACGACGTTAAATCGAGCAGTCGTGACCAGCGCGCCAGTCACGCCTCGCAAATCACCACTGCCCATAGGAGAAATGGCGACCATGACGACTGAACCATCCGACCGGACTATCGTCCTCCATCTCCTGCGCGGAGCCGTGCCTGAGCGCGCCGACGAGATCAGCACTCTTTGGCGCCACTACGGCCATGCCGTTGAAGTCGCTCCGAACACCAAAGGCATCACAATGAATGCCGATGCCGCACGCATAAAGTTCGACGCCAAGACGATCAACTTCTTCTGGCTTCTCGGCTTTAGTGCATGGCGCGCAATCGAGGTCTATTCACCAGCCCTTGTGCTTACGAGCTTGACCGGAGTGCCACTCGACCAGGCTCTCAACAGCGATGCCGAACGTGGGCAGTTCGAATTCGACTACAAGCAGCGCATCGCCAGCGCCCAATCGCTCATTACGACCGAGCGAGCCGCCGACATTTCCTGGCCAGCGGACGTTCCCCAGCCAACGGCCGATCGTGACGGTTTGGGTGATTCTCAGCAGAAAGTCGCCTTCGATCTGGTCGGTCTCGCCCTTGCCTTCGCGCTACTGCACGAATTCCGGCACGTCATGTACTGCGCGGACAACAGCGCCCCCTCCACGCTGCCCGAAGAGGAAATCGCCTGCGATGTCTGGGCTCGCGACTTCATGATGAGCGGCGTCGCTGCCTACGCCAAAGAGCATGGGCACAACTACGATCAGGTTCAAAAAAAGCGCGCAATGGGAATAGCATTCGCCGCCGTGATCATCCACGCAATGACACCAACACACGCGCATTGGGGCAACCGGCAATACCCGCCGATCGCCGAGCGGTTGACGGCGATGATCAGCGGCTACAGCTTGCCGGCCAGCTCTTCCTTTTGGCTTGTCACGGCCTGCTTACTGATTGCTCTCATGCGACAGGAAAACCGTCCCCTCGACTTCGTTGCAAAATCAAACCAAGAGATCGTCGAGGTGTTGCTCGACCGGCTCCGCTAACATCGAAAGGAGAGCATCGTGCCGGTCTACTTCATTGGCGAGGATGAGAATCGATGCTCCCCGATCAAGATCGGGGTAGCGAAGAATATAGAAGTGCGAAAGCGCAACCTCCAGACCGGCAATCCTCTAGAGTTGCGGCTGCTCGGCTGGATCGACGTGGTCGACTCGTTCCAGCTTGAGCGGCACCTCCACCAGCACTTTGAAGCGACCCAAGTACGGGGGGAGTGGTTCGCCATCGAGCCGGCAGACATCCTGCCCATTCTCATGCGCGCTGGCAGCGATGGCTTCGTCGCAAAAAACGCAGACGCCTTCCAGATCGTCGGCTATGACCGTGATGCAGTGCCCGAGTATCTCGGCGTATGGGAATGGGGCGACCTTGAGATCAATGAATGCTGTCCCTTCTGCGGCTGCCTATGCGGCATGCACTTTCAGGAGGCATCTCAAATGTATCACTGCCTCAACTGTGACACCTTAAGCGACTTCTCGGAAGTCGATCCACGCAGCGAAGAACTGGACAACTGAGCCATGAATAAAAAAGAACAGAGTGCAAGCGAGCAATGGCTTGAGGCGCGCGCGCCCGGCTTTCTGGATCTTCCTGATCCTGATCGCCGCGCCATATTTGACTTCGCCTTTCTCTGGAGTCTTTTCGAGGCACAGATCATGGTCAATTTCGCCCGCGCCGACCGCATTCGGGAACGAGTCGATGTATGGGTGGCGAACGGTACGCTTGAAGCTGGTCTCTACGACGCAGAGCTTGACTACTTTCGAAATCGTTACTTCGCCGACGGCGAATTTACCGATCACTTCCCTCATCTCAACCTTCGCCCCTCGGACCATCCCGACCTCGTGCAGGCAGTTATCGAGGGCACGAACGACGACCCCCGCGACCGGATGATGGCCCTTTTGATGATCGTCTGGCGACTGCGCAACAACCTCTTCCACGGTGAGAAATGGGCCTACGGACTTCGCGACCAGCTAGAGAACTTCACGCATGCGAACTGTGTCTTGATGCGGATGCTCGGTAAGCGAACGGCGATCCCATGTTGACCGTTGCCGATTGTCTGGTTATTGATCAGGCGCTCGCAGCTTGCCAGCGATGCGGCAACAATTCCTCCACCCGGCTGGCCCTGTGCGTGGGTAGCCGGGTTAGCACATCCTTG
>CAUPNM010000032.1:0-44854 GCA_963512645.1 uncultured Albidiferax sp. | reverse complement strand
TACGGCATCAACGCCTCTGAAACCAATGCGTCCACCTACCTGCCCTGGTTGGAGTTGAACGTGGACGCGATTGAGCGCGTGATCCAGCAGCCGCTGCGCGAATACTCGGCCCCGCAAGGCAACAACCCCATGTGGTCCAACCAGTGGCTGGAAAACCATGGCGTGGTGGGCATGTACACCGTCAGCAACACGGGCAGTGCCGCTACCCGCGAATGGCGTGCTGGCGAACGTGTGACCACAAAGCTGTGGTCCATGCCCATAGCACCGCTGGGCAAAACAGCCACGTTTGAAGAGTTTGAAGAAAACGCCATCACCGACACCATGGCCGCCCAATGGTTGATTGACCTGCAAAGCTTTGTGGCCAACAACCGCACCAACCGCCTGTTCTACAACCATCCCCCCGGTGCCCGCGCGTACCTGGGCGTGGTCAAAACCTTTGTGAACCGTGCCCAGAACCTGCAAAACCAGGGCCGTTTCAAGTGGTACACCATGGCCGAAATCGCCGACTTCTCGCAGCGCCGCATCCAGACCACCTGGAGCAGCTCCAGCAACTACTACGGCAGCCGGACCTTTGTGGCCAGCAATCCCGAAGGCTTGGCCGATGTCACCTGGCTGCTGCCCCGCAGCCGCCACACCATGCCCTTTATCACCAGCGGCTATGGCACGGTATCCGGTGCCGACAGCACCCATTGGGTGGTGACGGCACGCTCAGGTACCAGCCTGAAATTCGCGTCCTGGGACCGTTGATCCTGGCGTAGGCCAGTTTGTGCGTTCAATTTTATGCATCAAATTGGCCTCCCGTGCTTATGCATTGAGCACGAGCAGCTATCAAAACGATAGTTATTGATCCAGGTCTGCCACCAGCCAGCCGCGCAGGCTGTTGACAAAAGCCAGCGCCTGCACCCGTGGCAGGTCGGCCACCCGGACCACGGCTTCTTCCAAACGCCCTGCTTGCAGGGCGTTTGCACGTCCAATGCCACCCAGCAGCCCGCAGGCCAAGGGCGGGGTGACCCAGCGGCCGTCTAGCTGCAGGGCGATGTTGCCGCGGGTGCATTCGGTGATTTCACCGGCGGCGTTCCACAGCAGGGTGTCGAACACGCCCGGCTGGGTGGGAGTGAATGCATCGTAGTGGGCGCGGCGGGTGGTTTTGAAGCGGACGAATTCGCTGTGCGCCTCGGTCAGCGGGCGGTCGGCCAGTTGCAGGCGCACGCGCGCCGGGCTGGCTTCCAGCGGGTAGGCCTCTGCCGTGGCCTGGCCCTGTGCGTCCAGCAGCAAGCGCACGCGCCATGCGCCTTGGGGGCGGATGAGGGCTTGCAGGGTTTGGTGGACGTGGTCGGCGTTCCAGGGCGTGCCGAAATGTGCGGCGGCGGCTTGCATGCGGGCCAGGTGGGCCTCGCGGTAGCGCAGGCTGCCGTCCACCATGGCGAGCGTCTCCAGCAGCGCAAACGGGGAGCTGGCGCGCTGCACGAAAGCCTGCTTGGCGGCCCATTCCTGCCACTCGCCTTCGGCTTGCGCGTCGGATGTGATGCCGCTGCCGATGCCGCAGTGGGCTTGGCCGCCCCGTAAGGTGACGGTGCGGATGGGCACGTTGAAGGTGGTGGCCCCACCGGGCTGCACTACGCCGATGGCCCCGCAGTACACACCGCGCGCGATGGGTTCCAGGCCGTGGATCATGCGCATCGCCTGTACCTTGGGCGCGCCGGTGACCGAGCCGCAGGGGAACAATGCTGCAAACACCTCGGCCAGCGTGCAGCCGGGGCGGGTGCGGGCGGTGACGTCAGAGGTCATCTGCCACACCGTGGGCAGGGCCTCGGTGTGGAACAGGCGGGGCACCTGCACGCTGAAGGGTTCGGCGATGCGCGAAATGTCGTTGCGCAGCAAGTCGACCACCATCACGTTCTCGGCGCGCTCCTTGGGCGATGCGCGCAAGGATGCCGCCAGGGCCGCATCTTCCTGCGCGTCCGCGCCCCGGCGGGCCGTGCCTTTCATGGGGCGGGCCAGGATGGCTCCGTCGCGCCAGTCGAAAAACAGCTCGGGCGAGACCGACAGAATCTGCGAGTCGCCAGTATCCAGCAGCGCCGCATAGCCACCGGGCTGGGCGCGTTGCAAGGCCGCGAACAGGGCCTGCGGGTCGCCTTGGAAGTCACCGGCCATCTGCGCCGTCAGGTTGACCTGGTACAGCTCGCCCGCGCGGATGGCCTGGTGCAGCGCGTCCATGGCGGCATCGAAATCGGGCCGGGCGATGAAGCTGTGCCAGGCGATTTGCGCGCTGGCTGTGGTCGGCGCAGGCCAGGGCAGGGGAGCATCAAACACCGCGAACCAGGCCAGCGGCCCGTCGGCAGCATGGACCTTCAAAGCGGCATCGAACGCGGGCGCAGCCTCGTAGCGCACATAGCCCACGCACCACCGCCCTTGCATGGACGCGGCCTGCACGGCGTCCAGCAGCGGCTTGACCTCGTCCAGCGCATGCGCCACCAGCGTCTGCTGCGGCATGCCAAACGCATGGCGCACACGCTCGCCTCCGTGCGGGTCGGCAAAGTCGATCAGCGCGGTGGTATCCCCCATCAGGCCGCGCCGATGTTCGGCACCAGGCCTGTGGTGGGCTGGCCGTTCTTGAGAGCCGCTGTGAAGGCCAGCATGCGGTCGATGGGCAGGCGGGCGCGCAGGCCCAGCGCGGGGTCGATGTGGACCTCGTTGGTGCCCAGCTCCAACACCTGGGCCAGCCCGGCCAGGCCGTTCATGGCCATCCAGGGGCAGTGCGCGCAGCTCTTGCAGGTGGCGCTGTTGCCGGCGGTGGGCGCTTCGATAAACAGCTTGGTGGGGTTTTGCGTGCGCAGCTTGTGCAGCATGCCGTTGTCGGTGGCGACGATGAAGCTGGTGGCATCCAGGGTGCGCGCCGCCTTCAGGATGGCCGAGGTGGAGCCCACGGCATCGGCCAGGGCGATCACGTCGGCGGGCGACTCGGGGTGCACCAGTACCTTGGCTTCGGGGTGTTCGGCCTTCAGCGCCTGCAGTTCGAAGGCCTTGAACTCGTCGTGCACGATGCAGGCCCCGTTCCAGAACACCATGTCTGCGCCCGTTTCTTTCTGGATGTAGTTGCCCAGGTGCTTGTCGGGCGCCCACAGGATCTTGTGGCCTTGGTCTTTGAGGGCCCGCACCACGTCCAGCGCGCAGCCCGAGGTGACCAGCCAGTCGGCGCGGGCTTTGACCTCGGCGCTGGTGTTGGCGTAGACCACCACGGTGCGGTCCGGGTGGGCATCGCAAAAGGCGTTGAACTCGGCACTGGGGCAGCCCAGGTCGAGCGAGCAGGTGGCATCCAGGTCGGGCATGAGGATGCGTTTTTCGGGCGACAAAATCTTGGCGGTTTCGCCCATGAAGCGCACGCCGGAGACCACCAGGGTCTGTGCCGCATGGTCGCGGCCAAAGCGGGCCATCTCCAGCGAGTCGCTGACCAGGCCGCCGGTTTCTTCGGCCAAATCTTGCAGGTCGGGGTGCACGTAGTAGTGCGACACCATCACCGCGTTGCGCTCTTTGAGCAGGCGGCGGATACGGTCTTTCAGCGCCAGGCGTTCGCTGGGGCTGGGCTCCACCGGCACGCGGGCCCAGGCGTGGCGGGGCGCGCAGACGGCACCCTGCACCGGCTGCTCGTATTCAACTTCCATCATGGTGGTGGTCATGGCTTTGTTCCTCACAGGTCCTGGAAACGCATGGAATAGTCGGTGGCCAACACGCTCTTGGTCAGGCCGCCGATGGAGATCCGGTCCACGCCGGTTTCGGCCAGGGTGCGCAGGCCGTGCAGGGTGACGCCGCCCGAGATTTCCAGCACGGCTTTTTTATCGCCACGCGCAGTGTTGCGGCGCACGGCCTCCTGCAGCGTGGGCAGGTCCATGTTGTCCAGCAGCACCATGCGGGCACCGGCATCCAGGGCTTCGTCGAGCTGGGCCAGGGTTTCGACTTCGATCTCGATGAACCGGGCCTGCGGGGCTAGCGCCTGGGCGCGCTGCAGCACGGCGGTGACACCCCCGGCGGCGGCGATGTGGTTCTCTTTGATCAGCACCGCGTCATACAGGCCGATGCGGTGGTTGGTGCCGCCGCCCACGCGCACCGCATATTTTTGCGCCAGGCGCAGGCCGGGCAGGGTTTTGCGGGTGTCTACGATGTGGGTGCCGGTGCCAGCCACCGCCTGCACGTGCAGCGCGGTGCGGCTAGCCACGGCGCTGAGTAGCTGCAGAAAGTTCAGCGCGGTGCGCTCGGCGGTCAGCAGCGCCTGGGCCGGGCCTTGCAGCTCCAGCACCACCTGGTCGGCGGCGCAGGTTTCGCCCTCGTTCACCAGCCAGGTCCAGGTGGCGGTAGGCGCGACCTGGCGCAGCGTCGCCTCGACCCAGGGGGCGCCGCAGACTACCGCCGCTTCGCGGGCCAGAATGCGGGCCCGGGTGTGGCGGGTGGGGTCGATCAGCGCGGCGGTCAGGTCGCCGGGGCCGACATCTTCGGCCAGGGCACGGGCTACGTCGGACGCGGCCAGGGTGGCGATGCTGGCGGGGGAAAAGTCAAAAAACGGGGTCGTCATTACAGCTCTCTCAGGCGGGGGCTCGAAGTGTGTCACATCTGTGGCGAAGCATTTTCCCCGCAGCCGGGCGGTACTGGCACCATGGGGCTATGCAAACCCCTGAACCCAACCTTTCGCTCCTGCTTGCGCTGCAACGCCAGGCCCATGCCGCCGACCCCGCGCCCACTGAGGCCACCCGCCGCGACCGCCTACAGCGCCTGGCTGCCTTGCTGGACAAGCATGTTGAGAATTTCACCGCCCAGATCGCCCAAGATTTCGGCACCCGCGCCGCCGCCGAGATCACCTTGACCGAGGTGGTACCGGTGCGCAACGCCCTGCGCCACGCGCTCGGGCACCTGCGGGCGTGGATGCGGCCCCGGCGCGCGGCCACCGGCTGGATGTTTCTGCCCGGCCGCAGCCTGCTGCTGCGCCAGCCGCTGGGCGTGGTGGGTATTGTCAGCCCCTGGAACTACCCGCTGCTGCTGGCCTTGTCGCCGCTGGTGGACGTGCTGGCGGCAGGCAACCGGGCGCTGCTCAAGCCCTCGGAACTCACGCCGTGTTTCTCGCAAGGGCTGCGGCTGGCCGTGGCCGAGTTTTTCCAACCCGAAGAGGTGGTGGTGCTCACCGGCGATGCCACCCTGGGCCAGGCGTTTTGCGCCCAGCCGTTTGACCACCTGGTGTTTACTGGCTCCACCGCCGTGGGCCGCCTGGTGGCGCAAGCGGCGGCCAAGAACCTGACCCCGGTGACGCTGGAGCTGGGCGGCAAGTCGCCGGTAGTGGTGGATACATCCTGCGACCTGGGCAAGACGCTGGACCGGCTGGCCTGGGGCAAGCTGATCAACGCAGGCCAGACCTGCATCGCCCCCGACTACGCCCTGGTGCCGCGCCCTATGGTCGGCCCCTTCGTGGATGCTTTGCGCGCCAGCATGCAGCGGCTGTACCCCACGTTCCAGGGCAACCCCGACTACACCAGCATCGCCAGCGACCGGCACTTTGCGCGCCTGCAGGCCCTGGTGGCCGATGCCCGGGCGCAGGGCGCAACGGTGCTGGAACTGGAGCCGTCCAACGGGGCCCGCCAGATGCCGCCGGTGCTGCTGCTGGACGTGCACGAAGGCATGCGCGTGCTGCAAGAAGAAATTTTCGGCCCGGTGCTGCCCATCGTGCCCTACGACACGTTGAAAGAGGCCATTGCCTATATCAACGCCCGCGACAAGCCGCTGGCCCTGTACTGGTTTGGCACCCACACCGCCCACCGCGACCAGGTGCTGGCCCAGACCCAGTCGGGCGGCGTGTCTACCAACGACACCCTGGTGCACCTGGCGCAGGACGGCCTGCCGTTTGGCGGCGTGGGGCCGTCGGGCCAGGGGTATTACCACGGCGAATGGGGCTTTCGCCGGTTCAGCCATGAGAAGCCGGTGTTTGTGCAGTCGCGCTGGTCGGGCGGCGGCCTGGTGTACCCGCCGTACACGCCGCGCCTGCAGAAGCTGCTGCGCTGGCTGGGGCGTCGGCACTGAGTGTTTGCTATGGATAAAAGAGCTGCCCATGCTTATGGATAGGGCGCTAGAGTCGTATTTATGGTTTTAAACTACTGTACTAAAAGATACATAATTTACGATTAAGCGCCAATTTGGGGTGAAATCAGCCGTGCTTTACGCCTTAGAACCATCTGTAGATGGACAAACAGTGGGGGACGGCGATGGAGAGTTTTCTGGCGGGCTGTGGGTTCGTACTGGTGGGGATTGCGGTGGTGTACTCGGTCCTGGTGGGGCGCAAGTCCAAACCTCCGTATGACGAGGAGACGCAGTCCCAGATCATGGCCTTGCGCGAGCATGTGGAGGCCCGAGAGAGGAATGCGCTGAAAGCCATCGATCGCCGCTCCCAAGAACGAGCCGACCGCCGCCGCGCCCAGCGCCTGGCCGACAAACAGACCCGCAGGCAAGAGAAGGCGGGGCGGTAGTACCTACTATTATTTTTGTAGCTGCTTGTGCTTGTGAAATAAGCGCTAGCGGCCTAAAACGTCAAGAATGTGCCAGCCGTCCGGGGCGTGCAGTTGGTATCCCGCCCCGCCAGCTCCGACCTCTGCGGGCATGGGGTGGACGGTCAGAGACAATGGGTCCATGACGTTTTTCAAAGATATCAATCTCTCTGCCATTACCGCTGGTTTCGTCGCCGTCTTGGTGGGTTTTACCAGTTCGGTGGCCATCGTTTTCCAGGCCGCGCAGGCCCTGCACGCCACGCCAGAGCAGCTCACCTCGTGGATGTGGGCGCTGGGCCTGGGCATGGGGCTGTGCACGTTGCTGCCCTCGCTGTGGCTGCGCCAGCCGGTGATGGTGGCCTGGTCCACGCCCGGCGCGGCGGTGGTGGCCACGGCGGCGCTGGCGGGTGGCTTTGGCATGCCTGAGGCGATTGGTGCGTTCATGGTCAGCGCGGCCCTGATCGTGCTGTGCGGCGTGACCGGGTTGTTTGAAAAAGTGATGGACCGCATTCCGGTGGCGGTGGCCGCTGCGCTGCTGGCCGGGGTGCTGGCGCGCTTCGGGCTGAACGGCTTTGCCGCGGCCCAGACCGCCTTGCCGCTGGTGCTGCTGATGCTGGGCTGCTACCTGCTGGCCAAGCGCTGGCTGCCCCGCTTTGCGGTGGTGCTGACCCTGCTGGTTGCTATTGTTTACGTAGCTGCTCGTGGCCAGCTGGTGAGCACGGGCATTGAATTGTCCTTTGCACAACCGGAGCTGGTGGTGCCGGTGTTCAGCTGGGCCGCCACGGTCAGCATGGCTCTGCCGCTGTTCGTGGTGACCATGGCCTCGCAAAACCTGCCCGGCGTGGCGGCGATTCGCGCGGCGGGTTATGCCATGCCCATCTCCAAACTCATCACCATCACCGGCCTGGCTACGCTGGTGCTGGCCCCGTTTGGCGCGTTTGCGCTGTGCCTGAGCTCCATTACCGCCGCCATCTGCATGGGCCCCGAGGCGCATACCGACAAGGCCAAACGCTACACCGCAGCGGCCGCCTGCGGCATCTTTTACGTGCTGATCGGCATCTTTGGCGCGGCCATCACCGGCGTGCTCACCGCCTTTCCGCGCGAGCTGATTGCCGCCATCGCCGGGCTGGCGCTGCTGGGCACCATTGGCGGCGCGCTGTCCACCGCCTTGCATGCGCCGCAGCACCGCGAGGCGGCCACCATCACCTTTCTGGTCACACTCAGCGGTGTGGTGATCGCCGGGGTGGGTTCGGCGTTTTGGGGCGTGGTGGCGGGGGCGCTGGCGCTGGGGGTGCAGCGGCTGGGGCGTACGTCACAAGTCTGACGGCAACATGGCCCACAGCGGCACGGCCTCGATGCGGTCGGCCATTTTGAAGCGGTGCAGGCCGGGGTAGACCACGTACAGGGCATCCAACTGCAGATCGGCCATGGCGATGCGCATGCTGGGGGTGACGCGAGGCGCATCGGCGCGTTTGAACTCCACGCCGATGCGCTGACCGCCCTTGAACATCAGCAGGTCGAGTTCGGCGCCCTGGTGGGTGGCCCAGAAGTAAGCCTGGTCGGGCTGGGCGATGCGCAGCACCTGCTCCAGCGCAAAACCCTCCCAACTGGCACCGGATTGCGGGTGGTTGCGCAGCTGCTCCAGCGTCTGGATGCCCATCAGTGCGTGCAGCAGGCCGGTGTCGCGGAAATAAATTTTGGGTGCTTTCACCTGGCGTTTGCCCAGGTTCTCGTGCCAGGGCTGGAGCTGGCGGACCATCAGGGTTTGGGTCAGGGTGTCGAGGTAGCGGCGGATGGTGGGCTCGGACACGCCCATGGACTGCGCAGGCGGGGCCGCCGACCAGATCTGGCCGTGGTAGTGCGCCAGCATGGTCCAAAAGCGCAGCATGGCGGGTGCGGCGATGTTGATGCCAAACTGCGGCATGTCCACCCGCACGTGGTCGGCCACGGCGTGGGCCCGCCAGGCGAAGCTGTCTTCGTCGGTGGCGGCCAGGTAGGCGCGCGGAAAGCCGCCGCGCAGCCACAGACGCTGGGCCAGGGCATCGCTGTAGCCGGCTTCGGCGGCGCTGCACTCCTGCAGGTCAAAGCCGCCCACATCAATGGTTTCCACCCGCCCCAGCAGGGATTCACCCGCCTGGCGCAGCAGCGCGGGGGAGGCGCTGCCCAGCAGCAGGAACTGCCCCGGCGTGTTGGAGCGGTCCATCAGCACCCGCAGCAGCGGGAACAGGCCGGGGTGGAGCTGTACTTCGTCGATCACCACCAGCCCTTGCAGCGGCTCCAGGGTCCAGGCGGCCTGCTCCAGCCGCTGGGCGTGGGGCGGGTATTCCAGGTCGAAGTAGTTGGGCGACTGGCGGTTGAGGAATTGCTGCGCCAGCGTGCTTTTGCCCGACTGGCGCGGCCCACTCAGCACCACGCCGCGCGAGCGCCCCAGCGCTTTGCGGAGGGCCTGCTCCAGGGATGTGCGGATGATCATGGGCGTATATTAGCGGCTATGCATGAAATTAGAAACGCATGTGTTCCTTTTTCATGGTAATTGGTGGTGCATAAAACCCTGGCCGAGCACCCGGGGAAGCCATGGGTTAAGCTTTCCCCGCCATTGACTCGCTCATCTAGCCCCATGAACATCCTCTTCGTTGCCGACCCCCTGGAATCTTTCAAAATCCACAAGGACACCACCTTTGTGATGATGCGCGAGGCGCAGCGGCGCGGCCACACGATTTCGGCCTGCGAGCCGCAGGATTTGCAGTGGCAGACCGGTGCGGTGGTGACGGCGCAGGTGCGGGATATCCATCTGACGGGTGACAAGGCCGCCTGGTTCAGCGTCACCCAACCGCTGTTTGCGGGCAGCCCGCGCGCACTCAAGGACTTTGGCGCGATCATCATGCGCAAAGACCCGCCGTTTGATTCGGAGTTTTTCTACGCCACGCACCTGCTGGAGCAGGCCGAGCGCGAGGGGGCCCGGGTGTTCAACAAGCCGCGGGCTCTGCGCGACCACCCGGAAAAGCTGGCCATCATGGAGTTCCCGCAGTTCAGCGGCCCCACGCTGGTGACGCGCAGCGCCGAGGCCATCCGCGCCTTCCACGCCACGCACCGCGACATCATCTTGAAGCCGTTGGACGGCATGGGCGGAATGGGCATCTTCCGGGTGAAGGACGACGGCCTGAACCTGGGCGGCATCATCGAGACGCTGAATAAAGACGGTGCCCAGAGCGTGATGGTGCAAAAGTTTCTGCCCGAAATCGCCCTGGGCGATAAGCGCGTGCTGGTGATTGGCGGCAAGCCCGTGCCGTTCTGCCTGGCGCGCATTCCGCAGGGCGGCGAGGTGCGCGGCAACCTGGCGGTGGGCGGCAAGGGGGTGGCCCAGCCGCTGTCGGCGCGCGACCGCGAAATCGGCGAAACCCTGGGCCCCATCCTGGCGGCGCGCGGCCTGCTGCTGGTGGGCGTGGACGTGATCGGCGACTGTGTGACCGAGATCAACGTGACCAGCCCCACCTGCTTCCAGGAGATCTTCGACCAGACCGGTTGCGACGTGGCGGCGCTGTTTATCGACGCGCTGGAAGCTGCGTTAAAAGTTTAAGGAAAATCGGCACCCCGTGCTTATTTCATCAGCGTGAGTAGCTATTCAATAGATAGCAGAGCGCCGTCCACGAACACCTTCAGTTCACCCGGTGCAAACGCCGTCCAGGCCTCATTGGTGGTCAGCGGCGCGGTGGCCACCATGGCCACGCGGTCGTTGGTGCTGGTGTGTTCGGCAAAGTTGATGCTGAGGTCCTCGTCTTTCAGCGAGGCATGGGCGAACGGGTGTTTGCGCTCCACATAGTGCAGCTGGGTGCTGGCGTGCGCCCACAGCGCTTCGCCGTTGCTGAGCAGGAAGTTGAAGGTGCCGTGGCGGGCGATGCGTAGGCTCAGCTCGCGCAGGGTCAGCGTCAGCTCGGCCACGCTGGGCACCCCGGCGTGCGACTTGGCCAGCTCTTGCATGATCCAGCAAAACGCACGCTCGCTGTCGGTATTGCCCACAGGCCGAAAGCTGCTGTGCAGGCGCGGGTGGAAGTCTTTGAGGTCGCCGTTGTGGGCAAACACCCAGTAGCGGCCCCACAGCTCACGCACGAACGGGTGGCAGTTTTCCAGCGAAACCACTCCCTGGGTGGCTTTGCGGATGTGTGCGATGACGTTGCGGCTTTTGATCGGGTAGTTGCGGATCAGCGCCGCCACGGGCGAGTCGCAGGCGGCCTGGTGGTCGACAAAATGGCGCAGGCCCCGGCCTTCAAAAAAGGCGATGCCCCAGCCGTCGCTGTGGTGGTCGGTGCGGCCACCGCGCTCGGCAAAGCCGCTAAAGCTGAACACCACGTCGGTGGGGGTGTTGCAGTTCATTCCTAATAGTTGGCACATGCCAGGACTGTACCCGGACCGGGGCGGTTTATTCCATCCCGAAAAACGCCTGCATGCGCGCCAGCAGGTCTTTGCTGCGCACCGGGGCGCTGGGCGCTGCCGACTGTTGCAGGCGGGCGGTGAATTCGGCGCGGCGCTGGGCCAGCAGGTTGGCGATGTCTTCGGCCAGCGCCGGGCGGGCGGCCAGCACCAGGCCAAAACCCTCTTTGTCCAGCCGGTAGCACTCCACGTCGGTCACGGCCAGCACGGTGGCACTGCGCGGCTCGCCGGTGAGCAGGCCCATTTCGCCAAAAAATTCGCCACTGTGCAGCCGGGCCACGGTGGTGCGGCCCGCGCTGCCGTCCACCACCACCTCGGCCTCGCCGTGCAGGATCAAATACAGCCAGTGCGCCACCGCGCCTTGCCGGGTGATGGCGCTGCCCGCCGCAAACGGGGCGTACACCAGGTGCGCGGCCAGGGTTTGCTGTTCGGCCTCGGGCAGGTTGGCAAACAGGGCGATGCTGTGGATGGCGCGGATGCGGCGGGCCTGCTCGCGCTGGGCGTGCAGGTTGCGGGTGTGTTCGTCCTTGCTGGCCACCAGACGCTCGGCCTGCGGCAGGCCCATGCGGATGCCTTCGCGGGCCAGGGCGGTGAGCGCGTGGACCCGCACGGCGGAGTCGGTAGGGTCGTCACACTGCGGGTCGGTCAGCCAGTAGCGCAGGATGTAGTGGTTGTAGCCCGCACCCACCTCCATCAGCACCGCGCTGGGCGGGGGCTGGGTGGCTACATGGGCGATGCTGGCATTGGACACTGCCAGCTCCAGCGTATGCAGCACCGTGCCGGGCGGGGCGCTGTGGTCGATGTTGAAGTGCAGCATGCGCCGCCACAGCAGCGGCTGGCCGGGGCGCTGGCGCAGCACCTGGAAGCGGTTTTTCATCAGCCAGCTGTTGGGTACCACCACGGTTTCGCGGTTGCGGGTAACGATCTCGGTAAAGCGCCAGCGCACGTCCACCACCTGGCCGCTCAGGTCGTCGATCTGCACCCATTCGCCCACCCGCAGCGAGTTGTCGAGTTGCAGCGCCACGCCGCCCATCACATTGCCCAGCGTGTCCTGCATGGCAAAGGCCACCACCGCCGTCATGATGGCCGAGGTGGCAAACAGCTGCGACGCGTCGACCCCCACCAGCCGCAGCCACACCAGTGCCCAGGCCAGGGACAGGGCGGTCAAGGTCAGGTCCTGGGCGATCTGCGGCAAGTGCACCCGCAGTGCGGGCAGCAGTACCCGGAACACCAGCAGCGTGCCGATCTGGATGCTGGCCCATACCGCGCAGAAGTGGACCGCGTTGCGCAGAATGCCCGCCATCAGGTCGTGGCCCTGGTTGGCCGCCAGCAGGGCCAGCAACTGGGCGCACCAGGTCAGATTGAGCAGCGCCCAGGTGGTCCGCAGTGAGCGCTGGTGGGTGGGGCGCAGCAGCCGCAATGCGCCCGCCAGCAGGGCAACGGCCAGCGCCAGCGCCAGCAACTCGGTGGGGAGCAGTCCGGGTGTCCAGGCGGGCATAGGCGGCGGTGGGTCGTGTTTTAGAGCGAGGGTGTCTTCGCTGCGCAGGTGGCGCAGATGCAGGCCAGATTGCGTGCCGCAGGGGGAATTGCCGCCAGCGTGGCCGGGGCGATGTCCACCGCCAGGCACCAGCAGGGGGCTTGTGCCTGGCCGGTGAGGCGTGCTTGCTCCATGGCGCACAGGTTGGGCTGGCCACACAGCGGACAGCACTGTGCCCAGTTTTGCAGGGGGGGCAGGGCGGTGGCGCTAGGCATAAGCCATGGTACTGGCGTTCTTTGCCCAAAGAAACAGCATGCCACCGAAGCCGGTGGAAATAAACGCTATGCTGCGCTGCCTGGATAGGGGTAGCGGGCTACTAAATAGCACCCCGAAGCGGTGGTGTTCCCCAGGTGTCGCCAATGGTGCCGCGATGTCCCATGCAAGGGTGTATTGACAATAAAATTAAATAGTTCGAATTGTTACGCGTGGACGGCGCGTGACCGGTTTTTTGGCGTTGGAGACAGGCTATGCAATGGTGGGGTGACAACAGGCTACGGGCGATGGCGGGGGCTCTGTGTGTGGTGACCGTGGTCTGCCATGGCACGCCCGCAGCCGCTGCGATTTTGCCCAACCTGTCGTCCGGTTCCTCGCAAGATGCCCAGGAAGCGGCCGATCTGGCCGATGCCCATTCGGATTTGTCGGTACAACGGGCCTTGTCTGCCATGCCGGTCAAAGCCGCTGGCGACAAGGCGGCAGCGTCCGAACCGCGCGCTACGGCCTCCCAGGGAGCCTCCCCGAGCGCCCTCCAAAAGCCCGCGACGCCGGCCTCCGCCAGCGCATCCGCTCCCCGCACGCCCGGTGAAACCCTGCAAAAGACGGCCAAAGACCTGGCGGTCGATGCCAAGCAGTTATTGAGCACCGAGTTCGGTTCGGACAAAACGGCCGATCCCAATGCCGAAGGCAATGTGCTGCGCCGCCGCACCAATGGCGAGACCAGCGCAGAAGAGAACCCCCACAGCACGCCGCGTTCGGCCGAACAAAGCCATTTGGACGAGGAACAGGCGTCGTTTCTGGCATCGGCTCTGGTCCGCGAGGTGACGCCCTGGGCCGTTGGTGCGGCGCTGCTGCTGGCCTGCGCGCAGGGCGTGCGCGCGCTGCTGGCCTATGGCCGCCGCAAGGCCGAGCGTAAACGCCGGCACCGTAAATCCAGCAGCTCGCGAAACGCCAGGCGCTAGCAGCGTGGCAAGCACAGGTTCACAGCAGGTTCTCCGTACCGTAAAGATCTGCAAATAGCCCCCTGGTCGGCGGGGGCAGTCTTGGCAGCGCAGAGTGCGGGGGTAGAATTCAGATGCAATTAATTCTTATTTGCACTGTTCGCCCTGCGGCACCCGGAGGCCATCTCCTGGTGCCGCCCACTTTCCAAACTGTATTTATGAAAATCTCCATCCCTTTCCTGGTCCGTGCCGTGGCGTTGGCAACGGGTGTGTTGGCTGTGTCCCTGGGTGCCTCTGCGCAGAATGTAGAGCCGTTGGTGGTTTACAACGCGCAGCACGTCAGCCTCACCCAGGCCTGGGCCAAGGGCTTTACCCAGGAAACCGGCATTCCGGTGGTGTTGCGCAATGGCGGCGATAGCGAACTGGGCAACCAGCTGGTGCAAGAAGGCAAGGCCTCGCCTGCCGACGTGTTCCTTACCGAAAACTCGCCCGCCATGGCCTTGGTGGAGGCGGCCGGCCTGTTTGCGCCGCTGGAGCCCGCCACGCTGGCCCAGGTGCCTGCCAGTTTCCGCCCCGCCACCGGCCACTGGATGGGCGTGGCCGCGCGCAGCACGGTGTTTGTCTACAACAAGAAGAAATTCACGCCCGAGCAGTTGCCCAAGTCGATGATGGACCTGGCCAGCCCTGCCTGGAAAGGCCGCTGGGCCGCATCGCAGGCTGGAGCCGACTTCCAGGCCATCGTCAGCGCCATGCTGGAGATGAAGGGCGAACCCGCCACTGCCGCCTGGCTCAAGGGCATGAAAGACAACTTCACCGCCTACAAGGGCAACAGCACGGTGATGAAGGCGGTCAACGCGGGCCAGATCGATGGCGGCGTGATCTACCACTACTACTACTTTGGCGACCAGGCCAAGACGGCGGAGAACAGCAACAACACGGCGCTGCATTACTTCCGCAACGAAGATCCGGGCGCGTTCGTCAGTATTTCGGGGGGTGGCGTGCTGGCCTCCAGCAAGCAGCCCGCCCAGGCCCAGGCATTTGTGAAGTGGATCACCGGCAAGGGTGGCCAGGCCATTTTGCGCACCGGCAACTCGTACGAATACGCGGTGGGCGTGGGTGCACAGTCCCACCCCAAGCTGGTGCCGCTGGCCGAACTGCAGTCGCCCAAGGTGGAGCCCTCCAAACTCAACAGCAGAAAAGTCTCGGACCTGATGACCCAGGCGGGCCTGCTGTAAACACCCGCCGTGTCTGCCGTTCCGTCTGAGTTGCTTCGCGCGCCTGCCCTGGTGGGCTTGCCTACGCTTGGCATGCGGCGTATAGGGGGCGCACGCCTGTCGTGGGTGGGCATCGCGGCGGTCGTGGTGTCTTTGTTGGCCCTGCTGCCGCTGGGCTTTGTGGTCTGGGTGGCCTGGCAAACCGGCTGGGACACCGCCGCGCCGCTGATCTTTCGCGCCCGCGTGGGCGAGTTGCTGGTCAATACCGCCTTGCTGGAGCTCATTACCGTGCCGGTCTGCGGCGTGCTGGCGCTGGCTCTGGCCTGGCTCACCGAGCGCAGCGACCTGCCTGGGGCCCGCACCTGGGCGGCGCTGGCTGTGGCCCCGCTGGCCGTGCCCGCGTTTGTGCACAGCTATGCCTGGATGACGGTCACCCCCGGCCTGCATGGCCTGTTTGGCGCGGTGCTGGTGTCCACCATCGCCTATTTCCCGTTCATGTATTTGCCCTTGTCGGCGGCCTTGCGGCGGTTGGACCCGGGCATGGAAGACGCTGCCGCATCACTGGGCCTGGGGCCCTGGGCGGTGTTTTTCCGCGTGGTGCTGCCGCAGTTGCGCCTGGCCCTGTGCGGTGGCGGGCTGCTGGTGGGCCTGCACCTGCTGGCCGAGTACGGCCTGTACGTGATGATCCGTTTTGATACCTTCACTACGGCCATCGTCGACCAGTTCCAGTCCACCTACAACGGCCCGGCGGCCAATATGCTGGCGGGTGTGCTGGTGGTCTGCTGCTTGGGCTTGCTGGCGCTGGAAACCCGTCTGCGCGGCCACGAGCGTTATGCCCGCGTCGGCACCGGGGCCGCCCGCATGCCGGTGCGCGTCCGCCTGGGCCGCTGGACGGTGCTGGCCTGGCTGCTGCCGTTGGCCACCAGCCTGTTGGCGCTGGGCGTGCCTTTGTTTACCCTGGCGCGCTGGCTGATTGCCGGTGGCGCAGGCGTGTGGCAGCTCGACGTGATGGGCGCGGCACTGGGCCAGACCCTGGTGTGGGCGCTGCTGGGCGGCGTGCTAACCACCGTGGTCTCGGTCCCCATGGCCTGGCTGTCCATCCGCAAACCCGGCAAGCTGCAGCGCCTGGTGGAGGCCTGTAACTACATGGTTGGTTCGCTGCCCGGTGTGGTGGTGGCGCTGGCCCTGGTCACCATCACCGTGCGGGTGGCGCTGCCGCTGTACCAAACCGTGGCCACGATTTTGCTGGCCTATATGCTGATGTTTTTGCCGCGCGCGCTGGTCAGCCTGCGCGCCGGAATCTCCCAGGCCCCGGTGGAGCTGGAGCACGCCGCCCGCAGCCTGGGCCGCACGCCTGCGCAGGCGCTGTGGTCGGTCACGCTGCGGCTGGCGGCCCCGGGCGCTGCCGCTGGCATGGCGATGGTGGCGCTGGGCATCACCAACGAGCTCACCGCTACCTTGCTGCTGGCCCCCACCGGCACGCAAACCCTGGCCACCGCGTTCTGGGCCTTCAGCAGCGAGATCGACTACGCGGCAGCCGCCCCCTACGCGCTGATGATGGTGCTGCTGTCCATGCCCATGACCTGGCTTCTTTACGTGCAATCCAAACGAACCGCGGGACGTTGATCCGACATGGGCTTTCTCGAACTACACGCTGTACGCAAAAGCTATGGCCCCCAGGTGGCTCTGGCCGGTGTCGACCTGCAGGTAAAGGCAGGCAGCCGCACCGCCATCGTTGGCCCCTCTGGCTCGGGCAAAACCACGCTGCTGCGCATCATTGCGGGCTTTGAAGCGCCCGATGTGGGCCGCGTCACCCTGGGCAGTCAGACGCTGGCCGACGGCCCCAATGCCGTACCCGCCCACCGGCGCGGCATCGGTTTTGTGCCGCAAGAGGGCGCGCTGTTTCCGCACTTGAGCGTGGCCGACAACGTCGGCTTCGGCCTGGCCCGCAATGCCCCGGACCGCGCCCAGCGCATCACCGAACTGATGCAAATGGTGGCGCTCGACCCCGCCATGCTCACCCGCCGCCCGCACGAACTCTCTGGCGGCCAGCAGCAGCGCGTAGCCCTGGCCCGCGCCCTGGCCCAAAGGCCGCGCCTGATGCTGCTGGATGAACCCTTTTCGGCCCTGGACACCGGCCTGCGCGCCAGCACCCGCAAGGCCGTAGCCCAGCTGCTGGGTGCCGCTGGTATCACTACCATTCTGGTCACCCACGACCAGGCCGAGGCTTTGTCGTTTGCCGACCAGGTGGCGGTGATGCGCGCAGGCCGCCTGGCCCAGGTGGGCCCGCCACACACCCTGTACCTGCGCCCCACCGACGCTGCCACGGCCCAGTTTTTGGGTGAAACCATTGTGTTGCCCGCCCAGTTGTCGCAAGGCTGGGCCACCTGCGCCCTGGGCGTGATCGCCGCCGACGACAGCCAGCGCAAAGGCCCGGTGCAGATCATGCTGCGCCCCGAGCAGTTGCAACTGACGCCCGTGCCGCCCGACCCGATGGACACCGATGCCGAGGCCAGCTACGGCGTGGTCGAAGACATCGACTTTGGTGGTGCCCTGTGTGGCCTGACGGTGCGCCTGCTGGGCGATGCGCAAAGCCACACGGCCCCGCTGCTGGTGCGCAGCCCGGCCATCCACATTCCGCCGGTGGGCTCCACCGTGGAAATTACCGTGATGGGCCAGGCCCATGTGTTTGGGGAAACGGTTGCCTGAGACCGTGCACAGCTTGTAAAAAAAAGTTGTCAACCGAATCTCCGGGTGCCTCGTTGTAGGTGCACAAGGAGATTCCCCTATGACCACACTGCACCGCACCACCGAATACAACTGGCCCTCCGACGACCGCGATCGCCGCCGCATGCCAGCCCGCTGATCTACCGGTATTTTCAGCACCCGGGGTATTTTCCCGACAGCCCGGCCCACCCGGCACGGTGAGACCCCCGAACAACGGCAGCCTTCGCTGCCGTTTTGCATTTTTGGCATCGAATCGGCACCCAGCGCTTATTTGGTAAGCGCGAGCAGCTACTATTTCAGTAGCAAACAGATTCCCAATCTTTGCTTCATCAAAAATGGCACCCACAGGTGCCATTTTTAGTTGCCAAATCGGCAGCCAGCGCTTATTAAATCGGCGCAAGCTGCTATCAATTCAGTAGTAATAAGCTCAGGCCTTACCGGCCTTCACCTTCAGGCGCCAGGCGTGCAGCAGGGGCTCGGTGTAGCCGCTGGGCTGCTCCAGGCCCTTGAAGACCAAATCACACGCCGCCTTGTACGCCGCCGACGTGCCAAAGTGGCCCGCCATGTTCTGGTACGCCGCGTCGCCCGCGTTCTGGCCGTCCACCACGGCGGCCATGCGCTCGAAGGTTTCGGTGATCTGGGCCTGGGTGACCACGCCGTGCAGCAGCCAGTTGGCCATGTGCTGGCTGCTGATGCGCAGGGTGGCGCGGTCTTCCATCAGGCCGACGTTGTGGATGTCGGGCACCTTGGAGCAGCCCACGCCCTGGTCGACCCAGCGCACCACGTAGCCCAGAATGCCCTGGGCGTTGTTGTCCAGCTCTTGCTGTTTCTCGGCGGCGCTCCAGTGGGGCGTGGCGGTGACCGGGATTTGCAGCAGGGCGTTCAGGATGTGGTCGCGCTCGCCGTTGGCGTCGATTTTTTCCAGGCCGATCTGGATGTCTGACACCTTGACCTGGTGGTAGTGCAGGGCGTGCAGGGTGGCACCGGTGGGGCTGGGCACCCAGGCGGTGTTGGCTCCGGCCTTGGGGTGGGCAATTTTTTGCTCCAGCATGGCGTGCATCAAGTCGGGCATGGCCCACATGCCTTTGCCGATTTGCGCCTTGCCACGCAGGCCGCAGCCCAGGCCCACCAGCACATTGTTTTTCTCGTACGCGGCAATCCAGGCACTGGACTTCATGTCGCCCTTGCGGATCATGGGGCCGGCGTGCATGGCGGTGTGCATCTCGTCGCCGGTACGGTCCAGGAAACCGGTGTTGATAAAGGCCACGCGGGCGCTGGCGGCGGCGATACAGGCTTTGAGGTTGACGCTGGTGCGGCGCTCTTCGTCCATGATGCCCAGCTTGACGGTGTTTTCCGGCAGGCCCAGCACGGCTTCCACGCGGCCAAACAGCTCGCAGGCAAAGGCCACTTCGGCCGGGCCGTGCATCTTGGGTTTGACGATGTAGACGCTGCCGGTGCGAGAGTTGCCCTTGCGTTGCAGGTCGTGCATGGCGATGGTGACGGTGACCATCGCGTCCAGGATGCCTTCGGGGATTTCTTGCCCATTGCCGGACAGCATGGCCGGGGTGGTCATCAGGTGGCCGACGTTGCGCACAAACATGAGCGAGCGGCCATGCAGGGTGACCGTGCCGCCGTTGGCTGCGGTGTACACCCGGTCGGGGTTCAGGCGGCGGGTGAAGCTGCTGCCGCCTTTTTGCACTTCTTCGGTCAGCGTGCCCAGCTGGATGCCGAGCCAGTTGCTGTAGGCCAGCACCTTGTCTTCGGCATCCACCACGGCGACAGAGTCTTCCAGGTCCAGGATGGTGGACAGCGCGGCTTCCAGCACCACGTCGCTGATACCGGCTGCATCGGATTTGCCAATGGTGGTGCTGCGGTCGATCTGGATGTCGATGTGCAGACCGTTGTGCTGCAGCAGGATGGAGGTGGGGGCGGCGGGCGCACCCTGGTAGCCGATGAAGGCCTCAGGATGGGCCAGGCTGGTGCTGCTGTTGTGCAGGTTGATGACCAGTTGGCCGTGCTGCACGCTGTAACTGGTGGCTTCCTTGTGCGAGCCGTTGGCCAGCGGGGCGGCCTGGTCGAGCACATTGCGGGCGAAGGCGATGACCTTGGCGCCCCGCACCGGGTTGTAGCCCTTGCCTTTTTCCGCGCCGCCGGTCTCGGGGATCGCGTCGGTGCCGTACAGCGCGTCGTACAGGCTGCCCCAGCGGGCGTTGGCGGCGTTCAGGGCGTAGCGGGCGTTTAGCACTGGCACCACCAGTTGGGGCCCGGCTTGCAGGGCCAGCTCGGCATCGACATTGGCGGTGGTGGCCGCCACGTTCAGGGGCATGGGCACCAGGTAGCCGATGGACTCCAGAAAGGCGCGGTAGGCGGGCATGTCGGCGATGGGGCCGGGGTGGGCCTTGTGCCAGGCATCTAGCTCTAGTTGCAGGCGGTCGCGCTCGGCCAGCAGGGCGATATTCTTGGGGGCCAGGTCGGCCACGATGGCATCAAAACCAGCCCAGAATCGGGCGCTGTCCACACCCGTGCCGGGCAGTACTTTTTCTTCAATGAAACGTTCGAGAACAGTGGCAACCTGGAGCTGGTGGCGGGCGGTGCGTGCGGTCATGGTGGAGTGCCTTGGGGATGGAGTGGGATAGAAAATAAAGCAAACGATGGGCCTACTGTATTCCAACCTTTAAGGCGCATTAATAAGGTTAAATTGTATTTATACGTGACAAAAATGCGGGTAATGGCCTGCAGGTCAATCCAACCAGGAGTTTTATGCATCCGGACCATTCGCCGCCGCTGGGCGTGCTGATCAGCGAAGTCGGCCCGCGCGACGGCCTGCAGTCGGTGGCCGCCACCATGGCCACAGCGCACAAGCTGCGCTGGCTGTCGGCACTGCACGCCAGCGGCATCCGCGAGGTGGAGGTGGGCTCCTTCGTGCCGCCCAAGCTGCTGCCGCAAATGGCCGACGTGGCCGAAGTGGTGCGCCACGCACTGGCACTGCCCGGCTGGACGGTAATGGCCCTGGTGCCGAATCTACGCGGAGCCGAGGCGGCGCTGGCAGCGGGCGTGCACAAGCTGACCATCCCCGTGTCGGCCAGCGCAGCCCATTCGCTGGCCAATGTGCGCAAGACCCGCGAGGAGATGGTGGCCGAGGTGGAGCGCATCGTCGCCCTGCGCAACGCCACTGCGCCCGGCGTGCCCATCGAGGTGGGCATGTCCACCGCCTTTGGCTGCACCCTGCAAGGTGCGGTGGCGGATGCCGAGGTGCTGTGGCTGGCCAGCGAACTGGTGCGGGTGGGCGTGGACGAGGTGGGCCTGTCGGACACCACCGGCATGGCTAACCCGGCGCAGGTGCGGCGCTTGTTTCTGGCATTGCGGGCCGAGATTGGCAGCAAGGCCGGGGCGGCCCACATGCACAACACGCGCGGCCTGGGCCTGGCCAACTGCCTGGCTGCCTATGAAGCCGGTGTGCGTACGTTTGATGCCTCTCTGGGCGGGCTGGGCGGCTGCCCGTATGCGCCCGGTGCGTCGGGCAATGTGGTCACCGAAGACCTGGTCTTCATGTTCGAGGCCATGGGCATCAACACCGGCATCGACCTGGCCACGCTGTTCCAAGCCCGCGCGCCGCTGCAGGCTGGGCTGCCTGGCGAAGCGATCTATGGCATGACCCCCGAGGCCGGGCTGCCCGAAAATTTCACCCAAGGATTCCAGAATGTCTGAGACGAAAGCTCTTCCCTACGCCCACATCCGCGTCGTCGAATTCACCCACATGGTGATGGGCCCCACCTGCGGCCTGGTGCTGGGCGACCTGGGGGCCGAGGTGATCAAGGTCGAACCCATCGGCCATGGCCGCGAGGGTGACAGCACCCGGCAGCTGCTGGGCTCGGGCGCGGGCTTCTTCGCCCTGTTTAACCGCAACAAGAAAAGCCTGGCGCTGGATTTGCAAACCCCCGAGGGCAAGGAAGCCGCGCTGCGCCTGATCGCCACCGCCGACATCGTCAGCGAAAACTTCAAGCCCGGCACCATGGCCAAGCTGGGGCTGGACTACGCCACGCTCAAAAAACTCAACCCGCGCCTCATCTACATCAGCCACAAGGGTTTTCTGCCCGGTCCCTACGACCACCGCACCGCGCTGGACGAGGTGGTGCAAATGATGGGCGGCCTGGCCTACATGACGGGCCGCCCCGGCGACCCGCTGCGCGCGGGCACCAGCGTGAACGACATCATGGGTGGCATGTTTGGCGCCATTGGGGCCATGGCGGCCCTGGCCCAGCGCGATCATCCCACGCACGGAACGGGCCTGGGCCAGGAGGTGCAGAGCGCGCTTTTTGAGAACAACGTGTTTCTGGTGGCCCAGCACATGCTGCAGTACGCGGTGACCGGCCAGCCCGCCGCGCCCATGCCTGCCCGCATCTCGCCCTGGGGTATTTACGACGTGTTCAGCGTCCAGGGCGGGGAGCAGATCTTTCTGGCCGTGGTCAGCAACTCGGCCTGGAAGGTGTTTTGTGAGGCTTTTGATCTGGCGGATTTGCAACACGACGCGCGCCTGGCCAGCAACAACGACCGGGTGCGCGCCCGCGAATGGATGATGCCGCTGCTGCGCGAGCGTATGGCCGCCTTCAGCGCCGCCCACATCGCCGAGGTGTTCGAGCGCCACGCGCTGCCGTTTGCGCCCATCACCCGCCCGCACGACCTGCTGGACGACCCGCACCTGCAAGCCACCGGTGGCCTGGCCCCCATGACCCTGCCCGATGGCCGCGCCACCCACACCGTGCTGCTGCCGCTGATGCTGGACGGCCAGCGCCCCGGCCTGCGGCTGGACCCGCCGCGCCTGGGCGAACACAGCGCCGAACTGCTGCGCGAGCTGGGCTATGGCGATGCCGAGATTGCATCCTTAATGCTATTAAATAAGTAGCTGCTTACGCCCATGGAATAAGCGCTAGGGCCATATTTCTTATAAATCCCCATGGACCGCCTGAAAACCCTGGAATCCTTCGTCGCCGTGGTGGCGCGCGGCAGCCTGACGGCTGCGGCCCAGGCCGAGGGCGTAGCCCCGGCCATCATCGGGCGGCGGCTGGACGCGCTGGAAGAACGCCTGGGCGTGAAGCTGCTGCTGCGCACCACCCGGCGCATCAGCCTCACCCACGAGGGCAGCGCGTTTCTGGAAGACTGCCCGCGCGTGCTGGCCGACCTGGCGAATGCCGAGGCCAGCGTGTCCGCCGGTGGCGTGCAAGACAGCGGCCACCTGCGCATCACCGCGCCAGCGGGCTTTGGCCGCCGCCACGTGGCCCCGCTGGTGCCCTGGTTTCGCGAGCAGCACCCGGACGTGACCGTGACCCTGAACCTGAGCGACCGCGTGGTGGACCTGGGCGGCGAGGGCTTTGACTGTGCGGTGCGGGTGGGCGATATGCCTGATTCATCCCTGGTCAGCGTGCGCCTGGCCGACAACCGCCGCCTGTGCGTGGCCACCCCGGCGTTTTTAAAGCGCCATGGCACGCCGCAGCAGCCCGCCGATCTGGCCAAATTTGACTGCCTGGCCCTGTCCAGCGAGGCCTCGCAAACCCGGGGCTGGGCGTTTACCGCACCCGGCAGCCCGGACGTGTTCTACGCCAAACCCAGTGGCCCGCTGAACTGCACCGACGGACAGGTGCTGCACGACTGGTGCCTGGCGGGCTATGGCATCGCCTGGCGCAGTACCTGGGAGGTGGAGGCCGAGATCGCCAGCGGCCAGCTGGTGTCGGTGCTGGACGCATTTGCCGCGCCGCCCAACGGCATTTACGCGGTATTTGCCCAGCGCAAACACCTGCCGCTGCGGGTGCGGCTGTGGATTGACTTTTTGAAGCGGCACTACAGCCAGCCGGGGTTCTGGACCGGGGCGGACGTAAAAAAACCCGGCTGACCGGGTTTTTCTAGAAGCGGGGAGGGGATTTAGCCCTTCAGGCACTCGCTCATGAACTTCTTGCGCTCGTCGCCCTTTTTGCCGGTGGCGTCCTTGTTGCAGGTGGTCATTTTGCTTTGCTGGGCGGTTTGGCCGTCGGCGGCAGCGGGGGCTTCGGCCTTGGCGCTCAGGCAGGTCTTCATGAAGGCCTTGCGGTCGTCGCCCTTGAGCTCCTTGGTCTTGGCATCGGCATTGCAGGAGGTCATTTTCATTTGCTGGGGCGTTTTTTCCTTGTCGGCCGCGTGGACCGTGCCAATGGAAAAGGCCATGCCCAGGGCGGCGATCAGGGGGAAGAGTTGTTTCATGCAAGCTCCAGAAGTGGCAAAAATGGAAGTAATCCTGTGTACAACAGATTGTTGCACCCGTGGATTGCACCCTATAACGGCGCTTCCCGCAAGTCGGATGACGGCCCCCGTAAAATCGGCGCATGCTCTCAGTCAAACATGAATTGCTCGCGGCGCTGGCCGTCGGGCTGGAAAAAATCGCCCCCGGCGCAGGCAGCAAAGCCGCGTTCGAGTCCCCCAAGGTGGCGGCCCATGGCGATTTCGCCTGCACCGCCGCCATGCAACTGGCCAAACCGCTCAAGCTGAACCCGCGCCAACTGGGTGAAAACCTGCGCGCGGCCCTGCTGGAACAGCCCGCGTTCGCCAAGTGGGTCGAGGCCATCGACATCGCCGGGCCGGGCTTCATCAATATCAAACTCAAACCCGCCGCCAAGCAGGAAATCGTGCGCGAAGTACTGGCCGCCGGGGCCCAGTTTGGTGTGCAGCCTGCCAACGGCCAGCACATCCTGGTGGAATTTGTCTCGGCCAACCCCACCGGCCCGCTGCACGTAGGCCATGGCCGACAGGCCGCGTTGGGCGACGCGATCTGCAACCTGTACGCCACCCAGGGCTGGGACGTGTACCGCGAGTTCTATTACAACGACGCAGGCGTGCAGATCGGCACCCTGGCTACCAGCACGCAACTGCGCGCCAAAGGCTTCAAACCGGGCGACACCTGCTGGCCTACCGATGCAGACAATCCGGTCAGCAAGAATTTCTACAACGGTGAGTACATCGCCGACATTGCCAACGACTTTTTGGCCCAAAAGACCGTCAAGGCCGACGACCGCGAAGTCACAGCCTCCGGCAATATCGACGATCTGGACTCGATCCGCGCATTTGCCGTGGCCTATCTGCGCCGCGAGCAAGACCTGGATTTGCAGGCCTTCCAGGTGAAGTTCGACAACTTCTATTTGGAATCCAGCCTGTACACCAGCGGCAAGGTCGATGCCACGGTGCAGCTGCTGCAAGACGCAGGCAAAACCTACGCGCAAGACGGCGCGCTGTGGCTAAAGTCCACCGACTACGGCGACGACAAAGACCGTGTGATGCGTAAAAAGGATGGCACCTACACCTACTTTGTGCCCGACGTGGCCTACCACATCGCCAAATGGCAGCGCGGCTTTACCAAGGTGGTCAATATCCAGGGTACCGACCACCACGGCACGATCGCCCGCGTGCGCGCCGGGTTGCAGGCCGCCAACGTGGGCATTCCCCAGGGCTACCCCGACTACGTGCTGCACACCATGGTGCGCGTGGTGCGTGGTGGCGAAGAGGTCAAGATCTCCAAGCGCGCGGGCAGCTACGTCACCCTGCGCGACGTGATCGACTGGACCAGCAAGGACGCGGTGCGTTTTTTCCTGCTCAGCCGCAAGCCCGATACCGAGTACACCTTCGACATCGACCTGGCCCGCTCGCAGAACAACGACAACCCGGTGTACTACGTGCAGTACGCCCATGCCCGTATCTGCAAGATGCTGCGCGACTGGGCGGGCGATGTGGCCAGCCTGCAAGGTGTAGACCTGTCCAGCCTGTTGGTGCCACAGGCCCAAACCCTGATGCTGCAACTGGCCAAGTACCCCGAAATGCTGACCAACGCTACCGAGGGCTTTGCCCCGCACGACGTGACCTTCTACCTGCGCGAGCTGGCCGCCAACCTGCACAGTTACTACGACGCAGAGCGCGTGCTGGTGGACGACGAAACGCTCAAGTTGGCCCGCCTGGCCCTGGTCGCCGCCTGTGCCCAGGTGCTGCACAATGGTTTGGCAGTATTGGGCGTGAGTGCCCCAGAAAAAATGTAACAGGACTTACGCAAGTTCCCCCTGTAAGCCCGAAGGGCGATACAGGGGCGCTGCGGAAGTCCCATGTAATAAATAGCACGTATGAAAAAGCAAAAGCAGAGCGGCGGCACCATCATCGGCTTTATCGTCGGGGTGGTGGTGGGCCTGGGATCGGCGCTGGCAGTGGCGGTGTACGTCACCAAGGTGCCCATTCCGTTCATGAGTGGCAAGACGCAGGCCAACGGGGCCGACCACGACGCGGCCGAAACCCAGAGAAACAAGGACTGGGACCCCAACACCCCGCTGCACGGCAAAAACCCGGTGCGCCCGGTACTGCCCGCACCCACGCCAGCACCCGAAGCAGCCCCCGAGCCCACCGTGGCCGTGCCGCCGCCCGAGGTGCTGCCTGCCGCCCCGGCGGTGTCGGTAGCGGCCAAACCCGTGCCCAAACCCGCCGCTAGCGCCCCCGCCACCAGTGCCGACCCTCTGGGCGACCTGGCCAAGGCCAAAGCCAAGGCGGCACCCGGCCCGGCGGCCACCGCAGCGCCCGTGCTGGCTCCGACCACCGAGCCGTTTGAGTACTTTGTGCAGGCGGGCGCGTTTCGCACCACCGAAGATGCCGAAGCCCAGCGTGCCAAGCTGGCCATGATGGGCATGGAAGCCCGGGTCACCGAGCGCGAACAGGCGGGCCGCACGGTCTACCGCGTGCGCATGGGCCCGTATGCCAAACGCGACGATGCCGAGCGTGCCAAAGACAAGCTGGAGAGTGCCGGTGGCGACACCACGCTGGTCCGCGTACAGCGCTAGTGCTGCGTTGTTCCCATCGCGGCTGAACTTTTTGAATCCAGTCCCGTCTGACCCCTACAAGGAGTGATTTGCAATGAAACGTCGTGAGTTTTCGCTGACCTCAGCCAGTGTTCTGGCGGGCTCGGCCCTGGTTCTGTCTCCCATGGGCAGCGCCCACGCGCAGGGCAAAGCGCCTGTGGCGGGCACCGACTACCTGGTGCTGGACAAGCCTGCGCCTACCGAAGCCCCCGCGGGCAAGGTCGAGGTGGTGGAGTTCTTCTGGTACGCCTGCCCGCATTGCTTTTCCTTTGAGCCCGCGCTGTCGGCCTGGCTCAAGAAGCTACCCAAGAACGTGGCTTTCCGCCGCGTGCCGGTGGTGTTCCAGGACAGCTTCATCCCGCCGCAAAAGCTCTACTACACCCTGGAAGCCCTGGGCCAGCTGGAGGCCATGCACGCCAAAGTGTTTAACGCCATCCATGTCGAGCGCCAAAAGCTCGACAAAGACAACCTGGTGATCGAATGGGCCGCCAAGCAAGGCCTGGACAAAGCCAAGTTTGTGGAAACCTACAACTCTTTCTCGGTGGCCACCAAGGTGCGCAAAGCCGCGCAACTGCAAGAGGCCTACAAAGTCGCCGGTGTGCCTGCCATGGGCGTGGCCGGTCGTTTCTATACCGACGGCACGCAAGCGCAGTCGATGGAGCGCGGCCTGACCATCGTGGATTACCTGGTGGCGCAGCAGAAAAGCTGATCGGTCACCCGCTTGCCCTACCGCCGAGCCCGCTTTTGCGGGCTTTTTTCTGGGCGGGCCGAATCGGCCCTGGCACGACCGCTACAATCATCTGCAAGATTCGTGCCTCTATGAAAAACGCCTACCACACTCTTCTACTCCTGTTGCTGTGCGCTTGCGCGGGCGGTTCTGCCTGGGCAGAAAAAGCCGACCGCCTCAAGCCCATGAACGTCGAATCCGATGCCATGCGTTACGACGACCTGAAGCAAACCAATGTGTTCACCGGCCGCGTGGTCCTGACCAAGGGCACCATCGTCATCCGGGGTGCCCGGGTGGATGTGCGCCAGGATGCCGAGGGCAACCAGATCGGTATCGTCACCGCCGAGCCCGGCAAGCTGGCGTACTTCAAGCAAAAGCGCGACGGCGTGGACGAATACATCGAAGGCGAGGGCGAAACCATCGAGTACAGCAGCAAGCTGGACAACGTGCGTTTCATCAAGCGCGCCGTGATGCGCCGCCTGCTGGGCAGCAAAGTGAATGACGAGGTCACCGGCGGTGTCATCGTCTACGACAACACCACCGATGTCTTCACGGTAGACAACGGCACACCCGCCAACAACCCCGGCGGCCAAAACGGCCGGGTCCGCGCCATGCTGACCCCCAAGGTAGTGGCCCCGGCCACACCTGCCCCTGCGGGCAGCGCCAGCCCGACGCTGCGCCCCAGTACCACGCTAGAGGGCGCGCAGAAGTGAAGGCCGGGTCAGAGCCTGTAGACAGCCGCCTGGAAGCCCGCCACCTGCAAAAGTCCTACGGCAGCCGCAAGGTCGTCAAAGACGTGACCCTGGCGGTCAAAAAAGGCGAAGTGGTGGGCTTGCTCGGCCCCAACGGCGCGGGCAAGACCACCTCGTTCTACATGATCGTGGGCCTGGTGCGGGCCGACGGTGGCAGCATTTCCATCGACGGCCAGCCGGTCGAGCATATGCCAATCCACCGCCGTTCGCGCCTGGGCCTGAGCTATTTGCCGCAAGAAGCCTCGATTTTCCGCAAGCTGAGCGTGGAAGAAAACGTGCGCGCCGTGCTGGAGCTGCAGTTTGACGAAGCGGGTAAATCGCTGACCAAGCCGGTGATCGAGCAGCGCCTGACCGCCTTGCTCGAAGACCTGCGGGTCGAGCACCTGCGCCAGTCCAGCGCGCTGTCGCTGTCCGGGGGCGAGCGCCGCCGGGTGGAGATTGCGCGTGCGCTGGCCACCCAGCCGCGCTTCATCTTGCTGGACGAGCCGTTTGCCGGTATCGACCCGATTGCGGTGATCGAGATCCAGCGCATCATTGGTTTTTTGAAATCGCGCGGTATCGGCGTGCTGATCACCGACCACAACGTACGCGAGACCCTGGGTATTTGCGACCACGCCTACATCATCAGCGACGGCAATGTGCTGGCCGAAGGTACGCCGTCCGAGATTGTGGACAACGCCGATGTGCGACGCGTCTACCTCGGCGAGCACTTCCGCATGTGACAGCACGATGAAGCAAGGCCTCTCCCTCCGCGTTTCCCAGCACCTGGCGCTCACGCCCCAGTTGCAGCAGTCCATCCGTCTGCTGCAACTCTCCACCCTGGAACTGAGCCAGGAAGTGGACCAGATGCTGGACGACAACCCGTTTCTGGAGCGCACCTTGGACGACGCGCCGCGCGAAGAGTTCGGCCTGGCCCAGGCCGACACCCCCGTCAGCGCGGGCGATCGCGAAACCGAATCTGCTCCTACTTCTGTAGCTGAATACGCAAGCGAGACAAGCGCAGAGGGCTCAAATGACTCAGAGTCGCCGCTGACCGGCGGTGACGACACCAGCTGGGACGGCGACGGCACCTCCGAGATCAAGCCCGACGACAGCGAGTGGGGCGGCGACGCACCTGCCCGCCAGAACAACCTGGGCGAAGACGGCGAGGCCGATGCCACCGAGCTGGCCCGCAACCAGGAGTCGCTGACCAGCTTTCTGCACCGCCAGGCGCTGGCGCTGCGCCTGGGCGAGGTGGACCAGGCGGCGCTGCGGTTCCTGATCGAGTCGCTGAACGACGATGGCTACCTCGAAGACGACCTGGCCAGTCTGGCCCAGGGTTTGGCGGGTGACGACGTAGAGGCCCAGGAGGAGCTGGTACACCGCTTCACCGTGGCTCTGCGGCTGCTGCAAAGCCTGGAGCCCGCCGGGGTGGGGGCTACCCACCTGGGCGAATGCCTGGTGCTGCAGCTCAAGGCGCTGCAATCCACCATGGGCAACGACCCGGCCCGCAAAACCGCGCTGCGCATTTGCCGCCAGCCCATGGACCTGTTGGCCCGGCGCGACGTCAAGCGCCTGGCCCAGCTCTGCCACGTCAGCGACACCGAGATCAAAGCCGCGATTGCGCTGATCGCCCGCCTGGAGCCCAAGCCTGGCCGCCGTTTTGTGGACGTGGAACGCAACATCGTGGTGCCCGACGTGATCGTCGCCAAGGTGGGGCGGGGGGCCAACGCCAAGTTCCGGGTGGTGCTCAACCCCGAGGTCATGCCGCGCCTGCGCGTGCACGACATCTACGCCAACGCCCTGCGCCAGCACAAGGGCGGTGGCAAGGATGCGTCGAACAACGCCGCCCTGCAGCAGCGCCTGCAGGAGGCGCGCTGGTTCATCAAGAACATCCAGCAGCGCTTCGACACCATTTTGCGGGTCAGCAACGCCATTGTGGAACGGCAAAAAAGCTTCTTTAGCCACGGCGCGCTGGCCATGCGCCCGCTGGTGTTGCGCGAAATTGCCGACGAGCTGGGCCTGCACGAGTCCACCATCAGCCGCGTCACCACCGCCAAGTACATGGCCACGCCGTACGGCACCTTCGAGCTGAAATACTTCTTCGGCTCGTCCCTGGGCACCGAGACCGGCGGCAATGCGTCCAGCACGGCGGTGCGCGCGCTGATCAAGCAGTTCGTGGCCTCTGAAGACCTGAAAAAACCGCTCAGCGACAGCCAGCTGTCCGAGATGCTGAAAGAGCAGGGCATCGAGTGTGCCCGCCGCACCGTGGCCAAGTACCGCGAAGCCTTGCGGATTGCGCCCACGAATCTGCGCAAGGCGCTCTAAGACCTGGAACGCGTTCTAATGGGCAACCCCGGGCTTGCCTGGGGACGCGGTGACACTTTGAAAAGACCGATATGAACCAACTCCAATTATTTTTACCCTGCGCCGCTGGCGTCGAAGAGCTGCTGGCCGAAGAGGTGCACGCGATTACCGGGCTGCAGGGCGAGGATCTGCGCTCGCACCGGGGCGGGGTACTGGCCCGGTCGTCGTGGCGCGATGCGATGCGGCTCAATTTGCACAGCCGTCTGGCGCAGCGGGTGCTGGTGGAACTGTCCAGCACGCCTTACCGCAACGAGCAAGACCTGTACGAGGCGGCCAGTAACGTGGCCTGGGAGATCTGGTTCACGCCCAAGCAAAGCTTCAAGATCGAAGTCACCGCGCAGCACAGCCCGCTGACCTCGTTGAACTTTGCCGCGCTGAAGGTCAAAGATGCGGTGGCCGACCGTTTCCGCTTTAAAACCGGTGTGCGCCCCGATGTGAATGTGCAGTGGCCCGATGTGCGCATCTACCTGCACCTGACCACCGAGCACGCCACCATCTACATCGACACCTCGGGCGACGCGCTGTTCAAGCGCGGCTGGCGGGAAGACAAGGGCGATGCGCCGCTGAAAGAAACCCTGGCCGCTGCCATGATTGCCGCCAGCGGCTGGGACGGCACCACGCCCCTGTACGACCCCTGCTGCGGCAGCGGCACCATCGCCATCGAGGCCGCGCAGATTGCCTGCAACATCGCGCCGGGCAGCCTGCGCCGCTTTGGCTTTGAGAAGCTGCTGCCGTTCCAGCCCCATGTGTGGTCGGCCATCCAGGACCAGGCGGCCGAGGCCGAGCACGAGCCGCAGACGCAGATTTTTGGCAGTGACGTGGCCTTTCGGATGGTTGACTTTGCCACCCGCAACGCCGAGCGCGCCGGGGTCACGGGCGTGGTGGAGTTCCGCGGCGGCGACGCCTTGCAGCGCATGCCGCCCGCGCCATCGGGCGTGATGCTGTTGAACCCGCCCTACGGCGAGCGCATCGATGTGGCCGGTGTGGCCGGTCGCCGCGAAGCCGCGCAGACCGATGACGGCGGCAGCGACTTTTTCCCCCAGCTGGCCACCCACTGGAAGCGCAACTACGCGGGCTGGACCGGCTGGATCCTCACCCCCGACCTGAAGCTGCCCGGCAAGATGCGCCTGAAGGAGTCGCGCCGCGTGCCGATGTGGAACGGGCCGATCGAATGCCGTTTGTTCCGCTTTGACATGGTGGCCGGGTCGGCGCGGCGCGGTGCCGACACCGATGCCAAATAAGCCGCTGGAGCTGGGCGCGGGCCCGCACACCGTGGTGATCGACACCAACATCGTGCTGGACGTGTTTATCTTTGACGACAAGGCCTCCAAGCCGCTGCAGCCCGCCCTGGCCAGCGGCCAACTGCGCTGGCTGGCCACGCAGCACATGCGCAACGAGCTGGAGCGGGTGCTGGACTACGCCCACCTCGTCCCCAAACTGGCTTTCTACCAACTCAGCAAGGCCGAGGTGCTGGCCCGGTTCGACCGCTACGCCACCCTGGTGGACGTGGCACCGCGCACCACGGCCATCTGCAAAGACCCCGACGACCAGTGCTTCATCGACCTGGCCGTGGCCCACCAGGCGCTGCTGCTGAGCAAGGACAAGGCTGTGCTTTCTATGCGAAAAAGGCTGCTGGCGCTTAATGCATCAGCGCAAGCAGCTATTCAATTTGTAGCGTAAAGCTGTCGGCACTGGCGCGCGGCCAGTAGAACTTGTAGACGTTGGGCAGGGCGCTGATGTCCCGGTCCAGCAGGGTATCCAGCGGCAGCGGCGGCATGATGCTGACCAGCAGCTTGACCCCGGTTTCATTGACCCGCCGCACGATGTGGTGGGCGGTAATTTCGCCCGGGTGCATCAGCCCGGCGGCCTGGACCATCTCTTTCAGCGCCTTGAGCGTGTTCTGGTGGAAGTTGAACACCCGCACCGCCTTGTCGGGCACGATCAGCGCCTGCTGGCGCACCGGGTCCTGCGTCGTCACCCCGGTGGGGCAGTGGCCGGTGTGGCAGGCCTGGGCCTGCAGGCAGCCCAGTGCAAACATGAAGCCCCGGGCCGAATTGCACCAGTCGGCCCCCAGCGCCATCATCCGCGCAATATCAAAGGCGCTGACCACCTTGCCCGCGCAGCCCAGCCGGATGCGGCTGCGCAGGCCTACGCCGCGCAGGGTGTTGTGCACCAGCTGCAGTCCTTCTTGCAGCGGTGCGCCCACGTGGTCGGTGAACTCCAGCGGTGCCGCACCGGTGCCGCCCTCGGCCCCGTCCACCACGATGAAGTCGGGCGTGATGCCGGTGACCTGCATCGCCTTGACCATGGCAAACCAGTCCCAGGGGTGGCCCACGCACAGCTTGAAGCCGGTGGGCTTGCCGCCTGAGAGCTCGCGCAGCCGGGCGATGAACAGCATCATTTCCACCGGCGTGCTGAACGCGCTGTGGGCAGAGGGGGATACGCAGTCCACCCCCTCTGGTACTCCGCGTGCCTCGGCAATTTCGGCGCTCACCTTGGGGCCGGGCAGCACGCCGCCGTGGCCGGGCTTGGCCCCCTGGCTGAGTTTCAGCTCGATCATCTTGACCTGCGGGTTGGCGGCGTTGGCGGCGAAGCGCTCGGGGTTGAAGGTGCCGTCGTCGTTGCGGCAGCCGAAGTAGCCCGAGCCGATTTCCCACACCAGGTCGCCGCCGTGGGTTTTGTGGTGCACCGAGATCGAGCCCTCGCCTGTGTCATGCGCAAAGTGGCCCTGCTTGGCTCCCTGGTTCAGCGCCAGGATGGCGTTGGCCGACAGCGCACCAAAGCTCATGGCCGAGATGCTGAACACGCTGGCGCTGTACGGCTGGGTGCAGCTGGAGCTGACGGCCTGCAAGCCGGTCTGGCTGTCCAGCCCGATGGTGGTGCGAAAGTCGTGGGTGGGCGTGACGGTGGGGGCTACCGAGTGGTTGATCCATTCGTAGCCTTCGGCCAGCACGTCCAGCTGGGTGCCAAACGGGCGCTTGTCGATGTCGCTCTTGGCGCGCTGGTAGACCAGCGAACGTTGCGCGCGTGAGAAGGGGTTGGCATCGTTGTCGGCCTCGATGAAATACTGGCGGATTTCCGGGCGCACGTATTCCAGCATGTAGCGCATATGGCCGATCACCGGGTAGTTGCGCAGCACCGACTTCTTGGTCTGGCGCAGGTCAAAAACTCCCAGCGCCACCAGCCCGCCAAACACCAGCAGTGGCAATAACCCGGTGCTAAAGGCCACCAGGCTGAACAGGCTCAGCAGCAGGCCCATCACGCACAGCCCCATGGCGGTGTAGCGGATGGGGTAGATCGTATTCAAGTATTCCAGCATAGACATTTCTCCTGGGCGCGATGCTACTGGCTAAACTGGGGCTTTGCCACCGGTGATCACCATGACTGCAAACGCACTTTCCCCCCTGCAATCCGAAGACTTTGATGCCCTGGATCTGATCCTGGAAGACCTGCGCGAACGCTTTGACGAAACCCCGCAGTGGGAATTTTGTGAGGGCTTTATGGCCGCCATCATTTGTGGTCGCAAGCCCATCGCGCCCGAAGAGTACCTGTCGGTGCTGCTCGATATCGGCGAGGGGGGCGAAGGCAGCTTTGCCGACGATGCCCAGAAGGATGCCTTCATGGCACTGTGGACGCGCCGCGTGCAGGAGGTGACGGCCGCGCTGGACAACGAAGATGTGCGTAACCTGTCGGACGAGAACGCCTATTCCCCCGAGGTACTGGATGTGCGCGCCATGATGCTGTCACTCAGCCCTGAAGAGCGCGCCGAGGCCCTGCAAGGTGCGGATGGCGAAGAGGATGAAGGCCCGCTGCCCGCCTTCGGCCAGGTGTGGGCGCTGGGCTTTATGTTTGCTGTCGAATCCTGGCCCGAAGAGTGGGTGGCTCCGGCCAAAGACAAGGAAGCCGTGAAGGCGCTGGATGCGGCGCTGGATGCCATCGTCGCCCTGACCGAAGACGACACCGGCCCGGCCGAAGTCTCGGCTTTTGGCCCCGATGAAGAAGGCGGCGAGGAGCCGCCCCCCAGCATGTCCATGGCCCGCATGGAGGCCTTTGGCGAGGCCCTGTGGGCGGTGTACGACCTGCGTGCACTCTGGCGCAGCATCGGCCCCCGGGTGGAAACCGTGCGGGTGGAGGCCACCCCGGGCCGCAACGACGCATGCCCTTGCGGCAGTGGCAAGAAGTACAAAAAGTGCCACGGCATGGCCTGATGCCGGGTTTGTGAATGCCGTGAGCCTCTGCGGCATTTATTGGCAGTTCAGGCTCATGGCCTGGCCAAAAATTTCTGTAAATTGGCGGCGGCTTGTTTGCGCACCTTGGCACGCAGAAACGGTGTCCAGCCCAGCAGGTACCCCGGCGTGCCCAGTGCCTGGCGTGACCAGCGCCAAAAATCAAACCGGTCCACGTGGTTCACGATCAGCCCTTGCGGGTTGAAGGTGAAGCTGCCGTCAATCCGGTTGTGCACCAAGCGCCCGGTGGCGCTGAACCGGTAGTGCGCCTCCCAGTGGGCCTGGCCGGTGGTTGCATCGGCCTGCAGGCCACTGAATTCCAGCTTCCATACATCCCGGCCCTGGGTGCGGGTGGCGGCACACAGCATGCGCCACATGCCCCCCACCTCCCGCTGGCCCCGCAGCGAAAACGCCGGGTCGTCAAACTGTGCCTCTGGCGCGTAGCAGGCCGCCATGGTGTCGGCATCGAGCTGGGCAAAGGCCGTATAGAAACGTTCCAGGGTTTTTTGGTGGGAGTGCATGGCGGTGTGCGTGTTTCAAATCGTGTTTCAAATAATTACATTTTGAATGCATTGGCAATGTATAGACTACCGGTGAAATTTGCATTTCGTGCGGCCGCTACAAGCGGGGATTTTGGGGCTTGTTTGGGGTTTTGCGGGAGGCGTAGGGTGACAGTATCTTGGCGTAACAGGCAGGGCATAAGCCGAATCCAGGCATTTGCCGGTGGGCTCACGTCCGTATCCATCCTGACTTTCATGTGCTGTATGTACAAGGTTTTGCCCATGGACAGCGATTCCTCCTTAACCGATAGCCTGTGCCGTTTTGCACGCCTATCTCTTGTGAGTGCCTCATTCCCGTGCAGTCTTTAACCGCCATCCACCCGTTGATCAGCTTCCGCAACAGCAAGCAGGAGGCGATGCGCGGGACCCTCATCAGCCACCAGCGGGGCTCCCTGGTGATGGAGGTCTATAACCCCGATGCCCTGGTGCAGATCAGTGAAATGTTGCACGAGCTGACCGTGCGCTCCGACCAGCAGGTCGTGTACCAGGGTAAGGCCGTGGTGGTCAGTATGGTCAACACCGGCCTGATGGTGGTGGTATCGGTGGGCTTGATGGATCCTTGGAACGAGGCTGTGCCTCTGCAGGCGGGCCGGGCCGATGCGGGGGAGGCTGCCACGGCATTCGTACAAGACTGGGCCAGCCGATTTAATGTGCGGCGCGACTACCAGGTGGTGGTGAGCGAAATGCGCGCCTACTTTGCCGAGGTGGCGCGCTGGATCGACCAGCTCGATGTGGCGGGCAGCCTGCCACGCGATGCCGACGGGCGCATCCAGCCGGAGGCGTTTGTCGAGCTGGGCACGCCCCTGCTGCTCAAAGGCCGTGAGTACCTGCAATGGTTTGACCGTGAAGCCGCCCTGGTTCCCGAGGACCTGGTGCCCCTGCACCGCAGCTTTGCCCAGAGCGCCATCCATCCGCTGATATTGCGGGCCCCGTTTGTGCACCGCACCTTCTCCAAGCCGCTGGGCTACGCGGGTGACTACGAGATGGTGAACCAGATCGTGGGCGACCCCCGGCAGGGCCCCAGCAGTTATTTCCAGCTGGTCAACTTCATGTTCTTGCAGGCCGGTGTGGCACAGGCCCACCGCAACCGCATCGATATCTTGTCCCAGCGGCTGGAAGAACTCGCCGCGCGGGCCGTGCAGGCGGGCCGCCCGATGCGGGTGCTGAATATCGGCTGCGGCCCCGCGTTGGAAATCCAGCGGCTGGTCCAGCAGAGCCCGCATTTCGACCAACTGGAGTTCGTGCTGGTGGATTTCAGCGAGGAAACGCTGGACTACACCCGCCAGTTGCTAGAGAACCTGCAGCAGGGCAGCGGCAAATCCCTGCACCTGACAATGCGGCACGCCTCGGTCAACCAATTGCTCAAACGCGCCACCCTGACCCAGCCACTGGCCGAGGCCGAGCGGTTTGACTATGTGTACTGCGCCGGCTTGTTTGACTACCTGACCGACAAGGTGTGCAACCGCCTCATCAAGTACATGGCGAGCCAGTCACGCGCAGGCGCAAGGCTACTGATCACCAATGTGCATTCCAGCAACCCCGAGCGGCGCTGGATGGAGCATTTTCTGGAGTGGCATCTGATCTACCGCGATGAGGCCGATGTGCAGCGCATCCTGCCGCCGGGCCTGCAGGACACCACGGTCTACACCGATGCCACCGGGGTGAATATCTTTGCCGAATCCACCGTGGGTGGCACGGCTGCATGATGCGTTTTATCCAGCCGCGCAAAGATGCTGCCTATCGGCAGGAGCTGCACGGCTACCTGATCTTCAACAGCCGGGCAGCCTGCCTGATGACCATCGTGCTGGTACTGGCTGGGTTGGGGCTGGACTACATTTTTTATCCCCAGTTTGCCTCGGAGTTTTTGGGGCTGCGCATTGTCGCCTGTGCGTTGATCGGCTTGGTGCTGCTGAGCTACCGGGGGGCTTGGGGGCGCGAACACATCAAGGCGCTGACGTATTTCTGGATCTGCATTCCCCAGGCCATGGTGTCTTGGATGATCTACAAGACCAACGGCGAGCAGTCGATCTATTTTGTCGGCCTGACCTTTGTGCTCAGCGGCATGGCATTTTTTCTGCCGATCTCGTTCATGGAAGCCGTGTTTTTTGGCACCTTGACGCTGCTGGCCTACTGCGCGGCCTGCATCTGGCGCCAGGGCGGCATACAGGACTTTCATGCCTTTTGGGGAAATGCCTTGTTCATGCTGTTCTACGCCATCATCGGTGTCTCACTGGCGGTGTACAACGAACGCTGGCGCTGGCTGTCGTTTCGGCTCAAGAAAGAAATCCAGCTGAAAAACGCCGCCCTGCAGCAGACCAACCAGGCCCTGGCCGAGATCAAGGGCCACATGATGCAGCAGGAAAAAATGGCCGCGCTGGGCACCCTGGCGGCCGGTCTGCTGCACGAGGTCAACAACCCCGTGAACTACAGCCTGATGGCGCTCAACATGTCGCTGATGGACCCGGTGGTCCAAAAAAACGCCGATCTGCAAGAAAGCCTGGGCGATGCCAAAGAGGGCATGCAGCGGGTGCAAAGCATCGTCTCCGACCTGAAGACCTTTGCCTACCAGCAGCCCGGCGATACCAGCAGCAGCCGCATCTTTCTGTTTGAAAAGGCCCTGCAATCGGCGCTGCGCCTGACCGGTTTCGAGCTCAAAGGCATCACCGTACCCGTCGACCTGCCTATGGACACCCATGTGCACGGCGACGAGCCCGCGCTGATCGGCGTACTCATCAACCTGCTGGGCAATGCCGCGCTGGCCTTGCACAAAGCCGGCCGCAGCGCGCCGCGTATCGAGGTGCGGGCGGTGCGCCAGGGCGACCGGCTGGAAGTGACCGTGCGTGACAACGGCACCGGCATCCAGCCCGAGCACCTGGCCCGCGTGTTCGAGCCGTTTTTTACCACCCGCGACGTGGGTAAAGGCCTGGGTCTGGGCCTGAGCGTGAGCTATGCCATCGTGCAGCGCCACGGCGGCTCTTTGCGTGTCAGCAGCGAGTTCGGGGCGTGGACTGAATTTGCGTTTGACCTAGGACTTGCCCACCAAAATGTCTGAATTCGTTGCGTCCATTCCGCGCGCCGTAAGCGTCTTGTTCGTCGACGACGAACCCCAGTCCTGCAAGTGGTTTGCCCGCCGTTTTTCTGACGAGTTCACCATCCTCACCGCTACCAGCGTGGACGCAGCGCTGGTGGTGTTGCAGGCCCGTTGCGCCGACATCGCCGTGCTGGTTACCGACTACCGCATGCCCCAGCGCGACGGCATGGACCTGCTGCGCGTGGCATTGCGCGAGTACCGGCCCATCGTGCGCCTGCTGGCCACCGGCTACGCCGATAAATCGCTGGCGATTGCTGCCGTCAACGAAGGCCAGGTGTTCCGCATTCTGGAAAAACCGCTCGACTCCGAGCCCACCCGCCAGGCCCTGCGCGACGCACTGGCCCTGTACCGCCAGCAGGCGCTGCAGCACATCGTGCATGCCAGCCGTGTTAGCGCCATGCGCGACACCCTGGGTTTTTTGGCCCACGAACTCAACGCCCCGTTGGGCACCGTGCGCAGCTACCTTGCCACCATGAAAGAACGCCGCCTGGCCACCGAACCAGCCCCTGCGGGTGCGGCCCTGTTTGCCGAAGCCGTGCCGGGCGAGATTCTGCAGGCCCTGCTGTTGGCCGAGCGCCAGACCCAGTACTGCCAGTCGCTGGTCTCCAGCTTTGTGCAATCGGCCCGCGATGCCTACCCCGATGCCCCGGGCGGGTCCCAACGCGTCATGGCCAGCAGCCTGCTCAAATCCCTGCTGGACGAGTACCCCTTCAGTGGCGATGAACGCGCTTGCGTCAGCACCCAGATCGAGGCCGACTTCGTGCTGCCGGGCCGCCGCGATCTGCTGTACCTGGTGCTGTGCACCCTGACCAAAAATGCCTTGCTCGCCCTGCACGGCTGGCCCCAGCCCCGCCTGCTCATCTGGCTGGGCTTTGATGCCGATACCCAACGCACCTGCATCCGTTTTGCCGACAACGGCCCCGGCATTGCGCCGGTGCTGCTGGAGCGGCTGACCCTGCAGCCTGTTGCAACGCGCGCCGACAGCGGTCGCCACGGCATGGGCCTGGTGCTGTGCCGGCGCGTGCTGCAGTCCATGGGCGGCAGCATTGCGATCACTTCCGTCGCTGGACAAGGGGCTTGCGTGGCCCTGTATTTCCAGTCATTCTCCGTTGACAAACCTGGCAAGGCCCCACTATGAGACCCGACAAGATCCTGTACGTTGATGACGAACCGATGGCCCTCAAATACTTTGAGCGGCTGATCAACCCCATGGCGCCGGTGCTCACCGCTTTGTCGGTGGAAGAGGGCAAGGCCGTGCTGCAGGCGCGGGGCGCAGAAATCGCCGTGCTGATCACCGACCAGCGCATGCCCGGTGCCCTGGGCAACGAGTTGCTGCGCTACGCCCGCGACCACCACCCCCAGATGGTGCGCATGCTCACCACCGCCTACTCCGAGCTGGGCGAGGCCATCGAAGCCATCAACACCGGCGAAATCTACCGCTACGTCACCAAGCCCTGGGACCTGGAGCTGCTGCGCGCCGACATGCGTAACGCCCTGGAGCTGGCCGAAACCCGCTGCGAGCGCGACGACCTGCTGCGCGAAAAAATGGCCGTGCAGCGCCAGCAGCTGCTGGCCAGCCGCATCTCGCAGCTGGCGGTGGTGTGCGCGGGCTTTTTGCATGCCGACTACGAGCGCGGCCTGCAAACCTACTTGCAGGCGGCCGAACTCAGTGGCTGCGCGCTGCCGCCCATCGACTGGCGCAGCATGGACCACGCCGAACTGATGCAGTACGAGGCCCAGCGCAGTGTCGCCATCGGCCAGGCCCTGGCCAGCGTGCAGCCGCGTTTTGCCGGTGTAGACAGCTCTTCCGCAGCCTTGCAGGCGCTGGCCGATGCCCTGCCGGGTCAGGTGCAACTGCAGGACGGTACCGCCACGCTCACAGGCCGTGGCCCACTCACCTGGCTGCTGGATGCCGCCTCGCACGAGCCCCCGTCGGCCGCCTCGGTGTCCTGGCTGGCATGGTTGTCGTACTGGGCGGGCAGCGTGCAACTCGAAGCCCGCCCCGGGGGCTTGGCCGTGCGTATGCGCACCAGCGGCACACCGGCGGCGTTGCAGCCTGACTGGATGGCCGACGCGATCGAACGCATCAGCCAACTGGCTACGGACGAGGCGTAAGCAGCGCTACCAGCCGCTGCAGCGCATGCTGCACCGTGGCGGCCCGCACAGCGGCCCGGTCGCCAGGGAAAAGCTGGCACTGCGCATGCACTTGCCCGCCCAGCGCAAAGCCGAACCACACCGTACCCACCGGCTTGTCGGCGCTGCCGCCGCTGGGCCCGGCCACGCCAGTCACCGCCACCGCCACCTGGGCGTGGGAATGGGCCAGTGCTCCCGCCGCCATGGCCCGCACCACCGCCTCGCTGACTGCGCCGTGCTGGGCGATCAGCGCCGCATCCACCCCCAGCAGCTCGGTTTTGGCGGCGTTGGAGTAGGTCACAAAGCCGCGCTCAAACCAGGCACTCGACCCCGCCAGATCGGTGCATGCCGCCGCAATCATGCCGCCGGTGCAGCTCTCAGCCGTGGCCAGGAACAGGCAACGTTCAAGCATTAAGTCGGCCACTAGCGCTGGTAGATTAAGCATAGACAGCTATCAAAAATGTAGTATTACAAAAACCGCCAGACGGCGATCACCAGCAGCGTGCAGAACGCCGCCACCAGGTCGTCAAAAATAATGCCGAAGCCGCCGCGCGCGTTCAGCCCCTTGAACACCTGGTCGGCCCAGGCCACCGGCCCCGGCTTGGCCGCGTCAAAGTAGCGAAACAGCCCAAACGCCACCAACTGCCCTCCAAAGCCCGTGGGCATCACCAGCCACAGCACCAGCCAGAACGCGATGATCTCGTCCCACACAATCGCCCCGGGATCCGCCACGTTCATGTTGCGCGCACACACCGTGCAGGCCCACCAGCCAACAAACAACCCGGCCAGCAGCAGCCAGGCCATCTGCCCCTGCGTCAGCAGCGGCTGCACCACCAAAAACGCCAGCCAGGCCCACAGCGTGCCCGCCGTACCCGGGGCCACCGGGCTCAGCCCCGAGCCGAAACCCAGGGCGATGAAATGGGCCGGGTGCGACAGCAAAAAACGCACAGTCGGGCGGCGAATCGGGGGGCGGGGAGAAGAGGCTTCCATTCGCGAGATTATCGGGGGGGCGCGGACATAATCCAGGGATGACTCAACTGCACATTTCCAGCCAGTTCGACGCGGGCGCGATCACCGTGGTCAGCCTGGCCGACCCGCAAGACATCCAGCTCCAGATCCGCCCCGACAACGCCAGCGACTTCGCCCAATGGTTCCACTTCTGCCTGCACGGCGCAGCGGGCGTGCCGGTGGTGTTGAAGTTCCTCAACGCTGGCCAAAGCGCCTACCCGCCCGGCTGGGACGGCTACCAGATGGTGGCCAGCACCGACCGCCGCCGCTGGTTCCGCGTGCCCACCACCTTTGATGGCCAGGTCATGACCGTGCGCACCACGCCCGGCACCAACCGCATCTACTTTGCCTACTTCGAGCCGTATTCGTACGAGCGCCATCTGGACCTGCTGGGCACCGCCTCCGTGTCCGACCTGGTGGACGTGCAGCACCTGGGCACCACCCACCAGGGCCGCGACATCACCCTGCTGCACATCCGCGATGTGCAAGCTACCGGCCCCAAAAAGAAAATCTGGTTCATCGCCCGCCAGCACCCCGGCGAAACCATGGCCGAATGGTTTGCCGAGGGCTTTCTGCAGCGCCTGCTCGACCGTGACGACCCCACCAGCCGTAGCCTGCTGCAGCACTGCGAATTTTTCGCCGTGCCCCACATGAACCCCGACGGTGCCGCCCTGGGCAACCTGCGCACCAACGCCGTCGGCACCAACCTCAACCGCGAATGGCTGGCACCCAGCCTTGAGAAATCGCCCGAGGTCTTTTACGTGCGCCAGAAGATGCAGCAAGTGGGCATCGACCTGTTCCTGGACGCGCACGGCGACGAAAACCTGCCCTACAACTTCGTCGTCGGCACCGAAGCCACCCCCGGCTACAACCCCCGCATCGAAGCCCTGCAAGACACCTTCAAAGCCGCCTGGCTGGCCGCCAGTCCGGATTTCCAAACAGTAGTCGGCTACCCGCGTGCCGCGCCAGGGCAGGCCAATCTGAGCCTTGCGACCAACTGGGTGGGACAGACGTTTGGCTGCCTGGCCTTCACGATTGAAATGCCGTTCAAAGACAACGCGAACCTGCCGGATGCGCGGGTGGGGTGGAGCGGGGCCCGTGCCAAGAAGCTGGGGGCGAGTGTGTTGGGGGCGGTGTGGGCGGTGGTTGTGGGGGTTAAATGAGGGGCTTGTGCTTATGGGGTGCGTGAGAAGAGCTATATAAAGCGTAGCGTTTTTGAGATTGAATGGCTGTTTTCAAGCTACTGGGGCGGAGGAGTCGTTGGACCCGCAGAGTTAACGGGTAGCGGGTTGACGTGCCTACGGCAGATGCAAACACCCAATTTCCGCCTCGTATTTGTCGCCCCAAATGCCTGCTATGTCACCGCACTTCTGTGGGGTGCCCAACCGTCCAGCGGGTGGGCAGGGCCCCTTCGCGGGTGACGATCTCTCTTCACCATCACCATCCGGCGCGCAATGGGATATGACCCTACCGGGCTACCGTCGGTGGTGGCGTTGCATGAGGTTAATGTAAAAAGAAACCCCAGCGCTTATTCCATAAGCGCAAGCAGCTATTGAAAAAATAGCGTTCTAGCCCGTCATCCCCCCATCAACCCGCCTTCGGCTTGGCCCCCGGAAACCACTCCGTATGCTGCTCGCCCTGGCGCCCCAGGTACACCACGCGCTGGCCGCGCAGGAAGGCGTAGTAGCCCTGCACGCCGGCCTGCACGGCGCGGTGCGAGAACTGGCGGAATTTTTGGCCGTGGCGCTGGCTGTCGAGGATGGCGGCTTGCAGGGCTGGGGCATCGAAATCGGTGGCCACGGCGGGTAGGTCGTCTATGCACAGGGGGGCCAGGACCAGGCTTCCGGCAGCGCTGTAGAACGCCATTTGCTGGGCGGCGTAGTCGATGCGGTAGTACTCCACGCCTTGGGCGATGAGGTTGCCCACGATTTCGGGAAAGGGCAGGTCGCCCGTCAGTGTGGCGCGGGCCATTTTTTGCACGGTATCGGCGTTCATGGATTCTGGGTTCCTCGATGGTGGACGGCCCCGTGGGATGGGCATCGCCAAGCGATGCGGGCAACTGCGCTACGGGTGCCCGCATCATGCCAAATCGGTGCCCTTCCTCCTGCGGGAACCGGCTCGTGTAGTCCGATGGAGTGGGGGTGAAACATGTGTTTTCGTTTGTTACATATAGTTGTTGAGCCTGTATGGGTGGATCTCGGTTTTTTCTGTACAACCATTGCCTTGGCTCTGCATAACTTGGGAATCCTGCTGTCAGGCGAAGGGCTCGCGGACCACGCCGCCAGGATGGCAAACCAAAAGATGTAAGAACGTGTTCGCGTTCTAAGAGCTTGTCAGCATGCCAAGCCATGAGAGTCTCTTCCATGAACCGCAGCAGCAAACTTCTGGTCCTATTGACGGTGTTCTTGGCTGCTGTGTATACGGCCATTACCGTGTTCCAGTACTACCAGCAAGAGGCATTGAGCAATGTGAGCCGCCGCAGCGTCAGCAATGTGGTGTGGGGCGTGGCGCAGATGGAGGTGGAGTACCACCGGCTCATGGGTGCGGTGGACCGCCAACTGAACGCACCCGAGAACGGGGCTCATGACGATCTGCAACTGCGCTACGACTTGTTCTACAGCCGGGCCAGTGTGCTGGATATGGCCGAGGCCTACCACCTGCTGCAGGATAAATCCCGGCTGGCGGAAGTCACCTGGCATGTGAAGTCGTTTTTCTCGGTGGCCAACCCGGTGTTTGACCACCAGAACCCCCAGGCCCCAACCCCGGAGCAGCTGCGCGTGGTGCAAAACAAGCTGGCCGGGCTGTACGTGCCGATACGCGATCTGTCGCTGGAGGCGCTCCAGTCCGGGTCGACCATGCTGGACCGGCGCACGCTGGCGACGCAGCAGCAGGCGGTGACCACCCGTTGGATGACCATCTTCCAGGGCCTGCTGACCCTGGGCTTGGTGGTGGCCCTGTACCTGCAGTACCGCCAGCGCGAAGCCGCCGCCGTGGTCGCCCAAGAGCAGAAGCTGCGCCTGCTGGAGGCCGGGGCCCGGCTGGAAACCGAGGCCGTGCAGCGTGCTGCGCAGGAGGATTTGTTCGAGATCACCTCGGCGCTGCCGCTGATGGTGTACCGGCTGCACCGATTTCCCGATGGCCGCAGCCGTTACACCTATGTCAGTGACCGGGCGCAAGAAATACTCGGAATCTCGGCTTCCTCCATCATGCGCATGAGCAGTGCGCAGGCCATGGATGCTACGGTGCACGAGGAAGACCTGGCAGGCCTGATCGACGCATCGATGCAGGCGCTGCGCAAGATGTACCCGTTTTCCCGCGACTTCCGCATCCGCCGCCCCGACGGCCAGGTGCACTGGGTGCATTGCGCGGCTGTGCCGCGGGTGCAATCAGACGGCTCGGTGCTGTCTACCGGATATCTGCAGGTGATTGACGGCATCAAGGAGCGGGAAATCCGCGTGCACGAAGTCATGCAGCGGCAGCAGGTGATATTTGACAACATCCCCTCGGGCCTGATCTTCTGGGCCGATGGCCAGATCCGCCAGTGCAACGCCGGGTTTGCCGCCATCGTCGGCCTG
>CAUPNM010000031.1:0-47017 GCA_963512645.1 uncultured Albidiferax sp. | reverse complement strand
GCCGTTCGCCCAGTGCTGCGCATATCTCGGCAGGGGATGCCAGGTTAAAGTCCAGCATTGTGTGCTTTATCTCAGTTTATTCAGTTTAATGCCCACGATTATGCGCATTAAGTTAACACTATTCAAGCAGAAATTGCCATCAAAGGGCAGATGCAAACCCCAGGTTCACCGGCAGGCAGCGGGGCGAAGAACTACGGCGAGCGCCGAATGCTCTTTATGCCTCCAGCGCTTATGGAATAAGCGTGAGTAGCTACATTTTGTATAGTGTTTTGCGCGCAATCACTGCCGGGTCAGCACCACGTGCGTAGCCAGCGCCGAGCGCTCGCACCGGGTGCAAGCGTAGCCCAAGGCCGGAAGATCCACACCCTCAAAAAGCCGCTCGCCGGAGCCGAGCAAAACGGGGGAGATGGCCACGTGCATCTCGTCGATCAGGCGTTGGCGCAGGTACTGCTGGATGGTGTGGACACCTCCCCCCACACGCACATCCTTGCCCCCGGCCGCTGCGCGGGCGCGCGCCATCGCCACCACGATGCCTTCGGTCACGAAGTGGAAAGTGGTGCCGCCTTCCATGACCAGCGGTGCGCGTGCGTGGTGCGTCAGCACGAACACCGGCCCGTGGTAGACCGGGTTATCGCCCCACCACCCGCGCCAGCTCTCGTCCGGCCACGGCCCGCGCACCGGCCCGAACATGTTGCGGCCCAGAATCCAGGCCCCGAAGTTCTGAAAACCCCGCGCGGCACAGTCCTCGTCCACCCCCTCGGTTGCCCCGCCATCGCCACCGAACACGTTCTTCTGGAAGGTGCGCGTAGACATCGCCCAGCCATGCAGCGAGGTACCGCCCACGCCGAGCGGGTTGTTCAGGTCCTGGTCCGGGCCTGCGCCGAAACCGTCGAGGGAGATGGTGAAGCTTTCTACGCGGAGTTTGGACATGGGGGTTCTCCAGCCTGCAAATGAAAACAAGATGCTTTTGGTACCTGATGGCGACTTGACTATAGCCCCGTGAAAGCCCCCAACTCCCTCGGCCGGCACAGCGAAACACGGGGGCAAGCGAACCCCACCCTGCCCCCGGGGAACTCCCGCAGAGGCATACTCCCGCCATGGCTTCTGGATCACCTCACAACCCGTCTTCCCCCCACCCCACCAGCACCTTCCGCCGCTGGCTGCGCTGGCCCCTGCGCCTGCTGGGCCTGGTATTTCTATTACTCCTCGGCCCCATGGGCGTGCTGGCCTCAGGGACGCTGGATTTGCAAACCCCGTGGCACCAGGCCCGCAACGACAGCACCGGCCAGGCGCCCGACCCGGCGGTGGAGCGGCGCGCGGTGGTGCAGGTGTTTGGGGCGCGCACCGTGCGCTGGCGGGGTGCTTTTGGCATCCACCCGTGGATCGCAGTCAAGCGTGCGGGCGCAAGCCGCTACACCACCTACCAGATCGTGGGCTGGCGCGCCCGCAACGGCCAAGAGGCGCTGGTGACCGGCACCAGCACCCAACCCGATGCGCGCTGGTATGGGGCCTATCCGCAGCTGCTGGCAGACCACCGGGGCCCGGGCGCAGACCGCATGATCGACGCCATCGAGGCGGCGGTGGCCGACTATCCCTGGGGCCATGAGTACCGGCTCTGGCCCGGCCCGAACAGCAACACCTTCGTCGCCTGGGTCGCCCGCCGAGTGCCCGCGCTGCACCTGGACCTCCCGCCCACCGCCATCGGCAAGGACTACCTGGGCCCCAACACCTTTGTGGGCCACGCCCCCAGTGGCACGGGCTGGCAGGTGTCGCTGCTGGGCCTGGCGGGGGTGACGGTGGGGCGGGAAGAAGGCCTGGAGCTGAACCTGCTCGGGCTGGGCTTTGGTGTCGATGTGAACGACGTGCAACTGCGGCTGCCGGGCTTTGGCAAAGTGCCATCGTTCACTCAATAGCCAAATCAGGGCCTAGCGCTTATTCCATAAGCGCAAGCAGCTATTAAAAACAGAGCTACTGCGCCACAAACGCAATAAAGCGCTCCAGCGCCGGGCTGGTATGCGCGGCGGACCACACCAGGCTGGTCTCGCACCCCGGCAGCGCTACCCCGCCCTTGCCTCGCCCGCCCGGCTCCACGCTGCGGTACACCACCCCCGGCCGCTGGAACTGCGTCACGCTGTGCGGCACCCAGGCGCAGCCCAGCCCTGCGGACACCAGGTTGACGATGGTCTGCATCTGGATGGCCTCTTGCGCCACCGTGGGCAGGTGCCCGGCGGCGTGGTAGGCGGCAAAGATTGCGTCATACAGCGAGGGCACGATGCGGCGCGGAAAGATCACCAGGGGTGCGTCCAGCACGGCGGCCAGCGTGAGCCGGGGCAATGCGGCCAGGGCGTGCTGCTCGGGCACGGCCAGCACCAGCGGCTCCTGGTGCACGGAGTGGCGCTCCAGCCCCACCGGGGCGAAACCGGGGGCGTGCAGCATAAAACCCGCGTCCAGCGTGCCCTGGGCAAAGGCCTGCAATTGCACGTCGCCGGTGGCCTCTACCAGCTCCATCTGCACCTGCGGGTACAAGGCCCGAAAGCCGCGCACCCACTGCGGCAGCAGCGCAAATCCCACCGTGGACACAAAGGCCAGCCGCAGGCGGCCCAGCTCGCCCGCCTCTGCGGCCCGGGCGTGTTCGGGCAGGGCCTGGGCGCGGGCCAGCAGGTCTTGCACCTCGGGCAGCAGCGCCCGCCCGGTGGCGGTGAGCTGCACGCTGCGTTTGGTGCGGTCAAACAGGCGCACGGCCAGGCGCTTTTCCAGCAGGGCAATGGCCTGCGTCAGCGGCGGCTGGGTCATGTGCAGGCGCTGGGCGGCGCGGCCAAAGTGCAGCTCGTCGGCCAGCACGGCAAACTGGTTCCACAGCCGGAGTTCAATGTCATTCATATGCACAACATATTAATACTCATTGAAAAATAGATTGGACGCGTATTTTCGGGTGGCGGATACTTCAGCCTGCAAAAATACCTTCCCCACGACACAAAGAGACCCCCATGGAAACCAAACCCATCGTTTTGAACCCCCGCTCCAAGAACATCACCGAAGGCAAGTCGCGCGCGCCCAACCGCTCGATGTACTACGCCATGGGCTACGAAGAGGCAGATTTCAAGAAGCCCATGGTCGGCGTGGCCAACGGCCACAGCACCATCACGCCCTGCAACAGCGGCCTGCAAAAGCTCACCGACGCGGCCATCGCAGCCATTGAAGCGGCGGGTGCCAACGCCCAGGTGTTCGGCACGCCCACCATTTCCGACGGCATGGCCATGGGCACCGAAGGCATGAAGTACAGCCTGGTCAGCCGCGAAGTCATCAGCGACTGCATCGAGACCTGCGTGCAAGGCCAGTGGATGGACGGCGTGCTGGTGGTCGGCGGCTGCGACAAGAACATGCCCGGCGGCCTGATGGGCATGCTGCGCGCCAACGTGCCCGCCATCTATGTGTACGGCGGCACCATCCTGCCCGGCCACTACCAGGGCAAAGACCTGAACATCGTCAGCGTGTTCGAAGCCGTGGGCGAAAACGCCGCGGGCCGCATGAGCGACGAAGACCTGCTGCAGATCGAGCGCCGCGCCATCCCCGGCACGGGTTCCTGCGGCGGCATGTACACGGCCAACACCATGTCGAGCGCGTTCGAGGCCTTGGGCATCAGCCTGATCTACTCGTCCACCATGGCGAATCCGCACGACGAGAAGCTGAACTCGGCCCAGGAGTCGGCCCGCGTGCTGGTCGAGGCCATCAAGAAAGACCTGAAACCCCGCGATATCGTGACCCGCAAGTCCATCGAAAACGCCGTGGCCGTGATCATGGCCACCGGTGGCTCCACCAATGCGGTGCTGCACTTCCTGGCCATCGCCCACGCGGCGGGTGTGGAGTGGAGCATTGACGACTTCGAGCGCGTGCGCGTCAAGACCCCGGTGCTGTGCGACCTGAAGCCCAGCGGCAAATACCTGGCGGTGGACCTGCACCGCGCAGGCGGCATTCCCCAGGTGATGAAGACGCTGCTGGCCGCCGGATTGCTGCACGGCGACTGCATCACCATCACCGGCCAGACCGTGGCCGAGGTGCTGGCCGACATCCCCGACGTGCCGCGTGCCGACCAGGACGTGATCCGCCCCATCACCAACCCCATGTACGCCCAGGGCCACCTGGCCATCCTCAAAGGCAACCTGTCGCCCGAAGGCGCGGTGGCCAAGATCACCGGCCTGAAGCGCCCGGTGATGACCGGCCCGGCCCGCGTGTTTGACGACGAGCAGTCGGCCCTGAAGGCCATTTTGGACAACAAGATCGTGGCGGGCGACGTGATGGTGCTGCGTTACCTGGGCCCCAAGGGCGGCCCCGGCATGCCCGAAATGCTGGCCCCCACCGGCGCGCTGGTCGGCCAGGGCCTGGGCGAGTCGGTCGGCCTGATCACAGATGGCCGTTTCTCCGGCGGTACCTGGGGCATGGTGGTGGGCCACGTGGCCCCCGAGGCTGCGGTGGGTGGCACCATTGCCTTCATCGAAGAAGGCGACTCCATCACCATCGACGCGCACCAGCTGCTGCTGCAACTCAACGTGAGCGACGAAGTGATCGCCCAGCGCCGCGCCGCCTGGACGGCCCCCAAGCCCCGCTACACCCGCGGCGTGCAGGCCAAGTTTGCGTTTAACGCCTCCACCGCCAGCAAGGGCGCAGTACTCGACGCATATTGAGCGTGTGCACGTAAAAAAAGCCCAGGGCAGCGATGCCCTGGGCTTTTTTTGTGTCTGCCAGGTTTCAGCGCGGAGTCTTGCGCTTGGTGCCCATGGCCTCTTTGTGTTTATCGATGCGGGCCTGCTTGCGGGCGTCTTCGCGCTCCATCACTTTGCGTTTGGTATAGCCCGTGGTGTCGGCCCACCACCACCACAGCACGGCCACCATGAAGGGCGACAGCACCATCGTCCAGCTCCAGCCCACCACGGGGGCGATGCCCATGTATTTCAGCACCAAGAGCAGCAAACCGATTCCCAAAAACAGCATGTGTGCCTCCTCTGGACGGATGCCCCGCAACCCTGCTGGGACACCACCGCCCGATAAAATCAAGACTGTACTGCACACCACAAGGAATCGATGAAACGCGCCCTGTTTACTTTGGCTACTTTGGCTTTGGCCGCGACCGGCAGCGCCCTGGCCAGCCCGGATCTGGCCAAGGCCAAGAACTGCATGGGCTGCCACACCATGGACAAGAAGGTGGTGGGCCCGGCGTTCAAAGACATCGCCGCCAAATACCGCAGCAGCAAAGACGCCACCAGCACCCTGGCCCTGAAAATCCGCCAGGGTGGCTCCGGCGTGTGGGGGCCGATGGCCATGCCCGCCAATGCCCAGGTGAACGAGGCCGATGCCCAGAAGCTGGCGGCCTGGGTGCTGTCGCTGAAGTAAGCGCCATGCAACGCCGCACGTTCCCACTTTTATTCGGCTGTATGGGCCTGCTCCTGGCCACGGGGGTGACCGCGCAAGACACGGAAGCGGCCGCCTGGCAGGCGCTGCGCGAGGGCGCCATCGTGCTGTTTCGCCACGCAAATGCACCGGGCGTGGGCGACCCCAAGGGCTTCCGGCTGGGCTATTGCAGCACCCAGCGCAATCTGGATGCCACCGGCCAGGCGCAGGCCCGCCAGATCGGCCAGCAGTTCCTGCAGCGCCAGATTGCCGTGGGCAGCGTGCTGAACTCCGAATGGTGCCGGGCCCGCGATACGGCCATGCTGGCGTTTCCCGGGCGGGCACAAGACCAGCCGGTGTTTAACTCGTTTTTCGACAACGCGGCCAGCGCCGAACTGCAAACCGCCTCCGCCCAGGCGCAGCTGCTGGCATGGCGCGGACCGGGCGCGCTGGTGGTGTTTACCCACCAGGTCAACATCACCGCCATCACCGGCATCGTGCCCAGCTCGGGCGAGGGCATAGTGCTGCGGCGGGTAGGCAATGGCCTGCAGGTGGTGGGGCGCGTGCCGCCCGGAACACCGTGACCGCAATCACCAGCCTTCCCCCAGGGCTCATAGCCGTGACGGGCGACGAAGGCACAGGTAAAACCCACTACCTGCGCCAACTGGGTGCAGCCGGTGCGCTGTGGCTAGATTTGGCTTTGCCCGGCAATGACGACCAGACTCCGCAAGAGATATGGGCGGCGATGCAACAGCGCAGTCCGCACTGGGATGCCGGGCTGCACCAGCAGTTGGTAGAGGCCTTGCTGCTGGCCCCGCACCAACACAAGCAGCTTTACATGCTCTCGGCGGGCAGCAGACGCAAGGTGGCGCTGGCGGGTTTGCTGGCGTGCGGTGCCACGGTGACATGCCTGGACCAGCCCTATGCCGCACTGGACGGGGCATCGATCCGGGCGGTCAACGCGGTCTTGGTAAACGGGGCCGACCACCCCACCCGCACCTGGGTGGTGGCCGACTACGAGGCCCATCCACTACTGCCCTGGCGGCAGGTGATTGCACTGGATGGCAGCCGCTGAGCCGATTGCTATGTTTTCAGTAGCTGCTCACGCCGATGGAATGGGCGTGAGCAGCCTAAAAGACCTATAAAGATCAGTAGGCCTGGCCCAGCTGGCCCAGGATGGCCGGGTTCTCCAGCGTGGAGGTGTCTTGCGTCACCGCCTCGCCCTTGGCCAGGTTGCGCAGCAGGCGGCGCATGATCTTGCCGCTGCGGGTCTTGGGCAGGTTCTCGCCGAAGCGGATGTCCTTGGGCTTGGCGATGGGGCCAATTTCCTTGGCCACCCAGGCGCGCAGCTCGTTGGCGATCTTCTTGGCCTCGTCGCCGGTGGGGCAGCCGCGTTTCAACACCACAAAGGCGCAGATGGCTTCGCCGGTCAGGTCGTCGGGGCGGCCCACTACGGCGGCTTCGGCCACCAGGGCGGTGTGCGAGACCAGGGCAGATTCGATCTCCATGGTGCCCATGCGGTGGCCCGACACGTTCAGCACATCGTCGATACGGCCGGTGATGCGGAAGTAGCCGCGGTCTTCACTGCGCACCGCGCCGTCACCGGCCAGGTAGATCTTGCCGCCCATTTCTTCGGGGAAGTAGCTCTTCTTGAAGCGGTCCGGGTCGTTCCAGATGGTGCGGATCATGCTGGGCCAGGGGCGCTTGACCACCAGCAAACCACCGGTGCCGTTGGGCAGGTCGTTGCCGACCTCGTCGACGATGGCAGCCATGATGCCGGGCAGCGGCAGCGTGCAGCTACCGGGCACCAGGGGCGTGGCACCGGGCATGGGCGACATCATGTGGCCGCCGGTTTCGGTCTGCCAGAAGGTGTCGACGATCGGGCAGCGCTCGTGGCCGACGTTCTTGTAGTACCACATCCAGGCTTCGGGGTTGATGGGCTCGCCCACCGAGCCGAGGATGCGCAGGCTGTCCAGGTTGGAGCGGTCGGGGTGGACTTTTTCGTCCGCCTCGGCGGCCTTGATCAGCGAACGGATGGCGGTGGGTGCGGTGTAGAAAATCGTGCACTTGTGGCGCTCGATCATCTGCCAGAAACGCCCGGCGTTCGGGTAGGTGGGAATGCCTTCAAAGATGATTTGCGTGGCACCAGCAGCCAGCGGGCCGTAGGCCACGTAGGTGTGGCCGGTGATCCAGCCGATGTCGGCGGTGCACCAGAACACATCGTCGGGCTTCAGGTCAAAGGTCCAGTCCATCGTCAGCTTGGCCCACAGCAAATAGCCGCCGGTGCTGTGCTGCACGCCCTTGGGTTTGCCGGTGGAGCCGGAGGTGTAGAGGATGAACAGCGGGTGCTCAGCCCCCACGGCCACCGGTGGGCAGTCGCTGCTTTGGCCGGCCACAGCCTGGGCAAAGGTCTGGTCGCGCCCGGCCACCATGGCGCAGGCGGTGGCGGTGCGCTCGTACACAAACACGTTCTTGATCGACTCGCAGCCGCCCAGGGCGATGCCTTCGTCGACGATGGCTTTCAGGGGCAGCTCTTTGCCGCCGCGCATCTGGTAGTTGGCGGTGACCACAGCCACGGCACCGGCATCGATGATGCGTTCGTTCAAGGCCTTGGACGAGAAGCCGCCAAACACCACGCTGTGGGTGGCACCAATGCGGGCACAGGCCTGCATGGCGATCACGCCTTCGAGCGTCATGGGCATGTAGACCAGCACGCGGTCACCCTTTTGGATGCCTGCGGCCTTGAGCGCGTTGGCAAACTGGCTGACCTGGGTGAGCAACTCTCTGTAGGTGGTCTTTTTGACCGTGCCGTCGTCGGCTTCGAAGATCACCGCTGTCTTGTTCTCGGTGGGCGTGCCCATGTGTTTGTCGAGGCAGTTGGCCGAGGCATTGAGCTCGCCATCGGCAAACCACTGGTAGAACGGCGCGTTGGACTCGTCCAGGGTCTGGGTGAAAGGCTTGTTCCACAGCACGTTTTCGCGCGCCAGGCGGGCCCAAAAACCATCGAAGTCGGTGGCTGCCTCGGCGCACAGGGCGTTGTAGCCGTCCATGCCGCTGATGCGGGCCGATTTTTGCATCGCCTCGCTGGGAGGAAATACGCGGTTTTCAATCAACACGGACTCAATGGCAGAACTCATGGGTTTGTCTCCTCGATGGATGGTTTAGTCAACGTTCTTAATGTCGGGCTTGGCTCTTACGTATTGCTGACTTGGAAAAACGGTACAAACCCTGATCCTACAATCCAACTTTGCAGTTAACGCCCCCAAACCCCAAAAATGTCCGAATCTACCCCTCCCAAAACCCAGCCCCTGCGCCCTCTACCCCGCTTTATTTTTGCCAGCCGTTGGCTGCAGTTGCCGCTGTACCTGGGTTTGATCGCAGCGCAGGCGGTGTATGTGGTGCACTTTTTGGTCGAACTGACGCATCTGGTCGAGGCTGCATTTGGCAACCAGACCGCGCTGCAAGCCCTGGTCAGCAGCATTGGTTACAAAGATCCGTCGGCCCCCAACGCCCTGAATGAAACCATCATCATGCTGGTGGTGCTGGCGCTGATCGACGTGGTGATGATCTCCAACCTGCTGATCATGGTGATCGTGGGCGGCTACGAGACCTTTGTGAGCCGCATGGACCTGGAGGGCCACCCCGACCAGCCCGAATGGCTAAGCCACGTCAACGCCTCGGTGCTGAAGGTCAAGCTGGCCATGGCCATCATCGGCATTTCGTCCATCCACCTGCTGAAAACTTTCATCAACGCAGCCAACTACGATGTGAAAGTGCTGGTGGCGCAAACCGGTATCCACGTAGTGTTTCTGCTCAGCGCGCTGGCCATTGCCTATACCGACAAACTGCTCACCGCCACCTACAACTCGGGGCGGCACGTTTAACGGCGCTCACCTCAAGCGCCGCTGGTTGCCCGGTGGACGCGGCGCCGCTCGACCCGCCGCTCGGGCCGCTGCTTGCGGTCTTGCAACCACGGCGCAAAGGCCTCGGCAGGCATGGGGCGGGCAAAGTAATAACCTTGCAGTTCGTCGCAGGCCAGGGCCTTGAGCTGGCCCGCCACCTCGGCCTGCTCCACCCCTTCGGCCACCACTTTCAGGCCCAGGGTGTGGCCCAGGGCGATGATGGCGCGGATGATGGCCAGGTCGGTGGGGTCGGTCAGCATGTCGCGCACAAACGACTGGTCGATCTTCAGCTTGTCGATGGCAAAACGCTTGAGGTAGGCCAGGCTGGAATAGCCGGTGCCAAAGTCGTCGATCGACAGCTGCACACCCAGGGTTTTGAGCGCCTCTAGCTGCTCCACCGCCAGGCTGGTGTTGTCCATCAGCACCGACTCGGTGATCTCCAGCTCCAGCGCAGCCGGCGCGATGCCGTGGTGCTGCAGGCACTGCTGGATCTGCGCCACCAGGCCGGTATCGACCAGTTGCAGGACCGACAGATTCACCGATACCGTCAACGCCGGAAAACCCTGCGCATGCCACTGCGCCAGTTGCCCGCAGGCTTGCTGCAGCACCCAGGTGCCCATGGGCCGGATCAAACCGGTTTCCTCGGCCACCGGGATAAAGCGGGCGGGCGACACCGAGCCCAGCGTGGGGTTGTTCCAGCGCAGCAGGGCTTCGGCCCCCACCACCTCCAGCGTTTCGGCGTGGACCTTGGGCTGGACGTACAGGCTGAACTCGCCGCGCTCCAGGGCATGGCGCAGTTGCAGCTCCAGCGCCTGCCGTTGCTGCGCCAACTGCTCGATCGCGGGCTCGTAGAACCGCGCCATGTCGCGTCCGGCATTTTTGGCGGCGTACATGGCGGCATCGGCGCGGCGCATCAACTGGGGTAGATCCAGGCCATCGTCCGGGTACAGCGCGATGCCCACGCTGCACGAGACCTGCAGGTCGTGGCCATCCACATGGTGGGTTTGGCGGACCAGGGGGATCAGGCGGCGCTCCACCGTGTGCTGCACCTCTTCGCGGCCCGTCACGCCGCGCAGAATCACCACGTACTCGTCGCCGCCCAGTCGGCTGACGGTGTCGATGCCGCGCACCGCCTGGCTCAGGCGGCCCGCCACCGAGCGCAGCACGCCGTCGCCAACGTGGTGGCCCAGCGTGTCGTTGATGTTTTTGAAACGGTCCAGGTCGATAAACAGCACAGCCACCCGCTCGCCGCTGCGCTGCGCCACCCCGATGGCGGCCTCCAGCCGAACCACGCACAGCGCCCGGTTGGGCAGCTCGGTCAGCACATCGTGCTGGGCCAGATACTGCACCCGTGCTTCGGTGCGCTTGCGGTCGGTGATGTCGACCGAAATCCCGATGTACTGCGACACCGCGCCAAAACGCGAACCGTCACGCACCGCCGAGATCATCAGCCACGCCGGATAGGTCTCGCCCGAGCGTTTGCGGAACAAGACTTCACCCTGCCAGGCATCGCGGTCGGGCGACAAAGCGCCCAGGCTGCTCTCCACGGTCAGCGCCTGGTTGCCATCGAGCAGCACGCTTAAGGGCTCGCCAATCACCTCGTAGAAGTCGTACGAGGTACTGCGGCAAAACGCCCGGTTGACGCTCAGAATCTTCTGCTGCCCATCCATGATGATGATGCTCTCGCTGGAGGCCTCAAACACCTTGGCCCACAGCTCCAGGCGGCGCTCCATCACCTTGAGCACGTTGATCGGGGTAAATGCCGTGAGCACCGCATCCCGCCCCTGGAACTGCAACCGGCGCGCCGACAGCACCGCCCACGAGGGCTCGGCCCCGCCCAGCCAGTGCACTTCGAACTCATCCACCTTGCCCTGGTCCGATAGCTGCTGGAAAAACCGCGCACGCACGCCTGGCTCCAGCCCGGTGCGCCACGGGTCGCGGGTCTGCCCGGCCAGCCACGGCAGGGCCGGGGCATTGGCATGCAGCACCTCGTGGTCGGGTACCGAGGTAACCAGCAGCGCAATCGGAATCGCCTCCACCAGCGCCTGCTGGGCCTGGGCGGCGCGGGTGCGGGCCACCGCCTCCTGCCCGGCCAGGCGCTGCTGGTCCAGCTGGGCCAGCATGCCGTTAAAGGCGGTAACCAGCCGGCCGATTTCGTCGCGGCTATGCCACACCGCACGGCGCGTGTGGTCGCCGGTCTGGCGCACCGCATCGGCCACGGTCGCCAGATGGGTCAGGGGCCGGGCGATCTGGCGGGCCACGGCGTACACCAGGCTCAGAATGCAGGTCAGCAGCAAAAACGCCGTGCCCAGGTGCAGCCACATGCGGTTAAACAGCGCGTCGACCCGCGCATGCAACAGCCGGTCCAGATCGGTGGCGGTGCGGGCCCAGGCCTCGGTCAATGCCAGCACCGATTTACCGTAGTGCTGTTGCAGCAGGTCCAGATTGCGCGGATTGGCATCGCCATCGGCCAGCAATTGCACCGCCGCCAAGAATTGGGCCAACCGGGTCTCCAGCACGGTGCGGCTGGCCTGCAGCGCCGCCCGCTGCGCCGGGCTGCCTGCGGCAAAGGCCTGGTTGTAGTCAGAACGGATGCCTAAGGCCACGGCATCCAGCCGACCGGCCAAGATCAACAGCTCGGTGCGCCGGTCTTGCAGGCCAGACGGAATCGCCACTGCCGATGGGGCCTTGGGCAGGACACGCAGGGTGTCGTTCAGCACTTCCAGCAGCTCGGGAAAACGCAGCACCACCAGCGACATGGCGTAGTAGCTGTCCAGGTCGGGGTCGAGAATCAGGTTGGACTGGTTGCCCACGGTGGTGAGCAGTTCGCGGGCCTGGCGCAGCATGGGCCTCAAGGTGCTCCGGGACTCGGCAGGACCGGTCTCGGTGCCGAACTGCTGCCAGCCGTCGACAAAGGCCTTGCTGGCCTGGGCGGTTTGCAGGCTGTCGTCGTGGCGCATGCGCAGGGTGTCCAGCCGCAACAAGGCCACCGATGCCGGTGGCGCACCACTTTGGGGCGGCACAAACGCGTGCATGAGCACATCGCGCACCGCTGCGCTGTAGGCGGTGCCAACGATCTCTTTGCGGGTGAAATCGATGGCCTGGAATTTCTCGTGGATCAGAATGCTCGACACGTAAATCACGGCTGTCAGGTCGAGCAAATAAATCAGCGTGAGCTTGCGGCCCACGCTGAGGCGACCCAGCCAGCGGGTGAACAATCGGGCGGGACTAAAACCTGCAGGCACTATGATCACAAAGGCGTTTTCCGGCCATCAAAACACGCCACCCCACAGGCCAGCAAATGCGTGTGGGGCGGAGTCTGAGGGCTCTGAGGGTCTGGAAACTGTCCGCCCGCCTCTCAGGTGGTTACCGGCACCAGGAACTCGCGGCTGATGTGCGCGCCCAGCTCGTTGACGCGGTCCAGGAACTGCGTCAGGAAGGCGTGCAGGCCGGTGGCCAGGATTTCGTCGATGCGGGCAAACTGCAGGTCGGCGCGCAGCTTGCCAGCGCGGCGCAGGGTTTCGCTGTGCGGGTTGTTGGACACCAGCGACAGGTTGCTCAGCACCTCGTTCAAGCTGCCGTGCAACGAGCGCGGCATGTCGGCACGCAAAATCAGCAGCTCGGCCACACGCTCGGGTTTGATCACGTCGCGGTAGACCTTGCGGTAGACCTCGAAGCCCGAGACGCTGCGCAAAATCGCGCTCCAGTGGTAGAAGTCGTACTCCTGGTCTTTCTCGCTGGCGGCACCGAAAAAGTCGCTTTGCACGGCGTGGAACTTCACGTCCACCAGGCGGGCGGTGTTGTCGGCCCGCTCCAGAAAGGTGCCCAGGCGGGTGAAGTGGAAGGCCTCGTCCTGCAGCATGGTGCCCAGCGTGACGCCACGCGACAGGTGCGAGCGGAACTTGACCCACTCGAAGAACTGCGCCGGGTCGGCTTCAAAGTCGCCTGCCTTGAGCATGCGGTTGACTTCGAGCCAGGTGGTGTTGAGCGTTTCCCATACTTCGGTGGTCAGGGTGCCGCGCACGGCACGGGCGTTTTCGCGGGCGGCCCGCAGGCAGGAGATGATGGAAGACGGGTTTTCTTCGTCCTTGACCATGAACTCCATCACCGCCTTGGAGGTGATTTCGCCATGTTTGGCCAGGTAGGGCTGCAGCAGTTCGCTGATGGACAGCAGGCCTTGCAAGCCCACCTGGGCCACAGCGGCCGACTGGGGCAGGAGCGCGGTTTGGTAGTTGATATCCAACATCCGGGCGGTGTTCTCCGCGCGCTCGGTGTAACGGGACATCCAGAAAAGATGGTCGGCGGTGCGTGACAGCATGTTTATTGTTCCTGTGGTCTGGTGTCTACGATTGGGACTGGATTTGGGTTTCTGGGGGAATCACGGGCACCGTGGCGGGCACGGCGTCGTCTTCCAGAATCCAGGTGTCCTTGGTGCCGCCGCCTTGGCTACTGTTGACCACCAGCGAGCCTTCTTTCAGCGCCACGCGGGTCAGGCCGCCGGGCACGGTTTGCACCGTCTTGGCCGACAGCACATAGGGCCGCAAATCGATGTGGCGCGGGGCAATACCGCTTTCCACAAACGTGGGGCAGCTGGACAGGCTGAGCGTGGGCTGGGCGATGTAGCCGCTGGGGTTGGCCAGCAGGGCCGCACGGAATTCCTCGATCTCGGCCTTGGTGGAGGCCGGGCCGACCAGCATGCCGTAGCCGCCTGCTCCGTGCACCTCCTTGACCACCAAGTCTTTGAGGTTGGCCAGGGTGTACTTCAGGTCGTCCGGGTTACGGCACATGAAGGTGGGCACGTTGTTCAGGATGGGCTTTTCGCCCAGGTAGAACTCGATCATCTTGGGCACGTACGGGTAGATCGACTTGTCGTCGGCCACGCCGGTGCCCACGCCGTTGCAGATGGTCACGTTGCCTGCGGTGTAGGCGGCCATCAGGCCGTCGCAGCCCAGGGTGGAGGTGGGGCGGAACACCTGCGGGTCGAGGAAGTCGTCGTCCACACGGCGGGAGATCACGTCCACGCGTTTCGGGCCGCGGGTGGTACGCATGTAGCAGAACTTGTCTTTCACAAACAGGTCTTGCCCTTCGACCAGTTCCACGCCCATTTGCTGGGCCAGGAAGGCGTGTTCAAAGTAGGCGCTGTTGTACATGCCGGGGGTCAGCACCACCACGGTGGGGTCAGAGGTAGCAGCCGGGGCCGAAGCGCGCAGGGTTTCCAGCAGCAGGTCGGGGTAGTGGGCGACCGGGGCCACGCGGTGGCTGTTGAACAGGTCGGGGAAGAGCCGCATCATCATCTTGCGGTCTTCCAGCATGTAACTCACGCCGCTGGGCACGCGCAAGTTGTCCTCCAACACGTAGTACTCGCCGTTGCCCTGGGCATCGGGGGCGCGCACGATGTCCACGCCGGAGATGTGCGAATAGATGTTGTTGGGCACGTCCACGCCCATCATTTCGGGGCGGAACTGGGCGTTGTTGATGACCTGGTCGCGCGGGATGATGCCGGCCTTGAGGATGTCCTGGTCGTGGTAGACGTCGTGGATGAAGCGGTTGAGAGCGGTGACGCGCTGCACCAGGCCTTTTTCCATGCTGCCCCACTCGTGGGCGGGGATGATGCGGGGGATCAGGTCGAAGGGAATCAGCCGCTCGGTGCCCGAGCCGTCTTCGTCTTTGGCGCCGTACACCGCAAAGGTGATGCCGACGCGGCGGAAGATCATTTCGGCCTCTTCGCGGCGCTTGGCCATCATGTCGCCGGGTTGCTTGGCGAGCCAGGCATCGTAGATTTTGTAGTGGTCCCGGATCTGCTTGCCCTCTGAGAAAAACTCGTACGGCAGCGCTGTGTACATCTCGTCAAATTTTTGCATAAATAAGTCCATCTCCTGATATCAAAGCATAGCAAGTAGCGCGCCAGGTTGGTGCAAAAACAAGCGTTCGATGGGGTGTGCGGGCTTTCTATGCCTCTGTGGCACCTCCACGGCACCCATCGTAGCGTTGTTTATGGGCTTGCCTCAGCGCGGATGGTGTTGCCAATAGCGCGGATCGGCCTGGCGCTCGCAATGCACCTGGGCAGGCGCCATCGATTGCCAGGTGGCGGCCCCGCAGCGGCTGCTATCCACCACCGGGATGCCGCGCGCCTGGTAGCGCTCCAGCACCGGCGGCGCGGGGTGGCCAAAACGGTTGCGGTAACCCGCCTGCACCAGGGCGAAGCGGGGCTGCACCGCGTCCAGGAAGGCCGGGCTGCTGGAGGTCTTGCTGCCGTGGTGCGGCACCAGCAACACATCGGCACGCAGGGGCACCTGCCGGGCCACCAACGCGGCTTCTTGCGGCTGCTCGATATCGGCCACAAGTAACGCCGTGTAAATACCGTTTGAGATCCGCAACACGCAGCTCAAAGCGTTGGGTTTTTGCACGTTGTCGTAGTCGGTGGCCTGTGGATGCAGCACCTCAAACTGCACACCGTCCCAACGCCAGCTTTGCCCCGCCGCGCAGCGTTGCGCGGCCCGCACCGCCTGCAGCGGGTGCCCTTGTTCCATGGAGCTGAGCAGCCGGGCCTGCGGCTGGGTAGCCAGGACACTGGCCGCACCGCCACTGTGGTCGCTGTCGCGGTGGCTGACCACCACCATGTCCACCCGTTCGCCCAGGGCCCGCAGCAACGGCACCAGCACCCGCTGGCCCGCGTCGCTGTCCAGCCCGAAACGCGGGCCGGTGTCATACACCAGGGTGTGCCCGGCGGTGCGCACCACCACGGCGTTGCCCTGTCCGATGTCGGCGGCCAGCAGCCCGAAATGCCCCACAGGCGGGCGTGGCGCTTGCCACAGCAACACCGGTAGCAGCAGCGGCACACCCAGCACCCGCCAGGTCCAGGGCAGGCGCAGCACCAGCAATACAGCACCCAATATGCCGCCAGCGCCCATCCACAGGGCGGTAGCAGCTACGGAAATTGTAGCAAACGGCCATAACGCCAATACCTGCAGCACCCAGCCCAGTGCAGCAATGGCCTGCGCCGCCGCCTGCCACAGCGGGGGCACCAGCACGCCCAGCAGGCACAACGGTGTGACCACCAGCGTGACCCAGGGAATCGCCAGCAGATTGGCCAGCAAACCTACCACCGAGACCTGTTGGAACAGCAGCAGCGTCAGCGGTGCCAAGGCCAGGGTGATGCTCCACTGCTGCCGCAACATCAAGCCAAATCGGGCCCTAGCGCTCATTCCATCGGCGTGAGAAGCTCCTGAATCTGTAGCAAACAGCACCGCTACCGCCACAAAGCTCAGCCAGAACCCGGCCTGCAGCAAGGCATACGGATCCACGGCCAGCACCACCGCGCAGGCCAGCAAACACACCGACGGCCAGGGCCATTGCCGCCCACTGAGCCGCAGCACGCCCATGGTGGCCAGCATCCACACGGTACGCTGCGAGGGCACGCCCCAGCCGCTGAACACCGCATACATCGTGGCCAGCAGTACGCCGCCCACCAACGCCACCTGCGGCACCGGCCAGGCTTCGCCCGCGCGCCAGCCCAGCACATCGCTGCGCCGCCACAGCCAGCCCACCGCAGCGGCGGCCAGCCAGGCAAACATGGTCACGTGCAAGCCCGAGATGCTCATCAAATGAGCGATGCCCGTGGCCCGGAACAGGTCCCAGTCGGCGCGTTCGATGGCGTTCTGGTCGCCCACGACCAGCGCAGCGATCACCCCCGCCAGCTGCCGGTCGGCCACCTGCTGGTAGATGCTGTCGCGCAGCGCCTGCCGGGCGCGCTCCACCGGGTGCCGCCAGGTGTCGTCCAGGCGCTGCGGTGGCAGGTTTTTGGGCCCGGCGCGCACGCTGCCGGTGGCCTGCACGCCCTGCTCCCACAGCCAAAGTTCGTAGTCAAAACCGTGCGGGTTGCGCCCACCGTGCGGGGCCTTGAGGCGCACCGTCATCTGCCAGCGCTCACCGGCGCGCAGATCGTCGGGCTGGCGCTGCAGCTCCACCTGGGTGGCACTACCACCCGCGCCAAACGCCAGCACGCCGCTGTACCAGGCCAGATCGACCACCGGCGGCACGGCCACGGGGGCCCCATCCAGCCGTGCGGACTCCACCTGCAGGCGAAACCGCAGGCCCATTTCGCTTTGCTGTGGCATGGCCACCACAATACCGACCACCTGGATGTCGCGCCCCTCTAACCCAGGAGCCAAGGAGGTGTAAGAAAATGCCACAGCCCGCGCACCACACAGGCCGAACGCCAGCGCCAGCCCGGCCGCCAGGGCCACCAGCCAGCGCAGCATGCCCATACCAGCCGCCAGCCGTAACGCTACTTTATTGATAGCTGCCAGCGCAATAACTGCAAGCGCCAGCAACACGAATGCCCCATAAACCCAGCCGGGCCGCAGCGACGCCTCGCCCAACTGCAGACCGGTACCCAGCGCCCAGCCGAGCAAACCCGGGGCGACCAGCGCCACGCGTTTGATCTCTGAAGGCCACGGGTTCGGCATAAGGTCATACCCCAATCACAACAGGTCTGGACCAAGCAATGGCTCAGGACTTGCTAGTATGGGGGTAGGTCACGGCGTTGCCGCAACCACCAGGACTTTCGCAAGACCTAACCCTATTTTGAAGCCTCCAAGAGACTGATACATGTCCATCCATGCCGCACTGAACCACGTTACGCACTACAAGTACGACCGCCCGGTCAACCTCGGCCCCCAAGTGATTCGCCTGCGTCCAGCACCCCACTGCCGCAGCAACGTCATCTCTTACTCGCTCAAGATAGAACCCGCTGAGCACTTCATCAACTGGCAGCAGGACCCGTTTGCCAACTACCAGGCGCGCCTGGTGTTTCCCGCCAAAACCACCGAGTTCAAGGTCACGGTCGATCTGGTCGTCGAAATGGCGGTGTACAACCCCTTCGACTATTTCCTGGAGCCCGAGGCCCAGCACTTCCCGTTCAAGTACAGCCCCACGCTGCAAGAAGAGCTCTCGCCCTACCTGGTCACCGAGCCCGCCACCCCGCTGGTGCAGGCCTACCTGGACAAGCTGAACCTGCAAAAGCAGCCCACCAACGACTTCCTGGTCGCCATCAACCAGCAAATCCAGAGCGACATCAAGTACCTGATCCGCATGGAGCCCGGCGTGCAAACGCCCGAAGAAACACTTGAGAAGGCCAGCGGCTCCTGCCGCGACTCCGGCTGGCTGCTGGTGCAACTGCTGCGCCACTGTGGCCTGGCGGCGCGTTTTGTGTCAGGCTACCTGATCCAGCTCACCCCCGACGTAAAAGCCCTGGACGGCCCCAGCGGCACCACGGTGGACTTCACCGACCTGCACGCCTGGTGCGAAGTGTTCCTGCCCGGCGCAGGCTGGGTCGGCCTGGATGCCACCTCGGGCCTGTTCGCTGGCGAAGGCCACATCCCGCTGGCTTGCACGCCCCAGCCGTCCAGCGCCGCGCCCATCGAAGGCGGCGTGGATGAAGCCGAGGTCGAATTTGCCCACCACATGGTGATCACCCGGCTGTACGAATCCCCCCGCGTCACCAAGCCCTACACCGACGAGCAATGGGCCGATATCCTGGCCCTGGGCGAAGCCGTCGATGAAAAGCTGGCCGCCGGTGACGTGCGCCTGACCATGGGCGGCGAGCCCACCTTTGTGGCGGTGAGCGACCGCGATGCCGCCGAATGGAACACCGATGCCCTGGGCCCCACCAAGCGCGCCTACGCCACCGGCCTGACCCACAAGCTGCGCGACCAGTACGGCCAAGGTGGCTTCCTGCACTTCGGCCAGGGCAAGTGGTACCCCGGCGAGCAACTGCAGCGCTGGGCGCTCAACATCTTCTGGCGCACCGACGGCCAGCCCGTGTGGCGCAACCCCGATCTGTTTGCCGACGAGCGCGTGCCCTCGCACTACACCAGCGAAGATGCCCGCCGCTTCACCGAGAAGCTGGCGGCCAACCTGGGGCTCACCCCCCAATTCATCGTGCCCGCGCATGAAGACACCTGGTACTACCTGTGGCGCGAACGCCGCCTGCCGGTGAATGTGGACCCGTTCAATTCCAAGCTCGGCGACGAGATGGAACGTGCCCGCCTGCGCCGCGTGTTCGAGCAAAAGCTCGATGCCGTCATCGGCTACGTGCTGCCCGTCAAACCTGCCAACACCTCCCGGGTGGCGGGCCCGGTCTGGACCACCGGCCCCTGGTTTGTGCGCGACGAACGCATGTACCTGATGCCCGGCGACTCGCCCATGGGCCTGCGCCTGCCACTGGACTCGCTGCCCTGGGTCAGCGAAGCCGAGTTCCCCTACATGGTGGAGCAAGACCCGTCCATCCCGCGCGAGCCGCTGCCCGAATCCAGCAGCATGTACGCCCGCTATGCACAGCGCGCAGCGACCAAGCCCGGCGTGTTCACCACGAATATGACGGCTGTGGGCGGCCCGGCCCGTCCCGGCGTGGCCCCTGCCAGCATCCCCACCCTGACCGAGCGCGCCACCCTGCCCTACCAGGCCGGTATTCATCCCGCAAGCCCCGTGGCTGAGGCCACCCGCCAGCGCCAGGACCAGGTGGCCAGCGCCTACACCGCCGTGCCCCCCCTGGCCAGCGCCCACAGCCCGCTGCAAACCGAACCCAGCAGCTTCAGCACCCGCATACCCAACAAGAACGAATCGGCCCATTGGCTGACCCGTACCGCGCTGTGCGTGGAAGTGCGCGACCCGCGCCGCGCCAGCGGCCCCAAGGCTGAAGCCGTGGGCGAAAAGTCTGGTGTGCTGTATATCTTCATGCCACCGCTGGAGATGCTGGAAGACTACCTGGAACTGCTGGCCGCGATTGAAAACACCGCCGAGCAACTGGGCGTGAAGCTGGTCATCGAAGGCTACCCGCCCCCGCGCGATCCACGCCTGAAATTGCTGGCCGTGACCCCCGACCCGGGCGTGATCGAGGTCAACGTGCACCCCGTCGCCACCTGGGGCGAGCTGGTGGCCAATACCGAATTTTTGTACGAAGCCGCGTTCGAATCGCGCCTGAGTGCCGAAAAGTTCATGACCGACGGCCGCCACATCGGCACCGGCGGTGGCAACCACTTCGTGATGGGCGGTGCTACACCGTCCGACAGCCCCTTCCTGCGCCGGCCCGAGTTGCTGACCAGCATGCTGCTGTACTGGCACAACCACCCGTCTTTAAGCTATTTGTTCAGCGGCATGTTCGTCGGCCCCACCAGCCAGTCGCCCCGCGTGGACGAGGCCCGCAACGACCAGCTCTACGAGCTGGAAATCGCCATCGAACAGGTGGCCATGAACCGCGAAAAATACGGCCACGACATGCCGCCGTGGATCGTGGACCGCACGCTGCGCAACATCCTGATCGATGCCACCGGCAACACCCACCGCAGCGAGTTCTCCATCGACAAGATGTACTCGCCCGACAGCGCCACCGGCCGCCTGGGCCTGCTGGAGCTGCGCGCCTTTGAAATGCCGCCGCATGCCCGCATGAGCATCTCGCAGCAACTCCTGCTGCGCGCCCTGGTAGCCCGCTTCTGGGACAACCCGTACAAAGCACCGGCTACCCGCTGGGGCACCGAGCTGCACGACCGCTTCATGCTGCCGACCTTTATCCAGATGGACTTCCACGATGTGATCGACGAAATGGTGGCCGCGGGCTTTGCCTTCGACCGCAGCTGGTTCGCGCCGCACCTGGAGTTCCGCTTCCCGCTGGTGGGCGACGTGAAGAGCCACGGCATCGAGATGACGGTGCGTAACGCACTGGAGCCCTGGCACGTGCTGGGCGAAGAAAACGGCTCCACCGGCACCGCCCGGTATGTCGATTCCTCGCTGGAGCGTATCGAGGTGAAGGTGACTGGCATGAACCAGAGCCGCTACGTCATCACCTGCAATGGCCGCGCCATGCCGATGCAGTCCACCGGCACCAACGGTGAATTTGTGGCCGGTGTGCGTTACCGCGCCTGGAACCCGCCGTCGGCCCTGCACCCCACCATCGGCATCCACGCCCCGTTGACCTTCGACATCGTAGACACCTGGATGAAGCATTCCATCGGCGGCTGCCAGTACTTCGTGAACCACCCCGGTGGCCTGAGCTACGACACCTTCCCGGTGAATGCCTACACCGCCGAAAGCCGCCGCCTGTCGCGCTTCAGCCGCATGGGCCACACGCCCGGCGTGATGCACGTGCCACCCGCGACCATCAACGTCCCGGCCAGCAAAGAGTTTCCGTTCACACTCGATTTGCGCCGCTAAGCAGGGCCTCGCTGCACAGAAGCTGCTCCGCACGGAGCGGCTTCTGTGCTTATGTCCTTATCACATACCTTCCTCCATTTTTGACGTCCTTCAGCGCTCCGTAAGTCCCATTTCTGGTGTGACAATCGGGTGACACGTGGAAAACAAGACCCCCCCCCTTTTTCAAATACCGATGTCAGAAGACCCCTGCGCACTGGCGTCGGCACTGGCACGTCCAGCATTGGCCGGGCACTTCGACGAACTGCGCGGCAGGTCGCATCCCGCCGATACGCCGCCCCCCAAAAGCCCTACACAACAGGCACCACTGACCACCGAATGGAGCGCTTTTTTTGAGCAGCTGGGCTCCAATGGCTTTGCCGACTTGAACCACCGCACCGAACAGCTCCAGCACCAGATCCACGACAACGGCGTGACCTACAACGTCTACGCCGACCCCGACAACCCGCAGCGGCCCTGGTCTCTCGATCTGTTCCCGATGATCGTCTCGCCCGAGAGCTGGAAACGGATAGAGGCCGGGGTGCTGCAGCGCGTGCGCGTGCTCGACCGGGTGCTGGCCGACATTTACGGCCCACAGCAGCTGCTGGCGCGCGGCCTGCTGCCCCCCGCTTTGGTGCAGGGCCACCCTGGCTACCTGCGGCCCATGCATGGCGTGCAGCCCCTGGGCGGCACACACCTGCACATCACCGCGTTTGACCTGGCCCGTGGGCCCGACGGCAACTGGTGGGTGGTGTCGCAGCGCACCCAGGCCCCCAGCGGGCTGGGTTACCTGCTGGAAAACCGCCTGTCGATCTCGCGGCTGTTTCCGCAAGCTTTTGAGTCGATGCACATCCAGCGGCTGGCCGCCACCTACCGCAGCCTGGTCGATGGCCTCAAACGCATGAGCCCGGCAGGCAAGGACGCGCACATCGCCTTGCTCACCCCCGGCCCGTACAACGAAACCTATTTCGAACACGCCTACCTGGCCCGCTACCTGGGCCTGACCCTGGTGGAAGGCAGTGACCTGACGGTGCGCGACCAGCGCCTGTACCTCAAGACCCTCAAGGGCCTGGAGCCGGTGCACGGCCTGGTCAAACGCCTGGACGACCAGTTCCTGGACCCGCTGGAACTGCGCCCCGACTCGCGCCTGGGCGTGCCAGGCCTGATGCAGGTGGTGCGCGCCGGTAACCTGGTGATGGCCAATCCGCCAGGCTCGGCGTTTCTGGAGTCGCCCGCGCTGCTGGGCTTTTTGCCCGCCCTGTCACGCCATTTGCTGGGCCAGGAGTTGCTGCTGCCCGCCCTGCCCACCTGGTGGTGTGGCGAACGGGCCGCATCCGATGCGGCCCTGCCCGAGCTGGCCAACAGCGTCATCAAACCCACCTACCAAGGCGCGGCCAGCCGCCGGGCCTTTGACGCGGTACTGGGTCGCACCCTGTCGCGCCGCGAGCTCGACGAATGGGCGGGCCGCATCGCCCGCCAGGGCGACGAGTACACCGTGCAGGCCTACCTGCCCTTGTCGCAAATGCCGACCTGGAATTCCCACCCCAACCACCCGGCACGTATCGACCCACGCTCCATGATGCTGCGCGTGTTTGCCGTGTCCGACGGGCCGCAGTCCTGGCGCGTGCTGCCCGGCGGGCTGGCGCGCATGGTCAATTCGCGCGACAGCGTGGCCTCGATGCAGCGCGGCGGCAGCAGTGCCGACGTGTGGGTCAAAACCACCGGCGAAGTAGACCGCACCACCCTGTTGCAGACCAGCCTGTCACCCGAAGTGGTGACGCGGCGCAGCCACCGCGTCACGAGCCGCGCCGCCGAAAACCTGTTCTGGCTGGGCCGCTACGCCGAACGCACCGAAAACAGCCTGCGGCTGGCCCGCGTCACCCTCGAAGGCCTGGGCGGCGAGGACCAAACCGCCACCCCGCTGCTCACCTGGCTGCACGACATGGCCACCCGCCACGGCCTGGTGCTGGCGGCGGTGCCGTCGCCGTTGCAGGCCCGCCGGGTGTTTGAACGCTCGCTGATTGCCGGGCTGGCCGACCCCGGTGCCGTGCCCAGCGTGGGCTACAACCTGCGCGCCATCAAGCAGGTGGCCTCCAAGCTGCGCGAGCGCCTGTCGCAAGAGCACTGGAACGTGATCGTGCGGGCCGAGGACAAGTTTTTCAGCCGCTGCGCCAAAAATGCCAAGGACGGCGACTTTTCGCCCATGGAAGCCCTGCGTGTGCTGGAAGCCACCAGCACCCACCTGGCGGCCATGACCGGGGCACAAACCGACCGCATGACCCGCGACGACGGCTGGCGCCTGCTCAGCATTGGCCGCCATATCGAACGGCTGGGCTTCTTGTCCACCGCCCTGGCCCAAGGTTTCAAGGCCGGTTCGCTGGCCAACACCGGCGGCTTCGAGGCCATGGTGGCACTGTTTGACAGCACCATCACCTTCCACTCGCAGTACCAGCAAAGCCGCGATGTGGCCGCGCTGGTCGATCTGCTGGTGCTGGACCGAGACAATCCGCGTTCGCTGGCCTGGGTGGCGCACACGCTGCGGGGCCGCCTGGCCAAGCTGGCGGGCAGCCCGGCGGGCGTGCTCAGCCCCATGTCGAACAAGGTGCTGTCTCCCGATGCCTGGGACCTGGCCGAGCTGTGCAGCGTGGATGCGCAAGGCAAGTACACCGTGCTCACCGACCTGCTGGCCCAGTGCAGCCAGTGCGCCTATGACGTGTCGGACGAAATCAGCGCGACCTATTTCACCCATTCGCGGGACGCAAAAACCAGTCTGGGGGCTTGACGGAATACGGCCATGCAACTTGAGATCACCCACGAAACCCATTACGCCTACCAGCCTGCGGTAGAGACCGCGCAGCACGTGGCCCATTTGCGCCCGCCCAGCACGCCCCACCAGCAGCTGCTGAGCCACACCCTGACCATCACCCCCACGCCCAGCCAGCTCACCCAGTCGGCGGACGTGTATGGCAACCTGTGCTCGTTTTTTGCGCTGCAGGCGGTGCACGACGAACTCAGCGTGGTAGCCCACAGCCTGGTGCACACCAGCGTACCGGCGTGGCCCGTGAGCGCCCTGACCTGGGAGCAGGTACGCGAGCGTTTTCGTTACCGCGCCGGGGCCCAGTTCAACGCGGCATCGGAGTTTGTGTTTCCTTCGCCCTACGTGCCGCGCCACCCGGACTTTCTCGCCTACGCCAAACCCAGCTTCGGCCCCGGCGTGCCCCTGCTGGCCGCCGCGCAGAACCTGATGGAGCGCATTTATGACGACTTCACCTATTCGTCAGAGAGCACCGAGGTCAACACCCCCGCCGTGGAAGCGCTGGCATTGCGCAAAGGCGTGTGCCAGGACTTCGCCCACATCATGGTGGCCTGCTGCCGCGCCATGGGCCTGCCTGCGCGCTACGTCAGCGGCTACCTGCTGACCCACCCGGCCCCCGGCCAGCCCCGGCTGATCGGCAGCGATGCCTCGCACGCCTGGGCCTCGGTCTACGTACCCGACCAATCAGGCGACCTGGGCTGGTGCGACTTCGACCCCACCAACAACCGCGCACCCGGCGACGACTACGTCACCCTGGCCACCGGCCGCGACTATTCCGACGTGTCGCCCATGCGCGGCGTGATCCACGGCGGTGCCAGCCACATCCTCAGCGTGGCCGTCACGGTAATGCCCCTGGAGCCCGTGAGCCCGCCGCCACCGCGCCCCGCGCGCCAAAGCGGCGACGGCGCGTCACAATCCCAGTCGCAGAGCCAAAGCAGCATCTGGCAGCCGAATACCCAGCAGTGGCAGTAAACCAGCCGCACTACATAATTCATAGCTGCTTGTGCTTATGGAATAAGCGCTAGAGGCCAATTTAACACCCAAAGGAAAAACCATGGACATTTACGCCAAGTTGCAAGAACTCAACATCACCCTGCCTCCCGTGGCCATTCCAGCCGCCGCCTACGTGCCGTTTGTGCAAACCGGCAAGCTGGTGTTCCTCAGTGGCCATATCGCCAAGAAGGACGGCGCAGTGTGGGTAGGCCAACTGGGCAAGAACATCGCCACCGCCGAGGGCAAGGATGCCGCGCGCGCCATCGCCATCGACCTGCTGGGCACACTGCATGCGGCGGTGGGCGACCTGAATAAGGTGACCCGCATTGTCAAAGTGATGTCACTGGTCAACTCCACCCCCGACTTCACCGAGCAGCACCTGGTCACCAACGGTGCCAGCGAATTGCTGGGCACGGTGTTTGGCCCGGTGGTCGGGGCCCACGCCCGCAGCGCATTTGGCGTGGCGCAAATCCCGATGGGTGCCTGTGTCGAGATCGAGCTGATCGCAGAAATCGCCTAAAAACAGGCCCGAAGGGCCTCGCAAAGCCAAGGTTATTGGGCAGAAGTGGAATAAGAATAGCTATCATTCAGTAGTTTTCTTACCTGCCCGCCCCGCCCTGGGGCTTTTATCCTTGGAACCGCCCTCCATGACCTTGCCCCGCTTAGCCCTCTCGACCCTGACCCTGGCCTGTGCGGCCCTCGCACCTGTGCACAGCAGCCTGGCCCAGGAGCAAAGCCTCAACATCTACTCGGCCCGCCATTACCCCGGCGACGACCAGCTCTACAGCGGCTTTACCAAAACCACCGGTATCAAGATCAACCGTGTCGATGCCGACGACGCAGGCATCCTGCAGCGCCTGAAGGCCGAAGGCACGGCCTCCCCGGCCGATGTGGTCTTGCTGGTAGATGCCGCCCGCCTGTGGAAGGCCGAGGTCGATGGCCTGTTTGCCCCGGTGCAATCCAAGCTTCTCGACGCGGCCATTCCCGCCCAGTACCGGGGCAAGGCCAGCCCCGAAGGTACGTCCTGGTTTGGTTACAGCACCCGCGCCCGCGTGGTGGTGTATGACAAGGCCCGCGTCAAGCCGGGCGATGTCGATACCTACGCCGAGCTGGGCGAGCCCAAGAACAAGGGCCTGGTCTGCACCCGTTCGGGTTCGCACCCGTACAACCTGTCGCTGTTTGGTGCCGTCACCGAGCATGTGGGCCCGGCAGCGGCAGAAGCCTGGCTCAAAGGCATGGTGGCCAATATGGCGCGCCCTGCCAAAGGCGGCGACACCGACCAGATCAAGGCCGTGGCCTCGGGCGAATGCGGCGTAGCCATCACCAACAGCTACTACGTGGCCCGCCTGATGCGCTCCGACAAAGCCGAAGACAAGGCCGTGATGGACAAAGTCGGCGTGCTGTTCCCCAACCAAAGCAGCTGGGGCACACACGTCAACATCGCCGGTGGCGGCATGGCCAAAAACAGCAAAAATCCGGCCAATGCCGTGAAGTTTCTAGAGTACCTGGCCAGCGCCGAGGCACAAAACTACTTTGCCAACGGCAACAACGAATGGCCCACCGTCCGCGGCGTGCAGGTCAACAACCCGGCCCTGCAAACCATGACCGGCGGCAGCTTCAAGAGCGAAACCATCCCGATCAGCGTGGTGGGTATGAACCAGGTCAAGGTGCAGCAGATGCTGGACCGCGTGGGTTACAAATAAGCGCCGACAACCCTTAAAAACCGCTGCTAGCCCAGCGGTTTTTTTATGCCGAACGGTTCAGGGAGCGGCTCAGCAGCAGCACCGGCAACAGCCCCACCGCCACCAGGGCCAGGCAGGGCAATGCCGCCTCGCCCAGGCGCTCGTCGCGGGCCAACTGGTAGGCCATCACCGCCAGCGTGTCATGGTTAAAAGGCCGCAACACCAGGGTGGCGGGCAGCTCCTTCATCACATCCACAAACACCAGCAAGGCCGCCACCCCGGTGGAGCGGCGCAGCAAGGGCCAGTGCACCCGCCGCAGCAGGCCCCAGCCGGTCACATTCAGCATGCGCGCAGATTCATCAAAACTGAGCGGAATCCGGCTGTAGCCGCTTTGCACGCTTTGCAGGGCCACCGCGCAAAACCGCACCAGGTACGCCCACAGCACACCCAGCACCGTGGATGTCAGCACATAACCCACGCCCCAGCCCGGCTGCGCCGCCTGCAGCCAGCCCACCGGCAGCAGCAAGCCCACCACCACCACGGCCCCCGGAATCGCATAACCCAGGCTGGCCACCTGCAACACACCGCGCGCCATCCGGGCGGAGGCGGGGCGCGACGCAAACGCCAGTAGCAGCGCCAGCCCCACAGCCAGCACAGCGGCCATGCCGCCCAGTTGCAGGCTGTTCCAGGCCCAATGGCCAAACCGCGCCCAGGGCAGCGGCGCATCCTCGGACTGCCAGCCCTGGTAGAGCGGGCGCAGCATGAACAGCACCGGCAACCCAAAACCCAGCAGCACCGGCAGGCTGCACAAAGCCTGCGCCTGCGCCCGCCGCCAGCCCACCAGCGGCACCCGCCGCGCCTCGGCACTGCCCGCGCGGCTGCCTTTGGCCGCACCGAATCGCATGCGCTGCTGGGCCCGCCGCTCCAAAGCCAACAGCACCGCCACCACAGTCAACAGCGCACAGGCTAGCTGCGCCGCCGCCACCGGGTTGTCCATGGACAGCCAGGCCTTGTAGATACCGGCGGTAAAGGTCTGGATGCCAAAGTAGCTGGACACGCCAAAGTCGGCCAGCGTCTCCATCAGCGCCAGCGCCACCCCGGCGGCTACCGCCGGGCGTGCCAGCGGCAATGCCACGCTGCGCACGCGGCGGCCCAGCGGCGCACCCAGCATGCGGGCGGCCTCCATCAGGTGCGCGGCCCGTTCGGCCAGCGCCGCCCGCACCAGCAGGTACACATACGGATAAAGCGTGACCACAAACACCAGCACCGCGCCGCCCAGGCTGCGCACCTCGGGCAGCATACGGCCCTGCCAGCCGGTCAGCGCCCGCAGTGCCGTCTGCGCCGGGCCGCTGTACTGCAAAAAGTCGGTATAGGCGTACGCCACCACGTAGGCGGGCATGGCCAGGGGCAGCAGCAGCGCCCATTCCAGCGTGCGCCGACCCGGAAAATCAAACAGGCTGACCGCGCAGGCTGTGGCCGAGCCCACCAGGGCCACGCCCAGCGCCACGCAGACGCACAGCAGCACCGATGTCAGCGCGTATTCGGGCAGCACCGTGGCCAGCATCTGCTGCAGGATCTGGGCGCTGATGGCATTCCATTGCAGCAGCGCCGCCCATACGGCCAGCACCGGCAGCAGGACCAGCCCGGCCAGCAGCAGCAAAGGAAGTTGGATAAGACGTTGGAAAATGGGCATGGAAGTCAGGCTTCGGGTCGCGCCTGGGCATGTGTGCCACGCCAGTGCAAATGAGAATTGTAATTATCTAAAATCTGGCGATGTTTCTAGACCTCCAAAACCTCAGCGTCACCTACCCGGGCCGCTCCCAGCCTGCCGTCAACAGCGTCACCCTGGGCCTGCCAGCGGGCGATATCGGGGTGTTGATCGGCCCGTCGGGCTGCGGCAAAACCACGCTGTTGCGGGCCGTAGCCGGGCTGGAGCCGGTCAGTGCGGGCCACATTGCCCTGGGCGGGCAGACCGTCAGCGCGCCCGGCCAGGCGGTGCCGCCCGAGCAGCGGCGCATGGGCATGGTGTTCCAGGACTACGCGCTATTTCCGCACCTGGACGTGGGGCGCAACGTGGCCTTTGGCATCCACCACTGGCCCACGCCCGAGCGGCGGGCGCGGGTGGCTGAAGTGTTGGAACTGGTCGGGTTGGAGGGCCTGCGCCGCCACATGCCGCATGCACTGTCGGGTGGCCAGCAGCAGCGCGTGGCCCTGGCGCGGGCGCTGGCCCCCCGGCCGCAGCTGCTGTTGCTGGACGAGCCTTTTTCCAACCTGGACGTGGACCTGCGCGAGCGCCTGGCGCACGAGGTGCGCGGCATTTTGAAGGCGGCAGGCGCTACGGCTTTGCTGGTCACGCACGACCAGCTAGAAGCCTTTGCGATCGGTGACCACATCGGCGTGGTGCAGGACGGACAACTGCACCAATGGGCCGATGCTTACACCCTGTACCACCGGCCTGCCACGCGTTTTGTGGCCGACTTCATTGGCCATGGCGTGTTTGCCGCAGCCCAGGTCAGCCTGTACACCGATGCCACCGGCAGCCACAAACAGGTCAACACCCCGCTGGGCGTGCTGCACGACATCCGCCCCGCCCTGCTGGCGGATCTGCCACTGGGGCCGGTGGAGGTGCTGCTGCGGGCCGACGACATCGTGCACGACGACGCTGCCAGCGTGCAGGCACAGGTGCTGCGCAAGGCGTTTCGGGGCAATACGTTTTTGTACACGCTGCAATTGGCCAGCGGCGAAACCGTGCTGGCCCATGTGCCCAGCCACCACGACCACGCACTGGGCGAATGGATTGGCATCCGTGCCGAAGTAGACCACGTTGTGGTCTTCAGATAGCCTCCCCGGGCAGCAGCGATAGAGCTTGTTTAGAAGCTTTCCCAATCACCCTCGCCACCCGCAGCGGGGGCGGCAGGCTTGGCTTTGGGCGCGGCCAGACTGCGGGGTGCTTGCGTTGGTGTTGCAGCACGCGTGGCAGGCCGGACCGGTGCAGCCACGGCACGGGGCTTGGTCGCCGCAGGGGTCGGCAGTTTGGCGGCGGTGGGCCGGGACACCAGCTTGGGCGCAGGGGTCTGCCGCGCCGGTGCCGGAGTTGCCTTGTAGGCAGCAGCGGGCGCCGCGCTGAAAGACCCGCCGCCATGCAGCGACGGGTTCACCTTGAACACTGCCACCGCTGTGGCCAGTTGGCCGGCTTGTTCGCGCATACTGGTGGCGGCAGCGGCGCTTTCTTCGACCAGAGCCGAGTTCTGCTGCGTCATCTGGTCCAGGTTGACCACGGCACGGTTGATCTCATTGATACCGCTGCTTTGCTCGGTGGCTGCGGCGGTGATCTCGCCGACCACATCGGTCACGCGTTTCACCGACTGCACGATGTCACTCATGGTGCTGCCGGCCTCGGCCACCAGCCGCGCACCGGACTCGACCTTTTCTACCGAGGTGCCAATCAGGCCCTTGATCTCCTTGGCAGCCTGGGCGCTGCGCTGCGCCAGGCTGCGCACTTCGCTGGCCACCACCGCAAAGCCCCGGCCCTGCTCACCGGCGCGGGCCGCTTCCACGGCGGCATTCAGCGCCAGGATATTGGTCTGGAAAGCGATGCCGTCGATCACGCCGATGATGTCGGAGATCTTCTTGCTGCTGGCGTTGATCTCTTCCATCGTGACCACCACCTGCTTGACCACCTCGCCGCCCTTTTGCGCGACGCTGGACGCGCTGGCCGCCAGTGCACTGGCCTGGTTGGCGTTGTCGCTGCTCTGGCGCACCGTCTGGGTCAGGTGGTCCATAGACGCAGCAGTTTGCTGCAGGTTGCTGGCGGTCTGCTCGGTGCGGGCGGCCAGATCGTTGTTGCCGCTGGCGATCTCGGAGCTGGCGGTGGCAATGCTGTCGGTGCTTTGGCGCACCTGGTGGACCATCCGGCCCAGTGACAGGCTCATGGTGCTCAGCGAGCGCAGCAAATCGCCGAATTCGTCCTTGCGCGCGGATTCCAGCGACATGCTGAGGTCACCCTCGGCGATGCGGGCCGCCGCCTGGTTGGCCAGGCCCAAAGGCTGCTGAATGCTGCGTATCAACCAGAAAGCCCCCGCCAGCAGGCCCAGCACCAGCACCGCCAGGCTGGCGCCGATCATCTCAAACAAAAAAGACCGTGCGGAACTGGACTCGGTATCGGACTGCTCCAGGGCCTTTTCCTGCATTTCGACGAACTTGCGTTGTTCGCCCAGGTAGGCCGTAACAGCGCCTTTGACTTCGCCTTGCAACAAGGCCAAGGCTTCTTCGGTCTTGCCGTCTTTTTTCAGCTGCTGGGCACGGGCACGGCTGTCGAGCACCTTGGTCCGGGCGGCGGCAATGGTGTCGAGCTGGGCCTTGTCCGCCGGGCTCAAATCCATGGCGGCGATGCTTTTCTGGATTTCGGTGATCTGGGCGCTGGTGGCGGTAATGGGCTCTTTGAAAGTCGCCGCCACGATCGGATCGGTGCTCAGCAAGGATGCCTCGGCGCGCGCCGCGTTCAGGCTGGTCAGGCCCGCCCAGCGGATTGACTGGATCACACGCTGGTCCATGGCACTCTGGGCGGTCTGGGATTGGGCCTGCAATGCCATGGAACGGTAACCGGCCACCCCGGCCACCACCAGCAGTGCGGCCACGATGGCCCCTACGGCCAGCCAAAGTTTTGCCGCCACGCGCAGGTTGCTGAAGTTCATGGGATTTCCTGGTTATGCGAGATTCTTCTGTCTCACAAATTGTGACATATTCACTTGCCAAGAAATAGCCTGAAGACCCTTAGAAAATATTATTCCACCCGCACCACACTACTGGGTTTGAAGCCTAGGTCGGCCAGCTTGCCCTTGCGGCCCCGCACCGCCCGTGCGTTATTCAAACTGCGGATCTCCAGCGTCTCGGCGCGCGGCTTGGCACCGCGCCCCATGCCGTCGATGCGGATGCTGCGGGTGTAGGCCGCCGCACCGGCCAGGGTGTCGGCATCTTCCAGCGCAATCAGCATCAGGCCGCGCCCGCCCTTGGGCTGCAGCTTCAGCTCGGCAATCTCAAAAGTGAGAATCCGCCCGCCGGTAGAGGCGCAGGCCACGTGGGTGGCGGGCACCACCGGCTGGCTGCCGCTGGAGCCGCTGGCATGCGACGGCGGGTTCACCGTTTCGCCCTCGCCCACGGTGATGAAAGCCTTGCCGCTCTTGTTGCGGGCCTGCATGTCGTCCACCGTGGCCAAAAAGCCGTAACCACCCGAGCTGGACAGCAGCAGCGTGGCGCTGCCCGGCCCGGCAAAGTAATGTGCCACCTGGGTGCCACTTTCGAGTTCGATCAGCGTGGTGACCGGCTGGCCGTCGCCACGCGCACCGGGCAGCGACGCCACCGGCACGGTGTAGACCCGGCCTGTTTTGTCCTTGGCCGTGCCAAACACCATCAGGGTATCCACGGTTCGGCATTCAAAGGTGCCATACAGCGCATCGCCGGACTTGAAGCTGTATTCGGCCCCGCCTTCCTTGGCCCAGCCTTTTTGAGCCCGAACCCAGCCTTTTTGCGAAACCACCACGGTCACAGGCTCATCGACTACCTTGACTTCGACCACGGCACGTTTCTCGGCCTGGATCAGGGTACGGCGTGGGTCGGCAAAAATCTTGGCATCGGCCTCGATCTCTTTGACCATCAGGCGGCGCAGTACGGTGGGGTTGGCCAGCAGCTCTTCCAGCTTGGCCTGCTCTTCGCGCAGGGTTTTCAGCTCCTGCTCGATCTTGATGGCTTCCAGCCGGGCCAGTTGGCGCAGGCGGATTTCCAGTATGTCTTCGGCCTGGCGGTCGCTCAAGTTGAAGCGCGCAATCAGCGCCGCCTTGGGCTCGTCGGCCTGGCGGATGATGGCAATCACCTCGTCGATATTGAGCAGCACAATCTGCCGCCCCTCCAGAATGTGGATGCGCTCCAGCACCTTGTCCAGCCGGTGCTGGCTGCGCCGCTGCAGCGTGGTCTGGCGAAAGGCAATCCACTCCTGCAGCATCTGGCGCAGCGACTTCTGCATGGGCCGCCCATCCAGCCCGATCATGGTCAGGTTAACGGGCGAAGAAGTCTCCAGACTGGTGTGGGCCAGCAGCGCAGTGATCAGCTCCTGCTGCTCAATTCGGCTGGTTTTGGGCTCGAACACCAGGCGCACCGCCGCGTCTTTGTTGGATTCGTCGCGCACCACGTCCAGCACCGACAGCACCGAGGCTTTGAGCTGCGTCTGCTCCAGGCTCAGGGCTTTTTTGCCGGCCTTGATACGCGGATTGGTGAGCTCTTCGATCTCTTCCAGCACGCGCTGGGTGCTGACGCCGGGCGGCAGCTCATTCACCACCAGTTGCCACTGGCCGCGTGCCAGCTCTTCGATCTTCCAGCGCGCCCGCACCTTGAGCGAGCCGCGCCCGGTGCGGTAGGCATCGGCAATATCGGCGCTGCTGCTGATGATCTGGCCGCCACCGGGGTAGTCCGGACCGGGTACCAGGGTGAAAAGCTCTTCTTCGCTCAGCTGCGGGGTCTTGATCAACGCCACGCAGGCATCGGCAATCTCGCGCAGGTTATGGCTGGGAATTTCGGTGGCCAGGCCCACGGCGATGCCGCTGGCACCGTTGAGCAGGTTGAAAGGCAGGCGGGCAGGCAACTGCTGCGGCTCCTGGGTGGAGCCGTCGTAGTTGGGCACAAAGTCCACCGTGCCTTCGTCGATTTCGTCCAGCAGCAGGCTGGTGATGCGGGCCAGCCGGGCTTCGGTGTAGCGCATGGCCGCTGCGCCGTCGCCGTCACGGCTGCCGAAATTGCCCTGGCCGTCGATCAGCGGATAGCGCTGGCTGAAATCTTGCGCCATGCGCACCAGCGCGTCGTAGGCGGCCTGGTCGCCGTGCGGGTGGAAACGGCCCAGCACATCGCCGACCACACGGGCGCATTTGACCGGCTTGGCCCCGGTAGCCCCATTGGCCCCGCCAAAGCCCAGGCCCATGCGCGACATGGAATACAAAATCCGCCGCTGCACCGGCTTCTGGCCGTCGGTCACATCGGGAATGGCGCGGCCCTTGACCACGCTCAGCGCGTATTCCAGGTAGGCGCGCTGCGCGTAGCTGGCCAGGCTCAGGCCGTCGTCGTCAATCGCCTGTTCGGAGGTATCGTTCGGCGGCAGCAATGGCGGGTCTTCTGGCAGGTCCAGTTCGGGTTGGTCGGTCATGGGAAGTAGAGAAAAAGAAAGTCAGCGGCCGATGGGGCCGCAATAAGGCTGCGAAAAGGCCGCGAAAACGAAAAACCTCAGGGCAGAACGGCCACCGGTGGCAAATTGCCCCGGCCCGCCGCACCGCCCGACAACTCCATGCGGATGCGCGACGGCAGGCGGCGCTGCTCGGCCACGGCGGCAGGCGGCTTGAGGCCGTTGTAGAGCTGGAGCACGGTTTTGACGTAGGCCTGGGTTTCCTTGTAATTGGGGATACGGTTGCCCGCCCTTTGTACCGCACCCTCGCCTGCGTTGTACGAGGCCACGGCCAGCTCCAACTGCCCGGGAAACATGCGGATCAGGTCGCTGAGGTAGCGCGTACCGATACGGATATTGGTTTTGGGGTCAAACAGCTTTTGTTCTATGGTGAGCTTGGTATCGCCCACCAGCCCGTAGCGCTCGGCCGTGGCCGGCATGATCTGCATCAGGCCGACAGCGCCTTTGGGCGACACCGCGGTGCTGTTAAAGCCCGACTCGGCCACGATCAGCGCCTGCAGCAGCTCGTAATCGACACTGAGCTTGGTGGAGGCCTCGCGCAGGTGGTGTTTGACGAGTTTGTAGCTGGGCGAAATATCAAAAAACGCCAGCAGTTTGGGCGGTGCGGTGGGGACATCCACAGCCCTGTCGGTGCTTGCCGCCTTCACCCCCTGGGTGGTGTCAAAGCTTTCGTCGCCCTTGTAGAACAGCTCGTAACGGTCGTCCACGCGCTCGGTGGCAAAGTGCGCCATGCCTTGCGGGTCGATATAGCCCCACACGTCGGCCAAGGCAACATGCTGCACTATTGAGAGCAGGAAACCTATACAGATTGAGCGGCAGAGGCCTTTTTTGTTCATAAGTTGATAGGACTTCGAGATTACACGTCGAGTTCGACAGTGTCGCCATGCAGTTCCATGAGTTCACGCCGCGATGCGGCTTCGCCCTTGCCCATGAGCTTGGTGATCAGGTTCTCAGTCTGGGCGAAGTTAACACTGCCCAACTGTACCGGCAAGAGCCGGCGGGTGTCAGGGTTGAGGGTGGTGTCCCACAGTTGCTCGGCATTCATCTCGCCCAGGCCTTTGAAACGGCTAATGCTCCAGGCCCCTTCGCGCACGTTTTCCTTGCGCAGCTTGTCCAGTATGGCCCCCAGCTCGCCTTCGTCCAGCGCGTAGGCTTTGCTGGCCGGCTTTTTGCCACGCGCGGGCGCATCCACCCGGTACAGCGGCGGACGGGCTACAAACACATGGCCGGTTTCGATCAGCTTGGGGAAGTGGCGGAAAAACAGCGTCAGCAGCAGCACCTGGATGTGCGAGCCGTCCACGTCCGCGTCGCTGAGGATGCAGATCTTGCCGTAACGCAGGCCACTTAAATCGGGCGAGTCGTTCGGGCCGTGCGGGTCCACGCCGATGGCCACCGAGATGTCGTGGATTTCGGTGTTGGCAAACAGGCGGTCGCGCTCTACCTCCCAGGTGTTGAGCACCTTGCCGCGCAGGGGCAGGATGGCCTGGCTTTCTTTGTCGCGGCCCATTTTGGCGCTGCCCCCGGCGGAGTCGCCCTCGACCAGAAACACCTCGTTTTGCGCCAGATCCTTGCTTTCGCAATCGGTGAGTTTGCCGGGCAACACGGCCACGCCGGAGCCCTTGCGTTTTTCGACTTTTTGCCCGGCTTTCTGGCGGTACTGGGCGGCTTTGATGGCCAACTCGGCCAGCTTTTTGCCGTAGTCCACGTGCTGGTTCAGCCACAGTTCCAACGTAGGCCGCACAAAGCTGGACACCAGGCGTACCGCGTCGCGCGAATTCAGCCGCTCCTTGATCTGGCCCTGGAACTGCGGGTCGAGCACCTTGGCGCTGAGCACAAAGCTGGCGCGGGCAAACACATCTTCGGGCAGCAGCTTCACGCCCTTGGGCAGCAGCGAATGCAGCTCGATGAAGCTCTTGACCGCGGTAAACAAACCGTCACGCAGGCCGGACTCGTGGGTGCCACCCACGCTGGTGGGGATCAGGTTGACGTAACTCTCGCGCATGGGCGCGCCGTCTTCGGTAAAGGCCACGCACCACTGCGCGCCCTCGCCTTCGGCAAACGTGTCGTGGCCGCCGTCGGCAAAGCCTTCGCCTTCAAACAGCGGAATCACCGGCTCGCCGTTCAGGGTTTGCGTCAGGTAGTCGCGCAGGCCGCCCTTGTAGGCCCAGGTCTGCACTTCCTTGGTTTTCTCGATGGTCAGGGTGACTGTCACGCCGGGCATGAGCACGGCTTTGCTGCGCAGCAAATGGGTGAGCTCGGTCATGGGCAGGGCCGGGGATTCGAAGTATTTGGGGTCGGGCCAGACGCGCACGCTGGTGCCGGACTTGCGGTCGCCCGCCTCGGCCTTGCGCACCTGCAGGGGCTGGACCACGTCGCCCGCAGAAAACACCAGATTGGCCACCGAACCTTCGCGGTACGAGGTGGCCTCCAGCCGCAGCGCCAGGGCGTTGGTCACGCTCACGCCCACGCCGTGCAGGCCGCCCGAGAAGCTGTAGGCCCCACCTTTGCCCTTGTCGAACTTGCCGCCCGCGTGCAGGCGGGTGAACACCAACTCAATCACCGGGGCGTTTTCTTCGGGGTGCAAACCAAACGGAATGCCCCGGCCATCGTCTTCGATACCGATCGAGCCGTCGGCAAACAGCGTCACGCGGATCTTTTTGCCGTGGCCTGCCAGAGCCTCGTCGGCGGCGTTGTCCAGCACTTCCTGGATGACGTGCAGGGGGTTGTCGGTGCGGGTGTACATACCCGGGCGCTGCTTGACGGGCTCCAGGCCCTTGAGGACGCGGATCGAGCTTTCGGAATAGGCGGGGACAGCGGGGATTACGAGGTTTTGGGTGGCCATATTTTTTGGATTGTAGAGCACTGGATGCAACCACAGTTGCACCCCGGGTTCGCACCAAAATGGATACAGTCAAGCCATGCAAAGTTCCAAAGCCCCTCTTTCCCTCACCCAACTCCTTATTTGCGGCGGTGCCATCGTCACCCTGTCCATGGGCATCCGCCACGGCTTTGGCCTGTGGTTGCAGCCCATCACCCAGGCCCAGGGCTGGACGCGCGAAACCTTTGCTTTTGCGATTGCCATCCAGAACCTGACCTGGGGTGTCAGCGGCGTGTTTGCGGGCATGCTGGCCGACAAGCTGGGCGCTTTTAAGGTGATGCTGGCAGGGTCCGTGCTGTACGCGTTGGGCCTGGTGGGAATGGCCTACGCACCTACGCCGCTGCTGTTCACGCTGAGCGCGGGTGTGCTTCTGGGCATGGCCCAGGCGGGCACCACCTATGCGGTGGTGTACGGGGTGATCGGGCGCAATGTGGCGGCCAACAAGCGCTCCTGGGCCATGGGCATCGCAGCGGCAGCGGGCTCGTTCGGGCAGTTTCTGATGGTGCCCACCGAGGGGCTGCTGATCAGCCACCTGGGCTGGCAACAGGCGCTGGTGGTGCTGGGCGGCGCGGCCTTGCTGATCATGCCGCTGGCCTGGGGCCTGCGCGAGCCGGGTTTTGGCGGTGCCCAGGCGGTACCGCGCGACCAGACGATCGGTGAGGCGCTGAAGGAGGCCTTCAAATACCCCAGCTTCCAGCTGCTGATGGCGGGCTATTTTGTCTGCGGCTTCCAGGTGGTGTTCATCGGCGTGCACATGCCCAGCTATCTGCGCGACAAGGGCTTGTCGCCCCAGGTGGCCAGCTACGCGCTGGCGCTGATCGGCCTGTTTAACGTGATTGGCACCTATGCGGCGGGCACCCTTGGCCAGCACATGCAGAAAAAGACCATTCTGTCGTTCATCTACTTTGCGCGGGCTGTGACCATCAGCATCTTCTTGCTGGCCCCGCTGTCACCCACCAGCGTCTACATTTTTGCGGCGGTGATGGGCGTGTTGTGGCTATCGACCGTGCCGCCCACCAATGCGGCGCTGGCGCAGATTTTTGGCATCCAGCACATGTCGATGCTCAGCGGCTTTGTGTTTTTGAGCCACCAGATCGGCTCCTTCATGGGCGTGTGGCTGGGCGGATTTTTGTACGACCGCAACGGCAGCTACGACATGGTCTGGTACATCGCCATCGCCCTGGGGGTGTTTGCCGGGCTGGTGAATTTGCCGGTAAAGGAAGCGCCCATCCGCCGTGCAGGCAACCTGGCGCAGGGGGCCTGAGGCCATGGCCAAGCCCTGGATCTGGTGGTGCATCGCCCTGGCCGCACTGGCCGGGGTGTTTGCGCTGTACACCCGCCCCGAGTTCCTGGTGTCCCTGGCCGACCAGCTCTGGGCGTGTTTTTGAGCGAAATATGCCCCTAGCGCTTATTCGAAAAGCGTGAGCAGCTACTAAATCAATAGCAAACCGTTTTTTCTGGGGGCCCAGTCGCCCTACACGCCCTCGTTAGAATGGCGATTTTCCCGTTTGAGACTGCGGATATGACACCCATTACTGGCAGCATCGTGGCCCTGGTGACCCCGATGCTTGAAGACGGCAGCGTGGACTACCCCACCCTGCGCACCTTGATCGACTGGCATGTTGCGGAGGGGACGGACTGCATCGGCGTGGTCGGCACCACCGGCGAATCGCCCACGGTCACCGTGGAAGAGCATTGCGAGATCATCCGCGTGTCGGTCGAGCAGGCCAAAGGCCGGTTACCCATCATGGCCGGGTGCGGTGCCAATTCCACCGCGGAAGCCATCGAGCTCACCCGCTTTGCCAAAAAGGTCGGGGCCGACTGCCATCTGCAGGTTGTGCCCTACTACAACAAACCCACGCAAGAAGGCCAATACCAGCACTTCAAGGCCATCGCTGAAGCGGTGGACTTGCCCATGGTGCTGTACAACGTGCCCGGCCGCTCGGTGGCCGATATGCTGCACGACACCGTGTTGCGCCTGGCCCAGGTGCCCGGCATTGTGGGCATCAAGGAAGCCACCGGCAACATCGAACGCGCCCAGTGGCTGATCCGCGACGTACCCAAGGGCTTTGCCGTGTACTCGGGCGATGACCCGACCGCTGTGGCCCTGATGCTGTGCGGCGGCCAGGGCAATATCAGCGTCACCGCCAACGTGGCCCCGCGCCTGATGCACGAGCTGTGCGTGGCCGCCATGGCCGGTGACACCCGCCGCGCCATGGAAATCCAGCGCTTGCTCATGCCGGTGCACAAAAACCTGTTTGTCGAAGCCAACCCCATTCCCGTGAAATGGGCCATGGCCGAACTGGGCCTGTGCGGTCCTACGCTGCGCCTGCCCATGACACCCTTGTCGGCACCATTCCACACCACCGTGAAAGACGCGCTGCGCAGCGGCGGTCTGGTCTAAACCATTTTTAGGAACGCTACGTGAACCATATTGCCAAAGCCGGATTGAAAGTTGGAGTGTTGGGCCTGACCATGGCGCTGGGCGCCTGCTCCGTGCTGCAAAGCGAGAAGATCGACTACAAAAGCGCGGGCACGGTAGGCCCGTCGCTGGACGTGCCGCCCGACCTGTCGCAGCTCAACCGCGACTCGCGCTATGTGGTGCCTGGTGCGGCCGTGACCGCCAGCAACTACAAGGTTGGCCAGGTGGCCGCCGCCGCCCCTACCGCTGCCACGTCGCTGGGCGACATCCGGGTCGAACGTGCAGGCACGCAGCGCTGGCTGGTGATCAACCGCCCCGCCGACAAGCTGTGGGGCCCGGTGCGCGACTTCTGGCAGCAAAACGGCTTTTTGTTGACCGAAGACAACGCCGGCCTGGGCATCATGGAAACCGACTGGGCCGAAAACCGCGCCAAACTGCCGCAGGACATCATCCGCAGCACCATCGGCAAGGTGTTTGAGTCGCTGTACTCCACCGGCGAGCGCGACAAATACCGCACCCGCCTGGAGCGCACCGCCACCGGCGGCACCGAGATCTACATCAGCCACCGCGGCATGGTCGAGGTCTACACCAGCCAGGCCAAAGACCAGACCATCTGGCAGCCCCGCCCCACCGACCCCGAGCTGGAAGTCGAATTCCTGCGCCGCCTCATGCTGAAACTGGGTGCCAACGACGCACAGGTCAACACCGCCCTGGAGCCCGAAGCCGCCAAGGCCAACGCCCGCATCGCCACGGTCAACGGCCAGCCGGTGGTGCAACTGGACGACGGCTTTGACCGCGCCTGGCGCCGCGTCGGCCTGACGCTGGACCGCACCGGCTTCACCGTCGAAGACCGCGACCGCAGCAAAGGCACCTACTTCGTGCGTTATGTGGCCCCCAATGCCACCAAGGTCCAACCCGGCTTCTTCACCAAGCTGTTCAGCAGCGACAGCAACTCGCCGCCGGTGCAGTACCGCATCGCCGTGGTCACCGAAGGCACCAGCACGACCGTCTCGGTGCTGAACGCAAAAGGCGCACCCGAAGCGTCCGACAGCGCCAAGAAGATCGTCCAGATCATTGCGGACGATCTGAAATAAGCACCCTTCGCTTCAAAAGCCTGGGCAGCGGCAGCGCAGGCAACGGCACCATCGTCGAAGCCTGCAGCGGGGCCCACACCACCCGCGTGCTGGTGGACTGTGGCTTTGGCCAGAAACAGCTCGACCAGCGGCTGGCGCTGGCGGGCCTGCAGGCCGGGCAGATCGACGCGATCTTCATCACCCACGAGCACGGCGACCACGTCGGCTGTGCGCCGCAGTGGGCCGTGCGCCACCGCATCCCGGTGTGGATGAGCCACGGCACCCATGCGGCCATTGCCCAGCCCGACCTGGACGGCCTGCTGCACATCGCCCGCGACACCGAAACCATCGACCTGGGCCTGCTGCAGCTCACGCCGTTCACCGTGCCGCACGATGCCCGCGAACCCCTGCAACTGCGCTGCAGCCAGGGCAACGCGCACCTGGGCATCCTGACCGACCTGGGCCATGCCACGCCGCATGTGCTGGCGCAGTTGATGGGCTGCCAGGCCCTGCTGCTGGAGTGCAACCACGACCCCGAGCTGCTGGCCGCTTCGCGCTACCCGCCGTTTCTGAAGCAGCGCGTGGGCGGCCTGTACGGCCACCTGGCCAACCACGCCGCCGCCGAGATCGCCCAGGCCCTGGCCGTGGGCGGCCTGCGCCGCATCGTGGCCGCACATTTGAGCGAACAAAACAACCGCCCCGAGCTGGCGCTGGCGGCCCTGGCCGGGGCCGAGGGTTGCGCCAAAGTCACACTGGGCGTGGCGCACGCGGCTTTTGGCTGCGATTGGGTCACCGTATAAGTGTTTACCCGGGTTCGTCGGGTAAGATCGCCAAGTTCATTGGGGAGTAGCCTCCCACCGTTGCAATAGCGGTGGGGCTTGCGTCAACATACTTGGCCGTTCGGCTATGGTGCAAGCGGTTCGTTCTTGGCAAGACCTTTGACCATGCCACCTCGGTTTGGCCGGGAGGGGGCGTGGTCATTCGTCTCAGCTCTGGCCTAGAAAGAAACCCATGGAAGCATTTCTCCTCTCCACAGGCATCGTCGCACTCGCCGAAATCGGCGACAAAACCCAGTTGCTGGCCTTCATCCTGGCGGCCAAATTCAAAAAACCCTGGCCCATCATCGCGGGCATTCTGGTCGCCACCATCGCCAACCACGCCTTTGCCGGTGCCATCGGCTCCTGGATCACTTCGCTGGTCGGGCCCGAAACCCTGCGCTGGGTGCTGGGCATTTCCTTCATCGGCATGGCGGCCTGGACGCTGGTGCCCGACAAGTTCGAGGAAGAAGATGCCAAGCTGGCCCGCTATGGGGTGTTTGGCACCACGCTGATCGCATTCTTCTTGGCCGAAATGGGCGACAAGACGCAGTTTGCCACCATCGCCTTGGCAGCCAAGTACCACGACTTCGTGGCCGTGGTGGCGGGCACCACGCTGGGCATGATGCTGGCCAACGTACCTGCGGTGCTGCTGGGCCACAAAATCGCCGAACGCATGCCGACCAAAATCGTGCACCGCATTGCCGCCGCGATTTTCCTGGTCATGGGCGTACTGACCTTGTTGGGTGCCGGTGCCGGTATGGGCTTGTAAAACAGCCGCCCTCAGGCACCCCCTGGCGCGCTGGCATAATCCAGGGTCTTTTAGGGCTCTCGTGCTCATTCTTATTGCACGAGCAGCTACTATTTATATAGCAAACACTCCAAGGAACACACATGGCTTTCACCACCACCGCCTCCGGCCTGCAGTTTGAAGACACCATCCAGGGCTCGGGCGATGTCGCCACCAAGGGCAAGAGCGTTACCGTGCACTACACCGGCTGGCTGTACAACGACGGCGTGCAAGGTGCCAAGTTCGACTCCAGCAAGGACCGCAAAGACCCCTTCGTGTTCTCGCTGGGCGCGGGCATGGTCATCAAGGGTTGGGACGAAGGCGTGGCCGGTATGCAGATCGGTGGCGCACGCACACTGATCATCCCCGCTGCCCTGGGCTATGGCGCACGCGGTGCAGGCGGCGTGATCCCTCCGAACGCCACCCTGAAATTTGACGTGGAATTGTTGGCCATCAAGGGCTGAAAGCTCCTGGGGCGGGGTCTGTGGCCCCGCCGTGCCCGGAAATTTTTTGCGCCGCAGGCCGCTGCCCCCCTTGAAAAAAGCCGGGGCAGCACCAGTTTGCGTAACTGGTTCACTCCATTCACCCTCCAGAACATGTCTGAAAACAACTCCAATCCCGACCACCAGCCCCTGGACGGCATGGCCCCCGCCGATGAGCAAGCGACCAGCGATGTGGAAGCGCTGGCCATGGCCCAGGCCGAACTGGCTGCCCTGAAAGCCAAAAGCGCCGATTTGGCCGACCAGTTCCTGCGCGCCAAGGCCGATGCCGAAAATGCCCGCCGCCGCGCCGAAGACGACATCGCCAAGGCCCGCAAGTTCAGCCTGGAAAGTTTTGCCGAAAGCCTCCTGCCCGTGGCAGACAGCCTGGAAGCCGGCCTGGCCATCAAGGACGGCACGCCCGCCCAGATCCGCGAAGGTGCCGAGGCCACCCTGCGCCAGCTCAAAAGCGCGCTGGAACGCAACAAGGTCGTCGAGATCGCGCCCGCCGCCGGTACCAAATTCGACCCGCACCAGCACCAGGCCATCAGCGTGGTGCCTGCCGAGCAGGAAGCCAACACCGTGGTCAGCGTGCTGCAAAAGGGCTATTTGATCTCGGAGCGCGTGCTGCGCCCGGCCCTGGTCACGGTGACCGCACCTAAATAAACAAAAAGCGCGGGGATTTCAATTACCCCACTCTTGAAGTGGCGAAAGTAATCCACACCTTGAACGCATCAGGGCTTTGCTTGAAGCCCGCAATATTTAAACAAATCTAAGGACGAAATCATGGGAAGAATTATTGGCATTGACTTGGGCACCACCAACAGCTGCGTTTCCGTCATGGAAGGCAATGTGCCCCGCGTAATCGAAAACGCCGAAGGTGCACGCACCACCCCCTCCATCGTGGCGTACCAGGAAGACGGCGAAGTGCTGGTTGGCGCATCCGCTAAGCGCCAGGCCGTGACCAACCCCAAGAACACGCTGTACGCCGTCAAGCGTTTGATCGGCCGCAAGTTCACCGAAAAAGAAGTCCAGAAAGACATCGATCTGATGCCTTACGCCATCGTGGCCGCCGACAACGGCGATGCCTGGGTGCAAGTGCGCGGCAACAAAATCTCGGCCCAACAGGTCAGCGCCGACATTCTGCGCAAGATGAAAAAAACCGCCGAAGACTACCTGGGCGAAGCTGTCACCGATGCCGTGATCACCGTGCCCGCGTACTTCAACGACGCACAGCGCCAGGCCACCAAAGACGCAGGCCGCATCGCGGGTCTGGACGTGAAGCGCATCATCAACGAACCCACCGCAGCGGCCCTGGCCTTTGGCCTGGACAAGCACGAAAAGGGCGACCGCAAGATTGCGGTGTATGACCTGGGCGGCGGCACGTTCGACGTGTCCATCATCGAAATCGCCGATGTCGATGGTGAAAAACAATTCGAAGTGCTGTCCACCAACGGCGACACCTTCCTGGGTGGCGAAGACTTCGACCAGCGCATCATCGACTTCATCATTGCCGAGTTCAAGAAAGAGTCCGGCGTGGACCTGTCCAAAGACGTGCTGGCCCTGCAGCGCCTGAAGGAAGCCGCTGAAAAGGCCAAGATCGAGCTGTCCAACAGCGCATCGACCGACATCAACCTGCCCTACGTGACAGCCGATGCCTCCGGCCCCAAGCACCTGAACATCAAGCTCAGCCGCTCCAAGCTGGAAGCCCTGGTCGAAGAACTGATCGAACGCACCATCGCCCCCTGCCGCACCGCCATCAAGGATGCGGGTGTGAGCGTGGCCGACATCCATGACGTGATTTTGGTCGGCGGCATGACCCGCATGCCCAAGGTGCAAGAGAAGGTGAAGGAATTCTTCGGCAAGGAACCCCGCAAGGACGTGAACCCCGACGAAGCCGTGGCGGTTGGCGCAGCCATCCAGGGCCAGGTTTTGAGCGGCGACCGCAAGGACGTGCTGCTGCTGGACGTGACCCCTCTGTCGCTGGGTATCGAAACCCTGGGCGGCGTGATGACCAAAATGATCGTCAAGAACACGACCATCCCGACCAAGTTTGCGCAAACCTTCTCTACCGCCGACGACAACCAGCCCGCCGTGACCATCAAGGTGTTCCAGGGCGAGCGCGAAATCGCCAACGTCAACAAGCTGCTGGGTGAGTTCAACCTCGAAGGCATCCCACCGGCAGCGCGTGGTACGCCGCAAATCGAAGTGTCGTTCGACATCGACGCCAACGGCATCTTGCACGTCGGCGCGAAAGACAAGGGCACCGGCAAGGAAAACAAGGTCACCATCAAGGCCAACTCGGGTCTGTCGGAAGCCGAAATCCAGCAAATGGTGAAAGACGCCGAGCTGAACGCCGCCGACGACAAGAAGAAGCTGGAACTGGTGCAGGCCCGCAACCAGGGCGAAGCCAGCGTGCACAGCGTCAAGAAGAGCCTGACCGAGTACGGCGACAAGATCGAAGCGTCTGAGAAGGAAAGCATCGAAGCCGCCATCAAGGCACTGGAAGAAGCTTTGAAGGGCGAAGACAAAGCCGCCATCGACGAAAAGAACACCGCCCTGATGACGGTCAGCCAGAAGCTGGGCGAGAAGATGTACGCCGATATGCAAGCCAAGCAGGCTGCCGACGAAGCCGGTGCCAATGCAGGTGGCGCCCCGGAAGCCGAAGCTGCCAAAGCTGCTGACGACAACGTGGTCGATGCCGAAGTGAAAGAAGTCAAAAAGGGATAACTGAGAAGCCCGGGCTTCCATGACCCATGCCGCGCCCGGATGGTCCCGTTGGGATCTTCGGCGCGGCTTTTTGCGTACCGAGCTACCTGGCTCCCCCCTAGCGCGGGTCTGGCTCAACCCCGATCGCCGTACTGAGAAAGTGATTGCAGCATGAGCAAACGAGATTATTACGAAGCCCTCGGCGTTCCCAAGAACGCCTCCGAGGAAGAAATCAAAAAGGCGTATCGCAAACTGGCGATGAAGCACCACCCGGACCGTAACCAGGGTGATTCGGCCAAGGGTGCCGAAGACAAGTTCAAGGAAATCAAGGAAGCCTACGAAATGCTGAGCGACGCGCAAAAACGCGCCGCCTACGACCAGCATGGCTTCGCCGGTGTCGACCCGAACATGCGCGGCGGCCCCGGGGCCGATGGGTTTGCCGGTGGCGGTTTTGCCGAGGCCTTTGGCGATATTTTTGGCGACATGTTCGGCCAGAGCCGGGGTGGCCGGGGCGGTGGCCGCCAGGTGTTCCGCGGTGCCGACCTCAGCTACGCCATGGAAGTTACGTTGGAAGAGGCCGCACGCGGCAAGGAAGCGCAGATCCGCATCCCCACCTGGGAAGCCTGCGACACCTGCCACGGCAGCGGTGCCAAACCCGGCACCCAGGCCAAGACCTGCGGCACCTGCGCGGGCCAAGGCACGGTGCAAATGCGCCAAGGCTTTTTCAGCGTGCAGCAGACCTGCCCCACCTGCCGTGGCGCGGGCAAGGTCATTCCCGACCCCTGCACCGCCTGCAGCGGCCAGGGCAAGGTCAAGAAGCAAAAAACGCTGGAAGTCAAAATCCCCGCCGGTATCGACGACGGCATGCGTATCCGCAGCGTGGGCAATGGTGAGCCGGGCTCGAATGGCGGCCCCTCGGGCGACCTGTACATCGAGATCCGCACCAAGAAGCACGACATCTTCGAGCGCGACGGCGGCGACCTGCACTGCTCGGTGCCGGTGAGCTTTATCACCGCCGCCCTGGGTGGCGAGATCGAAGTGCCCACCCTGTCCGGCAAGGCCGCCATCGACATCCCCGAAGGCACGCAAGCGGGCAAGCAGTTCCGCCTGCGCGGCAAGGGCATCAAGGGCGTGCGCGACAGCTCGCCCGGCGACCTGTACTGCCACATCACGGTGGAAACCCCGGTCAAGCTCACCGAACACCAGCGCAAGCTGATGCGCGAACTGGAAGAGTCGTTCAAAAAGGGCGGCGGCAAGCATTCGCCTACCGGCGACAGCTGGACGGACAAGCTGAAGAAGTTCTTTGCATAAGAAGACTTGGCCTTGATTCAAAGCCCCTGGGTGCCTGCGCCCAGGGGCTTTTTTCATGGTTCTAGTGGAAACCGATTTACTATCTTTTCCGTAGCTGCTCACGCTTAATCCATAAGCGGTAGAGGCATATTTGTTATAAATATCCGCACGCAAACGGGTAGGGAACTGGCAGCGCCCGCTTATAGTTGAAGCTTTGCCAACCGCAAGGATGCCCATGAAAACCAAAGCCGCCGTCGCCTGGAAAGCAGGCGCCCCCCTGACCATCGAAACCGTGGACCTGGAAGGCCCCAAGTTCGGCGAAGTGCTGGTCGAAATCAAGGCCACCGGCATCTGCCACACCGACTACTACACG
>CAUPNM010000030.1:0-49485 GCA_963512645.1 uncultured Albidiferax sp. | reverse complement strand
TTGAAGTCCGGCGACACGTAACCCACCTTCAGGCGGCGGCCAGTGCCCGGCGGGTTGCTGTGCGGGGCCCAGGCGGCACGGTGCGGCTGCCCAAAGCGCCGCTCGAATTCTCGGTAGCGGGCAAATATCGCTTCGGCACTGGCATCGGGGTGGTAGTTGGCCACAAACAGCAGGTTGTCGAAGGCCACGCGGTGGTCGGGCTTGGCGGCAATCGCATGCTCCAGAGCGTCGATGGCTTCGTCGATCTGGCCATGTGCGTTGAAGATCCCGCTCAGGTTGTTGTAGGCCTCGGCAAAGTCGGGTTGCAGCGCAATCGCGCGCTCGAAGCAGCGGTGCGCCTCGTGGATCTGGCCATCGGCATTGAAGGCCAGACCCAGGTTGTTGAAGGCCTCGGCATAGTCGGGCTGCACCGCCACGGTAGTGCGAAACACGGCAATCGACTCGGCGATCCGACCCAACTCGAAATACGCCCGGCCCAGGTTGCACAGGCCCTCAGCATCACCGGGCAGCAGGTCGACCGCGCGCTGCTTGGCTTCTAGCGCCTCTTCTTTTTTACCCTGCGGCTGCAACATGGTGCCCAGGGCCTTCCAGGCAAAGCCGCTGTCGGGGTAGCGCTGCACCATGGCCCTGGCGTGCGCCTCACCCTGCGCGTAGTTCTTGTGTCGGAAGTAGTCCACCAGGGTTTGCTTTTCTGCCTGGGTGGGTTCCTGGAGGGCTGCGGGAACCGGCGCAGGCTCGGCCACCACGGCGGGCATCCGCTCGGTCAACGCATTGACCATGGCCACGGACAGTCCTTGGGCCAATGGCAGTACCTGGCGGGCCAGGTCGAAGTTTTGGCTGCGCACCAGACAGTCGATGTAGCTGAACCAGAACTGGGGCCGCTGGGCATCGGCATTCAGCGCCGCTTCAAAATAAGGCAGGGCCTCCAGGGGCCGCAGCAGCTGCACCGCCAGCAACACCCCCAGGTTGTGACTTGCATCTGCATGTTCAGGCTCATGGTGCAAGACACCACGATAAGCCGCCTCTGCCCCAGCGAAGTCCAGGGCCCGATGGGCGTCGATGGCCTGCGCCAGCAAACCGTCCACGACGGTGGTGTCGGTGTCCTGGGGGCTGGATGCCTCGGTGCTTGCGTCGATCATGGTCTTGCCGCCTGGAGCGCGGGGAGTGTCTGGTGAACAAGGATAACGATGCCATGGCAGGTGCAAAGCCGGATTAGCCGCCGTTTTGGACCTCTTCTTCTGGTGCACGCACCCATAAATCCGATACATTTACACACAGGGTAGTAGCGCCACGCCGCGCCCACCCCGCTATAACTTCCCCGTTAACGATTGCCACCATCCCAACATGATTGTTCTCATCGGCTATGCCGTCTCCATGGGTTGCATCTTCGGTGTTTACATCTTTCACGGTGGCAACATCTCGGTCATCTTGACCGCGCTGCCTTTTGAGCTGATCACGATCTTCGGTGGTGCGCTGGGCGCATTTGCGGTGAACAACCAGCCCAAAGTGCTTAAAGCCACCATGGCCCTGCTGCCGCAAGCGCTCAAGGGCTCCAAGTACACCAAGACGCGTTACATGGAGCTACTGTCTCTGATGTACGACATTCTGCAAAAAGCCCGCAAAGAAGGGCTGATGGCCATCGAAGGCGATGTGGAGTCGCCCGAGAATTCCGAAATCTTCAAAAAGTATCCCACGGTGGGCAGTGACCACCATGTCGTTGAATTCATGACCGACTACCTGCGCATGATGGTGTCGGGCAACCTGAATGCCCACGAAATCGAGTCGCTGATGGACAGCGAGATCGACACCCACCACGCCGAAGCCCACGCCCCGATCGCCGCCATTGCCCGCCTCGCCGGTGCCCTGCCCGCTTTCGGGATTGTGGCGGCAGTGCTGGGGGTGGTAAACACCATGGGCTCGGTGGGCCAGCCTCCCGCCGTGCTGGGCGGCATGATTGCATCGGCGCTGGTGGGGACCTTCCTGGGTATTTTGCTGGCGTACGGTGTGGTGGAGCCGCTGGGCGGCCTGCTGGAGCAGAAAACCGAAGACAGCGCCAAGGAACTGCAGTGCATGAAGACCACACTGCTGGCCAGCATGCAGGGCTACAACCCGGCCACCGCGATCGAATTTGGCCGCAAGGTGTTGTTCTCGGGCGACCGACCCAGCTTTGCGGAACTGGAGGGCCATGTGCGTGGCAAGAAATAACTCTTTAACAGACTGATATGGCAACGGAAGGCAAAAAGCTCCAACCGATCATCGTCAAGAGGGTCAAAAAAGGCGGCCACGCCGTGCATGGTGGTGCCTGGAAGATTGCCTACGCCGACTTTGTAACGGCCATGATGGCCTTCTTTTTGTTGATGTGGCTGTTGGGCTCTACCTCCGAAGGCGACAAAAAAGGCCTGTCCGACTTCTTCAACACCCCGCTGAAAGTGGCCATGCAGGGCGGCAGCGGTGCCGGTGCCAGCAACAGCATTTTGTCGGGCGGTGGCTCGGACCTGACCAAGACGGCCGGGCAAGGCACGCGCGGCACCGGCGACGACCCGGTCAAGAAGAAGATGGAAGAGGCAGCCGCCAAGGCCGAAATCGCCAAGCAGGACGCTTCTCGCATCAAGAATCTGCGCGACAAGATCGATGCCCTGATCACCAACAACCCCAAGCTGGCCGAATTCCGTTCGCAGATCCGCATGGAAACCACGCCAGACGGATTGCAGATCCAGATTGTGGACGAGCAAAACCGGCCCATGTTCGATAGCGGCAGCGCCCTGGTCAAACCTTATATGCGCGACATCCTGCGGGCGATCGGCGAGGCCCTGAATGGGGTCGAGAACCGTATCAGCCTGGCCGGGCACACCGACAGCACGCCATACGGCAATGGCGAACGGGGCTACAGCAACTGGGAATTGTCCGCCGACCGGGCGAATGCTTCGCGACGCGAACTGGTCGCTGCCGGCATGCCCGACGACAAAATGGCCCGGGTGGTGGGCCTGGCCGCCAGCAGCCTGCTGGACCCCAAAACACCGCTGGCACCGGTGAATCGGCGCATCAGCATTACGATCATGACCCGCGAAGCCGAGGCGCGGCTCATGGGCAATGCCACAATAGCAACTTCTGTAACAAATGAAACAGCGCCGGATCCTGAGCAGAATGCCGTTCCAACGCCCGCACGGGGTGTACAAAAACCATGAAATCGCCGAGAACCTCCAAAATGCGCTTAAATCCAGCAACCTTCATCGAAAGGGTCACCCGTGGCAAATGACCTGCGTTTTCTAATCGTGGACGACTTCTCCACCATGCGCCGCATTGTGCGTAACCTGCTCAAAGAAAGCGGTTATGCCGATGCGGAAGAAGCCGAGGACGGCCTTGCGGCGCTGCAAAAGCTGCGCAGCGGCGTGCATTTTGATTTCGTGGTGAGCGACATCAACATGCCCAACATGAACGGGTTTCAGCTGTTGGCCGAAATCAAGGGCGACGAGAAGCTGAAGCACCTGCCGGTGCTGATGGTGACTGCCGAAGCCCGCAAAGAAGACATTGTGGCCGCCGCCCAAGGAGGCGCTGCGGGGTATATCGTCAAGCCGTTTACCAAGGCTACGCTGGAAGACAAGCTGACGCACATTCTCAAGAAGAACGGGCTGATCCCAGCATGACCGCCGCTGCCCTACCCGCCGACGGAGATCTCCAGCCAGCGGTACACCAAAAACTGGGCATGCTGACCCGTCAGCTACACAACTCACTCAACGAATTAGGCTATACCGACAAGCTCAAAGGCAGCGCCGAAGAGCTGCCCGACGCGCAAAGCCGCTTGACCTACATAGCCCGCCTGACCGGCGAGGCGGCGGAAAAGGTACTCAGCCGGGTCGATCTGGCCAAAATCCAGCACGACTTTATCGCCGCCGAAACCAGCAAACTCGCTGCTTTCATCGTCAAGGACCCAGTGGCCGCCGTGGCTACGGGTGCGGTATATAACTTTGTGGCCGACGTGGAGCGCGCCAGCAAAGAAATCGACATGCACCTGACCGAGATCATGATGGCGCAGGATTTTCACGACCTGACGGGCCAGGTGATTGCGCGGGTGGTCAACCTCACCTCGACCATTGAAAAACAGCTGGTCGAATTGCTGATCCAGACCGCCCCCAGTCCTTCACCGATTCAGCCCAAAGTCCCAGAAGGATTGGCAGGTCCGGTAGTGGACCCCACCGCGCGTACCGACATCGTGACCGACCAGTCCCAAGTGGACGATTTGCTAGCCAGCTTAGGGTTTTAATAGACCACGCTAAAGCCTGTTTATCAGGCTTTAGCGTCGGGACGCGGTGCCGACAATGGGGCTTCTTAAAACCCCATTGCCATGGAATCATCCAGCCAAGACAAAGACCTCCCCGCCACCCAGCGCAAGCTTGACCAAGCGCGCAAGGACGGGCAGGCCTCGCGCTCGAAGGACTTGTCCCACCTGGCGGTGTTGGGCACAGGCTCGGTCGCCGTGCTGCTGTTGGCCCCCTCTTTTTTAGACCACTTCAAGCGGGTTTTAGGCCAGCAGCTCTCGTTCGATGCGGCCACCCTGGCACAAAACGGCAGCATGCTCGACCGGCTGCAGGACGTGGTCCTGGTCGGCATGGTGGCCAGCAGCGTGTTTGCCGCGATTGTGCTGGCAGCAGCCATCGGCAGCGCCGTGGCATCGGGCGGCTGGGTGGCCAGCCTGAAACCCATCATGCCGGACTTCAGCCGCATCAGCCCCATTGCGGGTTTTGGCCGCCTGTTCTCCAAAGAACAGGCCACCGATATTCTCAAATTGCTGGTCATCACCACCGTGCTGGTGTGGGTGGCCTGGATCTATTTGTCCAATAGCCTGCAGTCGGTCGCGCAACTGGTGCTGCAGCCATCGTCAGCCTCCATCCAGCATGTGGCCAACTGGATCACTTCCGGCATGAGCCTGCTGCTGCTGGTGGTGTTTGCGGTAGCGGCCATTGACGTGCCGTTACAAACCTTTCTGATGAAGTCGCGCCTGAAGATGTCGCACCAAGAAGTGAAGCAGGAGCACAAGGAGTCCGACGGAAATCCGCAAATGAAAGGCCAGATGCGCGCCCGGGCCCGCGAGATCGCCCAACGCACCAGCGTCAATGCTGTACCCAAAGCCGACTTTGTGCTGATGAATCCCACCCACTTCGCCGTGGCACTCAAGTACGACGAAAAAACCATGCATGCCCCCCAGGTCATCGCCAAGGGTGCCGACCTGGTGGCCATGAAAATCCGCGACATGGCCAAGAGCCACGCCATCCCGGTATTCCAGTCGCCCATGCTGGCCCGGGCCCTGTACGCGCATGCCGAGATCAACGGCGAAATCCCGTCGGCGCTGTACACCGCCGTGGCCCAGGTGTTGGCCTACGTGTACCGCGTGAAGGCGGCCATGCGTGGTGAAGGCCCCATGCCCGATAGCTTCCCGCAACCCCATGTGCCGCCTGAGCTGGATCCGCTGGGCAACACCATTCTGGCGGAGGCAGCCCCATGAACCCCCAGCTCCAGTCCGTACAGCAATGGTTTAACGCCAACCGCAAAGTGCTGCAGGGCGTATCGGCCCCGATGATGGTGATGGTCATTTTGGCCATGATGGTCTTGCCCATGCCAGCGTGGCTGCTGGACACCTTTTTCACCATCAATATCGCCGTGGCGCTGATGGTGATGATGGTGGCGGCCTACATGGTGCGGCCTTTGGACTTTGCCGCCTTTCCGTCGGTGCTGTTGCTCACCACGCTGATGCGCCTGTCGCTCAACGTAGCCTCCACCCGCGTGGTGCTGCTCGAAGGCCACACCGGCCCGGGTGCCGCCGGTGCGGTGATCGAGGCCTTTGGCCACTTCCTGATCGGTGGCAACTTTGCAGTGGGTTTGATCGTATTCGCGATTCTGGTGGTCATCAACTTTGTGGTGGTGACCAAGGGTTCGGAGCGGATTGCCGAGGTGTCGGCCCGCTTCACCCTGGATGCCATGCCCGGCAAGCAGATGGCGGTGGATGCCGACCTGAACGCTGGCTTGATCAACGAAAAAGAAGCCAAACGCCGCCGTGCCGAGGTGGGCGAAGAAGCCGACTTCTTCGGCTCCATGGACGGTGCCTCTAAGTTCGTGCGCGGCGACGCGATTGCCGGCATCCTGATCTTGATCATCAACATCGTGGGCGGCTTCGCCATCGGGGTACTGCAACACGACCTGACCGCTGCCAAAGCCGCCGACACCTACATCCTGCTGGCCGTAGGCGATGCACTGGTGGCACAAATCCCCGGTCTGCTGATCTCGATTGCCGCCGCCATGGTGGTGTCGCGCGTAGGCAAGGACGACGATATTGGCAAGCAGATCATTGGCCAGCTGTTCGATTCGCCCAAGGTGCTGGGCATCACGGCAGGCATCATGGCGGTGATGGGTGTCATCCCCAACATGCCGCACGTGGTGTTTTTGTCGATGGCAGCCGTGCTGGGCTATATGGCCTGGGCGATTGCCCACCGGCCTGTTCCGCAAGAATCTACCCTGCTCGTCGGCCCGCCGCCCACCGATGGCGAAGCCACCTGGGACGACCTGCAACCCGTGGACCTGCTGGGTCTGGAGCTGGGCTACCGCCTCATCACCCTGGTGGACAAAACCCGCCCTGGCGACCTGCTCACCCGCATCAAGGGCGTGCGCCGCAAATTCGCCCAGGAAGTGGGATTTTTGCCCCCACCCGTACACGTACGCGACAACCTCGAACTCAAGCCCAGCGGCTACCGCATCACCCTGCGCGGCGTGGTGGTGGGCGAAGGCGAGGCCTTCCCCGGCATGTACCTGGCCATCAACCCTGGTGGCATCACCACCCCGCTGATTGGCACCGCCACCACCGACCCGGCCTTTGGTCTGCCCGCCCACTGGATCGACGAGCGCCAAAAGGAAGCGGCACAAATGGCAGGCTTTACCGTGGTTGATTCGGAAACCGTGATGGCCACACATTTGTCACACTTGATGCAAGTGCAGGCAGCCCGTTTACTCAGCCGCACCGAGACCCAGCAACTGGTGGAGCATGTCAGCAAACTGGCCCCCAAACTGATCGAAGAAGTGGTTCCCAAAATGGTGTCTATCGCCACGTTCCAGAAAGTCTTGCAGCTCTTGCTGGAAGAGTCTGTGCACATCCGCGACATCCGCACCATCGTCGAATGCCTGGCCGAACACGCCGTAGCCACCACCGACCCCGCCGACCTGGCCCGCCGCGTGCGTATCGCCCTGGCCCCGGCCATCGTGCAGCAAATCTACGGCCCGACCCGCGAACTCAACGTGATCGCCATCGAGCCCAGCCTGGAACGCATGCTGGTGCAAGCCCTGGGCAATGCCGCCGGCCCGGCACTCGACCCTGGCGTGGCCGACCTGTTGACCCGCAACGTGGCCGACGTGGCCCTGCAGCAGGAAGAGCTGGGCGTACCCGCCTGCCTGCTGGTGCCTGACCAGATCCGCAACGCCATTTCCCGGCTGGTGCGCCGCGTAGCCCCCCGGTTGCAGGTGCTGGCGCACAGCGAAATACCTGAAACCCACACCATCCGCATTGGCCCCATCCTCAAAGGTGCACTGACATGAACATCCAACGCTTTCACGCTGCCACGTCCCGCGAAGCTTTGGCCAAGGCCCGTGCGGTCTTTGGTGAGGGGACGCTGATTCTGTCCAACCGCCCCACGCCCAACGGCGTGGAAGTGGTGGCCACCGCCGAAGATTCCCTGTCATCGCTCGACCGTCCCAGCGTGGCGGCAGCCCCGCCCTCCGCGACATCGGCGGCCACCCTGGCCATGGCACAAACGCCGGTAGAAGAAGACACCGAGCAACTGGCCATGAGCACACTGTCGTTCCAGGACTATGTGCGCGAACGCATGCTGCGCCGCCGCCACGAAAGCAGCCCCGACCTGCGCGACGAGATATTTCCGCCCAAAGCTTCGGCACAGGCCGCGCCTGCGCCCATGGCCCCACCGGTGCAGCGCGCCAAACCCGCAGTGCACGCTGTGCCGTTCGCGCCGCCCGCCGCCCGCGCCAAGCCCGCCCCGGCAGCCGCCACCATCAACTCAAAGGGCATCGTGGACGAGCTGCAGGCCATGAAAGACATGATTGAAGAGCGCTTCAACACCATGGCCTGGCTGGGCAAGACCAAGCAGGATCCGATCCAGTCCAACCTGATGCTCAAGCTGATCCGCGCCGGGTACTCGCCTGACCTGGCCCGCGCCGTGATGGAGCGCCTGCCCGAAGATGCCACGCCCGCCGAAGCCATCCGCTGGCTGATGGGTGTGCTGGAACAAAACCTGCGCACCGATGCCGGCAGCAAGCCGATCTTCGAACAAGGCGGCGTGTTTGCCCTGGTAGGTGCCACCGGCGTAGGCAAAACCACCACCGCCGCCAAGCTGGCCGCGCACTGCGCCCGGGTCCACGGCCCCAACAGCGTGGGCCTGATCACGCTGGACACCTACCGCGTGGCCGCCCACGAGCAACTGCGCGCCTTTGGCCGCATGCTGGGCGTGGTGGCCCACCTGGCCCACGACCGTGCTGCCTTGCAAGACCTGCTGGGCCTGCTGGGCAACAAGCGCATGGTGTTGATCGACACCACCGGCATCGCCCCCAAAGACCCACGCAAGCGCGACATGATGGACGTGCTGGACCTGCCCGGCGTGAACCGCCTGCTGGTGCTCAACGCGGGCAGCCACGGCGACACCATGGACGAAGTGCTCACCTCGTTCAAAACCCGGGGCCTACAGCAGGCCATCCTGTCCAAAATCGACGAAGCCGCCAAGCTGGGCCCGGCACTGGATGCCATCATCCGCCACCAACTGGTGCTGCGCGGCGTGTGCAACGGCCAGCGCGTGCCCGAAGACTGGGAACCCGCCGATGCCAAGAAGCTGGTACGCGCCTCGATGCGCTCCACCACCAAGTCGGCATTCGACCCCAAGGCCGCCGACCTGAACTTCTTCTTCACCCCGGCCCCCATGGAATCCAGCCGCCTGGAACGGGCGCATGCTTGACACCAGTGCCGACCAGGGAGCCAGCCTGCGCCGCATCGCGCCGCAAGCCGCCTGGAGCGTGATCGCCATGGTGACCCGGGGCGACACCGCCACCGAGTTGCCGCTGCTCTGGCAGATCTGCGCGGCCTTGCAAAGTTTTAGCCTGCGGATTACTGTATTGGACGCAACCTCGGCAGAATCGGAAGACAATCCAGGCTTGCAGAATCTGTTGGACCACGCACACTGGCAAGAAGATGTCGCTCCCGATGCAGACCATGACGCGCCGCCCTGGCACATCGTGCCTGCCCGTGTGGGGCTGAGTCGTCTGGCAGTGCAGACCCGCCAGGATTCCACCATGTCCCCCCCACCCCTCCAAGCCCTCAGCCACCTGTTCCGCAGCTGCGACCTGGTCGTGGTGTATGCCGATGCCCAACTGCTGGCCACGCTGATGCCGGGCAGCCAGGTGCGCCCGCTGCTGGCCGTCACGCCGCTGCGCGCCTCCATCCTGGGGGGCTACCAAAATTTCAAGAAACTGCTGCTGCAGGCCCGGCTGGTGCCGCTGATTGCCTCGGTGGTCACCGCCCCCTTCAAAAACGCCGAACTGCTGGCCAAATCTACCGGCCGGGCGCTGCAACACTGCGCCCATCTGCACCTGGACTGCCAGACCGACTTCATGACGGTGCGCTCGTTCCCGCAAAAAACCGCCCGCTGGGACGATGCCCACCCGATCGCCCTGCGCCTGATGGCCAGCGCCATCCCCATGGCGCATGGAGTGGGGCACCGCTGATGTACACCGCCAAAGGCCATATGGACCGCGAGCACATGCTGCGCCAGTATGTGCCGCTGGTGCGTCGGCTGGCGCACCACATGATTGCCAAGCTGCCGCCCAACATCGAGCTGGACGACCTGATCCAGGTCGGCATGATCGGCCTGTCCGAGGCGCTCACCCGCTACGAGGTGGCCCAGGGCGTGCAGTTCGAGACCTTTGCCACCCAGCGCATCCGGGGGGCCATGATCGACGAGCTGCGCGAGGGCGACTGGATGTCGCGCGGTTCGCGCAAGAGCCAGAAAGAAATCGAGCGCGCGGTGCAGCGCCTGGAGCAAAAGCTGGGCCGCAGCCCGCTGGAGTCCGAAATCGCCACCGAGCTGGAGATGACCCTGCCCGACTACCAGGAGCTGCTGGGCAAGGTGCGCGGCACCCAACTGGTGTACCTGGAAGACATGAACGGCAACTCGGAAGAAGGCGCGGGCTTTCTGGACCGGCACGTAGCCGACGAAGCCGCCGACCCGGTCTCTTTGCTGCGCGACCAGCGCCTGCGCGCGTCGCTGGTCGATGCCATCAAGACCCTGCCCGACCGCGAGCAGTACATCATGAGCATGTACTACGAAAACGACATGAACCTCAAAGAGATTGCGGCGGTACTGGAGATCACCGAGTCGCGGGTCTGCCAGCTGCACAGCCAGTCCATCGCCCGCCTGCGCGCCAAGATGCGCAGCCACTAGCGGGCTGCTATCTTATTTTAATAGCTGTTTACGCTTGTTAAATAAGCGCTGGCGGGTGATTTGATGCCTAAAAGAAGGCTCAAAAACTGGATTTTTAGCTAGCCACCGACGCGTAAATGCGCGCCGCACCGCCCCGGTAGGTGGCGGCTTTGCCACCCGAATAGGTGCCCGGCTGTTGCGCCTGGGGCAGGACGGTGGCCAGGGCCCGGTCGACCACCACGGCACGGCGGGCCAGGTTGGCGCGTTGTTGGGACAGCGTGAGAGAGACTTTTTCCAGCCGACGGCGCATGTCGGCGTTCAGCGACTGCAAACCACCAGGGGTGCGGCCCCATACGGCCATGTCGGCCATGGCCTGGCGCAGCGCGGTGCTGGCGGCCTCTAAAACCAGGGGTTCGCCCGCAATCAGGGCGGCAGATACTTCTTCGAGCAATTGCTCCACCCGCTGCAGGCTGGACTCCAGGCTGTGGGTGGCAGGGCGGGCCGTCATGCGGGCTGCTCCTGGGTGAGAACGATGGAGGAGGTGGAGAAAAAACCGGTTAGCGGGCGACGCTGAGCATCTCGCGTGCGTTGTCGAGCATCTTGTCGGCAATCGCTTCGGGGTTGATCTTGAAAGTGCCGTTCTTGATGGCGGCCTTGATGTCGGCCACTTTTTTGCTGTCGAAGTCGGAGCCCACGGCCCGGTCGTTTTGCTCCAGTGTGCGGGCCAGTGTGGACACCGACACCTGTGCACCGGCTGCGGGAATAGCGCGCGCACCCTTCTGGGCCACGCTCGCGGGCGCAGCTTCCTTGTCCTGGTCGGCTTTTTTGAGCACGGCGGCATTCACTGCGGCCGTTACATCTATCCCTTGTCCAATTTTCATCACGCTCTCCTGCAGCCTTGACGTTAAGGCATCGTAGCAATGGTTTCGGCAGCTTTGGCATTTTCTTAAATGTTATATGGCTAAAAAACCAGTTGTTACATCTCGACGACGATGGTGCGGGCATCCTGCACCACACCCGACATCACCCGGCCGCTGTCCAGCCGGACCTTGGCAGCCTGGCCCACCACCCCGGCGGTGATGGCCTGGCCGTCGGACATGACCTGGAAACCCACGCCCTGGGCCAGCACCCGGATCTGGGTGCCCGCCTGGAACACCTGGGCCGGTTTGACCATGGCCTGGCGCACGGTTTGCCCGGCCACCCAGGAACGGGCTGCCACCTGGCCGATCCACTGCTCGGCGTTGGCCACTACCGGCGACGCGTCCTCGGCCCAATCGACTTCGGCCTCCATCGCATCGTTCGCCGTCAGCACGCTGCCCGCCGCCACATTGGTTTTGGCCACCCAGGCTTGGCCCATGGCCTTGACGGTGACCGGCATGAACACATTCCAGCGGGTGGCACCGGCCAGGCAGCGCAGGCCCAGGCGGCTCTTGCCCCACAAACGGGTACCCGGCGGCATATAGGGCTCGACCTTGGCGCAGGGGGCCAGTTGTAAACGCGGGTCTAGCGTACCCAGCGCCACCTCCATGCGCAGCGCCATGCCATTGACTGGCGGGGCCTGCACCATGGCCGACTCCAGCCAGCGCTGGCTGGTGCCCAACATGTCGGCCTCGGCCTGGGCATACGCTGGCAGCGTGCACAGCACGGCGGCAGCGCAAACGATGTTTCGTAGCAGTACGGGCATAGAACCTCCAAATTCTTGCCAAGACTAAAGCCAGAAGCCCCCAGGCAAAGCCGCGAACTGCGCCGCAATCACCCGCTTCTTCCGGGGCTCAAAAGACCCAAGTTTTTCCATAATTTGCCAAAGCGAGATCCGGGATGGCACCGGAGGTTTCGCAACTGATTACCAAGCGGGGTGTTGCATGTTGAACAAAATGGTTGGTGCTGTGGACTTTCAGAGCAAGGCCCTGGTGCTGCGCGCCGAACGCCAGCGCACCATCGCCAGCAATATTGCCAACGTGGATACCCCCGGCTTTGTGGCTCGCGACTTCAACTTCAAGGATGCCATGGGCGCTGCCACCGCCAGCCAGGGGCTGATTGCAGGCCACCGAACCGACAACCGGCACATGGATTTGCCCAAGCTGGACGGCAGCAGCCTGGGCAGCGCCCAAAACCGAGGCTACAGCGCACAAAGCCAGCCCAACCTGGACAACAACACCGTGGACCTGGACCGCGAGCGGGCCAACTTTGTCGATAACGCGGTGCGTTACGAGGCCACCCTGCGCTTCATCAACGGCTCGGCCAAAACCATGCTCAGTGCCATTACTGGCCAATAAGGAGGCACCCCATGTCTATGTTTTCGATTTTTGGGGTCTCTGGCAGCGCCATCAGCGCCCAGTCGCAACGCCTGAACGTGGTGGCCAGCAACCTGGCCAACGTCGATGCCGTGGCCGGGCCCGATGGCCAGGCCTACAAGGCCCGCCAGGTGGTGTTCCAGACCACGCTGCTGGGGGCCGAAAGCGCCGCCGGGGTGCGGGTGAAAGAGATCTCCGAGAGCCAGCAACCGGGCCGCAAGGTGCTGGACCCCACACACCCCTCGGCCGATGCCGAGGGCTACGTCACCCACTCCAACGTGAATGCGGTGGACGAGATGGTCAACATGATTTCCGCCTCCCGCTCCTACCAGAACAACGTAGAAGTGATGAACACCGCCAAGTCCTTGCTGCTGAAAACGCTGCAAATGGGCCAATAAATTTACCGAAAGCACGCCATGGCCATGGATGTCACCGCCCTGAACGCCGCCAGCAGCTCGCTGGTGGGCAACACCAGCACCAACAGCACGAGTGCCGAAGCCTCGCAAGACCGGTTCCTGAAACTGCTGGTCGCCCAGCTGAACAACCAGGACCCGATGAACCCGATGGACAACGCGCAGATGACCAGCCAGCTGGCGCAGATCAACACCGTCTCGGGCATCCAGACCTTGAACGACACCATGACCAGCATGGCCTCACAAATCGCGGCGCTGCAATCGCTGCAGGGCAGCGCCACCATTGGCCGCGAGGTGCTCACCGCGGGCGACACCCTGAACGTGACCGACGGTGTGGGCAAGGGCGCGTTTGACCTGGGCAGTGCCGCCGACGCGGTCAAGGTCGAGATCCGCACCGCCGGGGGCACGCTGCTGGGCACGCAAGACATGGGTGCGCTGCAAGCCGGTCGCCAGGCCATCACCTGGGATGCATCCAAGTACACCAACTCGGGCGACCTGACTTTCAAGGTCATCGCCACCAAGGGCGGCACTGCCGTGACCACCACCGCGCTGGAGCGCAGCAAGGTGGTGTCGGTCAGCAACGACAACAACGTCCTCAACCTGCAACTGCAAAACGGTGCTTCGGTGGCCTACAGCGCCGTCAAAGCCATTTTGTAAGCCCCACCGCACCCGCTACATCCGCTACACCTGCATTTTTAGGAGCCATCCATGAGCTTTCAACAAGGTCTTTCCGGTCTGAACGCCTCCAGCCAAAACCTGGACGTGATCGGCCACAACATCGCCAACGCCAACACCACCGGCATGAAGGCCTCGCGGGCAGAGTTTGCCGAGCTGTACGCATCGTCCCTGGGCACCTCGGGCGGCATCAGCCAGGGCATCGGGGTGGAAGTGCAGACCGTGTCGCAGCAGTTCACCCAGGGCAATATCAGCATCACCGGCAACGCGCTGGATGTGGCCATCAACGGCAACGGCTTCTTCCAGGTCGAGCTGCCCAACGGCAACCTGGCCTACAGCCGCGACGGCGCCTTCAAGCTGAACAAAGAAGGCGAGATCATCACCAACGCGGGTGCCCACCTGCTGGGCATCACCGCTGCGGCCGATGGTTCCATCCCCACCGGCGGTGCGGTCGGCCCGCTGACCCTGCCTACCGGCGGTGAAATTGCGGCCATCCAGACCACCAAGATGGACCTGAGCTTTAACCTGGATGCCGAGGCCGTGATCGCCACCGGGGTCGCCCCCGCAGGCCTGGTGCCGCCGCTGGCCACCTATGGCACCTCCATCACCGCCTACGACGGCCAGGGCGTGGGCGTGCCGGTGAGCATTTACTTCACCAAAACCGCCGTCAACACCTGGGACGTGTACTCCAGCGTGGACGGCGCAGCCCCCACCCTGACCACCACCGGCCTGACCTTTAACGGTACGGGCAACACGCCCAACGCCACCATCGGCACGCTGACCCTGCCCTCGCCCACCAACCCGGCCAGCACCTTCAGCGTGGCCATGAACGTGAAAGATGCCACCCAGTACGGGGCCAAGTTCTCCATCGCCAAAGCCACCCAAGACGGCCAGGCCCCCGGCACACTCACCGCCATCAGCATCGACGAGAGCGGTGTGATCCTGGGCACCTACTCCAACGGCAAGGCACTGGCTGCCGGGCAGATCCAGCTGGCCACCTTCACCAATGTGCAGGGCCTGGCCCCGATTGGCGGCAACGTCTGGCTGTCGACCCCGTCCAGCGGCGACCCCTCGGCCAAAGGCGTACCCGGCACCGGCAACCTGGGCGGACTGCGCTCGGGCTCGCTGGAAGACTCCAACGTCGACCTGACCAAGGAGCTGGTCAACATGATGACCGCCCAGCGCGCCTACCAGGCCAATGCCCAGACCATCAAGACGCAAGACCAGGTGATGTCCACCCTGGTCAACCTGCGCTAATCCACCACGCCACCCTAGCGTAGCCCGCCATGGACCACATCATTTACACCGCGATGACGGGGGCCAGCACCGCCGCCAACCGGCAGGCGGTGCTGGCCAACAACCTGGCCAACGTCTCCACCAACGGGTTTCGCGAAGAACTGGCCACCTACCGCTCGGTGCCGCTCAACGGCCCCGGCTCCAGCACCCGCGTGTTTGCGCTGGAAACCACCACCGGCCATTCCAACCTGCCCGGCCCGGTGCAGCGCACAGGCCGCAACCTGGATGCCATGGCCCAGGGCAACGCCTGGTTTACCGTGCAGGGGCTGGACGGCACCGAGGCCTATACCCGCAGCGGGATTTTTGAAATATCGCCCACCAACACCCTGGTCACGCCCACCGGCCTGCCGGTGCTGTCGGACGGTGGCGCGCCCATCGACGTACCCCAGGGTGCCGACATCACCCTGGGCACCGACGGCACCATCAGCGCCAAGGTAGCGGGGCAAGCCTCCACCAGCCTGGGGCGGCTGAAGATGGTGACCCCCGATGCCGACAACCCCATCAAGCGCGGCGACGACGGCCTGTTCCGCGGTGCCACCGGCGACCCGCTGCCGCAGGATGCCAACGCCAAGCTACTGGGCGGGGCCATCGAGGGCAGCAACGTCAACGCCGTAGCCACCATGGTCGGCATGATCCAGACCGCCCGCCAGTTCGAGACGCAAATGCGCCTCTTGCAAACCGCCGAAACCAATGACAAAAGCGCCAGCCAGTTGCTGAACGTTCAGGGTTAAACCGAAAGACCACCATGATTAACTCCCTCTGGATCGCCAAGACCGGCATGGAAGCCCAGCAAACCCAGCTGGACGTGATTTCGCACAACCTGGCCAACGTCTCCACCACCGGCTACAAACGCGCCAACGCGGTGTTTGAAGACCTGATCTACCAAAACCTGCGCCAGGTGGGGGCCAACAGCACCGAGCAAAACCAGCTCCCCACCGGCCTGCACCTGGGCCTGGGCGTACGCACCGTATCCACCACCCGCTCGTTTGCCCAGGGCAGCTTGCAGCAATCCGGCAACACGCTGGACGTGGCCATCAACGGCAACGGCTTTTTCCAGATCAACCAGCCCGACGGCACCATCGGCTACACCCGCGACGGCTCGTTCCAGGTGGATTCGCAGGGCCGCCTGGTGACATCCGCCGGGTTGACGGTCGCCAGCGGCGTGACCATTCCGGTCAACTCGCATAGCGTCACCATCAGCACCGACGGCAGCGTCACCGTGGTGCTGCCGGGCAACCCTACGCCGCAACCGGCGGGCAATATCGCCATGGCCAACTTCATCAACCCGGCCGGCCTGGAGCCCAAGGGCGGCAACCTGTACGCCGAAACTGCCGCCTCCGGCCAGCCCACCACCGGCACGCCGGGTGTCAGCGGCATGGGCGTGGTGCGCCAGGGTTTTGTGGAAACCAGCAACGTCAACGTGGTGCAGGAGCTGGTGACCATGATCCAGACCCAGCGCGCCTACGAGATGAATTCCAAGGCCGTGCAGACCTCGGACCAGATGCTGCAAAAGCTGGCCCAGCTCTAGGAGATTGACCATGCGGACTGCCTTGACCGTCGCTTTGCTGCTGGGCTGCCTCACGGGCTGCGAAACCCTGGCGCCTTCGCCCAAGGTGGATTTCGCCCAGTCCACCGCGCCCCGGCCCATGCCCGCAGCCCCCGTGGCCACCAACGCCCGGCCCACCGGCAGCCTGTTTGCATCGGCCTCCTACCGCCCCGTATTTGAAGACCGCCGCCCGCGCCTGGTGGGCGACAACCTGACCATCCAGATCGTGGAGAACATCAGCGCCAGCCAAAAGTCCACCAGCACCGTGGGCCGTACCGCCGACACCTCGGCCGGCATCACCGGCCTGCCCTTCCTGAAGGCCCCGCTGCTGGACAAGTTCAACATCGGCGCCAATTCCAGCAACGACTTCTCGGGCAAAGGCGGCACCGAGAGCGCCAACACCTTCTCGGGAGCCATCACCGTCACCGTGGTCGAGGTGCTGCCCAACGGCCACCTGGTGGTGGCCGGTGAAAAACAGATCGGCGTGAACCAGAACGTCGACGTGCTGCGCTTCTCGGGCACGGTCGACCCGCGCGCGGTGCAGCCTGGCAGCGTGGTCGCCTCTACCCAGGTGGCGAATGCGCGCATCGAGTCCAAAGGCCGGGGCCAGCAGGGCGAAGCCCAGGCCATGGGCTGGCTGGGGCGCTTTTTCATGAACGTGATGCCGTTTTAGGCTCACCCCCAGGCTGCAGTGCTGCGCATCTTTCGCCAACCCCCTTGCAGGGGGCAACTGCAGCGGCCTGGCTGAGCCAGTTCCGCGCAGTTCGCGGGCGGGCTTCGCTGCGCTTGCCTTGGGAAAGGCAAGAGTCGCCATTTTGGTCTTTTATGGCCTTAGCGCCCGTTCCATCGGCGTGAGCAGCTATCAAAATTACAGCATAGCTAATTGACCGGAAACCCCCGCCTTTTCCGCCGTTCCAGTCCGCAGACGCACCGCAAAATAGTGCTAAAGGTTTTGTCATTTCGACCGAACCAGACGTAGAACAGGTTGTTCGCCATGCCACTTTTCCGCCTCCTGCCAATGCGCCGTGCCGCGACATGGGGCTTGGGGCTGTGCGCGGCCCTGCTGCTGGCGCTGCCTGCGCAGGCTTTGCGTATCAAGGAAGTCGCCGCCGTGCAGGGCGTGCGCAGCAACCAGTTGACCGGCTACGGGCTGGTGGTGGGGCTGGACGGCACGGGGGACCAAACCACCCAGATGCCCTACACCTCGCAAAGCCTGTCCAGCTATTTGCAGCAGATGGGCATCACCCTGCCCGCCAACCTGGCATCGTCGCTGCAGCTGAAAAACGTGGCGGCGGTGATCGTTACCGCACAACTGCCCGCTTTTGCCCAGCCAGGCCAGACGATTGATGTCAGCGTGGCCAGCATGGGCAACTCCAAGTCGCTCAAGGGCGGCTTGCTGATTACCACGCCGCTGCGCGGGGCCGACGGCGAGATCTACGCCATGGCCCAGGGCAATATGGTGGTGGCCGGTGCCGGTGCTGCTGCGGGCGGTAGCAAGGTGCAGATCAACCACCTCAGCGCAGGCCGCATTCCCGGCGGTGCGCAGGTAGAGCGCAGTGTGCCCACGCCGCTGCAAGAGGGCGACTTCATCACCCTGGACCTGAACTCCAGCGACTTCCAGACCGCCCGCCGCGTGGCCGCCGCCGTCAACAACAAAATGGGCAACGGCCTGGCCAACGCCATGGACGGCCGCACGGTGCGGGTGCGCGCGCCCAACGACCCGAATGCCCGCGTCAACTTCCTGGCCGACCTGGAAGAGCTGACCATGGAGTCCTCCGCCCCGGCGGCCAAGGTGGTGATCAACTCGCGCACCGGCTCCATCGTGCTGAACCAGTCGGTCACGCTCGGCCCGTGTGCGATTGCGCACGGCAACCTGTCCATCAGCATCAGCACCACGCCCACGGTAAGCCAGCCCAATCCTTTGTCGCAAGGTCAGACGGTGGTCACCGAGAAAAGCAATATCCAGATCAAGCAGGAGCCCGGCATCCTGATCCAGGTGCCGCCTGCGCCCCAGTTGGCCGACGTGGTGCGCGCCCTGAACGCCCTGGGTGCTACGCCGCAGGACCTGCTGGCCATCCTGCAAGCCATCAAGGCAGCAGGCGCTTTGAACGCTGAACTGGAGGTGATCTAAATGGCACTGACCCAAGTTTCCAACAGCAACGTGCTGGCCGCCGATGCCAAGTCGCTGAACGCGCTGAAGCTGCAGGCCGGGCAAGATAGCCCCGCCGCCATCAAGGAAACGGCCAAGCAACTGGAGTCGCTGTTCATGCGCGAGCTGATCAAAAGCATGCGCGAGGCCACCACCAAATCCGGCCTGTTCGACAGCCCGCAGGGTGATCTGGGCAGCGACCTGCTGGACCAGCAGCTGTCGGTCACCATGTCGGGCCAGCCCGGCGGCCTGTCGGAGGCCATCGTGCGCCAGTTGACGCGCCAGACCGTGCCCGCCGATGGCGCAGCCCCCAAAATGGCGGCCCCCATAGCCCCGACAGCCCCCATCAAACCCGCCAGCGTCAGCCAGACCGGTTTTGTCGAGCAGCACAACGCCGCCGCCACCGCCGTGGAGCGGGCCACCGGTATCCCCGCCAGCTACATGCTGGGCCAGGCCGGGCACGAAACCGGCTGGGGCCGCCGGGAAATCAAAAACCCCGACGGCAGCACCTCGTTCAACCTGTTCGGCATCAAGGCCGGAGCGGGCTGGACCGGCAAGACCACCACCATCACCACCACCGAGGTGGTCAACGGCGAGGCCCGCAAGGTCAGCGCCAAGTTCCGCGCCTACGACTCCTACCAGGACTCGTTCAACGACTACGCCCGGCTGATCAACAACAGCCCGCGTTATGCGGTGGCACGCCAGCAGACCGGCTCGTCCCATGCGTTTGCCACCGAGCTCAAACGCGCGGGCTACGCCACCGACCCCGACTACGCCGCCAAGCTGAACCGCGCCATCACCGTGACCCAGCAGCTGCGCCGGGCCTACGCCTAAGCCCGCTAAAAGACCGCCATGAGCAACCTCCTCAACGTCGGTTCGCGGGCCCTGCTGTCCAACGAAGTCGCCTTGCAGACCATTGGCAACAACATTGCCAACTCCAGCACGGTGGGCTATTCGCGCCAGAACGTCATACTGCAAACGGTAGAAGGCCAGTTCACCGGCGGCGGCTACATCGGCAAGGGGGTGGACGTACTCACCATCCAGCGCAACCACGACGAGTACCTGACCCGCCAGGCCGCGCTGTCCAAGTCGGTGGCGGCCTCGGACATCAGCCGCGCCAACAAGCTGCTGCAGCTGGAAGACATCTTCAAGGGCGGCACCAACGGCCTGGGCGCAGCGGTCACCGACATGATGAACGCGTTCTCGGACGTGGCCAGCGCCCCTACCGACCTGACCGCCCGCACCGTGGTGCTGACCCGTGCCGACGAGGCCGCCGCCCGCTTCAACGATGCCGCCACCCAACTGGCCAACCTGCAGACCGGCCTGACCACCGAGCTGATCAACGCGGCGGCGGCGATCAACACCATCACCACCAACCTGGCCGCTGTGAACGGGCAGATCCAGCAGGCCCAGGGCAAAGGCCACGCACCCAACGACCTGTTGGACAAGCGCGACAACCTGATCAGCCAGCTCAACCAGTACATCCAGACCACCCAGCTCGATGCCGACGACGGCACGGTCACGGTGTTTGCCGCCAGCAGCCAGCCGCTGGTGCTGGGCACCAAAGCCACGGCGCTGCAGGTGCAGCCCAACCCCCAGGACGCATCACAAAGCCAGATCGCCATGGTGCTGGGCAGCCAGACCGTGGTGCTGTCGGAAAGCATGCTGGGCGGCGGCTCGGTCACCGGGTTGCTGAAGTTCCAGAACGAAGACCTGGCCCAGGGGGCCAATCTGCTAGGGCGCATTGCCACCAGCATCACCACCGTGGTCAACGCCCAGCACAAGCTGGGGCTGGACCTGGACGGCAACCCCGGCGGCAACCTGTTCAGCCCGGTCAGCATGCCCAATGGGGCGGCCGCCGTGTCCAACACCGGCAGCGGCAGCGTGGGCATCAGCGTGGACGCGCCCACCGTGGCCAAGCTGCAGGCATCAGACTACAAGATCACCTTTACCTCGGCCGTAGCCTTCACCGTGCAGCGCCTGTCGGACAACACCGTGGTCAACCCCGACCCGGTCACCGGCAGCTATGACGGCCTGGCGATTGCCGTGGGCGGCGCGCCTGCGGCGGGCGACAGCTTTTTGCTGCAGCCGTTTCGCGCTGTGGCCAACAAGATCAGTACCGCCTTCGGCTCGCCGCGCCAACTTGCCGTGTCCAGCCCGGTGCAGGCCGCCATGGGCATTACCAACACCGGCAGCCTGGCAGTGGCCAATCTGGCCGCCAAGTCGGTGCCGATTCCGGCCAACATCACCCTGAATTTCACCGGTACCAACACCTACACCCGCAGCGATACCGGGGCCACGGTCTACACCTACAGCCCGGGTACGCCCATCGCGTTTGATCCGGCCAACCTGGCCTCGGGCTGGTCGCTGACCCTGTCGGGCGCGGCCCAGAACGGCGACACCTTGGTCCTAGGCCCAGCCAACCTCGCCTATGCCAAGCTCAACGCCGGCAATGCCGACGCGCTGCTGGACCTGCGCGACCTGGCGCTGTTCGACGGCGCCAGCCTGGCCGACGGCTATGCCGCACTGATGTCGCAGGTGGGCGTGAAGGTGCAAAGCGTGCAGTACACCGCCGAGGTGTCCAAGTCGATTGCCGACAACCTGGAGACCTCGCGCACCGGGGTCTCGGGCGTGAACCTGGACGAAGAAGCCGCCAAACTGCTGCAGTACCAGCAGGCCTACCAGGCATCGGCCAAGATGGTCCAGGTCGCCCAAACCATTTTTGACAGCCTGATGGCCAGCGTGGGCCGGTAGGAGAAATAGATGAGCAACAGCTTCACCCGCCTGGCTAGCGCCACCGGCTACGACAACGCCCTGCGCAACCTGACCACCCGGTACGCCACCATGTCTGCGCTGCAAGAAAACCTGACCTCCGGCAAGAAGATCCTGCGCTCCAGCGACGACCCCACCGGTGCCGCCCAGGCCGAGCGGGCCAACACCCGCATCGACCGCATCAAGACCGAGCAGCGCGCACTGGACACCCAGGTCAGCGCCATCACCCAGGCCGAAGCCACGCTGGGCAACGCCAACGACCTGCTGCGCGAGTTCCGTACCCTGGTGGTGCAGGCGGGCGACGGTGCCAACAGCCCGGTAGAGCGCGAAACCATTGCCAAGCAGCTGGTCGGCATCCGCGACGAGCTGATCACCCTGGCGAACAAAAAAGACAGCAACGGCATGCCCCTGTTCAACGGCCTGGGCAGCACCTCGGCCCCGTTTGAAACCAGCGCCAACGGCGTGCCACCCGACCCCGACTACAACTACAACGGCCTGCCCGGCCAAACCGCCGCCAGCACCGTGGCCATCCCCTTCACGCTGGATGGCCGCGCCGCCTGGATGGACGTGCCCGAGGGCAACGGCGTGTTCACCGTGAGCCTGGGGGCCGCCAACACCGGGCGCGCATTTACCGACATTGGCGTGGTCGTCGATGCCTCGCTGATGGCCGCCCAAGGTACCGACTTCACCATCAACTTCACCGCGCCTGTACCACCGGCCACCGGGGCCACCACCTACACCGTTACCAACAACACCACCGCCACCACCTCGGCGGCGCAAACCTACACCGAAGGCCAGTCCATCGTGATGGGCGGTATTTCGATGGTGGTGCGCGGCACCCCGTTCAATGGCGACAGGCTGGAAGTCAACGCCAACGTCACCGCCAACCGGCCCAGCATTTTTGACGTGATGGACCGCACCATCGCCAGCATGTTCGCGGTGGGCTCCAGCACCAAGGGTGCCAACAGCAACGACGCCAACTTCAACCAGGAACAGGCGATTTCGCTGGCCCAGCTCGACACCAGCCTGGAAAAAATCAGCGCCAGCCGGGGCAAGGCGGGCGACCTGCTGACCCGCGCCGACCGCATCACCAGCACCCAGGCCAACAACACCATCCAGGCCAAGACCGACAAGTCCACCGCCGAAGACATCGACATGATTGCCGCCGCCGCCGACCAGAGCAACCAGCAAACCGCCTACCAGGCCGCACTGAAATCCTACGCCTCGATCCAGAAGCTATCATTGTTCAACTACATCAGTTAAACGCGACCCTTTCGCGTCCGACATGGCCACTTCTGTCCTCGGCAGCATCACGCTGGGCTATCGCCCGCTGTGGAATGCTGCGCGCAGCATGGCCGCGGTGCAGCTGTTCATCGAGGGCCGGGCCGATGCCAGCATCGACTCCGAGCGCCTGGTCGGCAGCTTGCAAGACCAAGGCAAGCCCGGCGCGCCGCCGCTGCTGCTGTCGGTCAAATCCCCCGCCCTGCTGCGCGACCTGCTAGACCACGCCCCGGCGCGCACCGCCGCCCCGTACTGGATCGAAGTCCGCAGCGAATGGATGGGCAGCCACGCCATGCCGCAGCGGGTGCAGCGCGCCCACCAGCGCGGCCTGCGGCTGGTGTGGCGGGCCGAATCCGACCAGGTCCCCGCCTCCGAGCTGGCCCCCTGCTTTTTCACCCGGTTGTTGCGCCTGTCGCCCCAGGCGGCGCTGGCCGCGCTGCAGGCCGCCGCCCGCAACCGTGCAGGCACTACGCCCACCGGAACCAGCCCGGTGCAGCCCGGCATGCTGTTCGAGGGCATTGCCAGCCGCCTGCTGATGGAACACTGCCTGGACCAGCAACACGCCACCGCCCTGCTGGGCTGGCCCGATGAAGACATCCTGCACGCCCTGCAGCGCCAGGCCACCGCCCCCGACTACCAGGCCATGGTGCAACTGGTGCAGGCCGTGGACGACGACGTATCGGTCGAAAAACTCGAATCCCTGCTGGGCATGGAACCCATCCTGACCTTCCGTTTCCTGGCCTACGCCAATTCGGCCGCTGTCGGCCTGCGCACCGAGGTCGAATCGCTGCGCCACGGCCTGATGCTGCTGGGCACCAGCCCGTTCAAGCGCTGGCTGGTCGAGCAACTGCCCCAGGCCTCGCGCGACCCCAACCTGCGCCCGGTCAAGGCCGCCATGGTGCTGCGCGCCCGGCTGATGGAAAACCTGATGGACTCCGGTGCCGAACACCAACTGGCCCGCGAAATCTACCTCTGCGGCCTGTTCTCGCAGATCGACGTGCTGATGGGCGAACCCCTGGGCAGCGCCCTGCACCGCGTGCCCCTGAGCAGCCGCATCTACAACGCCACGGTGCGCAACACCGGCCCCTACGCCCCGCTGCTGCACATCGCCAGCGCCCTGGAGTCCGACAACGGCACCGCCATCCGCACCCTGTGCCACGAGCACGGGATGGACCTGGAAGATATCAACCGGGCGCTGCTGCGCAGCTTGGGCTAGCCTTATAAAAAAACAGCCTCCAACGCCCATTCCATCGGCGCAAGCAGCTATTTTTTACATAGCAATCACGGCATCCCCTCCCGCACCCGCGCAAACACCTTCCAGAACGCCGCGTCCTGCGTGTTCGCAAAGTTGATGCGCATCAGGCTGCTGGGTTGGCGGTTGGCGTGGAACAGGGCACCGGGGGCGAGCATGTAGCCTTCGTCGAGCATGCGCTGGGCCAGTGCATCGGTGTCTACGCCGGTTTCAACCCAGCCGAACAGGCCTGCGGGCTCGGACGCAAACGAGCAGCCTGCGGCCAGGGCCAGCTTGGTGCTGCGGGTGCGGGCCTGGTCGAGGCGGGCGCGCACGCCTTCGGAGTGGCGGCGCAGCTGGCCCTGGTCGATGCACCAGGCCAGGGCTTTTTCCAGCAGCGACGGGGTGGTCAGCGTGGCCAGCAGCTTGGTGTTGGTCAGGCGTTCCACCAGGGCGGTGGGTGCGGCCAGAAAGCCGACGCGCCAGCCGGGGGCCAAAATTTTGGAAAAACCGCTGGCGTACAGGGTGCGCTGCAGGCCGTCCAGCACGCACAGGCGGGTGGCGTGTTCGGGGGCCAGGTGGCTGTAGGTGTCGTCTTCCACGATGTAGAAATCGTGGGCATTGGCCAGGGTCAGCACCCGGTGCGCGCTGCCGGGGGTGAGGCAAAAGCCGGTGGGGTTGTGCAGCACACTCACGCTCACAAACAGCTTCGGCGCATGTTCCTCGCAGTAGCGCGCCATCACCTCCAGGTCGGGCCCATCGGCATTGCGCGGCACCGGCAGGACGCGCATGCCCATGGCTTCCAGCCGGGCAAATTCCACCGCCCAGCCGGGTTCTTCCACCATCACGCAGTCACCGGCGCGCAGCAGGGTGCGGCTGGCGATGTCCAGCGCGTGGGTGGCGCCCACGGTGGTGATGATCTGCTCGGGCGCAGCGGGCACGTGCAGGCCGAGCAGCTTTTTCGACAGGCTTTGGCGCAGACCCAGGTCGCCCGCCGGGTCGCCGTAGCGGCGCGAAAAATCGGCCGCGCCTGCCGCCACCCGGCGCACGGCGGCGGGCATGAAGCTGTTGTCCAGCCAATCGGGCGGCAGCACGCCCATGCCAGGTTGGGGTTTGTCGCTGTCGCCCTGGAACATTCCGCGCATCAGGGCGGTGGCATCGATCGGGCGGCGCGCCGGGCTTGCTATGTTTTGTGTAGCTTCTCGTGCGTATAGATCCTGCACGGGAGCCGTTTCCCGCACATAAAAACCCCGTTTCTTGCGGGCCTCTACCAGGCCCAGCGCCAGCAGCCGGTCGTAGGCCGCCACTACGGTGGAGGCACTCACCGCGTGCTGCTGGGCGCACTGGCGCACCGAGGGCAGACGTGCCCCCGCAGCCAGCAGGCGGCAACGGATGCGCTCGGCGAAATGGCTGGCGAGCTGCTCGGTGAGCGTCTGGTCGGCGGTCTTCATCAACATGGTGGCGGCTCCTGTGTGCTGGCCTTACAAGCAATACAGTTCACAAACTGAATGGATAAAGTGTACTGCCAGTGTGTTGGTAATGGCACTACATTGAATGCACTATGAGCCTGCACACCGCCACCCTTTCCACACCGATACGCCATGCCGAACGCCGGGGCCTGTGGCTGGGCCTGCTGGGCGTGGTGATTTTTGCGCTGACCCTGCCGATGACACGGCTGGCGGTGGGTACACCGGCCGACCCGCAGATGTCCGGTGTGTTTGTGGCCATGGGCCGGGCCGCCATGGCGGGTGGTTTGTCGGCGCTGTTCTTGTGGGCCACCCGCGCGCCCTGGCCGCAGCGGCAGGACTGGGTGCCGCTGCTGTGCACCACCTCGGGCGTGGTGTTTGGTTTTCCGCTGCTCACGTCGATTGCCATGCGGCATGTGGAGGCGGTGCACGCCAGCGTGATCATTGGTGTGCTACCGCTGGCCACGGCGGTGGTGGGCGCGCTGATGCACCGCCAGCGCCCGTCCACCGGCTTCTGGCTGTGCGCGGTGTTGGGCAGCGCGATGGTGGTGGCGTTTGCCATGCTGCGTTCGGGGCAAGCCGGTCTGCACATCCAGGCCGCCGACGGTCTGCTGCTATTGGCCATGCTGCTGGGCGCAGTGGGCTACGGCTTTGGCGGCCGCTTGGCCCAGCGCATGCCCGGTGAACAGGTGATTTGCTGGGTGCTGGTGCTGGCCCTACCCATCACCCTGCCCGCTGCCCTGTGGACGCAGCCTGCGCAGCCGGTAGCCCTGCACGCCTGGGCCGGGTTTGCCTACCTGGCGGTGTTTTCGCAGTGGCTGGGCTTTTTTGCCTGGTACCGGGGGCTGGCGCTGGGCGGCACGGTGCGCGTCAGCCAGGTGCAACTGGTGCAGCCGTTTTTGAGCATGCTGTTTGCCGTGCCCCTGCTGGGCGAAACGCTGGACGCGGTCACGCTGGGCTTTGGCCTGGCCGTGATTGCCACGGTGTTCATGGGCAAACGCATGCCCGTTCGTTGATGTCAGGAGCCTGTATGGATATGCAACTTTTCGCCGCGCTGACGCTGTTTGCCTTTGTCAGCTCCATCACCCCCGGCCCGAACAACCTGATGCTGCTGGCCTCGGGCGTGAACCACGGCTTTCGCGCCACGCTGCCGCACATGGTGGGGATTTCGGTTGGCTTCTTTGTTTTGCTGCTGGCGGTAGGCCTGGGGCTGGGCCTGCTGTTTGAGCAGGTGCCACAGTTGTATGTGCTGCTGAAATGGCTGGGGGCGGCCTATTTGCTGTATCTGGCCTGGGGTGTAGCCACCGCCGGGGCCCCCGAAGATGCCACCGCCAGCCGCCCCATCGGCTTCTGGGGCGCAGCGGGCTTCCAGTGGGTCAACCCCAAGGCCTGGGTGATGGCCGTGGGTGCCTTCAGCAGCTATGTGCCCGCCCACAGCGGCAGTGCCCTGGTACTGGGCGCGGCCAGCTTGTTCGCGGTGGTGAACCTGCCCGCCATCGGCCTGTGGGCGCTGTGCGGCAGCCGCCTGCGCCACTGGCTGCGCATCCCCCGCTACCGCCAGATTTTTAATGGCGTGATGGCGGTTTTACTGGTCGCCTCGCTCGCGCCCATGCTGACCTAAACGACAATCTAGTTCTAACACTTTTGCACAAATACCACCATGAGCAATCCCTGGACCCTCGCCGCCCGCACCGAAAAAATGAACTCGTCGGTCATCCGCGAAATCCTCAAGGTCACCGAGCGCCCCGGCATCATCAGTTTTGCAGGCGGCCTGCCCTCGCCCAAGACCTTTCCGGTGGCCGAATTTGCCGCTGCCTGTGAAAAAGTGCTGCGCGAAGACGGCAAGGGCGCACTGCAGTACGCCGCCAGCGAAGGTTACGGCCCGCTGCGCGAGATCGTGGCCGCAGGCCTGCCCTGGAACGTGGAGCCCGCCCAGGTGCTGATCACCACCGGCTCGCAGCAGGCGCTGGACCTGATCGGCAAGGTGCTGATCGACAAAGACAGCAAAGTGCTGGTGGAAACGCCCACCTACCTGGGCGCGCTGCAGTCCTTTGCGCCCATGGAGCCCAACGTGGTGGGCGTGGCCTCGGACGACCAGGGCGTGGACCTGGACGACCTGACCGCCAAAGCCGCCGGGGCGCGCTTTTTGTACGTGCTGCCCAACTTCCAGAACCCCACCGGCCGCACCATGCTTGAGGCCCGCCGCGCTGCGCTGATCGAGCGTGCCGAGCGCCTGGGCCTGCCGCTGGTGGAAGACAACCCCTACGGCGACCTGTGGTTTGACGCGCCCCCGCCCGCACCGCTGACCGGCCGCAACCCCGAGGGCTGCATCTACATGGGTTCGTTCTCCAAAGTGCTGGCCCCCGGCCTGCGCCTGGGCTACGTGATCGCCCCCAAGGCCATGATGCCCAAGCTGCTGCAAGCCAAGCAGGCCGCCGACCTGCACAGCCCCAGCTTTAACCAACGCATGGTGGTGGCGGTGATGCAAGACGGCTTTCTGGCCCGCCACGTACCCACCATCCGCACGCTGTACAAGGCCCAGCGCGATGCCATGCTGGCCGCATTGACCCGTGAAATGCCTGCGGGCGTGACCTGGAACACCCCCGACGGCGGTATGTTCCTCTGGGCCCGCCTGCCCGAAGGCGTGCACGCCGTGGACCTGCTGCCCAAGGCGGTGGAACAAGGTGTGGCCTTTGTGCCCGGCAGCGCCTTTTATGCCGGAAACGCCGACCCGCGCACCATCCGCCTGTCGTTCGTGACGGCCAGCGTGGAGCAGATCAACATCGGCATCAAGGCGCTGGCAGAAGCCATCAAAGCCCTGTGATACCGACCACCCGCCCCTTTCAGCAGGTCGACGTTTTCACCGACACCCCCTACCAAGGCAATCCGCTGGCGGTGGTGCTGGACGGCACGGGCTTGAGCGACGCGCAGATGCAGCGCTTTGCCAACTGGACGCACCTGTCGGAAACCACTTTTCTGCTGCCGCCCACCGACGCGGGCCGGGCGGCAGGGGCCGACTACCGGGTGCGCATCTTCGACCCGCTCAGCGAGCTACGCTTTGCCGGCCACCCCACGCTGGGCAGTTGCCACGCCTGGCTGCAGGCGGGCGGCCAGCCGCGTGCAGCCAAGAGGGTGGTGCAGGAATGCGCGGTGGGGCTGGTGCCGATACGGCGCGAGAACGATCGCCTGCTGTTTGCCGCCCCGCCGCTCCAACGCAGCGCGCCCAGCGCCATGGTGTTGGCCCAGGTGGCTGCGGCGCTGGGCCTGAAGCCGCGCGACGTGGTGGCCGCGCAGATGCTGGACAACGGCCTGCCCTGGCTAGGCCTGTTGCTCGACGGCCCGCAGACCGTGCTGCAGCTCAAACCCGACCACCTGGCGCTGAAAAACACCGGCCTGGTGGTCGGCGTGGCCGGGCTGTATCCGCCAGACGATGCACCCCAGCTGATTGCCCGCTCCAGCCGCGAAGCCCGCGCCTTTGGCCGCAGCGCACCGGTGGACGACGCACCACAGCCGCAGATGGAAGTGCGCGCCTTCGCCGCCGCCGTGGACGTGCTGGAAGACCCCGTCACCGGCAGCCTGAACGCCAGCCTGGCCCAGTGGCTGATAGCAGACGGTTTTGCCCCCGAGCAGTACCTGGTGGCCCAGGGCACCTGCCTGGACCGCGCAGGCCGGGTGCACATTGAGCGCGATGCCCAGGGCCAAGTGTGGGTGGGTGGCGCGTCGGTTACCTGCATCAACGGCAGCGTTTTGCTGTAGGGCACCTGTGGCTGTAGGACATTTGCTTGCAAAAAATTGTCATCCCCCAGCCCCATCCGGCGTTATGGTCCCACCCGGCGCATTTGCCGGATTAAAAAGGATACAACCATGTGGAAGCGTGTCTCGTTGGTCTGGGCTGTCGTCAAGGGCGATGCCCGCTTGCTGTGGTTTGCCTTGCAGCACCCACAGTCGCCACCGTGGCTGAAGTGGGGCACGGCGGGCATCGTGCTGTATTTGCTGTCGCCGGTGGATCTGGTGCCCGACTTCATTCCCGTTGCCGGGCTGCTGGACGACCTGGTGCTGGTGCCGCTGGCCATGGGCTGGCTGCTGAAAAAGCTGCCCCGCCACATCTTTGACGACATCACCCGCCGCGCCAGCGGCACCAGCACGGCCGCTACCGACGTGGTGGGCAAGCCGCGCTGGTAATGGTCTTATAGGCCTCTACCGCCCATTCCATGGGCGTAAGCAGCTATTTTTTTGATAGCATTTATGCCGCCACGTCCCATGGTGGCTCGGGCGGAAAACGCTCGGCCAGAAAGTCCAGCATGGCGCGCAGCGCCGCCGACATGTTCTTGCGCGAGGCGTAGACGGCGTAGATGCCCAGCTCGCGCTGCTGCACCGCAGGCAGCAGCGCGACCAGCTGGCCGCTGTGCACCAGCGGCGCAGCCATGAAGCTGGGCAGCAGGGCCACGCCCACACCGGCCACGGCGGCCTGCAGCAACGAGGTGGACTCGTTGGCGCTGAGGTTGCCGCCCACCGCCACCGACGACGGCTGGCCGTCCAGTTCAAAGTTCCACAGCGTCTTGCCGTAGTACGAATGCGTGAGGCAGTTGTGCGCGGCCAGGTCTTCCATGCGCCGGATGGGCGGGTGCGTGCGCAGGTACTCGGGCGAGGCGCACACCATGGAGCGGCACACCGTGAGCCGCCGGGCAATCAGGTTGGGGTCGAGTGCCTGGCTGATGCGCACCGCCAGGTCGATGCGCTCCTCCACCAGGTTCACGGCGCGGTCCAGCAGCACCAGATCGACCGACACGGCGGGGTAGCGCTTCACGAAGTCGGCCACCGCCCAGGTCAGGTGCGTCTGGCCGAACGAGGTGCTGACGGTGATGCGCAGCAGCCCCTGCGGCGTGGTCTCGGGCACCGCCACCGCCTGCTGCATGTCGGTGGTCAGCGCCAGCACCGCGCGGCAGCGCTGCAGGGTTTCGCTGCCCGCCGGGGTGACGCTGAGCTTGCGGGTGGTGCGGTGCAGCAGGCGGGCGCCAGTCCAGCCCTCCAGCTCGGCGATAAACCGCGACACCACCGGGCGCGACAGGCCCAGCGCATCGGCAGCCGCCGTCTGGCTGCCCGCGTCCACCACGGCCACAAACACCTGCATGGCTTTCAAGGTATCCAAAACATCTCGCCTTTATTCGACCGGTTTTGACAACAAACTAGGGATAATTTTAGGGTTTTTCTATCCAATAAACACAACTAACATTCCATCCATCGCAACACACACCTGTTTGGAGAAACCCATGACCACACGCTCTACCGCTACCCGCTGGGCCCTCACCGCCCTCACTGCCGCCACCCTGGCCGCCCCTGCCCTGGCCGCAGGCCCGCTCAAGCTGGATGTCTACAACCCCGGCCATGACGCCATCTTCCCAGTCTCGTCGGTACTCGTCACTGGCGAGAAAGACGCGGTGCTGATCGACGCGCAGTTCGGCGCATCGCAGGCCGCCAAAGTGGTGGAAAAAATCCGCGCCAGCGGCAAGAACCTCACCACCATCTACATCAGCCATGGCGACCCGGACTTCTACTTCGGCCTGGAAACCATCAGCAAAGCCTTCCCCGCCGCCAAGATCGTCGCTACATCGCACACCGTGCAGCACATCAAAGAGAGCGCCGCTGGCAAGCTGGCCTACTGGGGCCCCATTCTCAAGACCGACGCGCCCAGCACCACCCTGCTGCCCGAAGTGCTGCAAGGCCACACGCTGACGCTGGAAGGTAAAAAGCTGGAGATCAAGGGCGATGCGCAACCGGACCGCAGCTTTGTGTGGATTCCGTCGCTGAAGGCGGTGGTGGGCGGCATTCCGCTGGCCAACAACCTGCACGTGTGGATGGCCGACACCCAGACCCCCGCATCGCACACCGGCTGGCTGGCCACGCTGACCCAGATCCAGAAACTCAAGCCGAAGGTGGTGGTGCCCGGCCATTACCTGGAAGGCCCCTCGAAGCCGCTGAACGCTGCCCGGTACACCGCCGACTACATCAAGGCCTTCGACAAGCACACCGCCACAGCCAAGAACTCGGCCGAACTGATCGAAGCCATGAAAAAGGAATATCCCACGGCAGGCGAAGTCAGCTCGCTGGAGCTCAGCGCCAAGGTGGCCAAGGGCGAAATGAAGTGGTAACCCCACCCGGCTGAATCCAGCCGGTTACTACAAAAATAATAGCTGCTTGCGCTTATCCAATGGGCGCTAGCGGCTATTTTTTTATGCAAGACCGTCCAGGCGCAAACGCACCGTACCCGTGGGCTCCCGCGCCCCAGCCGGGCCAAAACTGCGTTCGATGATCTGCACCCGGTTGCGCCCGTGGTGGAGCAGCGTGCTGGCGCGGGTGCCGTAGTGCGGCATGCAGATGAAGGTGGCCGACAGCGCGCGCTCCAGGTCCAGGCCGACCCCGGTGGCGGGCAATTCGGCATCGGCGGCCAGGCGGGTGTCGGCCAGCAGCGGCCACAGGTCGGACTCTAGCGCCGGGGGCATTTCGGGAGCCTGGGCGGCTTGATGCGTTTGCAGTACGGCGGCCAAGCCGCTGCGCAGCCGCACCAGCTTGGGCCAGGGCGTGTCGAAGTCGGCATTCGACACCGCCCACACGCCGGGCGCGGGCTGGAAAAACCGCCGCTGTCGGCTCTCGAACGCTACCAGCTGCTGGCCGTCGAACAGCAGCAGGTTAAAACCGTTGTAGGCAGCCGAGGTACCGGCCAACTGCTGCGCAAATTCTTCGGCACCCAGGCCGCTGTGCAAAAACGCGGTGACGATGCCGCCGCGCGACGGCGCATCCGAGCGCATCGCTGCCGGATCGCGCACATTGGTCAACGCCGCCACCCGCCCGCTGCGCCGGTGCACCCCCATCCAGGTGCCGCCGCCCTGCAGGTCCTGCCCAGCGACGGTGTGGCCGTCGGCCCACGCATGCAGCGCGGTGGTGGGCCGGGCATAAAACTCATCGCGGTTGGCGGCGATGGTCAGCGGCGCGGGGGCACCGGGCTGCCATTGGAAGGCGAGGAGGCACATGGGAAGGCGGTGCTCCTCAAGTCAGCGAAAACCGGTCTCCCGGCATCGCGTCCTTGGGGTTGGGGCCAAAGCGGTTGGTGCCGGGCTGGCTGTCGCGCACGCAGAACACCAGCAGCACGATGGCCCCCACCACAGGCACCAGCGCGATCAGCAGCCACCAGCCGCTGCGGTCGATGTCGTGCAGCCGCCGCACCGACACGCCCAGCGACGGCAGCAGCATGCCGATGCTGAAAATGCCGCCCAGCAGGCCCATGCCCGCATGCTGGTTGTACGAGCCCGCCAGCCCGTCGGCAATGCCCAGCGCCAGCGAGATCAGCACGTAAAACAGAAAAAAATACCAGTACTCGCTGCGTTGCGCACGTCCCGAAAACACAGCGTATTTCTTCAGGGCTTCGACAAACCAGTCCATCGTTTTCTCCCGCGACACCCAGGCGACATGCCGGTCAAATTATGGCGGGTTGGGGCTGCGTTCTGTGTGACGTATAGCCATAACCCCTTGCAGGTTTACTGCCAAAAAAATAGCTGCTCACGCCTATGGAATAAGCGCGGGCAGCCAATTTGGCCTGAAACCTGCGGGGCTCAGCGCAGTACCAGCACCGGCGTGTGCGAATGCGTCAACACGTGCTGGGTTTCGCTGCCCAGCAGCAGGCGTTTGATGCCTTTGCGGCCATGCGAGGCCATGATGATCAGGTCGGCGCTGTACTTGGTGGCGGCGCTGATGATGCCCTCGGCCACCAGGTCGGACTGCACCACCACGGTGTGCACGTTCACCCCCTTGGCCACGGCCTCGGCCTTGTAGCCATCGACCACCAGCTTGCCTTCGTCGAGCCATTGCTGTTCGATGCGGGCCGAGTCGTCCATGCTGACCGGGATGGAGCCCTCGAAGTAGCTGCGCGCATAGTGCGGCACCACCTTGACGACGTACAGGGCGGCACCGGTGAGCGCAGCCAGATCGATACCACTGGCCACGGCCTTGTGGGACAGGTCGTCGCCATTGGTGGCCACAAGAATGTTGGTGTACATGCTGATCTCCTGGAGTTGATACCGGCAGATTAGTCCCATTTATTGCTTTTAGCGTTGATCTGGGTCAAACGCGGCGCTGTCCTACACCGATACGCTTGCTGCATGTCTGCCAACCTTGCGATTCCATTGCCCACGCGCCCTGTAGCCCCCGTGTGGCTGGACGACCCCACGGAATGGGCGGCCTTCACCCAGCCGTCGGTGCAGTGGCCCGATTGCCAGGAATCGCAGTTGCTGATCGACGGCATGCACTGCGCGGCCTGCGCGCTGTCGGTGGAGCAGGCCTTGCGCACCGTGCCCGGCGTGCAGTTGGCCGAGGTGGGTGCGGCCTCGCGCCGCGCGCGGGTGGTCTGGTCGGCGGCGCACACCCAGCCCTCGGCCTGGCTGGCGGCGGTGGAGCGCGCCGGGTACCACGCCATTCCCGCGCTGGACGCCTCCGAACGGGCACGCCGTAAACAAGAGCAGCGCCGGGCCCTGTGGCGCTGGCTGGTGGCGGGCTTTTGCATGCTGCAGGTGATGATGTACGCCATGCCCGCCTACGTGGCCGGGCCGGGCGAAATGACCGACGACATGGCGCAGCTGATGCGCTGGGCCTCGTGGGTGCTGACGCTGCCGGTGGTGGTGTTTTCCTGCGGGCCGTTTTTTGCCAACGCCTGGCGTGACATACGCCAGCACCGCGTCAGCATGGACCTGCCCGCCGCCTTGGGCATGGCGGTGACCTTTGCCGTCAGCAGCGCAGCCACCTTCGACCCGCAGGGCGTGCTGGGGCACGAGGTGTACTTCGACTCGCTGACCATGTTTGTGTTCTTTTTGCTCACCGGCCGCTGGCTGGAGCTGCGCCTGCGCGACCGCACCGCCGGTGCTTTGGAGGCGTTGATCAGCCGCCTGCCCGACAGCGTGGAGCGTTGGGACGGCAAGGCCTTTGTGCGCGTGGCCGTGCGCCGCTTGCAGGTAGGCGACCACCTGCGCGTGCTGCCGGGCGAGGCCTTCCCCGCCGACGGCACCCTGCTGCAGGGCCGCACCCAGGTAGACGAGGCGCTGCTCACCGGCGAATCCACCCCGCTGGGCCGCGCGGTGGGCGAGCCGGTGCTGGCGGGCAGCTACACCCTCAGCGCCCCGGTGGAGCTGCATGTAGACCGCCTGGGCGAAAACACCCGCTTCGCCCAGATCGTGGCGCTGATGGCCCAGGCCGCCAGCCAGAAACCCCGGCTGGCGCAGCTGGCCGACCGGGTGGCGCGTCCGTTTTTGGTGGGCGTGCTGCTGGCCGCCGCGCTGGCGGGCGTGCTGTGGTGGCCGAGTGGCCCCGGCCACGCGCTGATGGTGGTGGTGGCGGTGCTGGTGGTGACCTGCCCCTGCGCGCTGTCGTTGGCCACCCCGGCGGCGCTGCTGGCTGCCGCTGGGCGGCTGGCGCAATCGGGCGTGCTGGTGCGCCGCCTGCAGGCGCTGGAAAACCTGGCACAGGTGGACACCGTGGTTTTTGACAAGACCGGCACGCTGACCCAGGGCGGCATGGCGGTGGTCGCCATCCGCACCCGGGGCAACATGCCCCCCGCCGTGGCGCTGGGGCTGGCCGCCGGCCTGGCCGGGCAGTCGCTGCACCCGGCATCCCGCGCGGTGGTGGCGGCGGCACAGGCCCAGGGCGTGGTGCCGGAGCAACTGCGCCAGGTGGAAGAAGTGACCGGGCATGGGATGCGCGGCATGGATGCCCTGGGCCGCGTCACCTTCGGGTCGGCCACCTGGTGCAGCGTGCCTACCGGGTTCGAAGTAAACGAGGCCGTGCGACAGGTCTACCTGGGCGATGGGCTGGGCTGGCTGGCCACGTTCGATTTGTCCGAAGACGTGCGGCCCGACGCGGTGCAGGCCATCCAGGCGCTGCAGGCCGCAGGGGTGCAGGTGGAGCTGCTGTCGGGCGACCACCCGGCAGCGGCGGCGCGGGTGGCGGCGCAGGTCGGCATCACCCAGGCGCGCGGCGGCTGCACGCCCACCGCCAAGTTGCTGCACCTGCAGGCCTTGCAGCGCCAGGGTCGGCATGTGGCCATGGTGGGTGACGGCCTGAACGACGGCCCGGTGCTGGCCGCCGCCCACGTGTCTTTCGCCTTTGGGCAGGCGGTGCCGCTGGCGCAGCGGCAGGCGGACCTGGTGGTCACCGGCGACACGCTGGGCCGGGTGGCGCAGACGCTGCTCTTGGCTCGGCGTACATTGCGGGTGGTGCGGCAAAATCTGGCCTGGGCTGCGGGCTACAACGCGGTGTGCGTGCCGCTGGCCCTGGCCGGTTGGCTGCCCGCCTGGCTGGCCGGGCTGGGCATGGCGCTGAGTTCGCTGCTGGTGGTGCTGTACGCCGCCCGCCTGTCGCGCCAATAGGTTTTATATGAAAACCGCCTCTAGCGCTTATTCCATAAGCGTGACCAGCTATTTAATCAATAGCATTTACCTGAAGGCCTGTTGATGGACATCCTGTACCTCCTGATCCCCCTGTCCGTCGTGCTGGTGCTGCTGATCCTGGGCGGGCTGTGGTGGGCGATTTTTCAAGGCCAGTTTGAGTCGGTCGAGCAAGAAGGCGAGCGCATTCTGCACAACGATTGACCTGCTATGCGCTGGCGTGGATAACTTCTACGCAAGTGGTTATACTGAACTTAATAAAAATCAGTATAACCATGCTGCATATCCCACAAAGCACCGCTGCCCAGACTGCATTTGCCTCCATCAGCAGTGCAAACATGCTGGACACCGTGCGCAACATCGCAAGCCTTCCCGGCAGCTTTTCACTCAAAAAAATCAAAGAAAAGCCCTACTGGTACTACCAGACTGCGGATTTGACGGGCACCCAAAAGCAATTTTTTCTGGGCCCGGCAACCGATGAGCTGAGTGCATTAATTGATTTGCATCGCAATGGGAGCGGTAAAAAGCTCCACCTGAAACGCTTGTCCCAACAAGCCGTTTTTGCGGGCTGCACCTCCATCACGCCCACCCACGCCAAGATACTGTTGCGGCTGGCCGATGCGGGCTTTTTCAAAGCGGGCGGAATCCTGGTGGGGACGCACGTTTTCATGGGCTACCAAAACTATCTTGGCGTTCGCTGGGTGTCAGACGCGCAAACTTTGGATCTGGACTTTGCCCACGCGGGGAAAAATGTGTCCATTGCCATTCCCTCGGATGTGCAGATGGACATGGGGAGTGCCATTGAATCTCTGAAAATGGGATTTGTCCCGGTGCAGAGTCTCACAACCTATGTGAAATCTGATGAAACCGATTTACAGATCGACTTTGTGACCTGCTTGCACCGGGGTGGTGACACCCCCGTATTGGTCAAGGCACTCAATGCCACCATGCAGCCCTTGAAGTTCATGGAATATTCGATGGAGTCACCGATCCAGATGACGCTGCTTTCCCAGCAGGGGCCTATTTTGGTCAATGTGCCCCCCCCTGAAAAGTACGCCGTCCACAAGCTGCTGGTGCATGGCGAAAGGCCACAAAAAATGCGCGTCAAAGCCCAGAAGGACTTAGAACAAGCTGCAGCCCTGATTGAGTACCTGGGCGAAAACGACCCAGACGCGCTCAACGAAGCCTGGCTGGACTTAATGGGCCGAGGACCCGACTGGAGATCCCGGGCAATGGATGGACTCCAGGCGCTACAAGCAGCGCACCCCGGCATATCCACACGCGCCTTGGCGGAATAAGCGAAAAACCAGCAGGACTTACGCAAGTTCCCCCTGTAAGCCCGAAGGGCGACACAGGGGCGCTGCGTAAGTCCTAACCAGGTAACGATCGGCATACCGTTCGCACAAGGCTTGACCTGTATCAAGGCGCGCAGCCGCCATCGCTTAGACACTGCCAGGAACACAAACGAGGGTTCCATGGCTTATACAAATACACAGACCGACCCACCGGGGGTCCATGAGGTCTACAGCGACACGGCGGTACGGCAGTTCTCCCTGATGGCCGTGGTCTGGGGGGTGGTGGGCATGCTGGTGGGGGTGATCATTGCCTCGCAACTGGCCTGGCCGGAGCTGAACTTTGGCATTTCCTGGCTCAGCTACGGGCGCTTGCGGCCCCTGCACACCAACGCGGTGATTTTTGCGTTTGGCGGCTGTTCGCTGATGGCCACCAGCCTGTTTGTGGTGCAGCGTACCTGCCAGGTGCGGCTGTTTTGCCCGCCGCTGGCGGCGTTCGTGTTCTGGGGTTGGCAGGCCGTCATCGTGGCCGCTGCCATCAGCTTGCCCCTGGGCTACACCACGGGCAAGGAATACGCCGAGCTGGAGTGGCCCATCGACATCCTGATCACGCTGGTGTGGGTGTCGTATGCCATCGTGTTCTTCGGCACCGTGGGCCGCCGCCGGGTGCAGCACATCTATGTGGCCAACTGGTTCTTTGGGGCTTTCATCATCGCCGTGGCCTTGCTGCACGTGGTGAACAGCGCCGAGGTGCCTGCGGGCTGGATGAAGTCGTACTCGGCCTATGCCGGGGTGCAAGACGCGATGGTGCAGTGGTGGTACGGCCACAACGCGGTGGGCTTCTTTTTGACCGCTGGCTTCCTGGGCATGATGTATTACTTCATCCCCAAGCAGGCCGAGCGGCCGGTGTACTCGTACCGCCTGTCCATCGTGCACTTTTGGGCGCTGATCTTTACCTACATGTGGGCAGGCCCACACCATCTGCACTACACCGCCCTGCCCGACTGGACCCAATCCCTGGGCATGGTGTTCTCGCTGATTCTGCTGGCCCCCAGCTGGGGCGGCATGATCAACGGCGTGATGACGCTCTCGGGCGCCTGGCACAAGCTGCGTGACGACCCGATCCTGCGCTTTTTGATCGTCTCGCTGTCGTTCTACGGCATGAGCACCTTCGAGGGCCCGATGATGGCCATCAAGACCGTCAACGCACTCAGCCACTACACCGACTGGACCGTGGGCCACGTGCACTCGGGGGCCCTGGGTTGGGTGGGTCTGGTGTCCATGGGTTCGCTCTACCACCTGATTCCGCGCATGTTTGGCGGCAAGAAGATGCACAGCGTGCCCGCCATTGAGCTGCACTTCTGGCTGGCCACCGTGGGCATCGTGCTCTACATCGCCGCTATGTGGATTGCCGGTGTGATGCAGGGCCTGATGTGGGGCGCGGTCAACACCGACGGCACCCTGACCTACACCTTTGTGGAAAGCGTCAAGGCCACCTACCCGTTCTACGTAGTGCGCATGGTCGGCGGTTTGCTGTACCTCATCGGCATGCTGGTGATGGCCTGGAACGTGTGGATGACGGCCACCCGGGGCCGCTCGGTGCTGGTGCCCGTGCCTTCTTCTTCGCTGGCCCACGCTTGAAAGACCCCCATGGCTGACAACAAGAAACCGATTCCGTTTTTCTCGCACGAAAAGATCGAGACCAACAACTTTCTGATGATCGTGCTGATTCTGCTGGTGGTCGCCGTGGGCGGGCTGGTGGAGATCGTGCCGCTGTTCTTCCAGAAGTCCACCACCGAGCCGGTCACCGGTCTCAAGCCCTATACCCCGCTGCAGCTGATCGGCCGCGACGTGTATCTGCGCGAGGGCTGCTACAACTGCCATTCGCAGATGATCCGCCCGTTCCGCGCCGAGACGCTGCGTTACGGCCACTACTCGGTGGCCGGTGAGTTCGTGTACGACCACCCCTTCCAGTGGGGCAGCAAACGCACCGGGCCCGACCTGCACCGCGTGGGCGGCAAGTACAGCGACGAATGGCACCGCATCCACCTGAACAACCCGCGCGACGTGGTGCCCGAGTCCAACATGCCCAGCTACCCCTGGCTGGAAACCGCCCTGGTCGATCCCACCGTGGTCGCTCCCCGCATGCGGGCCCTGCGCAGCGTGGGCGTGCCCTACACCGATGCCGAGATTGCCGGTGGTGCCGAGGCGGTGACCAACAAGACCGAGCAAGACGCACTGATCGCCTACCTGCAGGTCATGGGCCGGGCCCTGACCGACCAGCTGGCGGCCAAGGCCGCCGAGACCACCACGGCCCCTGCTGCACCCGCTGCACCCGCCGTACCCGCCAGCGCCCCCTGATTCAGAAAGCCCACCATGGATGTCACCACCTTGCGCGTCATCGCCACTGTCAGCAGCTTCATCACCTTCATCGGCATCTGGGCGTGGGCGTTTTCGCGCCGCAACAAAGCCCAGTTTGACGATGCGGCGCAGTTGCCCTTCCTTCAGGACTGACCCAGAAAGATTCTTATGAGCGATTTCAACAGCGACTTCTGGTCGATTTTCGTCAGCGTGGTGTCTGCGATCAGCATCGCCGCCTGCCTGCTTCTGTTGTGGGTCACGGCCCGCAAGAAGGTGCCCTTCCAAAGCGACAACACCACCGGCCACGTGTGGGACGAAGACCTGCGCGAAATGAACAACCCACTACCCCTGTGGTGGGTGGGCCTGTTCATCCTGACAGTACTGTTCTCCATCGGCTACCTGGTGGTTTACCCCGGCATGGGCAGCTACAAGGGCACGCTGGGCTGGACCCAGGTGGGCGAGTACAACGCCGAAGTGGTGCAGGCCAACCGCGAACTGGAGCCGCTGTACGCCCAGTTCACCGCCCTGCCCCCCGAGAAACTGGCCGGTAACACCCAGGCCATGGCCGTGGGCGAGCGCCTGTTCATGAACAACTGCGCCCAGTGCCACGGCTCGGACGCGCGCGGCAGCAAAGGGTTTCCCAACCTGACCGACGGCGACTGGCTGCACGGCGGCAGCCCCGAGAAGATCGCCGAGACCCTGCATAAGGGCCGCATCGGCATGATGCCGCCCATGGCCGCCGGGGTGGGCACGCCCGACGACGTGAAGAACGTGGCCAACTACGTGCTCAGCCTGTCGGGCAGCCCGCACGATTCGCTGCGCGCCGCCCTGGGCAAGTCCAAGTTTGGCGTGTGTGCGGCCTGCCACGGCGTGGGTGGCAAGGGCAACCCGGCCCTGGGCGCGCCCAATCTGTCCGACGACATCTGGCTGCACGGCTGGGGCGAGGCGGCCATCGTGGCCATGGTCAACAACGGCAAAACCAACCAGATGCCTGCCCAAACCACCACGCTGACCGAAGCGCAGATCCGTGTATTGACCAGCTACGTGTGGGGTTTGTCGAACAAGCCAACGCCCTAGTACTCAGGCATGTAAGTAGAGGAACAAAATGAAAGTGATGATTTCGCGCGCAGGCCTAGGCGCAAAACGCAGACATAGCTCTGGCTATGGCGAGGCTTTGCAACGACGGCATGGGTGCGAAAGCGCGCTTTCATGTTCCGATACTTGCGTGGCTGGGTACTAGGCCATGCGTAAAACCATCCCCATCAACCCGGTCGCCGCCGATGGCGAACTGGTGTCGCTGTACGCGGCCCAGGCCAAGATCTATCCGCGCTCGGTGCAGGGCCTGTTTGCCCGCTGGCGTTGGGGCATGGTGTTTCTCACGCAACTGGTGTTCTACGGCCTGCCCTGGCTCCAGTACGGCGAGCGCCAGGCGGTGCTGCTGGACCTGGCGGCGCGGCGGTTTTATATGTTTGGCCTGGTGCTGTACCCGCAGGACTTCATCTACCTGACCGGGCTGCTGGTGGTGTCGGCCCTATCGCTGTTTTTGTTTACCGCCGTGGCCGGGCGGCTGTGGTGTGGCTTTACCTGCCCGCAAACGGTGTACAGCGAGATTTTCATGTGGATCGAGCGCCACATCGAAGGCGACCGGGGCGCGCGCATCCGCCTGGACGGCAGCCCCCTGTCGGCCCAGAAAATAGGCAAAAAGTGGGCCAAACACGCGGTGTGGATTGTGCTGTCGCTGTGGACCGGCTTTACCTTTGTCTCGTACTTCACCCCCACCCAAGAGCTGCTGCAGGAGTCGCTGGACCTGAGTTTTGGCTCGTGGGAGGTGTTTTGGGGCCTGTTTTACAGCGCCGCCACCTATGGCAACGCGGGCTTCATGCGCGAGCAGGTGTGCAAGTACATGTGCCCCTACGCCCGTTTCCAGAGCGCCATGTTCGACAAGGACACGCTCATCGTCAGCTACGACACGGGCCGCGGCGAACCGCGCGGTGCCCGCTCCCGCAAGGCCGACCCGGCGGTGCTGGGCCTGGGCTCGTGCGTGGACTGCACCCTGTGCGTGCAGGTCTGCCCCACCGGCATCGACATCCGCGAGGGCCTGCAGTACGAGTGCATCAACTGCGCCGCCTGTGTGGACGTGTGCGACGGCGTGATGGACAAAATGGGCTACGCCCGGGGCCTGATCCGCTTTGCCACCCAGAACGGCATTGCCGGGGGCTGGAACGCCCGCCAGATCCTGCGCCGGGTGCTGCGGCCCCGGGTGCTGATCTACACCGCACTGCTGTGGACCATCGCGGCCGTGCTGCTGGCCACGCTGCTGCTGCGCACCCCGCTGAAGGTGGACGTAGTGCGCGACCGCGCCGCCCTGTCGCGCATCGTGGGCGGTGGCCAGTTGGAAAACGTCTACCGCCTGCAGGTCATGAACGCCACCGAACTGCCCCAGCGCTACACCTTGTCGGCCCACGGGCTGGCCGGGCTGGTGGTGGCATCGGAAACCGAGGTAGAGGTGGGTGCGGTGGAATCACGCTGGGTGGCGGTGCGCCTGCACATCCCCTACGGCTCGGCCACGCCCGGCTCGCACCCGGTGGTGTTCGACATTGCCAGCGCCGACGGCAAACACCGTATTTCCGAAAAATCCACGTTCATCGTGCCCCGCTAAGTCAAGGAGACCCACCATGTCTGAAAACACCCCGAAACCCTGGTGGAAATACGGCCATGTCTGGCTGGTGATCTCCGGCCCGCTGGTGGTGGTGGTGGCCGGGGTGGTCACCGCCTGGATCGCCTTCACCCAGCAAGACCCGGTACTGGCCCAGGACTACTACCGCCAGGGTTTGAACATCAACCAGACCCTGGCCACCCAGGGCCCGCTGGCGCCCGCCATGCAGGGCCGTAACCACGCCGCCACGCCACCGGGCGCGGTGCGGCCCAAGTAAGCGGAGCACACGATGGCACCCCCCCGTTGGATCAGTGTGTTGTGGCCCGCCTTTTTAGGTGCCTGCCTGCTGGAGGCCCTGGTGTTTGCTGTGGTCGACCCGCAAAGCCTGCAGTGGCAAGGGCAGTCGCTGGAGTGGTCGCGGCAAGGCGTGTACAGCCTGGCTTTTTTCACCTTCTGGGCGGTGGCAGCGGCGATCAGCAGCCTGACCCTGCTGGTGGGCCAGCCGGTGGACCGTGAGGCTATAAACAGGGTTGAAGATTGACGATGCGCTTGAGCGCGTCGGTATCCAGGATGCGGATGTGACGCTGCTTGACTTCGACAATACCGTCCTCGGAAAACTTCGAGAACGTGCGGCTTACCGTCTCCAGCTTCAGGCCCAGGTAGCTGCCGATTTCTTCGCGCGTCATGCGCAGCACCAGCTCCAGCGGCGAAAAACCGCGCGCGTGCAGGCGCTGCACCAGGTTCAGCAAAAACGCCGCCAGCCGCTCCTCGGCCCGCATGCTGCCCAGCAGCAGCATCACGCCGTGCTCGCGCACGATTTCGCGGCTCATGATCTTGTGCACATGGCGCTGCAGGGCGTTGACCTCGCGCGACAGCTCTTCGATGCGCTCAAACGGCATCTCGCACACCTCGGCATCCTCCAGTGCCACCGCGTCGCAGGTGTGCTGCTCGTTGACGATGCCGTCCAGCCCGATGATCTCGCCCGCCATCTGGAAGCCGGTGACCTGGTCGCGCCCATCCTCGGTGGTGACCGAGGTCTTGAAAAACCCGGTGCGGATGGCGTACAGCGCGGTAAATGTCTCGCCGTTGCGAAACAGCGTGGTGCCGCGTTTGACCTTGCGGCGCACCGCCACCAAGCCGTCGAGGCGGTCCAATTCGTCCTGGTTTAGACCGAGCGGCATGCACAGCTCACGCAGGTTGCAATTCGAGCAGGCGACTTTGATGGCGGTAGATGTCATGCACGTAGTATGGACTTTTTGTATGGCCTTATTTTCTACACACCGATCTGCAGGGGTTTTGATCCAGGTCAAGTGAGGCCCGGAGCCTTCGCGGCACATTGCAGGGATGCAACAACAGCGCTCGCCATGACCCTTGTTTTACCCCGTGTCCCCACCGGACTTCTGCAGCGTTTTGACGTGCCGGGGCCGCGCTACACCTCGTACCCTACCGCCGACCGCTTCGTGGAAGCCTTCACCGGCGAAGACTACGCGCGCGCCCTGCGCCTGCGCCGCAACACTGCCACCGCCCTGCCGCTGTCGCTGTACGTACACATCCCGTTTTGCGAGTCGCTGTGCTACTACTGCGCCTGCAACAAAATCATCACCAAGCGCCACGAGCGCGGCGCGGCCTACCTGCAGTACCTGGAACGCGAGATGCTACTGCACACCGCCCAGCTCGGCACGGGCCGGGCCGTCAGCCAGCTGCACCTGGGCGGGGGCAGCCCCACGTTTTTGAGCGATGCCGAGCTGGCCCAGCTCATGGCCCTGCTGCGCCGCCACTTCAACCTGGCCCCGGGCGGCGAATACGCCATCGAAGTCGATCCCCGCACCGTGGACGCGACCCGGCTGGCGGCCCTGGCGGCCCTGGGCTTTAACCGCCTGAGCTTTGGCGTGCAGGACTTCGATGCAGACGTGCAAAAGGCGGTGCACCGCGTGCAGCCCGCCCAGCAGGTGTTTGACCTGGTGGCCGAAGCCCGCCGCTTAGGTTTTGAGTCCATCAACACCGACCTGATCTACGGCCTGCCGCGCCAAACACCCACCTCGTTTGCCCATACGCTGGAGCAAATCGTGCAGCTGCGCCCCGACCGCATCGCCCTGTACGCCTACGCCCACCTGCCCGAGCGCTTCAAGCCGCAGCGCCGCATCCTCAACGCCGAGCTGCCCGCCGGCGCGGCCAAGCTGGCCATGCTGTCGCAGGCGCTGGACGCGCTCTTGGGCGCGGGCTACGTGTACGTGGGCATGGACCACTTCGCCCTGCCCAACGACGCGCTGGCCGTGGCCAAGCGCCAGGGGCGGCTGCACCGCAACTTCCAGGGCTACAGCACCCAGCCCGACTGCGATCTGATCGGCCTGGGCGTGTCGGCCATTGGCCGCATCGGTGCCACCTACAGCCAAAACGCCAAGACCCTGGAGGCCTACTGCGACATGATCGACCAGGGCCAGTTGCCCGTGGTGCGCGGCTTGGCCCTGAGCCGTGACGACGTGGTGCGCCGCGCCATCATCATGGCCATCATGTGCCAGGGCATGGTGCAGTTTGAATCCATCGAGCTGGCCTACCTGGTGGACTTCAAAACCACGTTTGCCGCCGAACTGGAGGCCCTGCAGCCCCTGGTGCAGGCGGGTATGGTCACGGTGGATGCAAGCAGCATCCAGGTCACCGCCACCGGCTGGTTCTTCGTGCGCGCCGTGGCCATGGTGTTCGACCGCTACCTGCAAGCCGACCAGAACCGCGCCCGCTTTTCACGGATCATTTGATGGTCTCCACCCTGGCCTGGACCGCCCTGCTCATGGGCCTGGCCGGTGGCCCGCACTGCGCGGGCATGTGCGGTGCGGCCTGCGCGGGTGTGGTGCGCCTGGGGAAAAAAGATACCGGGGCCCGCCAGGGCATGCTGCAACTGCAGGCCGGGCGCTTGCTGGGCTACACCCTGGCGGGTGGCTTGGCCGCCGCTGCAGTGCAAAACCTGGCCTGGTTGGTAGAACAATCCGCCGCGCTGCGCCCGGTGTGGACACTGTTCCACGTAGCGGTACTTATTTGGGGCGGCACACTCTTGGTGCTGGCGCGGCAACCCCTGTGGGTGGATGGCATGGGCCGCAACCTCTGGGCCAACCTGCGCCCCCGCGTTGTCGGCCGCTCGTGGATCGTGCTGGCCGGGGCCGCCTGGGCGCTGATGCCCTGCGGGCTGCTGTACTCCGCCCTGCTGGTCGCATCGCTCAGCGGCGGCCCGCTGGAGGGCGCGCTGTGCATGGCCTTGTTTGCCCTGGGCAGCAGCATCACCCTGGTGGCCGGGCCCTGGCTGTGGGTGCGCCTGCAGGCCTGGCGCAGCCCCCAGCGTAAAGAATGGGGCATGCGGGCGGCGGGTGCGTCGCTGGCAGGTGTAGCCGTGTGGGCCTTGGTGCACGATATGGACCCGCGCGTTTTAGCGTTCTGCCAAAGCCTGTGGTGAAATTCGGCCCATGCACACTCCACCACGCTTCTGGGCCGACCTCACCACCCGCGACTTCGCGCAGCTCGACCCGGCCCGCACCGTGGCTGTGCTGCCCGTGGCCGCCACCGAGCAACACGGCCCGCACCTGCCGCTGAGCGTGGACACCACCCTGGTCGATGGCGTCATTGCTGCCGCACTGCCGCTGCTGCCCCTTGACGCCTCAGTGCTGGTGCTGCCGACACAGCAGGTGGGTTTCAGCCCCGAGCATGTCCGCTTTCCGGGCACGCTCACGCTCTCCAGCGAAACCCTCATCCGCGTGTGGACCGAGCTGGGAGCCTGCGTGGCCCGCAGCGGCGTCAAAAAAATGCTGATCTTTAACGCCCACGGCGGCCAGGTCAGCCTGATGGACATCGTGGCCCGCACCCTGCGCACAGAGTGTGATTTGCTGGTCTACAGCGCCAGCTGGTTCAACCTGCCGCTGATGGATGCGAACGCATTGTTCAGCCCCGAGGAGCACCGCTTCGGCATCCACGCGGGCGACACAGAAACCTCCATGATGCTGGCCCTGCGCCCGCACACCGTGCGCATGGCGCATGCCCGTAACTTCCCATCCACCTCGCAAGACCGCGCCGCCAAGTACCCCATTTTGGGCAACGGCAAAAGCGCCAAGCTAGGCTGGCAAATGCAGGACTACAACGCCATGGGCGCAGCAGGCAACGCCGCCGCCGCCACCGCAGAAAAAGGCCAGGCGCTGGTGGCCGCATCGGGCCAGCAACTGGCGCTGCTGCTGCAGGAGATAGCCGACTTGCCGCTGTCCACGCTAGTGGATGGGCCAGATCTGGGATAAATCAGGATTTATGCCTTTTTTTCAGGCATAAAATCTGCCTTTACCGCCCATCCCATCGGCGGTAGCAGCTCCTATTTTTGACATCAAAAATAGGAGCACTTGCTTACAGTAAACCGTAGGCCAGCATGCCTGCCGTGCCCCACATCATCAGCGCCACCAGCCCGTCCAGCGCGCGCCACAGGGCGGGCGACTGCAGGCGTTGCCCCAGGAGCAGCGCGCTCAGCCCCAGCCCCACAAACCACAGCACCGACCCGCTGGTCGCGCCCAGCCCAAAGAAGGTATTGCCCGGCGTGCCCCAGGCCAGCGAGGCCGTGCCGATCAGCACCAGCGTCTCTACCAGCGCATGCGGGTTCAACCAGGCCACCGCCAGCGCCGCGCCCACCGCCTGCTGGCGGCTCATGGCGGCCACCGGCTCGCCCACGGCCTGGTGCGCCGCCGACCCCGCACGAAACCGCCCCCAGGCCTTCCAGCCGTAGAGCAGCAAAAACACCACGCCGCCGCACACCATCACCGCCTGCACCCAGCGCGGCAGTCCGCCCAGCTGCGACAGCCCTAGCACCCCCAGCGCAATCAGCGCCACGTCCGACGCAATGCTCACCGCCACCGTCAGGCCCACATGTTGGCCGCGCAGCCCCATGCGCAGCACATGGGCGTTTTGCGGGCCAATGGCCACGATCAGCGACAGGCTGAGCAGCAAACCGGCGGTGAATGCAGGAGTGAGGAAGAAGCTGGACATGGCGGGCTCTGAAAAAAGGAATGCCCAGAGTGTCTGAGCTTTGCGCCATGACTTAAAGTTAACTAAATTAAACTTGCATTGCACAAGAAATACTTAACCATGCTCGACGCAAGACAGCTCGAAGCCCTGGCCGCCGTACTCGAACACGGCGGCTTCGGCCCCGCCGCCCAGGCGCTGAACCTCACCCTGGCCGCCATCTCCCTGCGCATCAAGGGCCTGGAGGCGGCCATGGGCCAGCGCCTGCTGGTGCGCGGCAAAACCGTGCGCGCCACGCCTGCCGGGCAGGCGCTGCTGGCCCACATCAAACAGTTGCGCATGATGGAGGCCGACCTGCTGGGCAATGTGCCCCGCACCAAAGGGGCGGCCAGCGCCTGGCAAACCCTGGGCGTGGCCGTCAACGCCGACTCGCTGGCCAGCTGGCTGCTGCCCGGCGTAGCCGCCAGCCTGGCCCGCCACCGCCTGCTGCTGGACGTGATGATCGACGACCAGGACCACACCCACGAGGCGCTGAAGAACGGCGACGTCGTCGGCTGCGTCAGCACCCTGGCCCAGCCCATGCGCGGCTGCCTGGCCGAGCCCCTGGGCGTGATGCGTTACCGCTGCGTGGCCGCGCCCGCCCTGGTGCAGCAGTGCCGCACCAAGACCGGTGCCGTCTCGGTGCACCGCCTGCTGGCCACCCCCGCCATCATCTTTAACCGCAAAGACGGCCTGCAAGATGCCTTCCTTGCCCAGCACTTCGCCCTCACCGCTCCGCAATACCCCCGGCATTTCGTGCCTGCGGTCGATGCCTACGACAGCGCCCTGGCCCACGGCATGGGCTGGGGCATGGTGCCCGACCAGTTCCTGGTGCACCGCGAGGGGCGTTTGCCGCTGGAGGAGCTGCTGCCGGGCACTGCGGTGGAGGTGGCGCTGTATTGGCACCACTGGGAGCGGGAGCCGCTGGTGGCGCAGCGGTTGACGGGGGCGGTGAAGGGGGCGGCGGGGGGGTTGATGGGTTAACGCCGCCGCTCAGCCGACGCCGAAGGCGGTCGGATGCAGCGGTCTGCTAAGTTTATTTTGAGCTGGAAACCTTTTGCATTGCAAAGAGTGTGATGCACTGGTAAGTACCTCCAAACACCGCCAAGACCCCAGACCAAACGGTGAAATACGCCGGCATCGCCAACAGAAGCCCAATGAACAGGAGGCACCCAAATGCAAAAATGAGATCACGAATCGCGAAAAGCTTCGCGTACCGTTCTATTCCAGGTGTTTCGCGAAATAACCATTGATGGGCCAGTTCCGTGCGGCCTATGATCGCTAATTGATATGCGCGCCAGCAAAAAAATGTACCGAAGCCCAAAGGCAGGCCGAGGAAAGTCAGTAAGGTTATCCACGCCATAAATACTCCTCGCGATGCGTCCAAACCACACGAACGAACCTACGCGATGTACCCCGCAAAACCTGCGGTATACATCGGCTGCTGAGGTTTAGTCACCCATCGAAATCTCCTGAAAGTGGCTTGCAGGCTGGTCTTTCGCAGGGTGAGCCAGTTTTTATATAGGCACAAAAATTTCGACAACCCCCGCAACAAACCAATGGCCCACTATAGCCCGACGAAGCCTCGCGGCTCTTCGCACATCCACATCCTTCCTTCCAACGTTGCAGGTATGCAATGCTCTTCTTTCCGTAGCTGCTCACGCCGTTGGAATGGGCGCTGGAGCCTCTTTTTTCTTACAGGTTTTGATGAAGTGTCGTGGGGTGTATTCATTGCTGGATGCCACAGTCGCCGCTGGCCGGGATGTGCGCCCGGCGGCGCAGTAACTTTCTTTTGCGTGGCCAAAAGAAAGTCACCATCGAGGCGGCCACCCCCGCTGCCAGCGCTTTGCAGAGGGGGACCCCGGGGAGCGGGATCGGCCCGGCGCAGCCGGGCGTCGCGCTTAGGGCGCGAGTTGGGGTGACGTTGTAGCCTGTGCAATTGTTCGACCGCCAGCGGGCAAACTGACCCAGCTTCGTGCCCTAGGCACGATGGGGCGCTGCGCGCACCCGATCCCGTATTGGGGTCCCCATCTGTATGCGCCGAGGAGCACAGCTTTGGGCGGATCAGGGCTGGCGTCTGTTTGAGCCGCAGGCGAGTTTAGCCAGACCCCGCCCAAAGCGAGCACCGCAGGTTCCCGTAG
>CAUPNM010000029.1:0-52740 GCA_963512645.1 uncultured Albidiferax sp. | reverse complement strand
GTGGCTGGGGTTGGCGCTGCTGGACTGGCAGAAGTGGCTGCTGCTGGTGCTGCTGCCGCAACTGCACGGCCTGCACTGGCTGCTGGCCACCAACTACCTGCAGCACGCCCATGCCGATGGCCATTCCAAAACCGATTTCGCCCGCAATTTCGAGGGCGCGCTGAACCCGTTGCTGTTCAACATCGGCCTGCACACCGCCCACCACCAGCAGGGCCGCGCGCACTGGTCTACCCTGCCCGCCTTACACGCCCAATTGCGCCACCAGGTCCACCCGCGTCTGAATTGCGGCGGGCTGCTGCCGTATCTGTTCACCACCTTTGTACTGGGCTTGCTGCTGCCGCGTTACCGCAGTCGGCCGCTCATGCCATCCAACAAGATCACCTGATGCCCACCCGTTTTAACCACGTTTACATCGAATCCGCAGGCTCCTTTCTGCCCGGCGCACCCATCGCCAATGACGAGATGGATGCCTATATCGCTCCTTTGAACCGTATTTCCAGCCGCATCAAGGCCCGCATCCTGGCCGAGAACGGCATCCAGACGCGCCACTACGCGATAGACACCGAGGGCCGCACCACCATCTCCCACGCCCAGATGGCCGCAGCCGCCGTGCGCGACTGCCTGGGCCAGGCGGGGGCAAATATTGCAGATGTGTCGTTGCTCAGCGTGGGTTCCTCGGGTGGCGACGCACTGATGCCCGGCTTTGCCAACATGGTGCAGGGCGAAATGGGCGCGCCGCCCATGGGCACGCTGTCCAGCCAGGGCGTGTGTGCGGCGGGGGTTACCGCCATCCTGCACGCCGCGCAGGGCATCGAGCTGGGCGCGCACCAGAAGGCGCTGGCGGTGGCGGCCGAGATGCCCTCGCGCATGTTCAAACGCAGCCGCTTTGGCCCGCGTGGCTACCAGAGCGACTTTGACGCGCATTTTTTGCGCTGGATGCTGTCCGACGGTGCGGGCGCGCTGCTATTGGGCAACAGCACAAAGGGCGTGCACACACCGCAAGGCCGCGCCAAGGTGCGCCTCAAGCTCCATTGGGTACACCAGCAAAGCTTTGCAGGCGACTACCCGGTGTGCATGCAACTGGGCCTGAGCGAAGACCGCAGCACCTCCTTCCTCGACTACCCCAGCGCCAGCGAGGCCGAGGCCGCCGGGGCCATGTCGCTGCGCCAGGACATCCGCCTGCTGCCGCACTTGTTCGACGTGTGTATCCACGAGTACGTGAAACTGGTGGACGCGGGCTGGGTGCAGTCCAGCGAGATCGACCACTTTCTGTGCCACTACTCCTCGGAAAAATTCATGCCCGTGGTGGCCGACCTGCTGGCCAAGGCCGGGCTGACGATTCCGCCCGAGCGCTGGTACAACAACCTGCGCACCCGAGGTAACACCGGGGCGGCATCCATCTTCATCATGCTGGCCGAGTTCATCGCTACCCGCACGTTGAAGCCGGGCGAAAAAATCCTTTGCTTTATCCCCGAATCGGGCCGCATCAGCGCCGCCTACATGCTGCTGGAAGTGGAGGCTGCGGATGCTCCTGCCAGCCTGGCAAAGCCCGCACCGGTGGTTCAAGCCGCGCCCACCGTCCCCGCCCCGCACGACCCGCAGCAGGCCCCGCCCACGTTGCAACCGCTACTCACCTCCCTGGCCAGCATCTGGCACGGTTACCGCTCGGACGTGTGGCGCAGCCCGGTCATCCACAAGCTGGTGGCCGGGCAGTTTGGCACCGACGACTACCGCAACTGGACGGCGCAGTGGGTGCCCCAGGTGCGCCAGGGCAGCCAGTGGATGCGCAAGGCCGTGGCTTCGCTCACCGGGCCCTTTGCCGAGCTGGGTGCCTTGATCGAAACCCATGCCAGCGACGAGCAGGACGACTTCCAAATCCTCTACAGCGACTACCTGGCGGCGGGCGGCACCTTGGCGCTGGACGACCTGCACCGTAACCCCGGCGGCGAGGCGCTGAACAGCTACCTGCATGCCCTGGCCGCCACGCCCAACCCGTTGGGCCTGCTGGGTGCCATCTACATCATCGAGGGCACGGGCCAGCGCATCGTGCCCGCCCTATTACCGCTGCTGCGCCAGCAGGTGAAGCTGCCGCCCAGCGCGTTTCGTTTTCTGGAGTACCACGGGGCCAATGACGAAAACCACCTGGCGCGCTGGCTGGCAGCGGTTGAAATCACCTTGGAGCTCGACCCGCGTGCCGCAGATGCCATCCTGCAAACCGCCCGCCACACAGCGCAGCTGTACCTGATGCAGTTTGAACGGATTGCTGAACGATGAAACGCCTACCCGACCTGCTCGCCCGCGACCACGACCCCTCCGACCCCAGCCCCTGGCTGGCGCTGTACCTGGACCAAAGCACCCCCCTGCCCGACCATGTGAAACAGGCCTGGCTGGAGGATTCGAGTTCGGCCTCGCGCCAATTCCTGCTGCCCTTTGTACGGCCCCTGGCGCGCACCTGCATCGTGCTGATCCAGGTGGTCAAAGCCTTCATGCCCAAGGGCTGGGCGGCATCGAAAATGCTGCACCAACTGCTGGCCGAGGGGCTCAAGCGCCTGGTCTCGCCCGAGGCCAACTGGCTGGTGATGCGCCACTTCCACATGGGCGGGCAGATTCTGGAATTCATCGCCAAAAACGCCCCCACACCGGTCGCCACCAACCCCCTGCAGCCCCTGACGCTGGACGATCTGAAGGACGAGACCTTCCTCAAGCACGACCTGAACCTGTTCAACTTTGTGATCCGCCTGAACCAGACCCTGCGCGATGCCGGGCAGCGACTGCAGTTTGTAGACAAGCCCGACTTCAGCATGGTGGTAGAGCCGCCTTTGACCGTGGAGCAGTTCCCCCATGGCCGCTGGAACAAGGTAGACCTGCAAACCGCCATCGAGTGCTTCACCCCCATCTACCAGCTGTTTTTGACCGACAACGACTTCTGGCGTGCCGCCAATTCGTTGCAGCTGGACGAAACCATTGGCATCTACACCGCCACCATCCTGAACGCGCCCGAGCACCTGGTCTTGCTCAACAACAAGCACCCGCTGGTACCGCTGAGCACGCTGCGCGCGGGGCACCGGCTGGTGGTGCACGGCCTGTCTACCGAGATGCTGCATGCGCTGCTGATGCAGCTAAAGGCGGCGCAGGCCCGTGGGAACTAAAATCGACCCTCCCCATTTCCGATTCACCAGCCTCTGGATGTTTACCACGAACCGCTGTATGCCGACTCTCTTACCCCACCAAAACGCTATATTTAAAATAGCTGCTCTCGCCCTATCCATAAGCGCTGGAGCCACTTTTTCCTTAAATCTGCACGCCCAGGAACGCAACTTCCCGGCCACCGCACTGCGCGGCACGCTCGAGGTCACCGTGCCGCCGCAGGTGCTGCTCGACGGCAAGACCGACCAGCTCTCGCCCGGTGCCCGCATCTACAACAGCAACAACATGCTGGTGCTGTCGGGCAGCCTGGTGGGCCAGCCAGCGCTGGTCGTCAACTACACCCGCGAGATCGGTGGCGCAGTGCACCAGGTGTGGCTGCTGACCGAGGCCGAAGCCGCCGTCAAACGCCCCTCCGCTGCCAAGCCCTGGCGCTTCTTTGGCCTTTTCGATTAAGCGCAGGCCGCTGGTCGGCCGCGCTGTCCTGCACTGAGAGTTCCCCATGTCTAAAAAAGTCTTTATCAAAACCTTCGGCTGCCAGATGAACGAGTACGACTCGGGCAAGATGGTCGACGTGTTGCACGCCGCCCAGGGCTATGAAACCACACACAACGTGGACGAGGCCGACCTGATCCTGTTCAACACCTGCTCGGTGCGCGAAAAAGCCCAAGAAAAAGTCTTCAGCGACCTGGGCCGCATCAAACACCTGAAGAAAAAAGGCGTGCAGATCGGCGTAGGCGGCTGCGTGGCCAGCCAGGAAGGCGATGCCATCATCAAACGCGCGCCGTATGTGGACGTGGTGTTTGGCCCGCAAACCCTGCACCGCCTGCCCGAAATGCTGAACCAGCGCCTGGCACAAGACCGCCCGCAGGTGGATATCAGCTTCCCCGAGATCGAAAAGTTCGACCACCTGCCGCCCGCCCGGGTCGAGGGCGCATCGGCCTTCGTCAGCATCATGGAAGGCTGCTCCAAATACTGTAGCTACTGCGTGGTGCCCTACACGCGCGGCGAAGAGGTTTCGCGCCCGTTTGAAGACGTGCTGGTGGAAGTGGCCGGGCTGGCCGACCAGGGCGTGAAAGAGGTGACCCTGCTGGGCCAGAACGTGAATGCCTACCGGGGCACCATGGGCGACACGGCAGACATCGCCGACTTCGCCCTGCTGCTGGAATACGTGTCCGACATCCCCGGCATCGAGCGTATCCGCTACACCACCAGCCACCCCAACGAATTTACCCCGCGCCTGATAGAGGCCTACGCCACCCTGCCCAAGCTGGTGAGCCATCTGCACCTGCCGGTACAGCACGGCAGCGACCGTATCCTGATGGCCATGAAGCGCGGCTACACCGCCATGGAATACAAGAGCACGGTGCGCAAGCTGCGCGCCATCCGCCCCGACATGGCCATGAGCAGCGACTTCATCGTCGGCTTCCCTGGCGAGACGGAAGACGACTTCCAGAAGATGATGAAGCTGATCCACGACGTGGAATACGACAACAGCTTCAGCTTCATCTTCAGCCCCCGCCCCGGCACCCCCGCCGCCAACCTGGCCGACGACACCCCGCACGCCGTCAAGCTGGCGCGCCTGCAGCACCTGCAAGGCGTACTGAACGACAGCGTGCGCGCCATTGCCGCCCGCCGCGTCGGCACCGTGCAGCGCATCCTGGTCGAAGGCCCGAGCAAACGCCCCAGCGCCGAAGGCCTGGAGCTGATGGGCCGCACCGAGTGCAACCGGGTGGTCAACTTCCAGGGCCAGCCCCGCCAGATCGGCCAGATGGTCGATGTGCGCGTGACCGAAGCGATGTCGTTCTCGCTGCGGGGTGAGGTGGTGGTGCAGGGCTGAGGGTTTGCTGCGCTGCAGCGGGTGGTCGCTGGCGAGGCGGTGGCGGGTTGCCGGTGGGTTGGGTCTGTTTCAGGTGACCGCCTGGGCCGGAAGGCTAGGGCGGGTTGAATGCTTTTTAGGCCGCTAGCGCTTATGGAAAGGGCGCAAGAAGCTATTGTTTAGATAGCGATTACGAACTCACGCATACAGGGGAATGAAAGTTGCCGATGGTGAAATGTGCCACTACAAGACCCGTCCACCTGTCGTACGCCACGGACAAAAGATTTCAGATCTAAGACCCCTCAGGGTCACGCATCTCGGTTCACTTTAGCGAAAGCGTATCCGCAGCCTTCTTCGCAACGACTCCAGGCAACGTTAGGTTACTGAGCCCACAAATCACCCCAAGAACAAATGCAACCACCGGATCTGTTGCGAACGTTTTTGTAGAAAAAGAGCCGATTTGAATCACAAATACATCCAATACGACCAAATAGCCAAAAAGCACTGCCCACCCAGCAGAAACCAAAAGTCGCGAAAACGGGCGCAACCTCTCTACATCAGGAGTGGTTAAGTCCTTTAGGGTCAAAATGGTAGTCCGAGCGGCATATGATAATGTTACGCCCAGCAAACAACCAACGGTCATTATCACGAATGACGAGATCATCTCGGGATTTAGGAAAAGCGAAATAAGATGATGGTGTAGCCACCCATTGCTCTTAATTAGCAATCGAAAAGTTACGTAAATAAGCACTAGTGGCACAGAAAGCCATACCGAGCGTACTGCAAGTGCTTTGAGATGAAGATTCTTGACTTGAGAGCCTTCTTGGTCAATGAGATCAGAAATCACACCGTTCAAAGCTTGCTTTCCAACCTCTGGGTAGCACGTTGCTCCTACAAGTCCAACTTGTGCAGCACCCGTGATTCGAACAAAGTACCGCCGAAAATCTATTTCATTCTGGTGGTCAGGGTAAATTCTCTGAATCGCCGATAAGGCCGATTCAACATCTGCCTTCAGTTCAAGCTGATCTTGCGGCGGGTCAGCAACACTGCCGCCGACCGCAAAACGCAGTGATCTAGCTTTGGGATCTGCAGGTGTCGCAACGATATTACCCACATCGTCGCAAGGCGCGATGGATTGCAAAAATCCCTGGGGCACGACCCGCGCTCCTACACACTAGAACGGGCGCAGACACTGCGAACAAACTTTGTCCGGTCCCACAGTAATTCCCGCGCGGGCGTGCATGTGATCAAGAATATCTGGGATTAAGATACCATCGATTCGTGCTTGCCCTATCAAATCAGATATAGCTTGTAGCTCGCCTATTAACCGAGTTCTTTGGATTACCCCAAGGTCATCCGTCAACGCAGCAAACGCTACAGCAAGTGTAGGTGGCAAATTATCTGCAGCCATAATGCCCTCTAATCGATAAACGATGTATTAGTGTGGGACAAATAGCGGTGATCTGCAATATGACTAACAACTGCAGCCAACTGAGCCGTCATCAACATTGAGGATATCCCACCAATATCCAATGGTGAGCACGCCGGGGGTCCAAGCCCGGGGCCAAGTCTTGCATTGCAACAATGCAAGGCAAGGCAAGGCAAGGCAAGGTGATTCCACAGCTCTAACCATCCAACTCCGATCGCGCCAGATCCGCATCCAGGTGCTCCATGGCATCCAGTGGCGCGGCGGTGGCGGCCTGCTCGTACAGGCGGGTGGCTTCGGCTAGGCGCTGCTGGCCGTCCAGCATCAGCAGGGCGTTGGCGTATTCGACCATGGCGATGGCGGCACCGGGGGTGAGGTTCAAGGCCTCTTGCAGGAGCTTCAAGCCCACGTCTTTGCGCACGCCGTAGGTCATGCTGCCAATCAATGCGCCCACTTTGTCGATTACCTCGGCGTGGAACGCGCCCAGGGCGATATGGGCCCCGGCATGCTTGGGTTCCAGGCGAATGGTGCGCTCCAGCGACTCTTTGACCTTGCCGCCCAGGCCCTGGGCCAGCGCCTTGGCCACGCTGATGCCCTGGCTGTAGCGGCTCAGCGCGTAGGCGTGCCAGTACCAGGCATTGGCGTTTTGCGGGTCTTCCTGGGCTTGGGCCTCGGCGCGGGCGGCCACTTCCAGGAACAGGTCCAGGCGCAGGCGCTCAAACGGCTCCAGATAGGTGGCGTAGATGCAGGTGGCTTTGTTGGCCAGGGTCAGCCCGGCGCCGCCCAGGGCCAGCCCAGCGGCGGCGGCTTTCTGGAATTCACCGTTGTGGAACAGCGCCCAGGCATCGAGCAGGGAAGTATCGGCAGGCAAGGGTTCGGAGTCGCCCTGGTGCAAGCGTGTCCAGCCCAGGGCGGTGCTGGCGGCATCGAACGCATAGGCCCCGGAGTGGGGAAAGGCGGTCCATAAGGACATGGTGTGTCTCCTCGTGGGCGGGCTTGCAGGGAAATGTCAGCCCGCCGCGTTGGCAGCGGGTTGGGAGTAGGCGGACACCAGGTTCAGCAAATGCAGGCGCTGGCCCGGCTCCAGGTAGGGCAGCAGCAAGTTCAGCACGTGGTGGGCACCGCGCAGCAGCGCCATCTGGGCGCTTTCGGCTTCCAGCGCATGGCGCGGGTCGCGCACGTATTCAAAACACAGCCAGTAGGTCAGCACCACCACCATGCTGGTCGCGGTGGGCTCGGCTTCGCGGCTGTCGATCTGCAAAGCGCCCGACTGGGCCATGCCGTCGAGCAGCGCACGGATGGCGCGGGTCTTGTGCTTGAGCACCGACTGGAAATGGGTTTCCAGGTGCCGGTTGTTGCTCAGCAGGTCGTTCAGGTCGCGGTACAAAAACCGGTGTTCCCAGATCAGCTCAAACAGGCTGTGCATGAAAAACCAGGCATCTTCCACGTCGCGCACGCCGTCGCTGGCGTTGAGCAGCTCGGTCAGGCCGCGCTCGTAACGGTCAAACAGGGCGTTGATGAGTTCTTCTTTGGCGGGGTAGTGGTAGTACAAGTTGCCGGGGCTGATGGACAGCTCGGCCGAGATCAGGGTGGTGGAGACGTTGGGCTCGCCGAACCGGTTAAACAGATCCAGCGTCACTTCCAGAATGCGTTCGGCCGTGCGGCGCGGCGCTTTTTTCGCCATGGATGTCTTCCCCGTTATTGAGCATCCACTCTAACCGACGCGGCAGGGCTGCGGAATAGGGATGGCGCTAGGGATGGCGATAGGCATGGCCCACGCCAAAAAGGGTGCCACAGCACCCTTTTTAGGACCTTGAACGCTCAGGCGTCGGGCTTGGTCGCGCGCTTGGTTTTGGCCGCCGGTTCTTGCTGCGCCACCAGGGTTTGCACCAATTTGCTGAGTTCTTCGACCCGGGCCGTCAGCACCGCCACGTCCTGGGCCGAGGGCACACCCAGGCGTTGCAGGGCTTTCGCGACGCGGTCTTCAAAAATGTTTTCCAGCTTGTCCCACTGGCCGGTGGCCCGCTCGGTGATGCCCTGGGCCATGCTGGTCATTTTGCTGGCGGCCTCGGCCAGCTTTTCTTCGGCCATGGCCTGCGACTTGGTCTGCATGCCGATGCCGTCCTTGACCAGGGCTTCAAACACCTTGCTGCCTTCTTCCTGCGCCTTCGCGAAAGCGCCCAGGCCTGCCAGCCAGATTTGCTGCGCCGAGTCTTTGACGCTGGGTTTGGCGGATGCGTTGGCGGAAGTGTCGTCTTGGGAGGGGTCGGTCTTTTTATCCATGGCAGTCTCTTTCATAGGGATAGGGCCTTGCACTGTACGCACTCGCGGGTACGGCGTGTAGGTGCGGTCTTCTAAACCAAGCCATGCCCGCGCCGGTGTGGGCTAAACTTTGGCGCTACATGCGCTGCCTGCAGCGCTTTGCTTTACAAGGAATATCATGATTTTGGTAACTGGCGGCGCAGGTTTTATTGGCGCGAATTTTGTGTTGGACTGGGTTGCACAAACGGGTGAGGCGGTCGTCAACCTCGACAAGCTCACCTACGCGGGCAACCTGGAAAACCTGGCCAGCCTGCAAGGCGACAGCCGCCATACCTTCGCCCAGGGTGACATTGGCGACCACGCGCTGGTGGCCGCCTTGCTGGCCCAGCACCAGCCGCGTGCCGTGGTCAACTTTGCGGCCGAGTCGCACGTAGACCGCTCCATCCACAGCCCCGAGGCCTTCATCCAGACCAATGTGATGGGCACCTTCCAGTTGCTGGAAGCCGTGCGCGCCTACTGGGGCGGCTTGCAAGGCGATGCAAAGGCAGCGTTTCGCTTTTTGCACGTGTCCACCGACGAGGTCTACGGCTCGCTGGCCGCCACCGACCCGGCCTTCACCGAGACCCACCAATACGAGCCCAACAGCCCCTACTCGGCCAGCAAGGCCGCCAGCGACCACCTGGTGCGCGCCTACCACCACACCTATGGCCTGCCGGTGCTGACCACCAACTGCAGCAACAACTACGGTCCCTACCACTTCCCCGAGAAGCTGATCCCGCTCATGGTGGTCAACGCGCTGGCGGGCAAGCCCCTGCCCATTTATGGCGATGGCCAGCAGATCCGCGACTGGCTGTATGTCAAAGACCACTGCAGCGCCATCCGCCGCGTGCTGGAAGCCGGGCGACTGGGCGAGACCTACAACGTGGGCGGCTGGAACGAAATGCCGAATCTGGACATCGTGCACACCGTCTGCGGCCTGCTCGACACGCTGCGGCCCCGCGCCGATGGCCAGAGCTACACGACGCAGATCACCTACGTCACCGACCGCCCCGGCCACGACCGCCGCTATGCCATCGACGCCAGCAAGATCGAGCGCGAACTGGGCTGGAAACCGGCCGAGACCTTCGCCACCGGCATCGCCAAAACCATCGCCTGGTACCTGGACAACCCGGAATGGGTAGCCCGCGTGCAAAGCGGCGCCTACCGCGACTGGGTCGACACCAATTACGCAGCCCGCGCCGCATGAAACCTGCCTTGAAGATTCTGCTGTTGGGCAAAAACGGCCAGGTGGGCTGGGAGCTGCAGCGCAGCCTGGCTCCCCTGGGCCACCTGACCGCGCTGGACCGCCACAGCACCGACTACTGCGGCAATCTGGCCGATCTGGACGGCATAACCGCCACCGTGCGCCGCCTGCAGCCGGACATCATCGTTAACGCCGCCGCCCATACCGCTGTCGACCGGGCCGAGAGCGAGCCCGCGCTGGCCCACACCCTCAACGCCCTGGCCCCCGGCGTGCTGGCCACCGAGGCCGCCCGTCTCGGTGCCTGGCTGGTGCACTATTCGACCGACTATGTGTTTGGCGGCACTGGCAGCCAGCCCTGGCAGGAATCGGATGCCACCGGGCCGCTGAGCGTGTACGGCCAGACCAAGCTGGAGGGCGAACAGCGCATCCAGGCCGCCTGTGGCAAACACCTCATCTTCCGCACCAGTTGGGTCTACGCCGCGCGCGGTGGCAACTTTGCCAAAACCATGCTGCGGCTGGCCAAAGAGCGCGACGCATTGACAGTGATCAACGACCAGTTCGGTGCCCCGACGGGGGCCGAACTGCTGGCCGACGTAACTGCGCTGGCGCTGCGCTCGGCCACGCCCGCCTTGGCGGGCGTGTACCACCTGGCGGCAGCGGGCGAGACCACCTGGCACGGCTATGCGCAGTACGTGCTGGCACAGGCCCAGCAGGCGGGCATCGTGCTCAAAGCCGGGCCCGAATCGGTCACCGCCGTATCCACCAGCGCATTTCCCACTCCCGCCCAACGGCCGCTCAACAGCCGCCTGGACACCCATAAACTGCAAGCCGCCTTTGGCCTGACCCTGCCCGACTGGCAGGTCGGCGTAGCGCGCATGCTCAACGAGACACTGACCCCATGACCATTGCTCGCACAGCCTCCACCGTGACCCCGCGCAAAGGCATCATCCTGGCTGGCGGCTCCGGCACCCGCCTGCACCCGGCCACCCTGGCCATCAGCAAGCAACTGCTGCCGGTGTACGACAAGCCCATGATCTACTACCCGCTGAGCACGCTGATGCTGGCGGGCATCCGCGATATCCTGATCATCAGCACACCCCAAGACACCCCCCGCTTCACCCAGTTGCTGGGCGACGGCTCCCAGTGGGGCCTGAACCTGCAGTACGCGGTGCAGCCCAGCCCCGACGGCCTGGCGCAGGCGTTTTTGATTGGCGAAGAATTCATCGGCAACGCCCCCAGCGCGCTGGTGCTGGGCGACAACATCTTCTACGGCCACGACTTTGCCCATCTGCTGGGCACGGCGGATGCCCAAACCACCGGCGCGTCGGTGTTTGCCTACCACGTGCACGACCCCGAGCGTTACGGCGTGGTGGCCTTTGATGCCCAGGGCAAGGCCCGCAGCATCGAAGAAAAGCCTGCCGTGCCGCAGAGCAGCTACGCCGTCACCGGCCTGTACTTCTACGACAACCAGGTGGTAGACATCGCCAAGGCGGTAAAGCCCAGCGCCCGTGGCGAACTGGAGATCACCGCTGTGAACCAGGCCTACCTGGACCAGGGCACGCTCAACGTGCAGATCATGCAGCGCGGCTATGCCTGGCTGGACACCGGCACCTTCGAGAGCCTGCTCGAAGCCGGGCAGTTCATCGCCACGCTGGAGCGCCGCCAGGGTCTGAAAATCGCCTGCCCCGAAGAAATCGCCTGGCGCAACGGCTTCATCACCAGCGAACAGGTGCAGCGCCTGGCCCAGCCGCTGGCCAAGAATGGCTACGGCCAGTACCTGCTGCGCATGCTCAAAGAAGAAATCCGCAAATGAAAGTCACCCCCACCCGCATCCCCGACGTACTGGTCGTGGAGCCCAAGGTATTTGGCGACGCACGCGGGTTTTTCTTTGAGAGTTTTAACGGCCAGGCCTTTGCCGAAGCCACCGGGCTGGACTTGGCCTTTGTGCAAGACAACCATTCGCGCTCGGCCCAGGGTGTGCTGCGTGGCCTGCACTACCAGATCCAGCAACCCCAGGGCAAGCTGGTGCGCTGCGTGCGCGGTGCCGTGTTCGACGTGGCGGTGGACATCCGCCGCAGCTCCGCCACGTTTGGCCAATGGGTGGGCGTGGAACTGAGCGAAGACAACCACCGCCAGCTGTGGGTGCCGCCGGGCTTTGCCCACGGCTTTATGGTGCTGACGGCCTCTGCCGACTTTTTGTACAAAACCACCGATTACTACGCCCCGGCCCATGAGCGCTGCATTGCCTGGAACGACCCGGCTATTGGCATTGACTGGCCTGCGGGCGTTACGCCCCAGCTCTCTGCCAAAGACCGTGTGGGCAGCCTGTTGGCCGATGCGGAAGTGTTTGAGGGCTAACGTACACGCCAGGTGCGACGCTATGTAAAAAATAGCTGCTCGCGCTTATGGAATAAGCATCAGCAGCCTTTTTAGCTTAAATAGCTCACCGCACGCAGTGGACAGTTGGATCAGGTCACCTGGGTCAGCATCTTGTCCATGCGGCGGGCGACTTCGGTTTCGATCTTGTCCTTAAAGGCGCTCCACAAAAAGCCCAGCTCCGCATCCAGCACAAAACGGTCGTCGGTGATCTGCACCGTGCCGGTCACGCCTGCGCGGCGAAAGCTGATCTCGTCGGCAGCTGTGCCCTCGGTGTATTCACAGGTCATACCCAGCCGGGTTTCGGCCTGCTCCAGCCAGTCGTTGGCCAGCTTGCGGGCTGCGGGCAGGCCCAGGGTGTGTTCACGTTGCATGTGGATGTCGGTCACTGAAAATCTCCTGTGGCGAATCGCCGGGTAAAGCCGCATCATGCCAGTCTGCGCACGCCAGTCCCGGCCTGCACGGGCACAATAGTGACACTACTTCAAAGGGGACATCCATGCTCTATAAATTTAAATCCAAAGCCGACGGCGACCTCATCCTGCTAGAGGCCAATGGACGCAAGGTGTTAGAGATTATCGGCAAAACCCCTGGACCCCAGGGCATCATCCTGGTGAGCGAAATGGCCGCTGCCGTCACTGCGCTGCAAGCCGCCGTGGTGCTTGACGATGCCGCCCGCCAGGCCGCCACCGCCGAGGCCAAAGCCCATGAAATGGACACCGTGTCGCTGCACCAACGCGCCCAGCCTTTCATCAACATGCTGCGCCGCTGCGAAAAAGAAAACGCCGACGTAACCTGGGGCGCCTGAGGCTTTGCCCCCATTAAAAAAGCCGCCGGGCCTTGCGGCGCGGCGGCTTTTTCATGCGCGCGAAAAAATCAGTCGGCGTACACGTTGGCAGCCTTGATGACGGGGCTCCACTTGGCGATTTCGGCCAGCACAAACTTCTTGTGCTCAGCGGGCTCCATGCGCTTATCGGTTACTACCACCGCGCCCAGGCCTTCTTGCTTCTTGATGAAGTCAGGATCTTTCAGGGCGGCCTTCAAAGCCGAGTTCAGCTTGGCCAGCACATCCGCAGGCGTGCCTTTGGGGGCATACAGGCCGTGCCAGATGGTGACTTCAAAGTCCTTCAGACCCGACTCCTGCAAGGTCGGCAGGTCTTTCAGCGAAGGCGTGGCCAGGCGCTTGGGCGTGGTGACGGCCAGAGCCTTGACTTTTTTGGCTTCGATCTGGCTGGTGGTGTTGTTGGTCTGGTCGCACATCAGGTCGATCTGGCCGCCAATCAGGTCGGTCATGGCCGGTGCCGTGCCTTTGTAGGGCACGGTGGTCATGTCGAGCTGTACGGCGTTCTGGAACAACAGGCCGCACAAGTGCGAGGCAGAGCCCACGCCGGCATTGCCCAGGTTGACCTTGCCCTTGTTTTGCACCAGCCAGGCCGACAACTCTTTGTAGTTGTTGGCCGGCAGGGTAGGCTTGGTCACCAGGGTCATGGGCACTTCGTTGACCAGACCCAGGTATTCAAAGTCGCTCTCCACCTTGAACGGCAGGTTGCGCACCAACACCGGCATGGTGGCCATACCGATATGGTTCAACAGCAGGGTGTAGCCATCGGGCGTGGCCCGTGCGGCTTTGGCCGAGCCAATGGAGCTGCCCGCGCCCGCCACGTTGTCCACCACCACGCTCACGCCACCCAGTTGCTTGCGCATGGCTTCGGCCAGATCGCGGGCCACGCGGTCGGTCGGGCCACCGGCCGTGAACGGCACGATGATGCTCACAGGTTTGGTGGGGTAGTCGAGGGCATGGCTGGCCATGGCGATGGCAGTCAAGGCGACCAAGGTAACGAGTTTTTTCATCAAAGCTCCTGTGGAAATGGGGCCGATCATAGCCATGCCCCAGCGATCCCATGTATGGGAAACCACGTAGACCCTGTCAAAGTCGGCAGAACGTGAAAACGTTCCTAGTCAGCGTCGGCGTCGGCCACCTCGCTGGGCTTGATCAGCATCACCGGTACCTGGGCCGCATGCAGCACCTCGTGCGACACCGAGCCCAGCAGCGCACTGCGCAAGCTGCCCTTGTCGCGCGCCCCCATCACCACCATGTCGCAGGCAAAACGCTCCACGATGTCGATCAGCGTGTGTGCCGGGTCGCCCACGGCCACCTCGGTGGCATAGGGGATGCCCGCGTGCCGAAGCAAGGCCTCGCCCGCCTTCAGTGCCTTGGCACCGGCCTGGGCGCTGGCGCGGGCGATCAGCGCCGGATCGGCGGCCATCACCATCTCGTACAGGTGGGCGGGCTCTTGCACATTGGCCAGCACCACCTCGGCCTGCAGGCCCTGGCGCACCAGACGGATCACCTGCCGCACGGCTTGCAGCGACACCTCAGAGCCGTCCAAAGGCAACAAAATCTTCATCGCGTATTCTCCCGAGGTTTAACTTTCATGGACTCGGGTGCAGAGCGCCCCGAGCCATGAAAGTTCTTTCACATTAAACACAGCCAGCATAGGCCCAAATGGGGCCTTCCAAGATACCCACATGCCCCAACTCGTATTTATTCCCGGCCTGGCCACCGATGCCCACATGTGGCATGACCAGCTGGCCGCCGTGCCCCCCGCCTGGCACACCGTGGTGGCCGACGTGTTGGCGCACCACACCCGCATCGAAGACATGGCCCAGGCTGTGCTGGACCAGCACCCCGGCGAACTGGTGCTGTGCGGGGCCTCCATGGGCGGCATCATCGCCATGGAGGCGGTGCGCCGGGCCCCGGAGCGCATCCGCGCCCTGGCCCTGCTGGGTACCAGCGCCCGGCCCGAGCTGCCACACCACCGTGCACAGCGCGAGACCGCCATCGAGATGGTCGAAGCAGGCCGCCTGGCCGAGTTTGTGCGCGCCACGGCGGCCATGGCGTTCTCGCCCAGCCACCCCAGCGACAAAAGCGACCTGCAGCGCTACAAAGACATGGTGCTGCGCACGCCGCCCGCCCTGTGGGTGCAACAAAACCGCGCCCTGGCCGACCGGCCCGACGCGCGCCTGCACCTGGCCGCCGTGCGCTGCCCGACGCTGGTGCTGTGCGGCGACAAGGACCTGATGACCCCGCCCAAACTCTCGGAAGAAATCGCCAGCCTGGTGCCCGGCGCAGAGCTGCACCTGCTGCCCCGCTGTGGCCACATGCTGACCATGGAGCAGCCCGAGGAAGTCAACGCGGTGCTGCTGGAATGGCTGGGGCGGTTGAAACTGTAACGCTATATTTTAAATAGCTGCTTACGCTGAAGGAATAAGCGCCAGAGGCCGATTTGGCTTGAATCTTCAGGCCCGCTCGCGCACCTTCTCGGCCAGCTTTTTCAGCACAAACGGCGACACAAACTTGTGCACCTCGCCGCCCAGCAGCGCGATCTCGCGCACAAAGGTGCTGGAGACAAACTGGAAGCCGTCGCTGGGCGTGAGGAAGACGGTTTCCACGTCCGGCATCAGGGTGCGGTTCATGCCGGCCAGCTGGAATTCGTAGTCGAAATCGGTCACCGCGCGCAGGCCGCGCACCATGGCCTTGCCGCCCTTGGCCACCACGAAGTCGCGCAGCAGGCCGCTGAAACTTTCCACCTGCACATGCGGGTAGGCTTTGACCGATTCGCGCACCATCTCCAGCCGCTGCTCCAGGCTGAACAAGGTCTTTTTATGGTGCCCGGCGGCCACGGCGACGATGACCTGGTCGAACAGCTGCGTGGCGCGGCGCACCACGTCCTCGTGGCCCAGGGTCATGGGGTCGAAGGTGCCGGGGTAGACCGCAATCACGGGCGGATTCATGGCGCTTCGGCTGCGGTCAGCAGTTGCAGCAAATGGGCGTGGACCGCGCCCGCCTTCAGGTAGCGGTGCACGCGCAGACCCAGTGGGGCCAGTAGCTCGTCGGTCCACTTGGCGGGCGCTTCCATATACACAAAGCCGTTGGCCTGCACCGCCTTGGCAGCGGCCCCCATGGAGGGCTCGTACAGACCCGATTCAAACGGCGGGTCCAGAAACACCAGATCCAGGCTGCCCGCTGCTAGCTGGCGCAGCGCCGCCACGCCGTCGCCGCGCTGCACCTGGGTGGCGGTGGCCTGCAGCTTGGTCTGCGTGGTTTTGAGCTGGGCCACCAGGGCCGGGTCTTGCTCGAACAAATGCACGGTGGCGGCACCGCGCGAGGCGGCTTCAAAGCCCAACACGCCGGTGCCTGCAAACACGTCCACGCAACGCCAGCCGGTTAGGTCCTGGCCCAGCCAGTTGAACAAGGTTTCGCGCACGCGGTCGGGCGTGGGGCGCAGGCCGGGCTTGCTGGCCACGGTAAGGCGGGTGCGCTTCCACGCGCCGCCAATGATGCGGATCTCGCCGGGCTTGCCGCCGACCGGATGCGGGTCGGACGGACGGGGTTTGGTTTTTCGGGCGGCTTTTTTGGGGGGGCGTTGCAACGTGCTCATGGGGTTTCTCCGACCACAATGGTGGCCATTTTTTCGGGTTGCAGGATACGGGCAAAAGCCGTTTGGATATCGGCTTGCGTGACGCGGGTTATCTGTGCGGGCCAGTGGTCCAGGTAGTCCAGCGGCAAGCGGTTCCAGGCGATGTTAGCCACGTTGTCCAGCAGTTTGCGGTTGCTGTCGATACGCAGGGCGAATCCGCCTTGCAGATTGTCTTTGGCGGCCTGCAGTTCGGCGGCGGTGGGGCCGTCGGCCACGAAACGCTTCAATACATCCTGGGCCACCTGGATGGCCTGTTTGGCCTGGTCGGGGCGGGTCTGCAGGCCGATGCTGAAAGCCCCCGCGTGCAGGGCGGGCGCAAAGCTGCTGTAGACGCTGTAGCTCAAACCGCGCTTTTCGCGCACCTCGGTGGTCAGGCGCGAGCCAAAACCGCCGCCGCCCAGGATATGGTTGCCCACCAGCAGGGCGAAAAACGCCGGGTCGCTGCGCGCATAACCGACCTGGCCGATCAGCACCTGGGCCTGGGCGGCATCGAAGGGGATGCGCTGGTCACTGGCCTGGGTGAGCGGCTGCACATCCGCCACGGCGGGCAAGGGCGTGCAATTGGTGGCAGGCAGACGGGCCAGCAGCCGGGTCACCAGCGCATCGGCCTGGGCCCGGTCTACCGCGCCCACCAGGCTGACGGTGGCGCGGCAAGGCAGGATGCTGCGGGCGTAGAAGGCGCGCATGTCGTCGGTGCCAATACGGGCCAGGGTCTCGGCGGTCAGCTCATAACCGTAGGGGTGCGTGCCGTACACCGCGGCGGCAAACGCGCGACGGGCCACGGTGGCGGGCCGGGTGGCGGATTCCTTGAGCTGGGCTGCCACGCGCTGGCGTTCGCGCTGCCACAGGCTGTCGCTGAAGGCAGGCTCGCCGATCTGGCGGGCTGCCAGGGCGGTGGCTTTCTCCAGCAGATCGGGGTAGGTCAGCGTGCGCAGCGAGAAGCTGAAGCGGTCGCTGCTGGCGCTGCTGTCGAGCGACGCGCCCAGGTCGGCCCAGGCTTCGCCCAGGGCGTTTTCGTCCAGCGCGGGCGCTGTGCCTACCGCCCGCACGCCTTCCGAAGCCATGCCTGCGGTCAGGCTGGCCAGCCCGGCTTGCGGGGCGGGGTCGCGGCGGCTGCCTGCGTCAAAGTCGATCTGCACGTCCAGCATGGGGATGGCCGGGCTGGGCACCAGGTAGACCTGCGCGCCACTGGGCTGGGTCCAGTGCTGGATGGGAATGCCCGCACAGGCAGCATTTAAGCCAAACAGGCCACTAGCGCCTATGAATAGGGCGTGAGCAGCTATTTTTTTGATAGTAATCATCAGCGCAGCTCTCCCGGGGGCATGGCACGGGGTTTCTGCCGGTGGGGGTCCAGCGGTTGGGGCAGCAGCGTGGCCACGGTGAGCTGGTCGTCGCCAAAGTATTTCGCCGCCACGGCCTGCACCTGGGCGGCGGTGATGCCGCGCAGCCGGGCGATCAGCCGGTCGTTGGCGTCCAGCGGCAGGCCTTGCACCCAGTTACTGCCCAGTTCGCGGGCCTGGTACATCACCGAGTCGCGCTGGTAGACGGCACTGGCCACCCACTGGGTTTTGACGCGGTTTAGCTCGGCTTCGGTCACACCGTTTTGCGCCACCAGGGCTACCTGGGCGCGCAAGGCGGCTTCGACCTGGGCGGCGCTGTGGCCTGCGGCGGGCACACCGTCCAGCACAAACAGCTGCGGGCCGCGCCCGGACAGGCCGTTGTACGCCCCCGCGCTGTCGGCTACCGGGCCGCCGGGCTGGCCGTGGTTTTGCGTCAGGGCGCGCGCCAGCCGGGCACCGGTGTAGCCGTCCAACACGGCGGCCAGCACGGTCAGGGCCAGCGCGTCGTCGCTGTCGGCTTGCAGGCTGGGCACCTTGAAGGCCAGGGTCACCACTGCCTGCTCGGCCGGGGCTTTGAAGTCCAGGCGCTTGGTACCGGCCTGCACGGGCTCCAGCCGAGGCTTGCGCGGTGGCACGGGCCGCGCCGGGATGCTGCCGTAGTGTTGGGCCGCCAATTGGCAAACCCGCAGCGGGTCTACATCGCCCGCCACCACCACGGCGGCATTGCCCGGCACGTACCAACGCTGGTAGAAGGCGCGGGCATCGTCTGGGGTCATGGCCTCCAGGTCGCTCATCCAGCCCACCACCGGGCGGCGGTAGGGGGATGCGGCGAAGGCGGTGGCCAGCATCGCCTCGCTCATCAATGCCCGTGGCACATCGTCGGTGCGCAAGCGGCGCTCTTCCTTCACCACTTCGAGCTCGCGTTTGAATTCTTCGTCGGACCACTGGTTGTGGGCAAAACGGTCGGCTTCCAGCTGCATCACCGCCTCTAACTGGCCTGCCGGGATTTGCTGGTAGTAACCGGTGTAGTCCTTGGCGGTAAAGGCGTTTTCCCGCCCGCCCAGGGCCGCCACCCGGCGCGAAAACTCACCCGGCGGCAGGCTGGGCGTGCCCTTGAACAGCATGTGCTCCAGCACGTGGGCCACGCCCGTGGTGCCGTCTACCTCGTCCAGCGAACCCACGCGCACCCACAGCATGTGCACGGCGGTGGGTGCGCGGTGGTCGGGCTGGACGATGACCGCCATGCCGTTGGGCAGATCGCATTGGACGGGCAATGTGGGAGGTGTTTGGGCGCACGCCAAGGCGCTGTACAGGGCGAAAACCGGAAGTATTTGGCGTTTCATAGAATGGCTGATTCTAAGAACCCACCAAATGTTCAGCTTTTTCAAGAAAAAACCCCCTGCTCCCGAAATTGCGTCCCCCGCGCCAGTGGTGGAAGCCCCCGCCTCGGGCTGGCTGCGCAACCCATTTGCCGCCAAACCGGCCGCAGCCGCTGCCGAAGTCCCCGAAGCCCCTGAAGCAGCTCGGGCGGGCTGGATGGACAAACTCAAAAACGGCCTGCGCAAAACCGGCTCCAGCATCGCCACCGTGTTCACCGGCACACGCATTGATGACGCGCTGTATGAGGAGCTGGAAGAAGCCCTGCTGATGGCCGACACCGGCGTGAAGGCCACGCAATTTCTGCTGGCCGACCTGAAGCAGCGCGTCAAAGCCACCAAGGCCACCGAGCCGCAAGCCGTCAAGGCGCTGCTGGTCGAGTCCATCACCGCCCTGCTCACCCCGCTGGAGAAAGCCCTGGTGATCGGCCAGTACACGCCCACGGTGATCATGGTGACCGGCGTGAACGGCGCCGGAAAAACCACATCGATTGGCAAGCTGACGCGCCACCTGTCTGCATCAGGCGCTAGTGTTTTACTAGCAGCAGCCGACACCTTCCGCGCCGCCGCCCGCGAGCAGCTCGGGGTGTGGGCCGACCGCAACACGGTAGAGATCGTCAGCCAGGAAGGCGGCGACCCGGCCTCGGTGGCGTTTGATTCGGTCAGCGCAGGCAAGGCACGCGGCAAAGACGTGGTGCTGGTGGACACCGCAGGCCGCCTGCCGACCCAGCTGCATCTGATGGAAGAGCTCAAGAAGATTCGCCGCGTCATCAACAAAGCCGACGCACAGGCACCGCACGAGGTGTTGCTGGTGATTGACGGCAACACCGGCCAGAACGCGGTGAGCCAGGTGAAGATTTTTGACGATGCCATCCAACTCACCGGCCTGATCGTCACCAAGCTGGACGGCACCGCCAAGGGCGGCGTGCTGGCAGCCATTGCCCAGGAGCGGCCGATTCCGGTGTACTTCATCGGCGTGGGTGAGCAGCTGGAAGACCTGGAAACTTTCAACGCGCGCGAGTTTGCCCAGGCGCTGCTGGCCTAACCCAGCCGCAAACGCGAACGGTCGTGCGAATTAGTTAACGCATTCGGCACTTCAACGCGCCGATCTCCCCAGCAACTGCATACAAGTGAACAAGTTCACAAGCGTTTAGAGGGCCCAGCCCTAGCATCCAGGTCATCGGGTTCACACCCATACACTGACCTAAAACGCTATGCAAAACACTGCTTTCCCCCGCACCAAAATGGCCAGCCGCATCATCGGTGCTCTTGCTCTGGGCTGGCTGGCGACCACCAACCCGGCCCAGGCCACCGCCCTGACCTTTCAGAACTACGCCCAGGGCTACGAGTCGGTCAGTTTCACCAACGACACCCCCGCTGCCATCGGCTCTTTTGGTGCAGGCGAAATGCTGTTCGGCATGAACGATGGCGGCGTGACCAGCGTTTTGCGCGCCTACTGCGTAGACATCTTCCAAAACGCCTCGTCGAGCGCCCAAACCTACACCCTGGCCAGCGGCATCGCCCACTTCGGTGCCGAGAAGGCCGCTAACCTGGGCCGCTTATTCACCAGCTTCGATGCCTGGAATGGCGCAACCAGCATCACCGCCAAGGAAACTGCCGCCTTGCAGATCGCAGTGTGGGAGATCGTCAACGAAACCGCCCGTACCGCATCCAGCCTGAACCTGAACCTGTCCTCGGGCAACTTCAAAATCACCGCTGCCGCCACCGGCACCGTCGCCCTGGCCCAGGGCTGGCTCAATGGCCTGGCCGCCGCCAACAACTGGTACCAGGTCAGCGCTTATGAAAACGCGTCGTACCAAGACTACCTGGTGCTGAACAAAGTACCCGAACCCGGCAGCCTGGCGCTGGTGCTGGGTGCCCTGGGCGGCATGGGCCTGGTGGCCCGCCGTCGCAAAGCCAAAGCCGTTTGACGCTTACGGACGGGGCGGCACGCTGCTGCACGCCCCGCTAAACAGCAGCGTCCCACCCGCCCCCACCAGCCGCGCACGGCTGGCCTGGCGGTCCACAATCCACTGGGCTCCGCTGCCAAAAACCACCTCGGCATCGCTCACAAAACCCGAACTCAGCCACTGCGTCTGTACCGCCACCGCATCGTCGCTGACGCTATAACGTACCTCGGCACCGCGCCGCGTTTGCGTGCTGCCGTCGGCCTGCAGGTCGCACCACAGGCTGCGCTGGTCGGGCGGGCCACCTTTTTCCAGCAGCTCCTGTGCAATCTGGCGGGCGCGCCCCGGCTGGCTGGTGCTGCGGCAGGCAAACTCGGCCACCATCCAACTGCCGTCCAGCATATGCACCGGCTTGAACGTAAGGCTGTCGATGTCTAACGCGGTGGCGCGGCGCTGCAACACCGGAGCCTCAGCCTTCAGCGCCCCCGAGGGCAGGCTCGATGCCAGCGTGGCCAGGCGCAGCGGGTCTTGGCAGTCGGCCACAAACTCGGCCGTGCCCGCCACCGGGCTGGGTTGGCGCAGATTGATCAAAAAGTAGCTGCCCGCCACATGGCGGCGGCTGATGATCTCCAGCGACACCGCGTCCACGCCCACCAGCACGTTGTCGATGCGCTGCACGATCTGCATGTCTTTGCTGGATGGGGCCTCGGGTGCGGCCCAGGCTCCACTGCATAAACCCAGGGAAAATGATAGGAAAAAGTAGCTCTGAAATGGCAACATGCGGGCGATTTTGCCCGGGTTGGCGCGACCTCCTTAGAATCACGTTCCTCCCAAGCCCGCAATTTCAGGGTAAACCCTAGACTCGACCACCATGACGACCCCCACCACCCCGCTTTTGCAACGTATCGAAATCGAAAGCGCGCCCCACCCTACCGCTGCCGTCATCTGGCTGCACGGCCTGGGGGCCAGCGGCGACGACTTCGCCGCCATCGTGCCCGAGTTGGACCTGGGCGGCTGCGCGCCCATTCGGTTTGTCTTTCCCCACGCGCCGACCATGCCGGTGAGCATCAACAACGGCTATGTGATGCCCGCCTGGTACGACATCAAGAACGCCGACCTGGTGCGCCAGGAGGACCCGGCAGGCATCCACGCCTCGGCCCGCGCCATCGAAGCACTGATCGCCCATGAAGTCGCACGGGGTATTGCGCCCGAACACATCGTGCTGGCAGGTTTTTCGCAAGGCTGTGCCATGGCTCTGCACACCGGGCTGCGCCACAGCGCGCGGCTGGCAGGCATCATGGCCTTGTCGGGCTATTTGCCCCTGGCCAACACCCTGGCTACCGAGCGGCATCCGGCCAACTTCAGCACCCCGATCTACATGGCCCACGGCACGGCCGACCCGGTGGTGCCACTGGCCCGCGCAGAAGCCTCCCGCCAGGCTTTGCTGGCGCTGGGCCACCCGGTGCAATGGCACGCGTACCCCATGCCGCATAGCGTGCATCCGCAGGAGGTGGTCGACATCAGCGCGTTTTTGCAATCGGTGTTGGGGGCGAACCAGGGATGATGCTCGGTATTGACTTCGGCACCTCGAACACCGTGGCCGCGCTGGTGCGCGCCGACGGCAGCCTGGACACGATTGCGCTGGACGCGGGCAAGCCCACACTGCCTACGGCCCTGTTCTTCTCCCACGAGGACCAGCACACCAGCTACGGCAGCGCGGCCATGCAGGCCTACCTGGCGGGCAACGAGGGGCGGCTGATGCGCTCTATCAAAAGCCTGCTGGGCAGCGGCCTGATGGACGAAAAAACCGTGGTCAACGGCCAGTTGGTCAGCTTCACCGACATCCTGGGCATGTTCTTCAAAGAACTGAAAAAACGCTCAGAAGCCCACCTGGGCCACCCAGTGCAGCACGCCATGCTGGGCCGCCCGGTGCATTTTGTGGACGACAACCCCGAGCGCGACGCACTGGCCCAGGCCACGCTGGAGCACGCGGCCCGCGCGGCGGGCTTTGACGAGGTGCAGTTCCAGCTGGAACCGATTGCCGCTGCCTTCGACTTCGAGCGCCGTGTGACCACCGACACCACCGTGCTGGTGGTAGACATTGGCGGCGGCACCTCCGACTTCACCGTGGTGCGTGTCGGCCCCGGCCGGCAGGCCCTGGGTGACCGCAGCGGCGACATTCTGGCCACTACCGGCGTGCACATTGGCGGAACCGACTTCGACCAGCTACTGAACCTGCGCCACGCCATGCCGCTGCTGGGCTTGGGCCATGTGGGGCCCAGTGGGCGCGAAGTGCCGTCGAGCGTGTTTTTTGACTTGAGCACCTGGCATTTGATCCACCAGTCGTATTCGCGCAAGAGTCTGGCGCACGCGGCGGACCTGCGCGATGCCTACGCCGACCGCGCCCTGCACCAGCGCCTGCTGCATGTGCTGCAGGAGCGGGTGGGCCACCATATTCTGGCCAATGTGGAGAGCGCCAAGATCGCCTGCTCGCTGTCGGGCGCTGCCGCCACCATCGACCTGGACTGCATCGCCCGCGACCTGAGCGCACAGCTCACGCCCGCAGGCCTGGCCCAGGCGCTACAGGCCCAACTGGGCCGGGTGGTGCAGTGCGCGCAGGAATGCGTGGATCTGGCCGGGGTGGCGCAGCCCGATGCGGTGTACCTGACCGGCGGCTCGTCGGCCCTGGCGCCGTTGCAGACCGCTATGCAAGCCCTGTTTCCGCAGGTCCGCATGGTGGCGGGTGACCGCTTTGGCAGCGTGGCGGCGGGGCTGGCGTATGCAGGCTCGGTGGCGATGGAGTCGGCCACCGCTTAAAAATGATAGCTGCTCACGCCCATATATATTGGGCTAGCAGCAATTTTTCTTATAAAACGGCTTATTTACTGGCCGGCTTGGCAGGGGCGGATGCCAAGATGGCGGTATTCAGGCGCTTTTCCACCGCCTGCCCCAGGGCCTTGAACTTGGGTTCGAGCTGGGCCTTGGAGTCGGTCATGACCTTCTCGGTCAGCGCTTTTTGCATCTCGCCATTGAGCTGCGAGTATTTGCGCAGCACCGGCGACTCCATCACGGTGATGAGCTGGCGCAATTCGTCTTCGCTGAACTTGGCATCCAGCAGTGCGCCCACCGTACTCGGCGCAGCCTTGTTGGCGCGTTCGCGCAGCACGGGGCCCACTTCGTCCAGGTATTTTTTGATCTCGGCCTGGATGTCCTTGCCCAGGGCTTCGCGGTTTTCAGGGGCCACCCGGAACTGGATGGCCGCCCCGACTTGCTGTACCAGCGGAGCCAGCGATTGCTCGGCCCACTGGCGGGCGGTCAGGTCCAGATTGGGCTGTTGCAGCTGCGCAATCTTGTTGAGCAGTTCTTTTTTGGCCGGGCTGGTTTCGGCGTGCGCCAGGGCTGCGACGGACAGCAGCGCAATGGCAAAGAGTTTGTTTTTCATGGTCATATCCCGTGGTTGAAAGCGGCCCTACCGGGCCATGTTGTCCATTATCACCAGCCCAGGTGTCGGCAAGGTAAACAGCAAGGTGCAGCCACCGTCCACCGTTCCCTGCGCGCTGATGTTGCCGCCGTGGCGCTGCACGATCTGGCGGGCCAGGGCCAGGCCGATGCCCGCACCGGCGAAAACCGACGCCGCATGCAGCCGCTGGAACAGGTCGAACATGCTGGCACTGGCAGCCGGGTTGAAGCCCACACCGTTGTCACGCACCCAGAACGTTATGCCGTCTGGTTGCTGCTCCCAGCCCAGGGCGATCTGCGCCTGGGGCCGGGGCCGGGTGAATTTGAGGGCGTTGGACAGCAGGTGTTCCCACACCTGGCGCAACAGCGCCGCATCGCCTTGCACCGTGGGCCAGTCGGCGGGCATTTGCCATTCAATGCTGCGCCCTGCGGTGTCGGCCGCCAGCGCCCGCTGCGCCTCGGCCACCACAGCCCCCATGGATACGGCAGTGGTCTGCAAGGGGATACGCGCCAGGTGGGACAGCTCCAGCAACGCGTCCACCATGCGGGCCATATTGCGGGCCGATTGCTCCAAAGTATCTAGGCAGGGGCCGGGGTCTTCGCCCTCGGCCAACATCTCGCGCACCAGCGGGGCGTAGGCGGTGATGTGGCGCAGCGGAGCGCGCAGGTCGTGGGAGACGCTGCGCACAAAACGCTCCAGCTCAGCCTGCAATTCGGCATTACGGGCCTCGCTCTGCTGCAGGCGGGTCTCCAGATCGGTCAAGACTGGGCCTTTTTGGCGGCGCGCTTCCAGCCGGGGATGGCCACCTGGCGGCCACGGGCCACGCTGAGCACGCCCTCGGGGGCGTCCTTGGTCAGCGTGGAGCCACCACCTACCGTGCCGCCCGCGCCCAGGGTGATGGGGGCCACCAGCACGCAGTTGCTGCCCACGTGCACGTCGTCGCCGATCACGGTACGGTGCTTGTTGGCCCCGTCGTAGTTGGCGGTGATGCTGCCCGCGCCAAAGTTGACGCGCGCGCCCACCGTGGCGTCTCCCAGGTAGGCCAGGTGGTTGGCCTTGGCACCCGGGCCCAGGGTGGAATTTTTGACTTCGACAAAGTTGCCGATGTGCACCTCAGAGCCCAGCACCGCGCCGGGCCGCAGGCGGGCGAATGGGCCGATGCGGGCATCTGCGCCTACGGTAACGCCGGCCTGCTCGCCGTCGATGTGGGTGAAGGGGTGGACCACCACCCCGGCCGCGATGGTGGCGTTGGCGATGACACAGTTGGCACCAATCTTTACGCCTTCGCCCAGCGTCACCGTGCCTTCAAACACGCAGTTCACGTCAATCGACACGTCCTGCCCGCAGACCAGGCTGCCGCGCAGGTCCAGCCGCGCCGGATCGGCCAGGCGCACGCCCTGCTCCATCAGGGCCACGGCCTGCTGGCGCTGGTAGGCGCGCTCGAGCTCGGCGAGTTGCACGGGGCTATTGACACCGGCCACCTGCACCTCGTCGCTGATTTTGTGGGCCACCACCGGCACACCGTCGGCCACAGCCATCTTGACGATGTCGGTCAGGTAGTACTCTGCCTGGGCGTTGCGGTTGTCCAGCCGGGCCAGCCAGGTACGCAGGTGGGCGGCAGGCGCGGCCATGATGCCGCTGTAGATTTCACGGATGGCGCGCTGGGTCTCGGTAGCATCCTTGTGCTCAACGATGGCCTGCACTGTGTCGCCGCTGCGCTCGATGCGGCCATAGCCGGTAGGGTTGGGCAAATCCAGCGTCAACAGGGCCAACTTGTCGCCGCCACTGGCCGCCACCAGTTGGCGCAAAGTGTCCACCTGGGTCAGCGGCACATCCCCCGACAGCACCAGCACCACGCCGTCATCCGCCAGAAAGGGCAGCGCTTGTTGCACCGCATGGCCGGTACCCAGTTGCGGTTCCTGTCGCGCAAAATTTACAGAAAATTCCGCCCCATCGCATATGTAGCCTGGAAGAGCCGCTTCTACTTCTGTAGCGCCGTGCCCGGTAATCACCACCACATGGCGGGGCAGCAGGCTACTGGCCGTGTCAACCACATGGGCCAACAATGCGCGCCCGGCCAGCGTGTGCAACACTTTGGGCAACTTGCTTTTCATGCGGGTGCCTTTACCCGCCGCCATGATGACTACATCGACTTCTGCCATAGCTTGCAACTTTTTAGTTAAATGGACCCGAATTATGGGACTGTTGCTGCTGGTGGGCGCACTTCAGGCCTGCACCGGCATCAAGCTTGGTTACAACAACGGCGTGGACCTGGCCGCCTGGTGGCTGGACGGGCATATCGACTTCACATCCGCCCAGTCGCAGCAGGTCCGCGAAGACCTGCGCCAACTGCAGTTGCGCAACCGCCAGCACGACCTGCCCGACTACGCCCAAACCCTGCGCCAGGCCCAGGCCCTGGTAGTCCACGATATGGATGCCGAGCAGGTCTGCGCCGTGGGTACCACCCTGCGCGGCTATGTCGATGCCCTGCTGGCAGGTGCCGAACCGGCAGCTACCAACCTGGTGCAGACCTTGACCCCGGCACAAATCAGCTATCTGGAGCGCAAGTACGCCAAGACCAATGCCGAATACCGCAACGACTGGCTGGACCTTACCCCCGCACAGGTGCACCAAAAGCGCTTTGACAAGGCCCTGGACCGGGCCGAGATGGTCTATGGCCGCATGGACGCGCTGCAAAAAGCGCTGATCCGCCAGCAAGTGGAGCAGTCCCGCTTCGACCCGCAGCTGGTGCAAGCCGAACGCCTGCGCCGCCAGGCAGACACCCTGCAGACCTTGCGCCAGTTACAGCGCGACACCGTGACCGCCACCGACGCCCGCAACGCGGTACGAAGTCTGCTGGACCGTTCCATGCACTCGCCCCAACCCGGCTACCACGCCTACGCCCAAGCCAAGACCCTGCAGGACTGCCAGGCCATCGCGACCGTGCACAACACCACCACACCCAAACAACGCGAGGCGGCAGTGCGCTGGCTGGCTGGGTACGAGCAGTCGCTGCGCGAGCTGTCAGCCCAGCGTTAAGCGCACACGCCAAGCCCCGCGTGCCGGTGGGTTGCCAACCCGACCCAACGCCCCTGCTGCTTACCCTTTCCCAAAGGATTCCGTGCGGCATGCTTCATCAAAAAGGGGGATAACTACCACAGCCGCCACCCCATTTTTGGTGCATACGTCACAAATCCCAGTGGTCGGAATACCAGCCCAAAATCAATCCAAATGTCTATGCTTGGCACAGCCTCGCTGCAAATTTTTTCTGTTGTGTATCTACTCGTTTCAGCCTGCATATCGCAGGACCAGCAGGCACCCTTGGGACATCGCCATGCTGAATACCGCCCCATCTTCATTCGCCATTGATACCATCAACTACATCGACGAACCCGAGCCGTCCGACACCTTGATCCTCATGCAATGCGTGCTGGAGCAAATGGACTACGGCCTGGCGCTGGTGCACATGGCCACCCGCCAGATCCGTTTTGCCAACCGCCTGGCGCACGACGGGCTCAACGGGCCCGGTAGCCTGCGCAGCGGCCTGTGTGTGGTGGATGGGCGGCTCAACACCCTGCTGCGCACCGATACCCCGCAACTCGACCATGCCCTGGTGCGCGCCCAGACCGGGGTGCGGGCACTGATCAGTCTGGGCGGAGAAGACTGCACTACCAGCGTGGCCCTGGTGCCGCTGAACGCCCCCGGCGCGGCCCCATACGCCCTGCTGGTGTTTGCCAAGCAGCAGCTGTGCGACAGCTCGACCATGGCGCTGTTTGCCCGTGAGCGCGGCCTGACCAGCGCCGAAAGCAATGTGCTGGCCTCGGTGTGCAGCGGCATGCGGCCCACCGAAATTGCCACCCACCACGGGGTGCAAATCTCCACCGTGCGCAGCCAGTTGCGCAGTATCCGCATCAAAACCCGCTGCGACACCATCCGCCAACTGGTGGAGACCGTGTCCATCCTGCCGCCCATGGCCCGGCATATGGCTGCTGTACAGCATTAAATCCCCGGCAGATCTGCCGGAAATGTAAAGATTGTGGGGGGAATGGCATAGACTGCGGGCGCGCGACGTGCGCCTTTCTATGCCATGCAGTCCCCACTTAACACCCTCGCCCACGATTTCTGCAACGATCCAGTCCAGCCCCTGCTGCTGCGCGAGCTGGTGCTTTTGGGCGACACCCGGCGATACCGCAAGGGAACGGTGCTGATCCACGAATCTGATCCTGGCGACACGCTGTTTGTGGTGGTGGAGGGCCGGGTCAAGGTGTACTGCACCGACGACTTTGACAAGGAAATCACCTTTGGCGTGATCGGCCCAGGCGACTATTTTGGCGAAATGGCGCTAGACGGCGGGCCCCGCTCGGCCAACGTGGTGACGCTGGAATCCACCGTCTGCACGCTGCTGACGCGCACCACCTTGCTGAGCTTCATTGGCCGCCACCCCGAATTTGCGCTGGACCTGCTGGCCAAAGTGATCCGCCGCGCCCGCATGGCCACCAACAGCGCCCGCAACCTGGCTTTTGTGGACGTGTATGGTCGCCTGAGCCAGTGCCTGCAGAACCTGGCCACACCCCAGCCCGACGGCACCCTGCGCATCACCGAACGCATCACCCACCAGGAAATCGCCAGCCGCACCGGCTGCAGCCGCGAAATGGTCAGCCGGATTTTGAAAGACCTGGAAAACGGCGGCTACGTGCAGATAGACAAGCGCCAGATCGTGCTGGTGCAGCCGCTGCCCGCCAGGTGGTAGGGCGCTTATAGCCTTTTAGGCCGCTAGCGCTTACGGAATAAGCGTGAGCAGCTACTAAAAATATAGCGAATCAATCCAGCGCGCGTTTCAGGCGGATTTCTTCGATCTTGATGTCACCCATGGGCACGGTCTTGGCGGTGTTGAGTTCGCGCTTGAAACCGGCCAGGTCGAAAAAGCGCAGGGCGCGCTCGTTGCGCAGGGGGATCCACACGGTAACGGTGGTGCAGCCCTCTTCTACCAGCGCTTCGCGGGCGGCATCCCACAGGGCCAGGCCCACGCCTTTGTCCCAGTGGCTCTCGGCCACGTAGATCGACCAGATTTCGCCCACGGTGTTCTTGGTGCCTTTGTCGCGCGAGCGGTCAAAGCCGACAAACCCGACGATCTTGCTGCCATCCAGCGCCACCTGCACCTGCGGGTCGCCGTATTCGATGGCATCGCGCCACATGCCCAGGCGTTTGGCGGCAGGCATGAGGTTGAGGTGCTCATCGGGCACCAGGCCCCGGTAGGCGGACGCGGTGGCGCTGACGTGCAGATCGGCAATCGCCTGCGCCTCTTTCAACACAGCGGGGCGGACATCGACGGAAATAGAACTGGTCATGGAAAAGTAAGGCCTGGGCACGAAAATATGAACGTGAAACAACTGCCATGGCTCGGGGTGCTCTGCACCCGAGTCCATGAAAGTTCGGGGGGACGGGGATTGTCGCCGCAAAACGCCATGGCCTTGGCACCCCATGGGCCGCAGACTAAACTCAGTCCTACCTATGCGATACGAAACCGTCTGTTACGCAGCCCAGATCGCACCCGAAGATGCGCACTTTGATGCGCCGCCTGACCTGCCCCTGCTGGTGTCGGCCGAGCACGCGGGTCGGCTGCTGGCCAGCTCCTGCCGCAATGGCACCTGCCGCACCTGTATCTGCCTGCTGGTCAGCGGCCAAGTGGCCTACCGCATCGCCTGGCCCGGCCTGAGCGCCGAAGAAAAAGCCGAGGGCTACATCCTGCCCTGCGTGGCCTACCCGGTGTCCGATGTGGTGATGCGCCTGCCCGCGTCCTCCTGAAACAGCCACCCAGTCGCATGGACCCGCTTGTGCACACCCCCGACCTCCCCGCACTGACCCTGACGGTCCTGCTGGAAGATGCCGTGCTGTCCATGGCCCTGAGCGACGGTCGTTCCATCGGCCACATCGACCGCCTGGCGCTGCCTGGCGGCTGCCTGCAAACCCTGCTGTCCCCGCCCCTGGACAGCCCCATGGAGCTGGGCGCCCGACTCACCACCCGGCTGTTCCCTGAAAAAATCCACCAGTTCCTGCGAAGCAGCCTGCCGCGCGACCTGTGCCTGCAACTGGGTGACAACCTGCTCGACATCCCCTGGGAAATGGCCTTCGACGGCCACCACTACCTCGGTGAAAAATTCCAGACCACCCGGCGCATCCTGTCCGATGCCGTGGTGCCACCCAGCGTGCGCATCGCAGGGCACCGCGAAACCCTGCGCGTGCTGCTGCTGCAGGGCCTGGGTAGCGATCCAGCGCACAGCGCCTTTGGTGCCGAGCTGGCCAGCCGCATCCAGCCCACCGACGGCCTGGCGCTGACGCGCATAGCGCTGGACCAGGCGCATGCGCTGGACCGGACCACCCTGCTGCGCCTGGCCGACGACCACGACGTGGTGCACTGCATCGGTCCGATGGCATCCGACCCGCTGGCTGGCGATGCCGTCCCCGGTGCCATGCTTGGCTGGACCGACATCGCCCGCCAGTCCAGAACCACCCAGTTGCTGGTGTTCGACCATGCCACCCTGGCACCAGCTCCCACCCCCTGGCTGCACCTGGCCTGCCGCCGGGGAGCGCCCGTACTGGTAGACGGTGGCCGCTGTGGTGCGCCGGGCCGTCTGGATTGCATGTCCCAGCTGTACCGGGGTCTGGCCCAGGGCTTGCCGCTGGGCGAAGCCGTGCGCCAAGCCCGAGGCGAGGGCATTCGCCAAACCGCCTACACCGGTACCGGTGCACCGCCCTGGGCGGCGGCACTGTACGGCGACGCGGCGCTGGTGCTGCGGCCCAGCGCCGACCGGCCCGGGCTGGACGACAACCTGCGCCAGGTGACCGCCATGTCCTGCGACCTGGTGGACTCCACCCGCTTGCTGGGCACCTGGGGTGCCGAGCGCTACAGCGACGTGCTTGACAGTTACCACGCCGCCTGCGCGGGCATCGTGGCGCGCTGGGGCGGCGTGTCCGACGACCCGCAAGGTGATGACGGCATCATGTGCTACTTCGGCGTGCCCCTGGCCTACGAGGACTCGGTGGCCCGGGCGCTGCGGGCCGGGCTGGAAATTCTGCAGGCGGTGGGCCAGCTAGGTGTGCAGGTGCGCATAGGCGTGGTCACCGGGCATGTGGTGGTCAAGGCGGGCCAGCCGATTGGCGTGTCGCTGCACCTGGCAGCTCGGCTGCAGTCGATTGCCCGCCCCGGCACCCTGGTGGCCAGCGATTCCACCCGGCAAATCGTCAAAAACAAGTTCATCTTCGAGCGGCTCACCGACCTGCCCCAGCTCAAGGGTTTTCCGCTGGCCACCAGTGCCTACCAGGTGCTGGGCGAGGTGCGCGACCATACCCGCCCCCTGGCCGATGCCAGCCCCCAGCGCACCCCGTTTGTGGGCCGCGACAGCGAGCTGCAAGAGATGGAAACGCACTGGTCGGCGGTACAAACCAGCGGCTTGCGCACGGTGCTGGTGTCGGGCGAGGCGGGCATGGGCAAGTCGCGCCTGACCAGCGAATTCCGCCGTGCCCTGGGCGCGCGCGGCCACCGCACCATCGAATGCCGCTGTACGCCAGAGCACGCACACAGCGCCTTCCACCCGCTGATCTATCTGCTGCGCCGCCGCCTGCGCCTGTTTGAAGACGACAGCACCGATGCCAAGCTGGCCCGCATCCGGGCCCGCATGCCACCCGCACTGCCCGAGAGCGACCTGGCCCTGGTGGCCACGCTGCTGTCGGTGCCTACCGAAGGCCATTTGCCGCCCCTGCCGCTGTCGGCAGAAAAACAGCGCCAACGCACGCTGGATGTGCTGGTGGCCTGGCTGATGTTTGAGGCCCGCAGCGGCCCGGTGTGCCTGGTGGTGGAAGACCTGCAGTGGATCGACCCGTCCACCCGCGAATGTGTGCACCGCCTGATCACCGAGGGCGCCCAGGCCCCGCTGCTGGTGGTGCTGACCCTGCGCTCCGAACTGCCGCCGCCGCACGACCCCGGCTTTGCCGTGTTCGAAGTGGCGCTCAAAGGCCTGTCGGCAGCAAGCACACGGGCCATGATCCTGAGTGCCTGCGGCCCCAACGCCGTACCCGGCGACATGGTCCAGCTGCTGGCCGACAAGGCCGACGGCGTGCCACTGTTCATCGAGGAATCGGCCCGCATGCTGATGGACCTGGGCGTGCAACCCGACAGCCTGGATGCCACGCTGGCCGCGCGCTTCACCGTGCCAACCACCATCCAGGACCTGCTGATGGCCCGGCTGGACCGCCTGGCCAGCGCCAAACAGGTGGCCCAGGTGGGGGCCACCATGGGGCGCGAATTCTCTCTGCCGCTGCTGCAGGCCGTGCTGTCGCACGAAACCTCGCCCATCGGCCTGAACCACCTCAACGCCCAGTTGGAAGCGCTGGTGCGCTCGGGGCTGGTGGTGGAAAAAGGCGATACCGCCACCCCGCGCTATTTCTTCAAGCACGCACTGGTGCGCGACGCGGCCTACGAATCGCTGTGGGAGCGCGACCGCAAGCGCCTGCACCGCACCATCGCCAATGTGGTGCGCGAGCAGTTCCCCGATGTGGCGCAAAGCCAGCCCGAACTGCTGGCGACCCACTTTGCCCAGTCGGGCAACGATGCCCAGGCGTTGGAATACTGGGAGCGCGCCGCGCGCCGTGCCGCCAGCCGCTGGGCCCACGTCGAGGCCATCAACCACCTGCGCAGCGGCCTGGCCCTGCTGGCGCGGCTGCCCCCGGTGTCGGAGCGCGACCGCACCGAACTGCGCCTGCAACTGATGCTGGCCGGGCAGCTCATCACCACCCAGGGCTACGGTGCCGACCCGGTAGGCCACGCCTACGAACGTGCCGCCGAACTCTGCCAGCGTGCAGGCGACGAGGCTGCACAAATGAAGACTCTGCTCGGGCTGGAGGGTTACCACTTCATGCGCGCCGACTTTGTCCGCGCCCACGTCATTGCCCGCCAGGCCGCCGCCGTACTGGCCGACTCGGCCGACCCGGTGCGCAAGATCCAGCTGCAGTGGGCGGTGGGCAACATCCTGTTCCACCAGGGGGAATTTATCGAAACCGTGGCCCACCTGGATGCCTGTTTGGCGCTGTACAACCAGTTGCAGCACCCTCCCCGCGTGGTGCAAGACCCGGGCGTGATGTGCCTGTGCTATTCGGCCTGGGCGCTGTGGGAGATTGGCCTAGCCGACCAGGCCCTGGAGCGCGCGCGCAAGGTGGTGGCCATGGCCGAGCAACTCGACCACAAATTCAGCATGGCCGAGGCCTATGCGTTTTGCGCCTCGGTACACCTGTTCCGGGGCGAACACGCCGAGGCACTGCGCTGTGCCAAGCGCTCACGCGACATCTGCACCGAGGGCGGCTTTGCCATGTGGCTGTCGTACGCCCAGCTGCTGCATGGTCGCCTGGTGGCCGAACTGGGCGACCCCGAGGCCGGGGTGGCCGAGATGCGGCACGCCTACAACCAGTGGATCGCCACCGGGGCCATCGTCACCCGCCCGCTGTACCTGGCGATGCAGGCCGAAGGCCTGGCTCTGGCCGGGCGGCCCGATGAAGGCCTGGCTTTGCTGGCCGAAGCCTTTGAGCTGGTCTGCCATACCCGCGAGCACTACCACGAGGCCGAGGTGCGCCGCCTCACCGGCGAGTTGATACTGCAGTCCGCCCGCCTGCACGGCGTAGACCGGCAAGAAGAAGCCCAGGAATGGCTGCAAGGCTCGCTGGAGTTTGCCCACCACCATCGGCACACGGCTGCCGCCCTGCGCAGTGCCACCAGCCTGGCCCGTCTGTGGATGGCCCAGGGCCGCCATACCGAGGCCCACCGTATCCTCAAAATAGAGTATGACGGCGTAACAGAAGGTTTCTACACTCGCGACGTGCAGGTTGCCAGCGCTTTGCTGCAGCCCCTAACGCACGCCAGCAGCCTGCCGACACCGGCCTGACCCCACAGGGAAATGCTGGCCCACCCGATGGAGCCACCATGACTGCCCCGCACCTCGCCAGCCTGACCCCGGGCCCCCAGGACTACCGCCACAACCACCGGCTCTTCAGCATCCTGAGCGACAACGCCCAGCGCAGCCAGCTCTACCAGGAGCTGCTGGCCCAGCCCCAGGTACTGAGCTTCACCAGCCGCGCCGACACCAAGTTCCGCGCCACCGACGACGGCAACTCCCAATACCACCAGACTGTGCACCTGTTGACCCAGCGCGCGCACATCGAACAGGCGCTGACCGACACCACCTGCTTCAGCAACGCACCCTACCTGGCGCTGGGAAGCGGCACCTTCATGCTGGGGCTGGACAAACAGTCCGACCCACAAAAGGACGAACACCTGCAGCAGCGCAGCCTGGCCTGGAATGCTTTTAGGTTCGACCCGTCCACCATCGCCGTGCTGTCCGGCGTGGCCTGGCAGGCGGCCTCGATCCTGCCGCTCAAACTGCGCCACTTCGACCTGGCCCTGCTGGCCGAACAAGCGGCCCTGCGCTTTGTGGGCTTCATGTTTGGTTTTGCCCAGGCCGACATCGCCCTGCTGGAGCGCACCACGCGCCTGGCCTACGCGGGCATGGGCTACCAGATGTTTGCGCGGCATTTCGTCACCTCGCCCGGCACCCTGCTGGAGGCATCCACCGGCATGGGCGCACTGCTGGTCCGGGTAGCCCAGCTCATCGACCTGTACCAGAACCCGATAAGCCGCGTCGAGGTAGACGAGGCCGAAACCATCGCCGATGAACTGGAAGAGCTGCAAGCTTTCCACCCCGCACTCGCCAGCTTCAAGCCGGTGCTGAAAGGCCTGGCCGAGAACCCTGGCGGTTTTTCTGGCACCGAGCTGGCCGCCATCGTGGTGGGCTCCATCGCAGGCATCGTCGGCAACGTGCAGGCCAGCGTGTCGATAACCATTGGCCAGTTTTTTGAGCTCGGGCTGCTGGACGAAGCCCAAAAGGCGCCCGACAGCGCCACGCTGCAAAACATGCTCATGGAAGCCCTGCGCCTGCAGCCCCCCGCGCCGTTTTTGCCGCGCAAAGTGCTGTGCGACAACCCGTTTGGCGACCAGTTAGGCATGCAGATCAAGGCGGGTGACATCGTCATTCTGGCCGTCGGCGCGGCCACCCGCCAGGGCCCCCACGGGCCGCTGCACCGCTTCCGCCCCGGCACCACCGGCGACGACCCGCTGATCTTTGGCGGCCCACCCGACAGCACCCCCGCCACCCGCTACCTGCACCAGTGCCTGGGCAAACACATCGCCCTGCCCCTGGTCACCCACGTGGTGCAGCAGGTGCTGCGCCTGCCCGGCCTGGACCGGGTGCTGGACCCGCGCACCGGCGACCCCCAACCGCTGGTTCAGCGCTGGGGCTTCACCTGCGACAGCTTTCCCCTGCAGTACACGGTCGACAAGGCCCTCATCCAGCAGTCGCTCAACGTGGTGATGCCCATCAAAACCCCGCTCTCGCTGCATGCCGAGATGGTGAAAAAAATCATCGCCTATGGCGCGCCGCGCATCCAGCGGCGGCTGGACCAGTCGCGCCACGTGCACTTTGCCTGGTTCAACCTGCAAAACAACGACAGCGAACTGGCCCTGCACACCGTGTTCGACGGCGACTTCGATGCCTACATCGAACACTTTGCGGTGCAGATCGGCCCGCTGTTCGACCAGCTGCTGGAGCACATCCAGCACGCCTCGCCCCGCCCGGTGGCCGAGTTCCCCAAGGAGTTTGTGGATACCATCCGCCGCTTTAACCAGGCCCCGGTGGGCGGCTACTTCTACAGCGCGCACCCGCTGCGCACGGTGGACAAAACGATTCCCCCACCCCGGTCCATCCCATGACACTGCGCCCCCACATCCAGAACCTGGTGGCCAACGGCTTCGACACCGACCGCAGCCGCTACTTTTTGCTCCATATCGAGCAGCCCGCCGCCGCCCGGCAGTTCTTGCGCACCCTGCTGGCCCAGGGCTGGGTGGTCGATGCCCATGAGGCCCGCCAACAGGCCAAGGCCTTGCACGCCCAGCAGCGCTGCCCCGCAGGCCTAGGCTTCACCTACGCGGGCCTGCAAGCCCTGGAGCTGCCCACACGGTACCTGCGCCTGGCGGCCGAGCAAGCCCCCGCGTTTGCCGAAGGCCCGCCCCTGCGCGCCGCGCACCGCCTGGCCGACACCGGCCCCAGCTCCGCCGCGCTCTGGGAGGAACCCTTCCGCCACCGCAGTGCCCATGTGTTTTTGACCCTGCACGCCGACGACACCGCCACCCTGGACACTTGCAGCCAGACACTGCAGGCGATGGCGGGCGCTGCCTTTGCCCCGCAGGGCTGGGCCACGCCCTTCGACGGAGCCCACCTGGGCACCAACAAGAAACAGCGCCGCGAACACTTTGGCCACCTGGACGGCCTGACCAACCCCTTGATCGACGGCCTGCACACCGTCAAGCACCCCGAAGTCCCCCTGGCCGTGCCCCCCAAGCTGCACGCCGCTGGCGAGTTCTTGCTGGGCCACCGCAACGCCGAGGGCTACAACGCCTGGCTCAACGCGTCCGAGCCCGCATCGGTACGGCAGTTTTTTGCCAATGGCAGCTTCTCGGCCCTGCGCAAAATGGCCCAGGACGTGGAGCGTTTTAATACCTTTGTGAACAGCCAGCCACTACCCGCCGCCACGGTGCGCGCCAAGCTGCTGGGCCGCTGGGACAACGGCCAGGTGGTCAGCCCCGCGCCCGTGGCGGGCCCCAAACCCACCACCCGCGCCGGGCTGAACAACTTCGACTTCAAAAATGACCCGCACGGCCTGGGCTGCCCCTACGGCGCGCACATCCGCCGCATGAACCCGCGCGAAGACGCAGTGGTGCCGGTACGCAAACGCCCGCTGATCCGGCGCGGCATTCCGTACACGACAGAGAACGAACGCGGCCTGCTGGGCCTGTTTTTCTGCGCCAGCCTGGAAGACCAGTTTGAACACCTGCTGGCCGAATGGGGCAACAAAAACCCCTTCGGCGTACCCAACCCCAGCACCACCAAAGACCCGATGATCGGCAACCACGAGGGCGACGGCGGTGTGTTCCACATCCCCACCACCACCGGGCCCGACGTGCAGCTCTGCGGCTTCGCCCCGTTTGTCACCACCAAGGGCACGCTGTACAGCTTCTTCCCGAGCCTGCCGGCCTTGCACATGCTGGCCGATGGAATTAGTGCCGAATAGGCCTTTAGCGCTTATTTCATAAGCGTGAGCAGCTATTTTTTATATAGCTAATCTCTCCACGCATGCGCACGGTGGGTGAAGCGGGTGTAATACGGCATCGCTTCTACACAGGCTGCGCCCATGACCACCACGCTTCCCACCTATTTCATCTCCCACGGCGGCGGGCCGTGGCCCTACATGGACAGCATGCGCGAGGCCATGCGCGGCCTGGCCACATCGCTGGCCGACATGCCACGCCAGTACCCGGCACCCAAGGCGATCCTGGTGGTCTCGGCGCACTGGGAAGAAAACGCCTTCAGCGTCATGTCCAACCCCCACCCCGGCATGCTCTACGACTACGGCGGCTTCCCGCCCCACACCTACAAAGTGGTGTACCCCGCCCCCGGCGCGCCAGAGTTGGCAGAACGCATCCAGGGCCTGCTGGCCGGTGCCGGGCTTCCGGTGCGGCTGGATGCAGAGCGCGGCTTTGACCACGGCACGTTCTCGCCGCTGGTGGTGATGTACCCGGATGCGGATGTGCCCCTGCTGCAAGTGTCGTTAAAAACCGGGCTGGACCCTGCCGTGCACATCGCCCTGGGCCGGGCCCTGGCCCCGCTGCGCGACGAGGGTGTGCTGATCGTGGGCAGCGGCCTGAGTTACCACAACCTGCGCCAGTTTGGCCCGCCGGGCAAGGCCCCGTCCATGGCGTTTGACCAGTGGCTGCAAGACACCGTGGTGGCCGCCCGCCCGGCAGAGCGCGAGGCCCGCTTGCTGGACTGGGCGGCCGCCCCTGCCGCCCGCATCGCCCATCCGCGCGAAGAACACCTGCTGCCGCTGATGGTGGCCATGGGTGCAGCCGAGAACGACACCGCCACCTGCGTGTACCACGAAGACAACGTCTTCGGCGGTATCACCGTGTCCAGCTTTAGATTCGACAGTTCTAAGTAAAAAGAGCTGCCAGCGCTTATTTTATAAGCACGGGCAGCTCTCAATTAAATAGCAACGGGTTTACACAGCCCGGCCACGCCCCACCACCAGGTAGTCGCCCAGGCCCACCAGGCCCAGCACCAGGCGGCTGGCCGCAGCGCCCGCCGAGCGCAGGGCGTGCACCAGGTCGCGGCTGGGCTGCACCACGCCGCCACGCCACTGGGCACCGGCGCTGGAAGCCTCGTGGCGGCCATCCCAGACCACCTCGACCACGGGTTCCCAGCGAAAGTACACCGGGGCTTTGGCCGCCGCGTCCCACGATTCGACCACCAGGCGCTGACCGGCTTGCAGCGGCAAACTGTCGCCCACCTTCAGCAGGCGGTCGCCTGGCAGCTCGGGCTCGCCGTGCTGCATGCCATTAACCGTGGCCCACACAGCCCCCTGGGTGACGCGGAACACGCCCGCCTGGCGCGGCTGCAAGGTGGTGGCCCGGCCCGCGTCCAGCTTCCAGCATTCCGTCAATGCCGCTGCGGACAGGCGAGAAGACGATGAGAAAGTGGTGAACTGGGCCATGGAATACTCCTTAAAAAATAACTGCTTGGGTGTGAATCATCGTTGCGATAGACCACTCGGTCCAATGAAAACGGGTTAGGCTATTGATTCCCAAACCGCATCAATCCCCATGCAGACCACCCAAACCCATTTGCGCACCCGCCCCATCGCTGTCGGCCAGTTGCGCGCCTTTGCCGCCGTGGCGCGGTTGCTGAACTTTCGGGCGGCTTCCGAAGAGCTGTCGCTGACGCAATCCGCGGTAAGCCGCCAGATCCAGGCGCTGGAAGACGAGGTGGGCGTACCCTTGTTTCTGCGCCACACCCGGGCCGTGGAGCTGACCGGCGCGGGCGCGCAATTGATGCGCACCGTGGGCCAAACCCTGGAGCAGCTCGACAGCACGGTGCGCATGATCCGGCGCAGCGCCGGGCGCAAAAGCGTGGCCATCAGCACATGGGCTTCGTTTGCGTCGATGTGGCTGATCACCCGGCTGGAGGCCTTCCAGACCGAGTACCCCGACATCGACATCCGCATCGATGCCACCGACACCCTGGTGGACATGGACACCGCCGACGTGGACCTGGCCCTGCGCTACGCCCTGCCCGACACCGTGCCTGCGGGCGCGGTGCGGCTGTTTGGCGAGCAACTCACGCCCGTGGCCAGCCCCTGGCTGCTGAAAACCGGCAAAAAGCTGCTGCGCGGCGAAGACCTGGCAAATTTCGCCCTGCTGGAGGCGGGCGACTCGCACCGCACCCAGCACCTGGAGTGGCTGACCTGGCGGCGCTGGTTCGAGATGCACAAGCTGCACAAGGTGGAGCCCAAGCGCTGGATGCATTTCAACTACGCCCACCAAATCGCCCAAGCCGCCCTCACCGGCCAAGGCGTGGCCCTGGCCCGCATGCCGCTGATTGCCGACAGCCTGGCCAGCGGCGATTTGGTAGAGATATTGCCCCACATGCGGCTGGACTCGCCCATGGCTTACTGGCTGGTGGTCGGCCCGCGCAGCGCCGCCCGGCCCGAGATCAAGGCCTTTTGCGCCTGGCTGCTGCTACAGGCCCAGGCCACCCGCACCGCCATCGGCGACGGGCCCGACCTGGACACGCTGGACCATTTAGACTAAAACTGTGTAGTTGCTATCTTAAAAATAGCTGCTCACGCCTATGGAATAAGCGCTAGCTGCCATTTTTATGCCTAACCCACCGGCCAGACCACGCCGTTGTCGTTCAGGATGGCATCCAGCGGCACGTCGTGCGGTTCGGGCTCGAACTCATCCAGATAACCCTGGGTAAAGCCCAGGCCCACGGTAAAAGGCTTGGGCTCCAGGGTGGCCAGCATGCGGTCGTAAAAACCACCGCCGTAACCCAGCCGGTAGCCGCCCGCCGCGTAGCCCACGCAGGGCACAAACAGCAGGGTGGGCTGCACCATCTCGGTGGCCTTGGGTTTCAAGATGCCGTAGGCGTCTTCTTCCATGGGGCAGCCGGGGTACCAGGCGTGGAAGGTCATGGTTTTGTGCAGCTTGTTGACCACCGGCAGGCCGATGCGCTTGAGCTGCGGGCCATCGAGCAGCTCGCCGTCTTCCTTCCAGCGGTGCAGGGCGGGCAGCGGGTCGAACTCGCCCTTGATGGGCCAGTAGGCGCCGATCACCGTGTCGGGCCGGCCCACCAGCCAGATACGCATGACGCGCTGCAGCAAATCGGAGCGCTCCAGGCGGTCGGGTAGCTCCAGACGTTGCGCGACGAGGGCCTGGCGCAGGGCTTTTTTGTCCTGGGCTTTGTCGTTGTTTGAGTTGTCCATAATCCCCACATGCAATTTCCCGCCATTCTGACATCCTTAACGCTGGCCCTGGGCCTCGTCTTCTCAGGCGCTGCCTGCAGCCAATCCAAATCCGATCCCGCCGGGGACGCCACCATCCTGGACATGGCGCAAGCCTTCAAAAAGGGCGACCGCAAACGCCTTGCCGCCCTGCTGCCCCAGGTGCGCGGCCACCTGCTGGAGCCCTGGGCGGCCTACTGGGAACAGCGCCTGCGCCTGGAGGAAATGACCGCGCTGGACCTGCAGGCCTTCAGCGCCCGCTTCCCCCACACCTACCAGGAGGACCGGCTGCGCAACGACTGGCTGCTGCTGCTGGGCCAGCGCCGCGACTGGGCCACCTTTGCCGACGAGTACAGCCGCTACCGCATGTCCGACGACCGCGAGGTGCGCTGCTACGCCATCGCGATCGAGCAGATCGAGCAAGGTGCCAACACCAGCCCCGCCCTGGCCGACGAGGTGCGCAAAAACTGGTACGCCCTGCGCGAAACCGACGACGGCTGCACCCAGGCGGCCAGCCTGCTGTATGCGGCCAAGAAGCTGACCCCGCTGGACATCTGGCGCAAGGCCCGCCTGGCCACCGAGGCGAACCGCCCGCGCATGGCCGCCAAAGCCGTGGAAATCACCGCCCCCGAGTCGCTGCCGCTGCTGGCCGAACTCAACGAGAGCCCGACCAAGTTCCTGCTGGGCAAGGTCACCGCCCTGTCGCGCGCGCGCCGCGAAGTGGTGCTGCTGGCGCTGGTGAAAATGGCCGCCTCCGACCCCGACAACGCCGCCACGCTGCTCGACAGCAAGTGGAGCAGCCAGCTCAACGCCGAAGAGCGCAACTGGGTCTGGGGTGTGATCGGCAAGCAATCGGCGATGCGCCTGGCGCCCTCGGCGGTGGGTTATTACGCCAACGTCACCGAAGACAGCGACCTGACCGACGAGATGCTGGCCTGGAAGGTGCGCAGCGCCCTGCGCGTGGGCCGCTGGAAAGAGGTGGCCAACGCCGTCAGCGCCATGGGCAAAGAGGCGCAGGCCGACCCCACCTGGGTCTACTGGAAGGCCCGCGCCCTGCAGGCCCAGGTCAAGTCCGACCTGGACCGCGTAGAGCCCAAACGCCTGTTTGAAAGCATTGCCGGGGTGCGCGGCTTCTACGAGCAGCTGGCGCTGGAAGAGCTGGGCCAGAAAATCACCGTGCCGCCACGCCCGTTGCCCATCACCCCCGAAGAAAAAGACGCGGCCCGCGCCAACCTCGGCCTGCAGCGCGGCCTGGCCGCCATCCAGCTGGGCCTGCGCAGCGAAGGCAACCGCGAGTGGAACTACAGCACCAACCTGCACGAACGTGGCGGCATGGGCGACCGCGAGCTGCTGGCCGCCGCCGACCTGGCCTGCCAGCGCGAAGTGTGGGACCGCTGCATCAACACCAGCGAACGTACCAAGGGCGTGATGGACTTCGAGCAGCGCTTTCCCACCCCGTTTCGCAATAGCGTGGTGCAGCGCAGCCAGTCCATCAACCTGGACCCGGCCTACGTGTACGGCCTGATCCGCCAGGAGTCGCGCTTCATCATGGACGCGCGCTCGGGCGTAGGCGCCTCGGGCCTGATGCAGGTGATGCCCGCCACCGCCCGCTGGACCGCCAAAAAGATCGGCCTGACCGGCTTTACCCCCGACCAGATCACCGACCGCGACACCAACAGCGCCATCGGCACCGGCTACCTGAAGCTGGTGCTGGACGACTTTGCGGGCTCCATGCCCATGGCCGCCGCCGCCTACAACGCCGGGCCGGGCCGCCCGCGCGTGTGGCGCAACGGGCCGGTGCTGGAGGCCGCTATTTGGGCTGAGAATGTGCCATTTACCGAAACCCGCGACTACGTGAAAAAAGTGCTCTCCAACACCACCAACTACGCCGCGCTGCTGACCGGCCAGCCACAGTCGCTGAAATCCCGGCTCGGCCTGGTCGGCCCGCTGGCGGCGAATGCGGTGGACCCGACCAAGGACCTGCCATGAACTCCGCCACGCCCGACACCACCGCCGCCAACACCACCGTACACGCCTCGCCGTACGGCACGCTGCCCCCCACCAGCACCCCGGCGATGCGCCGCCCCATCAGCCTGCCGCGCCTGGCCGAAATGCACCAGCGCGGCGAAAAAATCACCATGCTGACCGCGTACGACGCGACCTTTGCCGCCGTGGCCGATGCCGCCGGGGTGGAATGCATCCTGGTCGGCGACTCGCTGGGCATGGTCTGCCAGGGCCTGCACAGCACGGTGGGTGTCAGCCTGGAGGCCATGCGTTACCACACCGAAAGCGTGGTGCGCGGCATGCTGCGCAGCCAGTCCACCGCCTGGGTGATTGCCGACCTGCCGTTTGGCAGCTACCAGGAAAGCCGCGAACAGGCGATCCGCAGCGCGGGCGTGCTGATGCAGGCCGGGGCGCACATGGTCAAGCTCGAAGGCGGCGGCTGGACCACCGAGATCGTGCACTTTCTGGTGGAGCGCGGCATTCCGGTGTGCGCCCACCTGGGGCTGACCCCGCAGACCGTGCATGCCCTGGGCGGCTACCGGGTGCAGGGCAAGTCGGATGCCGCTGCCAGCACCCTGCGCCAGAACGCCCACGCCCTGCAAGATGCCGGTGCCGCCATGGTGGTGCTGGAGATGGTGCCCGCCCCGCTGGCTGCCGAATTGACCACTGCCCTGCCCCACTGCGCCACCATCGGCATCGGCGCGGGCAAGGACACCGCCGGCCAGGTGCTGGTGATGCACGACATGCTCGGCATCAACTTGGGTAAGATGCCGCGCTTTGTGCGCAATTTCATGCTGGACGCGTCCAGCGTGCGGGGCGCGATGGAAGCGTATGTGCGCGCCGTGAAAGACGGCAGCTTTCCCGACAACAGCCAGCATGCCTGGTAACTAAACAAACGCTGCGGCAGACAACGCAGCGACCCACCGATGCGCATCGCCCACACCCTCGAAGAACTCCGCGCCCACCTCGGCGGCCACCAGCACCCGGCCTTTGTGCCCACCATGGGCAACCTGCATGCCGGCCACCTGGCCCTGGTGCGCCAGGCCAAGCCCTTGGGGGATGTCACGGTGGCCAGTATCTTTGTGAACCGGCTGCAGTTTTTGCCGCACGAAGACTTCGACAGCTACCCGCGCACCTGGGAGCGCGACTGCACCTTACTCCAAGATGCCGGTTGCGACGTGCTGTTTGCACCCAAGGAAAAAGTGCTCTACCCCGAGCCGCAGACCTTCAAGATCCAGCCCACACCGGCGCTGGCCGATCTGCTGGAGGGGCAGTTCCGCCCCGGCTTCTTTGTGGGCGTGGCTACCGTGGTGATGAAGCTGTTTGGCTGCGTTTTTTCCGAGGCCAAGGGCCAGCGCACCGCCCTGTTTGGGCAAAAGGACTACCAGCAGCTGATGGTGATCCGCCGCCTGGTGCAGCAGTTTGCCCTGCCCATTGACATCGTGGCAGGCCCCACCCAGCGCGATGCCGACGGCCTGGCCCTGTCGTCGCGCAACGGCTACCTGGGCCCCACCGAGCGGGCCGAGGCAGTGCAACTGTCCAAAACCCTGCAAGCCATGGCCGCAGCCCTGCATGCCGGTGCCACCGACATCCCCGCCCTGGAAGCCCAGGCCATGGACGGCCTGCGCGCACGCGGCTGGGCCCCCGACTACCTGGTAGCCCGCCGCCGCAGCGACCTGCTGCCGCCCGCATCCGTCGACACCGCACACGAGCCCCTGGTGGTGCTGGGCGCGGCCCGGCTGGGCAGCACGCGCCTGATCGACAACCTGGAAGTCTGAAGTCGTTTGCTATATAAAAAGTAGCTACTCACGCTTATCCCATAAGCACGATAGGCTTTTTTTATTTAAACCTCAACCCGGTTTCGCCCGCCGTGTTTGGCGCGGTACATGGCTTGGTCGGCTTGGTCGATGACTGCATCCAGGGGGTAGCCCGGACGGCACAGCGCCAGGCCAAACGAGGCGGTGACGCGCAACTCGGCAGGGGGCGGCAGAATGGCGGTGTTGGCCAGGGCCCGGCGCAAACGTTCGGCCATAGCCTTCACCGTATTACCGTCCATGTCGGCCAGCAGGCAGATGAATTCTTCGCCGCCCCAGCGCGCCAGGCAATCCTGCGCCCGCAGGTGACCGCGCAGGCAATCGGCCACTGCCACCAGCACCTGGTCGCCTACGCCATGGCCAAGGCTGTCGTTGATCTGTTTGAAGTGGTCGATGTCGAGCAAGACAACGCCAAAACAGGTGCCAAAACGCTGGTGCCGCACGGGCTCTTGCAGGTGCCGCATCATGGCGCGGCGGTTTAGGCAGTGGGTGAGGGGGTCCAGGTCGGCCATCTCCGCGATCACCGACAGCGCCTCGGTCAGGTCGTCATTCTTCTGCCGGAGCTGCTCCGCCAGGGTTTCGGTAGCCAGGTGGGCCCGCATGCTCTGCAGGAACAGGTACCGGGTAGTCCGGCCATAGATTTTCACCATCAGCAGTTCGCCCGCGACTGCGGCCAGCAAAGCCACGGGTAACTCCATCGGGTAGATAACACCGGCCAAGACCAGCGGCCACATCAAACCCGCATTGAAGGCGATCAAAGCAGGCCACGACAGGCACAGGTTGTGGACCGAAATCACCCCCACCACCACCAGAAACAGGACATTGAACATGTACAGCTGGGTCTGCGCGTGCAGCCCCGGCATCAGGGACGTCAAACCCCAGCTACTGCCAGCACAAAACAGGCCCAGTGCCAACCAGCGCACCGACCGCCGCCGCTGTACCGGGTCATTCGTATGCCGTCCCAACCGCATAGCCAGCACACAGTTGGCCGCCTCACTGGCCATCACCAATGCCAGCCAGCCCCACAGTAACGGCTCCGCCACATGGCCATACAGCACCAAGGCCTGTAAAAAGTAGGCCATGAACGAAGTAGATGCCGACATGCGTTCGCGGGCCGCAAGCTGCCGGGCCGACTTCTGCTGCACGGGTTCGGGCTCCCGCGCCATCGGCAAGAGCCACCGGTTCATGAGACCAGGCATTGCCGTACGCCTAAGCAAGCTCACCATGTCGGAAGTAGCCCATCAAATGCCATACAAACATCCTGCTCGTGTACCCAGATGTACCGAGCATAAGCCAAATGAACTGGCTTGTGATGTCCATGAAACGACAAAAATACGCTACAAAAAAAAGAGCTGCTAGCGCCTACTGGATAAGCGATAGCAGCCTATTTAACGCGCCTTTTCGGCGCAAGATCGCCAGTTAACTGGCGTGCGTTGCGGCCCGCGAAATCGACACGCCTGCCACCAGCGGCTGGCCCAGGATTTCCTGGGGAGCGGTGCGCTTGGTGGCCACGCCGTTGTCGTCAAACAAGTGCATGCAGTGGGGTGGGAAGTACAGGTGCACCGGGTTGCCCACGCTGCTGCTGGACTGGCCGCTTTCGCGTACCGTGACCAGCTCGCCGCCGGTCAGGCGCACATAGATGTAGCTGGCTTCACCGAGCTGCTCCAAGAAGGCGACCAGGCCGGTCACCACGTTGGGGCCACCGGGCGGCACGATCTGCACGTGCTCGGGGCGCACGCCGATGGTCACGTCGGCATTGGCGGCGATGCGGGTGGCATCCACCTCGGCATGCACTTCCACGTCGGCCACCGTGGCCACGGCGCTCTTGCCGTTGGCACGGGTCAGACGGGCGGCGATGAAGTTCATCTTGGGGCTGCCGATGAAGCCCGCCACGAACTTGTTCACCGGGTGGTGGTAGAGCTGCAGCGGCGCGCCGCACTGGGCCACGCTGCCGTCGCGCTGCACGGGTTCACCGGCATTGAGCAAGACGATCTTGTCGGCCAGGGTCATGGCTTCGACCTGGTCGTGGGTCACGTAGATCATGCTGGCGGTGCCGATGTCTTTGTGCAGCTTGGCGATTTCCAGCCGGGTTTGCACCCGCAGCGAGGCATCCAGGTTCGACAGCGGTTCGTCGAACAAAAACACATCGGGTTCGCGCACGATGGCGCGGCCAATGGCCACGCGCTGGCGCTGGCCGCCGGAGAGTTCCTTGGGCAGGCGCTTGAGCAGCGGGTCAAGCTGCAAAATCTTGGAGGCTTTTTGGACCCGCTGTTCTACCGTGTTGGCATCGGTCTTGGCTTGTTTCAGGCCGAAAGCCATGTTGTCGAACACGGTCATGTGCGGGTACAGCGCATAGCTCTGGAACACCATGGCCACGCCACGGCGCGACGGAGGGGTTTCGTTCATGCGCTGGCCGTTGATGCTCAACTCGCCGCTGGTGATGTCTTCCAGGCCGGCGACCATGCGCAGCAGGGTGGACTTGCCGCAGCCCGAGGGGCCGACGAAGACAACGAACTCGCCCTTTTCAATGTCCAGATCGACCTTGCGGATCGTGTCGGGCAGGTGGCTGGCGTAGCGTTTGTGGACATCACGGAATCGAATTTCAGACATGGAGGTCTCCTACTGTTTTTTAAGAAATGTTGGGGAGGATGGGCTGGCGATCAGCCCTTAGCCCTTGACGGCACCTGCCGTCAGGCCGCCCACAATCTTGCGTTGGAATATCAACACCAGCGCGATCAATGGCAACGTGACCAGGACCGAGGCAGCCATGATCTTGCCCCATGGGATTTCATACTTGTCGGCACCGCTGATCAGCGAGATGGACACCGGCACCGTGCGGTCGGCGTTGTTCAGCACGAAGGTCAGGGCGAACATGAACTCGTTCCAGGCGGCGATGAAAGCCAGCAGGCCGGTGGTCACCAGCGCGGGCCACATCACCGGTAAAAACACCTTGGTGATGATGCCCCAGGGCGTGCAACCGTCCATGATGGCGGCTTCTTCCAGCTCTTTGGGCAGGTCGCGCACAAAGGTGGTCAGCACCCACACGGTGAACGGCAGGGTGAACACCATGTACGGCAGGGTCAGGCCCCACCAGTGGTTGTAGAAGCCAATGAACTGCATCAGCTCGAACATGCCCGACAGCACCGCGACCTGCGGGAACATGGACACCGCCAGCACCGTCAGCAGCAGCAGGCCCCGGCCCCGGAACTGGATACGGCCCAGCGCGTAGGAAGCCGTCACGCCCAGAAACAACGAGGCCAACACCACCAGAGTAGACACCGCCACCGAGTTCAGGATGTGGCGGCCAAACGGATGCTCGGACACCGTGAACATGGCGACGTAGTTCTTGAACGAAGGTTCGGCTGGCCACAGCGTGGTGCTGAACAGCTCGGTGCCTGACTTCAGCGAGGTGACGATAGCGAAATAAAACGGGAACAGGCAAAACAAGGCGATGACCGCGACCAGCGCATACAGCCCGATCGTGCCCAGAATTTTTTGTTGTTTGTAGTTCATGGCGGGTCCTTACTTGGTCATGTCGACTTTGGAGAGCTTGAGGTAGAGCACCGTGCAAGCCCCGATGATCAGGAACAGGACTGTGGATGCAGCCGAGCCATAGCCCACGTAGTTGTTGTCCACAATTTCGCGCCGCACAAAGCCCGACATGCTGATGGTGTCCACGCTGTTGGAGGTCATGACATAGATGATGTCGAACACGCGCAGGGCATCCAGCAAGCGGAAGATCACCGCCACCATCAAGGCGGGCCAGATCAGCGGCACCGTGACCTTGAAGAACACCCGCACCGGGTGGATGCCGTCTACGTGGGCTGCTTCGTAGCAGTCGGTAGGCAGCATTTGCAACGCAGCCAGAATCAGCAGAGCCATGAAAGGTGTGGTTTTCCACACGTCCACCAGCATGACCGACCAGAGAGCGTAGTTGGGGTCTGCCGTCCAGGCGATGTTTTGGTCGATGATGCCCGCACTCTTCAGCAGGGCATTCATCACACCGAACTGGTCGTGCATGATCCAGGCCCACATCTTGGCCGACACGATGGTGGGAATCGCCCAGGGCACCAACACCGCCGCGCGGATGAACGAGCGGCCCTTGAAGTTGGCATTCAGCACCAAGGCAAACACCACGCCCAAGATGGTTTCAGTGACCACCGAAAACAGCGAGAACTTGAAGGTGTTGCGGATGGCCATACCCCAGTCGGTGTTCCAGAAGCCCTCCACCGCACTGAGGTTGAACACCCCGTACTCACCAAAATAGTTCTGGAAACCCACCATCTTGTACGTGGAGTCGCCAATCGCTTCCAACGAAGCATCGGTAAAGCTGAAGAAGATGGTTCGGCCCAGCGGCCAGCCCGCCACCAGCGCCAGAACAATCAGCGTAGGGGCCAGAAAGATCCACGCGCTGCGGGTGCGCTCGCGGGTGAGTTCGGATGTTTTGGTGCTCATGGAGACTCCAGGGGACGAATGGCTGAACGGTCCGCCGCAGGCACGGCATGCAGCGGACCGAGGTTCAACGGAGGAGGCTTAGTTCCACTTCGGACCGCGACGGATCTGGTTCAGCTTGCCTTCGAGTTTCTTCACGCTGTCGGCACCGCTGGTCTTCTTGGACAGCACTTCGTGGGTGGCGTTCCAGAACGCAGCCGACACTTCGTTGTACTTGGCACCGGTGACGGTGGCTGGGCGTGGCACTGCACCCACGAAGGTGTCATACAGGTCGCCGAAGAACGGGTTGGCGGCCAGCACTTCCTTGTCTTTGTACAAGGAGATGATCGTGGGGTTGTAGGAGCCGTTAATGGCCCGGTACTTCTGCACGCCTTCGCTGGTCAGGTACATCACAAATTCGGCCGCCACTGCGGGGTTTTTGGAGTACTTGTTGACCGCCAGTTGCCAGCCGCCCAAGGTGGCTGCGGCCTTGCCGTTATCGCCCTTGGGCAGAGCGGCTACACCGACCTTGCCCTTGACGGGGCTGTCTGCGCCCTGGCTCAGGGACCAGGCGTACGGCCAGTTGCGCATGAACACGGCATTGCCCTTTTGGAACACGCCACGGGCATCTTCTTCGGCGTAGTTCAGCACACCGGTGGGTGCGATGGTGCCAATCCAGCCCGCTGCGGTATCCAGCGCCTTGGCAGCCTGGGGGTTGTTGATGGTGATCTTGCCGGTGCTGTCGACGATGTTGCCGCCGCCGAAGCTGGCCACCCATTCCAGGCTGTCGCAAGTGAGGCCTTCGTAGGCCTTGGCCTGGAACACGAAACCTTGCATGTCGGCGGAACCGGCCTTGCGTTCGCCGTCCATCACTTTTTGTGCGGTGGCGGTCAATTCAGCCCAGGTGGTGGGTGCTTTTTCGTTGTACTTGGCCAGCAGGTCCTTGCGGTAGTACAGCACGCCCGCATCGGTGAACCAGGGCATGGCCAGCAGTTTGCCGCCCACGGTGTTGTTGGCCACGATGGCGGGGAAATGGGCCTTCTCGGCACCCTTGGTGTAGGAGGTTAGATCCAGCAGATGCTCTTTCAAAATGCCGGGCCACACCACGTCCACGTTGATGACATCCACCTCGGTGGACTTGGCAGCAAACATCTGGCGGAACAGGCCCAGCAAGTCACTGGAAGACTGGGGGATGCTCAGGTGCTTGACCGTGTTGCCGGTTTTGGCGGCCCACTCGTCGCTGGTCTTCTTGCAGAACTCGTAATCTTGCCCGACGGAGCCGCATGAAATGGTGAGAGTCACGCCCGCCGCGTGTGCGCCAACGGCACCCAAAGCGCCGAAGCTGATCAGCACGGCGGCTGCGGTTTTGGTCATTGCTGTCATGGAATGTCTCCTGTAGTGTTCGAGATCGACCCGGGTCAAAAAGCAGGCTTTGATGGCCTCCCTGTGGTCGAAGATTTGTTGCGGTTTAAAGCCATCGCAGTATAAATTCAAAGCGCTTTGAATTGAACACTGGGTTTACCCGATGACGCACCACAATCGGTCGGCTTTGGCCCTTGCGCAAAGCGCAGGCCAAAGCAAAAAACCCACCCTGGCGGTTTGCTGGGATGGGTTTTAAAGGGTAGGCGGAACTGTGCACCAGGCAGCAGCTCCGCACAAGCAGCAACGGGTGCTGCAATGCGCTTAGAAGGCGTAGTTCACACGAACGCTCACGCCAGTTGCATCCTTGGCGGTATTCGAGCCAGAACCTTTGGACAGGGACACCGCGGGGGTGATCTTGGCGTTAGGCACGTCAAAGAATGGAATGGCATAGGCCGCCCAGAACGTGGTCACTTTGGCATCTTCAGCGCCAGCAACTTCTGCTTTGCCGAACACGCTGGCCAAAGTCAGGTTGCCGATGCCAGCCATCAAAGCGAAGGTGCTTTGTTTCAGGCCAGCGTTGCTCTTGCCCGCAGCGTAGTTGCCGTACAAGGTGAAGCCACCGAAGTTGTAATCACCGGTCAGACCAAAACCGGTCTGGCGGGTGCCGCCCGCGCCTGCGGTAGCCACAGAGGTCACGGTGGTCGTGCATGTAGAACCCACTGTCGTACCGCAAACCGTTGTCGTGCCAGCCGCGGTTGCCGCGGTATCGGCGTAACGGATGGACTCAACACCCACGGCCAAATGCAATGGGCCGTTGGCGTAGTTCAGCACAGGACGCAAACCGGTAGCCTGGTTGGTGGACTTGGTGGAAACACCGCTCAGCTCAAACGACAAACCGCCGCCGAGTTGCATGGTGACAGCAGCATGGAACGGCGCGCTACCGTTATTGCCCGCACCTTGGCGACCGCGCAGCACATTGGCTTGGTAAGGAGAAAAACCAGCGTACTCGACGATGATGTCACCAGGCGTTTGGAACAGATTGGCAGCTTCGAAGCGGCCCAGCTTGATGTCGACCATGTCGGTACCGATCTGCGCCCACAGGTCATCGGTGTCAGCCGCGCCGGTAGGGTGCGACAGGTAAGAAGCGCGGCCTGCGATGAAGTATTTCGTACCCATCTTTTTCGACGCGTTGAGCTCAACACGGCCAGACTGGGATGCACCGCGGTCGTTGTTTTGGTATTTGCTGTCGAGTTCGATGTTGGCATCAAAGTCGGCAAACGCAGATGCCGACACCATGGTGAAAGCGGCGAGTGCGGTGGCGCGCAGAGCCAGTTTGGTGATAGAGGTCAAAGAAATCTCCTGTGTGTAAGTTTTGCGGGGGATCTGCATCCGTGTTCAGGCTGGGCCTTGCGGAGCCCGTTGTTGCCACCAAAGATTGCAAACCTGCTGCATTTTTGGTTGCCCGTGTTTTTGAGGGGATAAGGATGAACCCCAATAGTCCTACAAATGAACTAACCCAAACGGGCCCCGTACTTCGGCGCGCGGGCAAAGCCCGTGCAAGAGTTACAAGCGGAGTACATCTGTGGGAAAAACCCCGGTTTCTCCTGCGACAAGGTCTTTTTTTAACCGTCGATTGCACGCTCCAACAGAGCTGATTTTTCGCGTTCTGTAACAAACATGTAACCACAAAATGAGCCTGTCAATAATGGAACTTTTTATTTTTTCCACAATCGCCTGCATGTTGCTGAATTACTACAGTCAGCAGACCACCGCGCCCCAGATGCTGTTGACAAGCCGTTACATTTAAGGCCCATGGTCCACTGTTACCCGCCCGCCCTTCCCACTACCCTTACCCCAT
>CAUPNM010000028.1:0-55114 GCA_963512645.1 uncultured Albidiferax sp. | reverse complement strand
TTCAACTCGATTTCCATCAGCGGTTACCACATGCAAGAGGCCGGTGCCAACCAGGCGCTGGAACTGGCCTTTACGTTGGCCGACGGCAAGGAATATGAGAAGACGGCCATCGCCAAGGGCATGCATGTGGACGCCTTTGCCGGGCGCCTCTCTTTCTTCTGGGCCATTGGCATGAACTTCTACCTGGAAGTGGCCAAGATGCGCGCCGCGCGCCTGCTGTGGTGCCGCATCATGAAGGGCTTTGACGCCAAGAACCCCAAGAGCCTGATGCTGCGCACCCACTGCCAGACCAGCGGCTGGAGCCTGACCGAGCAGGATCCGTACAACAACGTGGTGCGCACCACCATCGAAGCCATGGCAGCGGTCTTTGGCGGCACGCAGTCGCTGCACACCAACAGCTTTGACGAAGCCATCGCCCTGCCCACGGAGTTCAGCGCGCGCATCGCCCGCAACACCCAGCTCATCATCCAGGAAGAAACCCACATCACCAGCGTGATCGACCCCTGGGCCGGCAGCTACATGATGGAAAAGCTCACCGCCGATATGGCCGATGCCGCCTGGAAGATCATCGAAGAAGTCGATGCCATGGGCGGCATGGTCAAGGCCGTGGACAGCGGCTGGGCCAAGCTGAAGATCGAAGCCGCCGCCGCCGACAAGCAGGCGCGCATTGATAGCGGCAAGGACGTGATCGTCGGGGTCAACAAGTACAAACTCAAGACCGAAGACGCGATCGAAACCCGCGACATCGACAACGTGGCGGTGCGCGACGGCCAAATCGCCCGCCTCCAAAGTATCAAGCAAAAACGCGACTCAGCGCTGGTGGAACAAGCGCTGGCAGCTATCACTTCTGCAGCAGAGTCCGGTGAAGGCAACCTGCTGGCCTTGAGCATCAACGCCATCCGCGCCCGTGCCACCGTGGGCGAAGTCAGCGACGCTTTGGAAAAAGTCTATGGCCGCCACCGCGCCGACACCCAGATGGTCACCGGCATCTACGCCGCCGCCTACGACAGCGCCGAAGGCTGGGAAGCCCTGAAGGGCGAGATCGCCGCGTTTGCCGAACATCAAGGCCGCCGCCCCCGCGTGATGGTCAGCAAACTCGGCCAGGACGGCCACGACCGCGGTGCCAAGGTGATCGCCACCGCCTATGCCGACCTGGGCTTCGACGTGGACATGGGCCCGCTGTTCCAGACCCCCGAAGAATGCGCCCGCCAGGCCATCGAAAACGACGTGCACGCCGTGGGTGTATCCACCCTGGCCGCAGGCCACAAAACCCTGGTGCCCGCCATCATTGCCGAGCTCAAGAAGCAGGGCGCGGACGACATCATTGTGTTTGTGGGCGGCGTGATCCCCCGGCAGGATTACGAGATGCTGTTTGATGCCGGCGTGAAGGGCATTTACGGCCCAGGCACGCCGATCCCTGCAAGCGCTAAAGATGTGCTGGAGCAGATCAAGAAGGCGTGCCGGTGAACCCAGCCCAGCTGGTGCAGGCGGTGCGGACCGGCGATGCCGCCGTGCAGCGCCGCGCCATCGCCAAGTCCATCACCCTGCTCGAATCCACCCGCGCCGACCACCGTGCGCAGGCGGATGAGCTGCTGACGGCTTTGTTGCCGCACACCGGGCAATCGTTTCGCTTAGGGATCAGCGGCGTGCCGGGCGTGGGCAAATCCACGTTTATCGAGGTGCTGGGTCTGTATCTGATCGGCCTGGGCCACCGGGTGGCGGTGCTGACCATCGACCCGTCCAGCACGGTGTCGGGCGGCTCCATTCTGGGCGACAAGACGCGCATGGAGCGGCTGTCGGTGCACCCCCAGGCTTACATCCGCCCCAGCCCCAGCAGCGGCACCCTGGGCGGCGTGGCCTCCATGACGCGCGAGGCCATGCTGGTCTGCGAGGCGGCGGGCTACGACATGGTGATCGTGGAAACCGTGGGCGTGGGCCAGTCTGAAACAGCCGTAGCGGGCATGACCGACATGTTTGTTCTGATGCAGCTGCCCAATGCGGGTGATGACCTGCAGGCCATCAAGAAGGGCGTGATGGAAATGGCCGACCTGGTGGTCATCAACAAGGCCGACATCGACCCCCTGGCCGCCCAGCGCGCCCAGCTGCAAATAACAGCCGCCATGCAGTTGCTGGGCCTGTTCACCGCCCATGACGATGCGCATTGGCGGCCCCAGGCCCTGCAGCTCAGCGCGCTGGCGGGGCAGGGCATTGACGGATTTTGGGCCGCCGCCCTGCAATTCCAACACCTGCAGACCACCAACGGCCTGTGGAGCAACCGCCGCCAGCAGCAGTCGCTGGCCTGGATGTGGGAGCGGGTCGACGCGGGCCTCAAGCGCGCGTTTCGCCAGCACCCGCAGGTGCAGGCCCTGTTGCCGCAGATGCTGCAAGACGTGGCGGCAGGGCGGCTCGCCGCTTCCACTGCAGCACGAAATCTGCTGCTAGCGCAATATCCATAAGCACAAGCAGCTATCAATAACGGAGTAACTACCCCATGCAAGACATCCTCGAACAGCTAGAAGCCAAACGCCAGCAAGCCCGCATGGGCGGTGGCCAAAAACGCATTGACGCGCAGCACAGCAAGGGCAAGCTCACCGCCCGCGAACGCATCGAGCTGCTGCTGGACGAGGGCACGTTTGAAGAGTGGGACATGTTTGTCGAGCACCGCTGCACCGACTTCGGCATGGCCGACAACAAGATCCCCGGCGACGGCGTGGTCACCGGCTACGGCATGATCAATGGCCGCCTGGTGTTTGTCTTCAGCCAGGATTTCACCGTGTTTGGCGGCGCGCTCAGCGAAGCCCACGCCGAGAAAATCTGCAAAATCATGGACCAGGCGATGAAGGTGGGCGCGCCCGTCATCGGCCTGAACGACTCCGGCGGTGCGCGTATCCAGGAGGGCGTGGCCAGCTTGGGTGGTTATGCCGACGTGTTCCAGAAGAACGTCATGGCCAGCGGCGTGATTCCGCAGATCAGCATGGTGATGGGCCCCTGCGCGGGTGGTGCGGTGTACAGCCCGGCCATGACCGACTTCATCTTCATGGTCAAGGACAGCAGCTACATGTTCGTCACCGGCCCCGAGGTCGTCAAAACCGTGACCCACGAGGAAGTAACTGCTGAGCAGTTGGGCGGGGCCATCACCCACACCACCCAAAGCGGCGTGGCCGACCTGGCGTTTGAAAACGATGTGGAAGCGCTGCTGATGCTGCGCCGCCTGTACAACTACCTGCCGCTGAACAACCGCGAAAAAGCCCCGGTGCGCAAGAGCGGCGACCGCGCCGACCGCATGGACTTCAGCCTGGATACCCTGGTGCCCGAGAACCCCAATAAGCCCTACGACATGAAGGAGCTGATCGCCAAAACCGTGGACGATGGCGACTTCTTCGAAATCCAGCCCGAGTACGCCAAAAATATCCTCATCGGCTTCGCCCGCATGGAGGGCCAGACCGTGGGCATCGTGGCCAACCAGCCGCTGGTGCTGGCCGGTTGCCTGGACATCAAGAGCTCCATCAAGGCGGCCCGCTTCATCCGCTTCTGCGATGCCTTCAACATCCCCGTAATCACCTTTGTCGACGTGCCCGGCTTCATGCCCGGCACCAGCCAGGAGTTTGGCGGCATCATCAAACACGGTGCCAAGCTGCTCTACGCCTACGCCGAGTGCACCGTGCCCAAGGTCACCGTCATCACCCGCAAGGCCTACGGCGGCGCGTACGACGTGATGGCCTCCAAGCACCTGCGCGGCGATGTCAACTTTGCCTGGCCCAACGCCGAAATCGCGGTGATGGGTGCCAAGGGCGCGGTGGAAATCATCTTCCGCGAAGACAAGGGCGACCCGGCCAAGCTGGCGGCCAAAGAGGCGGAATACAAAGCCCGTTTCGCCAACCCGTTCGTGGCCGGTGCGCGCGGTTTTATCGACGACGTGATCCTGCCGCACGAGACGCGTAAGCGGATTTGCCGGTCGCTGGTGATGCTGGCGAGCAAGAAGGTGGAGAACCCGTGGCGCAAGCACGGGAATATTCCGCTGTGAGTTTGCATCTGCGCTGCTGGAGGGGGTGCCGGAGAGGGCTGTCTGGACGCTTTGCTGCGTGTCCCCCGGCCTGCGGCCTGCTCCTTTACCTTCGCAAAACGTCCAGACAGCCCACTCCGAAACGGGCGTGCGTGGTGCCGTTTGAGAGCCGAACAGCCGGCGCCCTCGTAGCAACGGGCGTGGTGTGCCTGTCGCAGCGAGGTCAAGGAGGAGCCCGCAGGGCGGGGGACACGAGCGGAGGCTGGCACACCGCGGCCGTTGCGGATTTAGCCCCCATGAATTCAAAAGATAGGACAAGACCATGTTTACCAAAATCCTGATTGCCAACCGTGGCGAGATCGCCTGCCGCGTCATCCTCACCGCCCGCAAAATGGGCATCCAAACCGTGGCTGTGTACTCGGATGCCGACAAGGAAGCCCGCCACGTGGCGCTGGCCGACGAGGCGGTGCACATCGGCCCCGCACCCAGCCGCGACAGCTACCTGCAGGCCGACAAAATCATCGCCGCCTGCAAGGCCACCGGCGCGCAAGCGGTACACCCCGGCTACGGCTTCCTGAGCGAAAACGCCGGGTTTGCCAAGCGGGTGGAAGAAGAGGGCATCGTCTTCATCGGCCCCAAGCACTACTCCATCGCCGCCATGGGCGACAAGATCGAATCCAAAAAGCTGGCCGGTGCCGCAGGCGTGAACTGCATCCCGGGCGTGAACGACGCGATTGAAACCCCCGAAAAGGCGGTGGAGATTGCCAAGGGCATTGGCTACCCGGTGATGATCAAGGCCAGCGCGGGCGGCGGCGGCAAGGGGCTGCGGGTGGCCTTCAACGACAAAGAGGCGTTTGAAGGCTTCACCAGCTGCCGTAACGAGGCCCGCAACAGCTTCGGCGACGACCGGGTGTTCATCGAGAAGTTTGTGGAGGAGCCGCGCCACATCGAAATCCAGCTCATGGGCGACAGCCACGGCAACGTGGTCTACCTGAATGAGCGCGAATGCTCCATCCAGCGCCGCCACCAAAAGGTGATTGAAGAAGCGCCGTCGCCCTTCATCACCGACGCCACCCGCAAGGCCATGGGCGAGCAGGCGGTGCAACTGGCCAAGGCCGTCAAGTACCAGAGCGCGGGCACGGTAGAGTTTGTGGTCGGCAAGGACCAGAGCTTTTATTTCCTGGAAATGAACACCCGCCTGCAGGTAGAGCACCCGGTGACCGAATGCATTACCGGGCTGGACCTGGTGGAGCTGATGATCCGCGTGGCCGCAGGCGAAAAGCTGCCGCTGACCCAGGCCGAAGTGAAGCGCAACGGCTGGGCCATCGAATGCCGCATCAACGCCGAGGACCCGTTCCGCAACTTTTTGCCCTCCACCGGCCGCCTGGTGCGCTTCCAGCCGCCCAAGGAGACCATGTTCGCCGCAGACACCGACCACTGGCAGGGCGTGCGCGTGGACACGGGCGTGCAAGACGGTGGCGAAATTCCGATGTTCTACGACTCGATGATCGCCAAGCTGATCGTGCACGGCACCGACCGGCTGGACGCGATAACCAAGATGCGCGAGGCACTGAACGGCTTTGTGATCCGCGGCGTGGGCAGCAATATCCCGTTCCAGTCGGCGCTGCTGGCGCACCCCAAGTTTGTGGCGGGCGACTTCAACACCGGCTTTATCGCCGAAAACTATGCCGCAGGCTTTCGTTCCGAGGATGTGCCGCACGACGACCCCGACTTTCTGGTTGCCCTGGCCGCCTTTGTGCACCGCCGCTACCTGCAGCGCGCCAGCGGTATCAGCGGGCAGGTGGCCGGGCACGAGTTTGAGGTGGGCGAGGCGTTTACCGTGGTCTCGCTGGGCGCGGGCGGCAAGTCGGTGCAAACCCCGGTGAATGTGGTGGACTATGAAGAAAAAACAGGCTCTAGCGCCGTATCCGTGGGCGCAAAGAGCTATCAATTGTGTAGCAATATGCGCCTGGGCTCGGCGCGCATCCATGGCAACTGCAACGGCACGCCGTTCACCGCCCAGGTGGAGCGCAGCGGCATGGGCGGCTCGCACAAGAACCCGCTGGCGCTGCGGGTCAACCACAATGGCCGCCAGCTCGATGCCCTGGTGCTCACCCCCCGCGCCGCTGCGCTGTACGCCCTGATGCCGTTCAAGGCGGCGCCCGACATGAGCCGCTTTGTGCTGTCGCCCATGCCCGGTTTGCTGGTCGATGTGGCGGTGGTGGCGGGGCAGAAAGTGCAGGCGGGCGAGCGCGTGGCGGTGATCGAGGCGATGAAGATGGAAAATGTGCTGTTCGCCATCAACGATGGTGTCGTGGATGCCGTGCTGGCCACCAAGGGAGAATCGCTCTCTGTCGACCAGCCCATTATTCGATTTGCATAAAAAAGCCGTATGAATACCCTGACCCTTGAAAAGCCCGTCACCCTGCACCGCCCAGCGCCCAAACCGGTAGCCAACCCTGCCGAGCGCTGGCCGCTGGCCGATGTAGAGGCGCTGTTCGAGCTGCCGTTTCTGGACCTGGTGCACCGCGCCCATACCGTGCACCACGAAAACTTCCCCGCAGGCGATGTGCAACTGTCCACCCTGCTGTCCATCAAGACCGGCGGCTGCCCGGAAGACTGCGGCTACTGCCCGCAGTCGGTGCACTACGACACCGGCGTCACGGCCACCAAGATGCTGGGTGTGGACGTGGTGGTGGCAGCCGCCAAGGCCGCGCAGGAAGCCGGTGCCACCCGTTTCTGCATGGGTGCAGCCTGGCGCAGCCCCAAAGACCGTGACGTGGACAACGTGGCCGAGCTGGTCAAGGCGGTCAAGGCCCTGGGCATGGAAACCTGTGCCACCCTGGGCATGCTGGAAGACGGCCACGCCGCCCAGCTGCGTGACGCCGGCCTGGACTACTACAACCACAACCTCGACACCGCCCCCGACTTCTACGGCGACATCATCGACACCCGCGTCTACCAGGACCGGCTCGACACCCTGGACCGCGTGCGCGGCGCGGGCGTGAAGGTCTGCAGCGGCGGCATCGTCGGCCTGGGCGAAACCCGGGCCCAGCGCGCCGGGCTGATCGCCCAGCTGGCCAACCTGCAGCCCAGCTACCCCGAATCCGTGCCCGTCAACAACCTGGTGCGCGTAGAAGGCACGCCGCTGGCCGACACCCCGCCACTGGACCCGCTGGAGTTTGTGCGCGTGATCGCCGTGGCCCGCATCACCATGCCCACGGCCCGCGTACGCCTGTCGGCAGGCCGCCAGCAAATGGGCGAAGCCGTGCAGGCCATGTGCTTCATGGCCGGTGCCAATTCGATCTTTTACGGCGACAAGCTGCTGGTTACCGGCAACCCCGATGTGGAAGCCGACCGCACGCTGCTCGCCAAGCTGGGCCTGCCCACTTCGGGCATGTTGGCTGCCGTATGACCCGCCCCTTCAAGGTGCTGGGCATCCAGCAGATCGCCATTGGCGGCCCCGACAAGCAGCGCCTGCGCACGCTGTGGGTAGACATGCTGGGCCTGGAGGTCACCGGCAATTTCGTAAGCGAACGCGAGAACGTGGATGAAGATATCTGCGCCATCGGCAGCGGCCCGTTCAAGGTCGAGGTCGACCTCATGCAGCCGTTGGACCCGGACAAAAAACCCGCAGTGCACACCACGCCGCTGAACCACGTCGGCCTGTGGATCGACAACCTGCCGGTGGCGGTGGAGTGGCTCACCGCGCAAGGTGTGCGCTTTGCCCCGGGCGGTATCCGTAAAGGTGCGGCGGGCTTCGACATCTGCTTTTTGCATCCCAAAGCCAGCCCCGAGTTCCCGATTGCCGGGGAGGGCGTGCTGGTGGAAATGGTGCAGGCCCCGCCCGAGGTGGTGGCGGCTTTTGCCAAGCTGGCGGGCTGATCTGCTATTGATTGGGTAGCTGCCCACGCTTATTCCATAAGCGTGAGAGCCTTAAAACGCTCATAACTAGCTGACGCTTCCTACCGGGTGCCGGTTGGTCAGGTCAATGGCCATGCGGAACACTTCCGAGGCGGCTTCGCCGTCGTCGTCGGCAAAGTCGATGGCGATGCTGCGGAACTGCGACTCGATGGCGGCAAATGCGTCGACGATGTCGGGGTCGAAGTGCGAACCACGTCCCCTGTAGATGATGGTGCTGGCTTCTTCGTGCGTCAAAGACGGTTTGTACACCCGCTTGCTGATCAGCGCGTCGTACACGTCGGCCAGGGCCATCAGCCGGGCCGAGATCGGGATCGCATCACCGTGCAGGCCCATGGGGTAGCCGGTGCCATCCCACTTTTCCTGGTGGCACAGGGTGATTTCCTTGGCATAGCGCAGGAAGGGCATTTCGTGGCCTTCCTCCTCCTCGGCGTGCACCAGCGCGGCATGGCCCAGGGTGGTGTGGGTCTTCATGATCTCGTATTCGGCATCGTCCAACTTGCCGGGCTTGAGCAGGATGCGGTCGGGAATGCCGACCTTGCCGATGTCGTGCAGCGGAGCCGATTTGTACAGCGACTCAATGGCTTCATTGCTCAGCTCCGACGCAAAGCGCGGGTGGTACTGCAGATGGATGGCCAGGGCCTTGACGTATTTTTGCGTGCGGCGCAGGTGGTTGCCGGTTTCGTTGTCGCGGGTTTCGGCCAGCAGGGCGATGGCGCGCACCGTGATGTCCTGGATCGCCACGATCTCGCGGGTGCGCTTTTGCACCTCTTGCTCCAGGTAGCGGCTCTGGTTCTGCAAAAAGTCGCGCGCCAGCTTCAGCTCGATGTGGTTGCGCACCCGGGCCATCACCGTGGCCGGGCTGATGGGCTTGGTGATGTAGTCCACCGCACCCATGTCGAGGCCGATTTTTTCGTCCTCGGTGGCGCTCATGGCGGTGAGGAAGATCACCGGGATGTCGGCCGTATTGCGGTCGGCACGCAGGCGGCGCAGCACCTCGTAGCCGTCCATGTCGGGCATCATGATGTCGAGCAGGATCAGGTCGGGCTTGCCTTCGGCGCTGGCAATTTTCAGGGCCCGCTCGCCGCTAGGTGCCAGCTTGACGCGGTACTCGGTGCGCAGCAGGCTGCTCATCAGCGACAGGTTGTCCGGTGTGTCGTCTACCACCAACACGGTGCGTTTTTCGCCCGGGTCCAATGGGTTGCTCATGGTGTGGTGTCCTGCAAAGAGCGGGGCCGACTACTGCACTCTCAAACTGCTGAGCTGCCAGGCCGATCGGTTGTAGTACATCTCGGTACGCAACTCGCTCGCTGTGTCAAAGGGGTAGACGATGAACAAAGGGCCTTTTTCGCGGATCGACATCGGCTTGTTGTCCAGCAGATGGGCCACGATGGGATCGAACTTGGTGGCATCTTCGAAGGGAATATCGGTCTTGTAGTCGTTCAGCGCGACCGCCACGATCTTGCTGCCCTTGGCTCCGGCGGCGGCCAGTACGTCGCGCAGCAGCGGGCCGGTAAAAGTCACGGGCTTGGGATACCACGGGGTCTGGGTGGTGAAGGACTTTTGCGGCAGCTTCTCCAGCATTGCCATGTCAAACACCGCATTCGCCCCACTATTGGCCTGGCCCACCGCACCGGTGACGGTCAGCACCACCTTGCCGGTGGGTTTGTCCAGCGCCAGCGCCGCAGCGCTCTAAAGGGCCACGGCTATAAGGCCTACACGTGCGGTGCGCAATGAGATCGGCATGGTGGTTTCCCCGTGTGGTGCAGCAAATACGACGCATTTTGTTACCGTGAACTATAGCAAGGGATGGTGCGCTAGTGTCGGAAACCCACAGCTTTCCTGCGGTGCCAAGGCTTGTTCAGCCCAGCGGTGTCGCGCGTTGGGCGCGGGCGCGGGCCAAAGCGGCGGCGATGGTGGCTTTTTTGGGGTCGGCAGGGGCGGCCGCAGGGGGCGCGGGGATGGGGTGTACCTCTCCATCCAACCGCAGCCGCGCACGGTGGCTGGCATAGCGCTGGCGGGCGTGCTCCGCCTGCGGCGGTGACCACGCGCTCCAGCCGGTGCGGGTGTCGCTGGCCGGGACCATCTGGATGCAGTCCACCGGGCAGGCGGGCAGGCAGAGTTCGCAGCCGGTGCAGTGCTGCGGGATCACGCTATGCATGCGCTTGTTGCTGCCAAAGATGGCATCGGTAGGGCAGGCGGCGATGCACAGGGTGCAGCCAATGCACCAGGCCTCGTCGATCACGGCCAGGGCACGCACAGCTTCTACGCCAAAGTCAGGATTCAGGGGTAGGGCGGGCTGGCCGGTCAGGGCCGCCAGCCGGGCGATGCCTTCGGCCCCGCCGGGTGGGCACTGGTTGATGGGGGCTACGCCGTCGGCAATGGCCTGGGCGTAGGCCGCGCAGTCCGGGTAACCGCAGCGGGTGCACTGGGTCTGCGGCAGGGCGGCATTGATCTGTGCCGCCAGCCCGGATGCGGTGGATACCGGCAACAGGATCAGGCCTTGCGTTTGACCGATTTCTTGGCGGGCAGCTTGGCCGAGGCGTGCGGGGTGCTGGCCACCGCTTCGGCCATGGCCACGGCCGGTGCTGGCGCGGCAGGGGTTGCCGGTGGTGCCACCGTCACGGTGCCGGTGTTGTGCGCCTTGATGAAGGCCTTGACCTCGGGGTACACCACATCGCGCCAGCGGCGGCCGCTGAAGATGCCGTAGTGGCCTGCGCCCTGGGCTTCCAGGTGCTGCTGTTGGTTGGCGGGGATGCTGCTGCACAGGTCGTGCGCGGCTTTGGTCTGGCCCGAGCCGGAGATGTCGTCCAGCTCGCCTTCGACCGTCAACAGCGCGGTGCTGGTGATGTCTTGCGGACGGACCAGTTCGACCGTGCCGTCCACGCCGCGCACGTTCCAGGTGCCGTTGACCAGTGTGAAGTCCTGGAACACGGTGGCGATGGTTTCCAGGGAGTAGTGCGCGTCCATGTCCAGCACGGCGTTGTACTCGTCGTAGAACTTGCGGTGCACGTCCACGCTCACGTCGTCGCCCTTGACCAGGTCCTTGAAGTAGTCAAAGTGGCTTTTGGCATGGTGCTGCGGGTTCATGGCCACAAAGCCGGTGTGCTGCAAAAAGCCGGGGTAGACCTTGCGGCCCGCACCGGGGAAGCTGGCGGGGACCTTGTAGATCACATTGTTTTCAAACCACTCGTAGCCCTTGTTCATGGCCAGGTTGTTGACGGCAGTGGGCGATTTGCGTGCGTCGATGGGGCCGCCCATCATGGTCATGGTCAGCGGGGTGACTTCGCCGCGCGAGGCCATCAGCGACACGGCGGCCAACACCGGCACGGTGGGCTGGCATACGCTCATCACGTGGCAGTTGCCGTAGATGCCTTGCAGGTGGCGGATAAATTCCTGCACGTAGTTGACGTAGTCGTCCAGGTGGAATTCACCTTCGCTCAGCGGCACCAGACGGGCGTTTTTCCAGTCGGTGATGTAGACCTTGTGGTCTTTGAGCATGGTTTTGACGGTGTCGCGCAACAGCGTGGCGTAGTGGCCCGACAGCGGCGCCACGATCAGTACGGCGGGCTGGCCCTTGAGCTGGGTGAGTGTGTGGATGTCGTCGGTGAAGCGCTTGAAGCGGCGCAGCTCGCAAAACGGCTTATCGATCTCGACCCGCTCGTGGATGGCCACCTGCGTGCCGTCTACCTCGATGGTTTGCAGGCCAAAGGCGGGTTTTTCGTAGTCTTTGCCCAGGCGGTACAGCAGGTCGTAGCCAGCGGAGACGCGCTGCGACATGGCGTTCTTGCCCAAGGGCGAGAGGGGATTGCTGTAGAGCTTGGAGGCGGCTTGCGCAAAATCAGCAAACGGCTCCATCAATGAGCGTTGGGTTTCGTAGATTTGGTAGAGCATGGCGACCTAAACGTGGAATGAACGGAAGATTAATTGTTGCAGTGCAATATAGCAGCGGATGGGGTCCATAAATTGGAGTAGTAACACCAATATGGAGCGCACCAATTCCCGTTATGGGGAGGCCATTGCACGTAAACGGGCGTTTTGTGAACTCTTAGTAAGGGAGGAAACTGTTTGCACAGTGGGGCCCGTGGCTTACACCAAACTGGCAAGCGGGTGCGTGCCTGTGTGGCGCGGCTGGAAATGGGCCTGCACCCAGGCCGGGCTGACCTCTGCCAGATGGGCGGGAGACCAGCGCGGATTGCGGTCTTTGTCCACCAGCAGGGCGCGCACGCCCTCGGCAAAGTTGGGGTGGGCGCAGCAGCCCAGCGACACGGTGTACTCCAACCGCAACACGTCTGCCAGCGACAGGTGCAGGCAGCGTTGCCACAGCGCAAACGCCAGCGCCGCACTGGTCGGGCAGCCCCGGGCATAGGCGGCAGCTGCGCCCGCCAGCCAGGGGTCGTCGGTCTGCAGGCTGCGCAGCCGGGTGTCGATGTCCAACAAGTCCTCGCCCGCCATCAGCTGCTGGATCTGGTCGAAATGGGTACGCACGGGCGATGCGGGCAAGGCGGCTGGGGCCTGCCGCGCCAGCAACCGGGATAGGCTGGCGCGGTTGGCCTGCGCATCCGGTGTCCACGTGGTGTCGGTGATGGCGTGCAACACCCGGGTTTTGTCGGTGTGCGGCAGCGCGTGTTCGGCCAGCCCGCAAAACAGTGCGTCGGTGGCGTTGAGCGGCGCGCCCGTCAGCGCCAGAAACAGGCCGACCCGGCCCGGCATGCGGCGCAAAAACCAGCTGCCGCCCACGTCGGGGTACAGGCCAATGCCGATCTCGGGCATGGCCAGGCGGCTGCCGGGCGTGACCACCCGGTGCGACGCGCCCGCCATCAGGCCCAGGCCGCCGCCCATCACGATGCCGTGGCCCCAGCACAGCAAGGGCTTGGGGTAGGTGTGGATGGCGTAGTCCAGCGCGTACTGGGCGCTGAAAAAGCCCTGCACGGTGGCGTTGGGCGAGCGGCTGGGGTCGCCGCCCTGTTCCTGGTATAGCTGCTGGTACATCTGGCGTATGTCGCCGCCCGCGCAAAACGCCTTGTCGCCGCGGGCCTGCAGCACCACCCCGGCCACCGCCGGGTCGGTTGCCCAGTGCGCCAGCTGCGTGGCCAGTGCCACCACCATGGCGGGCGAGAGGGCGTTCAACGTGGCGGGGGCGTCCAGCGTGGCCACGCCCCAGCATAGGCCGCCCTGGGTGGGCAGGGACTCGAAAAGCACGGCAGGGGTGGGGGTTATGGTGGTCAAGGGTTTACTATGTATTTGATAGCTGCTAGCGCCCATGGAATGGGCGCTAGAGAGTGTTTTGGTTATAAATTCAGGGTACGGGTCACAACAAGCCCGAGGCGATGTTGATCATCAGGGCCACCAGGGTGGTGTTGAAGAAAAAGGCCAGCACACAGTGCAACACCCCGGTGCGGCGCATGGCCGAGGTGGTCAGGCTGACATCGGCTGTCTGGCCCGATGTACCGATGATGAAGGCGAAGTAGATGAAGTCGCCGTAGTCGGGCTGCTCCGTGCCGGGAAACTCCAGCCCGGCGGGCTTCTTTTTGGCGCGGTTGGAATAGAAGTCGTGGGCGTAATGCAGCGCAAACATCACATGGGTGAAGGCCCAGGAGGTGGCAATGGTCAGCACGGCCAACGCGATGTGGGCGTAACGCAGCGTGCCGTGCATGTCTTTGACCACCGCCAGCTCGGCCAGGATGGCCCCCAGCGTGGCCAGCGCTGCCAGCACCACCATGGCCAGCACGGTGCGCCGCCCCTCGTCTTGCTGCGGGGCGCGCATGCGCATCTGGTCGTGGTCGGCGCCCACCATCATGTGCACCGCCAGGGCCAGATACAGGCAGGCAAATACGTTCCAGCCGATCACCAGCCGCGTGACGTTGAGCAAGCCCGGTACGCCCGCCAGCCCCGCCGTGGCCAACACGCCGACCAGCCCGGCAGCAAACAGGCGGGGCCGGGTGTGGATCTGTCGGAACAGGAAAAATCGGGGCGGGCGCTGCATCGGCGCGATTCTAGCCACGCACATCGTGCGCTGGCGGCGCTTTACGGGGTCTTTGCGGTGCAGAAAACGCAGACCGCTGCGCTACCATCCAGCTAACCAATCAACCAGGCGGCATACCAGGATGGACAGTAACAACAGCGTGAAATCCTCCGACAGGGCTACGCAAGCCCGCCGGTCCACCACCAGGCCGCGTGCGCCCGGCATCCGTTGGTCGGTGGGGCTATGGGCGCTGGTGCTGGCCGCGCTAGGGCTGTTTCTGGTGCTGCACTACCCGGTGGCACCCTGGGCTGCCAGCCTGCTGTTTGTACTGTGCTGCATGGCCTTTTTTGTCTGGCCCGACAGTTGGCTGATTGCCGTGCCGCTGCTGTTGCCGTTGGTCGGCTTTGCGCCCTGGACCGGCTGGATCACCTTTGAAGAGCTGGACTTGCTGGTGCTGGCCGCCGCAGTGGGCGGCTACGCCCGGCTGGCCTGGCCCACGTCCCATGCTGCACCGCTGGGGCGCCAGCCCCGCAGCTCGGCGGGTGCGTGGCTGATGCTGCTGCTGTTTGCGGCCTCGACGCTGGTGGCCATGGCACGTGGTTTTGCCGATGCGGGCGGTTTCAGTTTTGGCTGGTTCCAGGGCTACCACGAACCCATGAACAGCCTGCGCCTGGCCAAGAGTTTTTTTCTGGCGTTGCTGGTGATGCCCTTGTGGCGGGCCGCAGTAGTGCGCCGTGGTGCCCAGGCACCCACTTGGTTGGCCATGGGCCTGGCGCTGGGGCTGGTGGCCGCCTGCCTGACCACCGTGTGGGAGCGCATGGCCTTTGTGGGCCTGTTCAATTTCTCTACCGACTACCGCACCACCGCACTGTTTTGGGAGATGCATGTGGGCGGCGCGGCGCTGGACGGGTTCTTGGCCCTGCTGATGCCGTTTGTGCTGCGCGAGCTGTTCGTGGCCCACACCCACCGGCGCTGGGCCGCCGTGGTGGCCTGCCTGGGCTTGGCGGGCTATGCCTGCCTGACCACCTTTTCACGCGGCGTCTACCTGGCCGTGCCGATAGGGCTGGCGGTGACGGCGGTACTGTGCCTGCTCAGCACGCGCCGCCAGTTGCGCCGGCCCGGCGGGGCGGGGGCCGGAAACAGTGCAGGCGCTGCCACGGTGGCCGCGCCCAAGCTCAGCCTGGGCGTGGGTGCGTTGCTGGTACTGCTGTTTGGCGGGGCGATTATGTGGACCTTCCCGTCCAGCGGCTACCGGGGCTTGCTGGCCCTGCTGGGGGCGGCGGCGGTGGTTTTGCCGCTGGCCGGTGTGCTGCGGCGTTTCAAGGTGGCGGACTGGATGGTCGGGCTGGTGGCCGGTGTACTGCTGAGCCTGGCGCTGTGGGCCGGGGCCATGCTGGGCTCCAAGGGAGCTTACGTGGGCTACGGTGTCTGCCTGCTCTTGACGCTGGCTCTGCTGTGGGCCAGCCGAGCTGCCGCTGTCGTGCTGCCGGGCAAGCGGGCACGGGTGGGCCTGGCGGGGCAATTGGCGCTGGCGGGCTTCATGGCCGTGCTGTTGGGTGCGGGCCTGGTGGCCCAGCACTGGGGTTATGCGCGCGGCCTCGATGGCATGCTGCCGGTGCTAGTGGGCTTTTTGCTGCTGGCGCTGGCGGCCGGTGCCGTGCCCAAAGCCGTGTGGCCGACCGGCCTGCGTTGGCAGGCCACCACCTGGGCGGGCATGGTCATGGTTGGCGGCATCGTCAGCATATTTGGCGGTGGCGCGTACATGGGCGAGCGCTTTTCCACCACCAGCAACGACCTGGACAACCGCGTGACCCACTGGACGCAGGGATGGAACATGCTCACCGCCCCGCTGGACCCGGTGCTGGGTAAAGGCCTGGGGCGTTACCCGGCCAGCCATTTCCTGACCGGTGCCGCCAGCGAGCACCCGGGCGACTACCGGCTCAAAAGCGAGGACGGCAACACCTTTTTGGTGCTGGGCGGTGGCAAGCAAAAGTACACCGGCTGGGGCGAAATCCTGCGTGTGTCGCAGCGTATCCGTGCGCCGCAAGGCCCCGTCAGCGTGGCCCTGCGGGTGCGTACCGCCAACGAACTGGGCCTGCACCTGGAGGTGTGCGAGAAGCACCTGCTCTACAACAGTGGCTGTTTTCTGGCGGGCAAAGGGGTCAAGCCCATGCCGGGCGTGTGGCAGGACCTGAATGTTCCCCTGGCAGGCAAGGGCTTGTCGGGTGGCGACTGGTACGCGCCCCGGCTGGTGGCGTTTTCCATTGCCACCGACACCCCCTTGGCGCTGCTCGAGGTAGACGACATCCAGCTGCTCGGCCCCGATGGCCGCCAGCTACTGGACAACGGCGATTTTTCCGGCGACATGCAGCGCTGGTTTTTCTCCAGCGACCGCAACCACATGCCCTGGCACATGAAAAACGTCTTCATGAACGTCGTGTTTGACCAGGGCGGTGTGGGCCTGCTGCTGTTCTCGGCCATGCTGCTGGCCGCCCTGTGGCGTGTGTCGGTCGGCACCGCCAAAGACCACCCCCTGGCGCCGGGCATTGCGGGCGGCCTGGTCGGTTTTGTGGTGGTCGGCCTGTTCGACAGCCTGATCGATGTGCCACGGCTCGCGTTTATGTTTTATGTGGTCTTGCTGCTGGGCTTGACGTTGCGCCAGGCCAGCACGCCCCGGTCGTCTGCGCCCAGCCGTTCCATGCCGGTATGAACAGCCTGCGCCTGCGTATCCTGGGGGTCCTGGCGCTGCTGTTGTGCGTGGTGGGTGCGGCCAGCTTTGTGGCCAGTTCGGCCTTGATGGACCGCAGCCTGGCGGCCTACGAAGAACGGGCGGGGGTAGACCAGTTTTTGCGCGTCGATCTGGGCCTGAACCAGGAAGTCAGCGCGCTGATGCGTACCTCGCTCGACTACGGTTTTTGGGACGAGAGTGCCCGCCACCTGCAAAAAGCCAACCCGCAATTTTTGCGGGAGATTTTTACCATCGACGCGCTGCGTAATCTGGATGTGGACTACGTGGCCTTTCTGACCTTGGACGGCCGCCTGCACTCCAGCGTGGACGTGCGCCGGGGCATGCTCGAGTCGCTGCGGGACAGCGACCCGGTGGTGGTCGATGCCATGGGCACGGTGCTGGGCCTGCCCCTGGCGGTGCGCGAACAAGGAGGCCACTTCAAGTTGTGGCTGAACGGCGGGCCGGTGCTGTTGGGGTTCAGCCCGGTGCGCCTGCGCGATACAGGCGCGCCCACGGTGGGCTGGGTGGTGATGGGGCGCGAATGGAACCCCGACCGGCTGTCGCGCCTGATGCAGCTCACCGGCAGCCGTTTTCACCTGCAGTTGCAAACCAACGCGGCACCCACCGGGGCCCCCGGTACCCTGGCCGACTCCGGCGGCACCAGCGCGCTGCGCCTGGTGGTCGATGCACCGCAGGCCCTGGCGGCCCAAAAGTCCACCGGCAAACAGCTGCTGCTGGCCAACGCGCTGGTTCTGGTAGTGCTGGGCGTGCTGGCCGTGGTGGTGCTGCTCGACCGGCTGGTGCTCAAGCGCCTGGGCCAGTTCTCGCAGTTGGCGCGCAGCCAGCGCAGCACCCACGCAGCGGCGCTGCAGCCCTGGCCGGTGCGCGGCAACGACGAACTCGACGACCTGGCCCTGTCGCTCAACACCATGGTGTCGGCGCTGGATGCCGCCCACAAAGGGCTGGAACGCGACGTACGCACCGACGCGCTGACCGACCTGGGCAACCGCCGCCTGCTTTACGAACAGCTCGACCACCTGCTGGCCCTGCAGCGCCGCCAGCCCGAGCTGACGCTGGCCGTGCTGCTCATCGACCTGGACGACTTCAAGCTCATCAACGACTCGTTGGGCCACGAAGCGGGTGACTTCCTGCTGGTGGAAGTAGCCCGCTCGCTGCAGCAACTGGTGCGCGCCAGCGACGTGGTGGTGCGCCTGGGCGGCGATGAATTTGCGCTGCTCTATGTAGCCCATGAAGACACGCTGGGCGTACGCCGTTTTGCCGAACGGGTGCAGGAGACCATCGCCCAGACCCGCGTCTACCAGGGTTCCAACCTCACCGTGAGCTGCTCCATCGGGGTCAGCTACGCCACCGGCCAGTCCGACAAAGACAGCCTGATGCGCAATGCCGACCTGGCCATGTACGACGCCAAACAGCTGGGCAAAGGCCGCTGCAGCTACTACGTGGAGAGCATGCTGGGCAATGTGCAAGAACGCATGCTGCTGGAGCAGCAACTGCGCGAATGCCTGCGCCTGGACCAGCTGGAGGTGTGGTTCCAGCCCATCGTCGACGTGCGCACCGGCGCGGCCCCCATGCTCGAAGCCCTGGCGCGCTGGCCTTTGGGCGACGGCAGCTTTTGCCCACCCGCCAAGTTCATCCCGGTGGCCGAAGAATCCGGCCTGATCATCGCCCTGGGCATGGCCATCGCCCGCAAGGTGGCAGCCGCCATGCCCGCGCTGCTGGCGCTGAACCCGCAGCTGATTGCCAACATCAACCTATCTGCCAAGCAGCTCATGAGCGCCACCCTGGTAGAGGAAATGTGCGCCCTGGTCGACAGCCAGGGCGTGCCCCGCTCCTGCGTGCATTTCGAGCTGACCGAATCGGCCGTGGCCAAAGACGTGGAGCTGGCCGGGCAGCACATGCAGGCCCTGGCGCAGGCCGGGTTCCACCTGCACCTGGACGACTTCGGCACCGGCTACTCCTCGCTGCACCGGCTGCAGACGCTGCCGTTTTCCACCCTCAAACTCGACCGTTCGTTTGTCATCCAGCTTGGCCAGGGCGATGCCCGCATCGCCAAGGTGATCCTGGCGCTGGGCACCGAGCTGGGCATGGACGTAATTGCCGAGGGCATAGAGACCGAGCTGGAGTACAGCCGCCTGCGCGCTTTGGGCTGCCACTTCATGCAGGGTTACTGGTTTGCGCGGCCTATGCCGTTGGCGCAGGTGTTGGAGTGGCTGGAGGGGCGGGTGGGGGTGGTGGATGCTATTGTTTAGATAGCTAATTGCGCTTATGAAATAAGGGCTGGGTTGATTAAGACTTGGCCCTGGACACCACTTAGACCTCAGTCGCTACGGGCGAGGCATTTTGGCTGTTAAGGCTTCAATGAACTTTGGATCGAAACTTTTTCCAATAGGTATTGACTCAGCCAGCTTTACCTTATCCCAGGCTTCGGAGTAAGCCTCGTTGTAGTACAAGGTCATCGCCCAATTATGCAGATTGCCAACGTGCTGGGAGTCCCTCTCGAAAGTCTTTGCAAAGCGGGCATATGATTTCTGAACAAGGCTAGGATCCCGCAATAATTTGCCGGAAACACCTAGTGTCATGGCGTAATCTGCAGAGAAGTTCTTGTTGCTTGATTGAGTGAGGTCTGCTTCGCCATAGAGCGCTACAGCGGCGGCATGTTCGCCTTTCAATCCAAGTACGGAGGCCATCCCCCAGAGCGCTGTACCGCTAGTGCTGTCTAAAAGCCACGCTTGATTGAATCGGCGCATGGCTGATACCAGATCACGTTGGCGTATGTAATCCCACCCCCATTTGACAAACTCTTCCGACGCTTTCTTCCGATCTCCGGGAAAGTCAAAATCAACTGATTTGAGGAACTCTTCATCGGCTTCGCGTTGTTCCGCATTCCGAGCTATTCCGCCGTATTTTGCTAACTGGCTGGTGTCTTGCGCGTAACAAGTAGAAAAGTGCAACAAAAGTGCAAGAAGAGCGCTGACTAAGGGTCTTTGGAAAGAGTGCATAACACATTGTCCTGTCGGTGGGCGATCTCAGAACGGAGCGAGCGAAAACAATATGCAGACCGCATTTTGCATTGTGAGTCATTGTGACTAGAGCCGCAATCAGCTAAGGGCACAGGGATTAGGTCTTTCTTGCGATAATTTATTCTAAGATAATCGCTATATTTTTTATAGCTTTTTGTGCCTATGAAATAAGCGCTAGAGGCCGATTTGTTGCTGAATACCGGCCAGCTCTTCCAAGGTGTTCGCATTGGCAAACGCAGCTGCGTCGCCAAACGCCACCCGCTCGCAGTGGTGCTGTGCCATCCACTGGCCGACCTTGCGGCCACCGGTGGCCAGGAAATGCGCCAGGCTGGCTTGCAGGTCGGCGCGCAGCAGGCAGAACACGGGCTGCAGGCGCTGCACACCTTGGTCGTCGGGCGCGGTGGCGACCACGATATCGGCATCCACGGCGGCCAGACGCTCCACCAGGTCCAGTGGAAACAGCGGTGCGTCGCAGGGCACGGTGGCGAGAAATGGCGTGGTGCAGTGGGTCAGCCCGGCCAGCATGCCGGCCAGCGGCCCGGCGAATTCGGCATCGGCATCTGGCAACACCGGCACACCAAACGCGGCATAGGCATCTAGGTGGCGGTTGGCACTCAACATCAGCGGGCCTACCTGGGTGCGCAGCCGGTTCAGCGCGTGCAGGGCCAGCGGCTGGCCGTGGAAGTCTTGCAAGCCCTTGTCCACGCCGCCCATGCGTGTGCCCCGGCCTCCGGCCAAAACCAGGCCGGTGATGGCAGCGCGATCAACCACCGATGTAGCTCATCTCCACCCGCTTGGCACCCGTGCCGGTATCAAAGGGCAGGGCGGCGCGCAGGGCGGAATAGCGGTCGCTGCGGCCTTGCCAAATACCTTGGATGGCGGCGGCCAGGTGGTCGTCGGTGGCTTCGCTACGCAGCAGGCTGCGCAGGTCGTGGCCCTGGGTGGCGAACAGGCACAGGTACAGCTTGCCGTCGGTGGACAGGCGGGCGCGGCTGCAGTCGGCGCAGAAGGCCTGGGTCACGCTGCTGATCACGCCCACCTCGCCGCTGCCGTCGGCATAGGCCCAGCGCTGGGCGGTCTCGCCCGGCGCGGCGGGGGCGAGAGGGTGCAGCGCCCACTGGGTTTGCAGGGTCTGCAGCACTTCACGCGAGGGCACGACCTGGTCCATGCGCCAGCCGTTGGTGGCACCCACGTCCATGTATTCGATGAAGCGCAGGGTGCTGCCGCTGCCCTTGAAGTGCCGGGCCATGGGCAGGATTTCATGGTCGTTGGTGCCACGCTGTACCACCATGTTGACCTTGATGTCGGCCAGACCGGCGCGGTGGGCGGCTTCCAGCCCGTCCAGCACGTCGCGCACCGGGAAGTCCACGTCGTTCATCTTGCGGAAGATGGTGTCATCCAGCCCGTCCAGGCTGACGGTCAGGCGCTGCAGGCCTGCGTCTTTCAGCGCCTGGGCTTTGCGGGCCAGCAGCGCGCCGTTGGTGGTGAGCGTGAGGTCCAGCGGCTGGCCGTCGGGGGTGCGCAGGGCGGCCAGTTGGGCGATCAAGACTTCGATGTTTTTGCGCAGCAGCGGCTCGCCGCCGGTGAGGCGGATTTTGCGCACGCCCTGGGCCACGGCGATGCGGGCCACGCGGGTGATTTCCTCGAAACTGAGCAGCGCGCTGTGGGGCAGGTAGGGGTAGTCCTTGTTGAACACTGCCTTGGGCATGCAGTAGCTGCAGCGGAAGTTGCAGCGGTCGGTGACGCTGATGCGCAGGTCGTGCAGCGGGCGGTGGAGCTGGTCCAGCAGCGGGCCATCCACCGGCGTGGCAGAGCGCAGGGCCTGCGTGGCCCGATTGCGCTGGTCCAGCAGGGGGATGACGCGGTGGACCATGGCTTTAGAACGATAGCGCCACGGCCTGGCCGGGGGGCGGGGCGTGCATGCTGCCAATCTGTGCGGCCTGGGCAAAACCGGCATCGGCAAAGGCGGCCAGCACGGCGGGGGCCGCCTCGGCGCTGCAACTGACCAGCAGGCCGCCGCTGGTTTGTGGGTCGGTGATGAGGGCCTTGAGCCAGTCAGGGCCACTCCACTGCACTTGGCCGCCGTAGCCTGCCCAGTTGCGGGCCGAGGCGCCGGTGGCGATGCCTTGCTGGGCGAAGGCCACGGCGCTGGCGATCAGGGGCAGGGCGTTGGTTTCCACCTGGGCCGACAGGCCGGAGCCCCGGCACATCTCCAGCAGGTGCCCGGCCAGGCCGAAGCCGGTGACGTCGGTCATGGCGTGCAGGCCATCGATCTGCGCCAGGGCAATGCCCACCTTGTTGAGCTGGGTGGTGTGGTGCAGCATCTCGGCGTAGCCGTCCGCGTCCAGCAGGCCTTTTTTCAGGGCCGCCGACAAAATGCCCACGCCCAGCGGCTTGCCCAGTACCAGCACGTCGCCCGTCTGGGCATCGGCATTGCGGCGCACTTTGTCGGGGTGCACCAGGCCCAGGCCGACCAGGCCGTAAATGGGTTCCAGCACGTCGATGGAATGGCCGCCTGCGATGGGGATGCCCGCCTCGCGGCACACGGCAGCGCCCCCGGCCAGCACCTGGCCAATTACTTCGGGCGGCAGCTTGGCAATCGGCATGCCCACCAGCGCCAGCGCCATGATGGGCGTGCCGCCCATGGCGTAGATGTCGCTGAGCGCATTGGTGGCGGCGATGCGGCCAAAGTCATAGGCATCGTCGACGATGGGGGTGAAAAAATCGGTGGTGGCGACCAGCGCCTGGGTGGCGTTGAGGCGGTAGACAGCGGCATCGTCGCTGGTCTCGGTGCCCACCAGCAGCTCGGGTGGCACCAGGCCTTGGGGTGCGCGTGCCAAAATCTCGGCCAACAAGCCGGGGGCAATCTTGCACCCGCAGCCGCCTCCGTGCGAAAACTGGGTCAATGCAATGGGTTCTGAAGTCTGGGTCATAAGTGGTTCGATTGTGCCAGCCGAGGTTTTTCCGTGAGAGCCCCTACTACGGTCAAGGACCGGCACGCCTTCCACACGCTGATCGACGCACGCTCGCCCGCCGAGTACGCCATCGACCACATTCCCGGGGCCATCAACTGCCCGGTGCTGGACGACGCGCAGCGCGTGATTGTGGGCACGCTGTACAAGCAGCAGGGCGCTTTCGAGGCCCGCCGTGTCGGCGGAGCCATGGTGGCCGAAAACCTGGCCAAGCACCTGCGCGAGAAGTTTGCCGACCAGCCTGCCAAGTGGACCCCACTGGTCTACTGCTGGCGCGGCGGCATGCGCAGCGGCTCCATGGTGACCTGGATGCGCATGGTGGGCTGGGACGCGCAGCAGCTGCAAGGCGGCTACAAGGCCTGGCGGCGCTTTGTGATCGACGCTTTGGAGACCCAGTGCCCCACGCTGCCCTTGCGGGTACTGGTGGGGGCTACCGGCAGCGCCAAAACCAGCGTGCTGCACGCCTTGGCCGCCCAGGGCCACCAGGTGCTGGACCTGGAAGGCTTGGCGGTGCACAAGGGTTCCATCTTGGGCGCGGTGCCGGGCCAGCCCCAGCCCTCGCAAACTGCGTTTGAAACCGGCCTGGCCCATGTGCTGGAAAAGCTGGACCCTAGCCGCCCGCTGTATGTAGAGGGCGAAAGCCGCAAGATCGGCCGCCTGACCCTGCCCACGCCCCTCGTGCTGCGCCTGCGCGCCAGCCCCTGCATCGAGATCCGCGCCACGCCCCAGGCGCGGCTGGACTACCTGCTGCGCGACTACGCCTACCTGGGCGACGCGCCCCAGGCCCTGGCCGACAAGCTAGGTTTGCTCAAAGACCTGCACGGCAGGCAGGTGATAGAGCGTTGGCAGGGCTGGGCGCTGGCGGGCGACCTGCAGGCCCTGTTTGCCGAGTTGATGACCCTGCACTACGACCCGCACTACACGCGCTCGCAAAGCAACAACTTCAGCGCCTGGGCCAGCCGCCAGACGCTGGAAGCGGACGATTTGACGCAGGCCGGGGTGGACGCGCTGGCCGTGGCTGTGGCTGGATTGCCGTAGGCGGGTTATTCCCCTGTTGGCGGCCTTAAGGCTAAGGCATCTACTTGCAGCTTCCGCTTACAAAACTGTAACATTAGACCCGTATTGCATGGAGCCGCGTCCGCGTGGTGCATCGCCTATGTTGCCAGTCCAAAAACCAGAGTTGCATTCCCGTTGGCGCCCCTCCCGCGCTGCGCTGTGGGGGGTGTTGGCCGTGTGGTGCGGCTCCACGTTGGCGGGGATGTGGTGGCTAAACCCGGTCAGCCCCGCCACCTTGTCGGTGTGCAGCAGCCCCCCCGTTGCACTGACAGCTACCCCGGTGGTTCGCTAGCATGGCTGCGGTGTCCGAGCGCGAGCTGGGTTACTACCGCTACGCGCACCGGCTGATGTTGGGCGTGGCCGGGCTGCATTTTCTGGCCTGCATGGGCATGGCGGCGGCCACCGACACCTGGGGCCTGTTGCTGTGGGTGGGGGTGCCTGCGGTGCTGGTGCCCTGGTGGATCAGCCATTTTTACCCCACCGAGCTGGTGTCGCGCATGGCCATGGCGCTGGGTTTCATGGCCTTGACCGGGCTGGTGATCCAGCAGTCGGGCGGCGACCTGGAGGCGCATTTCAGCTTTTTTGTGATGCTGGCCGCGCTGGTGGTGTACTGCGACTGGCGGCCCCTGGTGCTGGCCACCGGGGTGATTCTGGTGCACCACATCCTGTTTTTGCTGCTGCAGCCGCTGGGCTGGGGGGTGATGGTGTTTAACGACGGGCGCACGCTGCTAGGCGGGCGCTCGGTGTGGGGCCATGCGCTGATCGTCTGCGCCGAGACCGTGGTGGTGGCCTTTGTGGCTATGCGCCTGAAGGCCATGCTGCTGGACTCGTATAAGGTGTCGGATGCCGTGCTGCGTATTGCCGACGGCCAGCTCGACACCCTGCTGGACCCGGCCGAGGTGCGTAAATCCAGCATGCTCATGGCCATCGACACCATGCAAAAACGCCTGGTCCACATGGTGGGCGAGCTGCAGCACGCCCGCGCGCTGGCCGAAGACGCGGCGGCGGCCAAGAGCATGTTTCTGGCCAATATGAGCCACGAAATCCGCACGCCGATGAACGCCATCATCGGCCTGTCGCACCTGGCCAGCCGTACCGAGCTGTCGGTACGCCAGCGCGACTACATCACCAAGATCGAGCGCTCGGGCCAGCATCTGCTGGGCATCCTCAACGACATCCTCGATTTCTCCAAAGCCGAGGCGGGCAAGCTGGAGATCGAGCGTGCGCCGTTCGAGCTGGATTCGGCCCTGCAAAACGTGGTCAACCTGATCGCCGAAAAAGCCAGCGCCAAAGGCCTGGAGCTGATTTGCGAGGTGGGGGCCAACGTGCCGCCGCACCTGCTGGGCGACCCGCTGCGGCTGGGGCAGATCTTGATCAACTACGCCAACAATGCCATCAAGTTCACCGAGCAGGGTGAGATCCACATCGCCGTGCGCCGGGTCGATAGGCTGGCCACCGATAGCGATGCCGAACTCATGCTGCGTTTTGAAGTGCGCGACACCGGTATCGGCCTCACGCCCGAGCAGATCGGCCGCCTGTTCCAGAGCTTCAGCCAGGCCGACAACTCCACCACCCGCAAATTTGGCGGCACCGGCCTGGGCCTGGCCATCAGCAAAAGCCTGGCCGAGCTGATGGGCGGCGAGGTGGGCGTGGACAGCGTGCCGGGCAAGGGCTCGGTGTTCTGGTTCACCGCCCGGCTGGGCTGCGGCCTGCAGCAGCGGCGCACCCTGGTGCCCAGCATCGACGTGCGGGGCCTGCGGGTGCTGGTGGTGGACGACAACCCCCACGCCTGCACCGTGCTGGCCGACATGCTCGACAGCATTGGCTTCAAGGTGCTGGCGGTGGAGTCGGGCGCCCAGGCCATCCAGGCCGTGCGGGAGGCAGCCGCCGCCCGGCAGCACTTTGACGTGGTGATGATGGACTGGCAAATGCCGGGCATGGACGGGCTGGAAGCCGCCCGGCAAATCCGTGCGCTGGGGCTGGAGCGGCCACCGCAGCAGGTGATGGTGACCGCCTATGGCCGCGAGGAAATGGTGCGCGGGGCCGAAAACGCCGGTCTGCGAGACGTACTGCTCAAACCCGTGAACCCGTCGCTGCTGTTCGACACCATGATGCGCGTGGTGGGGGCCGGTAGCGGGGCCGGGCAAGTGCTGAGCATGCCCGTGGTGCCCGAGCTGCCCGACGAGGTCTACCAGCGCCTGCAGGCCCTGCGCGGGGCCCGGGTGCTGCTGGTCGAAGACAACGCGCTCAACCAGCAGGTTGCCACCGAGCTCTTGGAGGACGCGGGCTTTGTGGTGGACGTGGCCGACGACGGCCAGCAGGCCATAGACCGGGTGCAGGCCCATCGTTACGACATCGTGCTGATGGACATGCAGATGCCGGTGATGGACGGCGTGACCGCCACCCGGCACATCCGCCGCGACAGTGCTTACCGCGACCTGCCCATCGTCGCCATGACCGCCAACGCCATGCAGGCCGACCGCGACCACTGCCTGGCCGCTGGCATGAACGGCTTTGTGACCAAACCCATCGAGCCGAACGCGCTGTGGCAGGCGCTGACCCAATGGATAACGCCGCGCCCGGGCCTGGGTCAGGACGCACCACGGGCCCCGCGCACCGTGTTTGCGTCGGCCGATGTGCCGCCCGAGGCGGTGGAGACCTTGCCCGCCCATATCGAAGGCGTGGACACGGTGGCCGGCCTGCGGCGCATGGGCGGCAAAACCCCGCTGTACCTGAGCATGCTGCGCAAATTCAAGTCCACCCAGATCCCCGCCTGGGAGGCCCTGTGCCAGGCGGTAGGCAACGGCGACCTGGTCAGCGCCGAGCGTCTGGCCCACACGCTCAAAGGCCTGGCGGGCAACATCGGGGCCACGCCCCTGCAGGAGGCCAGCGGCGTGCTGGAAACCGCCTTGCGCGGGCACGCTGCCCCCGCCACCCTGCAGCCCCTGCTGCAACACACCCAGCAGCAATTACTGCACCTGGTGGCGGTGCTGGACCAGGCCTTGCCCGACCGGCGGGCCGAGCTGCCCAGCGCAGCTGCTGTACCGGTAGACCGCACCGAGATGCACGCCCTGCTGGGCCAGCTGGAGGGCTATCTGCAGGCCGACGATGCCGAGGCGCTGGCGGTACTTGCCCAGCACGGCCCGGCCTTGCGCGGGGTACTGGGGGCCGACTTCAGCACGCTGGAGGCCGCAGTGGCCGGGTTTTCTTTTGAAGAAGCCCGGGCCGTGCTGGTGCGCGTGCGGCAGCCGGTGGCGGAGTAGATTTTCAAAAACAATAGCTGCTTGTGCTTGTTGGATAAGCACAGAGTGCACTTTTTGTTACTATTTTCTGCCCGGATTCACTGTGCTAACCCTTGGTAAACCGGGCGGGCCATCCCTCTACAATCGGCCCCGACACCCTGTCCCTCTTATTTTTTCTGGAGTACCCCCCAAATGTTTTCTTCTGACGACGACACCGACCACGGCGTAGTGCTGGCTATTTTGTTCGGCGTGGTGGCGGCCATTCTGGGCCTGGTGATCGGTCTGGGCATCTACAAGACCCGTATGCCCCAGGCCACTGCGGCCCCTGCTGCCGTGCAAGCGGTGGAAGTTGCGGACATGGACGGCGCCAGCGTCAAGGTGGTGGACGGCATCGTGAAGTTCTACTTCGCTACCGGCAAGGCCGACATTGCCGCCGGTGCCAACGAAGCCCTGGTCGAAGTCATCAAGCTGGCAGCCGACGGCAAGGCCGTGCGTGTCAGCGGTTTCCACGACGCCACCGGCAGCCTGGAGCAAAACCAGGAACTGGCCAAGCAGCGCGCCATTGCCGTGCGCGACACCCTGGCCGCCCTGGGTGTGGCCGCTGACAAGATCGAACTGGTCAAGCCCGAAGCCATGACCGGCACCGGCAGCAACGCCGAAGCCCGCCGCGTCGAAGTGGTCATCGTGCAATAAACCGCACCGCGTCCTTTAAAAAACCGCAGCACCTGCAAGGGCGCTGCGGTTTTTTTGTGGGCGGGCGGTTTTACTGCAAGGCCCCCCAGCGCGGCACGGCGGGCTCGGCGGCGGCCCATTTCCAGCCGTTGACCTGCAGGCAGATGCTGGTGGTGTACCACTGGGCGGCGGGCTGGTCGGGCGGGGCATCGTCCACGGCCACCGAGAAAGCCACATCGCGGCACTGGGCCAGGGGTGTGTCGAGGATGCGGGTGACCTGCAACTCGCCGTGCTTGTTGCCGTAGGGAATGCTGCGCTGCATGCGCCAGTCGCGCCGCGCACCCACCGGCAGATTGCCTGCGATGGCGGCGATCAGGTCCTGCTCTTGCGCCTGCAGCGTGCGCGTGGCGTGCTGTATGCCCGCGTCGGTGGCGGCCTTGACACCCACGCTTACCGCGATGCCCACCGCCGGGTTGGCCGTGGCCGCGCCCGAGGTAATGCCCGCCACTGCCCCCGCCAGCCCGCCCACCGAACTGCACCCGGCCAGGGCCAGCGATGCCCCCAGGGCGATCCACCGCTCTGCCATCATTGCAACGCCCCCCAGCGCCCGGTGGCCGGTTCGGCCGAGGCCCATTGCCAGGTCTGGCCGTTGCGGCAGATGGTGGCCACATAAAAGGCGCGGGGGAATTCGGAGATGTCGGTCATCTCGACCGAAAAGACGATCTCGCGGCAGTCCAGGCCTTTGCCATTGGGGTTACCCGCGTCTTTGCCGATGGTGCGGCTGACGGTGACTTCGCCCTGTTCGTCCGCCTCCAACGGGATCTTGTGCGTCATTTTCCAGCGCGCCACTTCGCCTACTTTCAGTCCCCCGGCGATCTGGGCGATATGGTTTTGTGCGGCCTGGTGGGCGTTGCGCTGGGCCATTTGCAGCCCGGCCTGGGCGACAGCCTGCACCCCCACGCCGATGCCGGTGGCCACGGCGGCGTTGTTCGTCAGGGTGCTGGCCAAGGCCGCGCCGCCCATACCGGCGGTAACCCCGGTGCCTTCGCGCAGAAACGAGCCGCAACCGGTGAGGGCCAGGGTGGCGGCGCAGAGCAGGGCCGTGGTGGTGACGCTGGGCCGTGGGAAAGTAGTTGTTTGCATGCCTGAATTACCTATAGGACTTACGCAGCGCCCCTGTATCGCCCTTCGGGCTTACAGGGGGAACTTGCGTAAGTCCTGACCTATAAAAACAAGTGCTCGTGCTTATGGAGTAGGCGCAAGCAGCTATTAAGTTTATAGCGATTCAGGTGGATTTATGGCTGCCTTACATCCACTCACAAAAAAGCCCGGCAGGGCCGGGCTGGTAGGGCAGAAAAGTGTGACTTATTGCACAGTAACTTCCACCCGGCGCGCCTCGGCGGGTGGGCCGTCGGCCTGGGTTTGGGCGGGCTTTTGCAGCTCGACCTTGTCCTCGGCCACGCCCAGTGCGGTTAGCGCGTCGCGCACGGCCAGGGCGCGCTGCTTGGCCAGCTCTTCGTTTTTGGCCGGGTCGCCCGAGGCATCGTGGTAGCCGCTGACCACGGCTTTCTTGCCCTCGGCCACGGCCTTGGCCACGTCGGCCAGAGCGGCGGCGGCACCGTCGGCTACCTCGGCCTTGCCGGTGGCAAAGTAGAACTTCACCACGCCGTCCACCACCGCGATGGATGCGCTGTCGCTCATCGCCGCCACCGGGGCCGATGCGTGCAAGGCCGGGGCGGCGGCCGCTGCGGCTGCCACCGGCGCGCTGCCGCCGTGGATCTGCATCACCAGCGGCACGATCAGCAGGGCCACGATGTTGATGATCTTGATCAGCGGGTTGACCGCCGGGCCGGCGGTGTCCTTGTACGGGTCGCCGACGGTGTCGCCGGTCACGGCGGCCTTGTGTGTTTCAGAGCCCTTGCCGCCGTGGTGGCCGTCTTCGATGTACTTTTTGGCGTTGTCCCAGGCACCACCGCCGGTACACATGCTGATGGCCACAAACAGGCCGGTGACGATGGTGCCCATCAGCAGCCCGCCCAGCGCCGCCGGGCCCAGCAGCAGGCCCACCACAATTGGCACCACCACCGGCAGCAGGCTGGGCACCATCATTTCCTTGATGGCCGCCGTGGTCAGCATGTCCACCGCTTTGCCGTACTCGGGTTTGGCCGTGCCTTCCATGATGCCGGGGATGTCGCGGAACTGGCGGCGCACTTCCACCACCACGCTGCCCGCCGCGCGGCCCACGGCCTCCATGGCCATCGCGCCAAACAGGTAGGGAATCAAGCCGCCGATGAACAGGCCGATGATCACCATCGGGTTGCTCAAATCAAAGCTGATGGCGTGGCCGTAGGCTTCCAGCTTGTGGGTGTAGTCGGCAAACAGCACCAGCGCGGCCAGGCCTGCGGAGCCGATGGCATAACCCTTGGTGACGGCCTTGGTGGTGTTGCCCACCGCGTCCAGCGGGTCGGTCACGTCGCGCACGCTCTTGGGCATTTCGGCCATTTCGGCGATGCCGCCCGCGTTGTCGGTGATGGGGCCGTAGGCATCCAGTGCCACCACAATGCCCGCCATGCTGAGCATGGAGGTGGCGGCAATCGCAATGCCGTACAAACCCGCCAGGTGGAAGGCCACCCAGATGGCGATGCACACAAAAATCACCGGCCAGGCGGTGGAGCGCATGGACACCCCCAACCCGGCAATGATGTTGGTGCCGTGCCCGGTGGTCGATGCCTGGGCGATGTGCTGCACCGGCGCGTACTGCGTGCCGGTGTAGTACTCGGTGATCCACACCAGCGCGGCGGTCAGCACCAGGCCCACGGCGCAAGCACCAAACAGCTGCATGGCCGCGCCCGTGCCGCCCAGCGCGTTGTCGGGCACCAGGGCCTGGGTGACAAAGTAAAAGGCAATTAGCGACAGCACGCCCGCCACCGCCAGCCCCTTGTACAGCGCAGGCATTACATTTTTCATGCCCGGCGAGGCCACCACAAAAAAGCAGCCGATGATGGATGCCACGATGGACACCGCGCCCAGCGCCAGCGGGTACACCACCGTGGCCGCGCCGCCACCCGAGGCCAGCAGCGCGCCCAGCACCATGGTGGCGATCAGCGTGACGGCATAGGTTTCAAACAGGTCGGCGGCCATACCGGCGCAGTCGCCCACGTTGTCGCCCACGTTGTCGGCAATCACCGCTGGGTTGCGCGGGTCGTCTTCGGGGATGCCGGCCTCCACCTTGCCTACCAAGTCAGCGCCCACGTCGGCCCCCTTGGTGAAGATGCCGCCGCCCAGCCGCGCAAAGATGGAGATCAGCGACGAGCCAAAGGCAAAGCCGATCAGCGGGTTCAGCCGCGCTGCGGTGGGTGCGCCATCGGGCACCAGAAACCAGTAAAAGCCGGTCACACCCAGCAGGCCCAGCCCCACCACCAGCATGCCGGTGATGGCCCCGCCGCGAAACGCCACCGTCAGCGCCGGGCCAATGCCTTGGGTGGCGGCCTGGGCGGTGCGCACATTGGCACGCACCGACACATTCATGCCGATAAAGCCGCAGGCCCCAGAGAGCACCGCGCCCACGACAAAACCAATGGCCGATAAAGAGTCGAGAAACAGTCCGATCAGCACTGCCAGCACCACGCCGACGATGGTGATGGTGCGGTACTGCCGGGCCAGGTAGGCTGCTGCGCCGGTCTGGATGGCGGCGGCAATTTCTTGCATCCGCGCGTTGCCTGCGTCTTGGGAAAGAATCCAGCTGCGGGCCCAAAAGCCGTAGGCCACCGCGATGAAGCCACAAATAAGCGCCAATACCAGCGCTGTGTTGCCTGCCATAGGGTAAGTCTCCTGAGTTGTTGTCGCGAGGTGGGGGCGCAACGCTAGCGAGGCCCCCGCTGCGTTGCTTCCTCGCGACCCCGGCAGAGCTGGGAGACGATTGGCCAACCTGGGCAATATACGGTGCAAAGCGGTACAAAGTCACCCGGCTAGGGGTATGTCCTAGGGCCGGTTCGGTGGGCCATTGTTCTGTCAGGGCCATGCCAGCGGGCTAGGGCAAAATATCCGACTGCACTAAAACCCATTCATCCACCCCCAACCCCAAAGACAACCATGTCCCTGAACCAAGTCCCTCCCGGCAAGAACGCCCCCGATGCCTTCAACGTCGTGATCGAAATCCCGATGAACGCCGACCCGATCAAGTACGAAGTGGACAAAGAGTCCGGCGCGATCTTCGTGGACCGTTTCATGACCACGGCCATGCACTACCCCACCAACTACGGCTACGTGCCCCAGACCCTGAGCGGCGACGGTGACCCGGTCGACGTGCTGGTGATCACCCCGTACCCGCTGTTCCCCGGCGTGGTGGTGACCTGCCGCCCCATCGGCATCCTGATGATGGAAGACGAAGCCGGCATCGACGGCAAGGTGCTGGCCGTGCCCACCGACAAAATTTTGCCCATCTACACCCACTGGCAAAAAATCGAAGACGTGAACCAAATGCGCCTCAAGGCCATCAGCCACTTCTTCGAGCACTACAAAGACCTGGAAAAAGGCAAGTGGGTCAAGGTCATCGGCTGGGAAGGCATTGATGCCGCCAAGAAAGAAATCGTGGACGGCATGGCCAACTACAAGAAATCCTTGGCCTAAACGCTTTTAAGCAAAATCGGCACCTACCGCCCATGGAATGGGCGCTAGGTGCTATTTTTTTAATAGTAACTATATGAAAAGCAAACCCAGCAGCGGCGGCCTGGTCTATTCCACCGAAGCAGGCCGCATGTGCCCCGTCTGCCGCCAGCCCATCGCCCAGTGCACCTGCGGCCAAAAGCCCGTGCCCAAAACCGATGGCATCGTCCGCGTCTCCCGCGAAACCAAGGGCCGGGCGGGCAAGGGCGTGACCCTGGTGAAAGGCGTGCCGCTGGACGCTGTGGCGCTGACGGCCCTGGGCAAACAGCTCAAAGCCGCGTGTGGCAGCGGCGGCACGGTGAAAGACGGCGTGATCGAAGTGCAGGGCGACCACTGCGATACGGTCATCGGGTTGCTGCAGAAGCAGGGCTACACCGTCAAGCGCGCCGGAGGCTGATCTGCTCCATCACCCACGTCGCCCGCTGCGCCGTGTGCCCCATCGACGGGTGGGTCAGCAGCCCGTCCATGTGTTTTTGCATGTTCTCAATGTGGAAAAACTGGATGTTCTCGGGGTGGGCGATCTCGCGGCTTTGCGTGCCTGCTGCGTTGCGCAGTTGCACCGGCTGCCCGCCGAAGACCGAGAAGCGGATCTCGCCCGCGCTGCCGTGGATGACCACCTCGTCCAGCGCCTGCGCCGCGCCGAAGTTCCAGTAGCCTGAGCCTGTCGCTCCGCTGGCGAACTGCCACACGCCAGTGACGGCATCGGCGGCGGCGTACAGGCCTTGCTGGTTGCTGGCAATGCCCTGGGCGCTGGTGATGTCGCCCAGCAGGTGTAGCAGCAAATCCAGGCCGTGGCTGGCCAGGTCATCGAAGTAGCCGCCTGCGGCGATGGCCGGGTCGGTGCGCCAGTTGGCGGTTTGGGCCTTATCGGCGGCATTGGGTGTGCGGGCGAACGACCAGTGCACGTGGCGCACATCGCCTATCTCGCCGCTATCCAGCCACTGCTTCACCTGCGCAAAACGGGGCAGGGAGCGGCGGTAGTACGACACGAATAGCGGTAGCCCGGCGCCTTCGAAGGCAGCGGTCATTTGCAGGCATTCGCGGTGGCTGGGGGCCATGGGCTTTTCCACGCAGCAGACCTTGCCTGCGGCGGCGACTTTCAAGGCGTAGAAGTGGTGGCTGTCGGGCGGGGTGGCGATGTAGACGGCGTTGACCTCGGGGTCGTTGATCAAGGCATCGGCATCGGCATACCAGCGGGGTACGCCGTGGCGCTCGGCATACGACTGGGCCAGCGCGGCATCGCGGCGCATCACGGCGACCAGCCGCGAACCGGCCACCTTGTTGAAGGCCGGGCCGCTTTTGCGCTCGGTGACGTTGCCGCAGCCGATGATGCCCCAGGCGAGCGGGGTGGGTGTGTGGTGCATCGGGCCAGTGTAAAGTGCCCGCCATGGACTCCGACCAACTGCAACGCCTGGTGACTGTCACGATGCCTTTCGGTAAGCACCAGGGCACGGTGATCGCCGATTTACCCGGCAACTACCTCAACTGGTTCGCCCGCGAAGGTTTCCCCACAACCGACATCGGCCGCCTGCTGGCGCTGATGCACGAGATCGACCACAACGGGCTGTCGGACCTGTTGAAGCCGCTGCGGCTCAGGCGGTAGCGACTTCTTCCCGCACTTCGGCGGCAATCTCGTAGGAGCGTTTCCGGGCGGTGTGGTCGAAGATCTGCGAGGTCAGCATCAGCTCATCGGCCCCGGTTTTCGCGATGAAGGCCTGTAGCGCCCGGCGCACGGTGTCGGGCGAGCCCACGGCTGAGCAGGACAGGGCGGTGTCGATCATCGCCCGGTCGCCGGGGTGCAGGCGCTCGGCAAAACCGTCTACCGGCGGCTGCAGCAGGGACGGGCGGCCACTGCGCAGGTTCACAAAGGCCTGCTGCAATGAGCTGAACAGGAAACGCCCGGCCGCGTCGGTATCCGCAGCAAACACGTTAAAGCCCAGCATCACATAGGGCTTGGCCAGCTGTTTGGACGGCTTGAAGCGGGCGCGGTAGATGGCAATCGCGTTCATCAGGTCGCCGGGCGCAAAGTGCGAGGCAAACGCATACGGCAGGCCCAGCTCGGCGGCCAGTTGCGCGCCAAAGGTGCTCGATCCCAAGATCCACAGCGGCACCTCCAGGCCCGCACCCGGCACGGCGCGCAGGGTCTGGCCGGGTTCTACCGGGGCAAAGTAGTGCTGCAGCTCGACCACGTCGTTGGGAAACTGCTGCGCATCGCTTTGCAGGTCGCGGCGCAGGGCGCGTGCTGTGGCCTGGTCAGAGCCGGGCGCGCGGCCCAGGCCCAGGTCGATACGGCCGGGAAACAGCGACTCCAGCGTGCCGAACTGCTCGGCAATCACCAGCGGCGAGTGGTTCGGCAGCATTACGCCCCCGGCCCCGACGCGGATGGTGCGCGTACCCGCAGCCACATGGCCCATCACCACCGCAGTGGCGGCGCTGGCAATGCCGCGCATGCCGTGGTGTTCGGCCAGCCAGTAGCGCTGGTAGCCCAGGGCTTCGGCGTGCTGCGCCAACTGCAATGTGTTGCGAAACGAGTCGGCAGCGGTGCCGCCTTCGACGATGGGGGCGAGGTCGAGTACTGAAAAGGGGATCATGGGGATTTATAAGAAATCGGGCTCTGGCGCTTATGGAATAAGCGTGACAAGCTATGAAAAAAGGAGTGTCTGACAGGGTTTGGTTACCAGCGTAGCAGCCGTCGCACTCTGGCTGGATGGGTGCAGGGGGTTCTGCGGTTGGGCTTGTGGGTATTGCAGCGGCGAGAATCCTTTTTTCCCAAAAAGGCGCACACCGCATGCACACCCGCTCTCTGACTCTTTTGACCGTGGCCTTGTTGGCACTGCCCGCCATGGCCCAGGCCACCTGGCCCACCAAGCCGGTGCACATCGTGGTGGGCTTTGCGGGTGGCTCTACGCCCGACATCTCGGCCCGCGCGCTGGCCGATGCCCTGGGCAAGAGCCTGGGCCAGCCGGTGATCGTGGACAACAAACCCGGTGCCTCGGGCAACATCGCCGCCGACGCGGTGGCCAAGGCCACCGACGACCACACGCTGGGGGTCGTCATCAACGGCAACCTGACCTCGGCCAAGATGCTGTACCCGCAGCTGCCGTTTGACCCGGCCAAGGACTTCAGCTACCTGTCGCTGCTGACTACCGCGCCGCTGGTGCTGGTGGCACCGGCCAACCTGCCGGGTGGCAAAGCCTTCTTCGACGCAGCGCGCCAGAGCGGCGACCGCTGGAACTACGGCTCGCCCGGTACCGGCACCCTGGCGCATCTGGGCATGGAGCTGCTGGTTTCCAAACTGCCCGGCATGGCACCGACCCACATCCCGTTCCAGGGCAATCCGCAGGTGGTGACCGGGCTGTTGGGTGCGCAAATCCATATGGCGCTGGTGCCGCCGGGCCTGGCCATGCCGCAGGTGGCAGCGGGCAAGCTGCGGGCCATTGGCCTGGCCGGTAGCCGCAGTGCCCTGGTGCCCGACGTGCCCTCGCTGGCCGAGGCCGGAGTGCGTGGGGTGAACCTGGAGGTGTGGACTGCGCTGGTCGGCCCGGCCCGGCTGTCCCAGGCCGCGCAGACCCGTTTGGCGACGGAAATCACCCGCATCTACCGCGACCCCGAGGTGCGCAGCAAGCTGTTCCACCAGGGCTGGCAGGCGGTGGGCAGTGCGCCTGAAGGGCTGAAGAGCCGGGTGCAGGAAGAAATGGGCCTGATGCGCGGGCTGATCGGGCAGCGGGGGATTCGGCTGGAATAAGCCGTTTGCTCTATTTTGTATAGCTACTCGCGCTGGTTGAAAGAGCGTGGGCGGCCAATTTTTTATATCAACCCGATGGCCGGTGGTGGGTGGTTGTTACGCCCCCGCAGGCAAGGCAATGGCCACGGCGGGCTTGCCGTTGCCCACTTCGCCCATTTGCAGCTCCACCTTGGTGGTGCTGCTGGGCACGAGGAACTCCACCACGCCGTCGGTCGAGCTATTGCCCGCCACCACCTTGTTCAGGTTGCTCACCGGCGCCTGCAGCAAGCCGTTGACGCGCAGGCGGAAGGACGCGTCCCAGAAATTGGCCTCGTACTTGTCGTCACTGGTCATGCGCACGGTGAACTGCAGCGACAGCGTGTCGGGCGTGGGGTGCCCCACGCGGGCGGCCAGGAGCTGGTAAGACAGTTTGCCGTAGGTGAAAGTGGTCTGGGCGGGCAGGGCGATGCTGCCCGGTGCTGGGCTGGATGCCGGGGCTGCCGTGGGCGCAGGCGGCGGGCTGGCCGACGGCGGGGAAGAGTGTGGGGACTGCGTAGTTTGCGTAGAGGATGGCGGACTGGTCGAAGCCTTGGCACCGATCCAGCCGGTCTGGTGCAGGGTGGACACCAGCGCGGTGACCGCAGCAATCACCGCCGCCACTGCAGTGAGCACGCCGGGTAGTGTGTTCCACCAGCTTTTGGATTTGGGGTCTTCGTCCATTCAAAAATTATGGCGCAACTCGCCGGGCAGCGGGGGCTAATCGTCTACCGACGCGCTCCAGCGGTCGCCCCAGCCGTTGCCTGCCTGGTCCAGGTCTCTGCGCTGGCGCTTGGTGGGGCGGCCATGGTCCAGGCTGTGGGCGGGTTCGGGGGCCAGGCGGCGCTGTTCGGCGGCGGCGGTGCGGGCCTGCAGGCTGTCGGCGGTTTCGGCGTACAAGGCCTGTGCCACCGGGGCCGGGCCCCGGGCCTGGCTGATGGCCACCACTTCGATGGTGCGCACCACCGGGCCCTGGCGCAGGGTGAGCAGGTCGCCGGGCTTGACCTCGCGCGCGGGCTTCACGTCCTGCCCGGCTATCTGCACCCGGCCTTTGTTGACCTCTTCGGTGGCCAGGCTGCGGGTTTTGTAAAACCGCGCCGCCCACAGCCACTTATCAATGCGTAATTTTTCCATTAGTCCGCATTCTGAACCAAAGGCAGGCGCACCGTGGCATCCAGCCCTAAGTGTTGCCCCTGCTGCACCCGGTTCACCAGCGCGATGCTGCCGCCCAGGGCCTGCACGATCTCATAGCAGATGGCCAGGCCCATGCCCGAGCCGTGCTGTACGTCACCCGCAGAAAACGGCTGGTACAGGCGCTGGGCCAGCTCGGCGCTGATGCCGGGGCCGCTGTCGGCGATGCACAGGTGGGCCTGGGTGCCGTCGGCCCGCAGTTCCACGTCCAGCGCGCTGCCGGCCGGGGTTTGCTTGATGGCGTTGTGCAGCAGGTTGCGCGCCAGTTCACGCAGCATCCAGTCGTGGGCGCGCACCGGGGTGGGGGTGGTGTGGATGGCGAAGTCGATGTCTTTGTCGGCCAGCAGGGGCGACAGGTCCAGCGCCACCGCGCGCAGCACCGCCGACCAGTCCAGCACCTCGGCGTTGGCCTGCTGGCGCAGTTGCTCCACCTTGGCCAGGGCCAGCATCTGGTTGGCCAGCACGGTGGCGCGGTCTACCGTGGTGTTGATCTCCAGCAGCGCCTGGCGCGGCTCCACATCGTGGCGCAGGGCGGATTGCACCTGGGTTTTCAGCACCGCCAGCGGGGTGCGCAGCTGGTGGGCGGTGTCGCGCACAAAGCGTTTTTGGTGGTCCAGCAGGTGCTGCAGGCGGCCCATCACGTGGTTGGTGGCCTCTACCAGCGGCAGCAGTTCGCGCGGCGCGTCGGGGGCGGCGATGGGGGTGAGGTCGTTTTCGGGGCGGGCCTGCAGGGTTTGGCTCAAGCGGCGCACCGGGCGGGTGGCGCGCTGCACCACCAGCACCACCACCAGCGCGATAAAGGCCACCAGAGCGGCCTGCCGCCACAGGGTGTCGAGCAAAATTTGCCGCGCCAGGGTGTGGCGCAGCTCCAGGGTTTCGGCCACCTGGATGACCGCCATGCTGCGCCCGTCGTCGGTGGCCACGGGCTGCAGCAGCACGGCCACGCGCACCGGCTCGCCGTTGACGTGGTCGTCGTAGAAATCCACCAGCGCGGCGTAGGCCGGTTTGGCGGGAATGCTGCCGCGCCAGAACGGCAGCACCGCGTAGCCCGAGACCATCTCGCCCTGCAGGCTCGAGACGCGGTAGTAGATGTTGCTTTTGTTGTCGGCCTCGAAGGCTTCCAGGGCCGAGTAGGGTACGGTGGCGTACAGCACGGCGGCCTCGTCATAGCCATCCACATCGAGCAGTTCGCCGATCGATTTGGCCGAAGCCAGCAGGGTGCGGTCGTAAGCGGTGGTGACGGCGGCCAGCGCCTGCCGGTACAGGCTGACGGTGTTCAGCGCCACCACCGCAATTACCGGCAGCAGGATGCCCAGCAGCAGGGTGCGGCGCAGCGAACGTACGGGCTGGGGTGCCACCGGCATCTCGCTCATGCGTCCGCCTTGAGCAAATAACCCAGGCCGCGCAGCGTCATCAGCCGCACGCCGGTGTTGGCCAGCTTTTTGCGCAGCCGGTAGGCAATCACCTCAATCGCCTCGAACTGCACCTCTTGCGCGCCGGGGAACACCAGCTCAAACAGGCGCTCCTTGGTGACGGCGTGGCCGGGCTGGGCCAGCAGCGGGCGCAGCAGGGCCAGCTCGCGCGGGCTGAGTTCCATGGGCTGGTCGAGGTGGTAGACCGCGCCACTCTCTTTTTCATAGCGTATTGCGCCGATGTTGATTGCGCTGGGGGCCGATTTGTCATCAAAGTCACCGGCGCCATCGTTGTTTTGCGCGCTGCGCCTTGCCAGGGCGCGCAGGCGGGCTTCCAGCTCTTCCAGGTCAAACGGCTTGGGCAGGTAGTCGTCGGCCCCGGCATTCAGGCCCAGCACCTTGTCGCCCACGGTGCCGCGTGCGGTGAGGATGAGCACGGGGGTGCGCATGCCCGCCTTGCGGGCGGCGGCCAGCACCTGCAGGCCGTCCATGCCGGGCAGGCTCAGGTCCAGCAGCACCACGTCGGGCGGTGCGTCCAGCCACAGGGCCAGGGCCTCAATGCCATCGCCACAGGCCTGGATGCGCATATTGCGCCGGCCCAGGGCCCGTACCAGGGTGGTTTGCATGGCGGTATCGTCTTCAACAAGGAGCAGCTTCATGCCCCCGACATTAGCATTTCCCCTAGTAAGTTCCGACGGCAAACTGACAGGTAAGGGATGCATGATCGACAGGTTCGTCCATTTACTGAGGAGACTACGATGCGTCGTGATGCTTTTTTGAAGTCCTTGGCGGTGCTGGCTGCTGCCGGTACCCTGCCTTTCGCGGCCCGCGCTGCGGCCAATGTCAAGATGATGATTCCGGCCAACCCCGGTGGCGGCTGGGACACCACGGGCCGTGCCCTGGGCAAAGCCTTGACGGACGCGCAGGCGGCCGACTCGGTCAGTTTTGACAACAAGGGCGGTGCCGCCGGTGCGCTGGGCCTGGCCCAGTTTGTGAACGGCAGCAAGGGCGACCCGAACGCCATCATGGTGATGGGCGCGGTCATGCTGGGCGGCATCATCACCGGCAAGCCACCGGTGGGCCTGCACCAGGCTACGCCGCTGGCCCGTTTGACCACCGAGTACAACGTGTTCGTGCTGCCCGCCAACTCGCCCTACAAGACCATGAAGGAAGTGGTCGAGCAGCTCAAGAAAGACCCCGGCAGCATCAAATGGGGCGGCGGTTCGCGCGGCTCCACAGAGCACATTGCTGCGGCCATGATTGCCCGCGACGCCGGTGTGGACCCGTCCAAGATCAACTACGTGGCCTTCCGGGGCGGCGGTGAGGCGACAGCGGCCATTTTGGGCGGCAACGTCACGGTGGGCGGCAGTGGCCTGAGCGAGTTCTCGGAGTACATCAAGACCGGCAAGATGAAGGCCCTGGCCATGACCTCGGGTGCCCGCATGAAGGGTGTGGACATCCCCACGCTGAAAGAGCAGGGCATCAACGTCGAGATTGGCAACTGGCGCGGCGTGTACGGCGCGGGCGGTATCACCCCCGAGCAACGCAAGGCGCTGATCGACATGATCGTCAAGGCCACCAAGTCCAAGGCCTGGGCCGAAGCCATCGAAAAGAACAACTGGACCCCCGCCGTGATCACCGGTGCCGAGTTCGAGAAGTTTGTCGATGACGACTTCGCCAGCCTGCGCGCCACCATGGTCAAGTCGGGCATGGTTTAACCGGAAGGTCTGCGTCCATGAAACTGACTATGCAAACCTCCCAGACCCTGATCGGGCTGGGAACCCTGGCGCTGGGGGCCGCCATGGCCTTCGGGGCGTGGAGCATCCGGTCCGATGCCGGTTACGCGGGCGTGGGCCCCAACTTTCTGCCCTGGGTGGTGTCGATTGCGCTGATGGTGTTTGGCGCATGGTTGGCATGGGAGTCGCGCACCGGCGGCTTCCGGTTCATGGACGAGGCCTCGGGCGCGGAGCGGGCCGACTGGGGTGCCTTCGTCTGGGTGTCGGTGGCCATTTTGGCCAACGCCGCACTCATTACCACCATCGGGTTTATCTTGAGCTGCACCCTGCTGTTCATGCTGGCGGTGCGCGGGTTCAAGTCGGCTGAGGGCCGCATGGACAAGTCGCTGGGTGTCTGGGTCAAGGATGCCGCCATCGGTTTCGCCATCTCGGCCCCGGTGTACTGGATGTTTACCAAGTTGCTGGCCATCAATTTGCCCGGCCTCACCACGACGGGATGGTTGTAATGGATCTTTGGAACAATTTAATGCAGGGCTTCATCACGGCGGGCACGCCGGTGAACCTGCTGTGGGCCCTGGTGGGCTGTACCCTGGGCACCGCCATCGGCGTGCTGCCCGGCATTGGCCCGGCCACTGCAGTGGCCATGCTGCTGCCCATCACCGTTAAGGTCGAGGCCACGGCCTCGATGATCTTTTTTGCCGGTATCTACTACGGCGCGATGTACGGTGGCTCGACCACGTCCATCTTGCTCAACACGCCGGGGGAATCCGGCTCCATGGTCACCGCCATGGAAGGCAACAAGATGGCCAAGAATGGCCGTGCCGGTGCGGCGCTGGCTACGGCGGCCATCGGCTCGTTCGTGGCGGGCACCATTGCCACCGTGCTGGTCACGCTGTTTGCGCCCCTGGTGGCCAACTACGCAGTGCGCCTGGGCCCCCCTGAATACTTCATGCTGATGCTGCTGGCCTTTACCACCGTGAGCGCGGTGCTGGGCAAGAGCACGGTGCGCGGTTTGACCTCGCTGTTCATCGGCCTGGCCATGGGCCTGGTGGGGCTGGACCAGCTCACCGGCGCGGCCCGCTACACCGGCGGTGTCACCGAGCTGCTCGACGGCCTGGAAGTGGTGCTGATCGCCGTGGGCCTGTTTGCGGTAAGCGAAGCGCTGTACAACGTGATGTACGAGGGCAAGACGGTCGAGACGCAGAACCGCATGAGCAAGGTGCACATGACGAAGAGCGAGTGGCGCCGCTCCTGGCCGGCCTGGCTGCGCGCCACCTTCATCGGTTTTCCGTTTGGCACCATTCCCGCAGGCGGTAGCGAGATTCCTACTTTTCTGAGCTACGCCACCGAGAAAAAGCTCTCCAAACACAAGGAAGAGTTCGGCACCACCGGCGCGATCGAAGGCGTGGCCGGGCCCGAAGCGGCCAACAACGCGGCCATCACCGCCACCCTGATCCCGCTGCTGACGCTAGGCATCCCCACCTCCAACACGGCGGCGATTTTGCTGGGCGCATTCCAGAACTACGGCATCCAGCCTGGCCCGCAGCTGTTTGATACCAACGCCAACCTGGTCTGGGCGCTGATTGCATCGCTCTACATCGGCAACGTGATGCTGCTGGTGCTGAACCTGCCCATGGTGGGCCTGTGGGTCAAGCTGCTGAAGATCCCCAAGCCGCACCTGTATGCGGGCATCTTGATCTTCGCCACGGTGGGTGTGTACGGCATGCGCCAAAGCGCGTTCGACCTGGTGCTGCTGTACGGCATTGGCCTGTTGGGTGTGGTGATGCGCCGCTACGACTTCCCCACCGCCCCCGTGGTGGTCGGCATGATCCTGGGCCCGCTGGCCGAGGCGCAGATGCGCAACGCGCTGTCCATCGGCGAAGGCAAATGGACCATCTTCCTGGAGCGGCCCATGTCGCTGACCCTGCTGGTGGTGGTGCTGTCGGTGCTGGTACTGCCCCGGGTGCTGAAAATGCGGGCCGCCAAGAAGGCGATCGTGGTCGGCTGATCGCTATTAAAAAAATAGCTGCCTGTGCTTATGGAGTAAGCGCTGACAGCTTTTTTTGCTTGTATCTATACACCCATAAATACACCCATAAAAAAAGCCGCTTTACGCGGCTTTTTTTATGGGGCAAGGATGCCGATTACTTCAGGTGCTTGCCGATCAGGCCAGCCATTTCGAACATCGTGACTTCGTCTTTGCCGAACACAGCCTTGAGCTTGGCATCGGACTTGATGTTGCGCTTGTTGGCGGGGTTTTGCAGGTTGTTCTTTTTGATGTAGACCCACAGCTGCTTGACCACTTCGGTACGGGGCAGAGCGGCGGCGCCGACCACGGCAGCCAGTTCCTTGCTGGGGGTCAGGGCCTTCATGAAAGCGGCGTTGACGGCGCGCGCGGGGGCGGCGGCAGCCTTCTTGGCGGGTGCGGCTTTAGCAGCGGTTTTGGTGGCGGCTGCCTTGGTGGCGGGTGCCTTGGCTGCGGGAGCAGCTTTCTTTGCAGGAGCAGCAGATTTTGCTGGGGCTTTTTTTGCAGTTGCCATGATGGTCAGTCCTTGTTGGAGTTAGGTTCACACCAGCGAAAAACATCGTCTCCACCGGCAGACCACGATGCTAATGGAGAAAAAACCGGTTTCCTAGAGAGAGAGCAACTTTTTCGCACCCGGGGACCGTCTTTTCATTGGTAAATCGCCTCGGTAGCCACGGTTTTTAGGACTTGCGCGATTTTTGCCCCGCCACCAGGATACAAACCACCCCCAGCAGAATCACCGCGCAGGCCCGCCATTCGTGCGCCGTCACCACCTCCCCGGCCAGCACCACGCCCAGAAACAGCGCAATCAGCGGGTTCACAAACGCGTAGCTGGTGGCCAGCGCGGGCGTGGCGTGGGCCAGCAGATACAGGTAGGCGCTGAACGCCACCAGCGACCCCGCTACCACCAGGTACACCCAGGCCGCCGTAGCCGCTGCCGTGGGCGGCCACGTAGGTTGTTCGCCCAGCGCCAGCGACACCAGCATCAGCGCCGCGCCACCGCACAGCATCTCGCTGGCGTAGCCCATCGGCCCTTTGGCCAGCGGCAGCCGGGTGGTGGACAGCACCGAGCCCAGCGACCAGGCCAGCGTGGCCCCGGTGATGCACAGCAGGCCGATGGGCGCGGCGGCGAAGCTGGCCTCTTGCACCAGCAGGCCCACGCCCACCAGCCCCATGGCCATGCCCAGCAGCTCCAGCCGGGTGGGGCGCTTGCCAAACAGCAGGCCCCAGCCGCAGGTCAGCATGGGCACCACCGCGATGAAGGTGGCAATCAGGCCCGAGCCGATGTGCACCGAGGCCTGCGCCGTCAACCCCATGCCGCCGCCCAGCATCAGCACGCCGATCACCAGCGCATTGCGCCACTCCATAGCACTGGGCAGGGCCTGCCCGCGTGCCAGCAGCCAGGCCATCAGCAGCCCGCCCGCCGCCAGAAAACGCGTACCCATCTGGAAAAATGGCGGGAAGCTGGGCAGCGCCAGGTGGATGGCCAGGTAGGTGGAGCCCCACACCAGGTAGCAGGCCAGCAGGGCGGGCAGCAGCAGGGCGTTAGGACGGGTGGGGAGGGTGGTGGCGCTAGACATGGGGATGATCTTAGGTAGACATTCCCGTTCTCACCATGCAAGATTACTGTAAAAATATCCGCTTGGCCTTCACTTTTAATTTGAATCCGCATGTTGACCGAAGTTACCGAATTTGATGCCTGCGACGACCGCATCCTGGGCGAGCTGCAGCGCGACGCCCGCATCACCATGGCCGAGCTGGGGCGGCGCGTGCACCTGAGCCAACCGGCGGTGACCGAGCGGGTGCGCAAGCTGGAGACCAGCGGTGTCATCAAAGGCTACCGCGCCGAGGTGGACCTGACCCGCCTGGGCTACGGCATCCGCGCCTTGATCCGCGTGGCGCGCGCCGACTATGCCCGGGTGGTCAAGCTGATCGAGCAAACCCCCGAGGTGCTCAATGCCTACAACGTCACCGGCGAAGACAGCTGGGTGCTGGAAATCGCCGTCATCGACGTACGCCACCTGGACGTGGTGGTCAGCAAATTTTGTATCCTCAGCCCCACCTCCACCTCCATCGTGCTGAACGCCCCGCGCGAGAACGCACTGGTACTGCCAGCCCGGCGGGAATCCATTTCCTCTTCCTCCCCAACCACCAAGGCGAACCCCAAATGACCGCTACTTTCTCCACCTGCGACCTGTGCGACGCACACAAGAACGACCTCACCGGCGCGTTTCGCGTGCTGGCCCCCACGTTCCGCGACTTTGGCGGCGTCAACAGGTTCAGCGGCCAGGTGTTTAACGTGCAGTGCTTTGAAGACAACTCCCTGGTCAAGGCTGCGCTGGACACGCCCGGCAAGGGCCGGGTGTTGGTGGTGGGCGGGGGCGGCTCGCTGCGCCGGGCCTTGCTGGGTGGCAACCTGGGCGCGGCGGCGGTGGCCAATGGCTGGGCCGGGGTGGTGATCGACGGCTGCGTGCGCGACGTGGCCGAGTTGGCTGCGCTGCCATTGGGCATCCGCGCCCTGGCCGCCATGCCCATGCCCACCGAAAAACGCAACCAGGGCCAGAGCAATGTGGCGGTGCACATCCAGGGCACCTGGGTCATGCCGGGCGAATGGCTCTACGCCGACGAAGACGGCATGGTGGTGGGTGCCACCGCGCTGGTTTAGCCAAACGCTATACAAATAGTAGCTGGTCACGCTTATTCCATAAGCGCGGGCGGCCTATTTCGTATAAATAGCTGCAGAGGCAGGGCGGCGGCTGGAGGGCTGTCCGCCACACCGGTAGCCGTTGGCACCCCAGATATCCGACCCGCGTGCCTGCCCGCAGCGTAGGCGTGGCCCCGTACGGCCATTTCGAGCGCTTTCTGTATCAAATACTTACGCAATTCACCAACCATTGGTACCGTTCGGCAGTGTTTTACAACATAAACTTTAAAGGATAATTGTATACAAAACACCAGATCATACCGAGCCACGCATGCATCCCTTGCCAGCGCAACCCAGCCACGCGGCGAACAGCGTGTCTGCACTGCACCCACCCAATGCCCCCCCGGTCTCAGCCCCATCCGCCCTTGCCGCCCTGTGCGCCATAGCCCGTTTCCACCAGATCGCCGCCGACCCGGCCACGCTCGCGCACCAGCTGGGCTGGTCTGCCCACCAGGCCCTGGGCTGCGATGACTTGCTGCTGGCCGCCCGGCAGCTCGGCCTGAGCGCCAAACTCAGCCGTAGCCGCCCCGACCGCCTAGCCCTGGTCCCGCTGCCCGCCCTGGCGGTGATGCGCACAGACGATGGCAGCCTGCGCGTGTCTATCCTGGCCCAGTGCGACGGCACCCGGATATTGCTGCAAGACCCCGCAAACCCCAGGCCCGTGATCGAATCGCTCGAAGCCTTCGCCACCCAATGGACCGGCCAGCTCATCCTCATCAGCAGCCGCGCCAGCATGGCCGGGGCGCTGGCCAAGTTCGACTTTTCGTGGTTCATCCCCGCCCTGGTCAAGTACCGCAAGCTGTTGGGCGAGGTGCTGCTGATCTCGTTTGCGCTGCAGCTCTTTGGCCTGGTCAGCCCGCTGTTTTTCCAGGTCATCATGGACAAAGTGCTGGTGCACAAAGGCCTGACCACGCTGGACGTGCTGGTCACCGGCCTGGTGGTGGTGGTGGTGTTTGAGAGCGTGCTGAACGCCCTGCGCAGCTACGTGTTCAGCCACACCACCAGCCGTATCGACGTCGAGCTGGGCTCGCGCCTGTTTCGCCACCTGGTGGCCCTGCCATTGGCGTACTTTCAGGCGCGCCGGGTGGGCGACTCGGTGGCCCGGGTGCGCGAGCTGGAGAACATCCGCAGCTTCCTCACCGGCAACGCGCTTACCGTGTTGCTCGACGTGTTTTTTAGCATTGTTTTTATCGCGGTGATGCTGTTCTACAGCGTGCCGCTCACGCTGATTGTGCTGGTGAGTTTGCCGCTGTACTTTGGCCTGAGCCTGGCGGTGGTGCCCATCTTGCGCCAGCGCCTGGACGTGAAGTTTGCCCGGGGGGCCGAGAACCAGTCCATGCTGGTGGAAACCGTCACCGGCATCCAGACCGTCAAAGCCACCGCGCTGGAGCCCGCCTTTGCCAAGCGCTGGGATGGCCAGCTCGCCGCCTACGTCTCTGCCAGTTTCAAAACCCAGAACCTGGCCAGCGTGGCCCACGAGGGCGTCAACCTGATCGGCAAACTCACCAACGCCGCCACCCTGTGGTATGGCGCGCACCTGGTGATGGACAACCAGCTCACGGTAGGCCAGTTTGTGGCGTTCAACATGTTTGCGGGCCGCGTGTCACAACCCATCATGCGCATGGCCCAGCTGTGGACGGATTTTCAGCAAACCGGCATTTCGGTGGCCCGCCTGGGCGACATCCTCAACACCCGCACCGAAGTCCCCCCCACCAGCGCCGCCCAGTTGCCCCCGGTCAAGGGCCGCATCACCCTGGACCAGGTCACCTTTCGATACCGCCCCGAGGCCGCGCCGGTGCTCAACAGCATCAGCCTGATTATTAACCCCGGCGAGGTCATCGGCATCGTGGGCCGCAGCGGCTCGGGCAAAAGCACGCTGACCAAGCTGGTGCAGCGCCTGTACGTGCCCGAGGCGGGCCGCCTGCTGGTCGACGGCACGGATATCAGCCTGATCGACGCGGCCCAGCTACGCCGCCAGGTGGGCGTGGTGCTGCAAGAAAACCTGCTCTTCACCCGCAGCGTGCGCGAGAACATCGCCATCACCGACGCCGCTGCCCCCATCGAAGCCGTGGTGCGCGTGGCCCAACTGGCCGGGGCCCACGACTTCATCAGCGCCCTGCCCGAAGGCTACGACACCCTGGTGGGCGAGCAGGGCGGCTCCTTGAGCGGCGGCCAGCGCCAGCGCATCGCCATTGCCCGGGCCCTGTTCACCAACCCCCGCATCCTGATCTTCGACGAAGCCACCAGCGCGCTGGACTACGAGAGCGAAGCCGTCATCCAGAAAAACATGCAGTACATCGCCCAGGGCCGCACCGTGCTCATCATTGCCCACCGCCTCAGCGCCGTGCGCCACGCCCACCGCATCATCGTGATGGACCAGGGCCAGATCCAGGAGGCCGGGCCGCACGACGAGCTGCTGCGCCAGCAAGGCATCTACGCCCACCTGTGGCACATGCAGGATGGTGGGCAGCCCACCGAAGGAGCGTCAGCATGAGCCAGGCCACCCCAACCCCAGCCCCAGCCACCCCCCGCCACCCCGCGCTGGAGTTGCTGGCCCGTTACCGCGCCATCTTCCAGGCCGCCTGGGCCCACCGCGCCGAGCTGGCCGGCCCGGCCCGGCTGGCCGACGAACTGGCCTTTTTGCCGGCAGCCCTCAGCCTGCAAGACACCCCCGTGCACCCCGCGCCGCGCCGCCTGGCCTGGGGCCTGATGCTGCTGTTTGTGATTGCCCTGGTGTGGGCCATCTTTGGCCAGGTCGACATCGTGGCCGTGGCGCCGGGCCGCATCATGGTCAGCGACCGCACCAAACTCATCCAGCCCCTAGAGGCCAGCGTAGTGCGCGCCGTGCGCGTCAAAGACGGCGACAAGGTCAAGGCCGACCAGGTGCTGGTCGAGCTGGACCCCACCAGCGCCAGCGCCGACACCACCAGCGTACAAGCCCAGCGCCAGGCCCAGGCCTCGGAAAAACAGCGCACCAGCACACTGCTGCAGATGCTATCGAATTCGAAGCTGCTACCGCCCATTCCATCGGCGGTAGAGGCCGATTTGGCACCTAGTTCAGAAACAGGTGCTGCCGAGCGCGCCATGCTCCAGGCCCAGCTGCAAAGCGAATGGCAAGACATCCGCGCCCGGCTGGCCAAGTTCGACGCCGAATCGCACCGCCGCCAGGCCGAACTGGCCACCGTACAGGCCAGCATCGCCAAGCTGGAAGCCACCGTGCCCATGGCCCAAACCCGCGAGGCCGACTTCAAGGCCCTGGTGGGCCAGGGCTTTATCTCCAACCACGCCACCCAAGACAAAACCCGCGAACGTGTGGAACTGGAGCGCGACCTGGCCACCCAGCGCGCCCGCCTGGCCGAGGCCCGGTCCACCCTGACTGAGACCGAGCAAACCAAGGCCGCCTACCGGGCTGAAACCGTGCGCACCCTGAGCGACCGCCACGCCCAGGCCAGCAGCCGCCTGCAGCAACTCAACGCCGACCACGCCAAAGCCAGCCACCGCGAACGCCTCACCCAGCTCACCGCCCCGGTGGACGGCGTAGTGCAGCAACTGGCCATCCACTCTGTCGGCGGCGTGGTCACCGAAGCCCAGCCGCTGATGGTGGTGGTGCCCGATTCATCGACCGTGACCGCCGAGGTCAGCATCGCCAACCAGGACATCGGTTTTGTGAACGCCGGGCAAACGGCCGAGGTGAAGCTAGAGACGTTTCCGTACACCAAGTACGGCACGGTGCTGGCCACCGTGGATGTGGTCACGGCCGATGCGGTGACAGACGAGAAAAAAGGCAGCTACTACCCGGCCACGATCACGCTGCAGCAGACCAGCATGCTGGTGGACGGCAAGCGGGTGCATTTGAGCCCGGGGATGAATGTGACGGCGGAGATCAAGACGGGAAGGCGGCGGATTATTGAGTATTTGCTGAGTCCGGTGCAAAGGGCGGGGAGTGAGAGTTTGCGGGAGCGATGATTTTTTTAATTGATCGAATAGTTAAGGATCTGATATGCCATGGAGTTTTGAGGCTAAATCATTATTTGCGGGAATGACGGTTCTTGTGATTTTATATTCTTTTTATTTAGGGTCGAGGAATAACTTGAATCCATATAAAGACAGGAGTGTTTTTAAAGATGCTAAGGCTGGAAATTTTTGGGCAAGAATTTGTTTGATTTTTGCATTTTTATATTTTATTTTTATGATTTTTTCTTTCGTTAACATAATTGGAGATTATAATGCCAACAATTAATCCGGGTTCGCTAAAAACGATAGAGTTCATATATCAAATTCCCGTGAACGTGCGGGGTCCGGTCTTGCAATGCAACATTTCTCCATGGTTGCCCGAAAATTTTTACAAGAATGAAATATTTTGAAATTGCAATGCAGGACCTGACCCCGGACTCTGGAGCGACGTATGGAAATTGAAAAAAGCAGGATGCCCTTTGTGGCACTAGCTGGAAAATATGCCAATCGGCTTGGGCAGCATGGTTTCGTAGCGGTGTTGAGTGGCGTAGTCGGGCTGTCGGCCTGTATGGCGCAAACGCTTGAAAGTCCCCAAGTCGCCGCTTCAAGTCCGGTTGAGGTACAGGCGCCTGGCTTGGCCTATACACCGGAGCAAATGTTGCAGCGCTTGGTTCAATTGGCCGAAGGCCCGATACCTACGCGTGCCGAGCTTGAAAAAGAATTTGGATTTGAGTTCAAGTTGCGGTCGACAAAGTGGGGGGGGGATAGCTATTTAGGACAGGCTGCGTATCCGTTTGAATCAAATAGCCAAAGTAAGCGAGAGAATTTTAGATACTACGACTTCAGCGATGGTCCATCTGTTTCTATTTTTTTGAAAATAAAAATTTTGGTCTTGGTTCGAGATACTGTATCAGTACGGAAAAATTAATTGATGTAATTAATAAAAAATGGATGCGTCATGATACTCCGTATAGTCATTTTCTGCGTATTTTTTACACTGCAACGTTGCAAGGTATTTCGAGAAAGTTAGAGTTTTCACCTAACTATTTACATGGCGATAGCTGTATGTATTTTTTCTCGGTGGAATATTTAAAAAAATAATTTAATTAAGATAATAGAAATGACAACTCCAAAATTTACGGGCTATGAATCGGTATTTGATAGTTTGAATACGTTGATATTACGCGGTACGGACCCGAGGAATGGCAAGTTGTCGGGTAATGATGGCTTGTTCTATGTGGGGGAAGCACGATGAGACAAAGAGTAGTTCTCCAACGTAGCTTAGTGGCCATACTGGGCTGCGTGATCGGGTTGTCGGCCTGCATGGCGCAAACGGTGGCCCCGCCGATGGGCGCGGTATCTGCCTCCGAGAGTCAGGCAGTTGCGGACGACGAAGAGGTGCTGGACTTCCTGCGTAAGCTCAAGCGGGTGGTGGATGAAGACCTGTTGGACCAGCCGCAACGTATTGAAGAAATCATGGGGTTTCGGGTGACTGGGTGGCGGAATGAGGTCGAGGACAACGCGTACTCGTTGGCGCGTAATCAAACTCCTAAAGGTTCATTTGGTGGGATGGCCGCATTCGTTAGTCCACTGAAGCGAAGATTGGATGCAGCCCTTCCTGTGCTCTATTTTTCTGGTGTTTCCAACACAACAGGCCGAACACCCAGCATTCGCCTCAAGCATCTGCAAGAAGTATTCGGCTCGGAATATGAACGAATAGGGCCTGATTACTTTCATCGCCTGTCTGGTGGCTTTATCAATTACGTCGTTGGCCCGAGAAAGAACATCAAGCTGGTGTTCACCATGGGTTCTATTAAGCATTTCGTCGTAGTGGATATTGCAGCTCGCGCTGTTTCCCATTGACAACATCAGGAATTTAAAAAATGTCGACGCTTACTCTCAATACAACACGGGTGCGGGGTCCGGTCTTGCAATGCAACATTTCTCCATGGTTGCCCGGAACTTTTTGACAAGAAAAAAATATTTTGAAAGTTGCAATGCAAGACCTGAACCCGGACTCTGACCAGTTCGGCATTTCTGCGGAATTTATTGGTATCAACAATGATTGGGGCAATGCTCTCCAGCATCAAGTAGCCAGAAATCATGGTACGTATGGGAAGACTGCATGAAAAATATTATCCAAATTTTGCGCCATCTTTCCAAAAAAGAGATATTACTAATTTCTTCGGCAGTAGGGCTGATTATTGGATTTGGATTACTTATATCGGCCTATGTCATCGCACCGAATGTCGATGACATCAAGATCACTTCGGAACGCACCGGGGTGTTTGTTTACCACTATGGGGCAGTGCGTTCCAGTGCTAGGTCCACACTGGGTGGTGTAGAGGTTTTGTGTGTTTTGTCTGTGACTCGCTCGACTTCGAACGGCTGTAGTTTGGCCAAAACTGGTCAGGAGATCAGAGTGGAATTCGTGAAGCTCACTAATTTATTTGGTCGATATGACGTCGCGGTACGTGCAAGTCAAGGTGATCAGGTGATTTATGAGTCGGCACCAAAAGAGCTCCGTAGCATATGGTTTGAAGCATCATTTTTTGATGCGTTTTTTCATGGTTTTATGTTCGGTTTCTTTTTCTACGCAGTGTTAACTGCGTCCAATCAACTCAAAGGAGAAAACTAAAAAGCGGTCGGGATCAGAAGCGACCGGGGTCAGGCCTTGCAACGGCGCCGCCAACACCCTCACCAGCGGTGGGGGCGACGACTGGCTCAACGGCGGCGGTGGTGCCGACACCCTGGTGGGCGGCATCGGTGACGACATCTACTGCGTGGATAACACCGGCGATGTGGTGACCGAGCTGGCGGGTGAGGGCACGGACCTGGCGTTTTCCAGCATCCGCACCGCACTGGCGCCTGTGCTTGCGGCCAGCTGGCAGTGACCAGTTAGTGCACGGGCAGTGGGTGGCTAGCCCACTGGGGTTGCCCTACTGAGCTTGCTATCAAATCAGAAGCTGCTAGCGCCCTTGATATAAGCGCTAGCGGCCGATTTGGCTATGCATGCCCCAGCGGGTCTGGCGCCCACGTAGGTAAGTGCAACAGCTGCAACGGAATGGCCCGTGCACGAGAGGGTGCGTGGCCTGTTTCTCGTCGCAGGGCCGCGTTTGGCGCCGCAAAATTGCTTACAAATGAAGAGCCTTTGTGGCCCGCTCTGAAGGCGGTGTGCGCCCGTTACCGCCTATAAAAGTGGGAACTGCACAAACCAAAGGACCACCATGGCCGACACACCTGCAAACACCCCCTCAGCCGCTGCGGCGGCAGCCCTGGCCACGGAGGGCGATGACCTGTTGACGGGTACATCCGGCGAAGATCTCCTCTACGCCCTGGGGGGCAACGACAGCGTCTACGGCCTGGCGGGTAACGATGTGCTGGGCGGGGATTTTGGAGACGACCAGTTGTTTGGGGGCGACGGCGACGACACCTTGCTGGGGGGTACGGGCAATGACACCCTGGACGGTGGTGCTGGTAATGAGGTGCTGTACACCGGCACCGGCACCAACACCATTCTCTTTGGCCGGGGCGACGGCCAGGATTCGCTGCAGACCGATTACTCCGCTGACACCGACCGGTTCAACACCTTGGTGTTCAAGGCGGGCATTGCGCCGTCGGATGTGGCGGTGGGTCGGTCTCAATGGTATGGCGACCTGGTGCTCTCGATTGTTGGTAGTGCAGACCAGTTAACGGTGGACAGTTTCTTCGAGAACTACTCGTCTTACTCGACGTACAGCTCCTTGCAACAGGTGCAGTTCGCCGACGGCACGGTGTGGTCCATCGATACCTTGCTGGCCAAAGCCAATGTGGCGTCTGAAGGCCCAGATGTTCTCACCGGCACTGCAGGCAACGACGTGATCAACGCCGTGGGTGGCGACGATCTCGTCTACGGCATGGCGGGTGACGATGTGCTCGACGGCGGAGCGGGTGCGGATTCGATGTATGGCGGAGTGGGCGACGACACCGTGCGTGGCGGCGAGGGTGGGGATTACCTCGCCGGCGAAGACGGCACCGACACCCTGGTGGGCGGTGCCGGCAACGACTACCTGTCGGGCGAGAGCGGCGACGATGCACTCGACGGTGGCGCGGGTGACGATGACCTCAATGGCGGCGAGGGCAGCGACCCCATGCGGGGCGGCGCTGGCGACGACAGCTACGACGTGAATTCCATCGGCGATGTAGTGATCGAACTGGCGGGTGAAGGTACTGACACAGTGAATTCATCGATTAGCTACACCTTGGGCGACAACCTGGAGAATTTGAGGCTGTACGGATATGACTCTATCGACGGCACAGGCAATGCATTGGACAACGTACTGGCTGGCAACTTTGGGGACAATACCCTCATAGGCGGTGCCGGTAACGACACGTTCGCTTATTCGTGGGGGCAGGGTGATAAAGACACCCTGGTGGGCGGTACCGGTGACGACTACTACATCGTTAACGACTCGACCACCGTCATCACCGAGCTGGTCGGTGAAGGTACCGATTCGGTGTACTCATGGGCGGATTACGCCTTGAGCGACAACGTAGAAGATCTGGTGCTGGCCGGGTATGCTGTTTATGGCACCGGTAACGACCTGGATAACCACATCGACGGCAATAGGGATAGCAACGCCCTTTACGCTGGCGCTGGTGACGACTGGATCAACGGGGGTGGGGGAGCCGACTTCCTCTATGGCGGCTCGGGCAACGATGCCTATTACGTCGACAGCAGCGGCGCTGTGGTGATTGAACAAGCAGGCGATGGCACCGACACCGTGTTCTCCAGCATCACCTACGCCCTGACTGACCACTTGGAAAAGCTGGTGCTCATCGGCGACGCCGCCATCGACGGCAGCGGCAATACGCAAGACAACCACCTGCTGGGCAACAGCGCAGCCAACACCCTGACCGGCGGTGCCGGAGACGATTGGATTGACGGCGCCGCCGGGGCCGACACGATGCAGGGCGGTGTGGGCGACGATCTCTACGTCGTGGACAACAGTGGCGACGTGGTGGTGGAGCTGGCCGACGAAGGCCGCGACACCGTGGTCTCCAGCGTCAGCTACACCCTGGGCGACCACGTGGAAAAGCTGGCGCTGGTGGGCGATGCCATCGATGCCACCGGCAATGCGCTGGACAACCACCTGGACGGCAACAGCGCCGCCAACACCCTCAGCGGCGGTGCCGGTAACGACTGGCTCAACGGCGCGGGCGGGGCCGACACCCTGGTGGGCGGCACTGGCCACGACGTGTACTACGTGGACAACGCGGGCGACACCGTCACCGAGCTGGCGGGCGAAGGCGCCGACACCGTGTTCTCCAGCATCGACTACACCCTGGGTGCCCACGTCGAAGAGCTGGTGCTGCTGGGGGGTACCGCCGTCACCGCCACCGGCAATGCGCAAAACAACCTGCTGGTGGGCAACAGCGCCGACAACACCCTGGCGGGCGGAGCGGGCAACGACACCTACCGGCTCGACCGTGGCTTTGGTGCCGACACCATCGTAGAAAACGATGCCACTGTGGGTAACACCGACGTGGCCGCGTTCGGCCCCGGCGTGATCGCCCAGCAGCTGTGGTTCAGCCAGTCGGGCAACAACCTGGAGGTGAGCATCATCGGCACCACCGACAAGTTCACCATCACCGACTGGTACCTGGGCAGCGAGCACCATGTAGAGCAGTTCACCACCAGCTACGGCCAAACCCTGCTTGATAGCCAAGTGCAAAACCTGGTGCAGGCCATGGCCGCATTTGCCCCCCCGGCGGCGGGGCAAACCAGCCTGCCCAGCGACATCGCCACCGCACTGGCCCCGGTGCTGGCGGCCAGCTGGCAGTGAGTTGTTGCTAGTGTGGTGTTGCTAACGTTCCGGCAGGGTGGCCAGCACCACGCCCAGCAGCGCCACGCCAAAGGCCAGTAGCTGCACGGTGGCCAGGGTCTCGCCCAGCACCAGCACGCCGGTCAGCGCGGTAAAGATGGGCAGCAGCACGCTGTACACGCCCGCCTGGGCGGCGGGCACCACGCGCAGGCCGGTCATCCACAGCCACACCGTGCCCACACTGGCGGCCATGGCGTAGAAC
>CAUPNM010000027.1:0-57257 GCA_963512645.1 uncultured Albidiferax sp. | reverse complement strand
GCGACCCTGGTGGTCAACACCATCCGTGGCATCCTGAAGGTTGTGGCTGTCAAGGCTCCTGGCTTCGGCGACCGCCGCAAGGCCATGCTGGAAGACATCGCCATCCTGACCGGCGGCAAGGTCATCGCTGAAGAAGTCGGCCTGACCCTGGAAAAGGTCACCCTGGCCGATCTGGGCCAAGCCAAGCGCATCGAAGTGGGCAAAGAAAACACCACCATCATTGATGGCGCTGGTGCTGCTGCCGACATCGAAGCCCGCGTCAAGCAAGTTCGCGTGCAAATCGAAGAAGCTTCCAGCGACTACGACCGCGAAAAGCTGCAAGAGCGCGTGGCCAAGCTGGCTGGCGGCGTGGCCGTGATCAAGGTGGGCGCTACCACCGAGATCGAAATGAAGGAAAAGAAGGCCCGCGTCGAAGACGCCCTGCACGCTACCCGCGCTGCGGTGGAAGAAGGCATTGTGGCTGGCGGCGGCGTGGCTCTGCTGCGCGCCAAGCAAGCTGCTGGCAAGATCGAAGGCGCTAACGCCGACCAAGATGCCGGCATCAAGCTGGTGTTGAAGGCCATCGAAGCCCCTCTGCGCGAAATCGTCTACAACGCAGGTGAAGAAGCTTCTGTGGTGGTGGCTGCTGTGTTGGCCGGTTCGGGCAACTACGGCTACAACGCTGCCAACGGCACCTACGGCGACATGATCGAAATGGGTATTCTGGACCCAACCAAGGTGACCCGTACGGCTCTGCAAAACGCAGCCTCTGTCGCATCTTTGATGCTGACGACCGAAGCCATGATTGCCGAGTCTCCCAAGGACGAAGCAGCTGGCGGCGGCATGCCAGGCGGCATGGGTGGTGGCATGGGCGGCATGGGCGACATGGGCATGTAATCCGGGGTCGCCGCGAAACGGGCGGCTGGGGGCGTTGCACCGTCTTGCCGTGGCTCTGCCACTGTCTACGACGATGCGCCTACCCAGCCACCCGTTGCGCGACGAGGTTGGCATCCTTGTTTTGATACGGGGACCACAACTTCCTCTAAACCCCGCAGAGTGCGAACTCTGCGGGGTTTTTTCGTTTATGTCCCAAAATGATCGAAACTGGGCTGATCGTGGATGGCTGATTGGCCGCTAGCGCTCAAGAATAGAGCGCTACCAACCACCACCGCTTAAGGCCACATACCATGCAAACCTGTCTGATTTTGATCGATGCCCAAGAATCCTTTCGGCAGCGCCCGTACTTCACCCCAGCCACCCTGCCCGGCTATCTGGACAAGCAGAACGCGCTGATCGCGGGCTGCGTGGCGCGGGGCATTCCCATCGTGCGCATCTTCCATGTGGATGGCCCCAAGACGGCCGACAACGCGTTTGCGGTCGAGTCCGGCCACATCCAACCTATCGCGGGGCTGGCCGGGTTCGAGCCTGCCGCCACATTCACCAAAAGCCGCCACAGCGCGCTGGTCGGCACCGGGCTGGACGTGTGGCTGACATCGCACGGCATCCGCCGCCTGATCATCAGCGGCATCCGCACCGAGCAATGCTGCGAAACCACCACCCGCCACGCCTCCGACCTGGGCTGGACGGTGGACTACTGCCTGGAGGCCACGCTGACCTGGGACATGCAGCACCTGGACGGCACCGTGCTGCCCGCCGCCGACATCATGGCCCGCACCGCCGCTGTGCTCACCGAGCGCTTCGCCCGCATCTGCACGGTGGAACAGGCCCTGGCCGGAGCCGCCGCATGACCCACCAGGTAACGATTCTGGTGTTCCACGACGTGGAAGCGCTGGACTTCGCCGGACCCTACGAAGTCTTCACCACCGCCAGCCGCGTGCACGGCCGTAGCCATCCACACGATCCGCCATTGTTTACTACCAAATGCATAGCTGCTTGCGCCGATAGAATAAGGGCTAGGGCTGGATTGAGCATAAATCCTGACGGCACGTTCGCCGACGGCACCAGCACCGACGTGCTGATCATCCCCGGCGGCGTAGTCGATGGGCCACTGGCCTGCCCGCAAACCATCGCCTGGATTGCCGCCACCGCCGCCACGGCCACCACCGTGGCCTCGGTCTGTACGGGAGCGTTCCTGCTGGCGCGCAGCGGCGTGCTCACCCACGGCCCGGTCACCACGCACTGGGAAGACGTAGAGGACCTGCAGCGCATGTTCCCGGCCCTGCAGGTGCAGACTGGCAAGCGTTGGATCACCCAGGGCCACACCACCACTTCGGCAGGCATCAGCGCAGGCATCGACATGTGCCTGCACCTGGTGGCCACGCTGGCGGGCCTGGAGCTGGCCACCCGCACCGCCCGGCAAATGGACTACGCATGGCAAGCCCAGCCGTAATCAACGTACTTTTTGTACTACTGCCCAACAGCCTGATCCTCGACTGGGCAGGTCCGGCGGAAGCCTTGCGCATCGCCAACCAATGCTTGCTGGCACAGGGCCAGCCGGAACGCTTTGCGCTGCAGTTTGTGGGGCCGGATGGCAGCACCGCCACCTCCGTCGGCGCGCAACTCACTGGCCTGCAGCCCCTGCCCAGCGCGCTGACCGCCCACCCCGCCACGCCGCACTGGGTGGTGCTGGTCGGCCTGCCCGGAGAAACCATCGCCGTCGACAACGCCCCGGCCCGCGCCGTGCTGCACTGGCTGCGCGGCCTGCGGCTGGCCACAAACCAGCTGGAGCTGGTGACGGTGTGCGCGGGCACGCTGCTGGCAGCGCACGCCGGGCTGCTCAAGGGCAGACGCGTTACCACCCACCACCAGCACCTGGACGAGCTGCGTGCGGTGGAGCCGCAGTGCGAAGTGGTGGGCAACCGGGTGTTTGTGGAAGATGCGCCCGTCTACAGCAGCGCGGGCGTGACCACCGGCATCGACCTGGTGCTGCAGCGCATAACCGACATCTGCGGCGAGCCGATCGCCGCACAGGTCGCCCAGACCATGGTGGTGGCGCTGCGGCGCGGCCCGCACGACCCCGAACTGTCGCCGTTTTTAAGCTACCGCAACCACCTGCACCCCGCCCTGCACCGGGTGCAAGATGCCGTCAGCCAGAATCCGCGCGCCGACTGGACGGTGCCGCGCATGGCCGATATGGCCCACACCTCGCCGCGCCACCTGACCCGCTTGTTCGTGGAATACGCGCAGATTGCGCCCTTGCAGTACCTGCGCCGCATCCGCCTGGCGGTGGCGCAAACGGCGCTGCAGTCGGGCCACAACGTCAACCACGCCGCCGAGCTGGCGGGCTTCAGCTCCGACACCCAATTGCGCCGCGCCTGGCACCAATTGGGTTTGCCAGGCGCACCGTCGCAGGCCCGGCAGCGCTGATTTACAGGCCTCCCGGCGAGTCGCCTGTGCGACAAATTAGACAATCCAGGCCAGATTAGTCGGCGAAAGCCCAAATATGTCGCGAACCCAAAATACACAGATTGTTACGTTTGAACCAAAATTGCCAGGCCAGCAAAGCCGCTGGTTTTTTTTGGATCTACCGAGTGAACTACCCGACGACAACCGCACGCCCTGCCGCCGCCCCAGCCCCTCTCAAAGGGGCTGCGTCCAACGGCATTCTGGCCAAACTGCGCCTGGACTCCACCACCTCGGAACCCTATTACCAGCAGCTCAAACGCCAGATCCAGGGCATGATCCACGGCGGCGATATCCCCACAGGCAGCAACCTCCCATCGGAGCGGGTGCTGGCCGAAGTGCTGGGCGTGAGTCGCACCACCATCAAACGCTGCTACAACGACCTGCGCCATGCCCGCCTGCTCAGCACCCATGGCAGGGGCGGCACCCAGGTACAGGCCCCACCAAAATCACCCCACCCGGTGGGCAAACTCAAAGGTTTTGCCGAAGACATGCGCGAACGGGGCATGGCCGCCAGTACCCAACTGGTGGCACACGACGTGGTGCAGGACCGCATGATTGCGTCCATCTTCGGGCGGCCCTCGGTGAACTGCTTTGCCAAGCTGGTGCGCATCCGCCTGGCCAACGGCCAGCCCCTGGCCCGTGAAGTCGCCTGGTACGACCTGGCCCTGGTTCCACCCATGGCCGAATGGGACACGCGCGGCTCGGTCTACACATTCCTGCAAGAACGCTGCGGTATGGACCTGACCAACGCAGAGCAAACCATCGAAGCGGTGATGAGCGGCGAAGCCGAAGCCAAAGCCTTCCACTACCCCGCGCCCGCGCCCTGTCTGCTGCTCAAGCGCAAGTCTTTCAGCAGCGAGAACAAGTTGGTGGAATACATCGAAAGCACCTACCGGGGTGAGGCCTACGCCTACCACCTGAACCTGGCCGCGTAAGCTGCACGGCGCGTTTCAGCGCCTCAAGACCGCAGCTTGGCCAGCAGGCCCGCTGTGGAGCCGTCCAGCCCGGACACATCGCCCGACTGCAGGCGCGGCTCGATGTCCTTGGCCAGCACCTTGCCCAGCTCCACGCCCCACTGGTCAAAGCTGTTGATGCCCCACAGAGCGCCACTCACAAACACCCGATGCTCTTGCAGCGCAATCAGCGCGCCCAGGCTGGCGGGGGTCAAATCATCCAAGAGCAAAAAAGTGCTGGGGCGGTTGCCAGGGAAGTTGCGGTGGCCGCCCGCATCCACCTTGCCGACCATCAGCGCCTGGGCCTGGGCAACCACGTTGGACAGCAGAGTGTTGTGGTGGCCGGGCAGGCTGTGGCGGGCTTTCTTGACCGCGATGAACTCCACCGGCACCACGTCGGTGCCCTGGTGCAGCATCTGGAAGTAGGCGTGCTGGCCATTGGTACCAGGCTCGCCCCAGAGCACGCACGAGGTGCCAAACGGCAGCTTCTGGCCCTGCATGTCCACCTGCTTGCCGTTGCTCTCCATGTCCAGCTGCTGCAAATACGCAGGCAGGCGGCGCAAAGCGCTGTGGTACGGGGCGATGCTGCGGCTGGTGAAGCCGTGGAAGTTGCGGTACCACACGTCTAGCAATCCCAGGCGCATGGGCAAATTTTGCTCCAGCGGGGCGGTGCGGAAGTGTTCGTCCATGGCCTCGGCACCGGCCAGAAACTCGCGGAAGTGCGCCGCGCCAATCGCAATCGCCACCGGCAGACCGATCGCCGACCACACCGAATAGCGCCCACCCACCCAGTCCCAAAAACCAAAGGTGGTGCTGATGCCAAACGCATTGGCCGCCGCCACATTGGTGGTGAGTGCGGCAAAGTGGCGCGCGGTGTTGGTGCCGCCCTGCGCCTCGAACCAGGCCTTGGCCGAGCGGGCGTTGGTCATGGTCTCGGTGGTGGTGAAGGTCTTGGAGGCGATCAAAAACAGCGTGCTGTCGGGCTTGAGCCGCGGCAGCAGCGCGGCCAACTCGTGGCCGTCCACGTTCGACACAAAGTGCATGCGTTTGGTGGGCGTGGCAAAAGCATCCAGTGCCAGCGTGGCCATCAGCGGGCCTAAATCAGAGCCGCCAATGCCGATGTTGACTACGTCGGTGATGGCCGCGTCGGCCCGCGTGGTTTCGGCAAAGGCCAGCATCGCGTCCAGCGTGGCGTGCACCTCGGCTAAATCATTTTTGATAGCTACTTGCGCAGGATTGGCGGGCGCTGCAGAGGTTTTAGCACTTTTTCTCAACAAGAAATGCATCACCGCCCGGTCTTCGGTGGTGTTGATCTTGGCACCGGCAAACATCGCGTCGCGCAGCACTTCCACGCCGGTCTGGCGGGCCAGGTCGAACAGCAGGCTTTGGGTGGCCGCGTCGATACGGTTCTTCGACAGGTCAGCAAACACGTAAGGCGCGTCCTGGCTAAAGGCGGCAAACCGGCAGGGGTCGGCAGCAAAGGCCTGGCGCAAATCCAGCGCCGCACCGCTGGCAGCGTACTGGGCTTGCAATTGCGCCCAGGCGGGCACGGTGTCACAACGGGGGCGGTGGAGTGCGTCCATGTTTGTCCTCTTAGGTTTAAGCGGCGAGCAGCAGCTTGTCCAGTTTGATGGCATCGGTGACGAAGCCACGGATGCCTTCGGCCAGTTTCTCGGTGGCCATCGCGTCCTGGTTCAGGGCGAAGCGGAAACCGGCTTCGTCCAACTTCACTTCTTGCAGGTCCATGGCCTGGGCGGCTTGGGCATCCAGGGCACGGGTCAGCGGGGCATCACTGGCGGCCATCAGGGCCAGCAGGTCGGGGCTGATGGTCAGCAAGTCGCAGCCCGCCAGCGCAGTAATCTGGCCCACGTTACGAAAGCTCGCGCCCATGACTTCGGTTTGGATGCCAAAGCGCTTGTAGTAGTTGTAGATCTGGGTGACCGACACCACGCCGGGGTCTTTGGCTTCTGCCATGTCGGCTTCGACCCAGGCGGCTCCGGCGTTTTTCTTGTACCAGTCGTAGATACGGCCGACAAACGGAGAGATCAGTTGCACTTTGGCTTGGCCGCAGGCCACCGCCTGGGCAAAGCTGAACAGCAGCGTGAGGTTGGTGCGGATGCCTGCGCGCTCCAGCTCGGCGGCGGCCTGGATGCCTTCCCAGGTAGAGGCCACTTTGATCAGGATGCGCTCCTTGGCGATGCCCTCGCTGGCGTACATCTCGATCAGGCGCTTACCACGGGCCACGGTGGCGGCGGTGTCAAAGCTCAGGCGCGCATCGACTTCGGTGGACACGCGGCCCGGCACGATGGACAAGATCTCGCAGCCAAAACGCACGATCAGGCGGTCGCACACCTCGTCCAGCGGGCGGCCCTTGTACTTGGCCACGGCCTCGGCCAGCAGCGGCGCGTAGTCGGGCTTTTGCACCGCCTTGAGGATCAGCGAGGGGTTGGTGGTGGCATCGGTGGGCAAGAACACGCCCAACTGCTTGAAGTCGCCGGTATCGGCCACCACGGTGGTGAACTGCTTGAGGGAGTCGAGTTGGGTCATGGTGTGCTTTCGGTAACTTGGTTACAGAACCCTAGGGGGAAAAAGAGCGCGGGGTTCCATCGCTGGAGAGGGGCGCACCATCGGTGGCGCAGCCTTCGATGGTACAAACAAAACATGCCCAAAGTGTGCATTAGTGCCACACCGCTGCATCATTCGGGTTACGAAACCCCCACCACCGACACCCCGTGGTCGGCCAGGCGCAGCACCACCTCGGTGCCCAGGGGCAGCACGTCGGCCAGGTCGGGCGACACCACAAAGATGCTGCCCAGCTCGGTGTCAAAGGTGTATTCGAAAAAGCTGCCCAGGTAGGACGATTTACGCAGCGTGGCCAGCAGGCCGTTGCCGCCGTGGGTGATCAGCCAGGCCTCGGGGCGCACGGCCACCTTCACCGGGCCGGGCATCACGCCAGGGCGTGGCGCCAGGCGCAGGGGCCCGAGCTGCACGCTGCCGTCGGCCCCCGCCTCGCCGGGGAACAGCATGGCCTCGCCCATGAAGCCGGCCACAAATTCGGTCTGCGGGCGCTCGTACATGTCTTGCGGGGTGCCGCTTTGGGCGATCAGGCCCTGGTGCATGACGATGATCTGGTCGCTCACCGCCAGCGCTTCGCTCTGGTCGTGCGTCACATAGGCCACGGTGAGCTGCAGGCGCTGCTGCAGGGCGCGAATTTCTTCGCGCATCTCGCGGCGCAGCCGGGCATCCAGGTTGCTCAGGGGTTCGTCGAACAGCAGCACCGCGGGCTCTAGCACCAGGGCGCGGGCCAGGGCCACCCGCTGCTGCTGGCCGCCGGAGAGCTCGCTGGGCAGGCGCTCGTCAAAACCCACCAGGCCCACGCTGGTCAGCATGGCCTGGGCGCGGCGCAAAATCTCGGGCTTGCTCACGCCGCTCATCCGCAGGCCATAGCCCACGTTGGCCAGCACGTCCATGTGCGGAAACAGAGCATAGCTCTGGAACATCATGCTGACGTTACGCTGCGCGGGGCCCAGCGTGGTCACGTCTTTGCCATCCATGAAGATCTGGCCGCCCGTGGGCGACTCCAGCCCGGCGATCATGCGCAAGGTGGTGGTCTTGCCGCAGCCCGACGGGCCGAGGATGGTGGTCAGCGTGCCCTTGGGAACGCTGAAGCTGATGCCCTTGACGGCCAGCGGAGCCGATGCGTCGCTGCCGTAGCGCTTGGTGACGTTTTTGAATTCAATGCCGTACTGCATGCGAAAAACCTGTTTGCTATGTAATTGGTAGCTGCTATCGCCCATTCCATAAGCGCCAGAGCCTGATTTGTTATAAGTTCAGTGGGCCGGTGCCAACGCAGCGCCCTTGCGCCGCCCCAGCTTGCGCTCGCCCACCAACAGCTGGATCAGCCCCATCGCTGCCGACATCAGCACGATCAGCACTGTGCAATAGGCCAGGGCCACGCCGTAGTCGCCCTGCCCCACGCGGCCAATGATGTAGGTGGTGGCCAGCTCGTTCTCGGCGGTGACCAGAAACACCACGGCAGACACCGTGGTCATGGCCCGCACAAAGCTGTAGACCAGCGCGGCAATCAGCGCCGGTTTCAGCAGCGGCAGCACCACACGCACCAGGGTTTGCAGGGTGGAGGCGCGCAGCATCAGCGAAGCCTCGTCCAGCGACTTGTCCAACTGCTTGAAGGCCGCCGTGCCCGCCCGCACGCCTACCGGCAGGTTGCGGAACATGAAGCACAGCACGATCACCAGCCCGGTGCCGGTCAGCTCCAGCGGCGGCACGTTAAAGGCCAGGATGTAACTCACGCCCAGCACCGTGCCGGGAATAGCGAACGCCAGCAGCGCCAAAAACTCGAACATGCCCTGGCCCTTGAACTCGGTGCGCGCCAACAGGTAGGCGATCAGCAGGCCCAACAAGGCCGTGATGGGGGCTGCAGCACCGGCCAATTGCAAGGTGGTGAACAGCGAATTCCAGGCCGTACCCACCCACTGCAGGCCAAACTGGCCCCACTCCAGCGCAAACGCGGTCTTGAAGTGGCCCAGGGTCAGCGTGTAGTCGCGGCCCCAGGTCTGCACAAAGCCGCCCGCAAACGCAAACAGGTAGACGATGACGGTAAACGCCATCCAGGGCAGCGCCACCGCGTAGATGGTGCGGCGCACCCCGTCGGGCAGCGGCATGGGCAGGCCCGAGTCGCCCTTGCCGCTGACGGTGGTAAAGCTGCTCTTGCCCAGCAAGGCGCGCTGCGCCACAAACACCGCCAACGCAAACAGCGTCAGGATCCACGCCAGCGAAGCCGCCTTACCCTGGTCGTACTGCGCGCCCACGATGGCAAAAAAGATCTCGGTGGACAGCACCGCAAACTGCCCGCCCACCACCACCGGGTTGCCGAAGTCGGCAATGCTCTCGATAAAGCCCACCAAAAATGCATTCGCCAACCCCGGCTTGAGCAGGGGCAAGGTGACGGTCCAGAAGGTACGGCTGCGGTCGGCGCGCAGGGTGAGTGCGGCCTCTTCCAGGCTGGGGGCTACGCCCTGCACCACGCCGCGCATGATCATGAAAGCGATGGGCGTGAAGGCAAACATCTGCGCCACCCACACCCCGAACATGCCGTAAAACCAGCGCGTGGGCTCGATGCCAAAAGCCGACTCCAGCAACTGGTTGACCACACCCGCGCGGCCAAACAGCAAAATCAGCCCCAGTCCCACCACAAACGGCGGGGTGATGATGGGCAGCATGGCCAGCAGCTTGAGCGGGCCTTGCAGCCGCACCGCACCGCGCTCCGCCATCAGCGCCATCATGGTGCCCAGCACCACCGTGCCGCTGGCGGTCAACAAGGCCAGGGCCAGCGTATTCCAGGCCACGCCGCAGCGCAGCCCCCCGGCCACACAACCCATGCCCCAGAGGCGTTCGTTGCCCACGCGCTCGGCCAGCGCGCCCAGGGACCACTGCCCGTCTTCGTTCAAAAATGCCCCCGTCAGCGCCTTGGTGACCGGGTAGGCGATAAACAGCAAAAGCAGCGCGCCGCAGCCCACCACACTGGCCGCCACAAACAGGTCACCCTTGAAATAACCGCAGCGCGCCAGCCCAAAAGCCGCCAGCATCAGCAAGGCCACAATCGCCACGCTGCCGCCGATGCCAATGCCAAACTGGTTGGTCGCCAGCTCGCCAAACTGCCCGTTCAGCACCTCAAACGCCCAGCCCTTGGAGCGGATGGCAAAGCCGCTGAGCACCAGCCCCAGCGCGCCAAAGCCGCCGCCCAGCACCAGCCAGGCGCCTTGCTGCTTGCCCGCCGGCATGGCCAGCCCCACGGTGGCCAGCAGCAAACCTGCCACGCCGACCAACAGCCATTGGCGGCCATGCGCCAGGGCCTGCACCAGCCCGTTGCCCGCCTCTGGCCCGGCAAACACCTGGCCCCACACCGACACCCAGCTGCTGTCTTGCTGCGCATACCAGGGCAGCCCCACATAGGCCAACAGCCCGATAACGACCCATACCCGGATCGCAAAATTGGAATTTGGATTCAAAAAATCACCTTACGCAAATGGAGTAAACCGCCCGTCCAAAGGCAAGCGCAGCGAAGCCCGTTCGTGAACACCGCAGAACTGGCTTTGCCAGGCTGCTGGTGTTGCCCCCTGCAAGGGGGTTGGCGAAAGAAGCGAAGCTCTGCAGCCTGGGGGTGTTACCTAGGTAAAGAGTTGACTTCTTTTTCCCAGCGCGCAATCAAGCGGCGGCGCTCGGCGCTGGCGCCGTACTTGGCGTAGTCGTAGTTGATGAACTTGATCTTCTTGAAGTCGGGCATGCGATCGTCCAGCTTGGTGGACTTGTTGCTGGGCAGCTGGAACTGCTTGGCGGCCACGGCCAGCTCCTGGGCGGCGGGGGTCAGCGCCCAGTCGTAGAACTTCTTGGCGGCCTCCAGGTTGCGCGCACCCTTGATGATGCTCATCGAGCCGATCTCGGCACCCGTGCCCTCGGTGGGGGTCATGGTTTCCACCGGAAAGCCTTGCAGGCGTTCGCCCGGCGCGTCGTGCACAAAGCTGATGGACACGGCGGTTTCGCCACGCGCCACGGCCTTGATCGGGCCGGTGCCCGAGCGGGTGTACTGGCTGACGTTTTTATGCAGGCCCTTGAGGTATTCAAACGCCTTGTCTTCGCCCATGAGCTGCACCAGGGTGGCGATCATGGTGTAGGCCGTACCGCTGGAGGCGGGGTTGGCCACCTGGATGTCACCCTTGTACTCGGGCTTGAGCAAATCGGCCCAGGCCTTGGGGATGGGCAGCTTCTTTTTGGCGATCAGCTCGGTGTTGTAGCCAAAACCCAGTGGGCCGGAGTAGATGCCCACAGTTTTGAAACCCGACTGCTGCGCCTGCTGCTGGGCCCAGGGGTAAAGCTGGGGCAACAGGGCTGACTTGTATTCCATGCTCAGGCCCTGCTCGGCCGCTTGCAGGTGCGGGTCGCCGGTGCCGCCAAACCACACATCGGTCTTGGGGTTTTCGCGTTCGGCAATCAACTGCGCCAATGCTTCGCCCGAACCCTTGAGCGACATGTTCACCTTGACCCCGGTGATGCGCGTGTACACCGTACCGGCCAGGTTGCAGCCTTCGGCCTGGGACGAGCAAATGACGTTGATCTGGCCCTGGGCCAGGGCAGGTACTGCCGCTGTCGCCGTTAAAAATACCAAGCCTGCGGTGTATACAATTTTGTTCATGAAAAATATTTGAGTAACAAGATTACACCCTCAGCTTAGCCCGCACTTTGAAAGCGCCGCAACCGGGAAAACACCGAGAAAAATCCAGACAAAAACTATGTTCCCCGCCCATATTTTCAGAACCCTGAAACTAAGTTACATTGGCGGCCACCCTTGGGACCCGTGTACAGCACAGGTCGTGACCCCTCGGGACTGACGCAGAGCTCTCGGTGTAGCCCTTTGGGTGCCCCGAAGAACATGCCTAAGTCTTGCCTATTTGGAAAAAAACTATGAGCTTTGATCTCGTTTTGTTTGGCGGCACCGGCGACCTCGCTTGGCGCAAATTGATGCCCGCCCTGTTCCAGTCGTTTCGCCACGGCACCTTGCCCGAAGGGGGCCGCATCATTGGTGTGGGGCGCGACACCCTCAACCATGAACAGTACCGTGAGCAGATCCAGTCGCGCTTCAACAGCGTGGAAGAATCCAAACGCCCCAACGCCGAAGAATTTGCCCGTTTTGCCGCGCTGCTGGAGTTCCAGCGCATGGACCTGTCCAAGCCCGACGACTACGCCGCGCTGAAGTCCATGCTGGAGACCCGCAACGCCGACTCGGTGGTGATGTACGTGGCCACCGCGCCCGGCCTGTTCACCACCGTGTGCGAGCAGTTGGCCGCCGCAGGCCTCAACAGCGACCACACCCGCATCGTGCTGGAAAAGCCGCTGGGCCACGACCTGGCCTCCAACCGCGCCATCAATGAGACGGTGCGCCGCTGCTTCAAGGAAAACCAGGTTTTCCGTATCGACCACTATCTGGGCAAGCCCTCGGTACAGAACCTGTTTGCCTTGCGCTTTGGCAACGCCCTGTTCGAGCCGCTGTGGAAGCGCGAGCACATCGCCAATATCCAGATCACCATCGCCGAAGACCTTGGCGTGGAAAAGCGCGGTGCCTTCTACGAAAACACCGGTGCGCTGCGCGACATGGTGCAAAACCACGCGCTGCAACTGCTGTGCGCCATCGGCATGGAGCCACCGATCAATGCGCACGCCGATGCCATCCGCGACGAAAAGCTCAAGGTGCTGCGCTCGCTCAAGCCCTGGACGGCCGAGACGCTGTCGCAGCACGTGATCCGTGGCCAGTACAGCTCAGGCAAGTCCAGCGGCGTGGCCGTGCCCGGCTACCGTGAAGAGCTGGGCGTGAGCCCCGACAGCCAGACCGAGACCTTTGTAGCCCTGCGCACCGAAATCGCCAACTGGCGCTGGGCGGGCGTGCCTTTCTACATCCGTACCGGCAAGCGCCTGGCCGGACGCGACGCGCACATCGTGGTCAACTTCCACCAGACCCCGCACCCGATCTTTAACGCCCCGGTGGGCGCGGCCAACCGCCTGGTCATCAACCTGCAACCCAAGGACGGGCTGGAGCTGCACCTGCTGGCGCAAGCCCAGGGCAACCGCAGCCGCGCCGCCAGCCAGTCGCTGGCGCCGGTGCAGCTCGACCTGGACTTTGACAAACGCTTCGGCACCGAGCGCGTGGGCGCGTACGAACGCCTGCTGCTCGACGTGCTGGACGGCCGCTTGAACCTGTTTGTGCGCAGCGACGAGCAAGAGGAAGCCTGGCGCTGGGTCGAGCCCATCATCGAACACTGGAAAAACGACGCAGCAGGCCCACGCCCCTACGCCGCAGGCACCTGGGGGCCCAGTGCCGCCAGCGCCATGATTGCGCGCGATGGTTACTGCTGGAGCGAAGAGTCGTAATTTATGCTGGACCGCATCAAAGCTTCCCTCTCCTCGCTGGCCCCGGCGGAACAGCGGGTGGGCAAGCTGGTGCTGGCCGACCCGCGCGCCTTTGCCAACCTGCCGGTCAGCGAGCTCTCTGACCGCGCCCATGTCAGCAAACCTACCGTGGTGCGGTTTTGCCGCAGCATGGGCTACGACGGCCTGAGCGACTTCAAGCTCAAGCTGGCGGGCAGTGTGAGCGAGGGCGTGCCCTTCATCCACCGCAGCGTGGACCTGGACGATAAAACCAGCGACGTGATGGTCAAGGTGATCGACAACACCGTCGCCGCCTTCCTCAAGTACCGCAACGAAGCCAGCACCACCGCGCTGGAAAGAGCCGCCGAAATCCTGGCCGACACCTACAAGACCGGCAAACGCATCGAGTTCTACGGCGCGGGCAATTCCGGGATCGTGGCGCAGGACGCGCAGCACAAGTTCTTTCGCCTGGGCGTGCACGCCATCGCTTACAGCGACGGCCACATGCAGGTGATGGGCGCGTCCATGCTGGGCCCAGGTGACTGCGTGGTGGTGATATCCAACTCGGGCCGCACCCGCGACCTGATGGATGCCTGCGACATCGCCCGCAAAAACGGCGCAACCACCATCGTCATCACCACCAGCGGCTCGCCCCTGGCCGCTGCCGGGCATGTGCACCTGGCCGCCAACCACCCCGAAGGCTACGAGCGCTACAGCCCCATGGTGTCGCGCCTGCTGCACCTGATGGTCATCGACATCCTGGCCACCTGCGTGGCCCTGCGCATCGGCGGCTCGACCCTGCAGCCCAAGCTGCAAGAGATCAAGAACAACCTGCGCAGCAAACGCTACACCTGATTTATAAGAAATCAGGCCCTAGCGCTTATTCCATCGGCGTAAGCAGCTATTGTATTAATAGCAAATCCAGGCGGGCGATACTCTCCCTTTTTCACCAGGGAAGCCGCCATGAACCAAGAACTTTTCGACAAAGGCCTACAAACCCGCCGCGAGGTGCTGGGTGCCGAATACGTAGACGCGGCCATCCAGAACGCCGACGCCTTCACTATGGACATCCAGGAGCTGGTGACCCAGTACGCCTGGGGTGATGTGTGGAACCGCCCGGGCCTGGACCGCAAAACCCGCAGCCTGCTGAACCTGGCCATGCTGACCGCCCTGAACCGCCCGCACGAACTCAAACTGCACCTGCGCGGCGCGCTGACCAACGGCGTGAGCCAAGACGAGATCAAAGAGGTGTTTTTGCAAACCGCCATCTACTGCGGCGCACCGGCCGCCATCGACAGCTTTCGCACCGCCAAAGAGGTGTTCAAGGAACTGGGCGTTTAGCCATGTCGTCGCAGGCCCGCAGGTAGGCCAGAAAAGCCTCCAGCGGCATCGGCTTGGCAAAGTAGTAGCCCTGTCCAAAGGGCACGCCCATGGCACGTAACTGCGCGGCCTGGGCGGCGTTTTCAATGCCCTCGGCGACCACCTGGCTGTTCACCGCCTTGGCGATAGCGATGATTTCCGGGATCAGGCTGGAGCGCAGGCTGGCATCTTCCATCTCGAACACAAACGACTTGTCGATCTTCAAGAAGTCGGGCGCAACGCGCTTGACCATGCCCAGGTTGGAATAACCGGTGCCAAAGTCATCGATGGAAATGAAGTACCCATCGGCCTTGAGGCGCTGCAACTCGGGCACGATCTCGGGCGAAAAGTTGTATTCGGTCACCTCTAGCTCCACCTGCAGGTCGCTGCGGTCCAGTGCCTGCAGGCTGGCGCGCAGGTGCTGTTCGACAGCATCACGCCGCAGGTTTTGCGGAAAGAAGTTCAGCGCCACCTTGAAAGGCCCGCGTGCGGGCAAGGCCGCCCCCAGTTCCTGCAGCGCCCGGGTGCTCACCGCCGCGTCAAACGCCCAGGTGCGGTTGTCGGCAATCAGGGCCGGAATGAAGTGGTCGGGGTAGACCAGTCGGCCCGCATCATCCAGCCGGGCCAGCACCTCGCAGCCTATCGGTTGGCCACTGGCCAGGTCGATGATGGGTTGGTAGTGGCACACCACATTGGCCGGTTGGCACAAAAAACGGATGCGGTAGGCCATGGACTGGAAATGCTGGCAGCGCTGCGTTACCGCGGCCTGCACCAGCAGCCCCAGCAACAGGCACACCAGGGCAGATCCGAGCAGCACGGCGGCATAGTTCTGGACCAGGTCTTGCGGCAGCAGCACCGACTGCACCGAGATCGGGCTGACACCGGGCAGCGTGGTGGTCACCAGCAAGGCGATGTGGTCCGCGTGCAGGTGCAGACGGGGAGTGGCCGGGGTGACCAGGCGGTCGGTCCATGCGCCCCGGGCGCTCTGGTAGACCCGGGTTCGCTGACTGGCCCGACCCGCCCACACGGTATCGGCATAACGCTCGCGGAGGTCCTGGGTGGCGCCGGGCTCCATCACCACCTGGAACTGGCCACGCTCGACCAGGGCCACGCGCACCGTCCCCTGCGACAAAGGCAAAGGGGCATTGAGGTAGTAATGGCCAATGGAGCCCTGGATACCGCCTTGGGCGGCGGCGCTGGGGGTCTCGAGCAGGCCGATGTTGGTGGTGCAAAACCGCTGGCGTTGCGGGTTCAGCAGACCGATGTCGCGCGCGTAGCGGTGGGTGAACATCAGGCTGCGCAGCCGGTTCAGGTTGTCGGGCGTGCAGTCCGGGGTGTGGGAGGCGTTGAGAGTGTCCAGCAGGCGGCTGATATCGGCCTGCAGCTCCTGCATGCTGCCAATGACCTGTGCATGGCCGCTGTCGATGGCTTGCAGGCGCAACTGCAGGGCCGCCAACAGCACGGCCATCGCCATGGCCAACCCCGCCGCGTAGCCGCACAGTGTGCCCACGGTACGCGGGTGGCGGCCCATGAAACGGCTCAGCCCGAACAGGCCGGTGCCGGGCGCTTGGGGGGCCGCTTTCAGCTGCGGCATACCCGCCGGGTGCACTGGCCGCGTGGGAGAACCGATCCGAACCGCAAGCCCTGCATGTGTTTTCCCTCGAACAAGCCGTGTCTAGAAATTATGGAGTAATTACGGTTGCAATTTGTTGCAGCATGGAACCGGTACCAAATTTAATTGTGGCCCACGCTCACCCGGCATGCACCACCACCAGCCAGGCGGTCGCCTCCACCGTGCCCGGGTTGCGGATGGCGTGGGGCCGGTCGGCGGCGTAGCGGGCGGTCTCGCCCGGGCCGAGGTGCTGCTTTGCATCGCCCGACACCACATCCAGCGCACCGGTCAGCAGCGTCAGGTGTTCGCGGGTACCGGCCTCGTGCGGCTGCGACTCCAGCGCTCCACCGGGCTGGACGTTCAGCGCGTACCACTCGAACTGGCCCGCCAGGTCGATGGGGCCGAGGATGCGCAGCTCGCACGCACCGTCTGGGTGGCGCAGCGACGGCGTGGCATGGGCGGGCACCACGGTGATGGCGGGTGCGGCAGGCGCGGGCGCAGACCCCAGCAGGTCGCCCAGCGGCACCCCCAGCGCATTGGCCAGCCGCCAGACCACGGCCACCGTGGGGTTGGCCTGGGCCCGCTCGATCTGCGACAACATCGACTTGGACACCCCGGCCTTGCGCGACAGGGCGTCCAGCGACAGGGCCTGGGCCTGGCGCAGCGCCGCCAGGGTGTCGCCCACGCGGGGCGGCTCGGCAGGTGGGAGTGAAGATTTACGCATGCGGGTTTTCCAATATATTGACTTATTGTTCGATATAAAGAACAATTTCGATTTACTGTAACCCGCATTGTGCCGCAGGAGCCCCCGCCATGACCACTACCGCCGCCTTCTACACCCATCTGCAACAAGAGCTGCAAGGCATCCGCGATGCCGGCCTGTACAAGGCCGAACGGGTGATCGCCAGCGCCCAGGGGCCGCACATCCAGACCGTGGCCGCCGATGGCAGCACCCGCGAGGTGCTCAACCTGTGCGCCAACAACTACCTGGGCCTGTCCAGCCACCCCGCCGTGGTGGCAGCGGCAGCAGAGGCCTTGCACACCCACGGCTACGGCCTGAGCTCGGTGCGCTTCATCTGCGGCACGCAAGACATCCATAAAACCCTGGAGGCGCGCCTGTCGAAGTTTTTGGGCACCGAGGACACCATCCTCTACGCCGCAGCTTTCGATGCCAACGGCGGCCTGTTCGAGCCCCTGCTGGGCGAGGAAGACGCCATCATCAGCGACGCGCTGAACCACGCCAGCATCATCGACGGCATCCGCCTGTGCAAGGCCAAACGGTACCGCTATGCCCACAACGACATGGCCGACCTGGAGCGCCAGCTGCAGCAGGCTAAAGCCGATGGCGCGCGCCACACCCTGGTGTTTACCGACGGCGTGTTCTCCATGGATGGCACCATCGCCCAGCTCGACGTGATGCGCCGCCTGTGCGACCAGTATGGTGCGTTGCTGGGCGTGGACGAATGCCATGCCAGCGGCTTTATGGGGGCCACCGGGCGCGGTACGCACGAGCACCGGGGCGTATTTGGACAAGTGGACATCATCACAGGCACGCTAGGCAAGGCGCTGGGCGGCGCGTCGGGCGGCTTTACCAGCGCGCGGCGCGAGGTGGTGGAGCTGCTGCGCCAGCGCTCGCGGCCCTATTTGTTCAGCAACACCGTGGCCCCCAGCATCGTGGGCGCGTCGATCGCCGTGCTCGACCTGCTGGAGGGCTCCACCGCCCTGCGCGACACCCTGGCCGACAACACCGCCTACTTCCGCAGCGCCCTGGTGCAGGCCGGGTTCGACATCAAGCCGGGCGAGCACCCCATCGTGCCCATCATGGTCTATGACGCGGTGGTGGCGCAAAAGCTGGCGGCGCGGATGCTGGAGCTGGGGGTGTACGTGGTGGGCTTCTTCTTCCCGGTGGTGCCCAAGGGCCAGGCGCGCATCCGCGTGCAGATGAGTGCCGCACACACCCGGCCAGACCTGGAGCGCGCCGTGGCCGCCTTCACCCAGGCCGGGCGCGAACTCGGATTGATTGCAGCATGAACCCGCGCATTTTGATCATCGGTGCCAACGGCCAGATCGGCACCGAACTCACCCACGCCCTGGTGCAGCGCCATGGCACTGAGGCCGTCATCACCAGCGACATGGTGCCCAAGGGCCGGGTGCAAGGCCTGCGCCACGAAATGCTGGACGTGACCGAGACTCAGGCGCTGACCGAGGTGGTCGAGCGCCACCACGTCACCCAGATCTACCTGCTGGCGGCGGCCCTGTCGGCGCGCGGCGAGCAGCACCCCAAGTGGGCCTGGGACCTGAACATGAAAAGCCTGCTCAACGTGCTGGAACTCGCCCGCACCCACAAGCTGGACAAGGTGTTCTGGCCCAGCTCCATCGCCGCCTTTGGCCCCAACACCCCGCGCGACCACACGCCGCAGCACACCGTGATGGACCCCACCACGGTCTACGGCATCTCCAAACTGGCGGGCGAAGGCTGGTGCAACTGGTACCACCGCAACCATGGCGTGGACGTGCGCAGCCTGCGTTACCCCGGCCTGGTGAGCTGGAAGACCGCGCCCGGCGGCGGCACCACCGACTACGCCATCGAGATCTTCCACGCCGCGCTCAAGCTAGGCCGCTACACCAGCTTTCTGGCAGGCGACACCGCCCTGCCGATGATGTACATGCCCGACGCGATCCGCGCCACGTTGGAGTTGATGGAAGCCCCCAGCGACAGCGTGCGGGAGCGCGGTTCGTACAACCTGGGCGGTATCAGCTTCACCCCGGTGCAGATTGCCGAGGCGATTGCGCGTTACGTGCCAGGGTTTAGTTTGGAATGCGTGCCGGATTTTCGGCAGGCCATTGCCAACAGCTGGCCCCGCTCTATCGACGACTCAGCGGCGCAGCAAGACTGGGGTTGGAAAGCACAGTACGACCTGGACGCGATGGTCCAGGACATGCTGAAAAACCTGCGCGATCAGTTACGGCCGTAGTCGTCTTGCAGGCGGACGATGTCGTCTTCGCCCAGGTAGTCGCCAAACTGCACTTCCATGATTTCCACCGGGCCGTTGGTCTTGTTGGCCAGCCGGTGGACTTCGCCGATGGCGATGTCGATGTGCTGACCTGGGGTCATCTCCCGCACCTGGTCACCCACAGTGACGATGGCCGTGCCGACCACCACCACCCAGTGCTCGGCGCGCTGGTGGTGCAGTTGCAGGCTGAGCTGTTGGCCGGGATGCACGCCGATACGCTTCATTTTGTGGCCGGGGGCTTCGAACACGGTTTCATACCAGCCCCAAGGGCGTTCGGTACGTTCGATGGATACGGTGCGGGTGGAGGTGTGCATGCGCGCAGATTCCTTAGGAGTCAATGCCGGGTTGTCCACCCATATTAACCCGTAGACCATTTCAGTATCTTTTAGGCCTCCAGCGCTTATTCCATCGGCGCAAGAAGCTATATATTTAATAGCAAACATTCTGCATGACAGATGCAATACAGCCGCCACCCGGTGTCACACGCAGGCGGCGGACGGTGCGCAGAATCGTGTTATCGCATCCACCGAATGGAATCCCCATGGCACACCACTTTCACCGCCTCGCCGCATCCGCCCTGCTAGCCCTCGCCGCAGGCCCCTTCCTCGTGGCCAACAGCCTGGCCGCCACGCCCGACGAGGCGTTGGCGGACTCGGTGCAAACCGCGCTGACCGCCCAACTGGGCCGCGCCGTGAAGGACGTGACCGTGCGCGCCGACAACGGCACGGTTGTGCTGCACGGCTGGACGCAGGGGCCCATCGCCGAAGGCCGGGCCCGCTACGTGGCCAGCACCGTGCCGGGTGTGGCCCGCGCGTACAGCAAGATCCGCACGTTCTCGAGCGACGCTTACCGTTAAGGCGACGCTGAATGAGTCCCCGCGAGGCTGCGCGCTAGGGAATCGGGATGGGATGCTAGGCGCAAACCACAGACATAGCTTGGGCTATGGCGAGGATTTGCAACGACGCAGACCGCCCGAGGCCAGGGATGCGCAGACCGCGAGGGACTTGTTCAGCGTTGCCTCAGTACAAAGTTTCGACTTCGCTGGCCAGCAGATAACCCGCACCGCGCTCGGTGAGGATCAGCGTGGGGTTGGCCGAATCGACCTCTACCTTGAGGCGCAAGCGGCGGATCTGTACGTCGATGGTGCGGTCATAGACCTCGGCCTCGTGCAGGCGTGACATCGACAGCAGCTGGTCGCGCGACAGCACCCGCTGCGGAGCCCGGCACATGGCGCCCAGCAGGCTGAATTCGCCGTTGGACAGCTCTACCGACACGCCCGCGGGCGACACCAGGCGGCGGGTGCGCAGGTTCAGCTCCCAGCCCGAGAAACGGAAGGCGCGGCGGCTGTTGTCGCGCTCGGGCAGCGTGGCCTGCACCTGGTAGCGGCGCAGCACGGCGCGCACCCGGGCCAGCAGCTCGCGCGGGCTGAAGGGCTTGGTGACGTAGTCGTCGGCCCCCAGCTCCAGGCCCATGACGCGGTCGGCCTCTTCGTTGCGGCCGGTCAAAAAGATGATGGGTACGCTGGCGCGTTCGCGCAGGGTGCGGGCCAGTTGCATGCCGTCTTCGCCGGGCAACTTCAGGTCGAGCAGCACCAGGTCGATGGCTTCGCGGTCGATGACTTCGAACATCTCGCGGCCCGAGGCGGCGGCGCTGACGCGCAGGTCGTTGTCGCCCAGGTATTCGACCACCAGCTCGCGGATGGTCGGGTCGTCGTCGATTACTAGAATGTGCGGAGCGGTGGAGAGGGCGGGCGGTGTCGTCATGGTGGTGGATTCACAAATAGGACTTACGCAGCGCCCCTGTAGCGCCCTTCGGGCTTACAGGGGGAACTTGCGTAAGTCCTGGCAAACAGGAACCTGGATGAGTATGCAACGTATTTGGCACGCTGGGCGCACCTGCCTGCTCTGGCGCTGGGCACTGCCTACCGCCCTGGCGCTGGGCCTGGTGCTGGCCGCCGTGGGCGTGGTCTGCCACCTGCGCGGCGAGGCCATCCGCAGCCAGTCGCGCGAGCTGGGCCTGTTGTCATTGGCGCTGAGCGACGAAATCCACCGCGAGCTGCGCGGCATGAACGCCGGGCTGCGCGCCATGCAGGTCGAGCTGGCCGAGGGCGGCCTGGCCACCAGCGGCCCCAGCGCGGTACGTGCCCTGCAAACCCGCGCCGAGCTGATGGCCATCGCCGACACCCTGGCACTGACCGACCGCCAGGGCCGGTTGCTGGCCGCCTCCAGCCCCAGCGCCATGGCCGAACTGGCCAGCTTCTACCCCGGCCTGAACCAGCTGGAGCACGATGCGGTGGCCGTCAGCCGCCCGTTCGCCGACCCGCGTACCCAGGCCCCGCTGGTCACCCTGGCCGTGCCGTTTGCCGATGCCACCGGCCAGCCCGGCGGCTGGATTCTGGCCACCCTGCGCTCCCACGCGCTGCTGGGTGCGTTCACCGTGGCCCAGCCCGGCACCGACGCACGCATGGCCGTGTTCCGGCGCGACGGCGTGCTGCTGGCGGGCCAACTCGACATTGAACCCCGGCTGGACGAAGCCAGCATTGCCCGCCGCCTGGCCGACCAAAAAGGCACCGAACTGCGCCGCCTGCCCGACGGCAGCGAACGCCTGATCGCCCTGCGCAGCCTGGAGCGTTATGGCCTGGAAGTGGTGTTCACCCGCGACCTGCCGGTGGTGCTGCAGGCCTGGACCGACACCGCCCGCCTGGTGGCCGTGGCCGTGCTGCTGCTGCTGGGCGGGCTGGCCGCATCGGCGTATCTGGTGCAGCGCGCCAACCAGCGCCGCGCCGCCGCCCAGGCCGCCCTGGCCACCCAAAGCAGCCGGGCCACCCGGCTGGAGTCGCTGGGCGAACTGGCTGGCGGCGTGGCGCACGACTTCAACAACGTGCTGGCGGCCATCGTCGGCTTTGGCGAAATGGCCCAGGATGCCGCCAAACCGGGCAGCGCCCAGGCCCGCCACCTGGACAAAGTGCTGGCCGCAGCCCTGCGCGGCAAGGCGCTGGTAGAGCGTATTTTGTCGTTTGGCCGGGGTGGCGGCTGCTCCTCTACCGTGTTCGAACTGCAGCCCATCGTGGCCGAGGTACTGGCCTTGCTGTCGGCCACGCTGCGCCCCGGCGTGGTACTGGAGCGCGGCCTGGAAGCCCCCGGCGCGCTCTTGCGCGGCGACCCGACCCAGGCCTTTGAAGCGGTGATGAACCTGTGCACCAACGCCATGCAGGCCATGCCCAAAGGTGGCATGGTGCAGGTGCAGCTGGTGCGCCAGCAGGTGGCGCAGCGCCGGGTGCTGTCGCACACCCAGTTGGCCGCCGGACCCTACCTGGTGCTGACCGTGACCGACCAGGGCAGCGGCATCACCCCCGAGGTGATGGAGCGGCTGTTCGAGCCATTTTTCACCACCCGGGGTGCCGAGTCGGGCACCGGCCTGGGCCTGGCCGTGGTGCACGGCGTGGTGGCCGAGCTGGGCGGTGCCATCGACGTGCACAGCCAGCCCGGCAAAGGGGCCCGCTTTACGCTGTACTTTCCCGAGTGCACCGATGCCGCCAGCCCTAGCCGCCCCACCGCCCAGCCCACCTCGGAGGGTGCGGGCCAGGCCCTGCTGGTGGTGGACGACGAACCCACCCTGGTCGCCCTGGCCGAAGAAATGTTCACCAGCCTGGGCTACCAGCCGGTGGGCTTTACCGACCCGGTGGCCGCCCTGCAGGCCCTGCGCGCCGACCCGCAGCGTTTTGCCGCCGTGGTCACCGACGAAGCCATGCCCGGCCTGAGCGGCATCCAGCTGACCCAGGCCATCCGCCAGTGGGCCCCCACGCTGCCCATTTTGATGGTCAGCGGCTACGGTGGCGCCGCCCTGGCCGAGCGGGCCGCCGCTGCCGGAGTCTCGCGCCTGCTGACCAAGCCGATGCGGCGCGACGAGCTGGCCCGTGCCCTGGCGCTGCTACTCAAACCGGTGCCGCTGCCTGTATGACAAATGCAATAGAGCCGTTGTCGCAGCGACACAGGGAAACCCGGCCAGGGCGTGCAAGATAGGCGTATGTCGACCATGCCCCGCCCCACCCCCCTGCCCGATGCCCGCCTGGTGATCCACGCGGCCGCCAATCCGGCCGAGCGCGGCACGCTGTTTACCGCGCCGCTGGCATGGTGGTACTGGCTGCGCGGCCTGTACGCCCCCGCCCCCGCCAAACCCGAAGGACCGCTGCGCCTGCACATCGACAACCTGCAAGGCCAGCGGGTGTTTACCGCCGACGATGCCGGGCCGCTGGTGGAGCTGGCCCTGCCCGTGGGTACCTACCAGGTGACCGCCGTGCTGGGCACGCTGTGCCGGGGCTACACGCTGACGCTGGTGGAGGGCGCACCCAACGATCTGTACCTGTGCCCCAGCCTGTGCAATAGCAAGTAGCAGCGCCTTTTAAGCTTACAAGCCAAATCGGCACCCAGCGCTTATTCCATAAGCACAAGCAGCTATGATTCCGATAGCGGCATGAACTGCTCGGCCAGGCTGGCGTGCATGGCCCCCCCCAGGGGCAAGATGGCGTCGTTGAAGTCGTAGCGGTTGTTGTGCAGCGCGCAGCTGCCCGGGCCGTTTTCGGTGCCCTGGCCGATGCGCATGTAGGCACCGGGCTTGACCTGCAGCATGAAGGAAAAATCTTCCGAACCCATGCTCGGGTCCAGGTCGCGCACCAGCTGCGACGAACCGACCAGGCCCTCGGCCACCCGCATCATGAACAGCGCCTCGGCGGTGGAGTTGATGGTGGGCGGGTACAGGCGCTCGTATTTCACCGAAGCGGTGGCCCCAAAGCCCAGGGCCACCGCGCTGCACAGCTCGGTGATGCGCCGCTCGATCAGGTCTTGCACCGACGGGTTAAAGGTGCGCACCGTGCCCACCAGCGTGGCCTTGCTGGGCACTACGCTCATGGCCCCGAGGTCGCCCGTTTGCACCGCGCAGATGCTGACCACCCCGCTGTCGATGGCGCGGATGTTGCGCGACACCACGCTTTGCAGCGCGGTAATGGTGTGGGCCGCGACCAGCACCGGGTCGATGTTTTGGTAAGGGTGCGCGCCATGGCCGCCCCGGCCGGTGATCTCGATGGTGACGCGGTCCGACGCGGCCATCATCGCGCCGGGGTTCAGGCCGATGGTGCCGGGCCGCATATGCGGCCAGTTGTGCATGGCAAACACGGCCTGCACCGGAAAACGCTCGAAGAGGCCGTCGTCGATCATGGCCTTGGCCCCGGCGTAGCCCTCTTCGCCGGGCTGGAAGATCAGCGCCACCGTGCCATCGAAGTTGCGGGTCTCGGCCAGGTAGCGGGCCGCGCCCACCAGCATGGCCACATGGCCGTCATGGCCGCAGCCGTGCATCAGGCCGCCCTTGGCCGACTTCCAGGCGAAGTCGTTTTGCTCGGTCATGGGCAGCGCGTCCATGTCGGCGCGCAGGCCGACCATCTTGCCGCTCTTGTTGCTGCGTCCATGGATCACACCCACCACGCCGGTCTTGCCGATGCCGGTGTGCACCTCGTCCACGCCGCAGAGCTTGAGCGCCTGGGTCACGCGCTCTGCGGTGTACACCTCTTCATAACCCAGCTCGGGGTGGGCGTGCAGGTCGCGGCGCAGCGCCGTCAACTCCGGGTGGAACTGGGCAATGTGCGCAAACGCGCGGCCATTGGCTTGGAGCAAGGGTGTGGACATGGAGAGCCTAAAACGCGAAAGAGCCAAAACTGTACAAGCTTTGGCACCCCGCCCCACGCTGTGCCGCTAAAAGCCCCGCAAGTCGTCCACCGGCTTCAGTAGCTTGCCGCCCCGCACCACCTCCAGCATGCGGGTGATGGCCTCGATGCTGTTGTCGAAGCTGCCGTGGTCGGCGGGGGCCAGGACCTTGTCGGCACCGGGCGGGGCCGCGACGCACACCTTGGTTTCCTTCACCACCTTGAACCGGCCCGTGGCCTGCAATTTGGCCTCTTTCACACTGCGCCGCCAGACCCGCAGGCTCTCGTTGGTGGTGGAGCTGCCGTCCCATCCCGCATCCCCGCTGTCCAGCACTTCCTGGTAGACCTTGGCCATACCGGCGATGGGGGTGCGCAAATCGGTCTCCAGCGCGCCCGACACCATGTACAGCAGCGACTTGCGGTAGATGCCCACCACGTTGTCGCCGCGCTCCAGCGGGTCGGACAACACGCTGAGGTGCAGCCGCTGCATCACTTGGGGGTTGAAGCCGTAGTGCTGGTTGGCAAACGCCACGCTGCAGGCCGGGGCAAACAGGTGGATGGAGTGGACCTTTTCGATCGGCACTTTGCGGTATTCCAGCCCCTGCAGCATGTGGCCCAGCAGGATGGCCCCGGCGGAGTGGCCCACCAGGTGGATTTCGAGCTGGTCGCCCCAGGTGTCGATCAGCTGCTGCAGGGAGCGGATGACTTGCTCGCCGCCGCGCCGGCTTTCAAACGCCAGCCCCGCCACGTGTTTCATCTGGTTCCACACCGGCAGCACGGCGGTGCGGCCAATGTGGGTTTCGATGGCCAGGTCGGTCACCTCGGTGGCCTTTTCGATCTGGTCGCCCCACCAGCCACCGGCCAGCGCGGGTTCCTGGCGGGTTTGCTTGAGCAACAGGCCGCGTATGGATTCGAGCAGCCCGGTCTTCCACACCAGAAACAGCGGGTAGCAGCCGTTGGCCTCAAAGTGCCGCCCCATGGCGCGGGCGCGTTTGATGGCATCGCCCTCGCTGTTGAGGCCGCCGTGGGCGTAGATGACGAGGCGCTTTTTGCCGTCTGCCGGGCCGCTGGCCGGGTCGCGGAACCAGGCACTGGGCAGCTCGCAGACCTGGTAGGCCAGGGTGCGGCTGAGGCTGTCTTCGGTGAGGTAGCGGCCCACGCGGCCATCGTCGCCCAGCACCACGCTGTGCTTGTAGGCCTTGTCCACGCCCCACCACTGGCTGGTGTTCACCGCCTGGGCCAGGCCCACCGCGCCGCCGCCCGCCGCGCTGGCGCTGATGCGCCCCTCCACCACGCCGGGTACGCCCAGCGCCACCACCCAGGCATCCATGCCATTGGCCAGCCAGTCGGCATAGCCCAACACGGCAAAGCCGCCCATGCCAAAGGCGCTGCCCCAGGAGTTCTGCACGATAAACCCCTGGGCGTTAAAGCCCACCAGCGCAAACGCGTGCCCGCCGCCTTCGGCCGGGCGGCCATCGAAAGGGATCAGCGGAATGTCTTTGTGCCCGCTGGGCACCGCCCGGGTTTGTGGCACGGTGTGCCAGCCGTCGTGCGTCAGCGCCGACACAAACACCGCACCCACCGCCTGGATGGCGGCCTGCAGGTCGGTGATGGACTGCAGCGCGATGCGGTAGTACACGCCCAGGGTCTGGTCGGTGGCGTTTTTGGCGTAGCCGTAGCGGGGTTGCGGGGCATCGCGGTGCCAGTATTCCTCCAGGCACACGCCGTGGTTAAACCAGCCCTTGAGCGCGCCCCGGCAGCTGGAGCCGCTGTAGTCTTCGCCCGCGTATTCGTCGTAACGGCGGGCGTAGTTGTAGAGCATGCGCGGGCTCACGGGTGCGATCTTGACCTTGCCCTCGGCCTTGTACCAGCGCAGGTAATTGACCACGCAGGCCAGGCCGTAGCCGGTGCAGGCGCCCTCAAAGCCCTGGTCCAGCACCAGGTCGGCGGCGGTGTAGGCGGGCAGGTAGTCCTGGATGTCTTTGTCGGTGGGGTACGCCGCCAGCAAACCCAGGGGCGGCGGCTGGTAGGCGCGGTCTTTCAGGTCGATGGGGTCTTTGCGCACCTTGAGCTGGCGCTCGGCTCCCAGCTTGGGCGGCACGGCTTTGGCTACCTTGCCTGGCTTGGTAGCCTTGGTAGATTTAGCAGCCCCTGCGCCTACGGTTCGGGTGGGGGCCGCGGTCACCACCAGTTTCTCTGCCCGGGCAAACACGTCCTTGAAGCGGTCCAGTCCGTGGCTGCCGCCGTTGACCAACTTGCGCGCGGCGGCCAGGTTGCCGGTGGCCAACGCGGCGCGCAAAGGCACGGCCTTGTCGGCCAGAAAGCGGGCCAGCAGCAGCGCGGCAATTTCGGGGGCATTGGCCAGATCGGCATTGCCGGGCTGGGCCACGCCCAGGTCGATGCCCAGCGCCTTGCCATAGCGGGCGTAGTTGTCGCGCCCGGTGAGTTGCACAAAGCCGCGCCCCTTGAAACGCGCACCGTCGCCCTTTTGGGTATTGCCCACACGTTTGCCCGGCCCGGTGCCCGGCTCGTACAGGCCAAACGGCAGGCCACCCGGCGCGGTGTTGAACTGCGACTGGAATTCCGAGATCGGCAAAAAGCCCTCGGTCTCGGCGCGGATGCTGCCTAGGGCGGCGCGCACGGTGGGCCAGTCGGTCAGCCCCAGCGCGTCCAGCGCGGCGGCCACGTAGGGCAGGTAGCGGGCGATGTTGGCGGGCTTGGTGGCCGGGAACAACTGGCGCACCAGCTCCAGCGACAGCGGCACTTCGAACTTCGGCGCCGGGCGCAGGTCCAGCAGTTGCAGGCAGTACGGCCCTACCACCCCATCGGCCACCAGGCCCACGCCCGACTGCCAGCGCCGGGCGGCGGCCTCCACGTCCACCGTCATGTCGTCGCCCTGGTCCAGGCCGGGGAAGGCCTGGGCATCGTCACCCAACTCCCGGGCCAAGGCCTGGCGCATCGCGGCAACCTCGGGGCCCTGGCTGCCCCGCACCAAAAGTGTGTCCATGTCGGTCTCCTTGTAAGGGAAGACATCGATTGTGGGCATAGCTGGCCGTAAAGGCATCCTTCTTTTGAAGGACAGATCAGCGTTTAGCGACCTCCAGCTCGGTTACGCCTGCGGCCTGGTTGCCCCAGGAGGTGCGGATGTGGGTCAGCACGGCGGCAATGTCGGCATCGCTCAGCACCAGCACAAAGGGTGGCATGCCAAACGGGCGCGGGTTGCCTGCGGTAGACGGCGCAAAGCCGCCACTACGCACCGCATGCACCAGGTTCGCGGTGCTGGCCATGGTGACGGCGCGGTTGCCTGCCAGCGGCGGATAGGCCCCGGCCACGCCCTGGCCTTGCGCACCGTGGCATTGGGCGCAGTGCTGCTCGTAGAGTTTGCCCCCGTGCTCGGCATTGCGCGGCGTGGTGGGTGGGGTGCGCGCAGGCGCGATCGGAGTTTGCGGCAGGGCTTTCAGGTAGGTGGCCATGGCGATCAGGTCCTGCGGGCTCAGGTACTGGGTGCTTTGCTGTACCACCTCGGCCATGGGGCCCCGCACGCTGCCCTGCGGGGCTATGCCGGTTTGCAGCAGGCGCACGGTGTCTTGCAGCGGCCAGTCGTGCACGCTGGCTTCCTGGGCGGAGGTGAGCGAGGGCGCGTACCAGTTTTGCACCGGCATCAGCCCGCCTGCCAGGTCCAGCCGCTCGTCCGTACCGCCCAGGGCGTTGCGGGCGGTATGGCAGGCACCGCAGTGGCCCAGGCCGCGCACCAGATAGGCACCGCGGTTCCACTCTGCCGACTGGGCGGGTTCGGGCTGGAAGCTGCTGGGGCTGAAATACAGCGCGCGCCACACCGCCAGCGCCGCCTGCTGGTTGAACGGCCAGCGCAGCGCGTGCGGTGTGGCGGGCTGGGCGGTGGCGGGCAGGCTGTGCAGGTAGGCGTAGAGCGCATCCGAGTCGGCGCGGGTCACGCTGGTATAGCTGGGGTAGGGAAAGGCCGGGTACAGCAGCCGCCCGTCTTTGGAGCGGCCGTTGCGCAGCGCCCGCCAGAACTCTGCCGCCGACCAGCTGCCGATGCCGGTGCGCACATCGGGTGTGAGGTTGCTGCTGTAGACCGCGCCAAACGGCGTGTCGATGCCGCGCCCGCCCGCATACGGCGTGCCGCCCCGGGTGGTATGGCAGGCTGCGCAGTTGCCCGCCCGTGCCAGGTAGGCACCGCGCGCCAGTAGCTCGGGCGTGGCGTTGATTGCAGTGGCGGACAACTCCGGCTCGTCGCGGGTGTTCAGGTGCCACACCAGAGCGGCGAGGCCTAGCGCGAAAACGCACAGGACCAGAACGATTTTCTTCATGGCGCGCTCCCGCAGGCGATGGCCTGGACACCGGGCAACAAGGCGGGCAGCTTGGTGGCCGGATGGGTGTTGGCGGGCAGCGGCTGGGCGGCCAGCCAGCTGGCGGCGGCGTTCACCTCGTCGGGGCTGAGCTGGCGCGCTACCGTGCCCATGCAGTCGGGCGCGTGGGCTCGGCGCTGGCCGGTGCGCCAGGCCCCGAGCTGGGCGTTCAGGTAGTCGCGCGGCAGGCCCAGCAGGCCGGGGGTATTCGGTGCCACGCCGGTGAGCGCAGTGCCGTGGCACTGCACGCAGGCGGGAACATTCCGCGCGGCATCGCCCTGCTGCACCAGCACCTGGCCCCGGCGCAGCACCTCGGCGGTCACGTTGGCAGGCTGGGGCGCGGGGTATGGCAGATCGAGCTGCGAAAAATACTGCGCGATCTCCATCAGGTAGGCATCGCTGAGCGGATCGACCATCTGCGCCATCAGCCCGTAGTGGCGGCGGCCCTCGCGGAAATTGAGCAACTGGTTGTACAGATAGCCCGCCGGTTTGCCCGCGATGCGCGGGTAGTAGCCGTCGCTGGCGGCGCGGCCTTCTTTGCCGTGGCAGGCGGTGCAGGCCTGGGTGCGCTGGGCGATGGTGTCTTCAAACGGTGGCGGGGCCGCTTGGCTGGCCGTGGCGGCCAGCAGGAACAGAGCAGTAAAGAGGTTTTTCACGAGGGCAATCATGCCCCAGTGCCGAGGCCAGGGACAGCAGCAGTGGACATTTAAAAAACCATACCAGATGCCAAAAATGTAAAAATCTACAGCTCAGATGAAACGTTACGAACAACTGGCCGACCTGCTGGCCGCCGACATCCGCTCTGGGCAGCGCGCGCCGGGCAGCCGCATGCCAAGCATCCGCACGCTCACCGCGCAGCACGGCATCAGCCCGTCCACCGCCTTCCAGGCCTACTACCGGCTGGAGGAAAAGGGCCTGGTGCGGGCGCGCGAACGTTCGGGCTATTTCGTCACCGGGGCTGTCGCCCTGCCCGCACCCTTGCCGCGCACCGTGGCCCCGCCCGCGCAGGTTGCGGCCCGGGTGGACATCAGCGGCCTGGTGTTTGCGGTGCTGGACGCGGCGCAGCAGCGCGACATTGCGCCGCTGGGCTCGGCCTTTCCCTCGCCCGCGCTGTTTCCGCTGCAGCGCCTGGCCCAGTCGCTGGGCCGCAGCATGCGCCGCAGCCAACCCTGGGAATCGGTGCAGCACCTGCCCCAGGGCCATGCCGGGCTGCGGCAGCAGATTGCGCTGCGTTACCTGGCCATGGGCATGGCCCAGCCGCCCGAGGACCTGGTGGTGACCAGCGGCGCGCTCGAAGCGCTGAACCTGTGCCTGGCCGCCGTGGCCCAGCCCGGCGACCTGGTGGCGGTGGAGTCGCCCGGTTTTTACGCCAGCCTGCAGACGCTGGAGCGGCTGAAAATGCGGGCGCTGGAAATCCCCGTACACCCGCAACACGGCCTGGACCTGGACGCGCTGGAGCAGGCCTTGGGCCGCCACCCGGTCAAGGCCTGCTGGCTGATGACCAGTTTCCAGAACCCCACCGGGGCCAGCCTGTCGGCGGCAGGCAAGCAGCGGCTGGTGGCCCTGCTGGCGGCCCGCCAGATCCCGCTGATCGAAGACGATGTGTACGGCGAGCTGTACTTTGGCAACCAGGCCCCGCTGCCCGCCAAGGCCTATGACCAGCAAGGCCTGGTGATGCACTGCAGCTCGTTTTCCAAAACCCTGGCCCCCGGCTACCGGGTGGGCTGGGTAGCGCCCGGACGCTTCGGCCCGCGCATCACCCAGCTCAAGCTGATGACCACCCTGGGCGCCAGCCTGCCCGCCCAGGCCGCCCTGGCCGACTACCTGCAGCACGGCGGCTACGACAAGCACCTGCGCCGCCTGCGCCATGTGCTGGAGTCGCAGCACGCCAGCCTGGTGGCGGCCATCGCCCGCTACTTCCCGGCCGACGTGCAGGTCTCAAAGCCCGGCGGCGGCTATTTTGTGTGGGTGGTTTTTGCGCCCGGCTTTGACGCGCTGGCCCTGCACCAGCAGGCGCTGGCCCAGGGCATCAGCATCGCGCCGGGGCCGATGTTCTCGGCCCGGCAGGGTTTGCGCCACTGCATCCGCCTGAACTTCGGCCACCCCTGGGATGCGCGCATGGAGGCGGCCATGGCCGCGCTGGGAGCCCTGGTGCGCGATTTATAAGAAATCAGCCCTCAGCGCTTATGGAATGGGCGGTAGCAGCTATCAAATATGTAGTACTTGTGTGTGCGCCGCCGCACAGACCGGAGGCGGACCAAAGCGCATATTGGCGGTTTGCCCACCCAGGATTCCACCATGTCCCTCCGCACCCTCTTCCTGATGTCCGCACTGCTGTGTACCGCTGCCGCACAGGCCGCCGAACCCGCCTCTTCCACGTCTTCCGCCAGCGCCCAGGCCCGCTACAAGCAGGACATGGCGCTGTGCATTAGCGGCAAGTCCAACCAGAACGCGGCCACCTGCAAGGTCGAAGCCGAGCGCGCCCTGGCCGAGGCCCGCCGGGGTGGGCTGACGGCGGCCGCGCCCTCGGAGTACCAGCAAAACGCCTTGCGCCGCTGCGCCGTATTCCAGGGCGAAGAGCGCACCGCCTGCGAAGTCCGCATGCAAAAACCCGAGGGCGTGAGCGGCAGCGCACAAAGCGGCGGCGTGTTGCGCGAAAGCGTGACCACCGTGCCAGTGCCCGCGCCGCAATAAAAAAACCCGCCGAAGCGGGTTTTTCAGAAGACCGTGGCAGAAGCCATCAGCCCATGTGCAAACCACCGTTGACCGAGAAGTCCGCGCCGGTGGCGTAGCCACCTTCTTCGGACGCCAGCCAGGAAATGATGGAGGCGATTTCGCTGGGCTTGCCCAGGCGCTTGACGGGCACGGTGGCGACGATCTTGGCCAGCACGTCTTCACGGATGGCGTTGACCATGTCGGTGCCGATGTAGCCAGGGCTGACGGTGTTGACCGTCACGCCCTTGGTGGCCAGCTCTTGCGCCAGGGCCATCGAGAAACCGTGCATACCGGCTTTGGCAGCCGAGTAGTTGGTCTGGCCAGCCTGGCCTTTTTCGCCGTTGACCGACGAGATGTTGATGATGCGGCCCCAGCCCTTTTCCACCATGTCGGCCACCACTTGCTTGGTGACATTGAACATGCTGTTCAGGTTGGTTTCGATCACCGAATCCCAGTCTTCGCGGCTCATCTTCAGGAACATGCGGTCCTTGGTGATACCGGCGTTGTTCACCAGGATGTCAATCGTGCCGTGCTCGGCCTTGGTCTTGGCGAATGCTTCGACGGTGGAATCCCACGCGCCCACATTGCCCACCGATGCGTAAAAGGTAAAGCCCAGTGCCGCTTGCTCGGCGATCCACTTGACGTGGTCGCGGGTGGGGCCGCAACCGGCGATCACTTTGAAGCCGTCGGCATGCAGACGCTGGCAAATGGCGGTCCCGATGCCACCCATACCACCGGTCACGTAAGCTACTTTTTGGGTCATGTCTTATCTCCAGTTTGTTTTAAAAAATACGCAATCAATTAGCGTTCGATCGTCAAAGCAACACCCATGCCGCCGCCGATGCACAGCGAGGCAATGCCCTTCTTGGCATCGCGGCGCTGCATTTCGTGCAGCAGCGTGACCAAAATGCGGCAGCCGGACGCGCCGATGGGGTGGCCGATGGCGATGGCACCGCCATTGACGTTGACCTTGCTGGTGTCCCAGCCCATTTCGTTGTTGACGGCGCAGGCCTGGGCAGCGAAGGCTTCGTTGATTTCCAGCAGGTCCAGGTCTTGTGCCTTCCAGCCCGCACGGGCAAGGGCTTTTTGCGATGCGGGCACCGGGCCCATGCCCATGATGGCAGGGTCCAGGCCGGTGGTGGCAAAGCTGGCGATGCGGCCCAGCGGGGTCAGGCCCAGGGCGGCAGCTTTCTTGGCGGTCATCACCATCACGGCGGCAGCGCCGTCGTTCAGGCCAGAGGCATTGCCTGCGGTCACGCCACCGGCTTTGTCGAACGCGGGGCGCAGGCCAGCCAGGGCTTCGGCGGTGGTCTTCTTGTTGATGAACTCATCGGCCGAGAAGATGATCGGGTCACCCTTGCGCTGGGCAATGCTGAACGGGGCGATCTCGGCCACGAACCTGCCTGCTTCTTGGGCGGCAGCGGCTTTTTGCTGGCTGGCCAGGGCCAGGGCGTCTTGCATGTCGCGGGTAATGCCGTATTTCTTGGCCACGTTTTCGGCGGTGATGCCCATGTGGTACTGGTTGTACACGTCCCACAGGCCGTCCACGATCATGGTGTCGGTCATCTTCCAGTCGCCCATGCGCTGGCCGTCGCGGCTGCCCAGCAGCACGTGGGGGCTGGCGCTCATGTTTTCCTGGCCACCGGCGATGACGATTTCGCTGTCGCCATAGGCCACGGCCTGGGCCGCCAGCATCACGGCCTTCAGGCCGGAGCCACACACGGCGTTGATGGTCAGGCCGGGCGTGCCTTGCTGCAGGCCGCTTTTCAGCACCGACTGGCGGGCCGGGTTCTGGCCCGCACCGGCGGTCAAGACCTGGCCCATGATGACTTCACCGATCTGCTCGGCGCTCAGGCCGCTGCGGGCCAGCACTTCCTTGATGACGTGCGCACCGAGCTCGGTGGCCGGGGTCTTGGCGAGGCTGCCGCCAAATTTGCCTACAGCGGTACGGGCCGCTGCAACGATGACGATATCTTCCATTTTTTGCTCCTGGGTCTAGTTAGTAAAAGGTCTGTCGAAGGAATCTGGTGCCCCGTACATTTGTACGGAATGGTTAATTAGCGGTGCAGTGTAGAACCAAGTAGCACACTTTTTGTATACGGATTTCTACTGTGCGCGGGCTTTCACGTAGCGGCCCGGCGCGGCTTCGATCACCTTGTAATCGGCGCTGCCATAGGCGGTAGGCGCCGCAATTTGTTTGCCAGCGTGGCCCTTGAGCCAGGTCGACCAGTCGGTCCACCAGCTACCGGCGTGCTCGGTGGAGCCGGCGATCCAGTCCTCGGCCTTGGCTGGGAACGTAGTGGTGTCGCTGATCCAGTGGCTGCGCTTCTTTTTGGCCGGGGGGTTGATCACCCCGGCGATGTGGCCGGATGCGCCCATCACAAAACGTTTGTTGCCCGGCAGGTGCTGGGTGGAGGCGTAGGCCCCGCCAATCGGCACGATGTGGTCTTCGCGCGAGCCGTAGATGTAGGCGGGCATGTCGATTTTGCGCAGGTCGATTTTTTCGCCGCACACCACCGCCTTGCCGGGCTGGATGAGCTTGTTTTCGAGGTAAGTGTTGCGCAAATACCAGGTGTAGAACGGGCCGGGCAGGTTGGTGGAGTCGGAGTTCCAATACAGCAGATCGAACGGCGGTGGCGTTTCGCCCTTGAGGTAGTTGCCCACCACGTAGTTCCACACCAGGTCATTGGGCCGTAAAAAGCTAAAGGTGCTGGACAAATCGCCGCCGGGCAGCATGCCGCCCTTGCCCATTTGCTGTTCGCGGTACTTCACCATGGCCTCGTCGACAAAGATGTCGATGATGCCGGTGTCGCTGAAGTCCAGCAGCGTGGTCAGCAGGGTCAGGCTGGACACCGGCTTTTCACCGCGTGCGGCCAGCACGGCCAGGGCGGTGCTGAGGATGGTGCCGCCCACGCAGAAACCCAGGGCGTTGACGGTTTTGGCACCGGTGATCTCTTGGGTCACCGCGATGGCCTTGATGGCCGCGTCTTCGATGTAGTTGTCCCAGGTTTTATTGCCCATGGACTTGTCGGGATTGCGCCAACTCACCACAAAGGTGCGGTGGCCCTGCTCCACCGCATAACGGATCAGCGAGTTTTCGGGCTGCAGGTCGAGGATGTAGAACTTGTTGATGCAAGGCGGCACCAGCAGGAACGGCTTGGCGTACACCTTGGCCGTGAGCGGCTTGTATTCGATCAGCTGGAACAGCTCGTTTTCAAACACCACCGCGCCTTCGGTGGTGGCCACGTTGCGGCCCACCTCGAACAGGCTCTCGTCGGTCATGGACATATGGCCCTGCTGCATGTCGTGCATCAGGTTTTTCAGGCCCTTGGCCAGGCTTTCGCCGTGGGTGTCGATGAGCTTCTTTTGGGCTTCGGCGTTCATCGCCAGGAAGTTGCTGGGCGCAGACGCGGCCATCCACTGCTCTACTGCAAACTGGATACGCGCACGGGTCTTGTCGTCGGCCTCGACCGCGTCGGCCAGGCCCATCAGGGTGCGGCTGGTCAGCAGGTAAGAGGCGGCGGTGTACGCGGTGAGGGGGTTTTCTGCCCAGGCCTTGGCCGAGAAACGCTTGTCTTTGGCGATGGCGGCGGCATCCATGCTCTGGTTCCACAGCGCGGCGGATTCTTCCAGGTACTGCTTTTGCAGGGCTTGCAGCTTGGTGGCGGAGAACTTGATCTGGGGTGTAGCGGCCATGCCGCCTGCCGGTAGGCCCAAATCCAGCCCCTGTATGGGCTTGATGGCATCGGCCCAAGCCCGTGTCCATGTGTCGCCCAAGGTCTGCTGGAATTGCTGGGCGGTTTTGGCCCAGTCTGGATCAGAATGCATGGAAGCTCCTCACAAAGCGGATTTTTTAGGCCTGTGCCGGGCACGGGCCGTTTTTAGGTTGTAGACGGTAACTGACGACGGGGCATAAAACCTTGCGGGTACTGCGTAGACCTCTCTGAATTTGAAACAATTTGTATGTACATAGTTCCTATTGGCTGGCTTTATGTGGCCCTGATGATGGCTGTCGCTGAGGCGACCAATACTAACGGCACAGTCATGGGCGGCATCCTCACGTTTCTACTGTACGGGCTGGGCCCAGTGTCGCTGGTGGTGTATTTGATGGGCGCACCCGCGCGGCGCAAGGCGATCAAACGGCGTGAAGCGGCCGAACAAGCCTCAGCCCTGCAGCCAGATACAGGCGGCCATGCGCCCACAGACCCCGCTGCGCCGGTACGAGAAGAAGCGTGAGGGGTGGCCGACGGTGCACCATTCCGGGCTGCCGTCGTTGCCATAGATGCCCCGCAAGCCCAGCGCCTGCAAGCGCAACCGGGCCAGACCGGGCAGGTTAGCCAGCCATTTGCCCGCGCCGTGCGGCACAAACAGTGCGGCAGCCTCGGGCTGCTGGGCGATGAAGGCGGCGGGCACTTCCGGCCCCACTTCGAAGGCCGTCGGCCCGATGCACGGGCCCAGCCACGCTATTATTTCAGCAGCTGCTTGCGCCGATGGAATATGGGCTAGAGCCCTTATTTTCTTATAAGTAGCTTCCAGCACACCCTGCCCGTCCACCCCCAGCAGGCCGCGCCAGCCTGCGTGCGCGGCGGCCACCACTGTGCCCTGCGTGTCGGTAAACAGCACCGGCAGGCAGTCGGCCACCATGGCGGTGCAGGCGATGCCGGGCTGGGTGGTGAAGCTGGCATCGGCCACCAGCGGCTCAACGGTCGGCCCGGTCAGGTGCGCCACCACTTGGCCATGCACCTGCTGCAGAAACACCGGCTGGGCGGCTATTTCAGAGGCCAGCCGGGCCCGGTTGGCCTGCACGTCGGCCAGCGCATCGCCCACATGGTCGCCCAGGTTCAGCGCGTCATAGGGCGCGGCAGACACACCGCCCGCGCGGGTGGTGAACACGGCGCGCACCCGCGCGGGTGCAGGCCAGTCGGGCACGATCCAGTGGTTCATTCAAACGACGAGGTCGGTGCAACGCCTACCGCCAGCGTGTCTACCGCGAACTGCCCGCGCTCGAACACCAGCCCCTTGCCGGGGCGGCTGCCGCTGTGGTTGATCTGGCCGATCAGGATGTCGTGGTCCCCGGCGGTCATGGTTTGCTGCAGCGTGCAGTCGAACCAGGCCAGCGCATCCACCAGTTGCAGGCGTTGGCTGTCCAGCCGCACAAACTGCGCGGTCGCAAAACGCTCGGCCTGGCTGCCCCGGGCGAAGGCCAGGGCCAGTTCTTTGTGCTCGATGCCCAGCACGCTGACGGTGTAGCCGCCGCCGCGCACAAAGGCCTCATGGCTGGCGCTGCTGTGGCGGATGTTCCACAGCACCAGGGCCGGGTCCAGCGACACGGCGTTAAACGAGCTGCAGGTCATGCCCCAGTCCTGCCCGTTCCAGTGGGTGGTGACCAGCGTCACCCCGGTGGCAAAGCAGCCGAACGCATCGCGCAGTGCACGGCTCATGGGGTTGGTGTCCTGGGGATGGAGAAGCCCTTTGGCTTCTGTAAATGGATGTGCATAGGTTCAGTTTACCTATAAGCGATGACCCAGAAGCACGCGGGTATAAACCGACTAAAGTACGCTCCTCCCATGCCCTCGCCCATGCAACTCGTCCCCCACGCCATCCTCTGCGAAGGCTGCGACGCGGTCTATCCCAAGACGCAGCTGCAGCCGGGCGAAACCGCGCGTTGTAGCCGCTGCGGCACCGAACTGGAACGTTACCGGGGCGATGCCCACCGGCGCATGCTGCCGCTGGTGCTGGCGGGCCTGTTGATGTTTGGGGTGGCCAACCTGTTCCCCATCGTGACCATCGTGATTGGCGGCCAGGTCAGCGACACCACGCTGGTGGGCGCGGTGGTGGCGCTCACCGACGAAGGCATGGGTGAGGTGGCGGCGCTGGTGCTGGCCACCACGCTGCTGTTTCCGCTGCTGCAACTGCTGGTGCTGCTGTATTTGCTGCTGCCCCAACCGCGCCTGCTGCGCCAGAACCGCCAAAAACAGCCCCTGGGTTTTGCTGCGCTGGTCAAACTGCTGCAGATGCTGCAGCCCTGGGGCATGGTGGAGGTGTTTTTGCTGGGCGTGCTGGTGGCCATCGTCAAGCTGACCAGCTCGGCCGAGGTGATTGCCGGCCCGGCTCTGGGCGCGTTTGTGGCGCTGACGGTGCTGCTCACCGCCATTTTGTCGTTTCCGCCGCGCAACTTTTGGCATCTCGCGTTCGACAAGGTGCCTGATGCGCCCAAGCCATGAGTGACCCGAAATCGGCCCAGTCGCTTGGCCTCATCGCCTGCCACCCCTGCGGCGCAGTCTGGCAGGGGGCTACCGAAGGTGCAGCCTGCGGGCGCTGCGGCAGCGCGCTGCACCGCCGCAAGCCCGACAGCCTGAACCGCACCTGGGCACTGCTGCTGGCCGCCTACCTGATGTACCTGCCGGCCAACCTGCTGCCGGTCATGGTCACCAGCAACCTGCTCACCACCAAGCAAGACACCATCCTCAGCGGGGTGATCTACTTTTGGGTCACCGGGGCCTGGGGCCTGGCCACGGTGGTGTTTGTGGCCAGCTTTCTGGTGCCGCTGTTCAAACTGGGCGCACTCACCATCCTGGCCTGGATGGCCCAGCGCCACAGCCCCCACAACCGGGCAGACCGGGCCCGGCTGTACCGCATCGTCGAGGTGATTGGCCGCTGGTCGATGCTGGACGTGTTTGTGGTGGCGCTGCTGGCCGGGCTGGTGCGTATCCAGGGGCTGGCCGAAGTCACCGCCGGGCTGGGCATCGCCGCCTTTGCCACCGTGGTGGTGCTGACCATGCTGGCCGCTTTAAGCTTTGACCCGCGCCTGACCTGGGACGACCCCACGCCGCTTTCTACCGAAAACCTTTTGGATCCTCCACCGCATGAGCCCGCCTGAACCTTTGCCGACCGACCTGCCCGCCCCCACCGTGACCCGCGCGCGCCGCTGGCTGCCGTCGCTGGTCTGGATCGTCCCCATCGTGGCCGCGCTGGTGGGCATCACCCTGGTGGTCAAGACCCTGCGCGACCGGGGGCCGGTGATCGACATCAGCTTCAACACCGCCGAGGGCCTGGTGGCAGGCAAGACCAAGGTCAAGTACAAGGACGTGGAGATCGGCTCAGTCACCGCCATCACCCTGGCCGAGGACCGCTCCCGCATCATCGCCACCGTGCAGCTACAAAAAGAGGCCAAGAGCTTTGTGGCCAGCGACACCCGGTTCTGGGTCATCCGGCCCCGGCTGGAGGCGGCCGGGGTCAGCGGCCTGGGCACCCTGCTGTCGGGCGCCTACATCCGCGCCGACGCGGGCACGTCGGACGAAACCCGCAAAACCTTCACCGGGCTGGAAGTGGCACCCATCGTCACCCGCGATGCCTCGGGGCGGCAGTTTGTGCTGCACGCCAGCAACATCGGCTCGCTCGACATCGGCTCGCCGCTGTACTTTCGGCGTATCAAGGTCGGCCAGGTGGCGGCCTTTGCGCTGGACGAAGACGGCAAGGGCGTGACCCTGCGTGTCTTCGTCAACACCCCGTACGAGAAGTTTGTGGGTGCCAACACCCGCTTCTGGCACGCCAGCGGGGTGGATGTGGAGGTGAACGCCAGCGGCTTCAAGCTGCGCACCCAGTCGCTGGCCACCGTGGCCCTGGGCGGCATTGCCCTGCAAGCGCCCCAGGATGCCACCGGCCCGCAGGCCAGCGAAAACACCAGCTTCACCCTGGCCGACGACGAAACCACCGCCCTCAAGGCCCCCGACGGCCCGGCCCAGACCCTGCTGCTCAACTTCAACCAGTCGCTGCGCGGCCTGAGCCCGGGTGCCACGGTGGACTTTCGCGGCGTAGTGCTGGGCAAGGTGGTATCCATCGGCGTGGAATTTGACCGCAGCAAGCGCCAGTTGCGCATGCCGGTGCTGGTCGAGATCTACCCCGACCGCCTGGGCTCTGCGTCGGGCGCCCTGCCCTCCGAGACCCCTGCCGTGCAACAGCAGCGCCTGCAGCAAATGGTGGCCCGGGGCCTGCGCGCCCAGTTGCGCACCGGCAGCCTGCTGACCGGCCAGCTGTACGTGGCACTCGACTTCTTCCCCAAGGCCCCCGCCGTGGAACTCGCCAGCCACAAGGGCAACGACCCGGTGGAAATACCCACCCTGCCCAACGGCCTGGACGAGCTGCAAAACCAGGTGTCGGAAATCGTCACCAAGGTCAACAAAGTGCCGTTCGAGCAGCTCAGCAACGACCTACGCAAAACCCTGGCCACGCTGGACACCACCCTGGCCGGTGCCGAGCAGCTGGTGAAAAAGCTCAACAACGACGTGGCCCCGGCGCTCACCGCCGCCATGCAAGACGCGCGCACCACGTTGGGCGCTGCCAACCGCACCCTGGGCACAGCCGAGCGCACCCTGGCCGAAGACGCGCCGCTGCAACAAGACCTGCGCCAGACCCTGCGCGAAGTCAACCGCGCCGCCGCCTCCATCAAAGTGCTGACCGACACCCTGGAGCAGCACCCCGAGTCGCTGCTGCGCGGCAAGTCTGAGAAATCCGAGGAGAAGAAATGAAGTTGAAGTACGCCACCGGGGCCCTGGCCCTGCTGCTGGCCGCCTGCGCCACCCCGCCCGCCACCCGCTACTACAGCCTGGCCCCTGCCCTGCCATCAGCCCCTGCCAGCGCGCTGCAAATCGAGGTGCCGCCCATCGCCCTGCCCGAGCGCCTGGTGCGCCCGCAACTGGTGGTGCGCACCGCCGCCAACCCGTTTGAGGTGCTGGACACGCACCGCTGGGCCGCCCCCTTCAACAGCGAGCTGCACGACGCGCTGGCCAGCGGCATCGCCCAGCAACTCGGGGCCATCGACGTCAGCACCGGCGGCCGCCTGGCCGGGCAGCCGGTGTACCGCATCGCCGTGCAGTTGCGCCAATGGGATGCCGCTGTGGACCAGCAGGTGCAGGCCAGCTTCAGTTGGACCCTGCGCCGCAGCGACGGTGCGCGCAATCTGGCCTGCCAATGGAGCCAATCCGAGCCCGTGGAGGCAGGCATCGCCGCCCTGGCCCAGGGTGCGCAGCGGCTGACCCAGCGCGCCGCGCAAAGCATGGCCGCGTCGGTCCAGGCCCTGGAAAAAGACGCTGCCGCCACCTGCCCCGGCTAAACCATTGCTATATTTAAAATAGCTGCTTGCGCTTATAGAATAAGCGCTGGAGGCCTATTTTGCCTGTAAGTGGGGCGCGGGCGGGGCGAAGTGCACGATCTTCCACACCACCGCCGTGAAAGCCATTACCACCAGCAGCATGCAGGCATAGGCCCAGCGCAGCCCCACCCAGTCCGACAGGCTGCCCACCACCACCCCGGCCAGTTGCGAGCCCAGGCTGAAGCCCAGCATCAGCAGGGCCGACAGCCGTGAAGCCTGGCCCGGAGCTGCGTCAATCATGGTGGCCAGCAGCACCGGAAACACCACCCCCACGCCCAGGCCAAACAGCAGATTGCCCACTGCGGGCAGCCCCCAGCCGCCCACGCCCGGCAGCAGCACGTTCAGCGCCATGCCCGCCAGCGCCAGCAGGTTCAGCCGCCACAGCTTTTGCCGTATCGACCAGTTGCTGTGGAAAAACGCCTGCCACAGCCGTGCCGCCACCATGCCCGCCACAAAAAACTGCAAACCCACCCGCGCGGCGTTGGGGCTGAGCTGCTGGGCGTTGATACCGTAACTCACATACCAAAAGTTCTGGCCCCACTCCAGAAAGCCTGCCAGCACCCCGCCCGCCACCGTCCAGGCGATCACCGGGCGGCGCAGCAACTGCAGGTAACTGAGTGCGCCGCCCGCCTCTTCTGCGGCGTGGTGCGGCGAGCCCAGCTGCGCAAAATACCGGCGCGGCCAAAACAGCAGCAGCACCGTCAGCAGCGGCAGCAAATACAGTGCATAGGGCGCGCGCCAGTTGGTGTTGACCGTCTGCACGCCAATCACCAGCAAGGGCGACAGCAGATTGCCCAGGCTGAAGGCCACGTCCACCATGCTCAGCAGCCGGGCGCGCAGCTCGGGCTGCGGGCTCACATCGGCCAGGATGCCGTGCGCCAGGGTGAACAGCGCCGTCTCCACCAGCGCCACCACAAAAAACCCCACCAGCAGCGTGCCGAAGTTGGGCGACAGCACGATCAGCACTATCGATAGCAGCGCGACGGCGGTATAGCCCAAAAACAAGGGCCGGGGCGGGTAGCGCTGCGCCATGCGCCCGCCCTGCAAAGCCCCCAGCACCGAGCCGCTGGACCACACCATCATCAGGATGCCCAGCTGCTGGTAGTTGTCCAGCTCCTCGCGCAGCTCGGGCGTGACCGCCCCCAGAATGGCTGCAAAAATGCCCGCGCAGAACGCGGTGTAAATCACCACCCAGGCTAGGTAGGGGATGGTACGGATGAAGTCTTTGAATTTCACGGGGGAGCAAGGGATGGATGGGGTGGCGATTGTCGCGGTTACACAGTGTTCACGCTGGCGGCGCAAGCTATGCCGGGCGAACCCTGTCAACCACGCACGGCTTGGCGCGTCATAGGTATTCAAGTATTTGCCTAGGAACCTCCATGCGTTTTGTCTCCAGCGTCGCCACCGCCGCCTTGCTCGCCACCGGCCTCAGCGCCTGCGTGGTCGCGCCGCCCTACCAACAAACCTCGTACCCGCAACCCACCTACCAGCAGGCCCCGCAGCCCATGCAGCAGGCGCAGCGGGTAGACACGGGCCGCGTGGCGCAGATGGAGCTGGTGCGCACCCAGGAGCGGCCCCAGGCCACCGGCGGCGGCGCGCTGATTGGCGGCATCCTCGGCGCAGTCATCGGCCACCAGATCGGCGGCGGCTCGGGGCGGGCTGCCGCCACCGTGCTGGGCGGCTTTGGCGGTGCAATCGCAGGCAACGCCATCGAAGGCCAGCAGCAGCCCGGCCAGGTGCACGAGTCCTACCGCGTGGGCGTGCAGGGCGACGACGGCAGTTACCGCTATTTCAGCGTGCCGGTGCAGGCCGACCTGCGTATCGGCGACCGCGTGCGCATGGGCAATGGGCAGCTCTACCGGTACTGAATGAATTTAAGCGTTTTAGGGCCCCAGCGCTTATTCCATAGGCACGAGCAGCTATTTTTTAGATAGCAACTGCCATACGGGCGCATAGCCTAGTTGCCGCAGGGTGTGCGCCGCCCGCTGGCTGCGCTGGCCGCTGCGGCACACAAATACCAGGGGCACCGGCGGTGCGGCCACCCAGTCGGCCAGGCGGGTATGCAGGCTACCCAACGGCACATTCAACGCGGTACGGCCACAGCCCAGGGGCTGGGGGTCGGCGGCATGCTCCTGGGGTTCGCGCACGTCCACCAGCAGGGCCCGGGGGTGCTGCTGGAAAAAATCGGCCAGCTGGGCGGGTACCAGGTGCATGGCCGGGTCCAACTCCAACGGCGGGCCGCAGCGCAGCGCCTCGGCAGCCGTGGCCCGGGCTTGCAGGGCTGCACCGCAGCGGGCGATGCGGGCGCAGGCAGCTTGGATAAAGTCGGCATCGGCCATCGCCCCAAACGACATGCGCACCGCCGATGCAGCCTGCCACGCGGGCACGCCCATGGCCTGCAGCACGTAACTGGGCGCCGCTTTCTTGGCCGAGCACGCACTGCCCGCGCTGACCTGCACGCCCACCGCACCCAGCGCATCCACCACCAGGCTGCTGGGCCGACCGGGCACCGAGAAGTTCAAGGTGGTGGGCAGGCTATCTGCAAACTTGGCATTAAAGACAATTTCCGGCCATACCGCCCGTAGACTCAGCGCAAGCAGCTCTCGAAACTGTAGCATCTGGCGGTGGCTGCTGAAACTGCTACCGTCTTCCAGCGCCTGCAGCACCGCGCCCAGGGCCGCGATGCCCACCATGTTCTCTGTCCCCGAGCGCAAGCCATCTTCCTGCCCGCCCCCGGCCATCAGCGGGGTAAACGGTGCACCGGGGCGCACGTACAGCAGGCCAATGCCCTTGGGCGCGTACAGCTTGTGGCCGGAAAACGGCGCGTAGTCGATGCGGGTCTGCGCCAGGTGGAGGGGGAGCTTGCCCAGGGCCTGCACGCAGTCCACCAGCCAGTAGGCGTGCGGAGCCACCTCCTGCAGCACCGCCTCGATGCCCGCCAGGTCCGACACCACGCCGGTCTCGTTGTTGGCGGCCATGGTGCACACCAGCGCTGCCTGCGGTGCCAGGGCGCGCAAAGCGGCCAGGTCGTGCCGCCCGCTGCGCGCCACCGGCAAGGCCTTCAACTCCAGCTGCAAACCCAGCACCCGGCTCCAATGCGCCAGGCTTTCGGGCACGGCCTTGTGTTCGGTGGCCCCATACAGCAGCAAGCTACCCACCGTTTCGCCACGCGCCTGTCGCTCCCGCACGGCACACAAGGCCGACAGCACCGCCGTCTGGATGCCTTCGGTCGCACCGCTGGTGAACAGCACGTCGCCCTGCCCCGCACCCAGCACCCTGGCGGCACGGGCACGCACGGCATCGACCAACTCGCGGGCCTGCACGCCCGTGGCGTGCGTGCTGCTGGGGTTGCCAAACACAGCCCCCATGGCCTGCTGCGCAGCGGCCAGGGCGGCGGGTAGTACAGGGGTGGTGGCGTTGCAGTCGAGGTAGATGGTGGAGTTCATGGCGGTGCATCCTACCTATGCCAGCCGAAATATAGATTCTAAAAATATTACAATATCGCCTTATAAAAGAACAAATAAACTATTAAATATTAAAATGCAGCATGAATGAACTTGACCGCCTGGACTACGCGATTTTGGGTGCGCTGCAGGTGGATGGCAGCCTGTCGGTAGCGGCGCTGGCCGAACGGGTCGGCCTGTCCACCACACCCTGCTGGAAACGCCTCAAACGCCTGGAAGACGACGGCTACCTCACAGGCCGCGTGGCGCTGGTAGACCGCCACAAGGTGGGTCTGCCCATCACCGTGTTCGTCAGTATCCGTACCGCCCAGCACGACGAGAAATGGTTGGCCCAGTTTGCCGCCGCCGCATCCGCCCTGCCCGAAATCCAGGAGCTGCACCGCATGAGCGGCGATGTGGACTATCTGCTCAAGGTGGTGACCACCGACATCGGCGGTTACGATCGCTTCTACAAAAAGCTCATCCAGGCCGTGCCGTTGAGCGGCGTGTCATCCGCCTTCTCCATGGAGCAAATCAAGTCCACCACGGCCCTGCCGCTGGATTTAGTCTCCTTCGGCAGCACCAAACCATAGAAAGAATTCCCCATGGCCATCCAATGGTTCCCCGGTCACATGCACCTGACCAAAAAAGCCATCACCGAGCGCCTCAAAGAGACCGACGTGGTGATCGAGCTGCTGGACGCGCGCATGCCCGGCTCCAGCGCCAACCCCATGCTGGCCGAGCTGATCGGCAGCACGCCCACGCTCAAAATCCTCAACAAACAGGACATTGCCGACCCGGCCCGCACCGCCCTGTGGCTGGCGCACTACAACGCTTTGCCCGGCACCCGCGCCATCGCCCTGGATGCGAGCGAAACCGCCCCCGCCCAGCGCCTCATCCCCGCCTGCCGCCTGCTGGCCCCGCTGCGCGGCGGCATGGTCAAGCCCATGCGGGTGCTGATTTGCGGCGTGCCCAACGTGGGCAAGTCCACACTGATCAACACCTTGAAAGGCAAGCGCGCCGCCAAAACCGGCGACGAGGCCGGCATCACCAAGCTGGAGCAGCGCATCGTGCTGGCCGACGACTTCTATGCCTATGACACCCCCGGCATGTTGTGGCCGCGCATCGTGGTCGAACAAAGCGGCTACCACCTGGCCGCCTGCGGCTCGATTGGCCGCAACGCCTTTGACGAGGAAGAAGTGGCGCTGGAGCTGCTGTTGATTCTGCAGAAACACTACGCCGGGCAGGTGGAAGAACGCTACAAGCTCGACCCCATCCTGGGCCTCACAGACATCGCCGTGCTCACCGAGATCGCCCGCAAACGCGGCGGCCTGCTGGGCGGAGGCAAGGTAAATTTGCAAAAAGCCGCCGAGATCGTGCTCACCGAATTCCGCGCCGCTACCCTGGGCCGCGTCACCCTGGAAACCCCGGAAGAATTCGCCCAGTGGTTAGCCGCAGGCCAGGCCGCCGACGCCGCGCGGCAGGCCAAGAAAGACGCACGTAAAAACAAGAAACCCGCAGCGCCTGAATCCGCCGAGTAGCACCCATTCCAACGTCAAAAAGCCGCTGGGTTTGCACCCAGCGGCTTTTCTAGTTATTTACCTTCAAGCCAACCCGATCAGGCTGGCGGTCGTTCGATTAGAACTTGTGGTTGATACCGACCAAAGCGATGTCGTGCTTCTTGGTGGTCACACCAGCAGAAGACTTGGCGTTGTCAGCCTCGAAGCCAGCGTAAATGGTGCTGCGCTTGGACAAAGCGTACTTCGCGCCCAGGCCCCAGCCCTTGCGCTTTTCGCTGCCAGCAGTCGCGTTGTTCTTGGACTGCGCGTAGCTGCCCGACAGCGTCAGAGCTGCGCCGACAGGAACGTCCACACCCAACTGGTAGTCGGTTGCGTCAGCATCGTTCACGTTACCCATGTTTTCAGCCTTGCCGTAGGTACCCAGCAGTTTTGCAACGCCCAGGTCATAGGTGGCGCCCAAACGCAGGAACTTCTTAGCCACGACAGCATCGGTGGACTTTTCGGTCTGGTAACCCAAATGCACAGCCACGGGGCCATTGGCATAAGCAACGAAACCGCTGACCACGGAACCTGCATCCACGGCAGCCGTCTTGTTCTCACCCAGGCTGTAGCTCAATGCTGCAGTGAAACCGCTGAGGTTAGGGGTAGCGTAATAGATGGTGTTGCCAGGACGCGCTGTGTAGCCAGTGCTCTTGAACACGGAGTTCATGGGCGACAACAGCGAGTCATAGACGGCATTGGACGCACCGCTTACATCATCAAATGGGGTGGTGGTCAGGCCCAAACGGGTCTCACCGAAACCACCGGCCAAACCAACCCATGCCTGACGGGCAAATGCGGCAGGCGTACCGGGCGTGGTGGCTGCAAAACCGGGGATATTTTTGGAAGCGCCGGTGTCAGCATCGAAACCTTGTTCCATCTTGAAGTTGGCAGTCAAACCGCCACCCAGAGCTTCCGAACCACGCAGGCCCCAACGCGAGGTATTCACGTTACCGCTTCTAACCAAAGCTTGGCGAACACCAGTGCTGACACCAGCAGCGGTGGTGGTGGTCTTTTCGCTGGCCAAGTTCAGGTCAACGATACCGTACAAGGTGACAGACGACTGGGCCATGGCAGCGCCAGAAGCGGCGATAACTGCCAAAGCGATCAGGGATTTTTTCATTCAAATATCTCCAAAGATTGAAAGATGTCGGGTTCGCAGTCTGGCTGCCACCTCAACGTTACTTCTGATTCAGAAGCTGCCGCGATTACACCAGACGGCATATAAACATTAGGTGAATAGCTTGTCACAAATCCAGATATGTTGAATTTAAACAACGGTTTTTTGCTCCAAATTTGCGGGTGTTATGGAAACCCCTAAGGCAAAGTAACCAGATAGTAACTTTCACCAAACCTGTTACACACTCAGCTTATAGGTGTTGTAACTTTGCCTACGAGACACACGACCGATGCAGGCAACAAACCTCGCCGCCCCTGGAGAAGCGCGGGCACACAGGGTTTGTACCCGTAAAAAAAGTCGCACAAGCGACCAGTTTCTACCTGTAATTTGGCAACATGCAGGCTCACGCAGCTTGGTGAACGCCCCAAGTTCGCTATGAAAACAGCAGGCTGACTGCGCTATTTTGAGATTTACTTTGGAGCACGTATGAAGAAGATGACTTTGGTTTCTGCAGCCGCACTGGCTTGTATCGCCACCACCGCCATGGCACAGGAATCCACGCCCACCAGCGTCACGCTGTACGGCATTGCTGACGCAGGCATCAACCACGTGACCGGACTGAAGCAAGGCTCCGTAACCCACTTAGCCAGCGGCATCATGGAAGGCTCGCGCTGGGGCCTCAAGGGCAATGAAGAATTGGGCGGCGGCTACAAAGCCATTTTCGTGCTGGAAAGTCGTGTGGAGTTGGATACGGGCGCGTCCTACAACACCACGGCATCGGGCACACAGCTGCCAGACCGGGTATCGTTTGCCAACCAGATGGGTTTGACATCGGCCAACCCTCAGATCCAAGCCCTGTACCAAGGTTTGGTGGCGGGCGCAGGTGCTGCAATCGGTTCCACCTTAGGCGTTAACGTAGTAGACAAAAATCTGTTTGACCGGCAACTCTATGTCGGCCTGGTGACCCCGGTGGGTGCCATCACGGCAGGCCGCCAGTACACCCCTGGTTATTTGGCGGTAGGTGCATTTGACTCGATGCACACCGAGTCCAGCTTGGCCGTGAGCCAACTGGTGGCGGTACCGGTATCTTTCAATATCCGCACCAGCAACTCGGTGCAGTACGCCATCAAAACGGGTGGACTCACCGCCACCGCCATGTACGCCCTGGGGGAAGTCGCTGGTAACAACTCCGCGGGCCGCTTGCTGGGTGCCATGGCGATGTACAAGGGCGATGGTTATGGCTTTGGTGCGGGTTATAACACCCAAAAGAACGAACTCGGCCAGAAGTCGCTGACCAATGCGATTTTGGGCGCATCGGTGGACATTGGCCCTGGCGTTCTGAGTGCTGTAGCGGCCAACATTAAAGATGATAATCCCGCTGGTTTGTCCGGGATTGCCGCCAGGCTGACACCCGGAGCTATCCAGAATGCGGGCCCGGTCCTTGGCCCGGCTCTGGCCCTGCAGGTGCAAAACGCCTTCATCACTAACTTCAAGCAAAACTCCAACGTCTTCCACATCGGCTACCGCATGACCATGGGCCCCAACACCGTCACCGTGGCGTACAACACCATGAATGACAAAACGGCAGCCAATGCCGACCGTGCTTCGTATGGCGTGGCTTACACCTATGCACTGTCCAAGCGCACCGACCTGAATGCTGTGCTCACCCATTTCAACAACAAGAACACCTCGCAGCTGGCCCCTGGCGGCAACGGTTTTCTGGGTGGCGTGACGCGTGCGGCAGGCGTGGACTCCAACAACGTGGCCTTCGGCATCCGCCACCGCTTCTGATCGTCCGGCCTGCATGGCCTTTGCTGAAAAGTCCTCCCCTGTGGAGGACTTTTTTTTGGGCGACTGCGCCCAGGCGGGCTTGCTTTACAGTCCATAGATGTCTTCACCCAGCCCACGCATGTCCTTGCCCCGCCTTCCATCGCTCGACCAGGTGTGCCGCGCCGCCGATACCGCGCTGCGCACGGTTTTCACCCAGCCGCACGCCAGCCGCAGCTGCCCGACGGTGCCCGAGCGCACCACCGAACTCAGCCCTGCCGACAAAATCCATGCAGGTGGCTTGATGCGGGTCAACCATGTGGGCGAGGTGTGCGCCCAGGCGCTGTACACCGCGCAGGCGCTGGTCACCCACAGCCCCACGCTGCGCAGCCACTTTTTGCATGCCGCCGATGAAGAAACCGACCACCTGGCCTGGACGCGCCAGCGTCTGGACGAGCTAGGCAGCCGCCCCAGCGTGTTGAATCCCCTGTGGTACGCCGGAGCCTTTGGCCTGGGGTTGGCCGCAGGTCAGCTCGGTGGTGACCGCTGGAGCCTGGGCTTTGTGGTGGAAACCGAAACCCAGGTCGCCGCGCACCTGCAAAGCCACCTGGCACGCCTGCCCGCCGACGACCACGCCTCGCGCGCCATCGTGGTGCAGATGAAAGACGACGAAGAACGCCATGCGCAGCAGGCCACGCTGGCCGGTGCGCTGGACCTGCCCGCGCCTGTCAAATCCCTGATGACCCTGGCCGCTAAGGTGATGACCACCGTTGCGTACAAGATTTAAGTTGCTTCGACCAGATCAAAGCTGGTGGTAATTTCCGCCGTCTTGCCCAGCATGATGGTGGCCGAGCAGTATTTGTCGTGGCTCATGGCGATGGCGCGTTCAACCGCGCTGGCGGGAATGCCCTTGCCGGTCACGGTGAAGTGCATGTTGATCTTGGTGAACACCTTGGGATCGACCTCGGCGCGCTCGGACACCAGCTTGACCGAGCAGCCACGTACGTCGTGGCGGCCGCGTTTCAAAATCAGCACCACGTCATAAGCGGTGCAGCCGCCGGTACCCGCCAGCAGGGTCTCCATCGGGCGGGGGGCCAGGTTTTGGCCGCCATTCTCGGGCTTGGCCGCATCGGGCGCGCCGTCCATCGCCAAGGTGTGGCCGCTGCCGGTCTCGGCAATGAAGCCCATACCCGAGCGGGTACCCGCTGCGCCGGTCCAACTGACTGTGCATTCCATGCTGCTGACTTTCTTTAACAAAATTACAGAGATAACCGAAGTAAAGGCCCGATTCTGCCCGCGATGCCAACTTGTTCACGCTTTTTGCCACAAGCAACGTGCTGCATCGCAACATCACTAAGGGAAAACGATTACAATTAGACCATCGTAGCGAAGTTACTTTGTTACCCCAGTTGTCTCCTCCACCCTCTGAAAAGGTGGATTTAAGCCCCGAGTCGCAAGACCCGGGGCTTTTTTTATGCCTGGCAGACTGCCCCTTATCATCCTAGGCCCAGGAGAACCCATGACAACCGCACCCGCCAAGGCCGAAAAATCCCCCAAGGCCCCCAAGCCGCTCACCCCCGCCGACTATCTGAAGAAGATTTTGACCGCCCGCGTCTACGACGTGGCGATTGAAACTGCGCTGGAACCTGCCCGCAATCTCAGCCAGCGGCTGAACAACACCGTTCTGCTCAAGCGCGAAGACACGCAGCCGGTGTTCAGCTTCAAGCTGCGCGGCGCGTACAACAAGATGGCGCACCTGACCCCGGCGCAGCTCAAGAAGGGCGTGATTTGCGCCTCTGCCGGCAACCACGCCCAGGGCGTGGCCATGAGCGCCCGCAAGCTGGGTGCCCGTGCGGTCATCGTGATGCCCACCACTACGCCCCAGCTCAAAGTGAATGCCGTGGCAGCACTGGGCGGCGAAGTGGTGCTGTTTGGCGACAGCTACACCGATGCTTACAACCATTCCCTACAGTTGCAAAAAAAGCAGGGCCTGACCTTTGTCCACCCGTTTGACGACCCAGACGTGATCGCGGGCCAGGGCACGATTGCCATGGAAATCCTGCGCCAGCTGCAGAGCCTGGGCTCGCAGAAGCTGGACGCGGTGTTTGTGGCCATCGGCGGCGGCGGCCTGATTTCGGGCGTGGCCAACTACATCAAGGCGGTGCGGCCCGAGATCAAGGTGATCGGCGTGCAAACCGAAGACTCGGACGCGATGCTGCAGTCCATCAAAGCCAAGAAGCGCGTCACCCTGGCCGATGTGGGCCTGTTCGCCGACGGCACCGCGGTGAAGCTGGTGGGCGAAGAGACCTTCCGTGTGGCGCGCGGCCTGGTGGACGACTACATCACGGTGGACACCGACGCGGTGTGCGCCGCCATCAAGGACGTGTTTGTCGACACCCGCAGCATCGTCGAGCCCTCGGGCGCGATGGCGGTGGCGGCCATGAAGCAATACGTGGCCACCCACAAAACCAAGGGCGAAACCTACGCGGCCATTTTGTGCGGTGCGAACATGAACTTCGACCGCCTGCGCTTTGTGGCCGAGCGGGCCGAGGTGGGCGAGGAACGCGAAGCCCTGTTTGCCGTGACCGTGCCCGAAGAGCGCGGCAGTTTCAAGAAATTCTGCGGCGTGATTGCCGAGCTGCCCGGCGGCCCGCGCAACGTGACCGAGTTCAGCTACCGCATCAACGACGCGGCCAAGGCGCATGTGTTTGTGGGCCTGACCACGCAGGCCAAGGGCGAATCGACCAAGATCGCCGCCAATTTCACCAAGCAGGGCTTCAAGGCGCTGGACCTGACGCACGACGAGCTGGCCAAGGAGCACATCCGCCACATGGTCGGCGGCCACTCCCGCCTGGCCAAAGACGAGCGACTGCTGCGCTTCATCTTTCCCGAGCGGCCCGGCGCGCTGCTGAAGTTCCTGACACTGCTGCGCCCGGGTTGGAACATCAGCCTGTTCCACTACCGCAACCAGGGCGCGGACTATGGCCGCATCCTGGTCGGCATCCAGGTGCCCCAGGCCGACGACAAGGCCTTTGCCAAGTTTCTGGACACGCTGGACTACCCCTGCATTGAAGAAACGCTGAACCCGGTGTACCGCCTGTTTTTGCAAAGTTAGTGTCGTGCCACGCATGATCTGTCGGTTTGCACTTGTTCTCGACGCACATTGCGTCGTTGCGTTCCTTGCCCAGGCATCAGCCTGGGCTGCGGCCCACGCCTTGCACTGCACGCCGATAACTTTGCGCAAACTCGACACATCACACGCGACACGACACTGGTGAACTTCATCCGCCACTACCTGCTGGCCGTCCAGTTCTTCACCCGCATCCCGGTCACCGGGCGGTTGGCGGCCTGGGTGGGTTACAGCCCTGCCATGCTGCGCGCCAGCGCGGCGCACTTTCCCGGCGTAGGCTGGCTGGTGGCGTTGGTGGCCTGTGCGGTGGCGGCGCTGTGCGGCACGCTGCTGCATGGCCGGGTGGGCAGTGCCCTGGTGACGGCAGTGCTGTGCACCATTGCCACCGTGCTGCTCACCGGTGGTTTCCACGAAGATGGCCTGGCCGACGTGGCCGATGGCCTGGGCGGCCATGTGGAGCGCGAGCGCGCACTAGACATCATGAAAGACTCGCGCGTCGGCGCATACGGCGCGATGGCCCTGGTGCTGGCGCTGACCGCCAAGATTGCCCTGCTGGCGCTGCTGGACGCGAGCAGCGGCACGGCCCTGCTGGCGGCGCTGGTGGGCGGCCACGTGTGGTCGCGCTTTTGCCCGCTGGTACTGGTGCGCCTGCTGCCGCACGTGGGCGACACCGCCACGTCCAAAAGCAAGCCGCTGGCCGACCAGATCAGCCGCCGTGCGCTGGGCGTGGCATTTTTATGGTGTTTTATGCCGTTTGTGCTGGTGGTATGGGCGCAAGAGGCTCCTTTTTTAATAGCAGGCATATTGGCCAGTCTGCTGGCCCTGGCCTGGATGGGCCGGATGTTCCAGCGGCGGCTGCAGGGCTTTACCGGCGACTGCCTGGGTGCCACGCAGCAGGTCTGCGAAATCGCCTTCTACCTGGGCGCGGCACTCGCCCTGCCATGATCACAGCATGACACTCTGGCTGGCGCGGCACGCCCAGCCGCTGGTAGAGCCTGGCGTGTGTTACGGCGCTTGGGACGTGGCGGCCGATGCGCAAGCCACGCTGGTGGCAGCCAAAAAACTGGCTGCCGCACTGCCCCTGGGTATCGCCGTGGTCAGCTCGCCGCTACAAAGATGTGAGCTGCTCACGCTTACCCTATCAGCGCTGAGGCCCGATTTGACCCCTATTTTTGACCCCCGCCTGCGCGAGATGGACTTTGGCAGTTGGGAAGGCCAGCGCTGGGATGCCATCGGCCAGCCCGCGCTGCAGGCCTGGACGGATGACTTCGCCCGGCACCGGCCCGGCGGGGGCGAGTCGGTACAGATGTTCATGCAGCGGGTGGCGGCGGCCTGGGATGCGGTAGGCCACCAGCCCACGCTGTGGGTTACGCACGCCGGGGTGGTGCGGGCCTGCAGCCTGCTGGCAGCGGGCATACGCGCCATTGACCGGGCCGACCAGTGGCCGCAGACGGCTGTAGGCTACGGCGAGTGGTTACACGTCAACAACTTTCAGGGCTCGGAGTGCTCTGCACCCAAGCCCATGAAAGTCAAGGTCGCACCGGGAGTTCCAGCGCAAACGCCACCGGGCCGTCCCGCCGGGTAGCCAGCTCAGCCCGGCGCGGGCCGACGGATTGCAACAGCAGGTTGCCGTCCACCACACTGCCTACGCGGAAAGGCTTGGGTGGCTGGCCGTCGATAGCGATCAGCGCCGCACCGCCACGGCCACGGCCCGCCACCACGCCTGACAACACAAACCGGCTGGAAAGATTGACCTGGGGCTCGGCAGCCATGTCCTCGGGCACGGCGCCCAGCACGCGGGCCACGGCGGCAGTGTCGACAGGCACCATCGCCTGCGTGGACACCGCCGTCTGCGGACCGGCGGCATCGGCAGTGGACTTCAGCCCCCAATACGCCGCACTGGCCAACGCCAAAGCCCAGACCACAAAAGTCACCAGCCGGGGGGCCCAGCGGGATGTAAGGGAATCGGATGAGTTCAGTAACATGGATTGATTATCATCGTTGCCCATGACACACCACAGACCATCTACCCGGACTTTTCCGCGCCGTTTTCTGCACCAAGGCTTTACCCTGATCGAACTGATGGTGGTGCTGGTCATCATCGGCGTGCTGGCCGCGCTGATCGTGCCGAATGTGCTGGAGCGTGCCGACGACGCGCGCGCCACCGCCGCCAAGACCGATGTGAACAACCTCATGCAGGCCCTGAAGCTGTACCGGCTGGACAACCAGCGTTACCCCAGCGCCGAGCAAGGCCTGCAAGCCCTGGTAGCCAAACCCAGTACCAACCCGGTGCCGCCCAACTGGAAACCCTACGTCGAAAAGCTGCCCAACGACCCCTGGAGCCGCCCCTACCAGTACCTGAACCCCGGCGTGCAAGGCGAGATCGACGTGATGTCCTTCGGTGCCGACGGCCAGCCCGGCGGCGAAGGCAAGAATGCCGACATCGGCAGTTGGCAATAGTCTGAAAGTGTTGCGCCACAAAGGCTTCACGCTGCTGGAGTTACTGGTAGTAGTCGCCATCATCGCCATTGCCAGCGGCGGCGTGGCCTTTGCCCTGCGCGACAACAGCCAGACCCTGCTGGAGCGCGATGCGGCGCGGCTGGCCGCCCTGTTTGAATCGGCCCGGGCCCAGTCGCGTGCCACCGGCGTGCCGGTACGCTGGCGGCCCACGCCCGAGGGCTTTGCCTTTGACGGCCTGCCTGCGCGCGCCCTGCCCGACCGCTGGCTGGGCAATGACACCGTGGCGCGCGAGACACCCCCGGTACTGCTCGGCCCCGAGCCGGTGATTGGTCGCCAGGAGATCGTGCTGCAGTCCATCAGCCAGCCGTCCCAAGCCCTGCGCATCGCCACCGACGGCGCACGGCCTTTTAGTGTGCAAGCCGCCACCCCATGAAGAACCGTGGCTTTACCCTGATCGAAGTACTGGTAGCCCTGGCCATCGTGTCGATTGCGCTGATCGCCGGGCTGCAGGCCACCCAGGCCCTGACCACCAACGCCACCCGCCAGACCGATGTGCTGCTGGCCCACCTGTGCGCCGAGAACCAGCTCATCGCCATGCGCCTGTCGGCCCAGATGCCCAACGTAGGCGACAGCACCCAGCAGTGCGAACAGGCGGGCCATGTCTACGAGGTGCGCCTGAACGTCATGCCCACGCCCAACCCCAGCTTTCGGCGCGTCGATGCGCAGGTATTTGACGGCAACGCGCCCATCCTGCGCCTGTCCACCATCGTGGGGCGGTTTTAATGCAGCGCCAACGCGGTTTCACCCTGGTTGAGCTGCTGGTCGCGCTGATGGTGATGGCGCTGCTGGCGGTGCTGAGCTGGCGCGGGCTGGACGGCATGACCCGGGCGCAAAGCCAGACCCAGCAGCGCGCCGACGAAGTGCTGACCCTGCAGGCCGGGCTGGGCCAGTGGACGGCCGACCTGGATGCCCTGCTGGAGCAGCCCAACACCCCTGCCCTCGACTGGGACGGGCGCGGCCTGCGGCTCACCCGGCGCAGCAGCGACCCGCAGGCCACCGGCGCGCTGGTGGTGGCCTGGACGCGGCGCAGCGTGGACGGCACCGACCAATGGCTGCGCTGGCAGTCGCCCCCGGTGCACAGCCGCACCGAGCTGGCCCAGGCCTGGAGCAACGCGGCCCTGTGGGCGCAAAACCCCGGCGAGGAGGCCCGGCGCGCCGAGGTCGCCCTCACCCCGCTGGCCGACTGGCGCATCTTCTACTACCGCGATGGGGCCTGGAGTAACCCGCTGTCCAGTGCGGCCCCCACCGCCGCCACGGTGGGCACGCCCACCGACACCAGCATCCCCGACGGCGTGCGCCTGGTGCTGACGCTGCCACCTGGCCAGGCCCTGGCCGGGGTGATCACCCACGACTGGAACAAACCCACGCTGGGCGGCGGCAAGTCATGAAGCCCAGTTTTTTATATAAGAAATCGGCCTCCAGCGCTTATTCCATAAGCACAAGCAGCTCTTATTTACATAGCAAGTATTCCCAGCGCGGTGCAGCCCTGCTGATGGCCATGCTGACGGTCACCCTGGTCGCCACGCTGGCGGCGGCCTCGTTGTGGCAGCAGTGGCGCAGCGTGGAGGTGGAGGCGGCAGAGCGCCAGCGGGTGCAGTCCAGCTGGGTGCTGACCGGCGCACTCGACTGGGCCCGGCTGATCCTGCGCGAAGACGCGCGTGGCAGCACCGGCACCGACCACCTGGCCGAACCCTGGGCCGTGCCGCTGCAGGAATCGCGCCTGTCCACCTTTCTAGCCGCCGACCGCAACAACACCGGCGGCATGGACAGCGACGAGCAGCTGGACGCGTTTTTGTCCGGCCAGATCACCGACATGCAGTCGCGCATGAACATCAGCAACCTGGTGCAGGAGAACAAGATCTCCGAAGTCTGGCTGGCCGCCTTTGGCCGCCTGTTCGAACTGCTCAACCTGCCGCCGCTGGAGCTCACCCTGCTCAGCACCCAGCTGCAGTTGGCCAAAGACACACGCAATACCCCAAGTACCCAAAACACCGAAACCACCATCCCCCTGATGCCGCGCAACGCCGCGCAACTGGGTTGGCTGGGCCTGTCGCCCGCCACCGTCGCCGCGCTACAGCCCTATGTCACCGTGCTGCCCGTGCCCACCCCCGTCAACCTGAACACCGCCAGCGCAGAGGTGCTGGTGGCCGCCGTGCCCAAGCTGAGCATGGCCGATGCGCAAAAGCTGGTGGCCGCACGGGCCAGCAAGTTTTTTCGCGGCACCTCCGATGCCAATGCCATCCTGAACCAGCCCAACATCGCTTTCACCGCCAATGAACACAGCGTCTCGACCAGCTATTTCGAAGTGCTGGGCCGTCTGCGCCTGGGCTCCACCACCGTATTGGAACGCTCGCTGGTACAGCGCGACGGCATCAATGTGCGCACCCTGTGGCGCGAGCGGGCGGTAGCCGACCCCGCCGGCCAGGCACGGCCCTGAACGCCGCCCGCAGCTACCTACAATGCTTGACCTCTTAAGCCCCCCGTGAGCACCCTGATCGTCCTCCTCCCCCCCGGGCCAGCCAGCGGCGGGTTCGGCTACGTGCTGACGACCGACGGCCGCCGTGCGG
>CAUPNM010000026.1:0-63954 GCA_963512645.1 uncultured Albidiferax sp. | reverse complement strand
GGAGTTCGAGGGCAAGAGCTACCGCCTCAAGGAGGCCGCCGCACGCATCGCCGTCGCACCCGAGTCGTCATAATCCGGCGGTCCTGCCTGGGGGAATTTGGGGTGGCCAAGGGTGGGGGAATTTGACCTGGCCATCAGGGTTTCGCCCAGACTTCAATGGGTTGTTTGGCAGGCAAGGCGTTGCCCAGTTGGTGCCAGGGAGTTTCGCCTGTATAGGCCATAGAGTGAATCAGGTGTGCCATGGTGCCTTCTTTCAGATAGATATAGACGTGACAAAGCCGCTGCGCAAATGCAGCCAAAGCAAAGACCAACGTCTGGGGTTGTAGGAATTAAGAGGGAATCAGGGGAAAACTACGGGAGGGGTGCCGACGGTGTAGTTATGTCGGTGGGGTTGTATGCGCAAGGCATACCAAAATACATAAAGCTATCAAATAGACCGGATACCAAACTTCGATATTGAGCTGAAGGGCAATACCTGACATCGTGCTCCACATTCTCAAATCGACTGCTTACCAAAGCGGTATCCACAGCTGAGACAGCGGCAGTTATCCAGGATATTGCTGTCCACCACTTCGCCGAGCTTTGCCCCCATCGTGCAACCGGCTACGCCACCTACCAGGCCACCCAGCACGGCGCAGGCAATCACCCCCAGAACAGAATCGCCAGGATCCAGAACGGTCCCGGCAATGAGGCCGATTTCTGCACCGCTGAGGGCACCCGCCATGCCACTGGCGGCTCCGGCCACCGTGCCGATAGTGCCACCCACTTTCTTGGCGTAGTCCTGGGTGTCGATGCTTTTTGAATGGCATTTGGGACATTGGATTGTCATCGGGTAAATCTCCTTTTGTAAGGTTGAGGGAAACAGGGTTCTTCGCTAGGTCGTAGCCGTTGGATGAACGGGCGGCATAGACCCCCGTACTTTTTGAAGGTACAGGACAAGACACGCAAGGGACAAAGCCCCGACCACAAATGCGATGGCAAATGCGGCTAGGCTTTCTAGGGGGGAATTGGTCGAGAACATATAACTTCTTTCTAGTTGGCGGCGAACCGACTGGAACCTGGTTGTGAACACGGATGGAAGCTGGATCGCCGATATAACTGTGCCAGATGACTTGGTGAGGTCGGAAAGCGTGGGGCTCTGTTGCTTAGAGCGGTCACATGAGCAAGGGAACTGCTGCGATTCCTACACGCTGCTGTGTGAGTCACTTCTATCACCATGCCACTTTGGTGATATGTGATTCAGAATTTCTAGAATGAATAACCGCCAGTCAGCCCGGATTTTGGGATGCTAAAAGTTCGGAGTTTCTAAAAATATGTTGGTGGAGAGCACTTGTACTGAAGGTTACACATGGCTCAATCACACTTGAGGCACAGAAAATTAGACCTGATCCTATCCCCAATCGGACACAGGCATAGCGGGTCAAAAGTCCTACAAAAAATACTAGCCCCAAGTATTCCTATGGATAGCAAGTGACGCAATTTTCAGTGCTATCACCGAACACATCAACAGCAACCGTCGAAGCGGAGTCTGTTGATGAACGTTCAAACTTCAACTCGTAAACCGACACATCCAACTTCGATTTGAGCGAATACAGCAGAAATAACGAGTCAAGTCCAAGTGGATGTCTAACCATGCAAGACATAAAAATTTTGGGCTTCACAACTAACTCGACACTTCTGCAGGCCGTCCAACTGCAGGTATCCAGCTATCGCGCACACCAAGGCACAAGTGGTTCCAGCATTGCGTAGGAACTAACTTTAGGAAGACCAGGAACTAACTTTGCCACGGAAAATGGGTCATTGATATTGAACCGCAGCTTTGAAGCCTATGAAGCAGAAGTGCCAGAGCGTTCACAGATCTGAACTTCTGGTTCGGTATTGACGGTTCGCATGTATGCATAGCTCATCGATTTATGGCGACTGGCATTGGCTCCTGAAGCAGGTTGCCGTCAACGGTGGTCGATGTCAACTATCTTGACCGCTCGGCGATGTGGCCCAGCTTGGCCAGCCCCATCTCGGTACCAAGCGCAGGAATCGGGTGGAATTTTTGTGAAATCACCTTTGTTCAACGACCGGCGTCTCGGTTCAGGCGATGGACCAGGTAGCTGTTCGCTCCAAGCACCCCAAAAGGCAGTGAATTCATACAGCTTCTGGCGAACTTGCGAGAGCTATGGCAGCTCGTGCGCGATCGGCGTTCGCCAAGCATTGAGGTTCCAAGGGGTGTGGTGCGCTGGCCACCTGCTGTACAGCGGGTGTGGAAGGCGGCTAGGTTCAGGCCCTCAAAAATCTAGCAATAAAACCCCACGATGGCCTTGCGATAGCCAGTTTTACAGAACACTGGGCAACAGTTGCAATTGCTCGGCGTGATCGCGAATTTAGCGTAGACAGATATTCCAAGACATCCAGCTTCGTTCAAGCATCTCTCGAAAGGGCATGCTTACACCGCCAATACCCGTAGATCCAATTGGTGAATCGGTCTGATTTTCATCAAGTCCAATACAACATCACATCGATTTCATCAAAAAATTGTGTAGTTCCGAACTGTAATTTTTTACGCTTTGGATCTGACATAGAAATTTTTAAGCACGGCTCTTACAGTCTGGTATCGCCCCAACTAAGGATTTACCAGATGTCACAAAGCACCCCCACTGCCACCCAAGTACTGCGCTGCAAACAAGTGATCGCCCTTCTTGGAATCTCAAGAAGCTCCTTGTATGACAAGCTTTCCCCTACATCGCCACGATTTGACTGTAGCTTCCCTCGCCCCTTCAAACTTGGAACATCAGCCGTAGGGTGGCTCGCCTCATCTATAGACGAATGGGTCAAAAGTAGAGTTACCCAAAGTGAAAAAAAATTTGAGCGGAATGGGACATCAAGCCCCAATGAGTAGCTACTTAGGCACTCTCAAAGTAGCTCTGTTCCACAGACAACTGCACTAAGTATGTCCAAATTTATATAGCGCATCATCCCTTAATGGGCTATTTTTTAAATAGTAAATTCCAGAATTATTGATTATTTTAACACTTTAACTTATGGAGTTTATATTATATAATAAAAATATAAACAAACATCATGAATCACACAACCAAAAAAAGAGCAGCATCAGCACTATTAGAAACAGCAATTGCCTACACTGGAAACACTGAAAACACACAAATAATTTTATACGAAGAATTCTTTCTTACTGGGAGAATTTCGGAAATAGAAAACATTACCAGCAAGATTGGGCAATCCAACGACGAATTATTTTCAGTAAGAAAGAGCAAATTTAACGGGAATAATTACATTCACAGTAAAAACATAGGCAGATTATTTTTAGAGACCTTAAAAATAAATACATTAGATATAAAACGCTACTATCCTCTTCACGAACTAAATCCAAACATCGATCTATATATCCGAACCGTTCAATCTACAGGCGTCGATGAATTGGCGCGCATCTACCAGTCTGGATCAACAGATGAAACAACAAGATGGGTAGCACTTTTAAACGGATGTATTGGACTAATAAGAACTGAGGCACAAAGTTACAAATTCAAGAAAACATTATGCGACTTCCAACGGTCTTCAAACAAAAATAGCCGGGAGTTGGAAAAATATACAAACGCCTTATTCGAACAACATTCAAGATTACTAGTTCTTCGCGTAGACTTCTCTTATGCAAAAGAATATTGTGGACCACCAGGCATCACAGGATCAATTCAATACAGCGACGTAAAAACACACCGAGAAAATCTATTTAAATATATAAATTCTAATTTTTCAGAAGGTGTTTTAGTTGGATACTCTTGGAAACTTGAATATGGACTAGAAAAATCTTTTCATTATCACGTAATTCTATTCTTTGACGGTTCCAAGGTACGCGAAGATGTAACAATAGCAAGAATTATTGGGGAAACATGGAACACGAAAATTACCGGAGGAAAAGGGTTGTATTTCAATTGCAACTCAAAAAAAGAAAACTATAAATCTTGCGGCATAGGCATGCTCCACCATTCAAATAGTGAAATGCGTGAAGGCCTTAAAAAGGCAACTATTTACATGACTAAAACAGACTACTACATCAAGATGGCAGCCAAAGGGCTTGGGAGAACATTTGGAAAAGGAATTATGCCAAAATTAAAAATAAAACCCATGGGAAGACCTAGAAAAAACAAAACTGACCAAACCGATAGTTTGAAAAATATCCATTAAATGCAATCAAAAAAAACCATAAAAATCAGTCAATTTTTTTAAGCGAACGGAAAATAGTCTTCAAATCCCCATCACTACTCAACCAATTTTTAATTCTTGAACCAACACTAGCGCCGTCCATAGGAATTTTCTCTTTCTGTAAAGCTGCAAAAAGTTTACTCTCTAACAAAACAACGGCCTTATCCACACTCTTCCACCCTTTTTCTGGACAACAACTAATTAATAATTTTGATAATTCTTTTTTCGCGAGATCAGAGTTTTCGTTCTTCTTTTTTCCGGCGACAATGGACCGCTTTTTTCTTTCTGCGAATTTTGAAATAATAAATTTATTGTCCGCAATTTGTATAACATTTCCTAAATAGAAGTACGCCTCCACAACCAACTTCCAAGCCTTGCCTGGATCACTCTCCCTCTCTTTAATGGCGGCATTAAAAAATAGAAATGTCAATCTAAAGGAATCAAGTATATAAGTTTCCCCTTCCGATTTTATTGATTCCATGTTTGAGTAACCTAAGAACCCATCATTAGCTGTATTATTTTCAACACAAAAAACAAGGTCTGCACAAAATTCATCAAAATTAAAATCAACGGTTAGATGTATGTCATCAAAGCAACTTCGAAGCCTTGACAATCCAGACGTTACATATTTATCAAAATCATATTTATCGACATTGGAACCAAATTTCTCATAAACAATGTATGCCATTTAATCAATCCAGTCTTAATTTTTTAAAATTAACTAAACTCATCTGATAAATATTTTATAGAAAAAAATAAGTCACATTATTTCATCACTTAAATATATCTATTCATTGATACCTCAGGAAATTTTATTACACCAACATTATTTCGCAAATTATCTAAATAATCTGCCCACTGTTGAATCTGTTCAAACCGTTGTTTGAGATAGTGGGTACGGTTGTAGCTGCGGCCGTTGGAATCTCTGACTGCGTGTGCTAGATTAGCTTCGATGGCCAGTGGATCTAGATTCAACTGATCAACCAGCATGGTACGTGCGCTAGCCCGAAACCCATGCCAAGTCTGTTCTTTGCCAAAGCCTAGGGCATATAAGGCGCTACGCACAGAGTTATCAGACATGGGGCGATCATGACTACGCTCACCAGGGAACACGTAACGTCCGTGCCCTGTTAGCGAGTGCAGATTGCGCAGCATGGCGACGACTTGGGTGGGTAGAGGCACGATGTGTGCATCACCCTGCTCTTTTTCCACTTTTGTGCGCTTCATTTTCATGCTAGGGATGGTCCAAAGTGCCGCGTCTAGATCCAGCTCCGCCCACTCCATATCTCGCAGATTACCGGGGCGTTGGTATAAAAGCGGAGCCACCAACAAAGCTGTACGCACGGTCGGACCACCTTTATATGCCTGCATGGCCCGAAGCAGTTCACCCATACGAACAGGGTCCACGATGGCAGCAAACGTCTTACCCCTGTAAGGTGTGAGTCGATCTTTCAGTCCATCGGTAATATTGCGCTGCTCGTTGCTGGCTGTGGGTAACCAGTATCGCCAGATCTGACGACACAGCATTAAAACTCGGTCGGCGGTTTCCAGAGCACCGCGTTCTTCAACCTTGTGCAGTGCGGCCAACAACTCTAAAGGCTGTATCCCAGCCATGGAGCGATCACCCAACCAGGGAAACAGGTCGCGCTCTAGCTGACGCAGGGAACGTTCGGCATGGCCGCTGCTCCACTGCGAGGCTTGTTTGGCGTACCACTCCATAGCCACCGTCTTGAAGGTATCGCCGCCAGGGCCCGCACCTCTCAGTTTTTGAACCTGACGCACCTTCACGGGGTCGAAACCCTCAGATTTTTGAAGCTTGGCAGCATCGCGAGCCTTCCGGGCAGTCGTCAAACTGACATCGGGATAGCGACCTAAAGCCAATTGTTTTTCGACACCTGCTACGCGGTATTTGAGGAACCAGCGCTTAGAGCCGGTCGGACTAACTTGTAGGTACATCCCCCCAGAATCAGTGAACCGAGCTTGCTTCCGGTCCTGCGGGCAGATGGCATTACGACATTGGGCATCGGTCAACATGGGGGTACGAATCCTAGTGCAATGGGCGTGCAGCAATAGACTGCAATAAGCAGTACCCCCAGAGGGAGACGGGGGTACAGAAAGACGAATTTTACCGCTTTCAGATTTTGTACCCCCTCCTGTACCCCCTCTTTGCTTTAGCTGCCAGTGGACCTAATTGGACAGGAATGCACTGCAAGCTATTGATTAGACAAAGAAAAAGGCCGTTTACTGGACTTCAGTAAACGGCCTTGGACAGATTTATGGTGGAGCTGGGGGGATTTGAACCCCCGTCCGCAAGCCTTCTTCGAACAGTTCTACATGTGTAGCCATCTGGTTTAAGTCTCGCCTTTTGCATCGCGCAGTGGCACGCTATGCAAAACGCCAGTAACCTATTTTCTCGGAGCCCACTAAGTTACCCAGTGAGCGCCCAGCCAAATGAAATTACCCCGCAGCCTGGACGGTACAGCCTTGCAGCTCCACCACCCTTGCCCAGCCTATTGGCTTGCTGTTGCGAGGCTCACGCGCAATTAAGCGGCGAGTGCGAAACGTTCGTCGTTTGCAGTTAGGTTTTTTCTGCTGTTTTACGAGGTGACAGAACCTCGACATGCCCTGCTGCGCGTCCGAACCCACGTCGAAACCAGTGCAGCCCCAACTTTGTATTTTACCCGGCTTATGGCAACCAGCGCAGCAGCTCCATTGGAGACTGTATGGTGGCATGGGCACCCCATTGGGCGATGTCTGCATTGCTCCCCAGATAGCCATACCCTGCGGCGACCGTAGCCATGCCTGCCGCCAAGCCCGCAACCACATCCCGCTCATCATCGCCTACATACATGCAATGCTCCGGAGCCAGGCCTAAGCGCCTGGCCGCTTCTAACAAAGGCTCTGGATGGGGTTTGGCATGGGGAGTGGTATCGCCTCCGATAATCGCTGCCGCTGTGGCAAATAAGGGCATGGCCTGGGTAAGAGGCAAGGCAAATCGCTCTGACTTGTTCGTCACCACGCCCCAAGGGATCTGGCGGACGACCAGTTGGGCCAGCAGTTCAGGCACCCCGTCAAACGCATAAGTCTCCTGCGTCAGGCGACGTTCATAGTTCGCAAAGAACTCTTCTTTCATGGCAGGGAAATCAGGATGGTCGGGCTGCATGCCAAAAGCCACACCGAGCATGCCTCTGGCACCCGCGCCAACCATCGGGCGGTAGAGGCTTGGTGCAAACGAGGGCAAAGCACGATCTGTACGCATTTTGTCAGCCGCACCGGCAAGGTCTGGCGCGCTGTCTACCAAAGTGCCATCCAAATCAAACAATACAGCACGGATGCCGTGGAATGCGGGATGCATGTGCGCGGTCACAGCTTTTTTGTCGCAAACATGTAGTTCACGCTGGTGTCGTTGCTGAGCCAGTACCGCTGGGTCAGGGGGTTGAATTCCAGGCCACGGGTGTGCTGTAACGTGAGCCCCGCAACGCGGCAGTGACCGGCCAGTTCACTGGGCCGGATCATCTTGGCGTATTCATGCGTGCCACGTGGCAACATGTTGAGGAGATATTCCGCACCCACGATGGCCATCAGGAAAGCCTTGGTACTGCGGTGGATGGTCGAAAAAAACACCCACCCACCCGGTCTGACCAGCGCAGCACAGGCATGGACCACTGATGCGGGATCGGGGACGTGCTCCAGCATTTCCATGCAGGTCACCACGTCAAAACTGCCGGGCTGCTCTGCAGCGATCTCCTCCGCGCTGACTTCGCGGTACTGCAGATGCGGGGTCTGGGCTTCCATGGCATGGAGTTGTGCGACTTTGAGCGCTTTGCTAGACAAATCGATGCCCACCACCTCGGCACCCCGGCGGGCCATGGAGTCGGCCAGAATACCGCCGCCACAACCGATATCCAGTACCCGCTGGCGCTGCAACGGCGCAATGCCGTCGATCCAGTTCAAACGCAGCGGGTTGATTTGGTGCAGCGGGCGAAACTCGCTGTCCAGATCCCACCATCGGTGCGCGAGTTCGGAGAATTTCGCCAGTTCGGCGGGGTCGGCATTCAGGCTTGGATTCATCTCTAGATTTTCGCAGATTGTGCAAACCGCTCACTCCGCGACGCCATGAAACCCCACATAAAAAAACCCCGTGGGCTAAGGCACACGGGGCTTCTTTTGGGAGCCAGACGGATCTGGCATCCAGCGCAAGAATTACTTGTTGCGGGTACCAACCACTTCGATTTCCACGCGGCGGTTCTTGGCACGGCCTTCAGCAGTCTTGTTGTCAGCAACAGGTTGCTTCTCGCCCTTGCCTTCGGTGTACACGCGGTTCTTTTCGATGCCGCTAGACACCAAGTAAGCCTTCACAGCTTCAGAACGACGAACCGACAGCTTCTGGTTGTAAGCATCGCTGCCCACGGAGTCGGTATGACCCACGGCAATGATGACTTCCAGGTTGATGCCCTTAACTTTGCTGACCAGGTCATCCAGCTTGGCTTTGCCTTCTGGCTTCAGCACAGACTTGTTGAAGTCAAAGAATGCATCGGCTGCGTAGGTCACCTTTTCGGCGACCATGGGAGCAGCCACAACAGCGGGAGCCGGCGTTGCAGCAGCGGGTGCTGGAGCAGCAGGTGCAACAGCAGCAGCAGGAGCAGCGGGTGCAGCAGGAACAATAGCGCCATCACAACCTGGAGCTGCAGTGGCAGGGGTCCAGAAGTTGTCACGCCAGCACAGTTCGTTGGTTCCGTTTTTCCAGACCAACTCATTGGTGCCGTTTTTCCAGTTGTCAACGGTTTGAGCGCCCGCGGCGGTTACAAGCGCTGCGGAGGCAAACAACATTGCCACTTTATTCAATTTCTTCATGGTTCTCCTCTTGGGGAAAAAGCCGCAGCAGCGCTGCGAAACGGGACGTTTACAGTGACCATCACTGCATACGTTCGTTGAATTGTGCCACAGGGCTAAGGGGAAACGAGTAGGACAGCAGGCATGCACGGCGGTATACGCTGGCATTAAGGAACATGTGTTGCTGTGTGGCGACAGTCACTTGGCCCTAAAATAGTTGACCTCCGCTGTATGACGTTTGCCTCTCTATGACCCAGTTCGCCAAAGAAACCTTGCCCATCAGTCTTGAAGAGGAAATGCGCCGGAGCTATCTAGATTACGCGATGAGCGTGATTGTGGGCCGCGCCCTGCCTGATGCGCGTGATGGTCTCAAGCCGGTACACCGGCGCGTGCTGTTTGCCATGCACGAGCTCAACAACGACTGGAACCGTGCTTACAAGAAGTCGGCCCGTATCGTGGGCGACGTGATTGGTAAGTACCACCCCCACGGCGACATCGCAGTCTATGAAACCATCGTTCGCATGGCCCAGGATTTCTCCCTGCGCCACATGCTGGTCGATGGCCAGGGCAACTTCGGTTCGGTCGATGGCGACAACGCTGCGGCCATGCGTTACACCGAAATCCGCATGTCCAAGATCGCCCACGAGCTGCTGGCCGACCTGGACAAGGAAACGGTCGATTTCGGCCCCAACTACGACGGCAGCGAGCAAGAGCCGCTGGTCATGCCTGCGCGCTTCCCTAATCTGCTGGTCAACGGCTCGTCCGGCATTGCCGTGGGCATGGCGACCAACATCCCGCCGCACAACCTGAACGAAGTGGTGGATGGCTGCCTGCACCTGCTGCGCAACCCGCAGGCCACGGTGGACGAGCTGATGGAGATCATCCCCGCGCCTGATTTCCCCACAGCCGGCATCATCTACGGCATCAACGGCGTGAAAGACGGCTACCGCACCGGCCGTGGCCGCGTGGTGATGCGCGCCAAGGTGCACTTTGAAGACATCGACAAAGGCCAGCGCCAGGCCATCATCGTTGACGAGCTGCCCTACCAGTGCAACAAGAAGACCCTGCAGGAGCGCATGGCCGAGCTGGTGCACGAGAAAAAGATCGAAGGCATCAGCCACATCCAGGACGAGTCCGACAAATCCGGCATGCGCCTGGTGATCGAACTCAAGCGCGGCGAAGTGCCCGAGGTGGTGCTGAACAACCTGTACAAACAGACCCAGCTGCAAGACACCTTCGGCATGAACATGGTGGCCTTGGTCAATGGCCAGCCCAAGCTGTGCAACCTGAAGGATCTGATCGAGGTCTTCCTGGAGCACCGCCGCGAAGTTGTCACCCGCCGCACCATCTTTAACCTGCGCAAGGCCCGCGAACGCGGCCATGTGCTGGAAGGCCTGGCGGTGGCGCTGGCGAATATCGATGACTTCATCGCCATCATCCGCAACGCACCCACGCCGCCCGTGGCCAAGGTCGAGCTGATGGCCCGCCCCTGGGACAGCAAGCTGGTGCGCGAGATGCTCACCCGCACCCGCGCCGACGGCGGCATGGTCAATGTGGACGACTACCGCCCCGACGGCCTGGAAAAGGCACTGGGCATGGGCAGCGATGGCCTGTACCGCCTGTCCGAAGTGCAGGCCCAAGAGATTTTGCAGATGCGCCTGCAGCGTCTGACCGGCCTGGAACAAGACAAGATCGTCGCCGAATACAAAGAAGTGATGTCCGAGATCGAAGACTTCCTCGACATCCTGGCCAAGCCGGAGCGCGTCTCGGCCATCATTGGCGAAGAACTCACCGCCATCAAGCTCGAATTCGGCCAGACCAAGCTGGGCGCACGCCGCAGCCTGGTGGAATACAGCTCGTTTGACCTCAGCACCGAAGACCTGATCACCCCCACCGACATGGTGGTCACACTCTCGCACAGCGGCTATATCAAGAGCCAGCCCTTGAGCGAATACCGGGCACAAAAGCGCGGCGGGCGCGGCAAGCAGGCCACGGCCACCAAAGAAGACGACTGGGTGGACCAGCTCTTTATTGCCAACACGCACGACTACATCCTGTGTTTCAGCAACCGGGGCCGCCTGTACTGGCTCAAGGTCTGGGAAGTGCCGCAGGGTTCGCGTGGCTCGCGGGGCCGCCCCATCGTCAACATGTTCCCGCTACAAGAGGGCGAAAAAATCAACGTGGTGCTGGCCCTGACCGGTGAGAAGCGCAGCTTCCCCGCAGACCAGTACGTCTTCATGGCCACCAGCATGGGCACGGTCAAAAAGACCCCGCTCACCGACTTCAGCAACCCGCGCAAGGCCGGCATCATCGCCGTGGACCTGGATCCGGGCGACTTCCTGATCGGCGCAGCCCTCACCGACGGCAAGCACGACGTGATGCTGTTCAGCGACGGCGGCAAGGCCGTGCGCTTTGACGAAAACGATGTGCGTCCCATGGGCCGCAACGCCCGTGGCGTGCGCGGCATGATGCTCGAAGAAGGCCAGGGCGTAATCGCCATGCTGGTCGCCGAAGACGAGCTGCAAAGCGTGCTCACCGCCACCCTCAACGGCTATGGCAAACGCACCAGCATCACCGAATACACCCGCCATTGCCGCGGCACCAAGGGACTGATCGCGATCCAGCCAAGCGAGCGCAATGGCCGCGTGGTGGCTGCCACCCTGGTGCATGCCGACGACGAAATCATGCTGATCACCGACAAGGGCGTGCTGGTGCGCACCCGCGTCAGCGAGATCCGCGAACTCGGCCGCGCCACCCAGGGCGTGACCCTGATCGGCCTGGACGAAGGCTCCAAGCTCAGCGGTTTGCAGCGGATTGTGGAAAACGATGCCATTGCCGCAGCGGCCGAAGCCAGCGACGCAGAGCCCGGCCCAGAGGACGACACACCCGGCGCTGCAGACGCATAATTGCTACTTATTTTATAGCTGCTCACGCCCATGGAATGGGCGGTTGAGCCTTAAAACCCTTAAAACTGCATGACACGCCCCTACAACTTTTCTGCCGGCCCGGCCGCCATCCCTGAATCTGTGCTGACCCAGGCTGCAGCCGAAATGCTGGACTGGCACGGCAGCGGCATGGGCGTGATGGAAATGAGCCACCGGGGCAAAGAGTTTTTGTCGATCTACGCGCAAACCAAGGCCGACTTCCGCGCCCTGATGGCCGTGCCGCCCGAGTTCAAGATCCTGTTCATGCAAGGCGGTGGCCTGGGCGAAAACGCCATCGTGCCGCTGAACCTGTCGCGTGGCGGCAAGGTCGATTGTGTGGTCACCGGCAGCTGGAGCAACAAATCGCAAAAAGAGGCGCGCAAGTACGCCAGCGTACACACCGCCGCCAGCACCGAAGCCACCGGCTACACCCGCCTGCCCGACCCGGCCACCTGGGACCTGAGCGCCGACGCCAGCTACGTGCACATCTGCGGCAATGAAACCATCGACGGGGTGGAGTTCCAAACCCTGCCCGACCTGCAGGCCCTGGGCAGCAAGGCCCCGCTGGTGGTCGATTTCTCGTCCCACGTGGCCTCGCGCAGCATGGACTGGAGCAAGGTCGGCCTGGCTTTTGGCGGCGCACAAAAGAACCTCGGCCCCGCCGGCCTGACCGTGGTGGTGGTGCGCGAAGACCTGCTGGGCCACGCCCTGGACATCTGCCCCAGCGCCTTCAACTACGAGACCGTGGCCGACAACCAGTCGATGTACAACACGCCGCCCACCTACGCCATCTACATCGCCGGGCTCACCTTCCAGTGGCTCAAGCACCAGACCGAAGGTGCCCAAGGCGAGCTGCACGGCCTGGCCGCCATGGAACACCGCAACATCGCCAAGGCCGAGTTGCTGTACCGCGCCATCGACCAGTCGCAGTTGTACGTCAACAAGGTAGAGGCGAATTGCCGTTCGCGCATGAACGTACCTTTTTTCCTGCGCGACGAGAGCCGCAACGATGCGTTTTTAGAAGGTGCCAAGGCACGCGGCTTGCTTCAGCTCAAGGGCCACAAGTCGGTTGGCGGCATGCGGGCCAGCATCTACAACGCCATGCCCCTGGCCGGCGTGCAGGCGCTGGTGGACTACATGCACGCATTTGAAAAGACCCAGGCCTAACCCATGACTGCCGTTACCCCGCCCTCCGCCACCCCCGATCTGGCCGACCTGCGCGTCAAGATCGACCAGATCGACCAGGAGCTGCTCGCCCTGCTGAACCGCCGCGCCCACGTGGCCGAGCAGGTGGGCGACATCAAACGCCGCGAGGGCTCGCCCTTTTTCCGGCCCGACCGCGTGGCCCAGGTGATTGAAAAGATCCAGCAAGCCAACCCCGGCCCGCTGAAGAACCAGCATGTGGCCGCCGTGTGGCGCGAAATCATGTCGGCCTGCCTGGCCCTAGAAGCACCCCAGCGCGTGGCCGTACTCGGCCCCGAAGGCACATTCACCGAGCAAGCCGCCGTCGAATTTTTCGGCAGTGCCGCCGAACTGCTGTATTGCGCCAATTTCGACGAAGTCTTCCACACCACCGCCGCTGGCACGGTGCAGTACGGCGTGGTGGCGATTGAGAACTCCACTGAAGGCGTGGTCGCCCGTTCGCTCGATCTGTTTTTGCATTCCCCCGTGCACGTGGTGGGCGAAGTCAGCCTGCTGGTGCGGCACAACCTGCTGCGGCAAACCAATTCACGCGACAACATCGACGTAGTCATGGCCCACCCCCAGGCGCTGGCCCAGTGCCAGGGCTGGCTGAGCCAGCACCTGCCCCACGCCGAGCGCCGCGCCGTCTCCAGCAATGCCGAAGGCGCGCGCCTGGCCGCTACCAACCCCGCCTGGGCCGCGCTGGCCAGCGAGCGTGCCGCCTCCCAGTTTGGCCTGCACATCGTGGCCCACGCGGTGCAAGACGATGCCTACAACCGCACCCGTTTTGCCGTCATCTGCCTGCCGCAAACCCTGGCCACACCGCCCGCCTCGGGCAAGGACTGCACCAGCCTGGTGGTGTCGGTGCCCAACAAACCGGGCGCGATGCACGATTTGCTGGTGCCACTGAAGACCAACGGCGTGTCCATGACCCGCTTCGAGTCCCGCCCCGCCCGCACCGGCCAGTGGGACTACTATTTCTATATCGACCTGGACGGCCACCCTTCGCAGCCCCACGTGGCCAAGGCGCTGCAAGAGCTACACGCGCTGTGCGCCTTCTTCAAGGTACTGGGCACCTACCCGGTCGGCTCCTGAAAGCAACCCCATGTTTGAACAACTCGGACTGATAGGCTGCGGCCTCATGGGAGGCTCGTTTGCACTGGCGCTGAAAAACGCCGGGCTGGTGAAACGCGTGGTGGGCTACAGCAAGTCGCCCTCTACCACCAGCAAGGCGCGCCAAATGGGCGTGATCGACATCGAGGCCCCTTCGGCCCTGCTGGCCGTGTCGGGGGCCGACATCGTGCTGCTGGCTGTGCCCGTGGCCGCCACTGAAAACACCTTCAAAGCCATCAAGCACCTGATCACCCCCACCACCCTGGTGATGGACGTGGGCTCAACCAAACGCGATGTGGTGGATGCCGCGCGCCGCGCGCTGCGTGAGCAGGTCGGCTCCTTCGTGCCGGCCCACCCGATCACCGGCAGGGAAGTCTCGGGCGTGGAATTTGCCGATCCGCAGCTGTACACCGGCAAAAACGTCATCCTGACCCCCATCGAACGCACCCTGCCCGCCCAGTTGGCCCAGGCCCAGACGGTGTGGGCGGCGCTGGGCTGCAATGTGCTGCAAATGACCCCCGAATCGCACGACGCGGCCTTTGCTGCCGTCAGCCACCTGCCGCACCTGATCGCCTTTGCCATGATGCACGGCCTGGTCAGCCAGCCGCAGGGGCAGGAGTACCTGGCACTGGCCGGGCCGGGCTTTCGCGACTTCACCCGCATTGCCGCGTCCGATCCACACATGTGGCGCGACGTGCTGCTGGCCAACAAAGAGGAAGTGCTGGCCCAGTCGCAAATTTTCCAAAAGACGCTGCAGACCATGGAGAGCATGCTCACCAGCAACAACGTGGATGGCCTGGTGCAGATGCTGGAGCGCGCCAGCGACAGCCGCGCCGACTGGAGCATGGCCTCCCTCAAGCCTAAAAATTAATGTTTGCTACCCCTTTTCTCGACCTCCCGCCTCTCGACAGCGCCAGCGGCACCGTGGTGTTGCCGGGCTCCAAAAGCATCTCTAACCGCGTCCTTTTGCTGGCCGCCCTGAGCGGCGGCACCACCCGCGTGCACGACCTGCTGGACTCGGACGACACCAAAGTCATGCTGGCCGCGCTGGCCACACTGGGCTGCGGCATCCGCCACACCGATAACACGGTCGAGATCGACGGGTTGGCCGGGCAGTTAAAAGCCCCCCAGGCCGACCTGTTCATGGGCAACGCGGGCACCGCCATCCGTCCGCTGACGGCGGCGCTGGCGGTGCTGGGCGGCGACTTCAGCCTGCACGGGGTGCCGCGCATGCACGAGCGCCCGATTGGCGACCTGGTCGATGCCCTGCGCCAGCTCGGCTGCCACATCACCTACGCCGGGCAAGACGGGTACCCGCCCCTGCGCATTGGCCATCCCCAGCTGAAGCTGGACGCGCCCATCCGTGTGCGTGGCGACGTGTCCAGCCAGTTTTTGACCGCTCTGCTGATGGCCCTGCCGCTGGTCGCCCAGCAAGACGTGGTGATCGATGTGGTGGGCGAGCTCATCTCCAAGCCTTACATCGAGATCACACTCAACCTGCTGGCGCGTTTTGGCATCACGGTGCGGCGCGAGGGCTGGGCCCGTTTCACGATTCCCGCCGGTAGCCGCTACCAGTCGCCCGGCGATATCCACGTGGAAGCCGATGCCTCGTCTGCTAGCTATTTCATAGCTCTTGGCGCCCTTGCCACGGGCGGTAGCGGCACTTTTGACTCAAAAGTGCGGATCGAGGGCGTAGGTGCTGCGTCCATCCAGGGCGATATCCGCTTCATCGAGGCCGCCGAACACATGGGCGCGCAGGTCGTCAGCGGCCCCAATTGGCTGGAAATTAGCCGGGGCAGCTGGCCGCTGAAGGCTATCGACCTCGACTGCAACCACATCCCTGATGCCGCCATGACCCTGGCGGTGATGGCGCTGTACGCCGATGGCACAACCACGCTGCGCAACATCGCCAGCTGGCGCGTCAAGGAAACCGACCGCATCGCGGCCATGGCCACCGAGCTGCGCAAGCTGGGGGCGACAGTGGAGGAAGGCGCGGACTTCATCCGTGTCACGCCCCCCGCAACAGATGCGCATTGGCAAGCCGCCAGCATCCACACCTACGACGACCACCGGGTGGCGATGTGCTTTTCGCTGGCAGCCTTCAACCCGGCCCAATTGCCGGTGCGCATCGAAGACCCGAAATGCGTTGCCAAGACCTTCCCTGATTATTTCGAAGCCTTGCTGGCGCTGTCGCAAACCGCCACCGCCCACATTCCCGTGCTGTGCATCGACGGCCCCACCGCCTCGGGCAAAGGCACGGTCGCTGCCGCCCTGGCCACGCGCCTGGGCTACCATTTTCTGGACTCGGGGGCGATGTACCGCATCACCGCGCTGGCCGCGCTGCGGGCGGGTCTGTCCATTTCTGCCTCCGACGAAGCCGCCATTGCCACCCTGGCCCAAACCCTGCCGGTGCGTTTTGTAGACGGCAAGGTTTGGCTGGGTGACTCCGATGTGTCGGAGGCCATCCGCACCGAAGAAGCCGGCATGAACGCCTCCAAAGTCTCCGCCCTGCCCTTGGTGCGCCTGGCTTTGGTGGACCTGCAGCACAGCTTTCGCCGCCTGCCCGGGCTGGTGGCCGACGGGCGCGACATGGGCACCGTGATCTTCCCCGACGCCCCTTTGAAGGTGTTTCTTACCGCCACCGCCGCCAAGCGCGCAGAGCGGCGGTATAAGCAATTGATTTCAAAGGGAATTTCGACTACACTCGAAGACCTTCGCGCTGACTTGGAAGCGCGCGACGCACGGGACTCTTCCCGCGCGGCTGCGCCACTCAAGCCCGCACAAGATGCCTTGCTGCTGGACAACTCTGACATGTCGATCGAAACCTCGGTAGACCAGGTGTTGGACTGGTGGCAAAGCAAGCAGCCGTTTGGTTTGAAATAAGCCAACGGCACAAGCCCACTCTGCTGCTTCAGCCGAGTGGTTTTTAACCCTGTAACCCCGGTGGTCCCCCGACCGCCAAACCGCCACACCAGAACCTCACGCAGGTGCAATTCCGCACCCGCCAACCCTGTGCTGTGGACTAGGAAAACCATGTCAGAATCATTTGCAGACCTCTTTGCCGAATCGCTAACCCGCACGGAAACGCGCATTGGTGAAGTCGTCACCGCCGAAGTCATCCGTATCGAACACAGCTTTGTGGTCGTAAACGCTGGCCTCAAATCCGAAGCCTACGTGCCGCTGGAAGAGTTCAAGACCGACAAGGGCGAAGTGGAAGTCCAAGTTGGCGAGTTCATTTCGGTTGCCATTGTGGCCATCGAAAACGGCTACGGCGACACCATCGTCAGCCGTGACACCGCCAAGCGCCTGGCTTCCTGGATGTCCCTGGAGAAATCCCTGGAATCCGGCGAATTCGTCACCGGCACCACCTCTGGCAAGGTCAAGGGCGGCCTGACCGTTCTGGTCAACGGCATCCGCGCTTTCCTGCCCGGTTCGCTGATCGACACCCGCCCCATCAAGGACTTGTCTCCCTACGAGAACAAGACCATGGAATTCAAGGTCATCAAGCTCGACCGCAAGCGCAACAACGTGGTGTTGTCGCGCCGCGCTGTGGTCGAAGCGTCGATGGGCGAAGAACGCGCCAAGCTGATGGAAACCCTGAAAGAAGGTTCCGTGGTGCACGGCGTGGTCAAGAACATCACCGAATATGGTGCGTTCGTGGACCTGGGCGGCATTGACGGCCTGCTGCACATCACCGACATGGCATGGCGCCGCGTTCGCCACCCCTCGGAAGTGGTTACGGCTGGTCAGGAAATCACCGCCAAGATCCTCAAGTTCGACACCGAAAAGAACCGTGTGTCCTTGGGCCTCAAGCAAATGGGCGACGACCCATGGATGGGCGTGAACCGCCGCTACCCCCAGTCGACCCGCCTGTTCGGCAAGATCACCAACATCGCCGACTACGGTGCATTTGTGGAACTCGAACCCGGCATCGAAGGCCTGGTGCACGTGTCCGAGATGGACTGGACCAACAAGAACATCGCTCCCGCCAAGCTGGTTTCGCTGGGCGACGAAGTCGAAGTCATGGTTCTGGAAATCGACGAAGACAAGCGCCGCATCAGCCTGGGCATGAAGCAGTGCAAGGCCAACCCATGGCAAGAGTTCGCGCAAGACACCAAGCGTGGCGACCGCGTCAAGGGCCCGATCAAGTCGATCACCGACTTCGGCGTGTTCGTGGGCCTGGCTGCCGGTATCGACGGCCTGGTGCATTTGTCTGACCTCTCGTGGAACGAAACCGGCGAAGCCGCCGTGCGTAACTACAAGAAGGGCCAAGAAGTCGAAGCCATCGTGTTGGCCGTGGACGTGGACCGCGAACGCATCTCTTTGGGCATCAAACAGCTCGACAGCGATCCGTTCACCACCTTCACCACCATCAACGACAAGGGCCAGATCGTGACCGGCAAGGTCAAGACCGTGGACGCCCGTGGCGCTGAAATCGACCTGGGTGAAGACATCATCGGTTACCTGCGCGCTTCCGAAATCAGCCGTGACCGCGTTGAAGACGCACGCAACGTGCTGAAAGAAGGCGACGAAGTCACCGCTGTGGTGGTCAATGTGGATCGCAAGACCCGCAACATCCAGCTGTCGATCAAGGCCAAGGACGCTGCCGACCAAAGCGAAGCCATGGCAACGCTGAGCCAGGCATCGGCCCGCGAAAACGCTGGCACCACCAGCCTGGGCGCCCTGCTGCGCGCCAAGCTGGACAACAACAATTAATTTGCTGTTGTAACTGGAAACAACTTTCATGGCTCGGGTGCTCTGCACCAGAGTCCATGTAAGTTAGCCTAGTGCCAGGCCGATCCGACTCGCAGGGGCGAGCGGATCGGCTTTATTTATAACCCGACAGGGTTTGCGCAATCCTCTCTGCCCATGGGGTGCATTACGCAAGTCCTTTTGAAACCACCTGCCCTCCATGACCCGATCCGACCTTGTTGAAGAACTGGCCGCCCGATTCAGCCAGCTGACCCACCGCGATGCCGAACACGCCGTGAAGACCATCCTGGATGCCGTCGGGGATGCGCTGGTGCGCGGGCACCGGGTCGAGATCCGTGGCTTTGGCAGCTTTTCCATCAACCGCCGTCCGCCGCGCATGGGCCGCAACCCGCGCAGCGGCGAAAGCGTGGCCATCCCCGAAAAGCGCGTGCCCCACTTCAAACCCGGCAAAGCCCTGCGCGAAGCCGTGGACCGGCACACCGCCGAGATCGAAGCCCGTGAGCTGCGCGAATCCCGCGAGTGAGGTTTTTGCCTCGATAGAATGCCCAGACGATGGAGGACACCCATGAAGAATCTGGTCCGGCTGCTTAAGTGGTTACTTAAAGCAGCCATTTTTTTTACCCTGTTTGCCTTTGCGCTGAACAACCAGCAAGACGCGGTGGTGCACTTCTTTTTTGGTACGCAATGGCGCGCGCCCATGGTGCTGCTGATCCTGAGCGCCTTTGCCGCCGGGCTGGCGCTGGGCATTCTGGGCATGGTGCCGCGCTGGTGGAAACACCGCGTGGTGGCCATCAAGGCCCAGCAGCCCGCACCGGTACCGGCACCTATCGACACCCCCCGCACGGAACCCATTGCCCCGCCCCATGGACTTTGACCTGAGTTGGATTTTGCTGGGCCTGCCCATCGCCTTTGTGCTGGGTTGGCTGGCATCGCGGTGGGACTTTCGGCAGCTACGCCTGGACAACCGCCTGGCCCCCAAGGCCTATTTCAAGGGCCTGAACTACCTGCTCAACGAGCAGCAAGACAAAGCCATCGACGCCTTCATTGAGGCGGTGCAAAAAGACCCCGACACCTCGGAGCTGCACTTTGCCCTGGGCAACCTGTTCCGCCGCCGGGGCGAAACCGAGCGCGCGGTGCGGGTCCACGAGCACTTGCTGTCGCGCGGCGACCTGAGTGCTGCCGACCGCGACCGCTCCCAGCACGCGCTGGCACAAGACTTCCTGAAAGCCGGTTTGCTCGACCGCGCCGAAGAGGCCCTGCGCAAGCTCGAAGGCACGGCGTATGAAGCCCAAAGCCGTCTGGCCTTGCTGTCGATTTTTGAGCGCTCGCGCGACTGGCCCGATGCGTCCGAGATCGCCCACAAGCTGGAGTCCTCGGGCCAGGGCAGCTTCAGTGGCCGCCAGTCGCACTACCTGTGCGAACAGGCCGCCGCCCAGCCCGAATCCGCCCAAAGCCTGCTGGAAAAAGCCATCACCATCGCCCCGCAAGCCGCCCGACCGCGCATCGACCTGGCCATCCTGCAGCACCAGGCAGGCCATCTCGATGAAGCCTTTAAAACCCTGGTAGCGCTTGCTGAATCGGCACCAGAAGCTATACCTTTGGTAGCAGATCGCATGGCGACCATCGCCACCGCCGCCGGGCTTACCGCCCCGGCCCTGGCGCTGCTGGAAGCCAGCTACAGCCATAGCGCCTCGCTGGATGTGCTCGAAGCCATACTGACCTTGCAACTGCGCAGCGGCGCGCCCATGGCCGAGGTGCGCATGCGCTACATCCAGCACCTGGAGCGCGAACAATCCCTGGTGGCCGCCGCCCGCTGGATCGCCGGGGAAAAGCTGGAGCACGAAGAATTCCACCCCCAGATCCAGCGCGCCCTGGACCACGCCGCCAACCCCTTGAAGCGCTACCGCTGCGCCGCCTGCGGGTTCGAGGCCAAGCAGCATTTTTGGCAATGCCCCGGCTGCCAGGCCTGGGACAGTTACCCCGCCCGCCGAGTAGAAGAACTATGACAAAGCTTTCAACCCTTTCCCGTGAGCAAATGGCCCAGGCCCAGGTACTGGTGGTCGGCGATGCCATGCTGGACCGCTACTGGTACGGCGCGGTGGACCGCATCAGCCCGGAAGCGCCGGTGCCGGTGGTGCGCGTCACCCGCGAAGAAGAGCGCATGGGCGCATCGGCCAACGTGGCCTACAACATCGTGTCGCTGGGCGCGCAGGCATCGCTGCTGACGGTGGTGGGCGACGACGATGCCAGCCACAAGCTGGAAAAGCTGGTCGCCCAGACCGGCATCCGCCCCCACTTTGGCCGCGATGCGGAGCTACAGACCACGGTGAAGCTGCGCGTGATTGGCCGCCAGCAGCAGCTGCTGCGCATGGACTTTGAGAACACGCCCAAGAGCGAAATCCTGGCCTCGCAGTCGGCCACCTTTGCCACCCTGCTGCCCGCGCACCAGGCGGTGCTGTTTTCCGACTACGGCAAGGGCGGGCTGGCCCACGTGGGCGACATGATTGCCCTGGCCCTGGCCAGCGGCAAAAAGATCCTGATCGACCCCAAGGGCAGCGACTACTCGCGCTACAGCCAGGCCAGCGTCATCACCCCCAACCGCGCCGAGCTGCAGCAGGTGGTGGGCAGCTGGAGCAGCGAGGAGCAGCTGCGCACCAAGGCACAGAACCTGCGCAAGGAATTGAAGCTGGAAGCCCTGCTGGTCACCCGCAGCGAAGAAGGCATGACGCTGTACGACGATGCGGGTGAGCTGCACGCCAGCGCCCAGGCCCTGGAAGTGTTCGACGTGACCGGCGCGGGCGACACGGTGATTGCCACCATGGCCGCCCTGGTGGCTGCAGGCCTGAGCCTGCGCGAAGCCATGCCGCTGGCCAACCGGGCGGGCAGCATCGTGGTGGGCAAATTCGGCACTGCCACAGTCAGCTATGAAGAATTGTTTGTGAAGGATTCGTTATGACCCGCATCGTCGTCACCGGAGCCGCTGGCTTCATTGGCAGCAATATCGTCAAAGGCCTGAACGCACGCGGCATCACCGACATCATTGCGGTGGATGACCTGACCCAGGGCGACAAGTACCGCAACCTGGCCGATCTGCAGATTGCCGACTACGTGGATGCCGACAACTTCTACGAGCGTTTTGCCCAAGGTGCCTACGGCAAGGTCGAGGCCGTGTTCCACGAGGGCGCTTGCAGCGACACCATGGAAATGAACGGCAAGTACATGATGGACAACAACTACACCTTGTCGTGCAAGCTGTTCGATGCCTGCCACGCCCAGGGTTCGCGCCTGTTGTACGCCTCTTCGGCGGCCACCTACGGCGGCTCGGCATCGTTCGTCGAAACTCCGGAATTCGAGCGCCCGCTCAACGTCTACGGCTACTCCAAGCTGCTGTTCGACCAGCGCATGCGCCTGCTGTGCGGCAAAGGGTTCGACCGCAACCCGCACCAGGTGGTGGGTTTTCGTTACTTCAACGTCTACGGTCCGCGCGAGCAGCACAAGGGCCGCATGGCCAGCGTGGCGTTTCACCAATTTAACCAATTCAAGGCCGAGGGCAAGGTCAAGCTGTTTGGCGAATACGGTGGCTACCCTCAGGGCGGGCAGATGCGCGACTTTGTGTTCATCGACGACGTAGTGGCGGTGAACCTGTGGTTCTTTGACCACCCGGAAAAGTCTGGCATCTTCAACCTGGGCACCGGCAAAGCCCAGCCCTTCAATGACATTGCCCACGCGGTCGTGAATGCCCTGCACAGCCAGCCGGTGACGCTGAAAAATGCTGCCCACGATGGCCTCATCGAGTACATTCCCTTCCCCGACGCGCTGCGCGGCAAATACCAGTGCTACACCCAGGCCGACCTGACGGCCCTGCGCGCCACCGGCTGCGACCACGCGTTTGCCGACGTACACACGGGGGTGACGCGTTATGTACAGGCTTTGCTGAAAGCCTGAGCCATGTACGCCGCCAGTGTTCCCGTCTTCCAGCGCTACCTCGGCCAACTCGCCCGGATGGTGGATGCAGGCGCGGCCCACGGCTGCGACCTGCAGGCCCGGCTGGTGCCCGACATGCTGCCGCTGGGGCTGCAGATCGACATTGCCACCCAGTTCAGCCTGCGCGCCTGCGCCCCCCTGGCCGGGCTGCCGGTGCCGCCGTTTGGCCAGGGCAGCGCCACGTTTGCCGACCTGCATGCGCGTATTGGCCGCGCCCAGGCGTTTTTGGCCGCGCTGACCCCGGAACAGATGGCCGGTAGCGCCCAGCGCCTGTGCACCGACCAGGCAGGCAAGGCCACGGTGACGCTGCCGGGCGAGGCTTTTCTGGCGCAATACGCGCTGCCCAACTTCTTTTTCCACCTCACCAGCGCCTACGCCCTGCTGCGCCAGCAAGGCGTGCCGCTGGGCAAGGCCGACTTTGACGGCTGGCACCAGTACGGATCAACGAGTAACACTATGTAATTCATAGCTGCTTGTGCCGGTGGAATAAGCACAGACTGCCTATTTCATTGAGAATATTTTGCTATGGAAACCTTCACCACCCTGGCCAGTATCTTGGCGGTTTTGTTCGTTGGTGTGATCAGCCCCGGCCCCAGCTTTGTGCTGGTGGCGCGCACCGCCATTGGCAGCTCGCGCCAAGCCGGGGTGGCTTCTGCCCTGGGCATGGCCGCCGGGGCTTGCGTGCTCAGCGTGGTGGCCTTGCTGGGGCTGCATGCGCTGCTGCAGCAGGTGCCGTGGGCCTACTGGGGGCTGAAGCTGGTGGGCGGTGTGTACCTGCTGTACCTGGGCTACAAAATCTGGCAGGGCGCAAAAACGCCGCTGGTGCTGGCCGATGCAGGTCCGCTGACCAAGGCGGGCGCGCTACGGCATTTTTGGGTGGGTGCGGGCACCATGGTCAGCAACCCCAAGGCCGCCGTGGTGTATGGCGTGATTTTCGCCGCGCTGTTGCCACACACGCCCTCGCTGGCGCTGCGCCTGGCCCTGCCGCCCAGCGTGTTTGTGCTGGAGGCTAGCTGGTACCTGCTGGTGGCGCTGGCTTTGTCGTCAGCGCGGCCCCGACAGACCTATTTGCGGGCCAAGACGGCGATCGACCGGGTGACCGGGGCGGTGTTGGGGCTGCTGGGCATCAAGCTGCTGCTGTCGTCGCAATAGCCGCAAATCTGGCCCCAGCATCCACGCCATTACTTGCTACCGTTTTGGTAGCTTCTCATGCGCACCCCATCAGCGGTAATGGCACTTTTTGTGCCTTATTTTTTGACCTTGGACAGCAGCACGCCGCAAGACTCGCGCACCACCAGCTCTACCGGTCGTTCCGGGTAGTGCAGATCCGTCACCGACTCCCGGCGCAGCAGGGCCAGCAGCATGGCCATGGCATCGCGGCACAGGCCGAAGGTGTCGGTGCGCACGGTGGTCAGCGGCGGGGTGGCGAATTCGGCCATGGGGATGTCGTCGTAGCCCACCAGGGCAATGTCTTCGGGCACCCTTAAGTTAGCTTCCTTGAGCGCCTTGATGGCCCCAAAAGCAATGGTGTCGTTGCCCGCAAACAGCGCGGTAAAGGGCACTTTGCGGGCCAGTAGCTCCTGCGTGGCGCGGTAACCGCTGGCGGCGCTGATGTCGGCGTAGGCGCACCAGGCGGGGTCGATGGGCAGGCCATGGTCGGCCATCGCCTCGCGCCAGCCGCGCTCGCGCTCGTTGACCGCCAGGTATTCGGGCTGGGCGAAGTTGACAAAGGCGATCTGCGTATGGCCCAGGGCCACCAGGTGGTTGACCAGCATCTTGGCGGCCACCGAGGTGTCGTTGCCGGTGGTGTAGTAGCGCTCCATGTCGGGCAGGCCGGTACCAAACACCACCAAGGGGATGCCCGCATCGGAAATGCTGGCCAGGTACTGGCGGCCCGCCTCGCTGGGGTTGACCACGATCAGCCCGTCGATGCTGCGGCTGCGCACCAGGTCTACAAAGGCCCCGGGTTCGCGGCCCTCGTCGTCGCTGGACTCGATCAGCATCTTCAGGCCGTGGCGGTGGCATTCGTCGTTGATGCTGGCCACCAACTGCGCCAAAAACACGTCCACATACAGGTGCGCGGCCTTGGGGATCACCAGCGCCACCGTTTTGGTGGAGCCGCCCGCCAGCGTGCGGGCTGCGGCGTTGGGCTCGTAGCCGATGTCGCGGGCGGCGGCCAGCACCTTCTCGCGGGTGGCCTCGCTGATGCCCTGGTCGCGCACATTGTTCAAGACAAAAGACACGGTGGTGCGCGAGACCCCGGCGCGGCGCGCGACCTCGCTGCTGGTGGGGGGAGATTTAAGGGAAGCTTTCATGGCGAAGGCCGATCGTAGCCGATGGCTGGGGTCCTTACGAATTCACACACTTAAAACCCAACTTGGCGGCGGAACCCGTATTTTCCCTAGTACTAAACCGCGTCAGTAAATTTATCATACAAATACTAACCCGCGTTAGATACCTAAAAAGGACACTCCGTGACCATTCCCGCTCCGACTGCACCGCACGCCCTCAGCCCGACCCGGCGGGCGGAGACCCTGACCGCCTGGGCCTTGGTGCTGCCCGCCTTTATCGGCTTCGCGGTGTTCTACGCCTGGCCCACGCTGCGCGCCATCGAGATCAGCTTTACCGACTGGAACCTGCTGCGCGAACCCAAGTTTGTCGGCCTGGCCAACTACGCCACCATGCTGGAAGACGGCAAGTTCTGGCAGGGTATGAAACTGTCGGCCTACTACGTGGTGCTGAACATTCCACTGCAGGTGGTGCTGGGCCTGTTTCTGGCGGTATCCATGGACCGGCTGACCAAGTCGCTGTTCGTTAAGTCCATCGTGCTGCTGCCCTACCTGCTGTCCAACGTGCTGGTGGCCATGATGTGGCTGTGGATGCTGGACCCGCTGCTGGGCCTGGTCAACAGCCTGATCGACGGCATCGGCTTTGAGCGCCAGCCCTTCTTTGGCGGTGCCGACCAGGCGCTGCTGACGGTGGCGGCGGTCAACATCTGGCGGCACATGGGGCTGGTGGCCATGCTGTTTCTGGCCGGCCTGCAAAACATACCGCGCAACCTGTACGAGGCCGCCGCGCTGGAGGGTGCCAGCGAGTGGCAGATGTTCTGGCGCATCACCCTGCCGCTGCTGCGCCCGGTGATGGTGTTTGTGCTGGTGACCAGCGTGACCGGCTCGTTCCAGATCTTCGACACCATCGCCGTGACCACCAACGGCGGCCCGCTGGACTCCACCCGCGTGATCGTCCACTACATCGTGCAAAACGCCTTCAGCTTCTACAAGATGGGCTACGCCTCGGCCATGTCGATGACGCTGTGCGTGGTGATGATGCTCTACACCGTGTTCCAGATGCGGGTGATGAAGGCATCAGAGAACGACTTAGCCTGATTGACAAGGTAACCCCATGAACACACTCGTCTCCCCCGCTGTGGCCGATGCCACACCCCACCGCATCCGCATCTTCACCCCCGGCCGCATTGCCGCCTGGGCGGCGCTGGCCACCATGCTGGTGATCACACTGGCCCCGCTGTGGATGGTGGTGAAAACCGCACTTATGCAGTCGGCCAACCTGTACACCGAGTCGGCCCAGTTTCTGCCCTCCGAGCCCACGCTGGCCAACTTCCAACGCGTGCTGGGTTTCATGACCGCCGATGAAAGCCGCGCCCTGGGCGGCTCGGGGGCCGAGATCAACTTTCTGCGGGCGCTGGGCAACTCGGTGCTGTTCACCGGCATCATCGTCTGCACACAGGTTTGCTTTGCGGCCATGGCGGCCTACGCCTTTGCCCGGCTGCGTTTTCCGGGCCGCAACGTGCTGTTTGCGATGTTTGTGGGCTCGATGATGGTGCCGGGCGTGGTCACCTTCATCCCCAACTTCATCCTCATCAAAGACCTGGGCCTGCTCAACACCATGGTGGGCATGGTCGCGCCGTTTTGCCTGATGCAGGGGTTCTCGGTGTTTTTCCTGCGGCAGTTCTTCTTGTCGATCCCGCGCGATCTGGAAGAGGCGGCGCTGCTGGACGGGGCCTCTTATTTCTACATCTTCACCCACGTGGTACTGCCGCTGAGCATCACCCCGCTGGCCACCATTGCCATGCTGACCGGCATCAATATGTGGAACGAATTTTTCTGGCCCTTCCTGGTGGCCAAAGACGAAGCACAGCAGGTACTGCCGGTGGCGCTGCAAAGCTTCAAGTCGCAAACCGCCCAAGGCCAGCCCGACTGGACCGGCCTGATGGCCGCCACCGCCATCACCGTGATGCCCACCATTTTGCTGCTCGTCGTTTTAGGCCGCCGAGTCGTCGAATCCGTCCAGTTTTCTGGCGGCAAGTAAGTGTTCCCACAACCCACCATAACGGAGACAAGCATGACCCTCAAACTCACAACCCTCGCAGCCGCCGCCCTGGCCTGTATCGGCAGCGCCCACGCCGTCGAAGTCAAATACATGCTCTGGGACGCCAACCAGATGCCCGCCTACAAGCAATGCGCCGCCGATTTCGAAAAGAAGAACGCGGGCATCACCATCAAGATCAGCCAGTCTGGCTGGGGCGACTACTGGACCGCCATCTCCACCGGCTTCATCTCTGGCACCGCGCCCGACGTGTTTACCGACCACCTGGCCAAATACCCCGAGTTCGCCAAGAACAACCAGCTGGTGGATCTGGCCCCGCTGATCCAACGCGACAAATTGGACACCACCGCCTATACCAATGGCCTGTATGAAACCTGGGGCCGCGACGGCAAACAATACGGCCTGCCCAAAGACTGGGACACGATTGGCTTCATGGTCAACATGGACATGGCCAAGAAAGCCGGTGTCACACTGGCCGAGTTGCAGTCCATGACCTGGAACCCCAAGGACGGCGGCAGTTTCGAAAAAATCGTGCGCAAGCTGACCGTGGACGGGGCAGGCAACAACGCCACCGCAGCCAACTTCGACAAGAAGAAGGTTGCCGTCTACGGCTACCAAAACCCTGGCGCGGGCGGCATGATGGGCCAGACAGAATGGGGCCACTTTGCCGTCTCCAACGGTTTCAAGTACCAAGACAAACCTTGGGACCCCAAGTTCTACTACGACAGCCCCAAGCTGGCTGAAACCCTGGATTACCTGGCCGGCCTGCCGGGCAAAGGCGTGTCGGCCAGCCTGGAAAACACCAAATCCCTCGGCCCCGATGCCATGTTCGTCGCCAAAAAGGTGGCCATCGTGCCGCAGGGCTCGTGGATGATCACCTACTTCAAGGACAACGCCAAATTCGACAACGCCTGGGTACCTCTGCCCACCGGCCCCAGCGGTACCCGCGCCACCATGCTCAACGGCCTGGCCGACTCCATCTGGGTCGGCTCCAAAGTGCAGGCCGAAGCCTGGAAGTGGGTCAAGTACTTGGGCTCCGCAGATTGCCAGAGCGTCGTAGCCAGCCAGGGCGTGGTCTTCCCTGCCATCAAGGGCATGGCTGAGAAAGCCATGGAAGCGCAAAAAGCCAAAGGCGTGGATTCCTCTGCTTTCCTGACCATGGCCAAGTCCAAAACCTACCTGCCCCCAATAGCAGACAGCGGCTCCGAAATCGACGAGGTAATGAAAGCCTCGATTGAAGGCGTGCTGATGGGCAAATCCGATGCCACCAGCGCAATGAAGGCCGCCAACGCCAAAGTCAACCAACTCGCTAAAAAGTAAAAGGCTCCCCATGCAACGCCGCATCAAAATCACCCTCATCGGGGCTGGCAGCATTGTCTTCACCCGCAACCTGCTGGGCGATATTTTTTCGTACCCCGAGCTGGCCGATTGCGAAGTGGCCTTGCACGACATCGACGAACACCGCCTGCGCCTGGCCGAAATGGTGGCGCAGCGCCGGGCTGCGGCCCTGGGCGTGCAGCCCTTGATCACGGCCAGCACCGACCGCCGCCGCGCACTCGATGGCGCGCAGTTCGTCATCAGCACCATCCAGGTCGGCGGCTACAAGCCTGCCACCGTGACCGACTTCGAGATCCCCAAGAAATTCGGCCTGGAGCAGACCATTGGCGACACCCTAGGGATTGGCGGCATCATGCGCGGCCTGCGCACCATCCCCGTGCAACTGGCCATGCTGAAAGACATGGAAGACGTGTGCGCCCCCGGCGCCATCCACCTGAACTACGTCAACCCCATGGCCATGATCACCTGGGCGCTGAACCAGGCCAGCACGCGCATTCCCACCGTGGGCCTGTGCCACAGCGTGCAGCACACCGCGCACGAACTGGCGCACGACCTGGGCATTCCGGCAGAAGAGATTGACTACACCTGCGCGGGCATCAACCACATGTCGTTCTACACCAAGTTTGAGCACAAGGGGGTCGATCTGTACCCGCGCCTGCGCCAGATTTATGCCGACGGAAAAGCCCCCGACTGGAACCGCGTGCGCTACGAGATGCTGCACCAACTGGGCCACTTCCCCACCGAGTCCAGCGAGCACTTTGCCGAATACGTGCCATGGTTCATCAAGAAAGGCCGCGAAGACCTGCTAGCCCAGTACAACATTCCGCTGGACGAATACCCCGGCCGCTGCCAGATTTTTGAACACGCCTGGCCCTACATCGAGCGCGAGCTGCAAGCCCCCGGCACGCAAGACGTGCAGGCCCTCACCGCCGAGCTGGAAGCCGCCAACATCCATGTGATGCCGCGCAACATACCCGAAGCCGCCCGCCTGCTGGAGGGCCTGAACGCGGTCAACCGCTCGGTGGAATATGGTGGGCAGATCATCCACTCCATGGTCAGCGGCACGCCGCGCGTGGTGTATGGCAATGTACGCAACCACCACCTGATCGACAACCTGCCCCAGGGCTGCGCGGTGGAAGTGCCCTGCCTGGTGGATGCCAACGGTGTCCAACCCACCCGTGTGGGCAAGCTACCCATCCAGCTGGCCGCGCTGATGCGCACCAACGTCAACGTGCAAGAGCTGGTGGTGGCCGCCATTACCGAGCAAAAGCGCGAACACGTCTACCACGCCGCCATGCTCGACCCGCACACCGCCGCCGTGCTCGACCTGTCGCAAATCCGCGCCATGGTCGATGCGCTGCTGGTCGCTCACCGCGCCTTCCTGCCCGACTACCTGCAAGCTTAAAAGAGGCCCCACCATGGCAAGCATTGAACTGCGTTCCGTCAACAAAACCTATGGCAACGACGTAGCGGTGATCCGCAACGTAGACCTGCACATTAAGCAAGGCGAATTTTGCGTCTTCGTCGGGCCGTCGGGCTGCGGCAAGTCCACGCTGCTGCGCATGGTGGCCGGGCTGGAAGACATCACCAGCGGCGACCTGCTGATCGACGGCCAGCGCATGAACGACACCCAGCCCGCCAAACGCGGCGTGGCCATGGTGTTCCAAAGCTATGCGCTGTTTCCGCACATCAGCGTGTACGACAACCTGGCTTTCGGCATGACGCTGAACAAGGTAGACAAGACCGAGATCCGCCGCAAGGTGCTGGAGGCCGCCAAGGTGCTGCAGCTAGAGCATCTGCTGGACCGCAAGCCCAAGGCCTTGTCTGGCGGACAGCGCCAGCGGGTGGCGATTGGCCGCGCCATCGTGCGCGAGCCGGGCGTGTTTTTGTTTGACGAGCCGCTGTCCAACCTGGATGCCTCGCTGCGGGTGCAAACCCGCTTCGAGATCGCCAAGATCCACCGCGACTTTGGCAAGGCCAGCACCATCTACGTGACCCACGACCAGGTGGAAGCCATGACCCTGGCCGACCGCATTCTGCTGCTCAACGCCGGGCCGGCCGTGCTCACCGAGGGCAGCGTGGCCCAGTGCGGCAGCCCGCTGGAGCTGTACCACCGGCCCCGCAACCTGTTTGTAGCCGGCTTCATCGGCTCGCCCAAAATGAACTTCCTGGAAGGCCGCCTGGTCGAGGGCCGCAGCGACATCGCCAAGGTGCAGCTCACCGGCGGCGAGGTGGTGGAAGCCATGGTGGACGGCAGCGCGCTGCAGCCCGGCCAGCCCGTCACCATCGGCATCCGCCCCGAGCACACCCTGCTGGGCACCGCCACCCAAAGCATCGCCCGCCAGGTGCACTGGCAAGAGCGCCTGGGCGAGTCCACCTACCTGTTTCTGGACAGTGGCGTGGCCAACCAGCCCCTGGTGGTCAAAGCCCCCGGCCAGTTCCACGCCACCCCCGGCCAGCGCGTGGCGGTATCGCTGCCCGCCGCCGCCATGCATGTGTTCGACGACAAAGGCCACGCACTAGAACGCCGCATCCCCATCGCCGATATGTTGATTCCCCACGCTGCTTGAAGCCACTCCATGACCGTTGAATTTCTTACCCTGCACAGCCGCCACAGCTCGCTAGTCCTCGAATGCCCACCCAACGAGGCCCCTCTGTGGCGCTACTGGGGCCCGCGCCTGCCCGATGGCAGCACGCCGGGCCAGGCGCTGCGCGGCACCCGCCCGCTGCCGTCGTTCATGCTCGACTTCGACCAGCCGCTCACGGTGCTGCCCACCTTCGGCGTGGGCTGGTTCGGACAGAGCGCGCTGCTGGCGCACCGGGCCGGGCTGGACTTCGCCCAGGCCATCACCCAATGTGAGGTGGAATGGACCACCCCCGGCAGCGCCCTGGTGCTGCACCTGACGGACGCGGTGGCGCAGTTGCGCTTTGACGTGTCCATCGCACTGGACGCAGACACCGACGTACTCACCTTGCAGACCAGCTTGACCAACCTGGGCGATGCAGACATCGACGTGCAATGGCTGGCCGCAGGCACCCTGCCCTTGCCCGGCGATGCAGCCACGGTGCGCTCGTACGCGGGCCAGCACAACCATGAATTCCTGCTGCAAACCGACACCCTGGGCCGCAACCAGTGGCGGCGCGAAAACCGCCGGGGCCGCACCTCGCACGACTGTTTTCCCGGCGCGGTGGTCACCACGCCCGGCAGCACCGAGCACACCGGCCTGGTGTTTGGCGCGCACCTGGCCTGGTCGGGCAACCACCAGCAAACGATAGAGTGGCTGCACGACGGCCAGTACCAGTGGCAAATGGGCGAATGGCTGGCCCCCGGCGAAGGCCGCCTGGCACCAGGAGCCAGCCTGCACACGCCGGAAATCATCGCCACCTGCTCCACCGAGGGGCTGAACGGCCTGGCCGCCAATTTCCACGCCGCCCTGCGCGCGCGCATGGCCTGGCCCGGCGGCGAAATGCGCCCGCGCCCGGTGCACCTGAACACCTGGGAAGCGTTTTACTTCGACCTGGTGCCCGGCGACGTGATGGCGCTGGCCGATGCCGCTGCCAAAGTGGGCGTGGAGCGTTTTGTGCTGGACGACGGCTGGTTCCACCGCCGCCACCACGACCGCGCCGCCCTGGGCGACTGGTGGCCCGATGCCGACAAGTTCCCCCACGGCCTGGGCCCGCTGGTGGCGCACGTCAACGCCTTAGGGATGGAGTTCGGCCTGTGGGTCGAGCCCGAAATGGTCAACCCCGACAGCGAACTTTTCCGCACCCACCCCGACTGGGCGCTGCAAATCGCCGGTCGCCCGCTCATCACCGCCCGCAACCAGCTGGTGCTGGACATCTCGCGCCCCGAGGCAGCAGACTACCTGTTTGCCAAGATCGACACCCTGCTGGCCGCACACCCCATTCGTTACCTCAAGTGGGACCACAACCGCGACCTGACCACCGCCGCCCTGGCCGGTGGCATGGGCAGCGCAGGCTACCGTGCCCAGGTGCAGGCGGTGTACGCGCTGATGGCCCGCCTGCGCGCGGCCCACCCCGATGTGGAAATCGAAAGCTGCTCGGGCGGCGGGGGCCGTATCGACTTTGGCATCCTGCGCTACACCCACCGGGTGTGGGGCAGCGACTGCATCGACGCGATGAGCCGGGTGCAGATCCAGCACGGTTTTGGCCAGTTTTTCCCGCCAGAAATTTTGGGCTCGCACATCGGCACCGCCCCGGCCCATACCACCGGCCGCAGCCAGTCGCTGGCCTTCCGCGCCGCCGTGGCCCTGACCGGCCACCTGGGCGTGGAGCTGGATGTTCGGCATCTAGATGAAAACACGCTCCGTGCGCTTGCTGATTGGATAGTTTGCTATAAAAAATGGAGGAATCAGTTGCACCATGGCCGTGTGTGGCGCGGCGAAGCCGCCGACGGCCTGGTGTGGCAGGCGCATGGCGATGCCGATGACCTGCTGCTCTTCGTCTACCGCTGCCAGCCCACCAGCCACCGCTATACCCCGCCGCTGCGCCTGCCCATGCTGGATGCCACCGCCCGCTACCAGGCCGAGCAACTGGTGCCGATTGTTGGCGACGGCGCGGTGCAATCCCCCGCACCTTTCTTCACCGCGCTGCAAAACGGCGGCGTGGCGCTGGACGGTGCCTGGCTGGCCCAGGCCGGCCTGCCCATGCCACGCGCCACGGCAGAGACCTGCTTCATCGTGCGTTTGAAAAAGGTGCTGCCATGAACATCCTGGTCACCGGCGGCACCGGCTACATCGGCAGCCTGACCAGCCTGCGCCTGCTGGAGGCCGGGCACCGCCCGGTGCTGCTCGACAACCTGTGCAACAGCCACCCTGCGGTGCTGGACCGCATCGCCACCCTGGGCGGCAGCCGCCCGCAGTTCGTGCAGGGCGACGTGCGCGACCGCGCTTTGCTCGAACGTGTGCTGGCCGACGCGCAGATCGATGCGGTCATCCATTTCGCCGCCCTCAAGGCCGTGGGCGAGTCGGTGGCCCAGCCGCTGGCCTACTACGACAACAACGTCAACGGCACCCTGGTGCTGCTGCAGGCCATGCAGACCGTGGGCGTGCGCAACCTGGTGTTCAGCTCGTCGGCCACGGTGTACGGCGCGGCGGACCAGATGCCGTTGCGTGAGGACGCACCCCTGTCGGCCACCAACCCCTACGGCCAAAGCAAGCTCATGGTCGAGCACATGCTGCGCGACCTGGCCGCTGCCGACCCGCGCTGGTCCCTCACCGCGCTGCGTTATTTCAACCCGGTGGGTGCCCACCCCAGCGGCCTGATGGGCGAGCACCCCCAGGGCGTGCCCAACAACCTCATGCCCTACATCGCCCAGGTCGCCGTGGGCCAGCGCGCCAGCCTGCGGGTGTTTGGCAACACCTACCCCACGCCCGACGGCACCGGCGTGCGCGACTACATCCACGTGATGGACCTGGCCGACGGCCACCTGGCCGCCCTGCAGCACGGCGTGGGCCGCCCCGGCCTGCACGTGTTTAACCTGGGCAGCGGCCAGGGCCACAGCGTGCTGGAAGTGCTGGCCGCTTTTGGCCAGGCCTGCGGCAAAAACCTGCCTTACGACATCGTGCCCTGCCGCCCCGGCGACGTGGCCAGCAGTTGGGCCGATCCCCAGCGCGCACGCGAGGTGCTGGGCTGGCACACTACCCGCCATTTGGCCGATATGTGCGCCGACACCTGGCGCTGGCAATCCACCCATCCCCAAGGCTATTCCGTATGAGCACCACCCCTTTGGACACCGCCGCGTTCGACGTGGCCGAACACTCGCACCGCCGCTTTAACCCCCTCACCGGCCAGTGGGTGCTGGTGTCGCCGCACCGCGCCAAACGCCCCTGGCAAGGCCAGCAAGAGCAGGCCGATACCGCAGAGCGCCCGGCCCACGATGCCAGCTGCTTTTTGTGCGCGGGCAACCTGCGCGTCACCGGCGAGCGCAACCCGGCCTACACCGGCACCTTCGTTTTCACCAACGACTTTGCCGCCATGATGCCCAGCGCCCCCGATGCGCCCGCCGAGGCCGACCCGCTGTTCCAGGCCCGCACCGCGCGCGGCACCAGCCGGGTGATCTGCTTCTCGCCCGACCACGGCAAAACCCTGCCCGAGCTGCCGCTGGCCGCCATCGGTGAGGTCATCAACACCTGGTGCGCCCAAACCGCCGAGCTGGGTGCCACCTACCCCTGGGTGCAGGTGTTCGAGAACAAGGGCGCGCTGATGGGTTGCTCCAACCCGCACCCGCACGGCCAGGTCTGGGCCACCGACTTCATCCCCAACGAGCCCGCCGCCGAAGACCTGCGCCAGCGCGCCTGGCACGCCGAACACGGCACGCCCCTGCTGCTCGACCTGGCCGCGCGCGAAGCCGCCGACGGCAGCCGCGTGGTGGTGCAAACCACGCACTGGCTGGCCATCGTGCCCTTCTGGGCCACCTGGCCGTTTGAAACCCTGCTACTGCCGCGCTTTGCGGTGCAGCAACTGCCGCAGCTTGATGCAGAGCAACGTGCGGATCTGGCCTTGGCCATCCAGCAGCTCACCTCGCGCTACGACAACCTGTTCCAGTGCTCGTTTCCCTATTCCATGGGCTGGCACGGCGCGCCGTTTGACGGCAAGGCCACCGCGCCCTGGCAGCTCCACGCCCACTTTTACCCGCCGCTGTTACGCTCGGCCAGCGTGCGCAAGTTCATGGTCGGCTTTGAAATGCTGGCCGAGGCCCAGCGCGACCTGACCCCCGAGCAAGCCGCCGCCCAACTGCGCGCCGTCTCTGACGTTCACTACCGCAATGACACAGTAGCCCCCTGACCAACATGACCGCCACCCTGCAAACCCGCATCGACACCGCCTTCACCCAGCACTTCGGCCACGCCCCCACGCTGCACGTGCGCGCCCCCGGCCGCGTCAACCTGATCGGTGAGCACACCGACTACAACGACGGCTTTGTGCTGCCCTGCGCCATCGACTTCGAAACCCGCATCGCCGTGGGCCCGCGCAGCGACCGCCAGGTGCGCATCTGCGCCTGCGACTACGGTGACGCGATCGACCAGTTCGACCTGGACGCGCCCATCACCCCGCGAGCCGACGCGCAGTGGGCCAACTACGTGCGCGGCGTGGTGCAGGTGCTGCTGGCCAAGGGCCTGGCCTTGGGCGGCATGGACATGGCGATTGCGGGCAACGTGCCCCAGGGCGCAGGTTTATCGTCTTCCGCATCACTGGAAGTGGCGGTCGGCCAGGCCTTTAACGCGCTATACAATTCAGAGCTGCTCACGCCCACGGATATTGCGCTGGCGGCCCAAAAGGCTGAAAACAGCTTCGTCGGTGTGAACTGCGGCATCATGGACCAGCTGATCTCGGCCTGCGGCGAAGCCGACCACGCCCTGCTGATCGACTGCCGCAGCCTCAGCACCCAGGCCGTGCCCGTGCCCGCCGGGCTGGCGGTGATGATCGTGCACTCCCACGTACAGCGCGGCCTGGTCGGCAGCGAGTACAACACCCGCCGCCAGCAGTGCGAAGCAGCAGCAGCCCACTACGGTGTCAAAGCCCTGCGCGACATCGACATCGCCCGCCTGGAGCGCGATGCCGCCGGGCTGGATGCCGCGGTGCTGCGCCGCGCCCGCCACATCGTCACCGAGAACCAGCGCACCCTGGATGCCGCCCAGGCCCTCTCCAACGGCGATCTGCAGCGCCTGGGCCAACTCATGGCCGCCTCGCACGATTCCATGCGCGACGACTTCGAGATCACCGTGCCGCCCATCGACCACCTGGTCGCCATCCTGCAAGCCGCCATCGGCCCCCAGGGCGGTGCCCGCATGACCGGCGGCGGCTTCGGCGGCTGCGTCGTCGCCCTGCTCCCCGAAGCCGTAGTCCCCACCGCCCGCGCCGCCGTAGCCGCCCAGTACCGTGCGCCCAATGGCGATGCGGCCACGGTGTACGTGTGCCATGCGTCGGCGGGGGTGGGGGTGGTGTGAAGTAAGAGCGGTCGGCGCCTGGCGGGATCGGAGCCAGGTGGGGTCGGATCACGATTGCGCCCGGCCCTGCTGGTTTTCATACGGCGGCGAACCCGCATTCGTGCTCCGACCCCTCCTGGCGGTTTGGCGTTGACAGAGGTGCGGGGTTCCATCAGCATCCCCGGCCGGGATGTGCGCCCGGCGGCGCAGTCCCTTTTCTTTGCTTGGCCAAAGAAAAGGAACCAAAAGAAAGGCCACCCCAACTGTCTGCGCCCTCCGCTGGCGCTGCGGGAACCTGCGGTGCTCGCCCAACGGGGGCAGGCCGCAAACTCGCTGCGCTCAAACATGCGTCCTGCTGATCCCCGTTGGGCTGTGCTCCTCGGCGCATACAGATGGGGACCCCGGGGTGCGGGATCGGCCCGGCTTTGCCGGGCATCGCGCCTAGGGCGCGAGCTGGGTGGGCCATTCGGCTATTTGAGACTTTTGGGCCGTTTTTCAGGTATCAAATCAGCCTTTTGCGCTTATGGAATGGGCGTGAGCAGCTCCTATTTTTTACTATCAAAAGAGCAGCGTATATATCCACCGGACCGACCCCCTTGCCACCCTCTTGCGCCCCCACCAACCGCGCACACCAACTTGCTGGCCGCCCTGAACCGGTGGTTACGCAACACATTCAAGGATGACCAGGGCATGCATAACCCACCTACGACACACTGCGGCGAAAGCGCCGGGCTCCTGTAAAGTTGACGGAGTGTGGGTACATACTTTTACATTTTCCGTACATGGGCCGCACTGGAGCATGTTCCGTGACATCCGCTTTTGACCCCTTGTGTGCAATCCCCGGGCCTTTGCTGACCACCGGTATGCCGTTGGCGCAGAGTGCGGCGTATGCATGCGCCACTTTGGGTGTGCAGGGGCCGGTGGCATTCAGTTTGGGGGACGTGCAGTCATTTAGCGCCGCTTTGCTCGCCATGGCGAGCGCGGCCAGGGATGCCAGCCCTGGGTGTTTGCTGCATGACGCATTGCAGGCGCTGCGTTCCGTGGTGCCGTTTCGTTCTGCATGGTGGGGCGAGTGCTCGGATGCACAAGACAGCGTGCCGCCACGCAACTGGCTGCATGGGCGCATCAACTTGCAACCCGGCTTCGCGCGGGAGTGGAACGATCTGGCGGCCAAGGACGTGTTTGCCAGCAGTTCCATGCGGAACTGCGGCACCGTGGTGCGCCTCAGCGGCCACGGGGACCCCTCGTCGGAGCTGACCGCGTTTTCCCGGCGGCATGATCTGTTCCATGCCATGGCCTTGACCTGCGAACTACCGGGCAGCGGCACCTTGTTTTTTGTGTCTCTGTACCGTAGCGAAACCGCGTCTGCATTCAGCGATAGGGACTGTGCCTTGTTTGCGGAATTTTGTGCCCACCTGTTGCGCCACTGGCATACCCGGGTGCAGGACCTGTTGGGCGCGCGCGCTGCGTTGGTGGCAAATGGGTTTGGCCTGGCGGATGGCTGTGGTGATCTGCTGTACCTGGGCGAAAGTCTGGCAGCGGCCATCCACAGGCAATACCCCGACTGGTCCGGGTCGCGGCTGCCGCAGGCGTTGGCAGCGGCCCAGCGCCAGGTGCCGTGCAGCGTGGCCTTGGGTGGGCGTGGGCTGACGCTGCAACCATGCGGGCAGCTGACCGTTCTGTCCCTGGACCGGGGCCACCGGCCCGCCGTGCTGCCCCCCAGAGAGCGCACGGTGGCCATGCTGTATTCACGCGGCCATTCCTACAAAGAAATTGCCCGCTTGCTGGACCTGAGCCCGGCCACCGTGCGCACTTACTTGCGCAACGCCTACCTGCAGCTGGGCGTGCGCAACAAGATCGAACTGGGCAACGCCCTGGGCGCCTAGATCTTTTTTAGCCGCACCCTCCGCATCTGCAGAGGGCCGCGCTAGCTGTTGCCTCCCTACAGTCCATTGGGCACTTTGACCCCGACGCAGGTGCCATTTCTAAAAACACAACGGACAGGTCCAACAGGAGAAGACACATGGCGGGAATCAGGAATTCAGGAGGCGTGCTGGTGCTGGCGGCCGTGGTGGTGGCGATGGTGGGCGGCTGCAACGGCTCCGGCGATGGGCCGGCCGACACCGTGCTGCGCAACGGGCAGGTCGTGACCATGGATGCACGCAACTCGGTCCAGCAGGCTATCGCGGTACGCGACGGAAAAATCGTCTATGTCGGCACCGACGCTGGCGTCGGCCCATGGACTGGCACCAAGACCAAGGTCGTAGACCTGGGCGGGCGCATGCTGATGCCGGGCTTCATCGACGCGCATATGCATGCGCTGGCCGGCGGACGTGCCCTGCTGCAGTGTGATCTGGCCTATGCGCCACTGTCGCATGCCCAGCTGCTCAGCAAGCTGCAATCCTGCCTGGATGCATCCACCGACAGGGAGCCTGGCAACTGGCTGGAGGCCGTCAACTGGGACCGGCAATCCACCTCGGCCCTCAGCGGTGACCCGACTAAAGCCCTGCTGGACACTTTGAACACCCAGCGCCCGATCGCGGTGACATCCAGCGACTTCCACACCGTGCTGGCCAACTCGCGCGCCCTAGCACTGGCGGGCATCACCGCCGCCACGCCCGACCCAAGCGGCGGCAGCTTTGTGCGGGGCGCAGACGGCACGCCCACGGGGATTTGTGAAGACAACGGGGGTTGGCAACTCAAGGCCGCCATTCCCGCAGATTCCGATGCCGACCTGCTCAAGCAGGGGCGTGCCGCACTGGCAGCCCTGCGGGCCCAGGGGATTACCTCGTTCATGGATGCCGCGTCGGGCGAGGCGCAGACCAAGACCTTCAAATCGCTGCACCAGCTGGGTGAGCTGACAGCGCGTGCCCACCTGGCCATCACCGTGCAGCCCAGCGATGCCGCCGTCAGCGCTACCAACACCATTGCCACCGCACGCGCCTTGGCCAGCAGTATCGACCAGGGCACACCGGTGGCCGCGCCGGGTTTGCAGTCGCGCATCGTGAAGATATTCGTGGACGGGGTGGTGAATGCGCCGGGTGACACGGGCGCCATGCTCACGCCGTACTACACCAACACCGGCACCGATACCGCTCCCAACTGGCAGCCCGGCACGAACCTGGGCTCGGTCTACTACCCGCCAGAAGTGCTCAAGCCGCTGCTGCTGGCCGCGAATGACGCGGGCATGGATGTGCATATGCATGCCACCGGCGAGCGTGCCGTGCGCCAGTCCCTGGATGCCGTGCAAAACTTGCGCAGCCTGCGCGCCAACGCCGACTTCCGCCCGGCCATCGCGCACAACGAGACCGTGGCGGTGGCCGACTACCCGCGCTTCGCCGCGCTGGATGTGATGGCCACCATGTCTTTCCAGTGGGCACAACGCGCGAACTATTCCATCGGTGAGACCGAGAAGCACCTGGGCCCCGACCGCTTTGCGCGCATGGAGCCCTCCGGCAGCCTGCGCAATGCCGGTGCGCGTGTGGTGCACGGCAGTGACTGGCCTATCGACCCGTTTGACACCTTTCTGGCGCTGAAGATCGGTGTGACACGCTCGGGCGACCCCACTAACCCAAACAGCGCCGCCAGCACCTCGCCGATCTACCAGGGCAAGATCAACAACGACCCGGGCCTGACACGTGCCGATGTGCTGCGCGCCATCACCATGGATGCCGCCTACCAGCTGCGGCTAGACAAGGTGGTGGGTTCGCTGGAGACCGGAAAACTGGCCGACATGGTCGTGTTGGACAAGAACTTTCTGACCGTTCCCGAAGAAGAACTGGGTCGTAACAAGGTATTGCTCACCATGGTGGGCGGAAAGATTGTGCTGGCCCTGGACGCCTTCAGCAGCGCCGTAGAGGCCAGCGCCCGCAAGCTCAGCGTCAGCAGCCTGCTCAGTCCGCAAGCTTCCAGCGGCCATGCCGTGGTCAAAGGCAGCCCACATGGCGACGGGCATAACCACTGAGAACTGGAATTAGGCTAGGGTTGCTATGTAATCAATAGCTATTAGCGCTGGTTGCATCAGCGCCACGGGCGTATTTCTTACGAACTACCCGCCAGCCACCCCCTGCGTCCCTACATACAAGGCATACACCGACTGGCTGGCCGCCATAAAAAGCCGGTTGCGCGCCGGGCCGCCGAAGCACAGGTTGGCGCAGCGCTCGGGCAGGGCGATGTGGCCGATGGGGGTGGCGTCGGGGGCGAAGACCACCACGCCGTCACGCCCGGGGGGGCCGCCCCAACCGGCCCAGAGGTTGCCATCCACATCGCAGCGAAAGCCGTCGGGGCTCTCGCCGTCGGCGCAGGTCACAAACACCCGGTCGTTGACCAGGCGCGTGCCGTCTACGCCATTCTTCACATCAAACACCCGGATGCGCCGGGGCGTAGCGCCGGACTCGACCACGTAGAGCAGGCGCTCGTCGGGTGAAAAGCACAGGCCGTTGGGCCGGTCTACCGCGTCGGTGGCCACGGTGCACTGGCCGGTGGCGGGGTCGAAGCGGTAGACGCAGGTGGGCTGCTCGGGTGTGGCGGCATGGCCTTCGTAGTGGCCCAGGATACCGAAGGGCGGGTCGGTAAACCACACGCTGCCGTCGGAGTGGACCACCACGTCGTTGGGCGAGTTCAGCGGCTTGCCGTTGAACTGGTCGACCAGCACGGTGATGCTGCCGTCGTACCCGGTGCGCACCACGCGGCGGCCCCCGTGCTCGCAGCCGACCAGGCGGCCCTGGCGGTCGCGGGTGTGGCCGTTGGCAAAGTTGGACGGCTGGCGGAACACGCTGACCGCGCCGGTCTGCTCCTCCCACTTCATGGTGCGGTTGTTGGGAATGTCGCTCCACAGCAGGTAGCGCCCGTCGCCAAACCACACCGGTCCCTCGGCCCAGCGCATGCCGGTGGCGATGCGTTCCACGGCGGCATTGAACAGAAAGTAGCGTTCAAAACGCGGGTCCAGCACGGTGATGGCCGGGTCGGGGTAGCGGGTACTGGGTTGCCACATGGGGTGCCTTTGTATTTTTGTCAAGGAACCAGTATGCATGGGCTTTGTAGCGCTTCGCAACACGCGTAACAAGTGAAACCATCGGGCCCTTGGCGGCTCACAATGTTTGAAACTACTGCCCTAATGGCCTCTTTGTTTCCCACCTTTTGCATGCGATGGATCCCCCACTGCTTCGCGCGGCGATGGGCGGGCGTGTGGATACTGGTGTGGGCCTGGATCTATGCGGTTGCGGCAGCCCCCGGTGCGCAGGCGGCCGAGGTGCCGCTGGTGGTGTTGAGCCAGGCTGCGGGCGGCACCTCACTGGTCGGCAAACTCGGGTTTTTGGAAGATCCCGATGGGACGCTGGAGATTGCGCAGGTGCGCACCCCTGGGGTAGATGCCCGCTTTACCGTCCCCCCGATCACCGTCCAGCAATCGGGCCTGGATCTGCATGCGCGGTGGTTCAAGATCCGCTTGCGCCAGGACGGCACCCGGGGCGCGTGGCTGATCGACAGCAACACCACGGCGCTGCGCCAATTCAGCGCCTATGGGCCTTTTGATGCCAAGGGCAATGCCCTGGCCGCACCCTGGATGCGCAGCGTGACCGAAGCGCCCACCCCGCCCGCACTGGAGGGCGACCGTTTTGTGTACCGCTTCGAGCTCGACCAGCCGGGCGACTACACCATCTACCTGCGCACCGTGTCGGATTTCCCCGAGTACTACCGTTTTGCGGTCTGGGATGCCATCCAGTTCGGCGAGGCCGAACAGAGTCGGTCGCTGTTCAACGGCATTTGTTACGGCCTGCTGATTGGCATGCTGGTCTACAACCTGATGCTGTTGTTTGTGTTTCGCGAAGCGCTGTATGCCTTCAACTTTTTTGCGTGCCTGTTTGCCATGGGCACACTGGTCACCCTGAACGGCCATACCGCGCGTTATCTGCTGGCCGACGCGCGCGAATGGGTGCCCAACGCCATGGTGGCCATGCCGCCCTTGTGGATTGCGTTTGCCACCTTGTTTGGCCTGAGCTTTCTGGAGTTGTCGCGCTACACACCCCGCTTGGCCCGGTGTTTGCTGACCACCGTGCCGGTGTGTGCGGTAGCCCTGTGCCTGGCGCTGGTGGGCGAAGTGTTGTGGTCGCTGGCATTGACCCAGGCCATGGCGCTGGTGGTGCCGGTTTTGATGTTCACCGGGGCGGTGCTGGCCCTGCGCAGCGGCTTCCAGCCCGCAGCCTGGTACATGGTGGGCCTGTCCATGCTGTTTGCGGCCTACATCTGCACCACGCTCAATAATTTTGGGGTACTGAGCCTGCCTTTTCACTACGAAGCGCTGCAAGTGGGCATCGTGGTGGAGATCACCGTGTTTGTGGTGGCGCTGGGTAGCCGCATCCGGCGCATGTGCGAGTTGAACGGCGAACTGGGGCAGCGCACCCAGCAGCTCACCCGGGCCGCGCAGACCGACGCACTCACCGGCCTGTTCAACCGCGCCGGCTGGTTGCACTACGCGCCGCTCGTGCTGGCCCAGGGCGGGCAGGCCGCATTGCTGTTGATTGACCTGGACCGTTTCAAACCCGTCAATGATGCCTACGGCCATGCGGCTGGCGACAAGGTGCTGGTGACGGTGGCGCGGCGGTTGCTGGCCGATGCGCGCGCGCAGGGCATCGTGGCGCGCCTGGGGGGCGACGAGTTTGTGGTGCTGCTGTCGGATGTGCCCAGCACCGAGGCCCTGGCCACCCATGCCCAGCGCCTGGTGCGGCTGGTCTCCCAGCCCGTGATTTTTAACGGCATAGGGCTCAAAGTGGGTGCCAGCATCGGTATTGCCTGCTATCCCGTCGATGGCGAAGATCTGGGCGGCTTGATGCATGCCGCAGACCTGGCCATGTACGGCGCCAAGGAGCGGGGCCGCGCCGGTTACGCGTTTGCCGCCGATGTGCACGCGGCGGTCCCCATCCAGGCCTGAGCACACCTTCGGCAAGCGGCTACCGCCCTATAGCCGACAAACTCCGGGGTCGATGCGAAATCGACTAAGGTACGGCCCCATGCAAACTCCTTTCTGGCGCCTTGGCTGGCGCACCCTCTGGCGCGACCTGCGCTCTGGCGAACTGCGCCTGCTCATCGTGGCCGTCACCCTGGCCGTGGCCGCACTCAGCGCCGTAGGCTTTTTTGCCGACCGGCTGCAAGGCGGCCTGCAGCGCGATGCGCGCCAACTGCTGGGCGGCGACGCCGTAGTCTCCAGCGACAACCCCACGCCCGCCGCCTTTTTGGCGCAGGCGCAGGCGCAGGGCCTGCAAACCGTGGGCACCCTGACCCTGGCCACCATGGCGCGCGCGGATGACGCGCAGGGCGGCGCCAGCAAACTGGTGGCGCTCAAAGCCGTGGTGCCCGGCTACCCGCTGCGCGGTAGCCTGCAGATAACCGACACACCCGGTGCCACGCCGCGCCCCACCCGCGACATCCCCGCGCCCGGCACGGTGTGGGTCGATGCCTCGCTGCTCGACGCGCTGGGCCTGGCCATCGGCGACAGCCTGCTGCTGGGCGACAGCCGTTTGCGCATCACCCAAACCATCGCGATTGAGCCCGACCGGGGCGGTGGTTTCCTGAATTTCTCGCCCCGCGCCATGCTCAACCAGAGCGACATGGCCGCCACCGCCCTGGTCCAGCCCGCCAGCCGCATCAACTACCGTTTTGCCGTGGCCGGGGCCGACCCCGCCGTGCAGCGTTACGTGCAGTGGGCTACCGAAGAAGTCAAAAAGCCCGACACCCGGGGCGTGCGTATCGAGTCGCTGGAGAGTGGCCGCCCCGAAATGCGCCAAACCCTGGACCGGGCCAACAAGTTCCTCAACCTGGTGGCCCTGCTCTCGGCCCTGCTCAGCGCCGTGGCCGTGGCCCTGGCCGCGCGCGGCTTTGCGGCCAACCACCTGGACGACTGCGCCATGCTGCGCGTGCTGGGCCTGGGCCAGCGCACCATTGCGCTGAGCTACGCGTTTGAGTTTGCGCTGGTCGGCATCTTTGCCAGCGCGCTGGGGCTGGCGATCGGCTTTGGCGTGCATTACCTGTTTGTGCTGCTGCTGGCGGGCCTGGTGGATGCCAGCCTGCCCGCCGCCACCTGGTGGCCTGCCGCTTTGGGCATGGGCATGGGGCTGACGCTGCTGTTCGCCTTTGGCCTGCCGCCGGTGCTGCAACTGGCCGCCGTGCCGCCATTGCGGGTGATCCGCCGTGACGTGGGCGGCCTCAAGCCCACCTCCATCGGCGTGCTGGGCCTGGGCGTGCTGGGCTTTGCCGCACTGCTGCTGGCGGCCAGCAGCGACATCAAACTGGGCCTGATTGCGGTGGGCGGGTTTGCCGCCGCCGTGCTGGTGTTTGCGGGCCTGGGCTGGGTGGCGGTGAAGCTGCTGCGCCGCAGCGTGAACGAGGCCACCGCCCCGCGCTGGCTGGTGCTGGCCACGCGCCAGGTATCTGCCAGACCCGCCTACGCCGTGGTGCAGATCAGCGCGCTGGCCGTGGGCCTGCTGGCGCTGATTCTGCTGGTGCTGCTGCGCACCGATTTGATTCAGAGTTGGCGCCAGGCCACGCCGCCCGACGCGCCCGACCGTTTTGTCATCAACGTCATGCCCGACCAGGCGGCCGATTTCCAGGCCAACCTGGCCAACGCAGGCGTGAAAAACTACGACTGGTACCCCATGTTCCGGGGCCGCCTGGTAGCCATCAACGGCAAGGCGGTGGCCCCCGAGAACTACGAGGACGACCGCGCCAAGCGCCTGCTGGACCGCGAATTCAACCTGTCCCACAGCGCCACCCGCCCACCGCACAACCCGCTGGTGGCAGGCCACTGGACGGCCGAAGAAGCCGGGGCCATCAGCGTCGAAGAGGGCATTGCCGAAACCTTGAAGCTGAAAATGGGTGACAGCCTGCGTTTCGACATCGGCGGGGCGCAGACCGATGCCAAGATCACCTCGCTGCGCAAGGTGGACTGGGGCTCGATGCGGGCCAACTTCTTCGTGATTTATCCGGTCAGCCAGATGCCAGAGGTGCCCATCACCTACCTGGGCGCGTTCAAGGCCCCGGCCACCAAGGGCTTTGACAACACCCTGGTGCGCCAATTCCCCAACATCACCGCGGTGGACCTGAGCAGCACCCTGGGCCAGTTGCAGCGCGTGCTGGACCAGGTGATCCGCGCGGTGGAATTCCTGTTCGGCTTCACCCTGGCCGCCGGGCTGGTGGTGCTGTTTGCCGCCATCACCGCCACCCGCGAAGAGCGGGCCCGCGAATTCGCCATCATGCGCGCCTTGGGCGCGCCCGGCAGCCTGCTGCGCCAGGTGCAGCGCGCCGAGCTGGCGGGTGTGGGCCTGCTGGCGGGCTTCTTGGCCAGCATCGTGGCCGTGGCCGTGGGCTGGGCGCTGACCCGTTTTGTGTTCGAGTTCGAGTGGCACGGCTCCCTGTGGGTGCCCGTGTTCGGCGCCATCGCCGGTGCCCTGCTGGCCCTGGCCGCAGGCTGGTGGGGGCTGCGCGACGTGCTGCGCCGACCGGTGGTGGAGACGCTGCGGCGGGCTACGGCATAGCGCTATTTTATTGGTAGCTGCCCATGCTTATGGAATAAGCGCTGGAGGCTTATTTCTTATAAAGGCTTGGCAAACTGCCATGCCTGGGCCACACAGGTATCCACCGCCTCCAGCGCCTGGCGGCAGCGCTCGGCGGGGGTGCCGGTCAGTTCTACCCAGGGCACGGCTTGCGTGCCCAGCAGCTCGCGAAAGCGCCCTGTCATCCAGCCGCGCAAGTGGGCACCGTCGCGCAGGCCGTCGTCTTCAAAATCCACGCCCACGTCGCTGGTCAGCAGGTACAGGCAACGCGGCGGCATGGCGGCGGCGATGGCGGCTACGTCGGCACTGGGGCCACCCACATACCGCTCGTGCCACAGGCGGGTGGCGAAGGCATCGGTGTCGCACACCAGCACCGGGCCGCCATGGCGGGCGGCCTGCTCTTCCAGGCGGCATTGGGCGATGGCTACGGCGCTGAAATCGCTGGGCTGCCAATCGATATCGGCCACGCCCGCCGCCGGGTTGGTGGCGCGCGCCAGGGCCAGCAGGTTGTGGCTGTACTCGCGGCCATACTCGGCCACCCAGGCGGTGTGCGCCCACACGCCGCCGCGTTGGCGCAGGGCCGTGGCCAGGTCGCGCGACAAGGTCGTGGTGCCGGTGGATTCCGCCCCCAGCACCACCACACGCAGCGCCAACCCGGCCTGTACGGCGGGCGGCAGCATGGCCCATTGCGCCACCGGGTCGGCCCGCACGGCGGTGCCCGACACCGGGTACAGGGCGCGGCTTTGGTCCAGGCACACATGGGCGCTGCCAAATTGGCGTGCCAGTTCCTGGCCGTAGGGCTCAGAGGTGAACACCGCATCCACGGAGGGGGCGCTGCCAAAGCTGTGGTCTGCCGCTTGCACCGCCTGGCGCATGACGGCCACGTGGGCAGCCCAGATGGCGGGGCTGGTGTAGTCGATGGGCACGTCGTCCAGCGCGCCGACGATGCGCACCTGCGGCGCATCGGCAAAAGTCTCGCGCAGCCAGGCCACGCGCTGGGCGATGGTGATGGTCTCCACGCTGGAGCCCAGCACGCCCACGGTGACCTGTTGGCAATGCGCGGCCGCTGTGCAGATAAGGTAGATGTGCCCAAGGTGCGGCGGGTAGAACTTGCCGATCACCAGGCCGTGTTGGTAAGGCACCCGGCTCATGCGGCGGCTCCGGCCATCAGCGGGGGTGTTGGCGTGCGCCAGTTCCACCAGCCACGCAGGCAGATCAGCAAAAACACCAGCGACAGGCCCGCAATCAGCGGCAGGCCCCGGCTCCAGTACAGCGGAATCGCCACCAGGTCCACCGCAATCCACCAGGCCCAGCTGGAGGTTTGCCGCCGGTTCAGCTGCCACTGGGCGCACAGGCTCAGCGCGGTGAGCAACGCGTCCACCGGCGGGGCCGCGCCCTTGAGCCACAGCAAGACTTGCCACAGCAGCAGCGTGGTCACCGCCGCCACCGCCAGCAACACACACTGCTCGCGCAGGCTGGTGGAGGCAAACACTGCCGTGTGCTGTGCCTGTGGTGGGCGCAGCCACTGCACCCAGCCCCGGGCCGACAGCACGATAAACACGATCTGCAAAGCCGCATCGGCAAACAACCGCTGCTGCAAAAACACCAGGCCCAGCACCGCGCTGCTCAGGATGCCGACGGGGAAGTTCCAGATATGCGCCCGCGCCGTCAGCCACACGCACAGCACGCCGGAGGCAAAGCCCAGCATGTCGCCTACCGACATGGGCATGTTGGCGAGGGTGACAACCGGTTGGGTCAGGGGGGTGAGGAAGTCCATACAAGTGGTTTGAAAAGGAGTAAGTTGCACTGTACAACAAATTGAGTTGTATAGTGCAACTAAATATCCAGAACGCCACGCACCATGCCGAAAAAGCCCCCCGCTACCACCGACTTTCCCCGGCCCCTGGTCACCGTGGACGTGGTGATTTTCACGCTGCGCGACGATGCCCTGCAGGTGCTGCTGGTGCGCCGCCCGGGTTCGGCGGATGTGGCGGACGAGCCGTTTGCCCACCACTGGGCGCTGCCGGGCGGCTTTGTGGATGTGCACCGCGATGCCACGCTGCTGGACTGCGCGCTGCGCAAGCTGCGGGACAAAACCGGCATCGCCACGCCCTACCTGGAGCAGTTGGGCAGCTGGGGCAGTGCCACCCGCGACCCCCGGGGCTGGTCGGCCACGCACTGTTTTTACGCGCTGATTCCGGCGGCGGCGGTGCGGCTGGAAACGGATGCAAACGCAGGGGCGGCGCAGTGGTGGGATGTGGATACGGCGCTGGATCTGCCATTGGCGTTTGACCACCACACGCTGCTGGCCGCCGCCCTGGCGCGGCTGCGCAGCAAGGTGGAATACACCTCGTTGCCCGCCTTTTTGCTGGACGAGCCCTTCACCCTGCCCGCGCTGCAGCGCAGCTTCGAGGCGGTGCTGGCGCGGCCCGTCGACAAAAGCGCGTTTCGCAAACGCATGCTAGACGGCCAGTTCATGGAAGAGGCGGGCCTGCTGCCCGGCGCGCAGGGTCGACCCGCCGTGGCCTACCGCCTGCGCGACCGCAGCCAGGCCACGCTGTTCCCCCGGCCTTTTGGTGCCCAGGGGGGCGACCCACGCGCCTGAAATACCCCGGGGAAAATACTATATTTTTAGTAGCTGCTCGTGCTTATGGAATGAGCGCTAGCGGCACTTTTTTCCCTTAATTCCCCAGAAACTCCCCCACCGGTTTCAGGTCGTCAACACGGTCGCACACCGCCTTCACCGCCACCAAGATGGGCACGCCCAGCAGCAGACCCCACAGGCCCCAGAGCCAGCCCCAGGCCAGCATGCCCACAAACACCGCCACCGGGTTCATCTGGTTGGCGCGGCTGGTCAGCCAGGGCGTCAGCAAGAAGCCGACGATGGCGTGGATCACCAGGGAGCCGCCGCTCACCAGCAGCACCATCTCCAGCGAACCAAACTGCAAAAACGCCACCATCGCCGAGCCCGCCGCAACCACCACGCTGCCCAGGTAGGGCACCAGGTTCAGCACGCCGGCGGCAATGCCCCACACCGCCGCCTGCTCCAGGCCCAGCGCCAGAAAACACAGCCAGGTGAGCACACCCACCAGGGCGCTGGTGAACAACTGCACCAGCATGTAGCGCTGGATCTGTTCGTTGATCTGGTTCAGCGCCTGCAGGGTGATCCTTTTGCGGCTGAGCGTGGGGCCGGTCAGCTTGACCAGCTTGCGCCGAAAGCTGTCGCCCGAGGCCATCAGGAAAAAAGTGATCAGCGACACCGTACCCAGCTGCCCCAACAGGCCCACGATGCCCAGGCTGCCGTCCCACACGTAGTTGCGGATGTCAAACCGGGGCTTGACGATCTGCACCCGTTGCACGCCCGGCCCGGTGGGCACGGAGCGGCTGGTTTCCTCGGCGGCCTGCTCCAGGTGCGAGGCGGCTTGCTGCACCGTGGTCAAGGTGTTGCGCGGCGCGCCGGGCAAGGTGCGCATGGCGCTGCGTAACTTCTGGGTGGCGGCGGGCAATTGCTCGACCAGTTTGCTGGCGTCATCGGCCAACGAATACGCCAGCCCGCCCACGCCGCTGAGGATGCCCAGCAGCAACACCCCCGCCCCCAGGGCCCGTGGCACCCGGCGTGCGTGCAACCAGTCCACCACCGGCGACAAGGCGTAGCTGGACAGAATGCCCACCAAAACCGGAACAAACACCGCCGCCGCCCAGTGCAGGGTGTAGATGCTGGCCAGCAGGGCCAACAGCCCCAGCGAAAAGCTGCGCACATCCACCGGCAGTTGCAGCACCACGCGGCGCGAGCGGTCTGGCTCCACGGCAGGGCCAGGGACGGGAGCGCCCGGCTCAGGCAGCTCCGGGATGGGTTGGGTCATAACGGAGTCCTTTGGGATATCTGGGTGCTGTATGCAAACATTGTATTGCTATTATTTTAGTAGCTTGCTGTGCCTATGAAATAAGCGCCGAGGGCAGGTTTCACTGTTAAAACCTCCGGCAAGATGTCTATCCCCTATTCAGAGGATGTGCCATTTCCCCCCAGCCGCCAGACTGCCACCACCTACTTCAAGGAGATTTCCATGGCATCCGGTTTGTATCGACTTTCTGCCCTGGCGGCTTGTATCGGTGTTGCGTTTCTGGGCGGATGCGGAGGGGATGGCGGCACCGCCGCCACGCCCGTAACCCCTGTGGTGCCGGTGGCCACAGCGCAAATCACCGGCACGGCGGCCACCGGCGCGGCGCTGGGCAATGCGGCGGTGGCCATCAGCAACACGGCGGGCAGCGCGCCCTGTGTGGAAGCCCCCATCACCACCACCGCGCTGGGCAGCTATACCTGCACCCTCAAAACGGGTGAGGCCGCGCCGTTCTTCATCGTGGTGACCGACCCCAGCGGCAACAACCCGCCCATGGTCAGCATCGCCACCACCACCCCGGCCGCGGGCACGCCGCTGACGGTGAACGTGACCCCGCTGACCACCGCCATCGTGGCGCAACTCAACGGTGGCGATGCGCTGGGTGTGGTGGCCGACAAGACCAAGTACGTGGCCGCCAGCCTGGCGGCCATCCAGGCGAATGTGCTGGCGCAGATCGCACCGGTGCTGGCGGCGATCGGCATGCCTGCGGGCTACGACCCGTTCACCACCAGCATCACCGCCGCCACCGCCGACCAGACCGGCAACACCGCCGACCAGGTGCTGGACGTGCTGAAGATCACCCGCACCGCCACCAACGCGCTGGCGTTAAGCACCCTGGCCGACCCCACCCCGGTGGTACTGGCCACGGCGACCGCCACGGGCACCCCCGTGGCGGCACCGGTGACCAACGTGGCCGACCTGGCCAAAGCCATGCAGCTCATTGCCCTGTCGTGGACCCAGTGTTATGCCTTGCCGGTGGCACAGCGCGTGACCATGGTGAACGGCGACATCACCGCCGTGGCCGCCGCCTGCAGCAGCGCGGTAACCGAGGCCGACAAGCCCAGTGGCGCGGCAGCCTTCAAGCACAACGGCTATAGCTATTCAAGCTGGTTTTACCGGCTGCTGAGCAACGATGCGATGACCGGCGCCAAGTTCAGCGTGCCCGAAATCATGGCCTTCTACCCGGCCGATGCCACCCACGCGCGGGACCGGGCCAACATCAACATCAAATACGTGGACAACGCTGGCAACCCCGGCAACCAGATCACCCTGGTGCGCAGGTTTGCAGGCTCCAGCACCACGGCACGCCCCAGCGAATGGTGGATCGGCGGGAACCAGTGGGATGTGGACCTGAGTATCAAGACCGACATCCGGCGCACCGAAAACTTTGCCCCCAATACCCGCAGCAACTTCCGTAATGGCTTGTCGATCTATATCGATGCCCGATCAACTGCGCCGAATGCCAGCGCGTTTGACACAGTGCGCGTCACCGGGCCCGGCTTGCCTGATGACGGCTTGTGGTACTACCGGGCCACCAATTCGTCGCAGTTCACGCTATCCACCCTGCGCAGTGCAGAACCAGAGCCCGATATCTCCTATCTGGAGCCGGTCTGCACTGGATGCAGCAGCTTCTGGATGTCCAGAACCCAAGGTGTCAGTGGCAGCGATGCCACCACCTACCGCCCTAATCCCCGCTACCAAGCGAGCAACTCTGATCTGGACAACAACAACAGCTTCCAATGGGCTTCCTATTACGGCATTGACGGCTCGTACAACGGGGAGGCAGGCTCTGGCACCCGCCCCACCAAAGGGGCGGTGTACACCTTCAACCTGTACAACGGCACCAACCTCTACAAAACCGAGACCCGCACCCTGCTGTCCGACCTGGTGGACGCCACCCAAGGCGTCAACATGCAGTGGCATGGCATCGGCGCGGCTACCCGCGCTGCGCTGGACCCCACCAACGCGAACTTGAATGGTGCGCAAACCAGCCTGCTGGTGGACTGGACGGTCAACCCGGTGGCCGAGCAAGTGCGCAACCTCTGGGTCAGCCAGACCGATGGCGGCTACGACAACACCACGGCTTTTGCGCCGGGCAGCAGTAGCATCAATGCCACACCGCTGGCGGGCACCACGTTCACCCAGTTGAGCGGCCTTTACATGGTGGATGGTGCGCCCTACAGCGGCTACCGCGAGGTGGGTTTGGCCTACCGGATACTCGATGGCAGCAACAAGCAGGCGGTGTACACCTACCGCCCTTGAAGACGGTCGGGCGGGGGCAGCTTGCTATTATTTAAGTAGCTGCCTGTGCCGATGGAATGGGCGATAGAGGCCGATTTCTTTATAAAATGCCCGCCGTGGATAACACCACGGCGGGCATTTTTTTCTTTGGCGCATGCGGCCCGTACACTGCATGCTGGTGCAGGCCCCGCCGCTTGCATGCTCTTTTTTTAATAGCTGCTTGCGCCCATTCGATCGGCGCAAACACGGTATTTTTTATACATTGTGGTCTCCCATGCAAATCCAAGAAAAGCCCCCCGCTGCCACCCCGTTTGAATGGATCGGTGGCGAAGCCCCGGTGCGGGCGCTGGTAGACCGGTTTTACGACCTGATGGAGCTGGAGCCCGGCTATGCCGCGCTGCGGGCGGCCCACGGGCCGGAGCTGGAGAACGCGCGGCAGCGGCTGTTCTGGTTTTTGTGCGGCTGGCTGGGCGGGCCGCAGTACTACACCGAGCAGTTTGGCCACCCACGCCTGCGCGCCCGGCATATGCCGTTCAAGATCGGCATTCTGGAGCGCGACCAGTGGCTGGCCTGCATGGACCAGGCCATGGGCGAGACCGGTGTGGATGCGGCCCTGCGTGCCCGGCTGCGCGACAGCTTTTTCCAGACCGCCGACTGGATGCGCAACCAGGGCGTGTGAGCGTGCCGCGCTTGCAGCCCACCCCTTCTGCCGCAGGCGAAGAGCGCCAGCTCCAGAACTGGCTGCACGCCCTGGCCCCCCAGACCTGGGTGACGTACGGGCTGATCGTGCTGAATGTGGCGGTGTGGGTGCTGATGGTGTCCCGGGGGGTGGATGCGTTCTCGCCCCCGGCCGAAATTCTGCTGCACTGGGGTGGCAACGCCGCGTCCGAGGTGCAGCGCGGCCAGGTGTGGCGGCTGCTGACGGCCACCTTTGTGCACAGCGGCATCGTGCACCTGGTGATGAACATGCTGGGCCTGTGGGCCATCGGCCAGACCGCCGAGCGGATCTACGGCCACCGGATCTATCTGGCCGTGTACCTGGGGTCGGCCCTGGCCGGGAGCGCGCTGAGCCTGCATTTTTCGGCCCAGCAAACGGTCTCGGTCGGGGCTTCGGGCGCGGTGTTCGGGCTGGCGGGCTTGGTGCTGGTGGCCGTGCTGCGCCACCGCGACAGCATGCCCCGGCTGTTTGGCAAACAGACGCAGCGGGGCATCGGCTTTTTTGTGCTGTTTTCGCTGGCGCAGGGGTTCTTGCAGGCAGGGGTAGACAACGCCGCCCATGTGGGCGGGCTGCTGGCCGGGGCGCTGGTGGCGTGCATCCTGCCGTTGCGGCCCGACCCGCTGCACGCGCGCGCGCAGGCGCGGCGGCGGGCCCTGCTGGCCGTGGCGGCCATGGCCACGCTGGCGGGCGGCCTGGTGCTGCTGGCGCCGCCGGCAGCGGTGGATTTTCAGCGCAAGTACACGGGTGCTGCGGCTTTCGAGCAGGGCATGCGCAGCTTCCATGCCGCTATGCGGCAGCTGGCCATAGAGTCGCAATGGCAACGGGCGGGCAAGCTGACCGCGCAGCAGGCCGACGACCGCAGCCGCAGCGTGCACGCACCCGCCTTCCGCAAGGCGCAGGCCGAGCTGGCCGCCGCCTGGCTGCCCCCCAACGACCCGCGCAACGCGCTGCTGCACGCGGTGCGGCAACAGGCCGCCTGGATGGTCGAAATGCAGGCGATGGAATCGGTCACCCCGCCCGGCAGCAACACCCCGCAGCCGGTCGATCCGGCCCGCATGGCCACGCTGCAGGCGTTGATGCAGCGCTCGGCCCAGCGCTTGGCGGGACCGCCCGGCCCGCCTCCCCAGCCTGCGCCGCGTTGACACAGATAGGTTTCTCTTTTTGTATGCAGAGGCATGGTGCCCATGGGCTAAAGTTGTTACAACTTGGGGGGTACAGCGCATGGAAACGCATGGCACTGGAGGGGAGCGGCGGGAGGGTATGGCGGTCGGGTCCCAGGCCCTGAAGCGCCGCCTGCGCCTGTGGTTGCAGGCGATCCGCGAGGCCTATGTAGCACTGCTGCCGGTCACGGTGCTGGGGGTCATGGGCAATACCGTGGCGCAAATTCCTTACCCCCCGTATGTGCAATGGATGGACGCGCAGTTTGGCCCGGGCTGGCACGTCGTGGCCATGCAGCTGTATTACGCCACGATGGGTGTGATGGGCTTGATGGGGGCGATGGTCATCGCCGCGCGCACCACCACCCTGGGCCACGTCCAGGACCGGCGCGTCGAGCGCTCCACCATCACCGTGGCAGCGGTGGCGGCCAGCGCCTTTTTGCTAGTGGTGTTGCGCGACCCGCCCGACTTCCAGGTGCTGGGCTATGCCAGCGCATTCCAGAGCATCCTGGTGGGCGTGGCCGCCGCCGAGCTGATGCGCCTGCTGGGCCGCTGGCTGCCCAGCCACACCACCATGGCCGGGGTGGATGGCGGCATTTCATTGCAAAGTGCCCTGCACATGACCGGCACGGCGGCCCTGACGCTGCTGGCGGTGTGGCTGGGCCACGGGCTGTGGCGGGTCCTGTCCGACGCGGTGGTCGGCCCGCTGTGGGGCCAGGGGTGGGACTGGTTTTTGCAGCTGGGGCCCAACGGGGACGTACTCAACTTTGGCATGGTGCTGCTCAACCAGTTGCTGTGGCTGGTGGGCATCAACGGCGGGCAGTATCTGTACGCGGTGTCCAGCGCGTCGGGCCTGGTGGCACCCGCGACCACCCTGCATTCCGACAGCCTGATCTCGTTGATGTTCCTCAACACCTTTGTGCACAACGGCGGGGCGGGTGCCACCTGGGGGCTCATCCTCTACTGCATCACCCAGGGCAAAGATGCCTCGTTGCGGCGGCTGGCCTGGTACTCGGTGCTGCCTGCCCTGCTGAACATGAACGAGCTGCTGCTGTTCGGCATCCCGCTGGTGCTCAGCCGCGCGCTGCTGGTGCCCTTCATCGCCGCGCCGCTGCTCAATTGCCTGATCGCCACCCTGGCCTATGCGGTGTTTGGCATGCCGCTGAATGGCCAGCCGGTGATCTGGTCCACGCCGGTGTTCATCTCCGGCTACCTGATGACCGGCGGCTGGAGCGGCGTGGCCGTGCAGGCCCTGTGTTTGCTCTGTAGCACCCTGGTGTACGCCCCGTTTGTGCGCCAGCTGGAACAGGCGCGCATGCAGCGCAACCAGGCGTTTTTCAAGTCGGCGCTGGACGTGCTGATGTCCCCCGAGGTAGAGGCCCAGAGCGGGGCCCTGGAGCGGGCGGATGCGGTGGGCGAAGTGGCCCGCTGCCTGGTGCGTGATTTCCAGGCCGACCTGGGTTCGTCCCGCGTCACCCTGGCCTACCAACCCCAGCACGATGCCCAGGGCCGGGTGGTGGGGCTGGAGTCGCTGCTGCGCTGGACCCACGCCAGCCACGGCCCGGTACCCACTGCGGCCCTGATCAACGTGGCCGAAGAGTGCGACCTGATCCACCACATCGGGGCCTGGGTGGTGCAGCGGGTGTGCGAAGACCTGGCGGTGTGGCAAAAGGCGGGCCTGACCGGACACCCGGACTTCACTGTGTCGCTCAACATGTCACCGGTGCAGCTGCGGTCCGACACCTGGGCGCAAACCGTGGCCGATGCCATGCACACCCACGGCATCCAGAGTAAAAACATCGACATCGAGATCACCGAAGGCCGCACCCTGGCCAACACCGCCCAGGCCGACAAAACCCTGGCCGACCTGCAGGCCATGGGTTTGTCGCTGTCGATGGACGACTTCGGCATGGGCTGCACCTCGCTGCTGTACATGCACCGCTTCAAGGTCCACGCCATCAAGCTCGATGGCGTGCTCACCCGCGATGTGGTGCGCAACCCGGTCGACCAGGACATCATCCGCTGCGTCTGCCGCCTGGGCCATTCCCAGGGCGTGTACGTGGTGGCCGAATTCGTCGAACAAGCCGACCAGCGCGACATGCTGCAAGCCCTGGGCTGCGACTTTTTCCAGGGCTGGCTCTACAGCCCGGCCATGCCCGCCGACAAGGTACCGGCCTACCTGAAAGCCTGGCACAAAGCGACGCAGTGAGCGGGCGGTGGTGTACGCTGGGGCTACAGACATTCCCCAACAAGCCATGCCACACACCCATGCTCCCACCGCCCCCATCCGCGTCGCCGTCATCGGCTACGGCCTGGCAGGCCGCGTCTTCCATGCGCCGCTGATCGATGGCGTGCCCGGCCTGGAGTTGGCCTGCATCTGCTCCAGCAAACCCGAGGCGGTGCGCGCCGACTGGCCAGAGGTACGCGTGGTGCCCACCCCCGAGGCCGCGTTTGCCGACCCGGCCATCGACCTGGTGGTCATTGCCACCAGCAACGCCAGCCACCACGCCCTGGCCCGCGCCGCGCTGCTGGCGGGCAAGCACGTGGTGGTGGACAAACCCTGCACCGTGACCCTGGCCGAGACCGAGGATTTGCTGGCCGTGGCCGCACAAAAAAATCGCATGCTCACCGTCTACCAGAACCGCCGTTATGACGGCGACTTTTTCCTGCTGCAGCAGGTGCTGGCCAGCGGGCAACTGGGGCGCATCACGCATTTTGAGTCGCACTTTGACCGCTTCCGCCAGGTCATCCCCGGCCGCTGGCGCGAGCAAGACATTCCCGGGTCGGATCTGTGGATGGACCTGGGCGCGCACCTGGTCGACCAGGCCCTGCAGCTCTTTGGCGTGCCCGACGGCCTGCTGCTCGACCTGGCCCGCCAGCGCGAAGGCACGCAAACCAACGACTACTTCCACGCCCAGTTGCGTTACCCCTCCACCTACCCCGGCCTGCGCGTGCTGCTGCACGCCAGCTCTTGTGTGGCCGCCAGCGGGCCGCGTTTTGTGCTGCACGGCACGGGCGGCTCGTTCACCAAGTTCGGGCTGGACACGCAAGAAGACACGCTCAAGGGCGGAGCGCGTCCGCAGCTAGCCGACCTGGGTGACTGGGGCGGCGACCCGCTACCCGGCCAACTGCTGCGCGTCGTCGATGGCCAGCAGATCGCCACCACCACTCCCGACACGCCCGGCAACTACCTGCAGTACTACGCCGGTGTGCGCGACTACCTGCTGGGCCAGGCCAGCGCCGCCCCGGTGCCGCCACAGCAGGTGCGCCAGGTGATGGCGATGCTGGAGCGTGGTTCGCAAAGCGCGGCGCAAGGGTGTTGGGTGGCGGCAGGAGATTTGCGGTAACGGATCGGTCCCTAAAAGGCCTCCTGCGCCCTATCCATCAGCGAGAGAAGCTACTGAATCAATAGCAAAAAACATCCAGATACATGTTTGTTAAAATATGGGAAATATTCCCATATAAACTCTAAACATGTCCGAAACCCCCATTCCATCCCCCGGCCAGCCGGTGCTCACCCAAGTGCTGGCCATGCTGCAGCCGCTAGTGGTGTGGCTGCTACGTTCGGGGGTAGGGTATACCGATTTGACGGCGGCGCTGAAGCCGGTGTTTCTGGAGGCGGCGCGCGCCGAGCTGGCCCGCACCGGGGCCAAGCAGACCGACTCGGCCATCAGCCTGCTATCGGGCGTGCACCGCAAGGACGTGCGGGCGTCGGGACAAACCGCCCGTGCCGTGGACGTACGCGCCCAGCTGGGCAAACCCACACCCGCCAGCCAGGTGATGACGCGCTGGCTGGCCACCGAGCTGCCCGATCACCTGCCTTTCAGCGGCCCAGCCCCGTCGTTTGAAGCCCTGGCCCGGTCTGTCTCCACCGACATACACCCCCGCGCCGTGCTGCTGGAGCTGCTGCGCCTGGGCGTGGCCGACGAGCTGACCGATGGCAACGTACGCCTGTGCCGCCAGGCCTTTGTACCCAACCCGGCGCTGGAGGAGTCGCGCCGCCTGCTGGCGGGCAGCGTGGCCGACCACATCGAAGCCGGGGTGCACAACCTCAGCGCCGGAGACGGCAAAACCTACCTCGAACAAAGCGTGTTTGCCGACGGCCTGAGCGCCGCCTCGGCCCAGCAACTGGAGCAACTGGCCAACAGCCTGTGGCGCGACGTACTGGCCGCCATGGTGCAGGCCGCCGTGCCCCTGTGCGCGCAGGACGAGCCCGCCGGAGGCGACCAGCGCATCCGCCTGGGCATGTTTTGCCTGACCGCGCCTATGCAAACCCCCACCCCTACACCCGACCCCACCTCCGACCCCACCTCCCCCCAGTAGAGTCTCTATGCGCAAATCCCAAACTCTTTCCCAACAACCGCCCGGTATGTGGCGCGGCTGGTTCAACTCCATCGCCATGGCACTGGCCGTACTGGTACTGGCCGCGTTGCTGGATGCCTGCGGCGGCGGCCAGGACGTGGCGGGCGTGGGCAGCGGCGGCACGGGCGTGGCCAGCGGCACCGTCAGCGGCTTTGGCAGCGTGATCGTGGACGGCGTGGAGTACGCCGACACCAACGCCACCGTGCAGCGCCAGGACGCCAGCGGCCTGCTGCGCAACACCGACGTGGCACTGGGCCAGCGCGTGCGCTTGACCTACCAGGTTGGCAACAGCGTCAACACCGCACAGGCCATTGACGTGGTGGCGCAACTGGCAGGCCCCGTCAGCGCCGTGCCCGATGTGCACGGCTGGATGCAGGTGCTGGGCCAGTGGGTACGGGTGGTCAATACCACCGGGGACTCCACCCGCAGCGACCCCACCGTGCTGGCGGGCTACAGCAGCACCCACGCCATTGCCAGCGCCGACCCGGTGGAGGTTTTTGGCACCTGGGTGTGGGACGGCAGCAAATCGGCCTACGTACTGGTGGCCACCCGCATCGAAAAACTCACCGCCATGCCCGACCCGGTGCAGCTCGGCGGCGTGGTGCAGTCCCTGTCGGGCGATGGGTTCCGGCTGAATGCGCCCGCAGGCACCCGGGTGCAGTCGGGCGCGCTGCCCACCGGCTTGGCCAACGGCCAGGTGGTCCAGGTGTGGACCAGCGCTGCGTCCACAAGCCCGGTCATCGCCAGCCGCGTGCTGCGCTCCGAGGCGGCTGTAGCCGAACTGGGTAGCCAGCAGTCGCTGCGCCTGAGCGGTCTGGCCACCCAGTATGACGCCGTCGCCCGAACGCTGGTGGTGCAGGGCACGGCAGTGCAACTGGCGCCCGACGTGGTGGTTGACACCGCGGCCCTGGCGCGCGGCGAATTCGTCAGCCTACAGGTGCAGCGCGTGGGCAACAAGCTGGTGGCTAGCGCTGCCACCTGCCGCAGTGGCAGTGCAGACCACGGCGACCTGGGCGGCACCAAAGTGCTCAAGGGCGTGACCAGCGGGATCGACTGGACGGCCAGCAGCGTGCGCTTCACACTGCGCGGCGTGGACGTGCAGGCCGCAACGGCCACTATCGCCAGCAGTTGCCGCAGCGTGGCGCTAGCCAGCGATGTGTCGGTGCGCGTGGAAGGCCAGGCACAGGCCCCCGGCCAGCCCGTCACCGCTACCCAGGTCACTTGCAGTCTGGACGTGGCCGCCGATGCGGTGGTGCAGCGCCGCGGCCAGGTGCTCAGCGCCAACACCAGCACCCGCAGCCTGGTACTGCGCACCGCCCAGGGCGACATCCCCGCCACCTGGGACAGCAAGACCTACTTTGCCCAAAGCCCCGACACCCTGGTGGGCCGCCAGGTGCAGGCCGAGGGGCTGCTCAAAGGCAGCACGCTGCAATTGCGTACCGTGCGCCTTGCACCTTGAGACACCAACCCCCATCAACCACCCACGACAGGAGAAAAAATGCCCAAGGAACAATCCCAACCCCACGCGCATGGCCTCGGCCACGACCTGCAAACCCTGGGCCAAATGCTCACTGAGCGCCGCCGCGCGCTGCGCTGGCTGGCCGTGGGCAGCGTGGCCCCGCTGGGCTTGATGGCCTGCGGCGGCGGCGACAGTGACAGCGCCACGACCACGACCACCACAGGTACCACCACTACCGGCACCACTACCGGCACCACCACGGTCACAAGCTGCACCAACATCAACAGCGAAACCGCAGGCCCCTACCCCGGCGACGGCACCAACAGCAACTCCAGCGGCAGCGTGCAAAACGCGTTGTTGCTCTCGGGCATTCACCGCAGCGACATCCGCTCCAGCATCAATAGCTCCAGCACCACGGCAGCCGGCATCGTGCTGACCGTCACGCTCACCCTGGTCAACACCAACGCCAGTTGCGCCAGTCTGGCGGGCTACGCCATTTACCTGTGGCATTGCGACCGCGACGGCAAATACTCGATGTACGACCTGCCCACCGAAAACTACCTGCGCGGCGTGCAGGTGACCGACAGCAACGGCAGCGTCACCTTTACCACCAGCTTCCCCGGTTGTTACAGCGGGCGCATGCCGCACATCCACTTCGAGGTGTACGCCAGCCTGGCCGCCGCCGTCAGCAACACGCCCGTGGGCGACCAGGTGCGCACTTCGCAGATCGCCTTGCCCACCGATGTGTGCAGCGCCGTCTACGCCACCACCGGCTATGCGACCAGCGTGGCCAATTTCGCCGCCACCAGCTTTGCCAGGGACGGCGTGTTCAGCGACGGCACCAGCACCCAGATGGCCACGGTCACCGGCAGCACCAGCGCGGGTTATGCCGCATCGCTGGTGGTGGGCATCTCGGCCTAAAACCCGATTGCTATAGTTATAGCAGCTGCTTGCGCTTACGGAATAAGCGCTGGAGGCCTATTTCTTATAAGTTAGCCAACTTTCATGGCCGCGGGTGCAGCGCACCCCGGGCCATGAAAGTTGTTTCACCTTAGCCGGGCTGCAACAGCACCAGCAGCGCCCCCGCACCGCCTTCCATGGGCCGGGCCTGCACAAAGGCCAGCACCTCGTTTTTTTGCACCAGCCAGTTGCGTACCTTGCCCTTGAGCACCGGGGTTTTGCCGGGCGAGCTCAGGCCCTTGCCGTGCACCACACGCACGCAGCGGATGCCCTGCTTGTGCGCGTCGCGGATAAAGCCCGACAAGGCATCGCGCGCCGCATCGCTGCGCAGGCCGTGCAGGTCGAGCTGGCGCTGGATGGCCCACTCGCCCTTGCGCAGGCGCTGCAGCACGTCGATGCCGATGCCGGGGCGGCGGTAACTCAGCGAATCGTCGGTTTCCAGCAGGCTGCTGGCATCGAAGCCGTCGCTGATGGCCTCCACCAGCACGGCCTGCTCGTCCAGGTGCAATTGCGTGGCAATCGGCTCGGGCAGCTGCTTTTTCAGCAGCGCCTGGCGTTTGTCAGGCAGGCGGTGTACGGCGCCTGCGGCCTGCACAAACAGGTTCTTTTGCGCGGCCAGGCGGCGCTGGGCCTCCAGCTTGGCCACGCGCTGGGCTTCAGCCATAGCTGCCGCCTCGGCGATGGATTTCTGGATCTTTTTCAGATCCTGCAGCGAGGTGATCTTCATCAGAGCATGCCTTTTTCGGCCATGGAAAACGCCTCACCGGTGGCCACGACGATGTGGTCCAGCACCCGCACGTCGATCAGCGCCAGCGCGGCGCGCAGGTTGTGGGTCAAGGCTTCGTCGGCGGGCGAAGGCTGCACCGAGCCGCTGGGGTGGTTGTGCGCCAGCACCACGCTGGCGGCCTGGTGGTGCAGGGCGCGCAGCACCACTTCGCGCGGGTACACGCTGGTCTGCGTGAGCGTGCCGCGAAACAGCTCTTCCATGGCCAGCAGCCGGAAGCTGGCATCCAAAAACAATACCGCAAACACCTCGTGGGCCTTGCCCGCCAGATGCAGCTGAACATAGTGCTTGAGCGCCTGCGGGTCGCTAAACACGGTGCGCTCTTGCAGCTTTTGCGCCATGGCGCGGCGGGCCAGCTCCAGCACGGCCACGATTTCGGCCCGCTTGGCCGGGCCAAGTCCCTTGATGCGTTTGAGATCGTCTGCCGTAGCGTGGAGCAGCCCGGCAATGCCGTCAAAGCCGCCGTTGCTCGGCAATTGCAAAAGCTCCTGCGCCATCTGCAGCACGCCTTTGCCCGCGATGCCGGTGCGCAGCAGGATCGCCAGCAGCTCCACATCGCTCAGGGCCGCAGCGCCGCGCGCCAAAAGCTTTTCGCGCGGACGGGCATCAGGGGGTAAATCTTTGAGCGGCATGGGGCACTTTTACAATAGAGCCCAGTTTACCGAGACTCCTAATGCCCTCTACCTCTATCCCCACCGTCCAGCCCGGCTCTTTTCTGACCCTGCACTACCGCCTGGGCGGCCCCACGGGCGACATCATCAACACCTTTAACGACAAGCCCGCCACCCTGTCGTTGGGCACCGGCCAGCTCTCGCCCGCCGTGGAGCAGCGTCTGCTGGGCCTGCCCGAGGGCACGCGCACCTCGTTCGACATCCCCGCCGGAGAGGCCTTTGGCGAGCGCCAGCCCGAGATGCAGCAGTGGGTGGCCCGCAAGCTGCTTAACCAGATGGGCGACCCGCTGGAGCAGTACCACGTGGGCGATGTAGTGCAGTTCCCCACGCCCGACGGTCTGGGCAGCTACGCCGGGGCGGTGCGGCAGGTGGGCAATGGCGACAGTGCCGATGCGGTGCTGTTCGACTTTAACCACCCGCTGGCCGGCCAGCCGGTGACGTTTGAAGTGCAACTGATTGGTGTTTTATGAGCACGCCGCAAGAAATCATCCTGGCTGAGCCGCGCGGCTTTTGCGCCGGTGTCGATCGGGCGATTGAGATTGTCGAAAAGGCCCTGGCCAAGTTTGGCCGCCCCATTTACGTGCGCCACGAAATCGTGCACAACACCTACGTGGTCAACGACCTGAAGTCGCGCGGTGCCATCTTTATCGAAGAGCTGGACGACGTGCCGCCCGGTGCGACCCTGGTGTTCTCGGCCCACGGCGTGAGCCAGGCGGTGCAGCAGGAGGCGCGCGACCGGGGTTTCCAGATTTTCGATGCCACCTGCCCGCTGGTCACCAAGGTGCACGTCGAAGTGGCCAAGCTGCATAAAGAGGGTTATGAGTTCATCATGATCGGCCACAAGGGCCACCCCGAGGTGGAAGGCACCATGGGCCAACTGGAAAGCGGCATCCACCTGGTGGAAGACGTGGCCGACGTGGCCCACGCCCAGCCGTTGCAGACCGACAAACTGGCCGTGGTGACGCAAACCACCCTGAGCGTGGACGATGCCGCCGAGATCCTGGCCGCCGTGAAAGCCCGCTTCCCGCTGATCCGCGCGCCCAAGATGCAAGACATCTGCTACGCCACGCAAAACCGCCAAGACGCCATCAAGATCATGAGCCCGCAGGTGGACATCGTGATCGTGGTCGGCAGCCCCACCAGCTCCAACAGCAACCGCCTGCGCGAGCTGGCCGAAAAGCTGGGCACCCCCGCCTACATGGTGGACAACGCCGAAGAGCTGGTCCCCGCCTGGTTCGAAGGCAAAACCCGCGTCGGCCTGACCGCCGGTGCCTCCGCCCCCGACGTGCTGGTGCAGCAGGTCATCGACCGCATCCGCGCCCTGGGCGCGGTGTCGGTGCGCAAGATGGAGGGGATCGAGGAAACGGTCAAATTCCCCTTGCCCAAAGGCTTGCGCATGGACGGAATCGCCGCCGCCGACTAAAGGCAACGCTGAACAAGTCCCTCGCGGTCTGCGCATCCCTGGCCTCGGGCGGTCTGCGGCGTTGCAAATCCTCGCCATAGCACAAGCTATGTCTGCGGTTTGCGCCTTGCATCCCATCCCGATCCAGGGCGCGCCGCCTC
>CAUPNM010000025.1:0-65709 GCA_963512645.1 uncultured Albidiferax sp. | reverse complement strand
GCGCTTGCATTCCTTGGCGCCCAGCTCCATCAGGGTGCGGCGGTTGGACAAGCCGGTGAGCGGGTCGTTGGCCGCCAGCAGCTCCAGCGCGGTGTTCAGCTCTTGCAGCAAGGTGTTCTGTGCCGCCAACTGGCGGTTCGCCCGGTCGATCTCTTCTTCTTTGCGCTTGCGGTCGTTGATGTTGAAGGTCACGCCGATGAAGCGCTGGCCCGGCGCGTCGCTGGCCGCGTCCATGATGCGCCCGTAGTTGGCGTACCACACCCAGTCGCCATTTTTGGCCAGCAAGCGAAACTCGCAGCGGTACGCGGGTGTGCCACCCGACCGGTGTGCGTCGACCGCCGCCTGGATCATGGGCAGATCGTCGGGGTGGATGAATTCGACCTGGTGGTCTAGATGGTGCACCACCTCGTCGTCGGTATAGCCCAGTTCGAAGAAGGTCTTCAGCGCCTTGCGGGTGACTTCGCCGGTGTGCAGGTTGTTTTCCCACAGGTCCAGCCCTGCGGCTTCCAGTGCCAGCTCCAGGCGCTCTTTGTTGGGGGCGTCTTCGCGCATGCTCTATCTCCCATAAGGTGCTTTGCACCGATGCCCGCAGACTGTTTTAGGACGGTAACTGGGTGTAATTATGGCGGGGATTTGCGCGGTTTTGGAACGATATGGGCGGGCAGGTGGGTTGGGTGCAATAGGCCGCAGGCGCAATGGAAAAGTGCGCAATCAGCTATTGTAAAAATAGCAATTGCGCGGCTGCGGGCTTTGGAATGTGTTCAGGGTCTTACTGTGCGACGATGATTTTCTTGTCGCGTACGTACTCTTTGTACTGCGTGAGGGTGAGGGCGGCCACACCGGCTGCGCCGTTGTCGGCCGTCCAGCTCAGGGTGGCGCTCTCAGAGGCGACTTCGATTTCGACCGGCCCCTTGGGGATGACGATGGGCGCGCCGTCACCGGGTGTGAAGGTGACGTGGTCGGTGATGGTGGCTTGTACGGTGTGGGTGGCTTGCATGGCGGGCTCCGGTAGGGGCCGCAAAAGACTGCGGCGGGCTTCCATTACAAGCCCCGGGGCCGCTGCCGCGTGTCAGATAAACACCCGCAGGCGCGGTCTACACCGCCGCGTTCTTACCTTGAAACAACTTTCATGGCTCGGGGCGCTGTGCACCCGAGTCGATGAATGTTGGCATGTGCTCAGTGCGTGACGAACTGGTAGGTCACGTCTTCGGCATCGATCATGTCGAGCACGTCGTTGAGCACATCGTCGTCGCCGGTGCTGGTCCAGGTGTCTTCGGGGTCGGTGGCAAACATGGGCTCGATCGCCATGTCCATGAACTGGCCGTTGGGCAGCTTCAGCACCTGGCCGTCTTCCGAGGTGGTGGCCAGCTCCCAGTCGTCGGGCACAGACATTTCGAGCTGGATGGTGATGTGGAGTTTTTTCATGGAAGTGGTCCGAAGAGTAGGAGATGCAGGAGGGTAACCGAAGCCCGTAGGCCGGTACCCAAATTTAAGAGATTTTGGCCGCTGGCGCTTATTAAATGGGCGTGAGCAGCTATGAAAACAGGAGTAAGCTAGGTACATGTCTTCACCCGAGCCCGCCATGCCCCAATACTGGTTGATGAAATCCGAACCCAGCGAATGCTCCATCGACGACGCCCTGGCCGCGCCAGACCGCACCGTGCCGTGGGTGGGGGTGCGCAACTACCAGGCCCGCAACTTCATGCGCGACCAGATGCAGCCGGGCGATGGCGTGCTGTTCTACCACTCGAGTTGCGCCGAGCCGGGCATTGCCGGCCTGGCCCGCGTGGCCTCGGGCACCCGGCCCGACCCCACGCAGTTCGACCCGGCTTCACCCTACTTTGATGCCGCCAGCCAACCCGACGCACCGCGCTGGCTGCTGCTGGACGTGCAGGCGGTGCGCAAGACCCGGCTGCTGGCCCTGCCCGAGCTGCGCGCCACCGCTGCCCTGGCCGAGCTGCAGGTGCTGCGCCGGGGCAACCGCCTGTCGATCACGCCGGTGGACCCGGCGCATTGGCAGGTGATCGAGGGTCTGCTCGATTAGCCTTGCAGCGTGGGGTAGTCGGTATAGCCCTTGGCACCGGGGGTGTAGAAGGTGCTTTGGTCCGGCGTGTTCAGGGGGGCCTTGAGCTGGATGCGCTCGGGTAGATCCGGGTTGGCCAGGAACGACGTGCCAAAGGCCACGGCATCGAGTTGGCCTGCGGCGATGGCCTCTTCGGCCTCTTCGGCGGTGTAGCCCATGTTGCCCACCAGCACGCCCTTGTATTTGGCGCGGGCTACTGGCATCACATCGCCCTTTTGCACGCCGAAGAAGTCGGCGCGCATCACGTGCAGATAGGCCAGCTTGTAGGCATTGAGCTTGTCGGCCAAAAAGCCGATGAACGCCAGCGGGTCGCTGTCTTGCATGCTGTTGTAGCTGTTCAGCGGCGACAGGCGCAGGCCCACCTTGTCCGCGCCAATGGCGGCGGTCACGGCATCCAGCACTTCGAACAGGAAACGGGCGCGGTTCTCCAGCGAGCCGCCGTAGCCGTCGGTGCGCTGGTTGGGCGTGTCGCGCAGGAACTGGTCGATCAGGTAGCCATTGGCACCGTGCACTTCCACACCGTCAAAACCGGCGGCGATGGCGTTCTTGGCGCCCTGGGCAAACGCGGCCACGATGGCTGGAATTTCGTCCACGTTCAGTGCGCGCGGCACGGCATGGGGCACCTTGCCGGTGGTGGTGTGGATCTCGCCCTCAACCGCCGTAGCGCTGCTCGACACGGTGGGCACGCCGTCGTTGATGTCCGGGTGGGCGGCGCGGCCCGCGTGCCAGATCTGCATAAAGATGCGGCCACCCTTGGCGTGCACCGCGCTGGTCACCTGTTTCCAGGCCGCAATTTGCGCGTCGTTGTAGATGCCGGGCTCGCTGATGAAGGCCGAGGTGCCGGGTGCCACCATGGTGCACTCGGTGATCAGCAGGCCGCCAGTGGCGCGCTGGCTGTAGTAGTCGGCCATCAGCGCGTTGGGCATGTGGCCTGCATCTGCGCGGGTGCGCGTGAGTGGAGCCAACAGAATGCGGTTGGGCAGGGTGAGGGAGCCGACTTGCAGGGGGGTAAATAGTGTCATGGTGTCAAAAGGTGAGTGGAAAAACGTGAAAGGTAGCAGCCAGAGAAAAAAGCGTCCCCGGCCAGGTTATCGAAAAATGGAGTAGGGGTTTCAGCGCGGGCTGTGCTGCTGCACCCAGCGCACGATGTCGGCCGCGCCCATGGCACCGGCCTGGCGGGCCACCTCGCGGCCCCCCACAAACAGCGCCAGCGTGGGGATGCTGCGGATCTGGTAGCGCGCGCCCAAGGCTTGGTGCGCCTCGGTGTCCACCTTGGCCACGCGAAAACGCGGCTCCAGCTGGGCGGCGGCCTGCACGTAAGCGGGTGCCATCTGCTTGCACGGCCCGCACCACGGAGCCCAAAAGTCGACCAGCAGCGGAATCTGGTTGCGCAGCAAATGCTTGTCAAACGCGGCTACGTCCAGGTCGGCAGGTTTACCGGTGAACAGGGGCTTTTTGCAACTACCGCAATCGGGCGCGCTGCCAAGCTGGTCGGTGCGCACCCGGTTGGTGGTGTGGCAATGGGGGCAGACGATGTGCAGGGATTCGGTCATTACATTCACATCGTGGCGGGGGGGCTGGATTGCAAGGGTGGCCGTTGCAGGGCCTTGGAAACGGCCTCGGTGGCGGTTGTCAAATCTTTAACCAGGCGTTCGTCTACGTCGAGCATGCCTTCGTATTCGCCCAGGTTGCGGGTGTTGTGGCATTTGTCCAATACCCGCCACACTTCGGGGCCCAGGCCCAGGGTGTGCGGCAGCACCTGGAAGACGATGTAGCGGTTGCCCGCCCGGTAGCCCGCGCGCCGCAGCGCCGCCAGGCACAAGGCATGCGCGGCGTTGTAGGCCAGGTCGAAACGGCTTTCCAGCGCCAATGCGGTGTTTTTTGCGTCGTGCAGTCGCGCGAACCCGGTGCGCAGCAAACCGGCGATCTCGTTGTCGTCGGGCGTTTCCACTTTCAGCGGCTTGCCGGGGCCGCAGAGGTTCTCAAGTGCTGGGTGCATGGAGTTGTTCCTCGCTGCCAATCAACCAAATCTTGGGCTGCTGCCACACGCGGGCCACAAAGGCGCTGTCTTGCTGGACCCGTTTGTCCCAGTCGGCGGGCGTGTACAGCGTGGGGTTGACGGTGCGGCCCAGTGACACGGTGGCGGCCTCGAGTGCGCCAAATAGTTCACCGTAGCCCAGGTTGTCGCTCACCACCATCACATCGACATCGCTCTGGGCGGTGTCTTGCTGCCGCGCCACCGAGCCATAGACAAAGGCGGCTGTGATGTGGGCGCTGAGGGGCGCAAGTGCCGACCGCAGCACATCGGCCAACCCCATGGTTTTGAGCACCAGCCCGCGCAGTTCGGCAAACACCGGTGTGTTGGCATTGGCCTGGTAATGTTTCTGGTTGCCTTGTTTGCGCACGGTGAGCAAGCCCGCCTCCGACAGGCCTGCCAGTTCGCGCTGTACCGCACCGGTGCCCGATTGCGCTAACGCAATCACCTCGTTGGCGTAAAAGCTCCGGTCCGGGTTGCCGAACAGCACGCCCAACACACGCTGGCGGACCCGGGGAAACAGGGCGTCTGCGAGGGGGGAGAGTGGGGTGGCCTGGTTTGAAATACCCATATTGGGGTTGATAATACCTGATTTGGGGTTCTATGGCTTGGGCACGATGCGCCGCAAAGCCTTTATTTTTTGCCACACCACCGCCTTGGGCAACTGCATGGCCATGGCCTGCATGCAGCGCTCCAGCCAGCCTGTGCGGGTTTGAAACCGGTCTATCGCCTTGCCCAAGTCGCGTGCAATGGATGCGCCATAGGCCAGCTCGGCCTTAACCAATGCGGCCCGCAGCGTGGGCAAAGGCAGGCCCATCATGGCCAGGTCGATCACATCGCGGCTGAACACGCCGTCGTCGGCCTGGCGGTCTGAATTGGCCAGCAATTTGGACGTGGCCAGGTCCAGGCGCGTCAGGGTGCCGATGCCGCAGACCGTGTCGTCCACACCCGGCGGCTCCAGCGCAATGCGGGCCTCGCGCACGATCTCGAACTTGATGCCGTGCCCGTCCATTTGCACCTGCGTGCGTATTCCGTATTGGTCGGCCCGGATGTCGCGCAAGCCCACCAGCGGCATCGCCTGCGCGTGCGTGATGGCCGCCAGGCCGCTGGGGCCGGTGAGCAATTGCCGCAGCTCCCGGTAGCCTGTGGCATCGGACACCAGAAAGTCGATGTTCACCGATTCTCGGTATTCGCCATAGCGCAATGCAATGCAGGTGCCACCGCCAAACAGGCATCCATGCTGGCGCAGCACGGCCCCGTCGAGGGCGCTGAGCACATGGGCAATGCGCTGGTGGTGCGGGCGCTCAAACTGCATCGTTGCCCCCGCTTGCATCCGCGCCAGGATTGCGCGATAGAGCCAGCCGCAGGGCTTGCAGTAAAGCCTGCTCTTCTGCCGACATGGTGGGCAAGTCCAGGTGGCGGGCGTTACGTTCGTAAATGTCCAGCGCCTCAAAGGGCGTGAGCGTGTCGGTGCCGTGCACCTGCCACGCCAATGCACGCAACTGCGGGTAGTCGGCCAGCACCACCCGGGCCGGAATCCACCCTGCTCTGTCGGGCGGTTGTGCCGTGCTTGTGCGCCCATCGGCCGCGCTGCGCGCCTGCAGCACCATGCCCAGCGCCGCCAGCGCGTTGCACCACGCCCCCATGGTGACCGAGGGCTCGCCCTTCTCGATGCGGTGCAGGGTGACACGCGACACCCCTGCGGCCTCCGCCGTGACGGTGGCGTTCAGGCGCAAGGCTTTGCGTTGGCTGCGAATCTGCGCGCCCAAGGCTTGTAACTGGGCAGCACAGGGCAGGTTGGAAACATGGGGAGTGGGAAGCATAGTGTTTCTCATTTTTTGCAAAAATGGTATTTTGTCAAGTATGAGAAACACAATGGGTCTGCTGAGCGGCTTTGCGAAGACTACGGCCCACGCCAGATTCGCCAGCGTAAAGTAGCCGGGTTTGCAACTTTTCAGCCGCACCCCATGAGCCAATTACCTTTTTACCCCATCGGCACCCCCGGCCAAGCCTGGGGCGACACCGAGCGTTCCCAGTGGCGCGCCCGCCAGGTACGCCAGCGCAGCTATGCCGACGACGTGCTGCCGCGCATCGCGCAACTGCGCGAGCGCTTTGACGTGGCAACGTACGGCGAGGTGGCCTATGCCGATGAGCGTTTCCCCCTGTTCGCCATCCGCAGCCGGGGCTGGAACAGCGCCTTGCCCAGCGTGCTGGTGACCGGCGGCGTGCACGGCTACGAGACCAGCGGCGTGCTGGGCGCGCTGCGTTTTCTGGAGGCGCATGCCGAGGGCTACGCGGGCCGGGTGAACCTGCTGGTGGTGCCCTGCGTCAGCCCCTGGGCCTACGAGCGGGTGCAGCGCTGGAATTTCGATGCCCTGGACCCCAACCGCTCGTTCCGCCCCAACAGCCCCGCGCAAGAGTCTGCCGCCTTGCTGCGCCTCATTGAACCCCTGCAAGGCCAGTTCACCGCCCACATCGACCTGCACGACACCACCGACACCGACGAGTCCGAATACCGCCCCGCCGTGGCCGCCCGCGACGGCCAGCCGTTCACGCCCGGCACCATCCCCGACGGCTTCTACCTGGTGGACGACAGCGCCAACCCCCAGCCCGCGTTCCAGCAGGCCATCATCCTGGCTGTAGAGCAGGTGACCCACATCGCCCCCGCCGACGCGCAGGGCGGCATCATCGGCTCACCGCTGGTGGCGCACGGCGTGATCCACTACGCGATGCAGGCGCTGGGCCTGTGCGCGGGCATCTCGGGTGCGCGCTACACCAGCACCACCGAGGTGTACCCCGACAGCCCACGCGCCACGCCTGCGCAGTGCATTGCCGCGCAGGTGGCGGCGGTGTGCGCGGGCGTGGAGTTTGTGGGTTAATAGCCCGCTAGCGCCCATTCCATAAGCGCAAGCAGCTACAAAAAGAAGAGCTAACTGCGAATTTTGGGCGTGGCCTCAGCCCCGGTCCAGATCGCGGACCAGGCTCTTCACCTTGGTGGTGATGATGTCGATGGCGGGCCCGTTGGCCCCGTGCGGCAGGATCACATCGGCGCGGCGCTTGGTGGGCTCGATGAACTGCTTGTGCATGGGCCGCACGGTTTCCAGGTACTGCTGGATCACGCTTTCGGCACTGCGCCCGCGCTCGGCCATGTCGCGCTGCAGGCGGCGGATGAAGCGCACGTCGGCGGCGGTATCCACAAAAATCTTCAGCGACATCATCTTGCGCAAATCGGCATCAAACAGCGCAAACAGGCCTTCAATGACGATCACCGGCGCGGGCTGCACGGTGATGGTTTTGCTGGCGCGGTTGTCCTGCGTGAAGTCGTAGGTGGGCATCTCGATCGCCTCGCCCCGGCGCAGCGCCTGCACATGCTGGACCATCAGCGGCCAGTCGAACGCGTCGGGGTGGTCGTAGTTGGTTTTGCGCCGCTCCTCGGGCGACATATGCGTTTGGTCGCAGTAGTAGTCGTCCTGGATCAGCACCGCCGCCATCTCCGGCCCGATCGACGCCAGCACCTGGCGCGTCACCGTCGATTTACCGCTGCCACTGCCGCCTGCCACGCCGATCACGAAGGGTTTGTTGTTGTTATTGTTGTGATGGGGTTTGCTCATGCGATCTCCGTAGGCGGGCTGACAAAGCAGACGAGTTTACAAGCCGGGCGCGGAGTCCAAGCCTCAGGCCTGCCACACCCCCAGCCCCGCCGAGCGCAGGTCGATGCCGATCTCGATCTCCTTGTCCACTGCGTCCTGGTAGGTCAGGGGGTTAAAAGCCTCGTACAGGTCTGGCAGCAGGCGCAAACCGTAGCGCTGCACGTAGCGGTTGGCCTGGATGCCCGCCTTGTGCTTGTCAAACCGCACATCCGGGTCCAACCCCGTCATGCCCACATACACACACAGCTTGCCCTCCACATAGCCCGGATTGCCCTTGCGAAAGCGCGCTTCCAGCAGCACGTCTTTGGAGAGCTCGACCACGTAGACGTGGTGGTGTTTGCGGGGCATGGTGGGCGGGATGGGGTCTATTTTGGTCCGCAGCGCTCGCCGAGTAAGCGGAAGCGGCTACGCAAAATATAGCGAATGGCGCGCGCCCATTTACCGTTGTATGGCGTCTGCCACTGCCTGCGTGGCGGTGATCAGGTCGGCGACCAGGCGTGCGTCTACGTCCAGCAGGCCTTCGTACTCGCCCAGGTTGCGGGTGTTGTGGCATTTGTCCAGTACCCGCCATACCTCGGGGCCCAGGCCCAGGGTGTCGGGCAGTACCTGGAACACGATGTAGCGGTTGCTGGCGCGGTAGCCTTTGCGGCGCAGCGCGGCCAGGCACAGGGCGTGTGCAGCGTTGTAAGCCAGGTCAAACCGGCTTTCCAGCGCCAAGGCGGTATTGCGTGCGTCCGCCAGGCGGGCCATGCCGGTGCGCAGCAGGCCGGCCATCTCGGCTGCGTCGGGCACCTCGGCTTTCAGCTGTTTGCCGGGGCCGCTCAGGTTATCCAAGGGTTGGGGCATCGAGTTGCTCCTGTTTTCCTATAAGCCAGATCGCAGGCTGCTGCAGCACACGGGTAACGAATGCGCTGTCTTGCTGGATGCGCTTGGCAATGTCTTCTGGCGTATACAGCGTGGGGTTGATGGTGCGGCCCAAGGTCTGAGTGGCAGCTTCAAGTGCTCCAAACAGTTCGCCATAGCCCAGGCTGGGGCTGACCACCATCAGGTCCACATCGCTGTGTGCGGTGTCCTGCTGCCGCGCCACCGAGCCGTAGACAAAAGCCTGCTCTATCTGCGCTGCCAGCGGCGCCAGGGCTGTGCGCAGCACATCGGCCACGCCCATGGTCTTCAGCACCAGGCCGCGCAGTTCGGCAAACACCGGCGCATCCGCATTGGCCTGGTAATGCTTCTGGTTGCCCTGCTTGCTGACCGTCAGCAAACCCGCCTCCGATAAACCCGCCAGCTCGCGCTGCACGGCGCCAGTGCCTGACTGGGCGAGCGCAATCACCTCGTTGGCGTAAAAGCTGCGGTCTGGCGTGCCGAACAGCACGGCCAGCACCCGCTGGCGGACGCGGGGGAAGAGGGCATCAGCCAGACTGGCGGTGGCATGCGGAGAAGTGAGGTTCGTACCCATAATGGGATGCATCATACCTAATTTGGGTTTTTTGATTGCTTGCAGAATCGACTTGGCGAGACTGTGGATTTGTAGGCGAAATGTGCCGTTAGCGCATATAAATCCTGCGCAAGCAGCTACCAAAAGCTTAGCAAATTCAAGATGCGAAGCTAGAAAGAAGACCCCGGTTCGCTCAAGAAAATCAGCTCCTCCGCCGTAAAGTTGCGGACTGGTCGTGCACCAGCGCAGCCAATTTCTAATGCAGTTCGTCCAGCAGGGCCTGCACTGCGTCAAGCAATGTGGGCAGGGCGTTCTGGGCAATGTTCCACACCGTGCCCACGTTCACTGTGGCGTAGCCGTGGATCAGTTGGTTGCGAAATGCCACGATCTGCGGCAGGTCTGGAATGCGTGCGGCCAAGGCTGCGTCCAGCTTGGCCAGCTGGTTGAGGGCTTCGCCGATGATTTCAAACTTGCGCTCTACCGCCGCCTGTGCCATCGCGTTGCCCGCGTACGCTGTTGTGTCCATGCCTGCAGTAAACGACTGAATCGCCAAGGCAGATTCGCGTACGTCCCACAGGTAGGCGCGCGGATCACGCTGCATAAATGGCTTCGCGGTTACGGTTGATGCTGGCCAGCACGTAGGGGTTGCGCACGGCCCCGGGTTCCACCAGGTCTACGCCACGGCCGAGCAGCGCTTCCAGCGCAGCCTTGGCACCGAAGATCGTGTCCAGCCCGGGCTGCACGTCCGGCGCAAACTCCACCAAGAAGTCGGCATCGCTGTGGTCTGGATCAAAGTCATCAGCCCGTGCCGCCGAGCCAAACACCTCCAGCCGGCTGATGCGATAGCGCCGGCAAATGGCAGAAATGCCGGAGCGATGTTGGGCGATGGCGGGGTGCATGGGGCGAGTTTAATGGGCTTGGAGGTTTATATGCCAAATAGCCTGCTGGCGCAGGTAATCTCTGCACAAGCAGCAACTAAAAGCCTAGCGCCGATGCCTTAGCGCGCTGCCAGCATTCGCAGCCGTGACTTGCAGCGCGGGTAGTTACTGCAGCCCCAGAACGGCGCTCCACCCTTGGCGGGTGTGCGCTCTAGCATCTTGGTGCCGCAGCTGGCGCAAGTGGGCTTCCAATATTCGCCCTCGTAGGCTACGGCCAGCAGGGCTTGTTGCTGCTCGGGCGTGCGCTTGGCGATTAGGTCCAGCAGGGCGTTGTCGTCTATTGCCGTAATACCGTTGCTTTGGGCGAATTCCAATGCGTCGGCGGTGTAGCGGGACGTGGTGGCGTAGACGCCGCGCCGCAGTTTGTGCGACGCGATCACCCCAAAAAACTCGCGCACTTTCTTCACGCCCACCGGCTTGCCCTGCCAGTGCTTGCACTGCACCACGGCAATCGGCGTTTCAGCGCCGCGTGCATACAGCCAGATGTCCACGCCACCATCTGCGCCATGCGACCGCGAGCGGCTGGTCGTGCCGCCCTGGGTGAATAGGGCTTCGCACACGGCTTCAAACCGGCGCCATTCGATGGCGGCGAAGACCGCAAGGCTCCAACTGGTCGTTGACGGAAGGGGCGGCGGGGTCTGCATGCTGGGCTCAACGCGGGCCGTGGCGTTTGGCGGCACTAAGCTGGGGTGTTTGTGCGATTTTGCGGCGCGGTCGTTGGGGTTTGCTGTGCCGGGCAATGCGATTGGTGCGGCCGCCGCATCTGCCTTACGCTTGCATAGCCGGTAGGCGCCGATCATCATTGAGCCAATACCAATCGCCACCCATGCTGGTGCGCGCACCCCCGTCGCCAAGGCTTTTATGGTGGGCGATGCCCGAGGAAAGTGGGGGCCAACAGCATTACTACCCCCGATGTCAGTGCCGTAGCGCCTTTTTCCAGCAGCAGGGAGATTCTGCGTTTTTGGCGGCGGCTAGACTGGGGATTGGGCATGGCTTGTATTGGCACCGATAGCTGCGGATGAGCGTGCGGTGCAGTCTATTTATGGCGCAAGCCAGTCAGCCTGGCGCGAAAGACTTATAAGCTTTTTAGCCGCTAGCGTTGGTAATACATGCGCAAGCAGCTATGAAAAATATAGTGATTTATAGTTTGCAGGCTGGTCTTGGGCAAAAGGCAAGACTTGACCCTGTGCCCGTGCCTGCGCCGTTCGTTCATCTGATAGTTGGCAGAAGGCAAAACCTGAATCTATGCGTACCCACATGCTGCTTTTAGACCGGCTTGTATTCAGTTGGCGAGCCAAGCCTCACTTGCTCTATAAGCATTTGATGTGCGCACAGGATCAAATCTAATTGCAAGCTCCACTCCTGGCGATAAAACAGTTCGACGAGTCCAATTGCCTCCTTCAAAAACATCTAAATGTACAAAATAATCTGTTCCGCGATCATCTTGCACGAAAAAATAAGCAATGTCATTTCTTATTCCGTTCTTGATTTTTGCAAAAGTATAGCCCTCCTTTTCGAATTTTTTTCGATTGTCTTCGGATCCATTTTTTTCTGGTTGGGTCGAAGAATTTTCGAATTTTCTGAGAAGTAAACGTATATCTATGTCGGAAATGCCAGCACGAAATGCTTCGTTAGATAAACAATAGCGAAGGAGGTTGCTGACTTTTATCAAGTCATCTTCTTTAATTGATTCAAATTTAACGCCACGATTTGTGTAATACTTTAACTCGCTTATAAATTTACCGACCTCATGTAATATCCATTTTGCGAATCCCTCAGATATAAGGGACTTCAGGAGGAGTTGAGATGCTTTTGCAAAAAAGGTACCAAGACGCTTTTCATCGCACTCGTGCTTTCTATATTCGGAATCAGCTTGCCGTCTGTAGGCGGATGCTCTTCCAACCGCAAAACAAGGCAGTGCATCAATTGTCTGTTCCCAATTCTTAGTCGCTTCAAATACCTCAGCATATTTTTCGGCAACATTAGCGCAGAAAAGATGGAATGCCCAAATGCGATTGGCGTAATATTTTCCAGAATTTTCAACACTTCCCCAGCCGTTTTCAATTAAAGCCCCTGTTATTCTGTATAAATCTTCTCGATTGCCCTGCGATTGATATGCTAGTGCTAGGCCAAAACTAGGGGCAGGATCATTAGGGTCAATTGCCGAGGCTCTTTGAAAATGAGTTATCGCAATTGCAATATCATCTAGTTCTAAAACAGTCCACGCATAGATTCTGTGTAAAAAAGAAGATGAGCTGTCTGCTCCCAATTGCTGTCGCAATTGGCTTTCGATATTTACAATTTCAATTCTATCTTCACGTCGAATTGCGGCTAAAAGTTTTTTGCTGACTGCGATAAGGTTTGTGGGTATATTTTCTGGTAAATAGCTTAAATCTACCGGAGATATATTCCTTTCAAGTTGAGCCTTTAGGGCTTGCTGAGTCGATGCTTTGGATTTTGCAAGCCAATCAACAATGTTCGAGCGAATCGATAGATTTCTAGGATGAGCTCTTAAAAGATCGCGAATGGAACTCCCGAGCGCGTAAGTTTCACCCTCCTCTGTATCTTGGCGAACTATTAATGAAGTTTTAGAAAGTTTTGCTACGGATTCCGCTACATCGTCTGGGGAGTAGTCCAGCGCTCCACATATTTCAGCTCGATTGGGATTTTCAAGAACAAATGTGGCTTCAAGGACGTTGTTTTCAATTGTTGATAGTTGATCTAAAAGGCTTGTAAAAGAAAATGCTAATACGTCTTTTTCGCTTTTTTGTAGTGCCTGCGAAATTTCAGCGCCTGATAAATAAAGTTCGATTGTTAACCGAATGGCGAGAGGATTAAAGCTGCAACCAATCGCAATTCTTTCTAGAATTTCGCCATCAACAGTTAGCCCACTCTTACTATTAATATAAGAACGAGCAAGAGAAATTGCCCCTGACTTATCTAGTACATCGAGCGGTATGTTTTTGGCGCTTTCGACGGCTATTCGACTTGTTACAATAACTTTCCATTCTTCAGGAAGGTCTTCGTAAAATGAATTAAAAGGTGCTGGTGAATCTCTGAGTAATGTTTCTAAATTATCAAGGCAAAGAACAAGTCTTTTTGTCGATAATTGATTTTTCATTTCTGAAAAAGTGACGTACTCTGTTCCAAAAATTTTACTTGCTTCAGCGCAAAGTAAAAGCTCAAGATTGGCCAAGCTTGCAGGTGCCGCTAATATTTCAATGCCCCGTGATGTCAAACGTTCTTGTTTAAATGATACCCACAATACGCCGTCAGTAAATTGCGCAGCACTAGCTGAAATACAAAAATCTGACATTGCCTGAAGAAGCAAGCTAGTTTTGCCGACGCCGCCTTTGGCTACCAATGCAATAAGCGGGGAACGCTTATTTTTTATTTCGCGATCTAATTTTGCTGCGTCACGTGTACGGCCAACCAGTCCCGTGATTGCATGTTCAAATTCAGTTGGGAGAATAGTTGGTACGGACCAACGTTTTTTGTGAAGCCAGTTATCCGGTGGTTCTTCTAATTTTCCGTTGAGTGCATTTTGAAAAGCAAGCGAAACTTCAAAAAATCCAAGCGCATCAATTGTTGGGTCAGACGCAATTGCTGCGCAACGATACCAATAGCATTCAGGGAAATTTCTGTTGGGGTGGCTGATCGCATTTCTAATGTCATAAATGGCCAGTGATAGCAGAAGCTTCTCTAGGTTCAATAAATGTGGAGCTTCAGATGTTCCTTGTGCTGCACTTATTGATAACGAAAGAATTTCGCCGAGATAAGAATTTTCAATAATTAATTGAACGGGGCTATTGGAGTCTTGTTTGTCTAAATTTGAGGAGCGATTTAGTATGTCTTGAGCAGTTTGGGTTGAGCCTAGTAAAGTGCTTCTTTCTCTGACATATCTTCCCATTGCCCGTTCAAGCTCATAAACAACCATTGCGCATTTAATTCGGGAGATTGATCTTTCTTCCATTGTGTCAAATCCTATTCATTTTCATTGAAATTTTTCCGGTGAAAAAAGGCACGAAGCCATCCGAGGCGGATCAAGGTTCTACTTCCCCCACTATCCTTCAACCCGCAACCAAGTTAAACACCGGCTTCAACCCCACCATGTGGGCCACCCGGTCGGCCACAAAATACCCATGCCGCTCAAACTGGAACTTCTGGCCCAGCTGCGCATTCGCCAGTGCGGGCTCCACGATGGCGGTGATCACTTTCAGGCTGTTCAGGTTCAGGCTCCTACGCATCAAGCCGCCTTCTTCAAAGACATCTTCACTGTGTACCCCAATTGCGCAGCCACATTGACCAGCGCATCCAGCGTGAATTTCTGCGTGCGGCCTTTCACCAGGTCGTTCATGCGCGGCTGGGTGATACCGGCGCGTTTGGCTGCTTCGGCCTGGGTCAGGTCGAGTTTGGCTATGACTTTGCGGATGTGCACGACAAGGTCGGAGCGCAGCAGCAGGTTTTGCGCAACGGCCTCGGGGAAGCCTAGGTCGCGGAAGACGTTGTCGCTGCCCATGGCGCGGCTGGGTTGTGCGTCCATGTTTGGCTTGAAGGCGGCCTAGGCTGCGGGGTTTTTAACAGCCGCCCCCGCCCAGTCTTGCGTGGGCAATTTCAGTCCTTGCGCAGTTAGCTGCTTTTTGGCCTGGCTGGATGCCTCTTTCAAGGCGTGTGCCACCCTGTCTTGCATCGACGCCGGGGGCTTGGGCATCGCACGTTTTACTGCCCGAGTTGTTTGAGATTCAGCCATTTGTCCGGGTCCTCTAAATAAGTGCGGCGGGCGGTGCCGTGTGCGATGGATGTTAGCGTGCCAGATGCATTGTTGAGCACGGTCCAGCGGTCTGCAAGCGGCAAATACAGCGCGAATAGGTTGTGCAGGCTACGCTGGAAGCGGCGGGTAATGTCGTCCGGTGGGATGTTGTGCCCGCCCAGTTTGACGCGCAGGGCCACACGCTGGATCGCCAATTCGGCGCTGGGCAGTGCCACGTAGAAGATGTGCACTTTGTAGCCCTGTGCTTTGCAGCGGGCCAGAAATAGGGCAAATGTGCGGCTGGATAGCGTGGTCTCGAACGAGAAGCTGACCCGCGCCTCAGCCAAGGTGCGCAGGCGTTGCAGCATGATGCGGCCCGCCTCAAACGCCACGGTTTCGGGCGAGTAGGCAGAGAGTCCGACCGCGATCTGGTCGGCGTTCACAAACTCCAGGATGCCCAGCGCTTGCTTGAGCAAATAGGGTGCGGCTGTGGATTTGCCCGCGCCATTGGGCCCGGCAATCACCACGATGGTGGGTTGCTTGGGCTTCGGGGCGCGGGGTGGCGTCATTTGCCCCAACTATCCTTCAACCCCACAGCCAAGTTAAACACCGGCTTCAACCCCACCACGTGGTCCACTCGGTCGGCCACAAAGTAGCCGTGGCGCTCGAACTGGAACTTCTGGTCGGGCTGGGCGTTGGCTAGCGATGGCTCGACGATGGCGGTGATGACTTTGAGGCTGTTGGGTTTCAGGCTCTCGATGAAGTCTTTGCCACCTGCGTCGGGCTGGGCGTCGCTGAACAGGCGGTCGTACATGCGGACTTCGGCGCTGACGCCGTTGGCTACGCCGACCCAGGTGATGGCGGCCTTGACCTTGACGCTGTCTGCGCCGGGGGTGCCGCTCTTCGTGTCGGGCACCACGGTGGCTTGCACTTCGGTGATGACACCTGCGTCGTCTTTGACGCAGCCGGTGCACTCGATCACGTAGCCGCCTTTGAGGCGCACCTTGTTGCCAGGGAACAGGCGCTTGTAGCCCTTGGGTGGCACTTCTTCGAAGTCTTCGCGCTCTATCCACACTTCTTTGCCGATGGTGAACAGGCGGGGGGGCGGGGGCTGGGTGCCTTCGATGACGTGGGGCAGGGCGGGCAGGATGCAGGGTTCCAGGTGGCCGGCGCCCATGACTTCGTCCCAGTGGGTGAGCACCAGCTTGACGGGGTTGAGAACGGCCATGCCGCGGTGGGCCTTGGTTTCCAGGTCTTCGCGCAGGCAGCCTTCCAGGGTGCTGTAGTCGATCCAGCTGTCGCTCTTGGTAACGCCGATGCGTTCTGCGAAGAGCTGCATGCTTTCAGGGGTGTAGCCACGGCGGCGCAGGCCCACGCTGGTGGGCATGCGGGGGTCGTCCCAGCCGCTGACCTTGTGGTCGTACACCAGCTGGGCGAGTTTGCGTTTGCTGGTGACCACGTAGGTGAGGTTGAGGCGGGCAAATTCGTACTGGCGGGGGGGCGGGCTGGCCAGCAGGCCGCCTTCGCAGAGGCGGGCCAGCAGCCAGTCGTAGAAGGGGCGCTGGTCTTCAAATTCCAGGGTGCAGATGCTGTGGGTGATTTGCTCCAGCGCGTCTTCGATGGGGTGGGCAAAGGTGTACATCGGGTAGATGCACCATTTGTCGCCCGTGCGGTGGTGGGTGGCGCGGCGGATGCGGTAGATGGCGGGGTCGCGCAGGTTGATGTTGGGGCTGGCCATGTCGATCTTGGCGCGCAGCACCATGCTGCCATCCTCGTGCTGACCGTCGCGCATTTCGCGCAGGCGGGCCAGGTTTTCGTCGGGGGTGCGGGCGCGGAAGGGGCTGTCGGTGCCGGGCTTGCCGAAGTCGCCGCGGTTGATGCGCATTTGCTCTACGGTTTGCTCGTCCACGTAGGCGTGGCCCGCGGTCACCAAATACTCGGCGGCGCGGTACATGAAGTCGAAGTAGCTGCTGGCCTCATAGGGGGCGGCGTCGGGCGCGCCGTTCCAGTCAAAGCCCAGCCATTTGACGGTGTCGACGATGGCGCGGACGTATTCCTCGTCTTCTTTTTCGGGGTTGGTGTCGTCAAAACGCAGGTGGCACACGCCGCCGTAGTCGCGCGCCAGGCCGAAGTTGAGGCAGATGCTTTTGGCGTGGCCTACGTGCAGGTAACCGTTGGGCTCGGGCGGGAAACGGGTGCGGATTTTGGCCGGGTCGGGCTGGCCAGCGGCGTGGTGCGCGGCATCGCCGGGGCTGCCGGCCCATTGGCGCTGCGCGTAGGTGCCTGCGGCCAGATCGGACTCGATGATCTGGCGCAAAAAGTTGCTGGGTTTGGGTGTGTCGACCGGGGTAGCGGCAGGGGTTTTGGAGGGGGGGAGTGCGCTCATAACCTGATTCTAGGTGGCTGTTGCACCCGTTACGTTTGGCAACCCATCTGTTTACAGCCGTGTCCACCAGATTGGTTGTACGGCGTTAACAGAACTGCGGGGCTATTTGCCCTGAGACTGAAATAAGGAGATGGGTATGAAGTTTCAACGTGCAATAGGTGCCGCCGTATTGGCCGCCAGCGCCCTCGGCGCAGCCTCTGTGGCGCAAGCCCGCAGCGACGTGTCGTGGTCTATCGGCATCGGCGTACCCGGCGTGCAGGTCTATGGCGGCGCGCCCCAGCCGGTGTATGTGCAGCCTGCCCCGGTGTACTACCAGCCGCCCCCGCAAGTGGTCTACCGGCCCGCGCCGGTGTACGTGCGGCCCGCACCGGTGTATTACCAGGCGCCCCAGCAGGTGGTGTACCAGCGTCCGCCGGTGTATGTGCAGCCGCAGGTGGTGTACGCGCCACCGCGTTGGGGCCACCACCGCCACCACCGTGATTGGGACCGCCGGGATGGTGGCCGTCATGGCAACGGCAACGACTGGCGTCGATAAATTTAGATAAAAAGTGCCTCTGGCGCTTATTCCATGGGCGCAAGCAGCTATCTAAACAATAGCGAATTGCGCCGATGGGTTAGCCATCTTTGCCCATCACCAGGTCGGGTAAAAACGTCACGATTTGCGGGAACACGGTGACGATGGCAATGCACAGCACCAGGCACCCAAAAAACGGCAGGGCGGCGCGGGCGACGGTGTTGCTGTCTTTGCCGGTCATGTTTTGCAGCACAAACAGGTTAAAGCCCACCGGCGGCGTGACCTCGGCAATCTCCACCAGCAAGATGACGAAGATGCCAAACCAGATCAGGTCAAACCCTGCCGCCTGGATCATCGGCAGCACCACCGCGCTGGTAAGCACAATCATGCTGATGCCGTCTAGCGCCGTGCCCAGCACCAGGTACACCGCCACCAGCGCCGCAATCAGCGCGTAGGGCGACAAGTGCATGGCCATCACCCACTCGGCCAGCGCGCGGGGCACGCCGGTAAAGGCCATGGTTTTGGTCAAGAACGCGGCCCCGGCCAGGATGAACATGATCATGCAGCTGGTGCGCGTGGCCCCCATCAGGCCCTCCCACAGGTTGCTCCAGGTCAGCGACCGGCCCGCAGCGGCAATCGCCAGCGACCCGGCCACGCCATAGGCCGCGCACTCGGTGGCGGTGGCATAACCCGCCACCAGCACCCACATGATGAAGATGATCAGGCCCGCGCAGGGGATGAGGTTGCGGCTTTTGCGCAGCTTGTCGGCCCAGCTGCTGGGCGGGTCGGCGGCGGGCACCTGGTCGGGGTGGCGGACGGACCACCAGGCGATGTAGCCCATGAACAGCGCCATCAGCAAAAACGACGGCAAAAACCCGGCCAAAAAGATGCGGATGATGGACGCGTCTGCCGCCACCGCGTACACCACCATGGTGATAGACGGCGGTATCAAAATGCCCAGCGTGCCGCCGGTGGCCAGCGCGCCCAGGGTCAGGTTTTCGTTGTAGCCGCGTTTGCGCAGCTCGGGCAGGGCCACCTTGGCGATGGTGGCGCAGGTGGCCGCCGACGAGCCGCTGACCGAGCCAAATATGCCGCAGCCCAAGATCGTGGTGTGCGCCAGCCGCCCGGGTATGCGGTTCAGCCAGGGGCGCAGGCCTTCGAACATTTCTTCGCTGAGCTTGGTGCGAAACAAAATTTCGCCCATCCAGATAAACAGCGGCAGCGCGGCCAGCTCCCAGCTGGCGTTACTTTCCCAAAACGCCGAAAACAGGTTTTTGCCCGGCGCGGTATTGGTAAAAAACGCCTGCCCGATCCAGCCGCAGATGGCCAGCGTCATGGCAATCCACACCCCGCCCGACAGCAGCACCAGCATCACCACGAGCAGCAGCCCGCCAATCATCAAAATGTCCATGGGGGCCTTAAATATCTGACGAGAAATCGCCGCGTGCGTGGCGCTCTTGCACCAGCCGCACAAAAGTGGGCACGCCGCCGCGCAGCACGATGATGAATTCGTCCACCACCGCCACTAGCAGCAAAATCGCGCCAAAGGCAAAGCTCAGCTGCGGTATCCACATGGGCAGGGGTAGCAGCCCTTGGGCCAGGTCGTTGAACTCCCAGCTCTCGTAGGTAAACAGCACCGCCGACCAGGCCAGGTAGGCGGTGGCCACGCTGCCAATCGCCAGCGACACCAGCTCCAGCGCGCGCCGGGTGGCCGGGCCTACTTTGTCGAGCAGCAGCGTCACGCGCACAAAGTCGCCGTGTTTGAAGGCGTGGGCCATGGCAAAAAACGCGGCGGCGGCGCACAGCCACGACACCACGTCGTTCACCGCGCCGGTGCGCAAGCCCAGGGTACGCATCACGCTTTGGCCCAGCATCAGCACCGCAATCAGGGCCACGCACGCCGCCCCCACGGCGCCCGATGCGCCGTACAGTCTGTCCAGAAAACGGCGCATGGCTTACTTCGTGGCCGCGCCGTAGGCCTTCAGGATGGTCTCGCCGTCGGCCCCGGCTTTCTTCTGCCAGTCGGCCAGCATGATGCCGCCGAGCTGGCGCATGTCGGCCATGAGCTTGGGGCTGGGGGGCATGATCTTCATGCCCTTGTCGGTAAGGGCTTTTTTGTACCACTCGGTTTTTTCCTGGCTGGTTTTCCAGCCGCGCAGCTCGGCGGCGGCGGCGGCTTGGGTCACGGCGGCCTGGGTGGCGGGGTCGAGGGCTTCGAAGGCTTTTTTGTTGACGAACACCGCGTTCTTGGGCAGCCAGGCCTGGGTGTCGTAGAAGTATTTGGTGCTCTCGTACGTCTTGCTGTCATAGCCGGTGGAGACCGAGCTGATGTAGCTCTCGACCACGCCGGTGGCCAGGGCCTGCGATAGTTCTGCGGCCTGGATGGTCACCGGCACCGCGCCCACCAGCTCGGCAATCTTGCCCGTGGCCGGGCTGTAGGCGCGCCACTTGATGCCGCGCAGATCGGCCACGGAGTTGATTTCTTTTTTGGTGAAGATGCCCTGCGGTGGCCATGGCACCGAATACAGCAGCTTCATGCCCTGCTTGCCCAGCACGGCATCCAGCACGGGTTTTTGTGCGTCGTACAGGCGTTTGGATTCGGTGTACGAGCTGGCCAGAAACGGCACGCCGTCCAGGCCGTAGATGGGGCTTTCGTTCTCAAAATTGGCCAGGATGATCTCGCCCGCCTGGGCTTGGCCACCTTGCACCGCGCGCTTGATTTCGTTGGCCTTGAACAGCGAGCCGTTGGCGTGCACCGTGATCTTCAGCTTGCCCGCCGTGGCCTTGTCCACGTCGTTGGCAAACTGGGTGATGTTCTCGGTGTGGAAGTTGCTGGCAGGGTAGCCCGAGGGCAGGTCCCATTTGGTTTGGGCGGCAGCGCCTACGCTGGTGAGGGCCAAGGCGGCAAATGCCAAGACGGGCGCCAAATCGGTTTTTACGTGCATAAAGACTCCAAGAGAAAAACAGGATGAAACTAGCGTACGTAACGCAAACTGCGTGCCATTCTGGTGGTCCAACCCGTATTCGACAACATCTTTCACGCTTTTTTTAGAAAGCCACACTTTGCCTACCACAGACACGAAACGCTGGCAGTTCTGGATCGACAGGGGCGGCACATTTACCGACGTGGTGGGCCAACGGCCCGACGGCACGAGCCCACGCTGCTGGTCACCACACGGGGCTTTCGCGACGCGCTGCGCGTCGCCCACCAAAACCGCCCGCGCCTGTTCGACCGCCGCATCCTGCTGCCCGAGCGGCTGTACAGCGCGGTGGTCGAGGCCGGAGAGCGTAGGTGCGCGCGTGGCGAGGTGCTATTGAAATAAGAGCTGCTCACGCTCTACAGAGAAGGGTTGCGCAGCGTTGCGATCGTATTTATGCACGGCTACCGGTTCACCGCCCATCGGCAGATGGCGCAGGAGATGCCGGGGGTGAAGCTGTTTTTTATGCAGTCGTCGGGCGGGCTGACGGACGCGGCGTTGGCGCGTAAGCCTCAGGGCCGCCGCTGCATCTCCCGCACCATGGCCGAGAACTGCTCGGCGGTTTCGTGCCGCACCAGCGACGGGCCGATCACCGGCGGAAACCAGAAGCCCGGCAGCACCTCGGCGTGGTAGGTCAGCCGGGTGCCGCTGCCCACGGGCTCCAGCTGCATCCGGCTTTCCATGCGCTGGATGTTGCCGCCCACGCCGTGGGCGCGGATCTCGTGCGGGGGCGCGAGCTGGATCTCGCGGACCGACTCAAACGGGGTGGAGAAAAAACCGTACCTGGCCACGCCTTTTTGGACCACCTTGACCAGGGTGTCGCTGCGCTGTGTGACCACGCTGCTGGTGAGGTTGGGCACAAAGTCGGCCATGTGCTCAAAGTCGGTCAACACGGCCCAGGCCCGGGCCGCGTCTACCGGCACCTGCACCGCCATGTCCACCGTGAAGCTGCCGTGGGCGCGCTCGACACGCACGTCGCTGTCGGCCACTGCTGGATTTGCATCGGCGGCCAGGGTGGGTGCCACAGGGCACAGGGCGGCAACCAGTGCCAGCATGGCCAGGGTGCGTAAACCTGAGGGGATCGGCATTCAAGCCTCCAAAGTGCTGCCCGTGCTTATTGAATGGGCGCGAGCAGCTATCAATTCAGTAGTATTTGACGACCACTGGATCACATCTTGGGAGTCATCTGCCCGCGGATTTCGCCACCCTTGTTGGCAGCGGTGTGGATGTTGGCGTACCACTTGCCAGCCAGCAGGTCGGCGGCTTGCGCGGGGGTCAGGGTGGCCTGGCCTTCTAGTGGGCTGGTCGTGCCCGCAAACGGCACCACCACCCCGGCGTTCGCTCCGGCAGCCGCCGGGCCGTGGAAATGGCCTGCGGTGGCGGGGCCGGTCAGGCCGGAGAACGTGACCTTCCAGGTCAGCACATTGGTGTCTTTGTTCAGCCAGGCTTCGGCCATGCCGGTGGCGCTGGAGACGGTGGGCGGCACCTCTTGGGCGGCGCTCAGTTGCCCGGTCAACGTCACTTTGTTGGACGGCATCATGGAGCTGCAGCCCGCCAAGCCCATGGCCAGGATGGCGGTGGCAAAAAGCGATTTCGTGAAAGTGCGGTGGGTGACCATCATGGGAGTCTCCAAGGAGGTTGGCTGGCTTGTTTTGCCTGGGGAACCCAGGACAAAAATCAGTCTAGCACCGCATCCACCGCTGCGTACGGGCAGGGCTTATCTGTCAGGACTTACGCAAGTCGCCCCTGTACACCCAGAGGCTTACAGGGGCGCAGCGTCAGTCCTATTTGTAGTACGCCTCGACCTTGCCCTTGACCTTCATCAGCAGCGGCTGGCCTTTGCGGTCGCGGGTTTTGCCTGCGGGCACCTTGACCCAGCCTTCGCTGATGCAGTACTCCTCGACGTCCACGCGCTCCTTGTCGTTGAGGCGGATGCCGATGTCGTGCTCGAACACGGCGGCCAGGTGGTGGGGGCTACGCGGGTCGGCAGACAGGTGGTCGGGCAGGGCGGGGCGGTCGGTGGCGGAGGGCGTTGTGGTGTCGGTCATGTGTGGTTCAGAAAGAAGAGGAATCACCCCCATTTTCCCGGATTTGGCGGCGGCCTCTGCCGAGCCGGGCCGAACGCCGTAGACTCCTGCCTCCTTAGCCACCTATCCAACTTAGAAACACCATGTCCGTATCCCTCCACCAAGCCTCTGTGTCCCTGTTCACCCAAATCCTGGGCGGCCTGAGCGGTGTGCTGCACAAAGCCGAAGCCCATGCGGCCGACAAGAAGATCGACCCCAGCGTCTTGCTGCAGGCGCGCCTGTTCCCCGACATGTTTGCGCTGACCCGCCAGGTGCAGATCGCCGCCGACTTCGCCAAGGGCTGTGCCGCCCGCCTGGCCGGTGTGGATGTGCCTGCGTATGAAGACAATGAAGCCAGCTTCGGCGACCTGCAAGCCCGCATCGCCAAGACCCTGGCCTTTATCCAGAGCCTGCCCGCCGCCGACATCGAAGCCGGTGCCGAGCGCAGCATCGTGCTGCGCCCCGGCACGCCCAAAGAGCAGACCCTGGTGGGCAGCGCCTACCTGCTGCACTACACCTTGCCGCATTTCTTCTTCCACACCACCACCGCTTACGACATCCTGCGCCACAACGGCGTGGAAGTCGGCAAGAAGGATTTTGTCGGCAGCTTCTAACGTGCAGTTGCTGCTAGCCCCGATGGAGGGGCTGCTCGACTTTGTTTTGCGCGATATGTTGACGCGGGTCGGCGGTATCGACCGCTGCGTGTCGGAGTTCATCCGCGTCACCAACACCTTGCTGCCCGAGCGGGCCTTCATCCGCGTGGTGCCCGAGCTGCTCAACGGCAGCCGCACGCTGTCTGGCGTGCCGGTGCGGCCGCAGTTGCTGGGCTCGGACCCGGTGTGCCTGGCCGAAAACGCCGGGCGGCTGGCCAGCCTGGGGCCCATGGGCGTGGACCTGAACTTTGGTTGCCCGGCCAAGGTGGTGAACCGCCACGGCGGCGGCGCGGCCCTGCTGGACGAGCCGGAGCTGCTGGTGAAGATTGTGTCGGCCGTGCGCCGTGCCGTGCCCGCAGACCAGACCGTGTCGGCCAAGATGCGGCTGGGCTTTAACGACGACAGCCGGGCGGTGGAATGCGCGCTGGCTATTTGCGAGGCCGGGGCCAGCGAGATCGTGGTGCATGCCCGCACCCGGGCCGATGGTTACCGCCCGCCCGCCTACTGGGCGCGGGTGCAGGACATCCGCCAGGCCGTGGCCATCCCTGTGGTGGCGAATGGCGAAATCTGGACGGTAGACGATGCCCGCCGCTGCCGCGTGGCATCCGGCTGCGACACCCTGATGCTGGGGCGCGGCATGGTGACCGACCCCGGCCTGGCGCTGGCCATACGGGCCGATTCCGATGCGCAGCACCTGCCCTGGGCGGATCTACAGCCGCTGGTCAACGCCTTCTGGCAACTGGTGTGCAGCCAGCTGGAGCCGCGCTCGCGCGCCGGGCGGCTCAAGCAGTGGCTGAACTTCTTGCGCCGCCAGTACCCCGAGGCAGAGGTAGCCTTTATGGCCCTGCGCGCCGAAACCGACCAGGCCAAGGTGACCGCCTGGCTGGCAGAAAATAAGTATTAAACCTAGATCCGGCAGTTGACCGCTTGTGCTTGTCTGGTAGGCCGCTCTGGGCTTAGGTTTGTGGTGTTTTATGGCTATCACCTTTTGGGTGAGAGCGCTACCCACCCGTGGGCACTGCGCTCGCCACGCCATATGTCGTTGCTCCGCCTAGCGGGCAGTAGCCCGCGTTGTTGTCGCGCCTAATTTGGCATGCCGATCACAGCACCCTCGGGCGGGTTCAACTGCCGGATCTAGGTTAAATCAACCCCTAGCGCTTATTCCATAAGCGCAACCAGCTATTTATTTAATAGCATTTAGCTGTACACCATGAAGTTTTGCGCGGCGCGTCTGCGGGCTTGTTTTTGGGTGGCTTCTTGCAGCAGGGCGGCGAGCTGGGTGGCCAGTACGGCCTGCAGGCTGTGCAGCTTTTGTATGTCTGCCGCCTGGCCGTTGACGGGGCCTTTGGCCAGCACCTGGCTGTGGTCGCGCAGGCGCAAGATGGCGGTGCCCACGGCGCTGAACGCGGGCAGGTGGCCGTACAGGGCATTGCCGCGCTGGGCGTACCAGGTGGCAAAACGTTCGGGGTAGTTGGCTTCTGCCTGGTCGGGTTGGGCGGCGATGCTGGCCACCCAGGTCTGGTGGTCGTGTTCGGCCAGCAGCAGGGGGAAGTCGGCGGTGTCCCACTGGTTGGCCCCCCAGGCGCGCCAGGCTTTGCCGGGGATAAAGTCGGCGGCCCAGGCGGCCACGGTGTCGGCGGGCATGGGGCGGGCGATGCCGTAGCCCTGGGCCAGGTCGCAGCCCAGTTGCAGCAGCATCAGGCCGTGTTCCACGGTTTCCACACCTTCGGCGATGACTTTGCGGTTAAAGGCCTTGGCCAGGCCGACCACGGCTTCCACCAGGGTCAGGTCGTCCGGGTCTTCCAGCATGTCGCGCACAAAGGCCTGGTCGATCTTCAGGGTGTTGGCGGGCAGGCGCTTGAGGTAGGCCAGCGACGAGTAGCCGGTACCGAAGTCGTCCAGCGCAAACTGCACGCCGAGCTGCTGGCAGGCGGCCATCACGGTGCGCATGTGCTGCACGTCTTCCAGCGCGGCGGATTCCAGAATCTCCAGCTCCAGCATGGTGGGCGACACCTGGGGGTAGGTGGCCAGGATGCTGCCCAGCCGGGCCACAAAGTCGGGCCGCTGGAAGTGCCGCGCGGCGATGTTGACGCTGACCACCCAGTGCAGGCCCTGCGCGGCCCATTGCTGCATATGCTGCAGCGCCTGGTGCAGCACCCATTCGCCGATGTCGATGATCAGGTCGGTGTGCTCCACCAGCGGCAGGAACTGGTAGGGGCCGACCACGCCTTTTTCGGGGTGCTGCCAGCGCAGCAGGGCTTCCATGCCAAACACGCTGCCGGTGCGCATGTTCAGTTTGGGCTGGTAGTACAGGCGCAGTTCGCCGTCCATCAGGGCCTGGTGGATGCGGGTGCGCTGGTGGTGGTGGGTTTGCACCTCCTGGTCGCGCTGGGCATCGAACAGGTGGCTGCGGTTGCGCCCGGTCTGCTTGGCCTGGACCATGGCCTGGTCGGCGTGGCGCAGCAGGGTGTCGAGGTTGGTGTGGCCGTGCATGTCGCCGCGCGGCGAGACGGCAATGCCGATGCTGGTGGTGAGGTGCACGGTTTGCTCGCCCAGCGGGTAGGGGGCCGAGAGCAGGGCCTGCACCTGGTCCACATGGCGCTGCACCTCGGCCAGGTCGAGCTGGTCTTTGAGCAACAGCACAAATTCATCGCCGCCCAGGCGCGCCAGGCCGTGGTCGTCCCCGGCAAATTCGGCCAGCCGCTGGGCCACCTGTTGCAACAGGCGGTCGCCGCTGCTGCTGCCGTAGCGGGCGTTGATGGGCTGGAAATGGTCCAGGTCCAGCAGGCACACGGCCAGCAGCTTGTGGTGGTGGCGGGCCTGCAGAATGGCCAGGTTGAAGGGCTCTTCCATGGCGGCGCGGTTGTGCAGGCCGGTGAGCACGTCGTGGCCGATCTGCCACGAGATCTCTTGTATCAGCTGGCGTTTTTCGCTCACATCGCGGAACACCAGCACGCAGCCCATGGCGGTGCCGTCGGCATGGAGGATGGGGGCGGCGGTGGTCTCGATGGCGATGCGTTCGCCCGAGGGGTGCAGCAGCGTCTGGTGGGCTGCGTGCACCACGGTGGTGGTCTGGTATAGCGGGGTTGGCTTGGCCGGGCCTGCGGCCCAGCCGGGTTCTTCCAGCAGTTCGAACACCTCGCCCAGCGGATGCCCCAGGGCCTGCTGGTGGGTCCAGCCGGTGAGCTGCTGGGCCACGGCGTTCAGGCTCAGGATGTGCCCGGCCAGGTCGGTGGTGATGACGGCATCGCCAATCGACGACAAGGTGACTTCGGCGCGTTCTTTTTCAATCTGCAGGGCGGCCTGGGCCTGGGTCAGAGACGCCACCAGGGTCTGCACTTCGCCCGCCATATTGTTGAAGGTGTGGGCCAGGGTGTGGGCTTCCAGCGGCCCGGTGATGGGCATGCGGGTGGCCAGGTCGCCGCGCTGGAACTGCTGGGTGGCCTCGGCCAGGCGCTGCAGTATGCGCCGGTTGGTGCGCAGCACCCACAACAGCAGGCCCAGGATGGTCAACAGGCTGCCGCCCCCGATCCAGAGCTGGGTGTGTACCCGGCTCCAGGCGCTGTTGAAGGCAAACACCGGGCTGATCTGCACGGTCAGCGTGCCCGCCGGGCTCGTGCTATCCAAATGGGCGGTACGTGGGCCGATGTCCAGCCAGGTGGAGAACCAGCCTGGGTAGTGCGCCAGGGCGGGTGCCGGATTGCGCACCTCGGTGACCTGCCCGCCCGCACGCCATTGCAGCAGGGCGATGTCGGGGTAAGACTGCAGCTCGGTGCGCAGCCACGCGGCGACAGGTACCCGCTGCGGCGAATCTATGGCCACGGCCAATGAGGGCAGCAGGTATTTGTGCACCCGCTGGACCTGCTGTGCAAATTCGGCATCGGCGGCACGGGTTTCCACCCGCACCAACAACTGGTAACGCACGGTGCCCACCACCACGATCAGCAGCAGCATGGGCAGAAACAGGCGGGAGGTGGTACTCAACGTCAGCCACGCAGGGGCTGCATCTCGGGTCTTGGGCATGGAATCAGGAAGGCGCTTAGATTGGTTTGGTTTTGGTTTTATCACACTGTGTGTAACGTTATGTAACTTATTGGGCATTTTTGTACATAACGCTCGCCTTGGGGGCGTCCTCCCGCGCCGCCTCGCTCCCGCTGCCCGCAGAAAACCTCGAAATCTGCAGCAGTTGATTATCCGCCATACGTGTAACGCTATGTAAACCATAGTGTTGTGGTGCGGCTGAACCCTGCCCAGACATAAAACGACACAAACCGATACCGCGCCGAGAGGACACGCAGCACCCGCCCCGGCACCATGGGAACCCTGATTAACCCTTGTTCAACCCTTCTATTTCAGAGGAACCACACCATGCCATCCGTCTTCAAAAGAACCCTCAAAAGAACCTTGCTCGGCATCTTCGGTGCCAGCCTGCTGGTCGGCACCCTCAGCGCCTGCGCAGGCCGGGGCGACCACGCCTGGGGCGGCCCGATGAACGAGCAGCGCTCGGCCGAATTCCGCGTCAAGATGGTGGAGAAAGTCGGCAAGAAGCTCGATCTGAACGACGCGCAAAAGCAGTTGCTGGGCACCCTGAGCGACGCGCTGCAGGCCCAGCGCAAAGCCCTGGTGGGCAACACCACCGATCCGCGCGCCGACATCCAGGCGCTGGTGGCGGGCACGCAGTTTGACCGCGCCAGGGCCCTGACCCTGGTCGAGGAAAAAACCAAAGCCCTGCAAAGCCAGAGCCCCCAGGTGATCACCGCCGCTGCCAACTTCTATGACGCGCTGAATCCCACCCAGCAACAGCAAGTGCGCGATTTCATGCAGCGCCGGGGTGGCTGGTGGCATCGCGGCTGATATGACAATAGCCCATGCCCAAAATCCTGCTGATCGACGACGACGCTGAACTCGGTGGGCCACTGGGTGTGTACCTGGCGCGCTTTGGCCTGGCGCTGCACTGCGCGCTGACCCCCAGCGCCGGGCTGGCCCAACTGCGCCAGGGCGGTTTTGACGCGGCCATTCTGGACGTGATGCTGCCCGAGATGGATGGCTTTGCCCTGTGCCGCGCCATCCGCAAAGAAAGCGATATCCCGGTCGTCATGCTCACCGCGCGCGGTGAAGTGATGGACCGGGTGGTCGGCCTGGAGCTGGGCGCCGACGATTATTTGCCCAAGCCCTTTGAGCCGCGCGAGCTGGTGGCCCGGCTGCAAACGGTGCTGCGCCGCCAGCGTGTACCCGATGGGTCGCACCGGTTGCAGTTCGAGGGCCTGGTGCTAGACCTGGACAAACGCAGCGTGCTGCGCCAAGGCACTGAGCTAGACCTGACCAGCACCGAATTCGAACTACTCAGCCTGCTGGCCCGCGAGCCCGGCAAGGTGTTCAGCCGTGACGACATCCTGAACCGCCTGCGCGGCCACGAGGTGGATCTGCAGACCCGCGCCGTCGACCTGCTGGTCAGCCGCCTGCGCAAGAAGCTGGAGCCGCTGGACTGCATCAAAACCTGGCGCAACGCCGGGTACTCATTGGCAGTAGGCCGTGTTTAAACGCGGTCGCCGCGCTTTGCGCGCCATCCGCCATTCGCTGCGTTGGCGCCTGGTGATGCTGTTCATGGGGCTGGCGCTGGCCATGTCGGTGGTGTTTGTGGGCGGCATGCAAAAGGCCTTTTCCAGCGGCTGGCGCGAGATGTTCCGCCCCCTGGTGGCGGACTATGTAGACCGCCTGGTGGCCGACCTGGGCAGCCCGCCCACGGTGGAGCGGGCCCAGGCCCTGGTGCAGCGCCTGCCGCTGTCGGTGCGTATCGACGGGCCGCAACTGCAGTGGAACTCGCACCCGGATACCCGTGCCGAGCACCCGGCGCGTGGCTGGATGCGCGACCCCGACGCCAGCCAGGGCTGGCTCACCCGCACCACGCCCGACGGCAGCCGCGTGGTGCTGGGCCTGGGCCTGGACTGGAGCCTGAAAGACTGGGAGCAGCCGCGCCGCACCATCCTGTGGACCACCCTGGGCATTTTGCTGCTGCTGACCGGCGTGGCGTATGCGGTGGTGCGCCGCCTGCTGCGCCCACTGGACGACATCCGCCGGGGTACGCAACGTTTTGGCGCGGGCGACTTCAGCCAGCCTATCCCCCAGAAAAGCCGCGACGAGCTGGGCGACCTGGCCCAGCACATCAACACCATGGCGCACGACATCCACGCCATGCTGGAGGCCAAGCGCGGCCTGCTACTGGCTATCAGCCACGAGCTGCGTTCGCCACTCACCCGCGCCCGGCTCAACACCGAGCTGCTGCCCGAAACCGCCGAGCTGCAGCCCCTGCGCGACCCGCTGTTGCGCGACCTGCAACTCATGCGTGACCTCATCAGCGACCTGCTGGAGAGCGAACGCCTGGCCAGCCCGCACGCCGCCCTGCACCTGGAGCCCACCGACCTGGCGGCGCTGGTGGCAGAGATGGCTACGGCCCCCGGTACCCAGTTGCACATCGAACCGAACCTGCCCGCTTGGCCGCTGGACCGCGTGCGTATCCGCCTGCTGCTGCGCAACCTGCTGGACAACGCCCGCCAGCACGGCCAAGGCAGCATCGACGTGCATTTGGCCCGCGTGGACGGCGGCCTGCAATTGCGCGTGCGCGACCACGGCCCGGGTGTGGCCGACGGCCAATGGGCACAACTGGCCCAGCCGTTCTACCGCGCCGACGCGGCCCGCCAGCGCGGTACCGGCGGGGTGGGGCTGGGGCTGTATCTGTGCCGCCTGGTAGCCCAGGCCCACGGCGGAAGCCTCACGCTGCGGCCCGCGCAGCCGGGATTGGAGGCGGTGGTGGACTTGCCTCTGCCTGCGCGCTGACGGGCCATCGCCAGAGCGGGCGTCCGGGTGGCGCAGAGTGGTTTTTGACCACCTACCAGGCAGTTCTTGCGATTTCCCCTTTATCCTGTTGCTTATGGATACATCTTTCGTTGCTGTTAGCTACGCCCCAGGGGTTGTGGCTTTGTCGTACTTCATTGCCAGCTTTGCGTCCTATGTCGCGCTGGACCTGGCCAAGCGCGTGCGCACCCAGGACCGCGCGGTGGCCCTGGGGTGGTGGGCGGGTGGTTCCATGGCCATGGGCACGGGCATCTGGTCGATGCATTTTGTCGGCATGCTGGCCGTGAGTCTGCCGTTTGCGGTGGGCTATGGTTATGGGGTTACCGCGCTGTCGTGGGTGGCGGCGGTGGCGGTGTCGGCGATTGCGCTGTATGTGGCCAGCCGCAACCGTTTGACAGCGCCCCGGCTGGCCTTGGGTGCGCTGGCCATGGGGGCGGGCATCTGTGCCATGCATTACACCGGCATGGCGGCGCTGGACATGGCCCCTGGGATCCAATGGGAGCTCGCATGGGTGCTGGCCTCGGTCGGTATTGCGGTGGCGGCATCGGCCGTGGCTTTGCTGATCTTCTTTTGGCTGCGCCGCCACAGCGGGAATGCCGCGCGCTGGTGGCAGCTGCTGGCCGCGATGGTGATGGGCGCGGCGATCTGCGGCATGCATTACGCCGGTATGGCGGCGGCCCGGTTTGCGGTGGGGTCGGTATGCCTGAGCGCCGATCAGCTCCGGGGCGACAGCCTGGGCCTGTTGGTGTCGGTAGCCACCATTGTGCTGTTGAGCCTGACCATGTTCACCTCGATGATCGATGCCCGCATGCAAAGCAAAACGGCCGTGCTGGCGGCCTCCTTGCAGACGGCCAATACCGAGCTGCAAGCCCTGGCTTTTCGCGATGCACTGACCGGTTTGCCCAACCGCCTGCTGTTTGACGACCGTGTGGGCCTCGCTGTGGAGCGTTGCGCCCGCGATGGGACGGGCCTGGCGGTGTTGTTTGTGGACCTGGATGGCTTCAAGCCGATCAATGATTCGTTCGGCCACGGTTTTGGCGACATGGTGTTGCGGGTGATGGCCCAGCGCTTGGCCAGCCAGGCCCGGGCCACCGACACCGTCGCCCGGGTGGGCGGCGACGAATTTGTGCTGCTGCTGGAGGGCAACCCCGACACCACGGCTACCGCACAGATCGCCCAGCGCATCATCGACGCCCTGAACCTGCCGGTCACCGGTGGCGAGCACGAGGTGCGTCTGTCGTGTTCGCTGGGTATCGCCATGTATCCGTCCGACGGTCCGCGCGACCAGCTCATGGGACATGCAGATGAGGCCATGTATGCGGCCAAGCGCGGCGGCGGCAGTGCCTATGCATTTTTTGAACCGCACATGAATGCGGGGGTGCGGGAGCAGATCGAACTCCAGCGCGATTTACGCCTGGCGATCGAGCGCAACGAGCTGTCCCTGCACTACCAACCCAAGGTCAGCGCCAGCCGCAGCGTGATCACCGGGGTCGAGGCCCTGGTGCGCTGGCAGCACCCGGAGCGGGGCATGCTGAGCCCGGCCATCTTCATACCGGTGGCCGAACGTTTTGGCCTGATCAATGCTTTGGGTGACTGGGTGATCCAGGAGGCTTGCCGACAAATGGGTGTCTGGCGCGAGCGGGGCTTGCGTATCCGTGTGGCCATCAATCTGTCGGTACACCAGTTGCGCCAGGATGATCTGGGGCCGCGCATAGAGCGCGCTTTGCAAGAGCACCAGCTAGACCCGGCCCTGCTGATTTTCGAGATCACCGAGTCGGTGGCGATGGAAGATGCCGAAGGCACTTTGCAGGCGTTTGAGGCGCTGGGGCGGATTGGCGTGAAACTGTCCATCGACGACTTTGGCACCGGCTACTCCAGCTTGTCGTACCTGCGGCGCCTGCAGGTCAGCCAGCTGAAGATCGACCAGTCCTTTGTGCAAGACCTGGAACACAGTGCCGATGCCCGTGCCATCGTGGAAGCGGTGGTCAAGCTGGCCCACGCGCTGGGTTTGAGCGTGGTGGCCGAGGGGGTGGAAACCGCCGGCCAGCGCGAGGTACTGACCGGCTTGGGTTGCGATGAGCTGCAAGGCTATTTGTTCGCCAAGCCCATGGCCGCTGGGGTGATGGGCGAGTGGGCTGGCAACGTGGGTCGGCCCACGGATCTGGCATTTACCGAATCGGTGTTTCTGAACTCGTCGCACCAGTAAGCGGTTCCTGGCGGATCAGGCTTCCAGCCGGAAGTGGCCGCTGCGCAGGAGCGCTTCGCTGTCGGCACGGGCGACCCGCTGCACCGGCTGGGCGGCAGAAAACTGGTACATGCGCCCGGTGCTGGGCCCGCGCACCTGCACCGCCGAGCGGGCCAGGTAGCGCAGCACCATGCTGCCCAGGCCCACCGGTGCGACCACTGCCGGTGCCACGGCCGCCGGGGCCGGTGGCCTAGCGAACGAGGTGAACCGGGCCGGTGTCGGCACCTGCAGAGGCGTTGGTTGGCGGGCCGTCGCCAGGGCTTCGCGTTTCTGTCCGCAGCAGCTCATCGGAGTCTCCTTCCAGGTTGAGAGTTGGCGGGGGCTGCACAGGCCCCAGCCGTTCCAGCAAACAGGCCGCGCCCGACAGACCCAGCCAGGCCAGCAGCCATTCCAAAGGGTCGCGGGCCACGGCCAGGGCCACCGGCGCGGCCACCCACAGGCTCAGGCAGTAAAAGCAGTCCAGCATCTGGCCCCACACACCCTGGCCTGCCGCAGTGCGCAAGCGCAGCACCGCATCCCAGGGCCCGTCTTCGTGCGCCAGCAGGTGCGCCAGCCGCCAGGTGGCCAGCGCGCCCAGCACGGCATGGAACCAGGGCGCGTCCATGCTCAGTTGGGGGTGGGCAGGTCGTTGCAGATCTTCACCGGCCACGAGGCCTGCGCATAGTTCACGCCGCAGGGCCGCCCCGTGCGGTCGTACACCGTCAGGCTGAAGGTGTAGACGCAGCAGGCACCGCGCGGGGTGGCAAAGTCGTCGGGCACAAAGTAGGGCAAGAAGGCTTTGCAGGCCGGGTCGATGGCGCGCAGGTCAAACATCGCCAGCAGGCCGATCACCTGCGGCACGGTGGGCACGCCGCAGCGTGTGCCGGGGTCGCCCACCCGGCTGGTGCCAAAGTAGCAGGTACCGCCGGGGCCGGGCACCGGGATGCTGATGGCCGGGCCGCCCTGCTTGGTGACCGACACCACGTAGTAGTCGAAGTTGTCGTTCGGCCGGGTTAGCGGCAGGAACTCGTCGATGTACTCGTCGTAGGCAATGCCCGATACCGGCAGGCTCCAGGGCACGCTGCAGTCTGGTGGCTGGGCGAACTGGCTGACGAACAGGTCGGCGCACTGCGGCACGGCATCGATGCGGATCAGCGCACTCAGCGGCTTGTTGTCCAGCCACACCCGCTGGGTATCGCAGTAGGTGCCGCCCAGCGTGTCTTCCACCAGCAGGCGGATGGTGTAGAGGCCGCTGAGCTGGCAGCCGCCGATGTTGCTGGACCAGCCCGACGGCGACAGCAGCGCCTGCGGGTCGTTCAACAGGCACCAGGGTGGGAACGGCACCGGCACCAGGCAGTCGGCGGTCCAGTAGGCGGTGAGTACCGAGGTGTCGGTGCGCATGTTGATGGCGCGGTACTGCGCGGGCGTGCTGAACTCCACCGACCAGAAGTTGCTCCAGCCCGGTGTGGTGCAGTCGGGCTCGAACCCGGCCTTGTAGTCCAGCGTGTAGCGCTTGATCTTCAGGCTGTCGTCACAGCCGCCGATGCTGGCTGCGCCCAGTACCGCCAGGCAGGTGCCGAACGAGGCTTCGAAGGTGCCCGCCGGGCGGCCACACAGCGCGGGCAGGTTGTCGATGAGGCGCGCACCCGGGTCGGTCCAGGGGGCATCCAGCGCGGTGCTGCCGCCGATGCCGAGGATGCGCACGTCTTTCTTGAACACCGAAAACACCGTCTGGCAGGGGATGGTGGACTGGTTGGATCCGAACACCGTGACCCGCACAAAGTAGGTGCCCGCGTTCAGCAAGGTCGTGTTGAGGTAACCCAGCAGGCCGCCCACCACCGGGCTGCTGCCCTGCACCGTGGTGCCCGGGGGCACGGGCGGGTAGACGAAGTTGGCCGCATGCCAGACCGCGCCGTTGAGCGACCATTCCAGCACGTAGTGGCTAAAGCCCAGGCCCGCCGCCGTGCCGGTGATGGGCACCACCATGGCCGGTATGGCGGCGTTGACCTCTTCGGCCTGGCAGCCGTCCGGCCCGGTCAGGGCGCACTGCAGCGGGCGGAAACACTCGCGCAGGCAGCGCCAGTAGCTGCGCGCGCAACGGGCCACGTCCACCAGGCTGCGGGCGCGGGCCAGGCAGCAGCCAAAGCGGATGGCGCACAGGCACCAGCAGCGGCAGAACCAGAACCAGGGCTGGGCGCTGTGCTCCCTGAACGCGGCGGCCCCCAGCAGGGCCTGGGCGGTGTCGACCGTCAGCAGCCGCTCGAACACGGCGGCGGCTTCTTCCTCGCCCTCCTGGCAATCGACCTGGCCCCCGTCAATCGCCTCGGGCAGGCCCGCGGTGAAGTCCACCGTGGCCAGCTGGTCCGACAGGTAGGGCCGGTAGGCCTTGGCCAGGGCCCCGATCAGTGTGTCCAGGTCTTTGCGCTCGGTAGCGCTGAGCTTGCCGGGCGTGACCGGTGTGCCCAGCACCTCGCGCACGCACAGCCAGTAGCGGTACAGGTAGTAGGCCGACAGCCGGAAACTGCGCGGGCGGCGGCACAGCAGCCAGCCAAAGATGATGCAGCAGCGGATGTGCAGCAGGCACCAGCGCCAGTTGTCGGTAGGGCCCAGCAGCTCACGGGCCTGGGCGGGCAGCAGGGCCAGGGTGGTTTTTTCATCGGCAAAACGGCTGAACAGGCGCTGCGCCATGGCGATCTCGGCCTCGCAGTCGGGCTCTTGCTGGCTGGCTTCTTTGGCCAGGGCCTGCAGGTCGTTGGCACGCTGCAGGTCCTCTTCCAGGATGGGCCGGTAGACGCCCACCAGGGCCTCCAGCACCTGCTGGAACTCGGGGTTGTCCGGGCTCGGATCGTTCGGATCGGTATCGCGCAGAGCAGCATCGTGGGTAGAGTTAGCGGGCATGGTGGTCTCCTGTATGGGGCCCTTTATGGGTCCAGTTCAATATAGGAGCCGGGCCAAAAACCGTGTCCACCAATTTGGGGATAAACCGCTGGTTACGCTGAATTGCTCTATTTTTTGTAGCTGCTCGTGCTTATGAAATAAGCGTGGGCGGCTGTTTTGGCTTGAGCTGTGTGTGGCGGCCATGGGCTGCGTTACCGGGGCCCAGAATGCGCCGCCGTGCGGGCTGCCGACCTTGTCCTACGCCAGGTCCGCACCCCGGCCGACCGACAAGCAGCGCCCTGGGCGCGCTAATACAGACTCCGATACACCACCAGCGGCGGCCCACAATGCAAGACTTTGAACTCACCAGCGACATGCTCTCGATAGGCGGCGCGTTTTATCCCACAGGCTATGTGTTTGCCATGTTTCCGCGTCTGGAAGATGCCCAGCAGGTGATGTCGCAGCTACCCGCCAGCAGTGCCGAAAAGCCCACCCTGCTGCTGGCCGCCCAAACGGTGCTGGACACGCTATCGCCCACTATCGTCGCAGCCGACGACCCCTTGCCTTCGGTAGGCGTGGAAGGCGCCAGCGTGCGCGAGTACGTCGATCTGGCGGGCCAGGGCCACTGCGCCTTGATGGTGTATGCCTCCAAGGCCGAAGAGTCCGACGTGCTGATGGCGCTAGTCCGTACCGTGCCGTTTTCCTGCGCCAAGAAGTACCGAATGCTGGTGATTGAAGACCTGCGCTGAAGTAACCCGCAGGCCAGAATGCTCCATTTTTGATAGCTGCTTGCGCTTGTGGAATAAGTGCAAAAGGCGTTTTATCTCTGAAGTACAGGCTACAGGGCTTCACCCCGTTTGAACCGATCCGTCGCCGCCACCAGCGCGCTGGCAATGCCGGGCTCAAACGCCGCGTGGCCCGCGTCGTCCACCACCTGGAATGACGCTTCTGGCCAGGCCTGGTGCAGTGCCCAGGCGGTGCAGGGCGGGCAGACCACGTCGTAACGGCCCTGGATGATCACGGCGGGCAGGTGGCGGATACGGCCGACGTTGCGGATGAGCTGGTTGTCGGTCAAAAACGCACCGTGGCGCATGTAGTGCGCCTCCAGTCGGCCCACGCCCAGCGCCACCGCGTCGGCACCAAACTGGTCGGCCACCTCGGGGCGCGGCAGCAGGTGCACGCAACTACCCTCGTAACGGCTCCAGGTGCGGGCGGCGGCCAGGCTTTGCGCCGGGTCGTCGCTGAACAGGCGTTGCACATAGGCGGCCAGCAGGTCGCCGCGCTCGGCCTCGGGGATGTGGCCGGCAAAAGCTGCGTGTTCTTGGGGAAAGAAGTGCCGGATGCCGTTCAAAAACCAGTCGATTTCCGATGGCGTACACAGAAAAATGCCACGCAGCACGAAGCCGGTGCAACGCTCGGGGTGGGCCTGCCCATAGGCCAGCGCCAGCGTGGAGCCCCAGGAGCCGCCAAACACCAGCCACTGCGTGATGCCCAGCATCTGGCGCAGTTGCTCGATGTCTTGCACCAGCAGCTGCGTGGTGTTGTTGCGCACCTCGCCCAGCGGGGTCGATTGGCCCGCGCCACGCTGGTCGAACAGCACGATGCGGTAGTGGGCGGGGTCAAAAAACTGCCGGTGCCGCGGCGAGATACCCGAGCCTGGCCCGCCGTGCAAAAACAGCACCGGCACGCCGTCGGGGTTGCCGCATTCTTCCCAGTACAAGGTATGGATGCTGTCCACCGCCAGGGTGCCGCTGCGGTAGGGGGCGATGGGCGGGTAGGGCTGGGACATGGGTTACTCCTGTTTTGATAGCGGCTTGCGCCGATGGAATAGGCGCTAGAGGCTGATTTTGCTTGAAATATGGTAGGCGGCCCGGTGCAGGTGGGCGATGCAGTGGCGGATGGCGGGCGACACCACCGCATCGCTGCGCACGATGGCCCCCACGGTGAGCGGCAGGCCGCCCTCGCGCACGGGCACCACCGACAGAAACGGCGCGGCCATCGGGTGGGTGGCGATTTGCTGCGGCATCAGTCCGACGAAATCGCCGGTGGCCACCAGCGACAGCAGCGCCAGGGTGGAGTTGACCACCGCACCCACGGGCGGGGCCTGCAGCCCGTGGTGCTCGAACAGCAGCTTGGCATAGCCGGTGTCGTTGGAGGCACCGGTGTACACCCACTTGGCCGTGGCCAGTGCGTTCAGTGAGGTGGCCTGCGCCAGCGGGCTACCCCGGCGCACCACCACCACCATGCTGGTTTGCAGCAGCGGCTCCACGATGAACTCACCCGACGACAGCCCGGTGGGGATACCGCTGACCGCAATGTCTACATGCCCGGCGCGCAGGCGCTGCATCTGGGCCTGGTAGAGCTCTTCGCTCACGCGCAGCTGGATGTCGGGGAACTCGCGGCCAAAGGTGCGCAGGGTCTCGGGCACCAGCAGCATCACCGCCAGCGGCACCGCGCCGATGTGCAGCGTGCCCACCATCTGGCCTCCGAGCTGGCTGATCTCGTCCACCGCCGTGCCCAGCTCCTTGCACACCGTGAGCGCCCGGGCGTACAGCGCCTTGCCCTGGGCGGTGGGCACCACGCCCTTGGAGGTGCGCACCAGCAGGGTGGTGGACAGCTCCACCTCCAGCTCACGGACCATCTTGGTCATGGCCGGTTGCGATAGCTGCAAGCGCTTGGCGGCGCTGCGCAGGCTGCCTTCGTCGATGGTGGCGATCAGGGCGCGCAGGGTGGCAAGCTTCATGGTTAACCCGTATGTTGCGATAACGGCAGGTTATCACGGGCCTGAAATCAACATCTCCCAAAAGCGCAGTGCGCTTCGCACAATCCGCCCCGCCTTGGCTATTCCACCGTGTAACAAAAAAGCCGAGACACCCCGGATGCCCCGGTGCTGGTGCGCAGCTTTGGCGCGTGATTTTTCCCCCGCACTTCGCTTTCTTCCACAAAAACAGGAGATTTTCATGACATTCAAATTCACACGCCGCTCTTTGATGGCAGCCATGCCCTTGATGGCCAGCAGCGCCAGCTTGTTGGCAGGCTGCGGTGGCGGCGATGACGCGGTCGCGGCCAGCGCAGAGGACACCGCGTTGAAGTTCGATGCCAGCACCTACACCACCGTCAACGTCACGCTGGATGGCGTGGCGCTGAAGGTGCGCCAGTACCGCCGCGTGTACGTGGCCAAGCCCATCAAGATGGCCTCGACCCAGCCCACGCTGATGGGCACAACCACCACCATGGCCGATCCGTATGCCTACCAAACTCTGATTGTTTCGGTGGCAGAAACCCTGGTCAGCGACCACACCAAACCCATCTATATGGTGGTTGGCAACAGCGGCTGGTTTACCAGCGCGGTCAAGACTTCGGTTGTCGAAGGCGCAGCTCTGCTTAGCACCAACAACACCGATGCTGTTGGTTCGGCATTGAAGGCGGGCTTCGTGGTGGTCGATGTGGGCACCCGCAGCCGGGGCGCGCGCGCTGCCGATGGCCGCTGGGCGGGCAAGGCACCTTCACCCGTGGTCGATACCAAGGCTGCCATCCGCTACCTGCGCCTCAATGACAGCCTGCTGCCGGGCAACACCAACCGCATCATCCTCACCGGCACCAGCGGCGGTGGCGGGCTGACATCGGTCGTGGCGGCCAGCGGCAACAGCACTGACTACTTCCCGTTCCTGGCCGACATCGGCGCGGCGGGTATGCAAGGCACGGGCACAGCGGCCACCAGCACCCTGAAGGACGATGTGTTCGCCGCCGTGGCTTACTGCCCCATCAACAACCTGGGCAACGCCGATGCGGGCTACGAGTGGGAATACAACGCCACCCGCAACGACAGCAACACCGGCGCACTGGGCGGCGTGGCCTACTCGGCAGGCCCGCAGCCCGCTGCGTCCACCGCGATTGCAGGCACGTTTGCGGCCTACCTCAACGGCCTGGGCCTGACCCGCGAAGACGGCTCCGCACTCACCGATGCCAACATGCGCGACACCACCCAGGCTTTGCTGAAAAAGGAAATCGAAGCCCAGCTTGCCAAAGGCACGGCTGTGCCCGCGCTGGGGGCCAACTTCACCGTCGGCGCAGCCACTTACCTGAACGACTGGCTGACCCTGGCGGGCAGTGGCGCCAGCGCCACCGTGGCCAGCATCGACTACGCCAAGTACCTGGCCTTCGTCACCAAGATCCGCGCGCTCAAAACCGTGGTGGCCTTCGACCCGGTGGGCGTCACCGGCAACCCCAACATCAGCGGCGAAACCAACTTGTTCGGCTCAGACTTTTTCGCCTACTCCAACTTCACCGCCTGGAGCTGGGCCAACAACAGCGTCAAGGGCGATGGTTCGGGCGTGGAAGACACCGGTCTGGCCTGGGATGCCTACCTGGCCAGCAGCAGCACCAACAACCTGGCCACCCAGCTCAAACTGATCAACCCGATCGCCTACCTCAACACCAGCGCCGACACCGCGCCTTACTGGTATGTGCGCCACGGCATGATCGACCGCGACACCGCGTTCGCCATGCAGACCCTGCTGTACTACGCCATCAAAAAAGACGCGTCGGTGAAAGAGGTGGACTTCAAGTACCCCTATCTGGTGCCCCACAGCGGCAACTACGACGTGCAGGAAGCCTTCGGCTGGATCAAGGCCAAGCTGGCCACCAATCCCTGATGCGCCCCTGACGCGCCCCCTATTTCCATTTCAAGACCGATCTGAGATACACCTGCAACACTTTGAGTGCTCTGCTTTTTATAGCTGCTTGTGCTGACGGAACAAGCACGGGAGGTTGATTTTTTATAAACCCCCAAATAGACCACCGGTGCGCAACTGGAACGCATTGTTACTTTGATACATGCGCAGTACATGTGTATACGGCCATACGATGTTTCCCACTTTCTGCAAGCCTGAGGGGCTACAAACTGCGGAAGTGCTCAGCGGGTCTGCCTGGGTAAGTCGCCCCTGCATCCGCCCATGGAGGGACACATCGATGGGACTTTTGCAACAACTACTGCGCACCAAAGGCATTGAAAAGGACGACCCCGGCCACGGCAGCGGCGGCCTGGACCGCTCGCTGGGTTTGTTCTCGCTGGCCATGATGGGTGTGGGGGCCACCATCGGCACCGGCATCTTTTTTGTGATGGCCGAGGCCGTGCCCAAGGCCGGGCCTGCGGTGATGCTGGCGTTTATCCTGGCGGGGATCACCGCAGGCCTGACGGCGCTGTGTTATGCCGAACTGTCGTCGTCCATCCCTGCATCGGGGTCGTCGTATTCGTACACCTACGTGGCGCTGGGGGAGCTGGTGGCGTACATCGTGGCGGCATGTCTGATGCTGGAGTACGCGCTGGCGGCCAGTGCCACCTCGATCGGCTGGTCGGGTTACCTGAACAACTTTTTGACCAACTCCATCGGCGTGTCCATACCCGAGGCCTTGCGCAGCCCCATGCTGGTCAGCGGCCCGCAGGGGCTGGAGATCCACGCCGGGCACATCAACCTGCCGCCGATTATTTTGGTGGTCTTGTGCTGCTTCTTGCTGCTGCGGGGCACCAAAGAGTCGGCCACGGCCAACGCGGTGATGGTGATCACCAAGCTGGCGGTGCTGCTGTTTTTTTGCGTCGTCGCCTACTCGGGCTACAACAGCGCGAACTTCACCCCGTTTTTTAACGACAGCGGCTGGCACGGCGTGACGGCAGCGGCGGGTACGGTGTTTTTCTCGTTCGTGGGGCTGGACACGGTGGCCACGGCGGGCGGCGAGGTCAAAAACCCCCGGCGCAACGTGCCGCTGGGCATTTTGCTGTCGCTGGTGGTGGTGACCATTGGTTATCTGGCCGTGGCCTTTACCGCGCTGGGGGCGCAGCCTGCGGCGCAGTTCAAAGACCAGGAGGCGGGTTTGTCGGTCATCCTGCAGCAGGTCACGGGCACAACCTGGCCGTCCATCGTGCTGGCCGCCGGGGCGGTGATTTCGTTGTTCAGCGTCACGCTGGTCACCATCTACGGCCAGACGCGCATTTTGTTTGCCGTGAGCCGCGACGGCCTGATCCCGCAGACCTTCCAGCAGGTCAGCCACCGCACCCTGGCCCCGGTGAACAACACCGTCATCGTCTGCATTCTGGTGGGCCTGGTGGGGGGCTTTGTGGACTCCACCTACCTGTGGGACATGGTGAGCATGGGCACGCTGGTGGCGTTTATTGCGGTGTCGGCCAGCGTGCCGGTGCTGCGCGCCAAGGGCCTGGACGACCCCCAGGGTAACTTTCGTGTGCCGTTTGGCCCGTACCTGATTCCTGGCCTGAGCATTGCGGCCTGCCTGTACATCATCCGCGACCTGTCGGCCACCACGTTCACCGTGTTTTTTATCTGGATTGCGGTGGCACTGGTGGGCTACTTTGCCTACGGCATACGCCATTCCAAACTGCGCGGTCAAGAGGCCCCGCAGGCCGAAGGCCGCTCCAACTTGCGCGGAGGCCGCCCATGAAGACGCTGGTAGTGGGCTTTACCCCCGACCCGCGTGGCGAAGAGGCGCTGGTGCTGGCCAAAACCCTGGCGGGCGCGGGTGACACCGCCATTCTGGTCTGTGTGGTCACCCCCGAAGTCTGGGGTTACCCGTCGCTGGCCAACGTTGACCAGGAGTACGGTAAGTTCTTGAACGAATACGCCGATGACGCCATGGCCCAGGCGCGGGCCGCGCTGGGCGATATTCCCCACCTGCGTTTTGAGCGGGTAAGTGCCCGCTCGGCCACGGTGGGGCTGACCCAGCTGGCCGAGCGCGAGCAGGCCCACATGGTCGTGCTGGGCTCGGCCCGCAGTGGCAGCGCCATCGGCCGGGCTGCACTGGGCGGGGTGAGCGAGGAAATCCTGCACCTGGCCAGCGTGCCGGTGGCCATCGCCCCCAGCCACTACACCGGGGCAGCCCGCCCCAGCCGCATCACGGTGGCCTATTCGGGCGGCGACGCGGCCCGCAGCACCGTGCTGCATGCGCTGGGCCTGGCGGGGGCTTTGGGCGTGCCCTTGCGGCTGGTGAGTTTTGCGGTGCGCGACCGGCAAATGTTCCCGCCGCTGGCAGGCGGTGGGGCCGAAGACGTGGTGGTGGCCGGCTGGGTCGAGCAGGCCCAGGCCGGGCTGGACATGGTGCGCGGGCAAATTGCCGTCACCGGTTACCCGGTGCACACCGAGGTCAGCGTTGGCCCCGACTGGGATGCGGCCATGGCGGGGCTGGAGTGGCTGGACGGCGAACTGCTGCTGCTGGGCTCCAGCCGCCTGGGGCCGCTGCAGCGGGTGTTTTTGGGCTCCAACGCGGCCAAAATTCTGCGCGCCGCCCCGGTGCCCGTGGTGGTACTGCCGCGCCAGAGCTGAGCATAATCTGCAGGCTATGCGCATTGCAGTGCTCTCTGATATCCATGGCAACCTGGCGGCCTTGCAGGCGGTGGTAGCCGACTTCACACGCCGTGGTGTTGACGCGGTGGTCAACCTGGGTGACAGCCTGTCCGGCCCGTTGTTGCCGCGCGAAACCGCGCAGTACCTGATGGCCCAGGACTGGGTGCACCTGGCGGGCAACCACGAACGCCAGGTGCTGGATTTGGGCCCGCACGCCAGCTTCTCAGACCGCTATGCCCGTTCGCAGCTAGGCCCATTGGAGCTGGCGTGGATGTCCGGCCTGCACCACACCCAGCCCTACCACGCACACGTGCTTTTGTGCCACGGCGCGCCGGAGCAGGACAACCTGGCCCTGCTGGAGAGTGCAGACCGTCCCGCCACGCCGCAAGAGATCGAGAGCCGCCTGGGCGGCCAGCATGCAGAGCTCATCCTGTGCGGCCACTCCCATGTGGCCCGCAGTGTGCGCTCGGCGGGCGGTGGCCTCATCGTCAACCCGGGCAGCGTGGGATTGCAGGCCTATGGCACCGACCATCCCCACCCCCACGTGATCGCGTCCGGATCGCCCGATGCGCGTTATGCCATCGTCGAGCGAAGCCCCTCGGGCTGGACGGCAGAGATGCTGACCGTGCCCTATGCCCATCCGCAAATGGCCGCTCTGGCGCGCCTGCGCCAGTGCCCCGACTGGGAGCACGCCTTGATGACCGGAACCATGCCATGACCTTCTCGGGCGAACCCACCGCACTGGTGATCATTGATATGCAAAAGGGAATGGCCCAAGCCGGGCCGCGCAACAACCCCCAGGCCGAGTCGCATATCGCGCAGCTGCTGGACCACTGGCGCGCCAGCGCCCAACCGGTTGTGCATGTGCGCCATCTTTCGCGCACACCCGGTTCGCCCTTTTGGCCTGGCCAGGTGGGTGCAGAGTTCCAGGAGCGGTTGGCTCCACGAGACTCGGAGCACGTGGTGGACAAGCATGTCACCGATGCATTTGCCCACAGCGGCCTGGAACGTTGGTTGCACCAGCGCGGCATCCGCTGTCTGGCGTTTGTGGGTGTAAGCACCAATATGTCGGTGGAAGCCAGCGTAAGAAGCGCCTCCTGCCTGGGCTTTGCCTGCAAGGTGGTGGCGGACGCCTGCTACACCTATGACCGCCCCGACCTGGATGGTCAGCTGCGTTCTGCGCAAGACATACACCGCGTGGCATTGGCAAATATGCACGGCGAATATGCCCAAGTGGTGGTGACCGCCGCGTTGCTGCCGTCGGCCCAATAATCCACCAGGTCCATTCAACCGACCCAGGCCCGCAAGAGCGGACCTGGGTGGGGCGGGCTCAGTTGATCGTCAGCCGCTGCACGCTGTTGCTGGCCTTTTTGGGCAAAGCCACGCTCAGCACGCCGTTCAGGTATTGGCACTGGGCTTGGCTGGCATCCACCTCTTGCGGGAGCTGGAAGCTGCGGGCTACTGCGCCAAAGTAACGTTCGCTGCGCAGGGTGCGGGCATCTTTGCGCTGGTCTTCCTGCTTGATTTCGGCGCGCAAAGTGACGGTGCTGCCTTCTACCGACACCTGGATGTCTTCTTTTTTGACCCCGGGCAACTCGGCCACCACGTTGTAGGCCTGTGCGTCTTCTTGCACATCCACCTTGATCTGCGCGGGCGAGGGCAGCGGGTCGCCGTGCAGCGGGCGGATAAAAAAGCCGGGGGCCAGGTCGGTGAAGAAGTCGTCAAACAGGCTGTTGCTGCGGCTTGTCATGGCATTCATGTCGTTCTCCTGAATTAGAACTTGTCCGCAAGTTATCCGGGGCCGCGTTGGGGTGCAATCGGGATGAGTTGGTTGTCGCAGACCGCAGCATGGGCTCCCTGCCCATGCAAGGGTTGCGGCAGACAAATCGCCCGATTTCACCCCAACCCGAAGGGCAGGTGCCTTTTCGGGCGCTCAGCGTCGTTACAAAACCAGCCAAGGCGGAAAGCCTTGGCTTGGGTTTTGCGCCTAGCTGCGCATCCCGAACAGGCACCTGCGCGACCCCGGATAACTTGCGGACAAGTTCTATGGGTGGATAAGCCGGTGGCTGTAGACCACCGCATCCACCAATTAATGTCCGCCGCCACAGATTTCAAGAGCTGCCTGCGCGGTGCCCCAGGGTGAAGGCTTCCTCAAACACCGAGTACCCCGCCCAGTCGCTGTGCGCATAGGCCAGGCGCTGCGGTTTTTGTAGCTGCTCTCGCCCATGGAATAAGCGCTGGAGGCCAATTTGGCTTGAAACTGCTGGGGTGGGGATGGCCATGGCGTGGCCGTAGCGGGTGATGTCGATGCGGGTGGCCTTGGCGGCCAGGTCGGGGTGGGCGGTGGCCAGTTCGGCCAGGATCTCGTCGCGCCAGGCGGTCCACGGTTTTTCCATCAACAGTCGCCGCCCTTGCGGCACATCGCCCAGCGCGCGGTAGTAGGTCAGCACCGTGGCGGCGGGCACGGGGCGCAGGCTTTGGTGCATGGCATCCACGTAGCCCAGGCCCGCTGTGTTGTAGAGCACGTTGTCCCAGCTGGGGGCCGGGCCGGGGCGATCAAACAGCGGCTGGGCGATGTGGATATTGGCTACCAGCCAGGGTGCGTAGGTGGTGCGGGCGGCGGCCTGGCGCAAAAAGTCCGGCGGGTTCTGCACCACCCGCGCGGCCACAAACACCGGCAGGGCGACGATGGCCCGGCGGGCCTGCCAGCGCACCACCGTTTGCGTGGCGGTGTCGACCACGTCCACCTCTACGCCCTGGCCGGTCTCGGCGATGCGCAGCACCACCTGGCCGGTGTGCAGCCGGTCGGCCAAGGGTGCGGCCAGGCGCTGGGTCAACCAGCCGTTGCCCTCGGGCCAGGTGAGCACGCCGCCTTCGCGTTCGCCGCCGTCGGCTCCCGGCGCGTGGAAGCCGTGGCGGCTGGCGAAGTAGTGGATGCCCGCCCAGGCCGACACGGTGGCCGTGCCTGCGCCGTAGTCGTCGCGGCAGCAGTAGTCCAGGTACCAGCGCAGGTGGGGGTCGTCCAGGCCGTGTTGGTCGAGGTATGCTGCGAAAGTGATAGCTGCTTGCGCTTGTTGAATGGGCGCTAGGGGCCGATTCGGTATAGGAATCATCCAGCGGGCCTGCTGCCGATGTTGCGCCACCAGCGCGGCAAACTTCTGGTACTGCGCCAAGGTGGCCGCGCCCACGCCCTGCGCCGGCAGCAAGCCGTCTTGCCACGCGCCGTGCAAAAACAAGCGCTCTTGCGGGCTGTGGCACAGGTGGCGTTCATCAACGACCCAGCGCCCCGCCACGCGCTGGCGCACGCCCAGTTCTTCCAGCAGGTTTTGCACATCCGGCGCATCGTCGCTGGGCACCGGCAGGTAGTGCGCGCCCAGCGGGCAGGCGATGCCGCCCACCGCGCCGCCCCGGCTGTTGCCGCCCGCGCGGTCTTCCAGCTCCAGCAGGGCGAAGTCCTCCACGCCCTTGAGCCGCAGAGCCCGCGCTGCCGCCAGCCCGGCCACGCCACCGCCCGCAATCAGCACGTCGGTGCGGCGGGTGGTGGAGGGTGCAGGCCAGGTGCGCGCATCCCGCAGCAGGTGGCCGCGCGCATGGTCGATGCCGGTAAAGCCGCCGGTGATCTCCCGGGTGGGCGTGCAGCCCAGCAGGGGCAGGGCGGTGCTGGCGAGAAAGTGGCGGCGGTGCATCAACGGTGGGCGTGTTTCAGAAGGGCCGCTTTCGTCCGCTGCGACAACCACCGGCTGACCGGGTCGCGCAGGCCGCGCCGGGTGGCCCAGCGGGCCGTGCACACCGCCACCCACCAGGCGGTTATCGCCAGCGCCAGGCTGGGGGCGGTAGCACCTTCCAGGCTTTGCAAAGCGGTGCGGCCCAGCACCAGCGCCAGCGACAGCAGCAGGTACATCGCCAGGGTGTGCTGCCCCGCCGGGGCCAGCCAGGTTACCCAGCGCGGCGGTGACGGGTGGCGGTGCTGGTAACGCATGCACCAGCCCACAGCGGCAGCGGCCAGCCATATGCCGGGCAGGCCCATCAGCACCGTGGCCAAGCCCAGCTGCGTGGTATCGGCCTGGCCCAGCGCATGCAGCCGCACGGTGGCCAGGGCCAGGGCCAGGTTCAGCGCCAAGGCCAGCACCAGGTGCATGGGGCCCAGGTGGCGGCGCCAGAACTGGCGGGCATAACGCCGCGTGCCCAGCAGCCCAAACCGCCGCGCCAGCAAACCCGCCACCGTCAGCCACAGCAGCATGGGCAGGAAAAACAGCACCGAGCCCACCTGCGCCCACAGATAGGCATTGGCATTGGCCGCCATGAAGTCCCACGGCGTAGGCGCGTGCATCAGCACGACCGGCACCGGCTGTGGATCGCTGGGAATGAATTGCACCAGCCACAGCATGCCGCCCAGCACCACCAGCATCACTATGGCCAGTACCGTAGTGTGCCGCCAGATACGCAGCAAGCGGGCAGGTCGGGCTGTAGCCCAGCGGGCGGCCCAGCCGCCGCACAGGGCATACATGGTCAGGATGTCGCCAAAGTACAGCAGCGCGCCATGGAGCACGCCGACCAGCAGCAATGCGCGGTAACGCGCCCGCAGCCCCCGCCACACGTTGTGGCCCGCAGCGCGCAGCCGCAGTGCCATATCGCCCAGGCTGAAGCCCAGCAAAAAGCACAGCACCGACCAGGCCTTGCCTTGCACCAGGGCCACCAACAGGCCGTGCAGCACCAGCGCCAGGGGCGCATTGGCAGGCAACGGCCCACCCACGGGCTGGGGGTAGTCGGGGGCCTGGGCATAACCCACCGCGTTGACGACAAACACCCCCAGCAGCGCTAGCGCCCGCAGGGCATCGGCCCAGGGGTTGCGCAGGCTGCGGGCGGCGGCCACCACGCCGGGCAACCCCTGGTGGCGGCCCAGGGCCCAGCCGTCTACCGCCTTAGCGGGACTCGCTGAGCCGGGCATCTTTGGGGTAGCTGACTTCGTAGGCGGCGCTGAAGCGGGCGGTGGTACCGGCCTCCAGGCGCTGGCTCCAAAGCGCTACGCCGGGCTGGTCGCGCCAGGCGGTGGTGGAGGGCTGCGGATCCAGGGTGGCTTTGATGGTGACGTTTTCGTCCACCGCGACCGGGGTGGCTTCCAGTACCTGCAGTTGTACGGCGCTGCGGTGGCGGTTCTCAATGCTGTAGCTGCGCGACTGGGTGCGCACGGCGCGGGTGCCCACAAAGCCAGCGGTGGCCTGCATGTTCTTTTGCGGATCGACCTGTACCCGCACCAGCTCGTCGCGGCCCAGCGACAGCGTCAGCGGGCCGCTGTCGGGGGTGCGCAAGGTGTCGGTGCCGACAAACGCACCGTCTCGGTACAACTGCAACGGCCCCGTGGGCCACACGCCCTCGGGCAGCGCCAGCTCGGCCACCAGCCAGGCGCTGGGGTCGCGGCTGGGCGTGGTGCGGGCAAACAACTGGGCGGTGGCCTCCACCCGGCCCAGCGCCAACGCCACCCGCTGGCCGTTGCTGGGTACGTCGATGGCCTGGGGCACGCTGAACTCGGTGGCAAAGGCATTGTTGAACACGCCCACATCGAACAAGGGTGCGCTGGCTTCTGGCGCCCGTGCCATGGGTGCCGGGGCCGCCGCAGCCATGGGCCGGGACAGCATGGCCTCTGCTTTAGCCTGCGGTGGCGGCTGGATGCCGATCTGCCATGGTTGGGGCACCGGGCCGGTGGTGCCCTGGCGCGGTTGCCCGGTAGACAGGCGCAGGCGCACGCCCTGCCAGTTCTCTCCGGTGGCCTGGGCCACCAGCGCCTGGCGCTCCAGCCGCACCTGGCGGGTGGCGGTGTTGAGCAGCGCGCGGTAGCTGGGTGTCCAGCCGGGGCCCTGGATCTGGTAACTCAGGCGCACCGGGGCCTCGGCGGGTGCGTCGACCGTGACGGCCACGCGCAGCAACCGGTCGCGGCCTGCCTGGCTGCGGGTGCGCTCGGCCAGCAGGGGTTTGAGCTGGCGGTCTAGGTCCTCTTGCTGGCGCAGGATCTGCGCTTGGCGCAGCAGGCCGTCTTGCCCGGTGCGGCGCAGTGCGTCGGCTACGGCCACGATGGTTTTGGGGTCGGTGGCGGCGCGGTTGGCGGTGGCAGCGGCCTCGGGGTTGGAGAGGGATTTGAGGTAGTTTTGCACCAGATTCTGGGCATCGTTCTCGGCACCGAGCTGGCTCTTTTTGTCTTCGAGCTCGCGGATGCGTGCGTCCAGCGGGCTGGTGGCGCAGCCCAGCGCCGCCCCGTCTTGCACCTCTACCGACAGCTCACCCACCTGCACCGAGGCATCCGCCGCGACCGCCAGGCTTTGCACCTCCAGATTGCCGGGCAAGCAGGCAAACACCAGCTTGTGGCTCCCCGCCGCCGCGCGGGCGACCCGCTCGACCTTGGCGCTACCGGGGTACAGGGTGACATCGGTGATGCGGCTGCTGGAGGGTGTATCCAAAGCCGTCTGGGCAGCCAGGGGCAAGCCTGCGCAAGCCAGGGACAGGCCCAGCAGAGCTTTGAGGCGATGGGGGAAAGGGGCGTGGAAGGTCATTGGTAAGTGGGCAACGGTAGGCAGCGCGGATGCAAGGATGTGGTTGCTCGCCAGTATAGGCAGCGCCCGCCCGATGGACAGGCGATGCCCCCCACGCCGCCGCCCGCAACCAGCAGGCAACCATTACGTCGAAGCGGTGCACTTACACCAGCAAAACCATGCCCGCCGAGCGTACCGCCCCTTTGTCAAAGCTCAGGGTGTGTGCACAACCCTCGGCCTTTGCGATCTGTGCAACTAGCACGTCGGTGAACCCGGCCTTGCCATGGGGCGCGGAGCCCATGCTTTGGGTGGCGGCCTGTACCACGGCGCGGCGCTCTACTTGGAACTGCGCGGCACCCAGAAGGTCGTCTACCGTGGTGACCAGCTCTGCCTCGGTGGCGGCATAGAGTCGCTTGAGCACCCAGCACAGCTCCACCAGCACCACCAGGCTGATGAAGCCCGGTTGCGCAGCGCTAAGGTCACTCTCGATCAGCCGGGTCGCGATAGCAGCTTGCTTGGTGTCGTCTTGCGCCAAATAGCGCACCAGTACATTGGTATCGAGCCCGACCATGGCGCTTACTTTTTGCTGTGGCGGGCAGCAGCTTCGGCGGCGATGGCATCATCCATGGCGGCCAGACTGACGGCTTTGGTTACCCGTCCGGCAAACCGGCCTTTGAGCGTCTCTACCCCGTTGCGCAGGGGTACCACCTTAAAGCCATCGTCCTGGCGCACAAAATCCAGTTTGGCCCCTGCGTGCAGCCCCAAGGCTGTTCTCAGGGCCAATGGAATGGTGATCTGGCCTTTGCTGGTGAGGGTGGCAGTAGGCATGGTGGATTCCTTACGGTGGGTAAGATAGTATAAGGGACTGGGCCTAGTCGGCTTCGGAACTATCTCCCTACGCCGCACTCCTACCCCGCCATGACCCGTCGCCACCTCTTCCAAACCGCCCTGGCCTTGATCGCCGCCCACCCTCTGGCCCAGGCCGCTGCCGCCGCTGCCCAGCCGCCCGCGCGCGGCAAGATGCCGGTGCTGTTTATCGGCCACGGCTCGCCGATGAATGCACTGCGCGACACGCCGTTTACCCGGCACCTGGCCCAGTTGGGGCGTGAGTTGCCTCGGCCCCGGGCGATTTTGGTGGTGTCGGCGCATTGGGCAGCCGACCAGCCGATGCTCAGCTCCACCGCAAAGCCGGAGACGATCTACGATTTTGGCGGCTTCCCCCAAGCCCTGTACCAGGTGCGTTACCCCAGCCCCGGCCAGCCCGCGCTGGCCCAGCAGCTCGCCCGTAGCCTACCGAATGCGGCGGTGGACACCCAGCGCGGCCTGGACCACGGTGCCTGGACGGTGCTGCACCACCTCTACCCCAAAGCCGATATCCCCGTGCTGCAGCTCGCCATGCCCGCCCGCATCCGCATGGACGAGCACGTGGCCCTGGCCACCGGCCTGCGGGCGCTGCGCTTTGAAGGCGTGCTGGTGCTAGCCAGCGGCAACATCGTGCACAACCTGCGCCTGACCAACGAGGCCCCCGGTGCCAAGGTCTACGACTGGGCGCAAGATTTCGACGGCATGGCTGCCGAGGCCTTGCTCCAGCGCCACATGCCCACACTGCTGGCCCAAGACAAAACCCAACATCCCCTGTGGCGCATGGCCCACCCCAGCATCGAACATTACGTGCCATTGCTATACGCCCTGGGCGCCAGTACCGAGGCCGACAAGGTCAGCTTCCCGTTTCAGGGCTTTGAAGAGGCTACGCTGTCGATGCGCTCGGTGCGGTTTGGGTAGCGTCCTGCGTCTTCCACCATTGGCCTAAATGGGCGGCTGCGGCTAAGAATAGCGGTGCGGCCTGCGGGTCGTTGTCTGCCGCATTCAGGCAGGCCAGGGTGTACTTGGCCAGGTGGGCATCCGGGTGCGTGGCGGCATGGCTGGCCAGGGCGGTGATGGAGATGGTGGGGTCGGCCACCGTGTTAATGGCCTTCACCGCCACCGTACCCAGCGTGGCGCGGAATGCCAGTACCTGGGTGGCGGCGATGGCGACCAGCGCATGCGGGTCGCGGCTGGCATCGGCGTGGGCCAGCACGGCCTGTGGCAAAGTGAGGCAGTGGGTCCAGCCGTAGGGCGCATGTCGTGGCGTGTCTTGCAGCATGGACAGCGCCGCCAGACGCAACAAGACCCGCTGCGCCTGGGGCACGGTCAGTGTTCGGCACGGTCCGGCCAGGAGCCGGGTGGCCATGCCGTTGTCTTGCACGGCCAACAGGGTGTGTGCAATCCCGGTTGATGCGAGCGGCAGGGTCGGCACCTGGGCCAGCCGTTGCCACAAGGTGCTGGTCGGATCGACCCCATCGCGATCTTCCGGACCGGGCTGGGAGTGCCAGGTCAGCCGCAGACCGACCTGGTGAGCGACATAACGCAAAGGGGCATGCAGCAAGCCGCCCAGGCCCGGGATGGCATGGGCGAAACGGGGCAGGGCGGCCAGCAGTAACGGCGCATGCGCGGCAGCGCCCAGTTGCGGTGCGAGGATGTCGCCCAGAGCCGTCCGCAGTTCCCACAGCGGCAGGGCCTTCAGCAGATAGGCCAGTGCGCCGTTGCAACCATCGGCTTCGCCATCGCGCAGCGCCACCAGCAAGGCATCCATTGCGTGCCGCGCGGTGGCAAACGTGGCTGACGGGAGCGTGACCTCCGGCCCCTCGGCGGCATAGCGGCTGGCGATGGCGGCCATCTGCTGGCGGGCCAGGGCGCGGGCGCTCGGTGCCACGAGCGGCAGCAAGGCGGCCCGCGCCAGCAACTCCAGCGGAGCGTGCAAGACAAATGAAGACGGGGGCTGCTGCTTAGGGGTGGTGATGGCCGCCGCCACAGCAGATACCAGGTGCGTGTCGCTCCACTCGTTCGCCGGACTTGGCGCCCAAGCTTCGGCAAAAGAGTCCAGCGGGAGTGTGCGTAGAAGGTGGGCGGAAGTGTTCATGGCCCGCATTTTGCAAGTTAAAGTTAACTTGAAGTCAAGCAGGACTTACGCAAGTTCCCCCTGTAAGCCCGAAGGGCGATACAGGGGCGCTGCGTAAGTCCTATCCAGGGTATTTCAAAGAAAAAAGGAGCCGTCCATGTCTGCTGAAATGGTGTCGATTGGGGCAATGGCGAAGCGCTCGGGCGTGGCCGCCAGCGCCTTGCGGTTCTACGAAGAGGCCGGTTTGATCCGTAGCACCCGCAGTCCCGGAGGGCAGCGCCAGTACCCGCGGGAGGTGTTGCGGCGGGTGGCCTTTGTGCGGGTAGCCCAGGCGGTAGGCTTGAGCCTGGACGACATCCGCGCTGCCCTGGCCAGCCTACCGCAGCAGCGCACGCCCAGCCTGGAGGATTGGCAGCGCTTGTCCACCGCTTGGCAGCCCATGCTGGACCAAAAAATTGCCCAGCTCGTGGCCTTGCGCGACCAACTTACGGCCTGCATTGGTTGCGGCTGCCTGTCTTTGGAGCGCTGCGCGCTGTACAACCCGGGCGACATGGCACAGCAGCGTGGCAGCGGGCCCCGCTTTTGGCTGGGGGACAAGCCGGTGCAAACCAGGTGACAACCGGTCAGGGATTGCTGGCCTTGTAGTCGGCAATCGCCTTGGCCAGGTCTGCGTATTCTTCGCAGCTTTGGTTGCCGCAAATCTGTTCCAGCGCTGCCAGTTGTTTCTGGGCTTCTGCAGGCTGCTTGTCCATCAAATAGGCTTCGCCCAGGTACTCGCGTGCGCCCCGGTGTTGGGGGTTGATGTCGAGCGCGATCTTGTAGTGGAAGAAGGCACGTGACAGTTGGGGCGGGCTGCTTTTGCGGGCGGTGTAGCCCAGCAGGTTGTGGATGTCGGCGTTACGGGGTTCGTCTTCCAACGCAGCGGTGAGTTCGGTTTGCGCGCGGCTCCAGTGCTTGGCCTGGATGGCCTCTTGCGCGCTGTGCAGGCGTTCGTTCACGGTGGGGGTGGCCGGGGTGGTGTCTCTGGCCTGCGCTGTGCTGCTGGCCAGCAGGCAGGCGGTAAGCAAGGCGTAAATCGAGGGGCGCATAGGGTTCTCCGGTGGGATGCAAAGCGTGCGGGGCATTTTCCATCCAAGCTGCGCTCCTGCACCGGCATCAGTGGCTGCCTAGAATAAAGCCCCACTGTGGCCTGTGCACCGCCGTTTTTCTTCGTCCCTCTGCCCTGGATCCACCCATGTTGAACCTTGTCCGTACCGTCCAGACCGTGGACGCGCATACCGGTGGCGAGCCGCTGCGCATACTCACCTCTGGCCTGCCTGCCGTGCCCGGCACCGGCATTCTGGAAAAGCGCGCCTGGCTCAAAACCCACCGCGACGACCTGCGCCAGTTTTTGATGAACGAGCCGCGTGGCCATGCCGACATGTACGGTGCTTACCTGCTGCCGCCCACCACGCCGGGGGCGGATTTTGGGGTGATCTTTATCCACAACGAGGGCTACAGCGACATGTGTGGCCACGGCATCATTGCCCTGGGCAAGGTGCTGGTGGAGTTGGGTTATGTGCAGCGCACCAGCCCGCTGACGCGCATCGGTTTTGACGCACCGGCGGGCTTTATCGAGGCCTTTGTGGAGTGGGACGGCCAGCGCGCGGGCAAGGTGACTTTCAAGAACGTGCCGGCCTTCATCTACCTGCGCGACCTGGAGGTGGATACGCCCGGTTTTGGCCGGGTGCGCGGCGACATCGTGTTTGGCGGGGCGTTTTATTACTACCTGAATGCCGAGCAGGCGGGCTTGACGGTGAAGCCGGAACTGGTCCGTTCACTGATCCAGTTGGGTGCGGAAACCAAGGCGGCGGTGATCGCCCAGGTGAAGATCCAGCACCCGCTGGAGCCGGGGCTGGACCAGTTGTACGGCAGCATCATCGACAGCGCCCCCAACTGTGAGGGAGTGGACCAATCCAACGTCTGCGTGTTTGCCGACCGCGAGGTAGATCGCTCGCCCACCGGCACCGGCACCTCGGGCCGGGCGGCGCAACTGTTTCTGCGCGGGCAACTGCCCTTGGGACAAACCTACGTGAACGGCAGCATCGTGGGCAGCAAATTCGAGGTCAAGGTGACACAGGCGGTGAAGGTGGGCGACTTCGACGGTGCGCTCACCGAAGTCACCGGCAGCGCCCACATCATGGGCCACCACCAGTGGGTGCTGGAGGAGCTGGACCCGTTCCCCACCGGTTTCTTTTTACGCTGAAAGCTGCCATGCAAATCTTGAACGCCGAACAGACCGCACGGGCCTTGCCCTACGACCAGCTCGTGCCCGCCGTGGCCCAGGCCGCGCGGGAGCTGGCGCAGCAGCAGATCAATGCCCCCGAGCGCCTGGTGGTGCCCATGGCCGAGGGCGGTGTGCTGCTGGCCATGCCTGCCGTGGCGCATGACCTGAGCGTCACCAAGCTGGTCACCGTGCACCCGCGCAATGCTGCGCACGGCCTGCCGGTGATCCAGGGCGAGGTCGTGGTGATAGACACCGCCACCGGCCGCCGCCTGGCCCTGCTGGACGGCCCCACTGTCACCGCCCGCCGCACGGCTGCCGTCACGCTGCTGGGCATCCAGACACTGGCGGAGCACAAGCCCGCTTCCGCCCTGCTGATCGGCACCGGAGCCCAGGCCGCCGCCCATGCGGATGCGCTGGTGGAGCACCTGGGGATCGCGCAATTCTGGGTGGCGGCCCGCAGCCTGGCATCGGCACAGGCGTTTTGTGCGGCGCTGCAGACACGCCATCCGCAGGTGCGGGCCATCGCGGTGGACGATCTGGAACACGCCTTGCCCGCCACCGACCTGGTGTTGGCCTTGACCACCTCGCGCACCCCGGTCATTCCCGCCCACATTGCCGACCACACCCTGGCCATCGGCGTGGGGGCTTTCAAACCTGACATGGCCGAATTCCCCCCGGCCCTGCTTCACAGCCGCCAGATCGTGGTGGACGACCTGGGCGGTGCAAAGCATGAAGCCGGGGATTTGTTGCAAGCCCAAGTGGACTGGAGCCAGGTGCGCAGCCTGGCATCGGTGTTGGCCTCTCCCTTGCCTCCCTCCAAACTCGCCCCGGTGTTCAAAACCGTAGGCCAGGCGGCCTGGGATTTGGCTGCGGCGCGGGTGGCTATTACCGCCCTTTAACGGCCAGCAACCCGGCCCCACTCCGCCTCGTAGGTCGTCACCAGCACCTGGTTCGACAGGCGGTTCACCTCGGTGGGCACGCGGGCCATGTCCAGCGGGAAGTCGAACAGCGCGGGCAGGCTGTGCGGGCTTAAAAAGCGCAGGCCATCGGGCAGGGTGGTGGGTATGCGGTACGGGCGGCGGCTGGCAATGGTGAAGCCCCATTCGCCAAAGCTGGGCACATGGGCGTGGTAGGGCGTGGCGGTCAGGCCCACGGATTCGATGGTGGTGGCCACGGTCCAGAAACTTTGCCGGGCCACCAGGGGCGAGGTGGTCTGGATGACGGCGTAGCCGCTGGCCGACAGGCGCTGGTCCAGCAGGCTGTAGAACGAGTTGGTGTAGAGCTTGCCGATGGCGAAGTTGGTGGGGTCGGGGAAGTCCACCACGATCACGTCGAAGGTCTCGGTGGTGGTCTGCAGCCAGTTGAACGCGTCGGTGTTGACGGTGTGCACCTTCTTGGACAGCAGCGCGCCGCCGTTGAGCTGCACCAGCGCGGGCTGCTGGCTGAACAGGGTGGTCATGGCCGGGTCCAGCTCGACCAGGGTGATACTTTCCACGCCGGGGTATTTCAAGATTTCGCGCACCGCCATGCCGTCGCCACCGCCCAGTACCGCCACCTTTTTCGGCGCGCCTCCGGTGGCCGAATACGCAGACATCACCGGGTGCACCAGGGCCTCGTGGTAGCGGTATTCATCCCGCTGGGCAAACTGCAAATTGCCGTTCAAGAACAAGCGGTACCCGGCCTTGCCCTCGCCCGGCGCGTGGGTGAGCACGATACGCTGGTAGGGCGAGGTGCTGGCCAGGACCACCCGGTCCTGGTAGAGCTTGTCTTCGGCCCAGGTGGTGATCCGGTCTGCGCCCGCCATGCCCAGCGCCAGCGCCGCCAGGGTGAACAAGCAGGCCAGCACATGGGCCCTGAACTGGCGCAGCTCGTGACGAAACAGCCACAGCGCCCACAGCGCCACGGCGGCGTTCATCAGGCCAAACAGCAGCCCGGTGCGGATCAGGCCCAGGTGCGGCACCAGCAGCAGCGGAAACGCCAGCGACACCGCCAGCGCGCCCAGGTAGTCGAAGGTCAGCACCTGCGACACCAAATCCTTCAGGGCCACGTTGCGCTGCAGGATACGCATGACCAGCGGAATCTCCAGTCCCACCAGCGTGCCCACCAGCACCACCAGGCTGTACAGCAGCGGCCGAAAAGCCCCTGGCATGTAGGCATTTGCTACAAAAAGAAGAGCTGGTAGCGCCCCACCAATAAGCGCTACCAGCAGTTCTATGCGTAAAAAGTGGGCCGGCAGCTGGCGCTCAAAAAACCGCGACAAATACGAGCCAATGCCCATGGCAAACAGGTAGGTGCCGATGATGGTGGAAAACTGCAGCACCGAGTCGCCCAGCAGGTACGACGCCAGCGCGCCCGCCGCCAACTCGTACACCAGCCCGCAGGCCGACACCACGAACACCGAGGCCAGCAGCGCCACCTCGACCGGGCGCGGCCCGGCGTTGTCAGTCCGCATCAGTGGATAGCTGCCGCCACGATGATGCAGATGCCCAGCGACATGGCGGCCACCACCAGGGCCAGTGCCAGGTTCTGCTTCTCAATGATTTCTTCCCACAGCTTGTAGGGCGTGATCTTGTCCATCACGATAAAGCAGAGTCCAAAAATCGCCACGCCGATGAGCGCGTACACGATGGAGCCCATGACGACTCCGGCCTTCAACCATTCGATTTCCATGGGAATCTCCTTCAAAAATTATTTATGGCCACCGCCGCTGGAGAAGCCGCCGTACGAGCCCCCCGAGCTGCGGCTGCTGGACGAACTGGAACTGCAGTTTTCGACATTCGGGTCGCAGTCGCGGCGGCTGCTGAACACAATCACCAGCACTACCACGATCAGGATGATCCACCCCACCGTTTTGGGGTTGATGCTGGCGCCGCCCATGCCCAGCGGACTGGCATCGCTGCGTTTTAGCAGGTCTTTTTTGCCCTCCAGCTTAAAGGCCGTGGCCACCAGGGCGCTGTCGATCTGGCTGCCCACCGACCAAGTCACTTCCTGGGCCGACTGCTCCATGGACAGCAGGCTTTTGCCGCTGGCGAAGTCGCGGTTGCTGGTTTTTTGGCCGCGCTGCACCTGCCAGTAAAACTCGCCCAGCACGTAGCTGGTTTCGGCGTTGTAGGTTTCCTTGAGCTGGTAGCGGCTGCCCAGGGAGGTGGCGCTTTGTCCGCTGCCGGCCATCTCGGGCGCGCCGGTGGCGGGCTTGACCAGGCTCCAGCCCTCGGTGCTGTCCACCAAAAACAAAAAACCGCGCTTGGCGTTAAAGAGCAAATACTCCTCCCAGCCAAACTGCTCGTCATCGCCCGGCGCGGTGCCCATGCGGTGCTGGAAGCCCACCACCTGCCAGTCCACGCCCTGCAGCTTGCCGGTCTGGCCCAGGGGGATCAGCGGCTGCACCGGGTCGTCCTGCTCGGCGTGGCGCAGCTCGCCACCGATGCCGCTGGCCAGGTCGATCAGGCTGTGGCAGGCCCCGCAGGTGATGCTTTTGCTGCTGGCCAGCTTGACGGACACGGGTGCGCCGCAGCTGGGGCAGTCGAACTGGCGGCCTTTCTCGTCTTTGACGGAATCCGAGCGCAGGCCCGTCAGCTGCAAATCTTCCAGCAGCACCGCCGTGCCGATCGACAGGCTGGGGGGCCGCGTGCCGTAGTCCACGCTGAGCACTTCGCCTGCCGCGCTGCGCAGCTCGACCATGGCAAAGGGCTCGCCCAACGCAGGCAGGTGCGGCAGCTCGCCCTGGGCTGAGATCAGCGACACCGTCTGGTTGGACGCCACGCTGAAGGTTTTGCCGTTGATGGCGGTGGTGGCCCCCACGCGGAACTGCTCGGCCATCGGCATGGCGCGCTGGGCCTGCAGCGGGGTGGTGAAGACGTAGGCGCCGTTGTCTTCGCTCAAAAACGCGCTGGTGCCGTCGGCGCGCACCGCATGCCATTCGGTCCAGGTGCCCTCGGCGTACTTGTACTGCAGGCGGCCCACCAGGGTGAAGGCCAGGTTTTTCCAGGTGCCGCTGGCCTGCAGCTGCAGGGGGCTGTGGTCGTCGAACAGCTCGGCCATCTTGCCGATGCGGGCCAGGGTTTCGCCGCTGCGCACCACCGTGCTTTGGCAGTAGGCGCAGACCGCGTGGGTGGACTGCGCGCTCAGGAAATCGACCGGCGCGCCGCAGCCAGGGCAGGGCGCGCGGTAGGCGCGTTGGGGGGACGGGGTCGCCACAGAGATCGAAAGGCGAAAGGCTTAAACCAGTTTTTTCAGCAGCTCGGCCTTCTTGGAATCAAACTCTTCCTGCGTGAGGATGCCCTTGGTTTTGAGCTCGCCCAGCTTCTCCAGCGTGGCCATGACTTCTTCGGGCTTCATGCCCACCGGCGCTGCTGCTGCCGCAGCAGGGTTGCCCTGCAAACCGGCTTGCAGGTTTTGCGCCAGCACCTGGCCCAGCGCCACGCCCGCGCCCAGGCCCATGGCATCGCCCGCAATGCCGCCACCGCCACTGCCCGCACCCTCGGCGAACTTCGGAATCGCCTGCGCCGTCTGGTACTGCATGAACTTGCCCATGTCGTTGCCCACCATGCCCATGCCGATTTTCTGGTCCAGCACTTTTTGCAGGTCTTCGGGCAGGGAGACGTTTTGCACCGTCATGCCGTCCAGGTGCAGGCCGATCTTGGCGAATTCGGGCACCAGCTGGATGGTCAGCGCCTGGGCAAACGCGTGCTGGTTGGCGGCCAGGTCCAGGAACGGGATGCCGCTGCTGGCAATCGCGGTGCTGATGTTTTGCAGCACCAGCCCGCGCAGTTGGCCGTCCACATCGGCCACGCCGTAACTCTCGCGGGTGCCGGATATTTCGGTGTGGAACAGCGCCGGGTCGGCCACGCGGAAGCTGTAGTTGCCAAAGGCGCGCAGGCGCACCGCGCCAAAGTCCTTGTCGCGGATGGTGATGGGCTGGGGCGTGCCCCATTTCTGGTCGATCTGCTGGCGGGTGCTGAAGAAGTACACGTCGCTCTTGAAGGGCGACTCGAACAGCTTGTCCCAGTTTTTCAGGTAGGTCAGGACCGGCAGGGTCTGGGTGGTGAGTTTGTAGGTGCCGGGGCCAAACACGTCGGCCACCTGGCCTTCGTTGACAAATATCGCCACCTGCGAGGCCCGCACCGTGAGCGAGGCGCCGTTCTGGATCTCCATCTCGGCCATCGGGAAACGCCAGGCGAGGGTGCCGTCGCTGTCCTCGGTCCATTGGATGATGTCTATGAACTGTTTGCGGATGAAGTCCATCAAGGCCATGCGGTGCTCCTATTTAGCTGGGTCAGCATGGTATCCGACGCGGCCCACATTAATCGCCACCACCGCCGCCACACCCACCACCGCATCCGCCACCGTCGGAGCCGCCGCCATCCGAGCTGCTGTCGGCACCGCCAAAGTCGCCGCTGCTGCTACCGCCGTCGCTGCTGCTGCCAAAGTCGGCCCCGCAGTAGGCACCGGCATCGCTTTGCGCGCCTATGTCTTTGCAGTCGGGGGTGTAGCGGTAGCCGCCTTCGATGCCGAACTTGGCGTCCAGCGCAAACAGCAGCGGCAGGCGGCTGGGTTTGCGGGGGTTGATGCTTTCTTCCTTGCAGGTCCAGAACCAGGTGCGGCGCAGGCCGTCGTTGTGCTGCCGGTTCTTGCCCATCACCTCGGCCGGGGTGTGGTGCAGCATGCCGCCAAAGGCCGTCTGGCACCAGCGCGCATAGCCTTGGGTGTGCAGGATATAGGCGTGCCAGGCGGTATCGACCACCTTGGACGGCATGCCCACAAACTGCCGCCCGCTGCGCAAATGCGCCATAAAGAATTGCCGCAGCCCGCGCAGCACCAGCTCGGCATCGCGCGGCTGCAGCCCGGGGTGGGCGGCCAGGATCTGCGTGGTCAAAAAGCGCGGCAGTTCGGCATCGCGGATGAACTGCCTGCGCAAGGCCAGCTCCCACGACTTGCAAGCCACCCGCAGCAGCAAACCCATGCCCAGCACCAGCCACCACCACCATCCGCTGTGCAACCAATTCCAGATCGCCCAAGGCACCAGCACCCACAGCAGGCCCCGGCGGGCCCAGACCAGGGCATGGATACGTTGGCGCAGGTTCAGTGGCGGCAGGTGGGGCATGGGGCCCTACTGTAGCCAACAATCCGTTGCTATCTAAATGGGAGCTGCTTGCGCTTATCCAGTAAGCGCTGGGTGCCAATTGGGCTTGTATTGTTCTACTTGCCCAAAAACGCCAGCAGGTCGTGCGTCAGGCGTTCTTTGTGGGTGGCAAACAGGCCGTGGGGTGCGCCTTCGTACTCCAGCAGGGTGGCGGTGCCGATCTCTTGCGCGGTGGTCCGGGCCGAGCTGGAAATCGGCACGGTGAGGTCGTCGGTGCCGTGGATGATGAGCGTGGGCACCTTGAAGGCGGGCAGGTCGGGGCGGAAGTCGGTGCTGCTGAACGACTTCAGGCATTCCAGCGTGGCACGCAGGCTGGCCTGCATGGCGGTGTTGCGGGCCCAGGCCAGCAGCTCGTCGCTGACCGGCTGGCTCAGTACGCCCACGCCAAAGAAGTCGTTAAAGAAGTCGGTGAAAAAGCTGGCCCGGTCTTCGCGCAGCGCCTCGGCGATGGCATCGAACCCGGCCTGCGGTGCGCCGTCGGGGTTGTCGTCGGTTTGCAGGCGAAACGGCAAGATGGACGACACCAGCGCGGTTTGCACCACGCCCTTGCCGCCGTGGCGCGACATGTAGCGTGCCACCTCGCCGCCACCCATCGAGAAGCCCACCAGCGTGGTGTGGGCCGCGCCGGTGTAGTTGACCACTGCGGCCAGGTCGTCGGCCAGGGTGTCGTAGTCGTAACCGTTCCAGGGCTGGCCCGACCGGCCAAAGCCGCGCCGGTCGTAGGCGATGGCGCGGTAGCCCGCATCCGCAATGGCCATGGCCTGGTCGTCCCAGCTGTCGGCCGATAGCGGCCAGCCGTGCAGCAGGATGACCGGGCGGCCTGTGCCCCAGTCCTTGACGTACAGCGGGGTGTTGTCTTGGGTGGTGATGGTGTGCATGGCGTTCTCCTTGGAAATAAGTACCAAATCGGCCTCTCGTGCTTATGGAATAAGCGTCAGAAGCTATCAAAGATGTAGTGTTATGCCGGTACCGTACTTAAGCCGCTGCGGTCCCAGTGGCGGTGTTTTTTCATGGCCTGGATGAACTCGGGCGCAAAGGTGGCGGGTAGCGCACCTGCCGCCGCCAGCACCACACCGGGCTGCGGCTGGGTCACGCCGGGGTCGGTGGGCATGGTGAGCCCCAAGCTGGCCAGCAGCCCGGTGCCGGAGCCCGAGGCGGCGATGGGTTTGCAGTGCTTGTAGGCCTCCAGCACAAAGTGCACCGCATCGCCATCGGCCACCAGCGCGGCGGCGTGCATGCCCAGGCAGGGCAGGTAGACGGCATCGAACACCACAGACGGCGTGGTCACCAGCGTGCAGTCCACCGCCAGGTGGCCACCATCGGCCATCTCCACCGTGCCCAGCGTGGCGGCGATGATCTTGCTGCAGGCACCGGCATCTTTCAGGGCCTGCTGCACGGCGGCTACCGCGGTGCCATCCACACCGGTACACACCAGGATGGCGACCTGGCGGGTGGCCACGCTGCCGGGGCTGGTGGGTGCCATGCTGAGGGCGGGCGAGGCCACCACGTCCACCGGGTGCGGCGCCTGGCGGAATCCGGGCCACTGGGTGGCGGCCTGCGCGTCGGGTGGGTTGATGCCCAGCGGTGCGGCCACGCGGGCGGCCAGCTCGGCATCCACATGGGCCAGGTTGTCCACCATGCGCTGGCGGATGGCGGGCGTGCCCAGTTTGGACAGCTCGAACTGGAACGCGGCCACCAGGTGGTCTTGCTCGGCGGTGGTCTGGCTGATCCAGAACATGCGGGCCTGCGAGAAGTGGTCGTCAAAGCTGGGGCTGCGCTGGCGCAGCTTGGGCGACTCCAGCAGCTCGGGCACGCTGGTGAAGCCCTGCGCGGGTACCTGCTTGCCATCCACCCGGAATTCGCTGCCGGTAGCCAGCGTGTTGGGTTCGTAGGCCACCCGCCCGGTATTGACCTGCTGGCGGTGGATACCGTCGCGCTGGAAGTTGTGCATGGGGCACTGGGGGCGGTTGATCGGCAGCTCGTGGAAGTTGGCGCCGCCCAGGCGCGAGAGCTGGGTATCGGTGTAGGAAAACAGCCGCCCTTGCAGCAACGGGTCGTTGGAGAAGTCGATGCCCGGCACCAGGTGGCCGGGGTGGAAGGCCACTTGCTCGGTCTCGGCAAAGTAGTTGTCGGGGTTACGGTTGAGCACCATGCGGCCAATGCGGCGCACCGGCACCAGCTCTTCGGGCAGCAGCTTGGTGGGGTCCAGCAGGTCGAAGCTGAAGCGGAATTCGTCTTCTTCGGGCACTATTTGCACGCCCAGCTCCCACTCGGGAAACTGCCCGGCTTCGATGGCTTCCCACAGGTCGCGGCGGTGGAAGTCGGCATCTTTGCCGGCCAGTTTTTGCGCCTCGTCCCAGGCCAGGGCGTGCACGCCCAGCGTGGGTTTCCAGTGGAACTTCACAAAGCTGGCCAGGCCCTCGGCGTTCACCAGCTTGAAGGTGTGCACGCCAAAGCCTTCCATCATGCGCAGGCTGCGTGGGATGGCGCGGTCGGACATCACCCACATCAGCATGTGGGTGGACTCGGGCACCAGCGTCACAAAGTCCCAGAAGGTGTCGTGCGCGCTGGCGGCCTGGGGAATTTCGTTGTGCGGTTCGGGCTTGACGGCGTGGACCAGGTCGGGGAACTTGATCGCGTCCTGGATGAAAAACACCGGGATGTTGTTGCCCACCAGGTCGTAGTTGCCCTCGGCGGTATAGAACTTCACGGCAAAGCCCCGCGCATCGCGCGCCGTGTCGGCCGAGCCGCGCGACCCGGCCACGGTGGAGAAACGGGCAAACACCGGGGTCTGCACGCCGGGGTTGCATAAAAAGCCCGCCTTGGTGATGCCCGACATGTCTTCATACACCTCGAAAAAACCGTGCGCGCCTGCGCCCCGGGCGTGTACTGCGCGCTCTGGAATGCGCTCGTGGTCGAAGTGGGTGATCTTCTCGCGCAGGATGAAGTCTTCGAGCAGCGTGGGGCCACGCGCACCGGCTTTGAGCGAGTTGTGGTTGTCGGGGAAGGCCAGGCCCTGGTTGGTGGTGAGCGGCTCGGCCAGCGCTACCGGTTCGGTGGTGGCGACCTTGCCGGGTGGCGGCGCGCCTTCGGCGGTGAAGTCGGCCTGGTCCTGGGCGAGTTGTTTTTTGGCGGTGGTGTCGGGCTTTTTTGCCATGGAGATTCCTTGTCTTGGGGTGTGCGTTGGACTTACTTCTTCAGCTTCTGGTAGGCGCGGTCGGCCTCGGGGCCGCGGTCGGTGTCTTGCTGGCCCTGGGTTACGTCGCGGTAGGCCTGTTGCACGGTTTTGCTGGGGATGCCGTCGGTCATGCCGACCGACTGGTCCTGCTCGTGGGGCAGCTTGGGCGTGGCGGAGCTGAGGATGTTGGGCCTGCGCCGGGCCGGTGTGGCGGTGTTGACCGAGCGCACGGCGGGAGTGGTTCTTTTGGGCATGGTGGCTGCCTCGCTGGGGTTGATGTCATGCCACGTTATGCCGGTCGCGCTGGCCCGTCCGTGCGGTAGGGCACATAGGGGTGGCAACAAAAGAAACAGGCCGTTAACGCCCGTCCCATCGGCACAAGCAGCTATGGATTCAGGAGCGCGGCGGATGCGCCATGGATTTCTGCACCAACGTGTGCTAACGCACAGACTGCCCGGGTGGCGGCTTCTACCGTGGGGGCTGTTTTATCTGCCCCTGGGAGATGCCATGCTGTTTTCAGCCATACCCGCACCGCAAACGTTCTCGCCCTTTTTCGCAGTGCGGGGCGGGGCCGCGCCCCTGGCGCTGGGGGTGGACCTGCAGTTCATCTCCTTGCTCGACAACTACCGGCCCAGCGGCGGGCTGGCGCGGACGCAGGAGACGCTGGAGCTGTTCATGCGCCGCTGCGGGCCCGACCTGGCCACCGTGGCGCGCTGGATGGCACGGCGCGAGGTGCTGTGCCTGGACTGGCATGCCCAGAGCTGGATGCCCCTGTTCTAGTTCAACCTGGTGGAGATGGCACCGCTGGAGCAGCTGGCACCGGTGCTGGCCGAGCTGAACCCGGTGTATTCGCCATGGGCCTTGGCGGCCTGGTTTGCCCAGCCCAATGCCTGGCTGGATGGCGAACGCCCGGCCGAGGTGCTGGTCGCCAACCCCGCTGGCGTGCTGAATGCGGCGCGGGCCGACCGGTTCATGGCGATGGGTTGACCCGTTTCGTGCGCTGTAGGAGAGCACCCACACGCAAAGCCGGTTGCCACCGATGGTGTGTGGGCTGCCCGGCCGCCAAGATGGGGTACTGTTTTTTGAGAAAACCCCCATGCACACAGAAGCCCAAACCAAGCCCGAACTCAGCCATATCTGCAGCCTGATCGAATCGATTCCCGTGGCCATGCTGACCACCTTTGACAGCCATGGCGCGCTGGTCAGCCAGCCCATGGTGCCGCTGGAGATGGATGGCCACGGCGCGCTGTGGTTCTTTACCGATTTGCGGTCTGAAAAAATCGAGCATCTGCAGGTGCTCAACCTCAGCTTCAGCGACAGCGGGCAGGCCACCTATGTGTCGATTTCGGGCCGGGGCGAGATGGTCGACGACCGCGCAGCACTGGAGCGCCTGTGGACCCCGCTGGCCCGGCCCTGGTTTCCCGATGGCGTGGAGTCCACCCATCTGGGCCTGCTCAAAGTGGTGCCGCAAGAGGCCGAGTACTGGGACGTGCCGCATGGCCGCATGGTGCGTATGGTGGCCATGGCCGCCTCCGCCGTGGTGGGCCGCCCGGTGGCGCTGGGAGCGCACGAGACGCTGACGGATTTGTCCTGACCCACCCCGCTACTATGGCCCCATGACTACAACTGTGACGCGAACGGGAACCCAGTGGCGTATGGGGCTGGCCGCCGTGCTGCTGTGCACTGCAGGCGGGGTGGCGGTGGGCGAATGGCGGGGCTGGACGTTTTTGGCGGCTCCGTTGCAAAACTTTTTGTCGGACACGCTGGACCGCAAGCTGCGTTTTGCCGACGAGGGCAGCGCTGCCACCGGCTTTGCGGTGCGCTTTGTGGGCGGCATCCGCCTGCAAGCCCCTCTGCTGGCGATTGCT
>CAUPNM010000024.1:0-75615 GCA_963512645.1 uncultured Albidiferax sp. | reverse complement strand
TTGGCCTTCCCTCGGGGAAGACCGGATCAATGTCCTGCCAACAGGTGCCGACGACGCCGGCGTTTAACCCCTATCCCCGATCAGTTCAGGTGGGGGAGTTTGAGGTGGCCATAGGCGGGGGAATTTGGGTGGCCATCAGGGGGCGAAACAAGCTGGCATGGACTGGACCATCTGCGAGACCCCGGTGCGTTACCTCACCGAGCAAATCGGCTCGCTGGGCTCCATCATGTCGTTCGAAGACCAGAAGGTGCTGTACCGCAGCGATACCAAGGCCGCTTTATCGGTGGTTAGCAGCCGCTACCAGGTGGTGCAACCCAAAGCGGTGTTGGAGTTCTACCGGGATCTGTCGGAAGTCTCCGGCTTTGAACTGGAAACTGCCGGTGTGCTCAAGGAAGGCAAGAAGTTCTGGGCCTTGGCCAAGACCGGCAAGGAGTCCATGCTCAAAGGGGGAGACCTGGTCAAGGGCTACATCCTGCTGGCCACTTCCTGCGACGGCAGCCTGGCGACGACGGCCACACCCACCACCATCCGGGTGGTCTGTAACAACACCCTGGCTATCGCCCTGCAAGGAGCCTCTAACGCCATCAAAGTACCCCATAGCACCAGCTTTGATGCCCAAGCCGTCAAAAAGCAACTCGGCATCGCCGTTTCGCAATGGGATAGCTTCATGTACCGCATGAAAACCCTCTCGGAATGCAAAGTCAAAAGCCACGAGTCTCTGAACTACTTCCTCAAAGTCCTGTGCCAGATCGACAACCAAGTCGATCCGGCGCAGGGCTTGGTGAACGAGCGGGCGCTCAAAAAGGTGCAGGCGATGTACGAAGGGCAGGGCAAAGGTGCGGAACTGGCCTCGGCCAAGGGCACCGCTTGGGGCCTGCTGAATGCGGTCACCGAGTATGTGGACCACGAGAAACGGGCCCGTAGCCAGGAATACCGCCTCGACAGTGCCTGGTTCGGCCAAGGGGCCAGCCTGAAACAGCGGGCGCTCGACTATGCGATCCAACTGGCGGCCTAGACGGGCGACCTCTGTGCATGGACCGTCGGGTCTCGCACGCACCACCTACCACCACCACCGACCCCGGTCCCTCTTGTAGGGGCTGGGGTTTTCTATTTCTACCCATGCCAATTTAACGACAGGAAGGCATCTATATGGTCATCCCTCTCACCTCCGACAAACCCGTGCGCCAGAAGCCCGCGCTCAAGCTGGTCAAGACCCAGGACCTCAGCCGTGACCAGTGGCTGACCGTCCGTAAGGGTGGTATCGGTAGCTCGGATGCCGGATCCGCCGTAGGCCTCAACCCCTACAAATCCCAATTGGAACTCTGGATGGAAAAGACCGGCCGGGATGGCAACCTGCCCAAGACCGACCCCAACGACGAGACCAGCCCCATGTACTGGGGCACCTTGCTAGAACCGATTGTGGCGGCGCATTACACCAAGCGTACTGGTCACAAGGTCCGGCGTATCAATGCGGTACTGCAGCATCCCAAGGAACCCTGGATGCTGGCCAATCTTGACCGCGAAGTGGTGGGTGCGCCCGACGTACAGATCCTGGAATGCAAAACTGCCGGTATGAATGGAGCCCGCCTGTGGAAGGAGGGCGTACCGGAATACATCCAGCTCCAGGTGATGCACCAGTTGGCCGTGACCGGTAAACAGGCAGCGGATGTGGCGGTGTTGATCTGTGGCCAGGAACTGCAAGTGCACCGCATCCTGCGGGACGACGACATGATTGCCCGCTTGATCCAACTGGAACGCGAGTTCTGGAGCTATGTGGAGCGGGACATTGCTCCGCCCGCAGATGGCTCGGATTCTGCCGATGTGGCCTTGCGGTGCCTGTACCCGCAGGACAACGGCCAGACCTTGGACCTGTCTGCCGACCTGGTGATGTCGGGCACGTTCTCGGACCTGCTTGCTGTTCGCCAACAGCTCTCCAACCACCTGGAACAGGAAGCCCAACTCAAGCAGCGCATCCAGCAACGCATGGGCGACGCGACCAAGGTGTTGTTTGAAACCGGCGATGTGACCTGGAAGCGCAGCAAGGATGGGGGCGGTTTGGACGTAGCCAGTCTCCTGGCCGAACAACCGGAACTGCTGCAGCGCTATGCCCTGGTCAAGCCTGGCTCCCGGCGCTTTCTGGTGAATGGCTAGCTGCCGAAACAACTGTCGGAGCAACTGCCTCCACCACCATCACCGCTCGTCGGCTCGTCTGCATGCCTGCCTGCCTTTATCCCACGGGATGGAGCCGTGCGGGCGGTCTTCTTCCATGCTTCGAATGCATTTCACACACTCAACGAGGAACCACCATGCTCAAAGGTTTGGCGTTAACGCCCCCGGTCATCGGCCGTATCTCCATCGGCAAGATCGTAGAAAAGGCCGGTAAGCGTCTGCCGGAAAAAGACGATGAATTCACCGTCACCAGCCAGGTACAGAACAAGGATGGTTGGGTCAACCACCCTGTGGACGAAGCCTTGCGCCATGCCAATGCTAGTTCTAACGGCAAAGCCCATGGCACCGTCGGTGGCAAGCTGCGCACCATTCCAGTCCGTTTGCTGTTTGACGACCCGGACCTGAACCTGCGTGCCAACTACTGCCTGTTTGACCGGCAGACTGGCAGGCCCTTGTGTGTCGGTAACGGGGAGACCTGCAAACGCTCCACCGCAGACGGGATTCAGACATTGCCCTGTCCCTCCCCAGACAGTTGTGAGCTCGCCCGAGGGGGTTACTGCAAACCCTATGGGCGGTTGCATGTGCGTATCAGCGGGGAAGTGGGATTTACCGCAGATGGTGGTGCTGGTAGTGGCAGCGGTGGAGGTGGGCGCGGAAGCGTGGGCGGTGACGACGAACTGGGCAGCTTTGTGTTCCGCACCACGGGCTTCAACAGCATCCGCACCCTGTCGGCGCGCCTCAAATACTTCCAGGCGGTGTCGGGTGGCTTGCTCTCGACCCTGCCATTGGAACTGCGGCTGCGGGGGAAATCTACGGCCCAGTCGCACCGGGCGGCGATTTACTACGTCGATCTGACCATCAAAACCGGTATGACTCTGGTGGAGGCGATGGCCCATGCCAGAGCGGAAGCCGATCTCCGCAAGGCGGCGGGATATGACCAGGCGGCTTTGGACGAGGCTGCACGCCAGGGTTATGCCAACGGTGCGTTTGAAGAGTCTGAGGAGGAGGGCGCTGCAGTCGTGGAGGAGTTCTACCCGCAGAGCGATGGGGGTGGGATGGAAGTTGTACCCACTGGGCGGGCGATGGGGCCAGGGAGTAAACCCAGACTGGTGGACAAGCTGGACCAGAAAGCTGCCCACCTGCGGCAGATGCCTTAAACCGTGAAGGTCAACGGATCAACCCTGCGCTTTGAATTTGCGGGCGACCGGATATGGGCGGGCGGTGCGTGGGGCCCGCGTGAGGGTGACATCCAGGCCGCGCTGCTTCGGCAGGTCGGGATCCATCAATGCGTGCGCAGGGATGCCGACAGCCAGAGCGATCAGTTCAATGTTGTCGATGGAGATGTTGCGCAGGCCACGTTCTAGCGTCCCGATGAAAGTACGGTCTAGGCCCGATTCGGCTGCCATGCGTTCCTGCGAGAGACCGGCATGGGTACGGATCAAGCGGATATTGCGAGCAAAGATCAACCGCAGTGGAAGGGGTTGGGAGGCGGAGGTGACATGTCTTGGCATGCCTGCCATCTTTGAAAAATGAGGCGTTTGAATCGACGGTGTTTGAAGCTCATTAGAATGAGTTTGATAGTTTTATCTAAAGACGGGCAGGGTAACTTTGGGGGATGACCTTCGCAAGGAGACGGATTCACCACCATATTTTTTTATCCCGTAAAGAGCTTCATAGGCATCATTTAAATAAGGACATCACTACGCTCAAGCCACTCCCACGAGACGCATACGTGACCTGCGCATGCCAACACGTCACATAGCTTTTATCAGCCACCGGCTGTGCTATCAAAAATGATAGCAATCTACAATTTTAAGAAAAAATTTTTTATGCATACATACCGTTCTATTTTGGGCTGCGCATTGCTGGCCATGGCGGCACTGTTAGTGGCCTGTAGCAGCAAACCTCCAGGCTGCGCCGACTCGGAAACACTGGCAACGGCCAAAAACATGATTGCGGACAATTCAGGGGCCCGAATTGCCAGGCTTAAGGATGCCTATTCAGACGATCCTGATGGTTGGTTACCGAAATTCTTCAGCGCGATGAAGGTGGAAATCACCAATGTTGTCAGTGAGGGGTACAACGCGGATGCGAAGAAGCAGTCGTGCCGGGGAAATCTGAAAATCACGGCTCCATCTGGTGCGACATCGGAACGTGCCATCGAGTACAGCACCCAAAAAACCGAAGACCAGAAGGGAGCATTTCTATTGGAAATACAGGATCTCGCACCGTTTGTCGAGGCAACGGCATTACAAGCTCGCAAGTATTACAACGCGAATCGATATTCGGGTACTTGGAGTGGAGCGATGACCTGCAAGACTTACGGAAACTCATTCGATGGATCGGAGGAACCTTTCTCAGCGATGATGTCCATGGTAGTTGCCCAGGGGGGAGAAAATCCAACAGTCACAATTGAGCACCCAACTCCAGGCGGTGGCGCCGCAGCGGCAAAAGGTGAGTTCATAGAGAATATAAACGGCTCAATGGCTCCTGTCGAATTGAAAGGACCAGTTGAAAATTCAAAGTTGGGAGAGACTTCCGAGCGTTTTGTCGTTACTTTCAAGGGGCACAAGGCGTATGCAGAGGGAAATATTTCATATGCGGTTGTAACTACCGATGAAAACGGACAGAAAAAGCAGGATGCAGGTCACAGTATCTGCCAAGTTAGTCTCGCATTTGGAAAGTGAATTTTCACTCGAATGCTAGTTGATTTTACTTAATAAAGGTGACAGCTGCGGTCGGTAAATACAGTATGCGACCGAGATCGAGCTGGGCACAGTCGATCTCAATTTCATTCGCAAAAATTGAAATGACGTTAGCGAAGTTGTAATCAATTTACAAACGTATTGACAGCGTGAGAAATAAAGCACAGTGGGGAAATCCACCGTGCTTTATTTTTACATATTATTTTTTTGCTTACAAAATTACCACTTAGATCATCCTGCGAAAACCAAATTCATCACATCTAAACGGGCTCTTAAATCGAATCTCATTAACTTCCCATTCCCATCCAACGCGTCGACCTTGGCTAAATCAAGTGTAACTATGGCGGTGTAAGTACAGGCATACTTGCTTTTCATTTTGCAAATTAATGAAACAGTCACTTTTTCATCAGACGCACAAGCGTACACTTTTTGAAACATTCAGTCTCTTTAGAGAAATGAATTATTTGTTGCCTGTAGAGGTGATCGTGAAGACGGCTTTTATCGCTTTTTGCGCGCTACTAGCCACGCTTGTGTCCAACGCTGCAGCACAGTCGTACGTAGAGATTAGTGGAAATTCCCGATTAACGGTGATGCCTGCGGCATACGGAGTTCAAGATGCTTGAAAGGAGCAACCCTTTTTTGCCGCTTGTCGGTGGCCAGAAATATGAGGTGGTTAGCCAAGTTTCAGGTCGAGAGCAGGGTCAGTGAGGATTATTGCCCCGACCAAGTATTAGCGAATCTAAGGCCTCCGCACTGTTCAGCGCGGATTCATCACAATTTGACTTAAGACTCACGACAGATCTTCGGGTTCAGGGAGGGTACACCACGATGGGGCAGCGAATAGTGATTCCATTTGGTGGATGTATTCCAGGTCCAATCCAGCAAACGAGTGCCGCCGCTGAGGGGACGACTGAAGCAGTCGTTGAAATCAATTTCACTGAGCAGGCCGAAACTGGCAACTACTGGTTGGATTTAGTATTCGTCTCAATAAACTCCAACGGCCAACGCGACATGCAATTAGTTGACCCCGAAGGTAAATCCATCATTTCGGTGTCGGGCGAGCCAATCCTGCTACGGCGTACCGGATGGACTACGTCGCGAGATTCGGACCGGAGAATAGACGGTTTGAGACCTACTTTGCCGACGCGCGTGTAGCGTCGAAGATCTGCGCCCCCAAGCACGCTTCACCAGAATGCAAGTTTGGTGGCAGCTCGAATAAGGAAGACATGTCTTTTAGGCCCTTCATGGTCTGCATCTCTGAAGAGAGGCGAAAGGACGGTGAAAACATGACCAGTGAAGATATTTGGATCGAGGATTTAATGACAGAATATCTTGGCTCTAGACCTGACTAAACATCCGCGACCACTATCTATTGATCTAGTTGAGGTTTATGCGGATTGAACTGCTGCCCATTCCAAGAGTAACCATTGGCATCCGCTGGAGTGAATCTCCGAAAAAGCATACCCACCCTAGCCTAAAGCCGGGTGTGGTTCTGCTTTGAGTATTTTTTTGAACTAAAAGTTAAAGGTCGAAGACCAGAATGATGACTCTTTTCTGCAAATCTAGGACCTTGTACCGTTTATTCAAGCGATAGCTTTGGAAACTCTTCAATGGCCTGAAACTTAATATCTGCTGCTGCGGAAACCGGGATGGAGCATATTGTCCAAGTTTTTGTCCACATCCCTTGGTGATCAAGATTGGATCGGCTCTAACACTTCTTGGGTTGCATTGGCTGCGCTGAACTATTCTTGCACCGGAAATTGTCATAGCCGGTCTCCAAGATATGGCAATGGTGGGTCAGACGGTCCAGCAGGGCTAGAGCGTGTGCAGGATTTTGTGTAAACGGATAATCCAACGCAGGCGCAGGCCTGCATGTCCGTAACCGCAATGAAAACCAAGAAGCACGAAGTCCGCCAAGAACTACTGTCCAGCCTGCTGGCCAAATACAAGAAACCTGAAGACCTGATCGGCGAGAACGGCCTGCTCAATCAGCTGACCAAGTTGCTGGTCGAGAAGGCGCTGGATACTGAGCTCACCCACCATCTTGGCCATGCGCGGCATGAGGCGGTAGCCAACGCCAGCGGCAACACCCGTAACGGCAAGAGCAAGAAGACCCTCAAGGGCGAGTTTGGCGAACTGCCCATTGAAGTGCCCCGCGACCGCCATGGCAGCTTTGAGCCCCAGTTAGTACCCAAGCACCAGACCCGTTGGGCTGGCTTTGATGACAAAGTTATCTCCCTGTATGCCCGTGGCATGACGGTGCGTGAGATCCAGGGCCATCTGCAAGAGATGTACGCCACCGAGGTATCGCCCAGCCTGATTTCCTCCATCACAGACGCGGTATCGGAGGAGGTCAAAGTCTGGCAGTCCCGTCCGCTGGATGCCATCTACCCCATCGTCTACCTGGACTGCATCCATGTCAAAGTGCGCGATGGTGCTGTGCGGGTCAAGGCCGTGTACCTGGCCATCGGTATCACCATGCAGGGCGAGAAGGAGGTGCTGGGCCTGTGGCTGGCCCAGACCGAAGGTGCCAAGTTCTGGCTCCAAGTTGTCACCGAACTGCGCAACCGTGGCGTACAGGACATCTTCATTGCCTGTGTCGATGGGCTCAAAGGCTTCCCCGATGCCATTGAGGCCGTGTTTCCCAAAGCGGTGGTGCAGCTGTGCATCGTGCATATGGTGCGCAACAGCCTGAACTACGTGTCCTGGAAGCGCAGGAAGGAGGTGGCGACAGACCTACGGTGCATCTACACGTCCACTACCGCCGAAGAGGCCGAGCTACGTTTGGAGGAGTTCGAGGCCAGGTGGGACAGCGAATACCTGCCCATTGGCCAGTCCTGGCGCAGGAACTGGAGTCGGCTGGTGCCGTTCTTTGACTATCCGCCGGACATCCGACAGGTTATTTGTACGACCAACGCTATCGAGTCGGTCAACATGGGGCTGCGCTGGCTGACCAAGAATCGGGGTTCGTTTCCCAGCGATGAAGCACTGACCAAGTTGTTCTATCTGGTCCTGCGCAACATTGCTCAGAAATGGACCATGCCCATCCGGGATTGGAAGGCCGCCCTGACCCGATTTACCATCCAGTTCGGTGACCGCATCTCCGCTCACTGAAGTCCGTACCGTTTACACAAAAATTCGGACACCCTCCAGGGCTATCGTCATCGTCGCATCTTCGAACACAGTCGCCCATTCGCTGAAGCTCAGATTGGTGGTGATGACGACACTGGTGCTCTCGTACAGCTTGGATCGCAGGTAGATGGCCCCAGACGGAAGACAACGGTGAGCCTTCCACAGCAGCGGAAGAACTCCCGGATATGAACCAACCATGGCGCTACACTTGCGGTGCTATTAAACCTCCGATGCGACCGCTCGCTTATAACCCTTCCTTCGCGCTAAACGCCATCTGCCCATACTTCACGATGTTCCCATTGGAATATCCCCTGCGAGTGCTCAAGAAGCACCGAGCACTGAAGCCGGTGGTAATGGATCCGTTCTGTGGGCGGGGTACAACGCTATTCGCAGCACGCACGCTAGGGTTGGAGAGCTGGGGCATTGATAGCTCTCTTGTGGCTGTAGCGATTGCTAGGGCTAAGCTTTCTAACTCTACGGCCGAAAACGCGCTCTGCCTAGCTCAGCTACTGATTTTGACAACGAATCCAATCCATGTGCCGCAGGACATATTCTTCAGAGCAGCGTATCACAGCAAGACACTTAGGGATATCTGCGCGCTCCGGGAAGGTCTGCTTGAACTCAAAGACAGTGACGAATCTGTCTTGCTGCGTGCGGCCGTGCTCGGATGCCTTCATGGCCCGCTGTTGAAGAGTGGTGCAGCCTCGTATTTCTCAAATCAAATGCCTCGGACCTTCGCTCCGAAGCCTGACTACGCCATCCAGTTCTGGAAAAGAAAAAACCTAGTTGCGCCTGAGGTGGGCGTGCTTCATGTTCTAGAGCGCAAGCTAAAGCTCATTGCTGCGACTCGGGAACTAGCGAACGCCTCGCATACGAACGTAATTCACGGTGACTCCACAGTTGCTAAGAACCTGCCTGCGGCAATGAACCATTCCGTGATTGTCACATCTCCTCCGTACTACGGGATGAAGACCTACGTACAGGACCAGTGGGTCCGAAGCTGGTTCTTGGGTGGGCCGACGAAAGTTGACTACAACGCTGGCGTGCAACTCGAGCACACTGGGCAGGACATTTTTGCGAGCTCACTTGGCAAGGTCTGGGCCAACATGGCCGATACCGAAGCTGACAACCTTCGCATGTACATCAGGTTTGGAGTCATCCCGTCCGCCAAAGTAGATGCGAAGGCCTTGATGTACAAGTCTCTCGAGGCTTCGGGAGTGAGTTTCAAGGTGGTTTCTGCGCGTAATGCCTCTTCGGCGCACTCAGGCAAACGTCAGGCAGCGCAAATGCGGGCCGACTCAAGCGCGTGCGACGAGTACGACTTTCATGTCGTCAGGCACTGACCATATAGTCGCAGCGCCATGATATTTTCGACCTATCTAAAAAGGCAGGAGGCGCCTATGCGATTCATGAGGGCCTTAGCGTGACAAAGAGACTTATTAAGCCGCCAGCTACCTCAAGCGCAGCACTCACGGCGGACTTTCTGCTTGAAGGCGAGCGAGTAACGTTTGAGGCGGACAGCACTGCGCCAAAAGCTAGCGATGAGGAGCTCAACAGCCGCTACGTGAAGGGGGACATTCGCATCGTCACGGAGCAGGCTCGTTATCCACTTGCTGGCATCCTCCAAATGCTGCAAGAAACCAAGGCGGATGAATCTGGTAAATCAATGCCGCGCTACATGCTGGACCCTGAATATCAGCGTCGCCATCGCTGGAGTGACCAGCGAAAGTCGCGCCTCATCGAGTCATTTCTGCTCAATGTGCCGGTTCCGCCGGTATTCCTCTATGAACGCGATCTCGCGCGCTTCGAAGTGATGGATGGTCGTCAGCGTTTGACGGCGCTCAGCGATTTTTACAGCGATAAGTTTGCTCTCATTGGAATGGAGTACTGGCCGGATCTGGACGGACGTCGATATTCAACACTTCCATCTAAGGTGCGTGATGGAATTGACCGTCGGTATATTTCCTCCATCATCTTGCTTCAGGAAACAGCGAACACCGAGGCCCAAGCAGCGATACTAAAAAAGCTGGTTTTCGAGAGACTCAATTCTGGTGGTGTAAAACTTGGCAGCCAGGAGACCCGCAACGCGATCTATAGTGGTCCATTGAACACGCTGTGCTTGGAGCTATCTGAAAACCAGGCATTTCGTCGCTTATGGGGCATTCCGCTCGATGCAAATGCCAACGGCGACAACCGTGACGAGGATAACGAAGAAGTTCTGGATGAGGCTACGGTGACAGGTATACGCATGTTCGAGAAGATGGAGGATGTCGAGCTTGTCCTCCGGTTCTTCGCCTATCGGCAGCTTCGTGAATTCAGGGCGGGACTAAACAAGATTTCTGAGTTTCTGGACCTCTTTCTTGTGCGCGGTAACCGATTCTCCCTGGCTGTGCTTACCGAATACCGTGCCATGTTTGAGTCGACAATTAACTTCCTCTCAGAATCGTTGGGCGCCGACGCATTTACCCTTCTTGATTCAGGTAGACGCCGCGCGATCAAGATTGTCTACGACCCGCTTATGTACATAGCTAGCAGCGCACAGGTCTTGCCCCACCGCGCGGCGCTCGTCTCGAACAAGGGGCTGTTGCGTGAAGAACTGCTCAAGATCTACGCGGCCAATGCAGACCTTTTCTCTGGGCGGCGTACAAATTTTGTAGATAGTCAGCAGCGGAATACCCTTGTAAGGGAGGCCTTCGTCGCAGCCATCTCTAGAGTTCCGAAGAACTGACCGCGGGTACGGCGTGCGCTCTACCCTGGACGAGCTTAAGCAAGAGCTGGCTGAGTTGAACGACTTCGTGGCGTCAATCGTGCACGTGAATGAAACCCTCGCGACGCATACAGAACTAGAAGTGAGGAAATACGCCGCGAATCGGCGTCGCTTCGACGATGCAGCCTTCGTGGTGGCGCTGTACGCATCGTTTGAGAATTATGTGGAGGAGCTCGTCGCGGCATATGCAAGCCTTGAAGCGCAACGCCTGCCATATGCCAACTTACCGTCGAGGCTTTTAACCAAGCACCTGCAACGCAGTGCGGACCTGCTGGCTCGTGGCCGGCTAGGCGAAGGCCGACACGCTGGTCTCACCGCTGCAGCCGTTGTCTTAAACCTCCACAACTGTCTCAATGGCGAGACTTCCTATGACCTGAATCGGGCAGCGGTGGTCTGGCATGACACTAATCTTCGTGCTAAGGACGTAGATGAAATGTTTCAGACCCTTGGTATCGAGAACATGTGCACACAGGTTCGACAAGGAGACGCTCTGATTCAGTGGTACACGGCAGTAAAAGGTCAGGCTGCAGCTGCTGTTCCAAGCGCGGTGATCGAGGGAAGGTTGAATGACCTAGTGGTGCGGCGCAACCAAGTTGCACACAGTGGAGGAAATTCGGACGATTTGTTAGGCGTAGACACAATGAATGAGGCTATTTGCTTCATCAGTGCCTTATCGACAGATATCTTCTCCATGGTCGTAGGCTACTACCTTGAGGGACGCCATGGTCTTGATTCAGCGGCGACAAAACTTGTACAGGTGGCTGGCGATGGGCCATATAAAGATGGGAGGGTCGTCGTGGTTTCGCCGCCCGCTATTACTCTCTTTGTCGGTCAACCCGTCTTTGTGAGCACATCGTCTAACGCCGCTCGCTGGGGGCGCATCCAGAGCTTGCGCTTGGACAATGCAGAGCACGCGACCATCGCAGCTGGAACCCCAGCCCCACAAGGCATCGGGGTACGCCTAGACTTTGCCTGTACTGCAAACGCCTCCCCAATTGTGCTTCCAGCGGAAGACGACTTGGTGTGGGCTCCGAAGTAGACTTGGACCAAGGTCGGGGTCCTTTCAGGAGTTTCCGGCACATGCTAACTACCCTGCGATCCGAAAGACGCTGCTCAGGCTTTGAAAGAATTCTTTGTTGGGTAGCCCAACTGCCGAATGGAATGGTCGGTCCGGTGCGTTTGCCGAGCTTGATATAGAGCTTGACGGCTCGAGTTCGCTCTTCGTGTGAATACATGAACTACCTCCATGTAGTCCAAGTTATTGTCCACCCCCCCCCTGGTGGTCAAAATTGGATCCGCTCTAGCAGTCCATGCGTTTAGGTCAGGTGAATTCATAGCCTTTCGATTCGAGCCTTACTTTGATCTTAAGTATCTTTTCGCAATCCTTTGCGGACGGTGCAAATTTGGGAATTCGGGATGCAGCCCGCAGCAGGTCTGCTTCGCGGGTATTCAAGTGGCCCCCTCGTGCGCCCCAGCGCCGCATGGAGTCCCAGACATGTCCTTCCACACTCATTACTTTGGTTCTGGCAAACAGACCGAAAGCGACTGGCTGGATTCCCACGGCATGGTCTTGCATAGCCTGAGCAAGTTCCGGATCGTATTGCGAAACCAGAAAGTCCGTACTGAGTGGGATATCTAGCTCTTGTACCTCCGTCCAGCAACGTTCCATTTTTGCCCACTCAGTAACGTTTTCCTTTGGTCGGCCTGAACGTGTGAGGACTCCAAATATTGCTCTGGCAATCAGACGAATTTGCTCGTTCAGTTCATCTGGAATCGACTGATGTTCCCAGATAGACTGAAAATCTAGCTCTGCCCCTTGCATTCCTTTGATGATCATGTGATGCAGCTTCGCCAGACTGTAGGTAACTACGTTGGCCCTGTAGCCACCCTGATACCAGGGCTGCTTGGAGACCAGTGCCTCTGTGTGCCGAAACAGAATTGCCAGAACAATGATGCGGCGAAAGTATTCTTTATTGAACTGCTGGTCATCCTCTGCCCAGGCCTTGGCCACCCAGTCAGCAAATACAAGGAAGTTCTTCTGCGCACCAAGACTGACCTTGTGGGGAAAGCCACGCCAGGTGTTTTCTAGTTTGGCGATATCTGTCTTGGTGAGAAGCTGTGCCTTTGGATTTTTCAGAAGGAATTGTTCCTTCATCGCCTTGGTTAGCCCTGCCTGCTGGTTCAGGAACTCCCCCCGTGCGCGCTCGTAAAACCAGTGCGTGCCGTATTGGGCGCCCGCAGCCGGGGGAGTTTCAAGACCTCGTGAAATTTCTGCCACTCGCACGTGATACGGGTGGTTGGCGAAGAAGTCGGCGTCGTTTACCTTATTCTGGCTGTTGGCGTACCTAGCAATCAGCGGAATCATTTCACCAGCTTTTTCCGGGGCAAGCACCGAAAGCTTCATTGGAACCCTTACCCGGGAAAGATCCTCTCCATTGCGTCTGGCCGTGGCAAGTGAAGCAGTCGTCTGTCCGCCATTCACAATCTGCAGATTGGTTGCCCTGACCAGCCGCCCGCCTGATTCGTCTATCTCGACGGCCTCGGCCGTAGCGGCAATTCCGTTGTTGTAGGCAAAAAACATTTCAGGCCGGTTGCGAATCGTTTCCTGCATTCCGGAGTTCACCTTGCCTTTAGTGGTGAGAAAAGAGCGGACATTTCCTTCCAGAATACGGCTCCCATGGCGTTCATATATGCCCGCCAGTAGTGCGCCTGGAATCATGCAGAGATATGCTTCATAGCCGCCGTCAGGTACTCCGGCGGTAAGGCACGGGAGTCCTTGAAAACCAGTGTCACAGAAGTTCACTTCAAGGGCATCCCGGCCGCTGGCTGACACATGGGCGCGGTGGAATCTGTCGGCATCCCAAATATGGAATTCGACAGGAACACCTTGGACATCTTCTTCCGGCCAATCTTGGATCCGCGTATTCAAACGGCCGTCGCTGACAAGATAAAAACGGAAGCGAACGATCCTGGGTGCCATTCGCCGCAGTTCCGCAGCAAGACCGTAGCCAGGTTGTGCCTCATCAATCGTTCCGTTGGTCAAATTCCCTTCAAGGGCTTCGTCAACAAATGATCGCAAGGCGGCAAAACAGCGTCTAGCTTCGGTGGCTCCAAATGCCTGAATCGTGTCATCGTTTGAAAATTCCGCAACAACGAGGGACATCGAACCATCGGCCTCGTCCATTGAGTAGCCATCGACCTGAAGCCGACGCTTGCGTGTTCCAAGTCCTTCGTAATGGCAGCTTTGGAAATCGGATATTTCCTCGGCATCCGACAGCCTTGAGCCTACTTCCTCAACAAATGCGCTGCGCACAAAGTCACGGTTTGCCTCAGCGGCAACACGCACGGTTGACATAAGTTCTTGATGAAAGTTTTCCAGGTCCATATCACTCAGCGGCAAAAGGGGTTTCAATTTCGAAAGGCGCACATGTATCCAGTTGCAATTTGTAGCGGACCTCCGTCACGCCCTTGTTGAGATCCTTCGCCACAATGCGCGGGAAATTTCCATGCACCTGGTATGTCCGTGCTTTTCCGGGTTTGAACCGGGGTGAATCGTAATCACTGCGGTTCATATACCCCAGTGCGACAAGCCCTTCATCAAAAGCTTCCCGTGCCTCGGAAAAATGACCCATACGCGCTTTCAGCCTAGCCACCAGTTCATTCAAAGAATACCCGGATCCATCGCTGACCTCTGCAAGAGAAAGGATGATCAACTTGATTGGCCTTGGCTCGTTATCAAGTTGGCTCTCGGAGGCGATCTGGATAAATGTTGAATCCGGATGAATCGTCTTGACTTCCCAGGCTTCATCCACTCGCTGAAAATCCTGGGCAGCGCCGAAGGGCCCTCTCCACATTTTCACGGCGGCCACTGGTCCCATAAGGTCCATGAAATAGCTATCTAAGACAAGCAACTCGCCGATCAGGCCGCGAACCTCGGAAGTTGTGAGAAGGCCACTGCCACCTTCCTCCATCAGCAGCCGCCAGTTGGCAAGCCGTCGGGATAAAAGATTCACTCCAGAACTGCCACGGGCAAGATGTCTGGATGACTCTACAAGATCCTCACACAGCAGTGCGAACACACCTGCGAGTTCTGCCTGCTTCAGACTAAGGAGCAGGGACCATTGGCCATCACCTCTTTCGAAAGTGCTGATGCGGACCGAACGAAGTCCTTTAAGTTTGGGCGGCTGCTCAGGATCCACCAGCAGGAAGAGATATTCGCCCGTCATCTCCCTCCCGATGTAGAGCCTCAGAGGATGTTCAGCGTCAAGCAGCTGGAAGATCGGTTTGTCTGGGGCAGGCTCAAGCGCCTGCCAGCGCGCTTCAATTTTCTTCATCATCGAGCTCATCATCGCCTTCATCAGTTTCGTCCGAAGACACCAGATTGCGGATTTCAACTAGGTTAATGCGGTAGGTGATCCGGGCACTCTGTGTTGAGAGTTCCGGGAAGCTCAAGCCTAGGGCGGTAAGGGCTGCCCCCTGCGGAACTCCGAATGTCTGGTCGTTTTCAGTCCCCTCCACGAAATGGAGGATGAACAATGGTCGGGATCGGAACTTTCTGTAGGCTTTGTCCGACACGCTCTTCTTGCCGGCATTGGCGGTATCAGCCCAGAATTCCTTCACGGCAGCATCAATCTGTTCCTGGGACATCCCCTCTTTTTCGACACCACGTGACCCGACGCGCATCTTCTTTCCGCTGATGAGAAGGTAACGACGCTCGGCATTGACTTCAAGCTTGCGGTTCTGAAGCTGTACTGAGACTCCATTTGCGATGGGTATCTGGGTAGCGCTTCTTCCATTCGGAATTACGACATCCCATTTATCAAGCTTCGGATCCTGTGACTCCTCCAAAAACCTGGCAAGGTCGACCGGATGAAACGTCACATTGAGCGGGTGAACTACGAAATTCCGCAAGAGCTCAACAACGAGGCTCTTGTCTACTGAGTGCCAGAGAGGATTGGAGTTTCCCGGTACACGGGTTGCGTCAGAGACAAGAATACGGTCAACCAGTTTTGCGGCAACCCTGAAATTCGCGGCAATGATGCCTGGGTCACTCATGATTCGCGGGGTCTCCAGACCCTCTTCACCGATTGACATCAGCCGGGTGACCTCAGCGGCATGCCGCATTTTGTTGCGTGCCGTAATCAGAAGGGCTTCTGGTGATGCCCTGACTTTCATGCCAAAGTCAATGGGCTTGAGCCGGGCGAGCTGCATGTGTTTGATATCGTCTCGAAGCTCTTCCGAGGCCGCAGCGATATGGCCGTACCAGTTGGCGGTCCCGTCACTCATCCAGATGCGAACCAGATCCTCATAGTTTGAGCGGTAACCAAACCAGCGCCCCATTTGAAGCAGGGTGTCATACATCGCTGTGCTGCGATAGAAATAGCTGATGCAAAGACCTTCCAAAGTCAGTCCCCGGGCGAGACTATTTCCGCCTACCGCAATGACGCGCAGGCCATCTTGTGCATACTCAGCATAGGAAAGTGATGCAGCCCCGGATTTCTGGTTCACTGAGCGGACCATGATCGGCAGAATAGCTGCTGCTAAGGTCGGCTGGATCGCTTCCCAACTAACCCCGGTATCTGCATACTCCTCATCGAACATGTCATGAAGCTCCCGTATCGTCTTGTTGCGAAGGGCTGCCTCAGGTGCGAGACTGGAGTAGTTTCTGACATCCTCCTGCATCTGTCTAACAAGCGCGTCAATCTGGTCCTTGATCTGGCCCTGTACATCCGTGAAGTGACTCACATTGACCAGCATGGATCTGTGCTTGGTAACATCGGCACGAAGGTCCATTACGGCATTGGCAACCATGAATGCCCGGATAGCTGTCAGCAGGGACTCCGGAAGCGCAGCAATGTCGTGCGTGGACGTGTGTCCGCGCGGAAAACAGGGCTCGGCATCATGGATGGTGCGCAGGCAATCTACCGAGGGGTCTTCGCCAAAGATTTTTGCGGCACCAAAATAATTGGTCGGAGGGTCGAGCGCGTATATGAAGTCTCTTGGGAAGAGATCATCGCCACGCATTTCGTCTGTTGTTTCAGGATGAATGAATACATTGGCAAACGGCGTAGCTGTGAATCCGACATACGTTGACCGGGGAAATATCTTGAGCAGGCTTCGGATCGCGCCATTGATTGCGGTGATCCGTTCAGGCGATGTATTGACCGACGCGTTGTCTGCTTCGTCGTCAATCAGCATCATCGGAAGGTCAATCTGACCGTTTCCATCGGCGTTGTAATTTTTCAGCCACTCCGTAAGGTTCTCGAGAATCCTCTTATGTTTCTTGACAACCAGCAGCACTGGTTCGTTGAAGGCCTCAAGGCGGAATCCGAGCTGGTTGACGGTAGAGGCCCTGAAGTCCTGGAGCGTAGATGTAAACACACCAGCGGCGCGTGCGCCATTGATCAGGCCGACACCGATCTCCCGGCGCTTCTTATTCCGACTCACGATTCCGGAACTGTCAAGGCCGACAAATCCTGCATCCAGTCGCTCCTGAGTCTGGCGACGCAGACTTTCAAGCGTCCCTGTCAGTAGAATGACAAGTCGATATCCGGAATCGGCGGCTTTGCATATCAGACCCGTGTAATTCGAGGTCTTGCCCGACTGCACATCACCCATGACCAGACCCCGGCGGGGCCACCCGCTGTTGGTAATAGGGTTGCCTGAAAGGTCAAGGATGTCATCGGTAACCTTGTCTAGTGAAAGAACAACCTTCGGCGGCAACCCCTGCTTGCGCAAATTGATCTGGTAGCGGCTCCAGTAAAAAGGATCGATGGAAGCCTTGCGTGCCTGAACCCAGGGAGTCTGTTCGTTTACAACGCAAGCACCGATTCCCATGTCAATCCGCAACTTTTGATGCAGTGATCTCAGGACAAGATCGAACTCTTCGTCGGTCACCTTGTAGATGCCAATGTTCCGCAATTGCTTGGCAAGCGAGAGGATGTCTTCCTCTGTAGGCATGCCGGTTTCGGTGAGCGAAATGATGGTGGCTGTTTCAAGGCGTTTGGCGTTATCCGAAAAATTCATAATCAAGTCACTTTTTCTGAAGTAATTCGCGTGCCAGTTTCTGCGCGACGTCAGGAGATGAGCTAAACGGTTCGATTAGGTGTAGGCTTTCAAGAAAAGCAGCCTTGCTTGACTTGCCTGCAGTCCAGCCATCGAGGATGGCCACTATCGTTTCCCGGAAGTTCTTTTCGGCACCGTCGCTGATTGGTTTGGGACGGTTGTCTTCGGCAAGTTTTGCGTACAGGGCTTCCATGGGGAAAGACTGTTCCACCACCCGTAACATGGATTCAAACTGCCGTCGCTGGGCAGCATTTAGATTCTCGCGAAGCGCGGCAACTACAGGATGCTCACGATTGATGTCAAACCTGACGCCATCCCTGTCGCTCATCTCTTTCCATCCCGGCGTCACCAGACCCAGATTGGCCTGCCGCCCACGGTACACGAGTGTCTTTCCGCTTGCCTGCCTGATGCGCTCGATAGTCCTGCGCAAATTTACGCGGACTGCTTCGGGGGGAACAGCCATCGACTTCTTCACGTCGATCGTCCAGAGGTGATCAAGCTTGTTCGGGATTTCAACCCTTACGCGTGCAAGCTTGCTGAGCTCGTCCTTACGCGCCAGCCTGAACCAGGTTCCCCAGATGATCAGCCGGCGATTCCTGTACACATAGAACCCCTGCTGGTGTCGCAGGCCTTCGTTGCCGCCAGCGCGACTGATTTCTGCGGTTGTCAGTTTGCTTAGATGTGGCAGGATGAATGGCTTTACCGAGACCTTGCGTCCCTCCACGGTAAACGAATCCTCAGCGAGCCGCTGGGTTGCCCGATGGTCGAGAAGAAATGGATCAACCGGTGAAAGCGCCAGACTGTTGAACGAGATCTTCAGTGTGCTTAACCCGGGCTCGCCGTTGATGTATCGATGAAACACCAGCGAGAGGTGCTCGCCCGCCACTACCATCTGATGGCCAAGTGCCTTTCCAATCAGCGATTCGCCAGCAAGAAGCCGATCCAGTTCGTGCCACAGCACGATGGTTCCGGATTCCTGTTTGAGAAGCTGATCGACATGCGGAAAGGTCAGAATTTCTTTTCTGTCAAGCTTCAGCAACGTCCATGCCTGTCGTAAAAGTACGCGATCAAGATCCCAACAGTAACCGGACAGTTTCCCGGATTTGAATGAAATCACCGTAAGGCGGCGACACTGGGACAGCGATGCGGTTTTGAGTCCCAACCCGTATCGCCCAAGATCATGTTCGTCTCGCACCAGACTTGGGTTCGTGCTGCCATGGCGCATGGCTTTTTCGAGCTCCTGCTGGCTCATTCCGCACCCATCATCAAGAATTGAGATATATGGGACGGGCTCTGGCCGGAATTCAACAGCGATGTTGCGCGCGCGGGCTGAAATACTGTTATCGACAATATCGGCAAGTGCGGACTCGAGGAAATAGCCGATGGAGCGCATTGACTCCAGCAGCGACGGCGCGTCAGGCGGATGGTTGATTTCGATCATCTCAATCTTTTACTGCCACTTGTGATGAATTGAACTGCTTTGTGCGATTCATTTCAAAGCCCTATTTTTGCTCCTCCACCACCAGCAATGGGCTATTTATGGATCGATTGTAGGTGTTGGAAATTGCCGTGTGGCAGTGTTAAGCAGATGGCAGGACGATCAAAATTAATTGTGGGATGCCTTCACCTTGAATTTCGGTGCAGCGAAGGGGCTGAAGGCGCTGTCTAGCCATCAGACTTCCGAGCTGACTGCCCGACCGGGGGAAGTCAAGTTCGTGCGTTCGGCCGAAATAGCTGGTATCTGGCTTCCGATTCAGTTCTTTGCATTTGAGGCATCACACCGGCATGACCTTCGCCGGTCTGACCGCGACTTAGGTCCGGAACTCACGTTTTCCTCCAGAGATAAGATAGGGCATCGCCAAATTTGGCAGTTTCCGCGGCAGCTTCGGCGCGCGCGGCCATGGATAGCTCTCAGTGACTCTCAGCACGACAATAAACAATAAATCTACGGCGCCACGCGGCGAAATTCCTGTGATCGACCTCTTCGCGGGCCCTGGCGGGCTGTGCGAGGGATTCACCTCCATCACGGCTGACGGCAAGCGCCGGTTTGCCGTGAAAGTGTCGATCGAAAAGGATCCGATCGCCCACAAGACATTGTTCTTGCGTTCTATTTTTCGGAAGTTCGGCAAGGGCCAAGTCCCTATCACCTACTACGCATACGTACGCGGAAAAATTTCGCGTGAGGCGTTCATGGCGGATCCGGACATCAAGGTGGCCGCCGCGCACGCAGCCACTGAGGCTCGCTGCGCTGAGCTGGGGTTGACGCCGCACGAAGAAATCGACGCGTGGATCCGGGAGGCGCTTGGCAAGGAAAAGGAGTGGGTCCTCATCGGAGGCCCCCCTTGCCAAGCCTATTCGCTTGCCGGCCGTTCAAGGCTTCGGAGCAAGGATCCGGTGGCGTTTGAAGCCGACAGCCGCCATTTCCTTTACACGGAGTATTTGCGGATTATCCAGGAGTTCGCACCTGCCGTTTTCGTGATGGAGAACGTTAAGGGCATGCTCAACTCGAAACATGGCGGCCAACTCATCTTCAAGCGCATCCTTGCTGATCTCGCGAACCCGCGCGACGGACTGAGCTACCAAGTGCGGTCGATGGTTGTGGCCGGCGAGGAGCTCAAGCCCAAGGACTATGTGATCCAAGCGGAAGACTATGGCATCCCGCAGAACCGGCATCGGGTTATCCTGTTTGGGATCCGGTCTGACATGGCTGAGGCAAGCGAACTGCTGGAGAAAAGGCCGAGCCGCTTCTTGCTGAGCAAGCATCCTCAGCGAGTGAGTGTCGGCGCTGCGCTGGCTGGCCTTCCTCGGCTGCGAGGCAGGCTATCGGGGAAGGGCGACTCGCACGCGGCTTGGCTCGCGGCGCTCAGAGAGGCTCCAAGTCTGCTTGCGGACTGCGAGTGGCCTGTCGGGCGAGACATCGCGAAATTGATGTCCCAAGCAATAGAGACTTCGGCCGACATCGAGAGCTCCGGTGGACCTTTCATGGACGGTGCGCCGGACCCCGAGGCGTTGATGCCCCATGACCTTAAAAAGTGGCTCAGCGATTCACGACTTAGAGGCGTCCTGCAGCACGAGACCCGCTCCCACATGCGCTCCGACCTGCACCGTTACCTCTTCGCGTCGTGCTTCGCCAAACTGATGGGCTATCCTCCTACGCTGCACAACTTTCCGTCCAAGCTGTTGCCGGCGCATCTGAACGTGGATGCCGAGACCATCCCATTTAAGGACCGATTTCGCGTACAGATTTCGGGAGAGCCGTCATCGACGGTGGTGGCGCATATCAAGAAAGATGGCCACTACTATATCCACCCCGATCCGGCGCAGTGCCGCAGCCTTACTGTGCGCGAGGCCGCACGCTTGCAGACCTTCCCGGACAACTATTTCTTTGAGGGAAACCGAACGGAGCAGTATGGCCAGATTGGCAATGCGGTCCCGCCGCTGCTCGCCCGCAAGATCGCCGAGGTGGTTCTCGACTTCATGGACTCATCGCGTGCCGCCGCGACGAGCGGGCTGAACCAGGCCGTTAAGGAGCCACCGATCTCACCTACAGGGTCACTGCCCTCAATCTAGCTTGCCATCAAGTGTTAATTTCCACGCAAACCTGATGGTTTATATTGCGGTGGCACGTGCCTGAACTGGATTGGCAGGCAGTGGACTGAAGGCAAAAATCGGTGATGAAAGCAATTAACAAAAATGGGTGTAGCTACTAGGCAAAAAGGTAGCTCAACAAAAACGGGGGTACAGATGGGGGTACGGGGAGGGTAAAATATTTCAGAAATCTAGTATCCATGAGGGTTTCAAGGCTTCTTTCAATTGACCCCAGCCCACCATTTAACTTTTAAAGCCGTTTGCTAAAATTAGCAAGCGGCTTTTTTTATTCTTAAAAAATCCTATCTTTTCTTGAAAATCGCATTACCTAGTGCCTTGGGTAGATAGAAAAAGCTTAGTGGATCAAGATAAAAATGTTTTTTAAGTACGTCAAACGGTAATTTCTTTCGATGCATGATCCGGTGGAGTAAATCTTGCGCGAAGGATGTGCGAAGTGTATTCAGATTGTTCTGAATGTGTAGGCGCTGGGCCTCTGTCACGGGAAAAAGCTGACAAGTCAATATTTTATATTTTATTTCGTTGTGAACGCGCAGAAGATGTTTTTCACTTCCCCAGCCTGTTCCCGCATATACATTGACACCAGAGCCATAATGAGCTTCACATTGACTGGAAAAAGCTACTTTAGCACCGCTGTGTGCAATATCCATCCAGAATAAGTAATCTTCTCCTGCATTGGTGAATTCAACTTTAAAGCGATTTTTAGAAAATCTCAAAAAGTCATACACCACTGTGGATGTCCCGATAACATTGCCGCGGATAATTTGATCCAATAGGTCGCCTTGGTATGCATGCAAACCCGGCCTGGTATTGGGCAACTGCGGATGTTCGCTTGGTTGAATACGGCCAGCCCGGGCAAAAGCTCCAATTGTGGAGTTAAGCTGGAAGTGATCGGTAAAATAAAATTCGTATCCTGCGCCTAAGGCTTCCGCAGCGCGCGACAAGTGCTCGTTCGACCACTCATCGTCAGAGTCAAGAAATGCGATGTAGCGAGTTCCGGCAGGGGCGTGATCAAGGCCTGTGTTGCGGGCAGCCCCAGGCCCCCCATTGGGTTGCAAAATTATTTGCACGTTGCAGTCTATAGGACCAATACCTTCTAACTCGGACTTAGCAGGAATGGGAGATGCATCATCTATTACCAATACATGTACTGGTACAGAAAGGTGTTTTTGTGCGGCAATGCTTTTTAGCGCCTTGGCAAGTATTCCAGGTTTATTTTGATAATAAGGAATAATGACTGTAATCATGAACTTGATTCCGATACAGAGGATGTCGTAGAGGAAGGGCTAGATTCTATTGTGGCAGGTGGCACTGAAGATTCCTCTGTTTTTTTATGTCGACGTTCAGCTAGATTCTTGAGCCAAGCCCAGCGATAGCATGTCAGGTGGTATAACGTTCGCTTGTTTTCTGTCCATCGGGTATGCCACTCCATCATGCGGCCATAGTATTCGAGTCGCTTTATGGTACCTTGCTCAAATACCTGTTCAACCTCATCTTGGCTGAGCAAAAATGCAGGGGAATAATTTTTTATTGTTTCATCGTAGGTTGTTTTTAGAACAACCAGAGTTCCTGATCGGTGAATGCACAAATTAAGCGCCACTGTTTTTTCATTAAAAAAATATTCGTATACCACGGCTTCCCCGTGTTTTGCTGCATTCTGCAGCAATTGAATATAAAACTGTCCTTGCGGATTATCAGGGTGGATGGCAGTCCCTTCAGAGGCTTTCCATCCAGAGCTTTCTAACACGCCATAACGTGCTATGGCTCCCGCCATATCGTCAGGTGCAGTAAGTGTTCGCATATAGATATGGGTGCCTTCTGCTGCGAGTTTGTTTCGCTGTTTACGCATGTTTTGGCGCAGATTCTTACCCCGCGCGGCCCAATAATCTTCGAACGTCCCTGCGATATCTATCCATCCTGTGTCGATGTAATCCATATGCTTGGTGTCCGACTGATCCGTGTCTTGGGGGGCAAGCAGTGGATCTACCTGGGTCATGGAAAAGCCCAGGCAAAGCCCCAAAGGGCCATGCAGCACACTGCGTGCAATGGATGTTGTCGTGAGGTGCTTGGCGGCAACCCAGACCCCCAGCGGAAGCTGTGACGGTTGGAAAGTCCGCCATTGGAACGAGCCGCTCGGAACCACCATCAGCATGGCAATTACCTTACCCGCATTTCGCCCAATAAGTAGTCTTTCAGTGCCTGATCCGAATACCTGAAGTGCGCAGCACACGGCAGCAGCTGTCATGAATGGCAGATCCCCGCGATCTGCATTGAGCCGGTCCCATTCTGGGAGCAAATCTGGAGTTGAGGGAAGCGCGCTGGCAGGCAGATTTTGCCAGTGGATTTTGTGGGATGGCATGGCGTCTCTTGGAAAAACGTTATGTGCTAAAAGGCTGGCGGTGCGCCTGCTGCGTTTTTAGTAAATGAAGCACCGCTCGTGCTGTGTGATCTATGTCGGCAGTGTTTAGATCTTGATGGCATAGAAGCTGCAATACATGGTGGCTCCACAGGGGACCAATATCGCCGGGTAGATCGGGTGTTTTGGGCCAAATGCGATCCCATCGGAATACCGGCAACTTCATGGCTCTGAGAGCTTGGTATATTGAATCTGGATTGTCAACCCACAATGGATATACGTACGGTGCTGCAGATGCTACAGAATTTTCATGAATGGGAAATAATGGCTTGGCACCCAATACATCAGAAAAATATGTGGCGTAACGTGCGAAGTTGATTTGACGCTGAAGGATTATTCGGCCACGTGGCAAAGCAGTTTTTAGTGCCATGGCTGCCCATAACGGAGCTTGATCAATTCGGGCCATATCGCAATCTCGCATCATTTCCGAGGCTTCCCGATTTGTGACGACTTCAGATACTTCAGATTGCTGGCTTCGAATATTTTTCAATTTGAAAAATGATGCCAAAAACGGCCGTATTCCCGTAAAGCGCTGGTATCGTGAAGCGAGTTCAATAACGTCCACACAGCCTTTTAGCTGGGCCTTTAAAGAAGGCTTCTCTAAGCGCAAAGACTTGATCGATCGATGCGCTGATGCCAATAGACCGGCTTCAGGGAGAGGAAAGAATTTTGACAGGCTTGCAGTCGAGAAATCGCCCCACTCCCCTACTGCGCGTTCTCCTGCTTGACCAAAGTAGCAATGGGCGCAATCTTCAATAAGGGCGATTCCGCGATCGTCACACCATTGTCGTACTTCTTTCAGCGATTTGGCCAAACCAAAATAATGGGGCACCAGCATCGCCTTACACTTTTGGGCTATAGATTCCTCAATGGCATCAAGGTGTGGCAGTCCGTTCGGAAGTAATCCGAAATAAGCTACATTTAAATTGGCCAGCAAAACAGGTGCCACCATAGTGGGGCAGTGGTAGGTGGGTACCAGAACTGAACTGTATGCCGGTATCTCGAGTTGCAGCAACGCTTGGTAAATCGCGGCTCGCCCACTGGTTGTAAGGGCCTTGTGTTTTAGTTTTTCCACACTATGCACATCGGGTACATCCATGCGCACGAAACTGTCCCAATCGAGTACCGGTCCACGCGGCAATGGTCGATGGGAACCATTAAACTCCTCTATATTGCTTTGCAAAAAATGCTCTCGTATTTAGTTAGTTGGTGCAGGAGCGGATGCGCTGATACTGGGGGGTTCAGCGGGAGGCTCTGTCCATTTGCCAACCCCAATTAGTTTTTCTTTTAGAATAGTCTGGGGGAATCCCAGGCCGTATGCTTTGTGCGCCTGAATTTCGGATTTTCCGTACTCTTTTAGATCAAAATAATTCAAGCCCAAGTTGAAGTGGGTAAATGGGTTTTCTTTGCCCTCTGCGCCCTCTGCTGCAAGATCCAGCTGCTGTATAGCCTCAGGTGTGCGACCATTTTTAGCAAGATACATCGAGAAAATCATGCGTGGGATAGCGTCATCTGGACGAAATCTGATGGCGCGGTCAAAGTAACAGGGAATGGAGTACCGCATATGCGGTGGTTTAATAGATTTTGTTTTCTCTCCATATCGCATCACTGACATTAATGCGCGGTGGTGATTGGGGAATGCCCGCAGCGTGTAGTCTATATCTGCTCCGAGGTAACCGGTGTCGGCCTTTACCAGCATTTCCACTTTGGGGGTGAAGTGGAAATTTTCCACAGTATTTAAAATTTGACCTTTGCTTGTCCTGTAGTCGTAAGGGCCATAGCCATTGGTCAAGGGTCCGCATTCAGGCTCGCCCAATTGGGCTAACGCTACTTTAGAGATAAATATGAGAATAATAGGAATTAATTTAAACATTTTGATGGTCTATTATTGAGTTTGACTCGCTTTGATCCACTGCAAGGTTAGTCTTTCAACCTCCATTTGCGCCGCAGGGTCGGAGAATGTGTGGTCCGCAAGAGGGATGTCATGCCGTTCCAGTAGTCGATGGCGAAACGCCTCGCGCCAATCGACATCTGCGGCAGCGTACTCCAGAAACTCTTTGGCGGTGTAGTCATTGTCACTAAGCAACAGAAGAATATGACCGCCAAAATCCATCCACGCAGCCGCCATGCGCTGCTGAAATGGCCGATTGTCCGCGTGCGTTGACGAAACTTTAGCCCTGGACAGCCTAACGTTGTGGGCTAATCCTTTCAGAGCTCCTAGCGCCACTTTGCCACTCAGCAGTTTGGCCCAGAACGTCCGCTGCATGAGGCGCTGGGTGTAATAGTGTTTGACTTGGGTACGTGCCAAGCTGGCTTCGGAGCGTACCCAGGGATTCAACAGACACAATCCCGCTACCCGGGGATCTTTTGTCTCATGCACATACAGCAGTGCTGCGGATGCGGCATCGCACAGCCCCCACAAGACGATTTTTTCTACCTGCGGTACGCGGTTCTGCAGGCCGTCCATGGCGGCACGGATGCCGGGGGTGGCGGTCAGGAAGTCACCGGACGGTCCGTCGCTGTCGCCCATACCCTGGTAATCAAAACGCAATACCGCGTGGCCTGCGGCGGCCAGTGCGCGGGCCAGCAAGACAAATTGCCGGTGGCTGCCCACCCGGTACTGGGGGCCGCCCACCACGATGACCACCGCCGTATTCGAAGGGGCATCGGGCAGGCTGAGTACACCCACCAGAGTGTCCTGTCCACAAGGCAAAAGCAGTGCGTGTTCGTTCATGTGGGTAAGGTAGTGGAGGGGGGCGCTTCTAGTGCGGCCAGTGTCGCGGTGAGCAAGGCTGGGGCCTCCTCGATCTCGCTGGTCTGCCAAAACGCCGGTCCCATGACGACCCGGCTGCGCACGGCAAAGCCCGCGGCCTGCCAGGCTTGCAGTGGCTTGGCGGTGGCGGGCGACAGGCTGGCATCGGCCTGGGTAGACAGGTCCAGCCATTCGAGCCGACCGGCGGCAGCGGGTGCGGCCAGCGCTGCCTGCTCCAAACCCGAGGCCAACGCTGCCGACAGCCTGTACCCGGCAATGTCGACTGGCGTGCCTGCCGCCAGTTGCGTACGCAGCCCATCCATCACGGCTTTGGCATTACCGCTGGCCAGGTCGCCTGCGGCCTTGAGGCGTAAAAATTGTTGCAGTAGCGGCTTGCCTGCGGGCGTGGGGGCCCAAAACAGGAAATTGCAGCGCTCGTCCATTTGGGTAGCGGCCTGGGCTGCCAGCAGGCAACCGGCGCGCAGCCCCCACAGCCACAGGGGGGCATCGCCCTGTCGGCGTAGCCATTGGCAGGCCAGCACGACATCGTCTACCCAGGCCTGCCAGGAGGCATCGCCAAAGTCGCCAGAGCTGTCGCCGCAGCCCAGCAAATCCAGTTGCAACACGGCATAGCCCTGCGCGGCCAGGGTTTTGGCTTGCAAGGCGGCCATGCGGCGCGATTTGTTCATTTCTTCCGCGAAAGGGTGCACATAGGCCACCAATCCGCGCGTGGTGCCGCCCTGGGCCGGATGGAAAATGGCGAAGCGCTGGCCAGATCCGACGGGCAAGAAGAACGCATCCATCGGCCGGTTGCCCTGTTAGCCCGCGAGTTTCGCGTCGACGAAATCGACCAGCGCGCCCACAGTCGCAAAGGTCGAGCCGTCCATGTCGTCGTCGTCCACCGTCAGGCCAAAATGCTCTTCGAGGCGGGTGATAAGAGACACCACGGCCATCGAGTCCAGCTCGGGAATGGCACCCAGCAAATGGGTTTCGCGGGTAAAAGCGGCGCTGCGGCCATTCAGGCTCAGCACTTCGTCCAGAACCGCCTTGACCTCTTGTGTCACATCCATGAGAACCCCTGTTGTGTTGTAAGCAATTGCACCCCCAAGATGGCAGCATCCTCTTGTCAGGAGGGCCGACCCGTGGCTTGGTATATCCGAGGCAAGGGTGGTGTTTGGTAAGAAGGCCGCATTTTAGGATGGGTACCTGCCGCTTTGGTCTGGAGGCCCCTGTGCGATACTTTTAACGGCTGTTTTTGGCGGTTTTCCCTCTTTTTTCTTGCGTGACCCCTATGCGTGAATCCACACTTTTGCATGAACTCATTGCCTGTGCTGCCCAGCGCACCCCGCAAAACCGTGCGCTGACCTACGGTGCGGTGTCCATGGTCTATGGCGAGCTGGACACGGCGGTGGCGCAGTGCGCGGCCGGTCTGATGGCCTTGGGGCTGGGCCGGGGCGAGCGGGTCGCGATCTACCTGGAAAAGCGCTTTGAAACGGTGATCACCAGCTTTGGCGCGCCTGCCGCTGGTGCGGTGTTTGTACCCTTGAACCCCTTGCTCAAGCCCGAGCAGGTGGCTTTTATCCTGCAAGACTGCAATGTGCGCGTGCTGGTCACCTCGCCCGAGCGCCTGGCGCTGCTGGCGGGTGTGCTGGGCCAGTGCCCGGACCTGCGCCACGTCGTGTTGACCGATGCCGCACCCCAGGCCATCCCCACGCTGCCCCAGTCCCAGTGGAGCGACCTGCTGGCTGCCCCGCCGTGCGCCGGGCACCGGGTCATCGACACCGACATGGCCGCCATCCTCTACACCTCGGGCAGCACCGGCAAGCCCAAGGGCGTGGTGCTGTCGCACCGCAATATGGTGGCTGGTGCAAAAAGTGTAGCTAGCTATCTAGAGAACACCAGCGACGACACCCTTTTAGCCGCATTGCCTTTGTCGTTCGACGCGGGCTTCAGCCAACTCACCACCGCCTTCCACGTGGGGGCCCGCGTGGTGCTGCTCAACTACCTGATGCCGCGCGATGTGCTCAAGGCCATGGAGCGCGAAGGCGTGACCGGCCTGACCGCCGTGCCGCCGCTGTACATCCAGCTCACCCAGTCCGCCTGGCCCGCCGCCATTGCCGAAAAGCTGCGCTACTTTGCCAACACCGGCGGGCGCATGCCGCGCGAGACCCTGGACCTGCTGCGCCAGCGCGCGCCCCACAGCCAGCCGTTTCTGATGTATGGCCTGACCGAAGCTTTCCGCTCTACCTATTTGCCACCCTCCGAGGTAGACCGCCGCCCGGACTCCATCGGCAAGGCCATTCCCAATGCCGAAATCCTGGTGCTGCGCGAAGACGGCAGCCCCTGCGCCCCCGAAGAGCCGGGCGAGCTGGTGCACCGCGGCGCGCTGGTCGGCATGGGTTACTGGAACGATGCCGAAAAAACCGCCGAACGCTACAAACTGCTGGCCCCCGATGCACCGGGCCGCCAGAGCGGCCTGCAACTGCCCGAATACGCCGTGTTCTCCGGCGACACCGTGCGCATGGACGCCGAAGGCTTTTTGTACTTCATTGGCCGCCGCGACGAGATGATCAAGTCCTCGGGCTACCGCGTCAGCCCCACCGAGGTGGAAGAAGTGCTGTACGCCACCAAGCTGGTAGGCGAATGCGTGGCCTTTGGCGTGGAGCACCCGGCCTGGGGCCAGGCCATCCAGGTGATTGCCACCGCCCCGGCGGATGCCGTCGATGGCACGCTGGACACCGCCGCCTTGCTGGCCGAGTGCCGCACCCGCATGCCCGCCTACATGCTGCCTGCCGACGTGGAAGTGGTGGCCGGGCCGCTGCCGCGCAACCCCAATGGCAAGATCGACCGAAAATGGCTCTCCACCGACTGGGCCGAGCGCCACCTTAGCTAAAGAATGACCCCCATGACCGACCGCCCCACCCCTGTCCACGCCCCCTTGAGCCAGTTCCCCGTGCAGGACGGTGAGCTCGTCGTAGGCGGCATTCCACTCACCCAACTGGCCGCGCGCGTCGGGCAAACCCCGTTTTACGCCTACGACCGCGCCCAGCTGCGCCAGCGGGTGGCCGAGCTGCGCGCCGCCTTGCCCGCCAGCGTCAAGCTGCACTACGCCATGAAGGCCAACCCCATGCCCGCCGTGGTGGGGTTGATGGCCGGGCTGGTGGACGGCATCGACGTGGCTTCTGCGGGCGAACTGAAAGTGGCGTTGGATGCCGGTGCCGACCCGCAAGAGATCAGCTTTGCCGGGCCCGGCAAGCGCGATGTCGAGTTGCGCCAGGCCGTGGCCTCGGGCGTGCTGGTCAACCTGGAGTCGATGCGCGAAGTCGGCGTGCTGGCAGGCATTTCCAACGAGTTGGGCCTGGCCGCCCGCGTGGCGGTGCGCGTCAACCCCGATTTCGAACTCAAAGGCTCGGGCATGAAGATGGGCGGCGGCCCCAAACAATTCGGCGTGGACGTGGAGCAGATGCCTGAACTCATGGCCGCCATTGGCAGCGCGGGCCTGGCGTTCGAGGGCTTCCACCTGTTCGCCGGGTCGCAAAACCTGCGCCCGGAGTCGATCTGCGAAGCCCAGCAAAAGTCTTACGCGCTGGCCGTGCGCCTGGCCGAGGCCACACCGCTGCCGGTGAAGTTTTTGAACCTGGGCGGTGGTTTCGGCATTCCGTACTTTCCGGGCGAGCAGCGAATCGATCTGCAGCCCATTGGCGACAACCTGGCCGCCCTGGCCGAGCGCGCCAAAACCGAGCTGCCCCAGGCCTCCTTCGTCATCGAACTCGGCCGCTACCTCGTGGGCGAGGCGGGCGTGTACGTGGCCCGTGTGATAGACCGCAAAATCTCGCGCGGCCAGGTGTTTTTGGTGACCGACGGCGGCCTGCACCACCATTTGTCGGCCTCGGGCAACTTCGGCCAGGTGATCCGCAAGAACTACCCCGTGGCCATAGGCAACCGCATGGGCGCAGTGGATGTAGAGCCCGCCTCGGTGGTTGGCCCGCTGTGCACCCCGCTGGACCTGCTGGGCGACCGCATGGTGCTGCCCACGGCGCAAGAGGGCGACCTGGTGGTGGTATTCCAGTCGGGGGCCTACGGTGCCAGCGCCAGCCCGCAAGGCTTCCTGGGCCACCCGGCCTGTGTGGAAGTCCTGGTTTAGGTGGACGACCCCCGCCGGGTTTTCTCGGCACTGCTGGCGCTTGCCTGTGGCCTGGCTGGCGGTTTCCTGGCCCTGGCGCACCCGGTGTCGCCCCTGCTGGCCCTGTCGGGTTTTTATCTGGCGGCGATGGTGGCTCTGTGGCTGCCCGGCATCTGGCTGTTCGCCGTGCCCGCCTGCTTACCGTTTCTGAACTTCGCCCCCTGGACCGGCTGGCTGGTGTTGGAAGAGTTCGATTTGCTGCTGCTGGCGGTGCTGGCGGCGGGCTACTTCCGGCTGGCCCGAAGTCCACGGGATACCGCGTTCCGCTGGACCCAGCCGCTGGCCTTTTCCACCACCATCATCGCCCTGTTCGCCGCCGCCAGCCTGCTGTCGCTGGCCCGGGGCGTGCTGGATGCGGGCGGCCTTACCTGGGGCTGGTTCCAGGGATACGGCGATCCCATGAACAGCCTGCGGGCCACCAAAAGCCTGCTCTGGGCCACTTTGTGCATCCCCTTGCTGCTTGACGCGCTGCGCCAGTCGGTGGAGCAAAGCTGCAAGCGCCTGGCAGCGGGCATGCTGGTGGGGCTGGTGGTGGTGATCGGGGCCGTGCTGTGGGAGCGGGCGGCTTTCCCCGGCTGGTTTAACTTCACCAGCAAGTACCGCACGACCGCGCTGTTTTGGGAAATGCACGTGGGCGGCGCGGCCATCGATGCCTACCTGGCCCTGGCCACGCCGTTTGTGGCCTGGGCCTTGCGCAGCGCCCGGCGGCCCTGGCAATGGGCCTGGGGCGCGCTGCTGGCTGTGCTGGTGACCTATGCCGGGCTCACCACCTTTTCGCGCGGTGTTTACCTGTCGATGCTGGCCCCGCTGGTGCTGCTGGGCCTGTTGCTGTGGGTACAAAAGGCGGGCCTGGACCTGCGGGCGCTGGCGGTAGACCTGTGGCAGCGTCGCCATCCCCGCGGCTGGCGCGCCAAGGCCGCCTGGGCGTTGGGGGTGGTGCTGGTGGCCGAGGTGGTGGGTGTGCTCAACGGTGGCAGCTTCATGGCCAGCCGCCTGACCACCACCGAGCGCGATTTCGGCAGCCGCATGGCGCACTGGCAGCGCGGCCTGGACCTGTTGCGCGATCCGGTGGATTGGGCCACCGGTATTGGCCTGGGCCGCCTGCCGTCGCACTATGCCCGCACGTACCCCGAGGGCGAATGGTCCGGCCACGTGGCCTGGCAAAGTGGCCAAAGTGGCCAAAGTGGCCAAAGCGGGCAGGGCGCAGAGCCCCTGGTGATGCGCGTGTCCGGCCCCGATACCGATGACTACCTCGAAGGCCTGTATGCCGCCACCCAGCGCGTGCGCCCCGAGCCCGGTGCGCGGTACCGGGCCAACGTGCAGGTGCGGGTGGACGCGCCTACGGGCGTGTACCTGCAGCTGTGCGAACGCCACCTGCTGTACCCCGCCCGCTGCCAAAACGCCTACCTGCCCTTGAAACCCGTGGCCGACCCGGCGGCCAGCCCCTGGCAGCGCATCACCGTGCCCTTGCAGGGGCCGCGCTTCAAGGACACGCCGTGGTACGCGCCGCGTTTGGGCATGTTTTCGGTGATGGTGCTGGGCGCGGGCGCGCATGCCGACTTCCGCTCCATCGGCCTGCAAAGCACCAACGGCCAGGAGCAGTTGTCCAACCGCGACTTTGCGCAAAATTTGGCGCACTGGTTCCCGGCGGCACGGTTTTACTTTTTGCCCTGGCATATCGACAACCTGTTCCTCGAAGTGCTGGTCGAACGCGGGGTGCTGGGCTCCATTCTGTGGCTCGCGCTGGTGGGCACTGCCCTGTGGCAACTGGTGCTGGGTAGCGCCCGCCGCCAGCCGCTGGCGCCGTACCTGGCGGCATCGCTGTGCGGGGTGCTGCTGGTGGGCCTGGTCAGCAGCGTGATGGACGTGCCCCGGGTGGCGTTTTTGCTGTTTTTGCTGGCCTTTTTTGCGCTGCAGTTGGCGCGGGCCTCCCGGCCATCTCCGCCCTGAAAACCCCTCTTGCTACAGTATTGGTAGCTGCTTGCGCCCATGGAATAAGCGGTAGAAGCTTATTTCTTTTAGATTTACCCCGGGCTGCGCAAGGTGGAATTGCCCATAGACAAGCGCGGCCAGCGGCTGTAGGAAAATAGTCCCCATTTTCACCAACCTCCCTAGCTACCAACCATGAGTGCTTTCAACGAAGAAACCGTGCTGAGCGTGCACCACTGGACCGACCGCCTGTTCTCCTTCACGACCACGCGCGACCCGTCGCTGCGCTTCAGCAACGGCCACTTCACCATGATCGGCCTGCGCAAGGAAGACGGCAAACCGCTGCTGCGCGCCTACAGCATTGCCAGCGCCAACTACGAAGAGCACCTCGAATTCCTCAGCATCAAGGTGCCCGAAGGCCCGCTCACCTCCAAGCTGCAGCACATCCAGGTGGGCGATAAGATCATCGTCGGTAAAAAGCCCACCGGCACCCTGGTCACCGACTACCTGCTGCCCGGCAAGCACCTGTACCTGCTGTCTACCGGCACCGGCCTGGCCCCGTTCCTGAGCATCGTGCGCGACCCCGAAACCTACGAGCGCTTCGAGCAGATCATCGTGGTCCACGGCGTGCGCCAGGTCGAAGAGCTGGCCTACCACGACCTGCTGACCGAACACCTGCCCGCGCACGAATTTTTGGGCGAGATGGTCACCAGCAAGCTGCGTTACTACCCCACCGTCACCCGCGAGTCCTACCGTAACATGGGCCGCATCACCGAGCTGCTGGCCAACGGCAAGCTGTTCACCGACCTGGAGCTGCCCGAGTTCAACCCCGCCGATGACCGCGTCATGCTCTGCGGCAGCCCCGGCATGCTGGTCGATTTGAAGCACATGCTGGAAGAGCGCGGCTTCAAGGAAGGCAACACCTCCACCCCTGGCCACTTTGTGGTCGAGCGGGCATTTGCCGAAAAGTAAAAACGGGTGTGGGGCCTGGTCGCCCCGCTCACTTTTTCCGGGGTTTGCGTAAGGCTGGCGTAGCCGCCGGTAAATCGCGGTCCCACGGTGCCCCTTCGCACCGCGCCGCCAAAAAATCCAGCAGCGTGCGCAGCAGCAGCGGCTGGTGTTTGCGCGACAAATAGCTGGCATGGATGCCCAGCACTTCAGGCTCGCAATCGGGTAGCAAGTGCACCAAGCGACCGCCACGCAAAGCCTCGCTCACCAGGTAGCTGGGCAGCATGGCGATACCCGCGCCGCCCAGGGCCGCGTGCAGCAACACCGTGGTTTCGTTGCTCTGGAACGGCCCGTTCACCGGTACCCGTACGTTCTCCCCCTGGTAACGCAGGCGGTACTCGCTCTGGCCCACCCGTGCGTGGGTCAGGCAGGCGTGGCCGCGCAAATCTTCGGGCACCAACGGCGGGCTGTGCCGGGCCAGGTAGGCGGGCGCGGCACACAGCACCGAGCGGCAATCCGCCAGGCGGCGCGCCACCAGCCCATCGTCCAGCGTGTTGGTGATGCGCACCGCCAGGTCGATGCGTTCCTCCACCAGGTTCACCGCGCGGTCCAGCGCCACCACCTCGATCTGTGTCTGCGGGTACTGCACCAAAAAGTCGGCCAGCACCTGCGACAGCCAGGCCTGCGCAAACGACACGCTGGAGGTGATGCGCAAACGCCCCCCCGGCGCGGCGCTACGCTGGCCTGCCAAGGCCTGCACATCGTGGGTCAGGGCCAGCACCTGGCGGCAATGCTCCAGGGCTTCGGTACCCGCATCGGTCAGGCTCACGCGGCGCGTGGTGCGGTGCAGCAGGCGCACGCCCAGCCAGGTCTCCAGGCTCTCCAGGTAGCGCGACACCATGGCCCGCGACATATCCAGCGCGGTGGCGGTTTCGGTCAGGCTGCTGCGGTCGGCCACCTCGGTAAAGACCTGCATGGCGGTGAATCGGTCCATCAATTGCCTCGATTGGCGCAACAAATATTCATTATTTTAGGTGTTTATCTATTTTATCGAATCAATAAACTAGCACCTGTCAGCACTTTTAAGTCCACCCCCTTTGGAGACACCATGCAACAAAACTTGATCCGCTTGAGCCTTGCCGCACTGGCCCTGGTATCCGTCAACGCCTTCGCCCAAAACCTGCCCTACGGTGCGCCCATCAGCCTGGAGGCCGCTAAAAAAGTCACCCAGGCCGCTGTGGCCGAAATGCACAAAAAGCGCCTGGAGCTGACCATCGCCGTGGTCGATTCCGGCGGCAACCTGGTCTATCTGGAGCGCGCCAACCAGGCCCCCATCGGCACGGTCGATGCCGCCATCGGCAAAGCCAAAGCCGCCAACGGCATCAAGGCCCCCACCAAAGCCATTGAAGAGCAGATACTGAACGGCAATAAACTCAACCTGCTGGCGGTGCCCGGCGCTTTCCCGGTAGAAGGCGGCGTTCCGCTGGTGGCCAACAACCAGATCATCGGGGCCATCGGTGCCAGCGGCGCCATGCCCGCAGACGATGGCGTGGTCGCCAACGCGGGCGCCAAAAGCCTGCAACCCTGAACGCGCAAGGACACAACCCCATGCCCACTACCCTGACCTATCTATTCGACCCCCTGTGCGGCTGGTGCTACGGCGCTTCGCCAGTAATGCAGCAACTGGGTCAGCACCCTGGCATCACCCTGGAGCTGGCCCCCACCGGCCTGTTCGCAGGCGGTGGCCGCACCATGGACGCAGCCTTTGCCGACTTCGCCTGGTCCAACGACACCCGCATTGCCAAGCTCACCGGCCAGCGCTTCACCGAGGCCTACCGCACCCAGGTGCTGGGCCGGATCGGCAGCCCGTTCGACTCCAGCACCGCCACCCTGGCCCTCACCGCCGTGTCCGTGACCGAGCCCGCCCGCGAGCTGCAAGCCCTGAAGCTCTTGCAGGAAGCCCGCTACGTAGACGGCCAAGACACCACCGCCGTACCCGTGGTGGCCCAACTGCTGCGCACCGCCAACCTGGCCGCCGCCGCAGACCGCCTGCTGGCCGCCGATGCCGACCTGCGCCAGGCCAACACCGCCCGCCTGCAACGCGCCCAAGGTTTGATGCGCAGCCTGGGTGCCAGCGGCGTACCCGCCCTGGTACGCACCGACGCATCCGGCAGCCGCCTGCTGCCCGGCAACGCCCTGTTCGGTAGCTTCGAGCAGCTGTTGGACGCACTGCAGGCGTAAGCTGGCGGTGGAGGATGCCCCCATGACCGACCTGCACACGCACCTGGCCCAGGTGCTCGCCCACCTGCGCGCCAACCGCTGGACCGAAGCCACAACCTCGTCCAAACCGACAACTCCCCGTTGTCCAACTGGCTGCACGGCATCGTCCACATCCAGGAAGGCGACCTGGAAGACGCCGAATACTGGTACGACCAGGCCCAGCGCCACTTCCGCAGCCGGGGTAGCTTGGCGGAAGAAATGGAGCGGTTTGAGGCGGAATTGCTCCTGAATCGATAGTAAAAATAGGAGCTGCTTACGCTCATGGGATAAGCGCTAGAGGCCAATTTGGTGGGTGAAAAACGCCCCGAAAATCGAAAAACCGCCAAACACCGCCCAGCCCGCGCCCTGGGCGCGATGCCCAGCCAGCGGCGACTGTGGCATCCAGCCATGCATGCGCCCCGCGAAACGCCATCAGAACCTTTAAGAGAAAAGAGGCTCCAGCGCCCATCCCAATGGCATGAGCAGCTACCGAAAGAAGAGCATTGCGCACCTTCAACGTTGGAAGGAAAGATGTGGATGTGCAAAGAGCCTCAAGGCTTCGCCGGGCTATAGTGGGTCATTGGCTTGTTGCGGGGGTTGTCGAAATTTTTAACCCTGTAAAAAAACTGGCTCCCCTACGAAAGACCAGCCTACAAGCCACTTTCAGGAGATTTCGATGGGTGATTTAGACCTCAGCAGCCGATTGAAACCGCAGGTTTTGCGGTGTGCATCGCTTTAGCCAGAGATGCCGTACATCGTAGGCTTCACAAAAGCTGTTCAGGTCGCAGATCCCGATCTGTACATAAATGACTGTTGCATAGGTGGCGACGTTGTGCTTGATCGTCTGCTGCTAGTCCTGCGTGAGCACTACGGCCACGATCTTCAGTCCAACCAAGAAGACTGGGGATGGTTCGCTTGGTTTGAGAAATCTGCCATCAAGCTTGCTGTCGACATTCACAATGACAATCATGAAAGCGGGGAATTTCAGGTTCATTTGACATCCAGTTGCCCGCGCCTTCTATTCAGCCCGAAGGTTCAAGATACGCCAGAGTTGGAAGAACTTCGAGACTTGGTCATGTCGCAGTTGAAGTCTTGGCCTGTAACCAACCTGACGACGGAGCGCGTAGATGAAAAGTACATGCCGATCAAGAATGGCGGCTAACAGGCCGCTGCATCCGACCGCCTTCGCCGTCGGCTGAGCGGCGGCGTTCAACGGTGGAAAACGACTTCCCCTTTCAGGCCGAGTTTGAAGAACAAATGCGGCGCGCTCGCGAGGAACTTGATCTCGCGGTCGGTGACATCTATGAAGACAGCGGATATCACCCCGTTCTGTGCACCGCTATTGACTACGAGAACGATGACATTTCAGGCATTTCTCTCATTGACGGTTCGTACCCACGGTCGTGCAGCCTGCGTCACTCGGGTATTCGGAAACTCTCGGTGGAAGAAGCTTTGGAGATTCATCGCAAGGGGCCAACTGAGCCAGAGCTTCGAGCGAAAATATCTGGCGAACGGAGGTGGTGGCATGATTGAGTTCTCATTGAATACGGGTTCCCGGTTTAACCCGTCGGCCCAATCGCGACAGCCTATGGCTGCTGCTGGCCTCCAACGCTAGACCCCAGATGCACAAGTTGTCCCATGCCATCGCTGATAGCTGGGTGCCGTACTCGCACGGGCCGGTCTATGCCATCTCGCCGATGGATAGCGGCGAGCGAATACTGGCCGGAGTGCCAGGCGGCGATCCAAGTCCCTTCACGCACCTTGTCAGCTGTTTGGAACCACCGTACTTCTTGCTTTACGTGCTCCATACTCCTCGGGGCGAGGGTGATGCCGGCCGCTACCAGAGCTCGCCCGTCTCGCTGGAGCAATTTCAAGAGTTCATGCGTCGGTTTGGTAGCTACTTAGCCTCGGATGCGAGGTTTGACATTTGGGCTCACTCTGCAGCAGAGCAAGCGACTGTGGTCTGGGATCGGCATAACCAACTTTTCGCGTATGGTCCGCTGGCAAAGTTCTCTTCGGAGCTCAATGCACTTGGCTTCACTTCCGGGGACGCGAGCATCTCGTTCCCCCATCAGCACCACTACCGAGCGGAGTTCGATGCTGACGCACAAGCGCTGCTTGCGAGTTGGGCTTGGTCATACTCGCCACTGCGGCCGGAGGATGAGCAGTGAAGTTGGAGTCGAACCCATCGCCCAACCGTTCCCGCAACGGAATACCGCCTTCGGGCCTCAATTCATTCTGGCCCTGCGGCGGGCACTCCCGGTCACCCAACCCCCGTTCGCGCCTTAGGCGCGATGCCCGGCGCAGCCGGGCCGATCCCGCGCCCCGGGGGCCCCCTCTGCAAAGCGCCGAGGAGCGCAGCACCACGGGGATCAGCAGGACGCATGTTTGAGCACAGCGAGTTTGCGGCATGCCCCCGTGGGGCGAGCACCGCAGGTTCCACGACGCTATAGCGGCGGGGCGCTGGCAGTGGGGGTGGCCGCCTCGATGGTGACTTTCTTTTGGCCACGCAAAAGACAAGTTACTGCGCCGCCGGGCGCAATCCCGGCCGGGGCTGCTGGCAGACACCCAGAACTCCGTCAACAACAACCCGCCAATAGGGGTCGGAGCCCAAATGCGGGATACAGCCTTCTCGATCCGCCAGCAGCCAGCGCGCAATTGGGATCCGACCCCCATTGGCTACCAGCTGCAAAGTCGAAACTGCCTGCTTCCGTTTTGATAGTAAAAAACAAGAGCTGCTCACGCCCATTGCAAAAGCGCTAGAGGCACTTTAGGCCCCTAAAAAACGCCTCAATCCTCAAAAATCCGCGTTTGCGCCAGTTCCCCCGCCCGCACCCAGCCCCGGTACATGCCCGCGCTGATGTAGGGCAGGGCGATGTGGCCCTGGCGGTCTACCGCGATCACCCCGCCTTCGCCGCCCAGCTGGCCCACCTCGGCCAGCGCAGCGCGGCTGGCGGCCTCTAGCGTGGCTCCGGCGTAGGCCATGCGGGCGTGGATGTCGTGGGCCACGCAGGCGCGGATGAAATACTCGCCCGAGCCGGTGGCGCTGACCGCACAGCTCTGGTCGTTGGCGTAGATGCCCGCGCCCACCAGCGGCGAATCGCCGATGCGGCCCGGGTGCTTGTTGGTCATGCCGCCGGTGGACACGGCACTGGCCAGGTGGCCCGCGCTGTCCAGGGCGACTGCGCCCACGGTGCCGAACTTGCGGGTTTCGTCCAAAGGCGCTGCGTGGTCCATTTGCATCGCCGCGCCGGCCTCGTTTTGCAACTGGTGCAGCTGCGCCAGCCGGTGGTCGGTGTGGAAGTAGCCCGGCGGCATGGCCTCGAAGCCGTGGTCGCGGGCGAACTGCTCGGCACCGTCGCCGCTGAGCAGCACAAAGTTGGAATCCATCACCGTGCGCGCCAGTTGCACCGGGTTGCGCAGCGTGCGCACGCCCGCCACGGCTCCGGCAGAGAGCGTGCTGCCGTTCATCACCGCCGCATCCATTTCGTGCTGCGCCGCCGAGGTGTAGACCGAGCCGCGCCCGGCATTAAACAGCGGCTCGTCTTCCAGCGCCCGCACTGCCGCCACCACCGCGTCCAGCGCGCTGCCGCCCTGGGCCAGCACTGCCTCGCCCGCGGCCAGTGCGGCGCGCAGCCCGGCGTGGTAGGGCGCAACGTCGGTCTGGCCACGGGCAATGGTGCCTGCGCCGCCGTGGACGGCAAGGGTGTAAGGTGCGGTCAAAGGGGTCTCCCGAGAAATCAAAACTGCCACTGTACTGGATGCAAAATAGCCCCATGGCCCCACCCCGCGTTCGCATCCAGACAGCCGATTTCGACCCCACCGCCGAGCTGGCCGCGCTGCGCCAGGGCGACCGCCGCGTGGGAGCCGTGGTGAGCTTTTTGGGCACCGTGCGCGACTGGCATCCCGATGCCACGGGCGAGGTGCTGAGCCTGGAGCTGGAGCACTACCCCGGCATGACCGAACGCGCCATCGAGGCCATGGTGGAGCAGGCGCTGGCGCGCTTCGACATCTACGCCGCCCAGGTGATCCACCGCGTGGGCCTGCTGCAGCCGCTGGACCAGATCGTCTGGGTGGCGGTGAGTTCGGCGCACCGGGGCCAGGCGTTCCAGGCCTGCGAATTTTTGATGGACTACCTGAAAACCCAGGCTCCGTTCTGGAAGAAGGAAACCACCCAGCAAGGCGAGCGCTGGGTGGACGCCCGGGTGCAGGACGACGCGGCCCTGCAGCGCTGGGGCATTGCCGCCACCAACGCCCAACACGCCTGACTACGCCCGGCTACGCCCGGCTACGCCAACGGCGGCAGGTCCGCATCCAGCGCCAGCAGCCGCGCCACCAGGGCCTGCGAGGCCGCGGTCATCGGGGCCCGCAGCCCCGGCTGCATCTGCCCGTGGTGGGCCAGCCAGCCCTTGATGGGGCCGGGGTTGGGCTCGGCAAACTGGCCCGCAATCCACGGTAGCAGCGGCTGCCACAGGGCACGCGCCTGCACCAGGTCGCCGCGCGCAATCGCCTGCATCACCTGCACAAAGCGCGCGGTGTGGCCGTGGGCGCTGGCGGCGATGGCCCCCGCACCGCCCTGGGCCAGGGTGCTGAAGATTTGCGCGTCTTCGCCCGCCAGCACCTGCAGCGCGCCGCTGGCAATCAGCGCCGCCGTCTTGGCCGCGTCGCCGCCGCAGTCCTTTACCGCCACGATGCGCGGGTGCCGGGCCAGGGTGAGCAAGGTGTCCAGCGCCAGCGTGGAGCCGGTGCGGTAGGGAATGTCGTAGACGATCAGCGGCACCTGCGACGCGTCGGCCAGGTCGGTAAACCAGCGCAGCAGCCCGGCCTGCGCAGGGCGGATGTAGCTGGGTGCGGCCACCAGCAGCGCGGCCACCGGCTGGCGGCTGAAGGCCTGCACGCTGGCCAGCATCTTGGGCAGGTGGTAGCCCGACAGGCCCATCACCACCGGCAGACCCTGGGCGGCTTGCAGCACGGTGTCGAGCACGGCCTGCTGCTCGTCGGCATCCAGAGCCGCCGCTTCACCGGTGGAGCCGCAGGCCACAAAGCCCGCTATGCCGGTGCCCCGCAGGCGCGCTACCAACCGGGCCAGGGCCGGGTGGTCTACCGCAGCGTCGGCACCAGCGATAAACGGGGTGACCAGGGGAATCCACAGGCCGGAAAAGTCGGGAGAAGGTTCGGGAGAGCGCACGCTAAAGTCCTTTGTGTCAAAACAAGACCGATGGGGAATCCATCAACAAAGGAGCGCGGGACCGGAGTGGGAGAAGGGGGTTCCATCGCTCATCTGAGGACGGAACCGCAGCTCCGGTCAGATAAGCTGGGGTTTTTTGGATGCGCTGCCACCACACATGCCGGGCATGGGGCTGGTGGGTGCGGAGGGCAGGTGCATCGCTGCAGTGTAAACAAGTTGGCAGCTAATTCAGGTACTTGGGTCGGTCGGCCGCTACCGGTGCATCGTTGGTGGGCAAGGTGGGGGCAGCTAGCACGTCGCTGCCTTCGCTCCAGGCCGATTGCTGCAGGGCCCGCTCCAGCAGCTGCACCAGGCCGTGTACCAGCGGCGGGGCCAGCTCTACCTGGAAGCCACGCCCGTTGGCCTGGCCCACCAACTGCTCGTTAAAGGCGATTTTCAAGGGACCGTTGGCCACCGGGGTGATGCGCACCTCGGTCACCAGCAGCGGGGCGCTGCCCAGGGGCAGGGTGGCGGCCGCATCTGGCGTATCCGGAATGTCTTGGTACGGCGTGGAGAAGTCCGCCTCGCGCAGCACGGCTTCGCGCTGGAAGTCGGCCAGCATCTTTTTGCTGGCTTCGTCGCGCAAATGGCTGGCACCGCCGTCTTGTCGCGCCACGTGCTCCACCACCGCCTTGTTCAGCGTGGGCCACAGGGCCAGGGTGAGGCGGCGGGTGAACCACAGGCGCATCTCGGTGCCCTCGGTGGAGTTGATGCGCACCAGAATGCGGTCTTGCTCCTGGTTGTAGCGGGCCGAGAGCTGGTGGATGTTCATGGCCCGATTTTAGGACTTTGGATAGGCCCGCATCTGCTTCTGTTTTTATAGCTTCTTACGCTGGTGGGATAAGCGCAGGACCTGCTTTTTTATAGGCAGGTTGGATCGAACCCACATCCCGGATTTGGTGTGCCAGATGGCCAGGGTGATCACGGACGAAATCCCGGGCAATTTTTCGAATGCCTTTTGCCCAGTCGGGGGGCTGGATCTCCCGGTTTGTGCCTACAAATTGGTCCAGGTGGGCTTTGGTGATGTGTGGATTGTTCAAAGTGGCTCCACGCTCGGAAATGTACTGAGAACGCAAGCGCAGTATTTCCAGCATGCGTGCCTGTGAGTACCGGCGTTCGGCACCGATGGATACATCCAATGCATCGTCGTATTGCTTTGCGGTCCACTGCTGTTTATGCAGCAGCTTTGCGTCCGCCAAAGCGTAGGATTCTTTGCGACTACACACCTCAAAAAGGTCGTCCAACCCCAGTTTTTTGGAGGCTCGCAAGCCTAGTTTGAAGTCGATGCCTATTTTTGCCTCAATACCGGCAATCCATGGCTCCATGTCCAACGGGGTCAGGCACATGCAGCGAAGCAGCTCAGGCCGCCTTGCATCACGCGAGTAGTAGCCAATCACGAACAATTTGGTCCGCCATTTTTGGATGTGCTCCATGCCCACATCCCGGGCCGTAGATACCGTCGTTCCGGTGGTGGACTTCACTTCAACTTCAAAACGGCACGGTTGACCGTCCACGGTCATATTCAGCAACGCGTCGACGCCAGCACGTTGGTGGGCCGGGTCCCACGTGAGGTTGAACATACGCACCAGTTCACGTTCGCGCTCATCGTCTTGCACCGGCATTAAGCAGCCCCCAATGCCCGCGCCACTTGTCGGGCGACAGCATAGGCGACGGGCGGGCACACACTGTTGCCGATTTGCCCCAGCGCTTGGTAGACCGCGCCGCTGAACCGCCATTGCTCTGGAAAACCCTGCAACAACGCGCAGTCATCCACAGAAAGGCGAAAGTGCCCGTTTTCCGGAGCGTAGGCTGCTGCCAATGAGCGGGTCTTTTGCACACCGTTAGGCCAAATGCCCAGATCGTTCCAAACCTTCAACGCCGCTTTGCTATTGAGAACGCCTGTCGTGTTGCGAGGGCCTGTAAAACCTGACCGCAAAGTTGGAGCCACCACATCGAACTCGGTGCGGGGCAGGCCCAAACTCATGCGCGTGGTGTTACGGGGTAGGGTAGGACCAAAAATAGTGTCGATGTCACCGTGCGTGGGTGTCGGTGCCGTCCAGCGAGCCGCATCTCTGGCGGCACGAAAACCCACAAAGAAAACCCGCCTGCGCGCCTGCGGAACACCGAAATCATGGGCAGCCAGCTTGAATTTGAAGATGGTGTAATCCGCTTGCAGGGGCGCAAGAATATTGTTTTGGACGAACGCGTCGAACTTTTTGTCCAACAAACCCGGCACGTTCTCCGCCACAAACGCCCTGGGCCGGGCTTGCAGCACGCAACGCACGAAGTCGGGCCACATATTGCGGGGGTCTTCTGCACCTGCCTGCTTGCCAGCGATAGAAAACGGCTGGCACGGCGGCCCGCCATGCACGATATCCACCCCCCGAAATGGGCTGAACGCGGCGGCGCGTACATCCCCGGCTCCCGCTCCGGAATGCACTTCCCATGCAGGACGGTTGCTGCGCAAGGTTTCCCCGCAAATATCCAGAATTTCAAACGATGCTGTGTGCCCAAAACCCGCCCGCTCAAACCCCAGGTCGAGCCCACCGCCACCGGCAAAAAGCGACAGACCGGTCAGTCCGTTGCTATCGAGTGCGGGCATCAAATCATTCGGGTCCAGACGGTTGTTCAGGGTAGGGCCACTGGCCGGCGCGGACGCATCGTGATCACGTAACAGGCTTTGCTTTCTTTGTTGCGAGCGGATGGAGGTGGCCCGGTAACGGCCCCGCTGTTCTTCTGTTAGTTCATAAGCCATGGACTGTCCTTTACGCCTGGTGGCGTTTCAATATAACTGTGGTTTTATACATCTTACCCGTTTGGGACTCGGAACCTTTCCGCAGATTATCCGGGGTCGTGTAGGTGCCTGATGTGCCTGCACGGATGGGCTTGAACCATGGATGGCCGAAACAACGCATTTGCTATAGAAAATAGAGCTGCTTGTGCTGACTCCATCAGCACAGGAGGCCGATTTTTTATAAACCCTGGGTTTGATCTGGCGCAAGCTTCGCTGCGGCGCGGCCTTGAAAATGCCCACACCCGGCCCATCTGTCACAGCATTGGAGATCCACATGCGACAAGACAAACTCACTACCAAATTCCAGGAAGCCCTGGGCGACGCACAAACTCTGGCACTCGGTGCCGACCACGGCTATATCGAACCGGCCCACGTGCTGGCGGCCATGCTGAGGCAAGACGACGGCCCACAGGCGCTGCTGCAGCGCGCGGGCGTAAACGTACCCAGCCTGCTGGGCGTGGCCGAGGCGGCTTTGAAGAAGCTGCCCACGGTGCACGGGCAAGACCAGGTGCAGCCCAGCCGCGACTTCGTCAGCCTGCTGCAAGGCGCTGAAAAAGAAGCCATCAAGCGCGGCGACCAGTTCGTCTCGGGCGAGTTGTTTTTGCTGGCGCTGACCGACAGCAAGTCCGACTTTGCCCAGCAGGTGCGCGCTGCAGGCCTGACCCGCAAGTCGCTGGAAGCCGCGATTGACGCGGTGCGCGGCGGCCAGAACGTGGACAGCGCCGATGCCGAAGGCCAGCGCGAATCCCTCAAAAAATACTGCCTGGACCTGACCGAGCGCGCCCGCATGGGCAAGCTCGACCCGGTGATTGGCCGCGACGATGAAATCCGCCGCGCCATCCAGGTGCTGCAGCGCCGCACCAAGAACAACCCGGTGCTGATCGGCGAGCCCGGCGTGGGCAAGACCGCCATCGTCGAAGGCCTGGCCCAGCGCATCGTGGCGGGCGAGGTGCCCGAGTCGCTCAAAGGTAAGCGCATACTCTCGCTGGACATGGCGGCCCTGCTGGCCGGGGCCAAGTTCCGGGGCGAGTTTGAAGAGCGCCTGAAGACCGTGCTCAAAGAGCTGGCCAAGGACGAAGGCCAGACCATCGTCTTCATCGACGAGCTGCACACCATGGTGGGCGCGGGCAAGGCCGAGGGCGCGATGGACGCGGGCAACATGCTCAAACCGGCCCTGGCGCGCGGCGAGCTGCACTGCGTGGGTGCCACCACGCTGGACGAGTACCGCAAGTACATTGAAAAAGACGCGGCCCTGGAGCGGCGTTTCCAGAAGATTCTGGTGGGCGAGCCCACGGTAGAGGCCACTATCGCCATCCTGCGTGGCCTGCAAGAAAAGTACGAAGTGCACCACGGCGTGGATATCACCGACCCGGCCATCGTGGCCGCCGCCGAGCTCAGCCACCGCTACATCACCGACCGGTTTTTGCCCGACAAGGCGATCGACCTGATCGACGAAGCGGCGGCCAAGATCAAGATCGAGATGGATTCCAAGCCCGAGGTGATGGACAAGCTCGACCGCCGCCTCATCCAGCTGCAGATTGAGCGCGAAGCCGTGCGCCGCGAGAAGGACGAGTCGTCGCTGAAACGGTTTGGCCTGATCGAGGAAGAAATCGCCAAGCTGCAAAAAGAGATCGCCGATTACGACGAGATCTGGCAGTCGGAAAAAGCCCAGGCCCAGGGCAGCGCCCATGTGCGCGAAGCCATTGACAAACTGAAGTTCCAGATCGAGGAATTCACCCGCAAGGGCGATTTCAACAAGGTCGCCGAGCTGCAATACGGCAAGCTGCCCGAGCTGGAAAAGCAGCTCAAGGAAGCGCAGGCCAAGGAATCGGTGAAAGGCAGCACCAGCGCGCCGCGCCTGCTGCGCACCCAGGTGGGCGCAGAAGAAATCGCCGAAGTGGTGGCCCGCGCTACCGGCATTCCGGTGAGCAAGCTGATGCAGGGCGAGCGCGACAAGTTGCTGCAGATGGAAGTCAAGCTGCACGACCGCGTGGTGGGCCAGGACGAGGCCATCACCGCGGTGGCCAACGCCATCCGCCGCAGCCGCGCAGGCCTGTCCGACCCGAACCGGCCCACCGGCTCCTTCCTGTTCCTGGGCCCCACGGGCGTGGGCAAGACCGAGCTGTGCAAGGCGCTGGCGGGCTTTATGTTCGACTCGGAAGACCACCTGATCCGCATCGACATGAGCGAGTTCATGGAGAAGCATTCGGTGGCCCGCCTGATCGGCGCGCCACCCGGCTACGTGGGCTACGAGGAAGGCGGCTACCTGACCGAGGCCGTGCGCCGCAAGCCCTACAGCGTGCTGCTGCTCGACGAGGTGGAAAAAGCCCATCCGGATGTGTTTAACGTGCTGCTGCAGGTGCTGGACGATGGCCGCCTGACCGACGGCCAGGGCCGCACCGTGGACTTCAAGAACACCGTGATCGTGATGACCAGCAACATCGGCTCGCCCATCATCCAGACCATGGTGGGCCGCGACTACGAGGACATCAAGGACGCGGTGCAGGACGAGCTGAAGAACTACTTCCGCCCCGAGTTTTTGAACCGTATCGACGAGACCGTGGTCTTCCACGCACTGGATGCCAAGAACATCGAAGCCATCGCCGCGATCCAGATCAAGGTGCTGCAAGCCCGCCTGGCCAAGATGGACCTGACGCTAGAGGTATCCCCTGCGGCCATCGCCGAGCTGGCCAAGGTCGGCTTCGACCCGGTGTTTGGCGCACGGCCTCTGAAGCGCGCCATCCAGCAGCGCATCGAGAACCCGCTGTCCAAGCTGCTGCTGGAAGGCAAGTTCCTGCCCAAGGACGTGATCCCGGTGGACGTGGACCCGATCCAGGCGCCGGGGCAATTCAGCTTCGGCAAGCCCTGACAGGCATAGAAAAAAGGGGCTGGGAAATTTTTCCCAGCCCCCTTTTTTTGACTGCCAAAGCGGTCTACAGCGGCTTACTTGACCTTTTTGGCCTGTGCGGTAGACCACTTGCCGGCGAAGGCTTGCAGGTCGCTCAGGCGCTTGAGCAGGTCGGCACCGCTGGGGGTGACGCTGTAGCCGTCGGAGCCGTGGGTCAGCAGGTCGGCTTCGCGCAGTTCTTTGAGGCGGGTGTTCAGGGTGTTGGGGGTGACACCGCCCACGCTGTCTTGCAGCAGGCGAAAAGTTTGGGCGTGGCCGTCGCGCAGGGCCCACATGACGCGGATGGCGTAGCGGGACTCCAGCAGGGCCAGCAGTTGGTGGACGGCGACGTTTTCTTTGGAACTCATGGTGTGTTCTCCTCGGTGTATTGGTAGGGGCCGTGCAAGACGCTTAGACCGTTCCTTCACGCCCATGCAGTGAACCAACTATACCGCAAAAATCAAAATTGCTACTAGTTTAATAGCATTGTATGCACGAGGTGTCTGCGCTGTAACTGAATTACGTCCGGTATATTTTTTGCAGCAAGCGAATCAGGGTTTTGCGCTCGGTGGCGGTCAGGCTGCTGGTGGCTTCGATTTCCAGGTGTTCCACCGTGCTTTCGGCCTCGGTTACCAGGGCTTCGCCTTCGGGCGTGAGGTGCAGGCCCAGGGCGCGGCCGTCCACGGGGTGGGGCTGGCGTTCGATCAGGCCGCGCTTTTCCAGGGTGTTGACCATGCCCACCACATTGGGCGGCAGCAGGCTCAGGGTGGTGGCCAGCTGGCGCGAGGTGATGCCGGGGTTGTGCGTGATCAGCGACAGGATGGAGAAGTCCACCGTGCGCAGGTCGTAGGCCGCCATGCGCTTCAAAAACACATCGAGGATGACCAGATAGGCCCGGCGGGCGTTGTAGCCCACCAGGCCCTCCAGCATGGTGCTGTCGACGGTGCTGGCGAATTTGGGGGGGCTGGATACGGTCATGGCCTTATTTTGCCAGCCGTTACAGCCCCGCCTGGCCTGCACCTATTGACAGCTAAAGCTGGCTGCACTTTCCACATCGCCACTGCCCTTGTAGCGGGCCACCTTGGGGTAGGCGCACAGCGGGCGGCTGCGGGTGGGGGACCAGGATGCAGGCACGTCGGGATTGGCCCCGGCACCATTGCCCGCGCCGCGCACGTTGGCCACCACGTTGTCGGGGGCCTGGCCTTTTTCGACCCAGTTGACCAGCTGCGTCAGCATGTCGAACTGGTCGGTGGCCGGGCCTACCGCGCAGTGCGACATGCCGGGCACCTGGTAGAAGCGGGCGAAGTTCGAGGCATCGCCGCCATTGGCCGAGCGCAGGCCGTTGTACCAGGTGGTGGTGTCATCCACCGAGAAGATGGCATCGCTCACGCCGTGGTAGATCATGACCTTGGCACCCCGGTTCTTCAGCTTGCCCAACTGGGTAGGCTCCACGGGTTGCATGAAGGACAGGCCCGACTCGGTGTAGGTGGCGTTGGTGGCTGCCACGGCGGCCAGCTTGGTGTCGACCGAGGTGGTCAGCGCATAGGCGGCACCGTTGAAGGTGGCCGGGTCGGCAGGCGGTGCGCCCCAGATCAAGGCGGTCGCGCCCGAGTCGATGTTCAGCGGCACAAAGAAGCGCCAGAACGAGGAGTCGGCCGCGTTGTGTCCGCTGTCATACGGGAAGCTGGCGTAGAACTTCTTGCCCTGGCCGTCTACCGCACCGGAGAACATGGGCGCGAACGCGGTCTTCTGGGCCGGGCTCAGGCAGCTCCCGTCGCGGGCTCCGCTGCAGGTGGGTACATCGCGTTGCAGGTCGAACTTGGCCTGGCAGGCGGCCACGTCCTGGACCATTCCGTCGGCCACGCCGTCGAGCGCGTCGCATTGGGCCACCACGGCGGCGGACAAGGTTGCCCGCTCGGCGCTGGTGAAGGACGTGCTGAGGTCGGCTGGGTTGGTGGCCACGGTGGCCAGGTGCTTGGCGCGCTCCTGGTTGGCGATGGCTGCCAGCGGCAGTCGGTAGCCGGGGGCGCCGGCCAGATAGCCGTCGTACTGGTCGGCCATGCGCGTCATGGCCACGAAGGTGTGGCGGCCACCGTTGGAGCAGCCGCTGATGTACGAGCGGTCCGGGCCTTTGCCGTAGGCCGTGGTGATCAGGGATTTGGCCATCGGTGTGAGCTTGGCCACGGCCTGGTAGCCGTAGTCCAGGCGGGCCTGGAAGTCGATGCCAAAAGCCAGGTTGCCTTGGCCCGAGTGGCCTGCGTCCGAGCTGATGACGGCAAAGCCTTGCTGTAGCGCCACCTGGGGTTGCGGGCCACCGCCGCCCAGCGCGGGCAGGACCAGGCCGTCAGAGCCACCATTGGCTTGGTAGAAGAAGCGGCCATTCCAGGCGTTGGGCAGGCGCATTTCAAAACCGATGGCGTAGTTTTTTCCGTCGGTGGGGCTAACGCGGGGGAACATGTTGCCGGTGACCAGGCAATGCGCTGGCACGGATGCGCCCGCAGCGGTGACCGCGCCTGCGGCAACTGGGCTGGCTGCGGTGATGGTGGTGTTGGCAATGTGGATCTTGCTGGCCAAATCGGTACACGACTGTAGCGTGCCGGGCGTGGCCGCTGCCAGTTGTGGCAGGCCATTGTCCGAGCCGCCGCAGCCCATAAGCAAGGCGGCGGGTAGCAGGGATGCTGCCAGCAAGCCGTGGTGGATTCTTTGTTTCATCGGTGTTGTCTCCTCAATCGGGGTGCATAAAACCCCACGACAGGCCTCAGATGCTATTTATTCAATAGCTTCTTGTGCTTATGCCATGGGCGCTAGAGGGCTATTTGGCTTAAAAATGCTTCACTGGCAACTGAAGCTGGCAGCACTTTCGATGTCGCCCGTACCTTTGTAGCGGGCCACCTTGGGGTAGACGCACAGGGGCCGGGTGCGGGTGGGCGACCAGGAAGCAGGCAGCTCGGTGTTGACCAGGTTGGCACCGGCGCCGCGTACGTTGGCCAGCACGCTGTCGGGGGCTTGGCCTTTTTCGACCCAGTTGACCAGCGGGGCCAGCATGTCGAACTGGTCGGTGGCGGGGCCGCCGGAGCAGTGGTTCATGCCGGGCACCATGAACAGGCGGGCAAAGCTGCTGGCGCTGCCGCCGTTGGCGGTTTGCAGCTTGTCCATCCATTGGGCGGTGTCTACCGGCGAGAACACGCCGTCGGCCACGCCGTGGTAGACCATCATCTTGGCACCCCGGTTGCGCAGCGTGGCCAGGTTGGTTTCATTGGGTGGCACCATGAAGTCCCAGGACGACTCGGTGTAGGTGCTGTTGGTCACAAACATCTTGGGGTAGTCGGTTTCCATGCTGAAGTTCAGCGCGTACTGCAGGCCGGTGCTGGCGGTAAAGGCGGCCACGGTGCTGGGCGGCGTGGTGAAGATGAAGGCCACCGCGCCCGCATCGCGCGTGGCGGGCGAGCCGAAGTGCCAGCTGGCAAAGTTGGCTCCGGCAATGCCGGGGTCGAACCAGGTGCCGGTGTACAGCGCTTCGCCCTTGCTGTTCTTCGGCCCGGCAAACACGCTGGCCAGCACGGTTTTCTGCGCCGGGCTCAGGCAGCTGCCGTCGCGGGCACCGCTGCAACTGGGCACGTCGTTTTGCAGGCTGAACGCGGCCTGGCAGGCGGCGGTGTCTTGCACCTGGCCGTCGGCCACGCCGTCCAGCGCGTCGCATTTGGCGATGATCTTCTCGCCCACCATCTTGAATTCGGCAGGTGTGACGGCGCTGGTCAGTACCGGCTGGCTGCTGCTGTCCAGGGTGGAGATGCTGGCGTACTGCTGGGCTTTCCAGAGCTGGGTGGTGGCGGCCTTGGGCAGGTGAAAGCCGGGGTTGCCCGCCAGAATGCCGTCGTACTGGTCGCCGTAGCGGGCCGCGGCCACCATGGCGTGGCGGCCTCCGTTGGAGCAGCCTGCGAAATAGGAGCGGTCGGGCGATTTGCCGTAGGCGGTTTTGATCAGGCTTTTGGCCATGGGCGTGAGGCTGCCCACGGCCTGGTAGCCGTAGTCGCGCCGGGCCTGCGGATCCAGGCCAAAGAAAGGCGTGGGTGCGCCGTGCCCGGCATCCGAGCTCAGCACCGCAAAGCCCTGGCTCAGGCCGGGTGCCAGGGGCGCGGCCCCGCTGGTGGCCCCGGCGGCGGTGACCACGCTGCCGTCCAGTCCGCCATTGGCCTGGTACAGAAAGCGGCCATTCCAGGCCACGGGCAGGCGTATCTCGAAGCCGATGGCGTAGCTGGCACCGTCTACCGTGCTGGTGCGTTGGTTCATCTTGCCTAAGACCCGGCAGTGCGCCGGGGTGCTGACCCCGTTAAGCACCAGGCTGCCCGCAGCCACGTCCACCGCCGAGGTGATGCTGGTGTTGGGCAGGGCCAGGGTGCTGGCCAGGGCGGCGCAGGACTGCAGCGTGGCCGGGGTGGCGGCGGCGAGCTGGGGCAGCCCGCCGTCCGAGCCGCCGCAGCCAGCCAGCAGTGCCGCGGGCAGCACGGATGCCGCCATCCAACCGGGGTGGAATCTTCGTGTCATGGTGTTGTCTCCAAGGGCCAGGCGCAGGGGAGCCCGCAGCGCGGCCTGGACCATCGCTGTACGCGCTACGGGCGGGGGAACTGGTTTGCTATCTATTCGGTAGCTGCTTGCGCTTGTCGAATAAGCACGGGAGGCACTTTTTGCTTAAGTTTTTAAGCGCTGGCGGATGATGCCCAGGCGCATATCGCACTCGGGCAACACCCAGGTGCGAAAGGCGTGGGCGGGCGTGGTCCAGCGTGCATCCGTGCTGGCCGCGCTGATGCGGCTCCACGCGGATTCCAGCAGCACCAGGGCCACGGCGCGCAGGTAGTCGTCGGCCACCCAGTAGGGGAGTTCGGGGTCGTTCTTCGTTGCGCTGACCAGGGCGGCGGTGGCCTCCACCAGCGCATCGCGGTGGGCGCTGGCGGGCAGCTCGGCCAGCAGCGCGGTGATGCCCGCGCCGCCGTCGGCCAGCACCTTGCGCACCAGCAGGTCGATGGCCTGGATCTCGTTGGTGCCCTCGTAAATCATGGCCACGCGGCTGTCGCGCACGATCTGCTCTATGCCCCACTCGCTGATATAGCCGTGCCCGCCAAACACCTGCAGGCAGGCGCTGGCCCCGGCAAAGGCCTGGTCGGTCATGGCCGCTTTCAGCACCGGCGTGACCAGGGCGCACCAGCGCTGCGCGGCGGCGCGCTGGGTGGCGTCCACGCTGTGGGCGGCCACGTCGAGCTGCAGGGCGGTGTGGTAGGCCAGCACCCGGCCGCCGTCGATCCAGGCGCGTTGGGTGGCGAGGATGCGGCGGATGGCGGGGTGCTCGTTGATCAAGCTGGGGCCGCTGGCGGCTGTGGGTGCGCGCATCTGGCGGCGCTCTTGCGCGTAGGCATCGGCCTTTTGCCAGGCCGCCTCCAGCAGACCCACGCCTTGCAGGCCCACGTGCAGGCGGGCGGCGTTCATCATCACAAACATGGCGTTCAGGCCCTTGTTCGCCTCGCCCACTTGCCAGCCGATCGCATCGTCAAAACGCATCACGCAGGTGGGGCTGCCGTGCAGGCCCATTTTTTCTTCGATGCGTTCGCAGACCACAGCATTCAGGCTGCCGTCGGGCAAGACTTTGGGAACGAGGAACAGCGACAGGCCTTTGGGGCCGGGGGGCGCATCGGGCAGGCGGGCCAGCACCAGGTGGACGATGTTGTCGGTCAGGTCGTGCTCGCCGCCCGATATGAAGATCTTGCTGCCGTTCACCAACACGCCGCCGCCGGGCTGGGGCGTAGCCTTGGTGCGCACCAGGCCCAGGTCGCTGCCCGCGTGGGCTTCGGTCAGGCACATGGTGGCCAGCCATTCGCCGGTAGCGATTTTTTCCAGGTACGCGTCTTTCAGCGCTTCGCTGCCGTGGTGCTTCAGGCAAGCGTAGGCCCCGTGCAGCAGGCCGGGGGCCATGGTCCAGCCGTGGTTGGCCCCGGCCAGCATTTCAAACAGCACGCCCTCCAGCACCGCAGGCAGGCCCTGGCCACCGTCTTCCACCGCACACGAGAGGGAAGGCCAACCGGCTTGCCAGAAGGCCTGGTAGGCCTCTTTGAAACCCGGTGCCGTGGTGACCCGGCCCGCATCAAACCGGCAGCCCACCTCGTCGCCCACGCGTTGCAGCGGGGCCACCACGCTGGTGACAAACTTGCCCGCTTCCTCCAGCACCTGCAGCGCCAGGTCGGCATCGGTGTCGGCAAACGGCGGCAGCGCCTGCCACTGGGCGGGGGCCTGCAGCACGTCGTTGAGGATGAAAGCGATGTCGGAAAGTGCGGCCATGGGTTTGCTCTTGTTTTGATAGCTTCTACCGCCCACGGAATGGGCGGTAGAGGGCTATTTCTTATAAATATCAGGACTCCGCGCTGAAACCGATCTGCTTGACCAGCGGCCCCCAGCGCTCGAACTCGGCCTTTTGCGACTTGGCCATGTCTTCCTGCGTGGAGCCGCGCGCGATCAGGCCGACCAGGGCCAGGCTGTCCAGCACCACCTTGTCTTTTAACGCGGCGGTGATGGCGGTATTGGCCAGGGCCAGGGTGGCGGCGGGGGTTTTGGCCGGGGCGTAAAAACCAAACCATTCCTCCACCACCAGGTCGGGGAAGCCCTGCTCGGCAAAGGTGGGCACGTCGGGGTAGTAGGGCGAGCGGATGGGGCCCGAGGTGGCCAGCACGCGCAGCTTGCCTGCTTTCACGTAGGCCAGGTAGTCGCCGCTGGGGTTCATGGTGGATGCAATCTGGCCGCCCACCAGGTCGGTGATGCCGGGCACGGTGCCCCGGTAGGGCACGTGCTTGAGCTCCACTTTGGAGCGGATGCCCAGCAGCGCGCCCAGCAGGTGCGGCATGCTGCCCGCGCCGGGCGAGCCGTAGCTGGCCTGGTCAGGATTCGCCTTGGCCCAGGCCAAAAAGTCTTTCAGCGACTTGACGGTGGGTGGCACCGCTGGGCCGACCGCCAGGCCGTGGTGCATCACCGCGCCGATGGACACCGGAGCGAAGTCCTTCGGGTCGTAGCTGAGCTTGGCGTAGATGTGCGGGTACACCGACATGGCCGACACCGGGGCCAGCGCCAGCACCGAGCCGTCTGCCGCTGCGGCCTTGAGGGTTTCCAGGGCGATGCGGCCGCCTGCGCCGGGCTTGTTGTCCACCACGGCGGCGGTCTTGCAGTAGGGCGTGCCGGCCAGCTTTTCGCCCACGCGGCGGGCCACGCTGTCGCCCGAGCTGCCGGCGGGAAAGCCGTAATAAATCTTCACCTGGTCCACACCCTGCGCAAAAGCACGCAAGGGGGCCAGGGCGGCCAACGCGGCGGCGCTGGCGGCGGTATGGAGGAAATGGCGACGGTGTTGCATGGTGGTCTCCGATTCAGGTACTTTTAAAAACTGTGGTTGATGCCGAACATGGTGCCGGTCTGCGATCCGCCTGCGAGCGGGTTGCTGCCGGGTGCACCGCCGCTGACGGACACCGCCACAGCGCTCTGGTTGCTGATGTGGCCGAGCTGGCCGTAGACCGTGGTGCGCTTGCTCAGCTTGTACAGCGCCCGCACGGCCACCAGGGTGGAGTCGGCGTTGTCCACGTTTTTGTAGGCCAGGCGGGCCACGGTGCCGTCCACCGTCCAGGCGGGGGTGACCGCATAGGAAGCGCCCACAAACCACAGGCTGCTCTTGGGGCGGGTGGTGCTGCCGTCGTTGTCGCGGCGGATCACACCGGCGCCCACTTTGGCATCGCCGAACTTGGCGTAGCCGTTGACGGACAGGCGGGCATCGGTTTTGTCGCTGCTGTTCAAGCCGCCGAACACGGCATCGGGGGCGGCACCCAGGGTGCGGCCATGCTGCAGGTCGTAGGCCACGGCGGCACCCCAGCTGGGGGCATCGTACTTGGCCAGCACCGACCAGGCGCGGCAGGCCTGGCTGTCGCTGCCGCTTTCGCCAGGGCAGTTGGTGGCCGTGGGGTTGGGGGGCGTGGCGGCTGCCGTGTCGCGGCCCAGGCTGTAGCTGGCACCCAGGCTGAGGGCGTTGAACTTGCCCCGGTAGACGATGGCGTTGTCGTGGCGGGCGTTGGGAATGTAGGAGTCCAGCGAGCCCAGGCCAAACACGCTGGGGCCGACGATGTCGGCATCCAGCATCGACCAAAACAGCATGCTGTACTGGCGGCCCAGGGTGACTGCGCCCCAGTCGCCGCTCAGGCCCACCAGCGCCTGGCGGCCAAATAGGCGGCCACCTTGGCCCATGGCACCGGTGTCGGGCCCAAAGCCCGATTCCAGGGTGAACACGGCCGCCAGGCCACCGCCCAGGTCTTCCTTGCCGCGCATGCCCCAGCGCGATGCAAAGATGCCGGTGTTGGACGGCACGCGGGTGATGGTGCCCCCGGCGGCGGTGTTGCTCACCGTTTCGATGCCGGTATCGATGATGCCGTACAGGGTGACGCTCTGGGCCTGGACTGCACTGGCGGCGGCGAGGGCGCTGAAGGCGGCCAGGGCCGTCACGGTAAAGCGGTGGGTGGTTTTGGTCATATTTGTCTCCTGGGGCTCTGGTTGGGGGAAAGGGTTGCGCCTGGCGCAGACGTAGCTCAGGCCTGGGTGCGGCCTGGTAGCCGCACCGATGCTCCTGATTTAGTAGCTGCTCACGCCCAGGTAATGGGCGGTAGAGGCAGTTTTTGTTTAGATTTCTAGCGCGGGGCCATACGCAGCGCGCCGTCGAGGCGGATGACTTCGCCGTTGAGGTGGCCGTTGGTCACGATGTGCGCGGCCAGTTCGGCAAATTCGCTGGGCTTGCCCAGGCGCGATGGGAAAGGGATGCTGGCCGCCAGCGATGCCTGCACCGCCTCGGGCAGCTCCTGCATCAGCGGCGTGGCAAACAGGCCGGGGGCCACGGTGCAAACGCGTATGCCGTGCTGCGCCAAGTCGCGTGCCATGGGCAGTGTCATGCCGACCAGCCCGCCCTTGGACGCGCTGTAAGCCTGCTGGCCCACCTGGCCATCGAAGGCGGCTACCGATGCGGTAAACATGATCACGCCGCGCTCACCACCGTCTTGCGGCTCCAGCTTGGCGCAGGCGGCGGCAAACAAGCGGGTCATGTTGTAGCTGCCGATGAGGTTGACGGCAATCACTTTGGCAAACGCGTCCAGCGGTGCGGCGCTGCCGTCTTTTTGCACCACGCGCTTGGCGCCGCCAATACCGGCCACGTTCATCAGAATGCGCGCCGGGCCATGGGCGGCGGCGGCTTTCTCGATGGCGGCGGTGACGCTGTCGGCATTGGTGATGTCGCACTGGCAGGCCACACCGCCAATCTCGGCGGCCACCTTCTCGGCCAGCGCCATGTTCACGTCGAGCACCGCCACCTTGGCGCCCAGGCGGGCGAGTTCGCGGGCGGTGGCTTCGCCCAGGCCGGAGGCGGCTCCGGTGACGAGGGCGGCTTGTCCTTGGATGTTCATTGGGGGGCTCCGGTAGGTTGGATGGTGTAGGGCAGGCTGCCGTCGTGCAGGGCTTCGACCAGGGCGGCGCGGTGTTTGAGCACGGCGCGCTGGTTGATCGAGCCCTTGTCGGTGATCTCGCCTTTGTCCAGCGACGGCGGCTCGACCAGCAGATGGGCGCGGGCCACGCGGGTGGCGCTGCCGGTGGACGCGGCGGCCAGGGTGTTGACGACCTGCTGGAAATGGGCCTGCACCGGCGCGCTGTGCAGTACCTCTTGCAGGCTGGCGCTGTCGGGCAGGCCGCTCAAGGTGCGGCAGGCGGGCGTGGGCAGCAGCAGCGCGCCCACTTCTTTCAAGTTGATGCCAGTGAGCACCGCGTCTTGCACATAGGGCGCACCCGCGGCAATGATCTTGGCGCGCATCGGGCCCACGCTCACAAAGGTGCCGGTGCTGAGCTTGAAGTCTTCGGCAATGCGGCCATCGAACTTCAGGCCCTGGTGCAGGTCGTCCGGGTCGATCCACTGCACCGCGTCGCCCGAGCAGAAGAAGCCTTCCTCGTCAAAGCTCTCGCGGGTGGCCTCGGGGTTGCGCCAGTAGCCGGGGGTGATGTTGGGGCCGCGGTAACGCACTTCGGTCTTGCCGTCGGTGGGCACCAGTTTCAGCTCCAGGCCAGGGGTGGGCACACCGATGTAGCCTGCCTTGACGTTGGGGCTGTTGACGGCCAGGCAAAACGGCGTGCCTTCGGTCATGCCCAGGCCGGTGTTCATCACGATGCGCTCGCCCACCTCGCGCTCGGCGCTGGCAAACAGGGCATCCCAGATGGGCTGCGACAGCGCGGCGGCGGCAAAGAAGAACATCTTGACGCGGCTGAACAGGTTTTTGCGCAGCAGGTCGTCGGTCTGCAGGGCCTCGGCCAGCACCTCGAAACCGGTGGGCACGTTGAAGTAGATGGTGGGCGCAATCTCGCGCAGGTTGCGTAGGGTCTCTGCCATGCCTTTGGGCGTGGGCTTGCCTTCGTCCAGGTACAGGGTGCCGCCGTTGTAGATGACGATGCCAAAGTTGTGGTTGCCGCCAAAGGTGTGGTTCCAGGGCAGCCAGTCGACCAGCACCGGGGGCTCCTCGGCCAGCACCGGCATGGACTGGTTCATCTGCTGCAGGTTGGCGCTCCACATGCCGTGCGTGACCACCACCGCCTTGGGCAGCTTGGTCGAGCCCGAGGTGAACATGAACTTGGCAATGTGGTCGCTGGTGATGGTTTCGTGCGCGGCATCCACCGCCGGGGTTGCCGGGGTGTTGAGCAGATCGCTGAAGGGAATGGTGGCGCGGCCCGGGATGCTGCCGCTGCCCAGCACCACCTGCACGTCAGGCCCCATGGTGGCGGTGATGGCGCGGCCAAAACGTTCGCCGCTGCTGGCAAACACCAGGCCGGGGGTCAGCGACTCCACCACGTGGCGCAGCTTGTCGAAGTCTTGGCTGATGGTGCTGTAGGCGGTGGACACGGTGCACTGCGGCACGCCCGCCACCAGGCAGCCCAGGGACAGCAGGGCGTGGTCCAGGTCGTTTTCGCTGAGGATGGCGACCGGGCGCTCGGGGCCCAGGTGCATCCCTAGCAGCGCCTGGGCGATGTTGCGGGCCGACTGCCAGGCCTGTGCGTAGGTCACATGGCGCCAGTCGCCCAGGCTGCCGTCGGCGTTTTTCACGCGCTGGGCCATCCAGGTCTGGTCGGGGGTGGTGTGCGCCCAGTGCGCCAGCCGGTCGGTCAGGCGCGTGGGGTAGGGCTGCAGGTCTTGTGCGGCCCGCACATAACGCACGCCTTCGGGCGTGTCACGGGTGGTGACGTGGGTCACGCCGAAGCGCATGGGGCGGTAGGTGGGGGCGGACATGGCGAATTACGCTTTCTGGACTTTGGCGGCCTTGCCGTCCAGGAAGGCGCGCACGCGTTCCTTGGCTTCGGGCGCGCTCTGGGCGATGGCGGCCATCATGGCTTCGGTCATAAAGCCCTGGTCGGACGGTTGCTCGGCAATGCGGGGCAGGGCGTGCATCAGCGCGTAGTTGGTCAGTGGCGCGTTTTGGGCGATGCGCGTGGCCAGTTCTAGTGCCTTGGTAAAGGCTTGGCCGGTGGGCACCAGGTACTGGGCCATGCCGATGCGTTCGCCATCTACCGCGTTGTACACGCGGCCCGTCATCATCATGTCGGTCATGCGGGCGGTGCCGATCAGGCGGGGGATGCGCACCGCGCCGCCGCCGCCCACAAAGATGCCCCGCGAGCCTTCGGGCAGGGCGTAAAAGGTGGATTCATCGGCCACGCGGATGTGGCAGGCGCTGGCCAGCTCCAGCCCACCGCCCACCACCGCACCGTGCAGCGCCGCCACCACCGGCACCGGGCCGAACTGCACGCGCTCCAGCGCGGCGTGCCACATGCGGGAATGCAGCAGGCCCTGGCCTGCGTCGCGGTCTTTGAGTTCGCTCAGGTCCAGGCCGGAGCAGAAGTGCGGGCCCTCGCCGTCGATCACCGCCGCCCGCACCGTGCCGGGCAGGCCGTCGAGCAGGTTGCGCAACGCCAGGATCAGGCCGTCGTTCAAGGCATTGCGCTTGGCGGGGCGGGTCAGGCGGATGACGGCAATTTCTTGCTCGTCGCCGCAGATTTCGAGGGAAATATCGGGGTGGTGTGTGGTCATGGTGTGCTCTTCGTTGGCTGGATTATGGTTATCAAAAATAACTAAAACAAGCGAAATTAGGGTCTCTATCGTAGGTGCTTTCCCTAGCCTTCCAGGGTTCAAATTTAATTATGATAAATAATCAAATTTGCCCATTTGGGCGCAAGGAAAAGCCATGTCCGCATACATCCCCTACGGGGTTTACTGGTCCACCCCGTTTGCCAAATGGCAGGGTTCGCTGGCCCACCTGAACGCCTTGCCGCTGGCCGCCGCCGTGGGCAAACAGGCCCTGGCCGCCCGTGGTTTTGACATGGCGCAGATCGACCTGGCCATCCTGGGCCTGACCAATCCGCAAAAAGGCAGCTTCTATGGCCTGCCCTACGTCACCGGCCTGATGGGCATCGACCGCGTGGCCGGGCCCACCATCCAGCAGGCCTGCGCCACCAGTGTGCGCGCCCTGCAAATGGCGGCGCAGGAAGTGCAGTGCGGCACCGCCACCAGCGCGCTGCTGGTGATGGCCGACCGCCAGTCCAACGGCCCGGTGGTCTACTACCCCGACCCCACCGGCACCGGCGGTTACGGCATTACCGAACACTGGGTGCCCGACAACATGGGCCATGACCCGTACGCCAAAAACCCCATGCTGCAAACCGGCGAAAACGTGGCTGCCCGCTATGGCATCACCACCGCCGAGCAGCACGACCTGAAGCTGCACCGCTACGGCCAGTACCAGCAGGCGCTGGCCAACGACCGCGCCTTCCAGAAGCTGTACATGGCCGATGTGCCTTTGAGCGATTCCAAGTTCCGCAAACAAACCGGCACCCTCAGCGCCGACGAAGGCATCTTCCCCACCACCGAAGAAGGCCTGGCCAAACTCAAGCCGGTAATGCCGGGCGGCACAGTGACCTTTGGCGGCCAAACCCACCCGGCCGACGGCAACGCCGGGGCCATCGTCACCACGCGCGACCTGGCGCGGGCGGCATCCACCAATCCCAATATCGAAGTGGAAATTTTGGGCTTCGGCCAGGCCCGCGTGGAGCCCGGCTACATGCCCATGGCCCCGTCACCTGCCGCCTTTAACGCCTTGAAAAATGCCGGGCTGTCGATTGCCGACATCCACGCCATCAAGACGCACAACCCTTTCGCGGTGAACGACATCGCCCTGGCCCGCGACACCGGTTTTGCGTGGGAAAAGATGAACAACTATGGCAGCTCCATCATCTGGGGCCACCCGCAAGCCCCCACGGGTTTGCGCGCCATCATCGAGCTGATTGAGGAGCTGGTGCTGCGCGGCGGCGGCGTGGGCCTGTTCACCGGCTGCGCAGCGGGCGACAGCGGTTATGCCACCGTGCTGCGCGTGACCGACAGCCGCAAGGGATAAGCCATGCAACACTTTTCAGCAAAACTAGACGCATGGATCGTGGACGGCGTGCGCACGCCGCTAGTGGACTACTGCGGCCCCCTGGGTAGCGTGTCGCCCACCGACATGGGCATCAAGGTGGCCCGCGCCGTGTTCGCCCGCAGCGGGGTGTCTGCGGCGGATGTGGATTCGGTCGTCACCGGCTCCATGGCCCAGGCCGACTTTGATGCCTTTGTGCTGCCGCGCCACATCGGCCTGTACGCAGGTGTGCCCGTCGCCACCCCTTCCATCCTGGTGCAACGCATCTGCGGCACCGGCTTCGAGCTGTTCCGCCAGGCTGCAGACCAGATCACCCTGGGCTACGCCAACCTGGCCCTGGTGGTGGGCACCGAGTCCATGACGCGCAACCCCATCGCCGCCTACACCCACCGCAGCGGCTTCCGGTTGGGCGCGCCGGTGGAGTTCAAAGACTTCTTGATCGAAGCCCTGACCGACACCGCAGGCCCGGTCACCATGATCGAGACGGCGGAGAACCTGGCGAAGAAATACGGCATCACCCGCGCCGATGTGGATGCGTATGCCGCCCTGTCGTTTGAGCGCGCCTTGAAGGCCCAGGCCGATGGTTTTCTGGCGGGCGAAATCGTGCCCGTGACCAGCGAGAAATTTGAACTGCCCGGCTACGCCACCCGGGGCATCCAGCTGCCGCGCAAGGTGGCGCAACTGGACCGCGATACCCATCCGCGCCCCTCGCCGCTGGAGGCCCTGGCGGGCCTGCGCACCGTCTACCCCGGCGGTGTGCAAACCGCAGGCAACAGCTCGGCCCTGGTCGATGGCGCGGTGGGCGCGCTGGTCGCCAGCGATGCCTACGTGCGCAAAAACGGCTTGCAGCCGCTGGCCCGTTTGCGCGGTGCCGCCGCTGCCGGTGTGCCGCCCGAGCTGATGGGCATCGGCCCCGCGCCTGCCATCCGTGCCTTGCTGGAGCGCTGCGGTCTGACGCTGGACGACATCGGCCTGTTCGAGATCAACGAGGCCCAGGGCGCGCAAACCATTGCGGTAGAGCGCGAGCTGGGCCTGGACCGCGACAAGTTGAACGTCAACGGCGGCGCGATTGCGCTGGGCCATCCCTTGGCGGCGACCGGCGTGCGCCTCACCGTCACCCTGGCCCGCGAACTGCGCCGCCGGGGGCTGCGTTACGGCATCTCCAGCGCCTGCGTGGGCGGCGGCCAGGGCATGGCCTTACTGATCGAAAACCCCGAATACCTGAAAGACTGACATGCAAATCATCACCGCCGCCCAAGCAGGCGCACTCATCCAAGACAACGCCACCATCTTCCTGGGCGGCCTGGCCGTGACCAGCCTGCCCGAGGAGGTGCTCAAAGGCGTGGAGCAGACCTTTCTGGGTACCGGCCACCCGCGTAACCTCACCACCTGGGCGTGCGGCGCCATCGGCAACAGCAAGGACGCGGGCATGGTCCACTTCGCCCATCCCGGCATGATCAAACGCACCATCGCGGGCCACTTCGGCCAGACCGGGGCCGAGATGATGAAGATGGTGTTTGCGGGCGAGGTCGAGGCCTACAACTTCCCGCAGGGCAGCCTGTCGCACCTCACCCGCCATATCGCCAGCCGCAGCCCCGGCCTGCTGACCAAGGTGGGCCTGGGCACTTTTGTGGACCCACGCATCGAAGGCGGCAAGCTCAACAGCCAGTCCACCGAAGATCTGGTGAAGCTGGTCGAATTTGCGGGCGAAGAATGGCTGTTTTACCCCTGCCCGAAGATCGACGTGGCCATCATCCGCGGCACGCTGGCCGATGAAAACGGCAACATCACGCTGGACAAAGAGGGCGTGCTGCTGGAGCAGATCAACATCGCCCACGCAGCCAAGGCCTGCGGCGGCATCGTCATCGCCCAGGTGGAGCGCATCGTGCAAGCGGGCAGCCTGCACCCCAAGTCGGTGAAGATCCCCGGCGTGTCGGTGGACTACGTGGTGGTCAGCCAGCCCGAAAACCACATGCAGACCATCGCCACCCAGTTCAACCCCGCCCTGTGCGGCGACGTGCGCGTGCCCACCAGCTCGCTGGAACCCATGGCGCTGGACGAGCGCAAGGTCATCGCCCGCCGCACCGCCATGGAGCTCAAGCCCGGTGCCATCACCAACCTGGGCATCGGCATCCCCGCCGGTGTACCGTCGGTGGCGGCGGAAGAGGGTGTGTCTGACCAGCTCACCCTGAGCATCGAGAGCGGCATCACCGGCGGCATCCCCGCGCAGCTGGGCGACTTTGGCGTGGCCTACAACGCCGAGGCCATCATCGAGCAGTCGCTGCAATTCGACTTCTACGACGGAGGCGGTCTGGACGCCAGCTTCCTGGGCCTGGCCCAGGCCGACTACTGGGGCAACGTCAACGTGAGCAAGTTCAACGGCCGCCCGGTCGGATGCGGCGGCTTCGTCAACATCACCCGCTCCACCAAGAAGCTGGTGTTCTGCGGCACCTTCACCGCCGGTGGCCTGCAGGTGCAAGTGGCCGACGGCCAGCTCACCATCGTCCAAGAGGGCAAGTCCCGCAAGTTCATCGAAAAGGTGGAGCAGATCACCTTCAATGGCCACGACGCGGCCTTGCGCCAGCAAGAAGTGCTGTTCGTCACCGAGCGCGCCGTGTTCCAGCTCACCACCGATGGCCTGGAGCTAACCGAAATCGCGCCCGGCGTGGACCTGGAGCGCGATGTGTTGGCGCACATGGGGTTCAAGCCCATCATGAAGAACGTCAAGACCATGGACGCGGGGCTGTTCAGCGCGCAGTGGGGTGGGCTGGCGAAGGCGATGGCGGCCAGGGCTGTGCAGGGGTAGGGAAGGCGATCGATTTCTGGTGATTTGCTTCTAAAATAATAGCTGCTCGTGCCTATCCCATAAGCACAAGCAGCCTATTTCTTATAAATCCCCATGCAAACCCTCCCCATCCGCCTCACCCCCGGCCAAGACCTGCGCCAGGCCCTGGAAGCCGCCGTGCGCAGCCAGAACTGCCAGGCGGCTTTTGTGCTGTCGGGCATTGGCAGCCTGTCTACCGCCGGTCTGCGCTTTGCCGGGGCGGAGCAGCCGCAGCGGCTGGTGGGGGACATGGAAATCCTCAGCCTGGCGGGCACGGTGGCGTTTGACGGGGCGCGCAGCAGTTCGCACTTGCACATGGTGCTGTCTACCGCGACCGGGGCGGTGCTGGGCGGGCATGTGGCGGCGGGCTGCACTGTGCGGACGACGGCGGAGGTGCTGTTGGCCTTGCTGTCTGAATGGGCGTTTACGCGGGAGCTGGATGCGCAAACGGGGTTTGACGAGCTGGTGGTGCGGGGGCGGTCGGGCCCAACATGACTCTAAGCCCGTAGGTTGCACGGGGCTTGCATTTTCTGGCGGCTTTGGCTATATTCAATATTCGTGAATCGCGAATATTGAATAATGCAGCTCAAACCGCAAGACTTTCTGGTGGCTCTCAAGCTGGTGGTGTGGGCGGACCAACGGTGGACTTACGCCAGCTTGGCGCATGCGCTAGGCCTGAGCGCTTCCGAGGCGCACGCCTGCGTGAAGCGGGGTTTGCACGCGGGCTTGCTACTGGACAACCGGATGTTTGCCTTGCCTGAAGCCCCACAGGGTGTGCGCGAGGCGGGGGGTATTTATCTTTTGCCAAAACGCTCCCGGCGCGCGCCGCCTGGGGTCGTGGCCGATGCGGCGGCGGGCAACCCGGCCCGCGCCCACCCGCGTAATTTGGCGGAATTTGCGCTGCATGGGGCCAAATATGCGTTTGCAGCCGACACCTTGGGCCCCACGGTGGGCGTGCCAACCAGCCACAGCGCACCGGCATTTGCCGGGGCGTTCGCGCCGGGGTCCGACGACTACGTGTGGCCCCACCCAGAAGGCCATGTGCGCGGCACGGGGCTAGTGCCCCTGCATCCCAGTGTTCCGTATGCCGCCATGCAGGATGCGAGCTTGTACGAGATGCTGGCACTGTTTGATGCCCTGCGCATAGGCCGGGCGCGTGAGCGGGGCATGGCGGCCCAGCGTTTGCCCGCCTTGATCCACCCGCCACATGCGGGCAAGAGCGGGGCCAGCACGCATGGCTAATCCCAATCTGGGCCTCTTGATCGCTATGGCGCAAGCACTGGGGCCGCTGCGTGAGCGTGTGGTGTTTGTCGGGGGCTGCGCCACCGGGCTGCTGATGAGCCAGCCTGCGCTGGCAGACATCCGCCCCACGGAGGATGTGGATGCGATTGTGGAAGTTGCCACCCTGGCAGGCTACCACTTGTTGACGCAAGATCTGGTGGCCAGAGGTTTCCGCCAGACGATGGAAAACAACACGCCGCCCTTTCGATGGTTTTGGCAGCGCATGCAGTTGGATCTGGTGCCCCTGGATGACAAGGTGATGGGATTTGCCAACCCCTGGTACCGCGCGGGCTTTGAAGCGGCGGTGCGTGCCGAGCCCGAGCCGGGCGTGTGGCTACGCCATCTATCCGCCCCGTATTTCTTAGCCACCAAGTTCGAGGCATTCAAGGACCGGGGGCTGGGCGATGTGTACCTGAGCCACGATCTGGAGGACATCATCACCGTAGTGGATGGCCGGGCAGAGGCGGTGGCCGAGCTGGCCGGGGCTCCAACCGATGTGCGCCGGTATGTTGCCAACCAGGTGGCGGCGTTGCTGGAACACCCAGAGTTTTTGAACGCATTGCCCGGCATCGTGGCGCACAGCACGCGTACCGGCACGGTGCTGCAGCGGCTCCAGGCCATCGCAACTTTATGAGCCCTCAAGCCATGACCACCATCCCCTCCCTCACCCAAGCCCTGCGCGACTTTGCCGCCGCGCGCGACTGGGCGCAATTCCATTCGCCCAAAAACCTGGCCAGCGCGCTGAGTGTGGAGGCGGCCGAGCTGCTGGAGCACTTCCAGTGGCTGACCGAGGAGCAAAGCCGCACGCTGTCCGCGCCGCAAACAGCCGAAGTCGCCGCCGAGGCGGCCGACGTGCTGCTGTACCTGCTGCAGCTGTGCGACCAGCTCGGTATCGACCTGCTGGAAGCCGCGCGCCTGAAGATGGTGGTGAACGGGCAGAAATACCCGCCACTATCAAATCAGTAGCTGCTCACGCCCATTCCATAAGCGGTAGCGGCCTAAAAGGCGTATAGGTTCAGACCAGCTTGATGTTGAGGCGAGTGATCAGGGTCTTGAAGTAGGTGCTGTCGCGCACCATCACGGCCTTGAAGGCGGCTTCGTCGCCAAATACAAAACCCATGTTTTGCTTGTCCATGATCTCGCGGAAGGCGGGCTCGGCCACGGTTTTGACGGCGGTGTTTTTCAGGATGGCCAGGATCTCGGGCGGGGTGTTCTTGGGCGCACCCAGGCCGCGCCAGGCGGCGATGGACAGATCAATGCCGCGCTCTTTCAGCGTAGGGGCCGACTCGAAGCCCTTGACCCGTTTGTCGGCCATGGTGGCCAGGATCTTCAGCTTGCCCGAGTTCACATGCGCGGTGACTTCGGCGGCGCTGACCGACACCGCTTCGATGTGCCCGCCCAGCAGCGCCAGCACCGCCGGGCCTGCGCCGGGGTAGGGGATGTGGTTAAAGCTGGTGCCGGTTTTGTCGCCCAGCGCGGCGGCGGCCAGGTGCCAGATGGACGCGGCCCCCGAGTTGCCCACGCGGAACTCGCCCGGGGTCTTTTTGGCAGCGGCCAGAAATTCTTCGATGGTGTTCCACGGCGCATCGGCCTTGACGGTGATGGCGGCCGGGTCGGCGTTCAGCAGGGCGATGGGGGCGAAGTCGTCGTGGCTGAACTTGATCACGCCCACGTGGGGCAGGGTGGTCAGCTCCACGGTGAGCATGGCGATCTTGTAGCCGTCGGGCTTGGCGTTGAGCACGTCGGTCAGGCCGATGGAGCCGCTGGCGCCGGGCTTGTTGATGATGGTGAGCGGCTGGCTGATGTGTTTGCGCGCCGAGTCGCTAAAGGCCCGGGCCAGCACGTCGGTGCCGCCGCCTGCGCCGTAGGCCACCACCAGCTCCACCGGGCGGTGCGGGTAATCGGTGGCTTGGGCGAAGGCCCGGCCCGTCCACAGGCCAGTGGCCCCCAGGGCGAGGTAGCTGGCAGCGGTACGGCGGGAAATCGGGAGGTGAGGGGTCTGGGGCATGCGCTGTCTCCGGAATGTTGTGGATGGGGCTGTCAAAATTAGCCAGTCATCCTACAACTGAAGGCGCAATCTGCGCTGCGCACTAACCCTTGGATGGCGCAAAGAATCAGGCGCTGGGCGTGCCGTCTACCGGCTGGCTTTTGCGCAGGCGCTCGCGGCTGTTGGACAAATGGGTGCGCATGGCGGCGCGGGCGGCATCGCTGTCCTGGTCGCGGATGGCGTGGTAGATGCTCTCGTGCTCGGCGTGGACCTTGTTCAGGTAGGCCAGGCGGCCTTCGGGCACGTGCTCCAGCGTTTTGACGCGGGTGCGCGGGATGATCATGGTGCCCAGGTAGGTCATCAGGTCGGCAAAGTGCTGGTTGCCGGTGGCGCGGGCCACTTCCATGTGGAACTGGAAATCGGCCGGTACGCCGTCGGATTCCTGGGTGATCGATTCCTGGAAAAGCTTCAGTGCCAGCGCCAGTTGCGCCAGGTTGGCGGGCGTGCGCCGCTGGGCGGCCAGCCCGGCAGACTCGGTTTCCAGGCTGATACGCAGCTCCAGCAGGGCGATCACATCGGCCACGGTGGCGAAGTCTTCGGGGGCGATCTTGAAGTTGCGGGTGTCGGGCGGCTCGATCACAAACGTGCCGATGCCGTGCCGCGTTTCCACCAGGCCCGAGGCCTGCAGTTTGGAGATGGCCTCGCGCACCACGGTACGGCTGACCTCGAAGCGGGCCATGAACTCGGCCTCGGTGGGGAGCTTGTCGCCGGGTTTGAGCTGGCCCTGGCGGATGTTCAGCACCAGCGCATCGACGATTTCCGACACCAGGCCGCGCGGTCTGCGGGTGCGTGCGGCGCTGGCAGTCGGCAGGTGCGCCGAGCTGTACGTGGAACTAGGGGTTTGTACGGATGCCATCAAAAAAGCCTTGACTCAAGGTGGGGGTGTTTATGAAAATCCTAGTTGTCTGACAACGCATGACTGATGTTTCACTCGGCTGATGTCACTTTAGCAAAGCTTTTCAAAAAGTCTAGCGGAGCAACCCTTTTAAGTGGTGCCGCAGAGGTTCTACAGGTCAAACAGGTTAAACAGGAAAAATATTGTGATCAAGCTGCATGCAAAGATTTTATTGACCGGTGCCGCAGGCGGCCTGGGCAAGGTACTGCGCGAAAGCCTCAAGCAGAACTGCGACGTGCTGCGTTCGTCCGACGTGGTGGACTTTGGTGCCGCCACCGAAGGCGAAGAAATCATGCTGGCCGACCTGGCCAACGCGGCGCAGGTCGATGCCATGGTGCAGGGCGTGGATGCCATCGTGCACATGGGCGGCAAGTCGCTGGACGGCCCGTTCGAGCCCATCATGATGGCCAACATCCTGGGCACCTACAACCTGTATGAAGCCGCCCGCAAGTTTGGCGTGAAGCGGGTGGTGTTTGCCAGCTCCAACCACGTGACTGGCTTTTACCGCCAGGATGAGACCATCACCGCCGACGCACCGGCCCGCCCCGACGGCAACTACGGCCTGAGCAAGGCCTTTGGCGAAGACCTGGCGCGCTACTACTTCGACCGCTACGGCATTGAAACCGCCTGCGTACGTATCGGTTCATCCTTCATCGAGCCACGCGACCGCCGCATGCTGGCCACCTTTTTGAGCTTTGGCGACCTGCACCGCCTGATCACCGCCTGCCTGACCACGCCGGTGCTGGGCTACAGCGTGATTTTTGGCATGTCGAATAATGCCGTCACCTGGTGGGACAACAGCCGCGCCCGCCATGTGGGCTACGTGCCGCAAGACAGCTCGGACGTGTTCCGCGAGGCGGTGTACGCCCGTACGCCCGCGCCCGATTTCAGCAACCCGGCAGCCCTGTACCAGGGCGGTGGGTTTGTGACCATGGGCCCGTACGAAGCATGAGCAGCATGACCGCCTTTGCCACGCCCATTGCCAGCACCCGTGACCGCGTGGGCGAAAGCCCGGTGTGGTCGGTGTCCGAGCAGGCCCTGTACTGGGTAGATATTGAAGCCCGCCAGATCCGCCGCTGGGCACCTGCAACCGACGCAGTGGACAGCTGGACTGTGCCCGAGCGTGTGGGCTGCATCGGCCTGACCGCCACCAACGGGCAGCTGGTGGCGGCCATGGAAACCGGCATTTTTGCCGTCACCCTGTTGGATGCGCCCGAGGTGATGCTGGAGTGCCTGGCCCCCGTCACCCACGCTGGTGCCAGCATGCGCTTTAACGATGGCCGCTGTGACGCGCAGGGCCGCTTCTGGGTGGGCAGCATGGTGATGGACATGGGCCTGGCCTCGCCTTTGGGTAAGTTGTACTGCCTGGACCGCCGTGGCCTGCGCACGCTGCCGCTGGACGGCATGATCACCCCCAACGGCCTGGCTTTCAGCCCCGATGGCGGCACCGCCTACCTGTCGGATTCGCACCCCAGCGTGCAAAAAATCTGGGCTTTTGACCTGGCAGCCGATGGCGGCTTGAGCCACCAGCGCGTGTTTGTCGACATGGTGCCGCTGCCCGGCCGCCCGGATGGCGCGGCGGTGGATGCCGAGGGTTGCTACTGGATTTGCGGCAACGATGCCGGCCTGGTGCACCGCTTCGACCCGCTGGGCCGCCTGCTGCAGTCGCTGGAAGTGCCGGTGGCCAAGCCGTCGATGTGCGCGTTTGGCGGTGCCAACCTGGATGTGCTGTATGTCGCGTCCATCCAGCCCGGCACGGTGGATGCCACCGCGCCCGGTTTGAACGGTGCCGTGTTTGCCCTGCAGCCCGGCGTGCGCGGCCTGCCAGAGCCCGTGTTTACCCAGTTCCCCCAGTTTCCCGTGTGAGTTGTTGGTGCTGGACGCTTGGCGTTCGGCGGTTGGTTTTGTTTGATTAATTATTAGGAGACACCATGAAATTGCAAAAAACTCTGTTGGCAATGGCCGCAGCCTTGGCAGCCCTTTCTGCTGGAATGGCCCAGGCCACGGAATTCAAATCGTCCGACGTGCACAACAGCGACGACTACCCCACAGTCACTGCCGTCAAGTTCATGGGTGAACAGCTCAAGAAGGCCAGCGGCGGCAAACACAGCATCAAGGTCTTCAACAAGGGCGCGCTGGGCTCCGAGAAGGAAACCATCGACCAGGTGAAGATTGGCGCGCTGGACATGACCCGCGTCAACATCAGCCCCATGAACTCGATCTGCGGCAAGACCAACATCCCCGTGCTGCCCTTCCTGTTCCGCTCGGTAGACCATCTGCACAAGGTGCTGGACGGCCCCATCGGCGAAGAAATCGCCAAAGACTGCGAAGCCCAGGGCTTTGTGCTGCTGGCCTACTACGACTCGGGTTCGCGCTCGGTCTACAGCAAGAAGCCGGTCAAGTCGATTGCCGACACCAAGGGCATGAAGATCCGCGTGCAGCAGTCCGATCTGTGGGTGGCCGTGGCCGGAGCCATGGGTGCCAACCCCACACCCATGCCCGCAGGCGAAGTGCTCACCGCGCTGAAAACCGGCCTGGTGGACGCAGCAGAAAACAACTACCCCTCGTACGGCTCGGGTTTCCGCCACTTTGAAGCGGCCAAGTACTACAACCAGACCGAGCACTCGATGGCTCCCGAAGTGTTGTTGTTCTCCAAGGTGCTGTTCGACAAGCTGCCCAAGGCCGAGCAAGACATGGTGCGCGCTGCAGCCAAAGAGTCGATCGCAGTGAACCGCGCAGCCTGGGCGGCCTACGAGAAGAAAGAGTACGACATGGTCAAGGCGGCGGGCACCGAGTTCGTCGACGTGGACAAGAAGTCGTTCCAGGCCGCCATGCAGCCGGTGTACGACAAGTTTGCCGCCACCCCCGACATGAAGCGCCTGGTCAAGGCCGTGCAGGACACCCCAAGCAACTAAGCCTGCGCTAACACCCATTCCGGCGTTCTGCCGGGGTGGGTGCGCGGCCCTGTGATCCCCACCGGAGACACCCCATGTTCACCCGCTTTTGTGCCACCTTGTCCAAGATCAGCCTGATCCTGGCCATCGTAGGTTTGCTCGCCATCATCGTCTGTGTGCAGTACCAGGTGGTGGGGCGCTATGTTTTTAACGACACGCCCACCTGGGCGGAAGCGCTGGCCATGCTGCTGGTGCTGTACGTCACCGCGCTGGGCGTGGCCGTGGGCGTGCGCGATGCGGGCCACATCGGCCTGGAATCCATCATCACCCTGCTGCCCGAGCGCATGCGCCTGAAGCTGGAGATCGTGATCCACCTGCTGGTGGGCCTGTTTGGCGCGCTGATGGTGCAAAGCGGCTACCTGTGGACCACGATGAAGTGGAACGACCAAAAACCCATGCTGCCCGTGCCGTCTGGTATGGATTTCTTGCCGCTGGTGATCGCCGGGGCGTTGATCGTGCTTTTTTCTATTGAACACATCCTTGCCCTGCTGCAAGGTAAAGAGGTGGTACCCGCATGGAACTAACTGTCCTTTGCATCAGCTTTACGCTGCTGCTGCTCATCGGCGTGCCGGTGGCGTTTTCGATCGGGCTGGCCTCGGTCTGCACGATTCTGGTGGCCGGTTTGCCGGTGGCCGTGGTGTTCCAGAAGATGGTGGGGGGCATGCAGGTGTTCTCCTTCCTGGCCATCCCGTTCTTCATTTTTGCGGGTGAGCTGATGCTGCACGGCGGCATTGCCGACCGCATCGTGCGTTTTGCCAACAGCCTGGTAGGCCATGTGCGTGGCGGCCTGGGCATGTCCAACGTGGTGGGTTGCACCCTGTTTGGCGGCGTGGCGGGCTCCCCCCTGGCCGACGTGTCGGCCATGGGCGCGGTGATGATTCCACTGATGAAAAAAGAGGGCTACGACGCCGACTACGCGGTCAACGTCACCACCCACGCATCGCTGGTCGGCGCGCTCATGCCCACCAGCCACAACATCATCATCTTCACACTGGCCACCGCAGGCATGGCATCGGTCAGCGTGCTGGGCCTGATCGTGGCCTGCCTGATTCCGGCGCTGATTTTGACGCTGTGCAACCTGGCCGCAGCCTACGGCGTGGCGGTGAAGCGCGGCTACCCGGTACGTGGCCCGTTTGCCGGTTGGGGCGAAGTCGCCCGCAGCCTGGCCGCAGCCATTCCCGGCCTGCTGATCATTGCCATCATCCTGGTGGGCATTTTGTCGGGCGTGTTCACCGCCACCGAGTCGGCGGCCACCGCCGTGCTGTGGGCGCTGATCGTGACCGTGTTTGTGTACCGCTCGCTGTCGTGGGAGCACTTCCTGAAGTCGTGTGCCAAGGCCTGCAAAACCACCGGCGTGGTGCTGCTGCTGATCGGTATCTCGTCGGCCTTCGGCTACTTTATGGCGCTGTACGAAGTGCCGCAAAAGACCGGCGAAATGATGGCCGCGTTCACGCAGACCCCGTGGGTCATCTTCCTGATGGTCAACGTGCTGCTGTTCGTGCTGGGCACCTTCCTGGACATGGCGGCCACCATCCTGATCTGCACCCCGGTGTTCCTGCCCATCTGCCAGCAGTTTGGTATGGACCCCACCCAGTTCGGCGTGATGATGCTGATCAACTGCGCACTTGGCCTGAACACCCCACCCGTGGGGGCGACGCAGTTCGTAGGCTGTGCCATCGGGGAGATATCGGTGGGGCAGGTGATGAAGTCCATCCTGCCGTTTTATAGCGCACTGATTGCTGCGCTGATGCTGGTCACCTATGTGCCCGCATTCTCACTGTGGCTGCCCAACCTGTTGTTGAAGTAAGCCGCGCTTACCATTTAAGCCAAATCACTGCCTGGCGCTTATTCCATAAGCGTGGGCAGCTATTAAAAAAGTAGCATATGACCCTTACCCGCCGACAAGTGATTCTGTCCGCCACCGGTGCCGTGGCGCTGGGCGCACCCGTTTTGTCCCAGGCCCAGGCCTGGCCCAGCAAGCCCATCAAGCCCATCAAGCCCATCAAGCTGATCGTGCCGTACCCGCCCGGCGGCTCCTCGGACATCATTGCCCGCGCCATCAGCCAGCCGCTGTCCGAGGCGCTGAAGCAGCCCGTCATTGTGGAAAACAAGCCCGGTGCCAACGGCAACCTGGGGGCCGATTTTGTGGCCAAGTCCGCACCCGACGGCTATACCCTGCTGCTGTGCGACGTGGGCGCGCTGGCCATCAGCCCCTCGGTCTACACCAAGCTGGCATTCGACCCGAGCAAGGATTTGCGTGGCGTGACCATGCTGGCCTACTCGCCGCACATGCTGGTGGTGCACCCGTCTGTGCCGGCCAACAACTTGAAAGAGCTGGTGGCCCTGTCGAAGAAGACCGACCTCAACTTCGCCGTGACCGCCATGGGCAGTGCGCCCCACGTGGCCGGTGTGGCGGTAGAGCGCGCCAGCGGTGCCAAGTGGGTGTACGTGCCTTACAAGGGCGGCGTGCAAGCCATCTCCGACACCATCGGCGGCCAGACCCAGGTGCTGATGAACGGCATGCTGGCCACCTTGCCGCATGTGCAAAGCGGCAAGCTCAAGGTGCTGGGCATCTCCAAGAAGACCCGCATGCCGCTGGTGGGCAATGTGCCCACGCTGGCCGAGCAGGGCCTGGGCGACTTTGAATCGGGCACCTGGCAAGGCGTGCTGGCGGCCAACGGCACACCGCCTGCCGTGCTGGCCCGCCTGAACGCAGAGCTGATCAAAGTGATCCGCAGCGCCGACATCCGCTCCCGCCTGACCGGCCAGGGTGCCGAAGTGGTCACCATGCTGCCGGGCGAGCAAGACCAGTTTTTTAACCGCGAACGCAGCCGTTGGGCCAAGGTGGTGGCAGACGCCAGCATCCAGCTCGACTGAGCCGCCGCGTTCCTACGACCCCTAGCTTTTTAACGAGAGAGAACCAACAAAAATGAATCCGCAAGACCTCAAAACCATCATGGGCTCCGGCCTGCTGTCTTTCCCCATCACCGACTTCGATGCCCAGGGCGAGTTCAACGCCAAGAGTTACGCCAAGCGCCTGGAATGGCTGGCCCCCTACGGCGCATCGGCGCTGTTTGCTGCCGGTGGCACGGGCGAATACTTTTCGCTGGCAGGCGAGGAGTACGGCCAGGTCGTGAAGACTGCGGTGGATACCTGCCGTGGCGTGGTGCCCATCATTGCCGGTGCCGGTGGCCCCACCCGCATGGCGATTGCCCATGCCCAGGAAGCCGAGCGCCTGGGTGCCCACGGCATCCTGCTGCTGCCGCACTACCTGACCGAAGCCGGCCAGGAAGGCCTGATCGAGCACGTGGCCCAGGTCTGCAACAGCGTGAAGTTTGGCGTGATCGTCTACAACCGCGACCGCACCAAGCTCACCCCCAACTCGCTGGCTATCCTGGCCGAGCGCTGCCCCAACCTGATCGGCTTCAAGGACGGCGTGGGCAATATCGAAACCATGTCTTCCATCTTCATGAAGATGGGCGACCGTTTTGCCTACCTGGGCGGCCTGCCCACCGCCGAGGTGTACGCCGCTGCCTACAAGGCACTGGGCACACCGGTGTACTCGTCGGCCGTGTTCAACTTCATCCCCAAGACCGCCATGGACTTCTACCATGCGGTGCGCGACGATGACATGGCTACCCAGCACCGCCTGCTGAAAGACTTCTTCATGCCCTACTTAGGGATCCGCAACCGCGTGGAAGGCTACGGCGTGAGCATCATCAAGGCCGGTGCCACCATCGTCGGCCACAGCGCGGGCCCGGTGCGCGCGCCTTTGAGCGACCTCAAGCCCGCCGAGGTGGAAGAACTGGCCGCGCTGATCCAGAAACTTGGCCCACAATAAGAGCCACTATGACCCAAAAATTTGACAACTACATCAACGGTGCCTGGGTGGCTGGCAACAGCTACGCGCCCAACATCAACCCGTCCAACCTGGGCGATGTGATCGGCGAGTACACCCAGGGCGACGCGGTCCAGCTGGATGCCGCCGTGCAGGCGGCGCAGGCGGCTTTCCCCGCCTGGGCGACCGGCAACGTGCAGGCCCGCGCCGACGCGCTGGACAAAATCGGTACCGAAATCCTGGCCCGCCGCGAAGAGCTGGGCACGCTGCTGGCTCGCGAAGAAGGCAAAACCCGTGCCGAAGGCATTGGCGAAGCCACCCGCGCTGGCAATATTTTCAAGTTCTTCGCCGGTGAATGCCTGCGGCTGACGGGCGAGATCGTGCCCTCGGTGCGCAGCGGCGTGGCGGTGGAAATCACCCGCGAGCCCGTGGGTGTGGTGGGTTTGATCACCCCCTGGAACTTCCCCATCGCCATCCCCGCGTGGAAGATTGCCCCGGCCCTGGCCTACGGCAACTGCGTGGTCTTGAAGCCCGCCGATCTGGTGCCCGGCTGCGCCTGGGCGCTGGCCGAGATCATCAGCCGCAGCGGTATCCCCGCCGGTGTGTTTAACCTGGTGATGGGCCGTGGCTCGGTCATCGGCGACCCGCTGGTCAACCACCCCGGCATCAACGCCATCAGCTTTACCGGCTCGCAAGGCGTGGGTGCCCGCATCGCCCAGCAGTGCGCCGTCAACCTGAAGAAGGTGCAGCTGGAGATGGGCGGCAAGAACCCGCAAATCATCCTGGACGATGCCGACCTGGCCCAGGCGGTGGAGCTCAGCGTGCAAAGCGCGTTCTTCAGCACCGGCCAGCGCTGCACCGCGTCCAGCCGTTTGATCGTGACCGACGGCATCTACGGCAAGTTCGTGGAAGCCGTGCAGGCCCGCATGGCCACGCTGAAGATTGGCGACGCACTGGCTGCCGGTATCGATATTGGCCCGGTGTCCTCGTTGTCGCAGCTCCAGCAAGACCTGGACTATGTGGCCATCGGCCAGGCCGAAGGTGCGCAACTCGCCGCAGGCGGCACGCGCCTGGAGCGCACCACCGAGGGCTTCTACATGGCCCCGGCGCTGCTGCTCGACACCACCTCGGCCATGCGCATCAACCGCGAAGAAGTCTTTGGCCCCGTGGCCAGTGTCATCCGCGTGAAAGACTACGAAGCGGCTTTGGCCGAATCGAACAACACGCCGTTTGGCCTGTCCGCAGGCATTGCCACCACCAGCCTGAAATACGCCACGCACTTCAAGCGGCACAGCCAGGCCGGCATGGTCATGGTGAACCTGCCCACCGCCGGGGTGGACTACCACGTGCCGTTTGGTGGCCGCAAGGGCAGCAGCTTTGGCTCGCGCGAGCAGGGTCGTTATGCGCAAGAGTTCTTCACCACGGTGAAGACCGC
>CAUPNM010000023.1:0-78887 GCA_963512645.1 uncultured Albidiferax sp. | reverse complement strand
CGAAGCCGCCCTGCCCCAACCCTGGCAGGTGGCCGATGCGCCCGCCGCCTACATCGACACCATGCTGGGCGCCATCGTCGGCATCGAAATACCGGTGCAGCGCTGGGTGGGCAAGTGGAAAGTCAGCCAGAACCGCGGGCAAGAAGACCGCCGGGGTGTGGTGGAGGGCTTGCAGGCGCAAGGCACGGCACAGGCCGATGCGATGGCCTTGCTGGTGCCCCATGCAGTCGATTCAAAAAAGCCGTGAAATTGGCCGAGTGCGCTCTCAACGCATCAATCGCTCTATCGGATACCCGGCTTAAACCCGGCTTCGGACTTTCCTGATCGAGTGGTTAACCCGCCAGACGCATGCGATCCAACCACTCTACATTTGCATCGGCCACTTGGTGCAAGATTTGAATCTTCTTTTCCAGGCGGCCTGACTTTGTCATTTTTTTTAATGCGGTTTTGATGCTATTTTTCAGGCCACCTTCGGTTTTATTAATATTACGATTTACCACTCCCAAATAACTAGCCGCCTGCGCGGATAAACCAGCCCGCGAATTACCAGTCTGCTGGATAAAATTCATAAAATTTTCACCTAAAATAACCCACTTCTCAAAATCCCACCGCTCAGCGTGGGACAAATGAAATACAAACGGATCTTTGATGGACAATTGCTCTAAACCCATCAGGTACATCCATATGGGCAAATAATGGTCCCACCAGGGCATTCCCATGACAAAGTCGTCAGACCTAAATTTTTTCAGATCGCTGGAATGGAAGGCAAAAAAATCATAACCTTGCAGGTATTCCGAACCTAACCTCGAATCCATTTCCTTGATATCCTGGCGCCTGGATACAAAACATTGACCCGGTTGCAAATTTTCCAACCGACGGTAGTCATCAGTCGATATATCAATCAATATATCCGCATTGGTGATAACCAGCGGCCCGTCGACCTGGTGGCTGCATGCGGCCGAAATAAAATCACCTAAAAAAATAAGTGGTTTTCCGAACTTTTCGCGCGCATCTCGCCCCACCGCAATACACTCGATATTTTCCTCAGAAATAATACTGGCCAACGCCTCATTTTTTGAATTAACAGTTACAGGATCGAAACCATTATCCCTCCAAGACTTAACACATGCACGCGCGTACTGATTTCCCAAATCCTGACCATCGGCTTGTTTCCGGGAAAAATGGGGGGGAATCGATGTGAATAACGGTATCATTTGTATTCCAAAATTCATTTGCCAAAAAATTCTATTATTAAATCAAATAACTAACTTAATAAAAACCATATCAATGGTTGAAAAAGATAGCCATCACCACGCAACTTAAAAAATCTATTGCGATTGCACGGCTATAGCGGCGTTTGCTTGTACTCTCCGCAGCGCAGCAGGTCAGGCCTACGTCTTTTTCAAACGGCAGGCTGGGCATACCCCCTAGAGCAGCACTATACGCACACCAAGCGCAGGCAAATTTTCGACCGATACACCTCTTTTGCAGGGCCTCCCTGCCATTCAACAGCACACCATGAGTGCCATTTCTATGGAGCGCACTAATTTTTAAAAAAATTTACTATACAGTACAATTTTTTACAAACTAGTGAATTTTACAAAATAAATATCTACTGCGAAAAAATTCGGTATGAATAAAATAATGTCACCCAAAGTATCGATTATCATGCCCGTGTTCAATACAGGGAAATATCTAGACGAAGCGATCGAATCGGTACTCGAACAGCAAGCCAGCACAGATGGTGCAGTCCCCGATTTTGAATTAGTGGTGGTTGATGACCACAGTACCGATCCTCATACGCTAGAGATTTTAAAACGCTATTCCAGCGCTGATCCGCGTGTCACCGTCCTGACGAATAAGCGATCAAAAGGTGCTGCCGGTGCGCGCAATACCGGCATTTTGCACTCCCAAGGAGTATGGATAGGCTTTCTGGATTCGGACGATATTTTGACCCCACAGTCACTGGCGGCACGTTGGCACGCCATTTCAGAAAATCCTTCAATCGATTGGATTGGGGCCAAGTTCAAACTATTGAAATCCAAAAGCAACGCTGCAGGGGTGCCATTCTTTGAAACAGCCAAGGATCTTGTGGGCGATATTCATCCCAATAATCCATTTCCTCCCCCAAAATGCTTGCAAAGGCCGGTAGAAGAATTTTCCAAAAGTTGCATGATTGGAATTATGACGGTGCTCATAAAACGTGAGCTCATTATAGAAAAAGGCATGTTTAACGAGAAACTTCGCCGCGCCGAAGATTACCACCTGTGGTTTCAATGCGCCTTTCAGCATGATTTATGGATACTGGATGCCGATATTGCGTATTACCGCATCCATTCCGCCAGCCTGACCCATGGCGATGCGCCCAAGTTATTGTTTGAAGACGCCATGATCGAGCTGCTGCTGAAAGATCCGCAGGGTATGCCGCACAAAGATTTGTTGCTTAAGCGTTTTGACTTGGTGATGCAAGACAATTGTTACTTTTATCGCGGGAAAAGGCAGTTTGGAACCGCTTTGCGCAACACATTACAATGGCTTACAAAACGGCCCGGCAATCCCGCGGCTTGGAAAGAGTTACTGGCTTGCTGCCTCCGGGTGGCCTGAGCCGTTCCATTTGGCATTCGCCCCTGGATTCAAGGATCACCTGATGGGTAAAGAAGTTCTGGTGTCGGCGATTGTGTCTACTTACAAGTCTGAGCGGTTCATGCACGGTTGCCTGGATGACCTGGAGCGGCAGACCATCGCAGACCAGCTGGAAATCATTGTGATTGACAGTTGCTCGCCTGAAAACGAAGGCGATATCGTCCGGGACTTTCAAAGCCGTTTCAGCAATATTGTGTATTTGCGCACCGACCAGCGCGAAGGGTTGTACACGGCCTGGAACCGCGCTGTGGCCATGGCCAAAGGCAAGTACCTGACCACGGCCAATACCGATGACCGCCACCACCCCAGCTCTTTGGAGAAGTTGGCAAAACAATTGGATGCCGCGCCCGAGTGCGTTCTGGCCTACCACGACCAGCTCACCAGCACGCTGGAAAACGAGAGCTTCGAAGCCTGTGCGGCGCGCAACACGCGGCGCTTTCAGCTGCCGGAGTTTTCGCACGACACGCTGATTCTGGGCTGCCTAACGGGGTCGCAACCGATGTGGCGTAAAAGCGTGCATGCCGAGCATGGGGTGTTCAGCGAAAAGTACCGCATCGCTGCCGATTACGAGTTCTGGATGCGGATCGCACAAACCCATGCCTTCGTCCGGATTAACGAAGCTTTGGGCGTTTTCTACGATTCTCCGAACACTTTGTCGGGTGCCAACAACCGGTTTGCGGTGGACAAGGAAACCCTGGAGATCCAGTTGGCGTACATCGACCGCGCGCCCTGGAATCAAAATCCTGACAACCGGGCCCGGCTGGCGCAAACAGTGTTTGCCATCGGCTACCACTATGTAGAAAAGCTGCAGGACCTGGGTAAGGCCAAGCTGTTTCTACGAGAGGCCTGGAAACTGGACGTCACCAACCTGAATCTGGCCAAGACCTTCCTGTTGCGCGGCGTTCTCAAAAGCCACCATGGCCTGAAAACGTAAACGGCTCAGGGTTGTCGCAACTGCTCTACGGTGCGTTGCAAATCCTGCGCCCAGGTGCGGCGGTCGCGGCCCTCGGCGCGTTCGGGTAGGCCAAAACGTACTTCGGCCCCCAAGTCGTTGGCACCCAGGGTGCGCCATAACGAACCCAGCAAGGTCTCGTTACCCACAAAACTGGGCGCAAAGTGCAAAGCCCCGGTATGCACATCCACGAAGCGCAAGGCCAGTGGCAGCACCGGCACACCGGCCGATATCGCTGCCTGCAGCAGGTTGGCATGGAACGGCAGCATGCTGCGGCCATCGCCCGTGGTGCCTTCGGGGAACACGGCCACCACCTCGCCTGCCTGCAGGCGCTCGGCCATGTGGTGGACCACGCGCATCGCGTCGCGGCGGGATTCGCGCTCGATATACAGCGTGCCCGCGCCGGTGGCCAGGGTGCCGACGATGGGCCAGTGTTTGACATCGGCTTTGGACACAAAGCGGCAGTAGCCCGCCGCGTGGATAACGGCAATGTCCAGCCAGGAGATATGGTTGGCCACCAGCAGCAAGGGGCCCTGCGCCGGGGGTATGCCCTGCACCCGCAGCGTGATGCCCAACACCTGCAGTACCTGCAGCGACCAGGCCTGCACCCGTTGCCCGCGCGCCGCATCGTCCATCTGGGGAAAGTGGCGGCGGATGGTCCACCAGCCTACGGCAATGTGCCGCACCAGGTGGAGCAGCTTGGCCAGAACGCGGAATAGACGCATGGAAATATATAAGAAATAGGCCGCTAGCGCTTATTTAGTAAGCACGAGCAGCTATCTATTTGATAGTTAAACCGCCCGGGCTTCAAAGGCCACGTGCCCGGCCACTACCGCGCAGCGCACCTGGCCCGGCAGTTCGTAGCCCGAGAACGGCGTGTGCTTGCCCTGGCTGCGCAGGGTGTCGGCAGCCACCGTCCAGCGGGCGGCGGGGTCGTACACACACACGTCGGCTACGCCGCCCACCACCAACTGGCCCACGCTGGCCTGCAAGGTGCCCAGGCTGGTGCCCAGCACGGCGGCGGGGGCGCTGGTGACGGTGGCCAGCGCGCGGTGCAGGGGCACTTTGTCGTCTTCGCTCCACTTCAAGGCCATGCTCAGCAGCAGCTCCAGGCCGGTAGCACCCGGCTCGGCTTCGGCGAACGGCAGGGCTTTGGCATCGGCCTCGACCGGAGTGTGGTCGGACACCAGGGCGTCGATGGTGCCGTCGGCCAGGGCGGCGCGCAGGGCATCGCGGTCGCGTTGCTGGCGCAGTGGGGGGGTCAGGCGGGCGCGGCTGTCGAAGTAGCCGATGTCGGTGTCCGTCAAATGCAGCGAGTTGATGCTGACGTCACAGGTGACGCGCAGGCCGTCTTTTTTAGCCTGGCGCACCAGCGCGATGCCCGCCGCGCTGCTGATGCGGCACAGGTGGACGCGCGCGCCGGTGGTTTTGAGCAGCTCGAAAATGGTATGCAGCGCAATGGTTTCCGCCGCCACCGGCACACCAGCCAGACCCATGCGGGTGGCCAGCGGGCCGCTGGCGGCCACGCCCTTGCCCAGGTGCAGCTCTTGCGGGCGCAGCCAGACCGGGTAGTCGAAGGTGGCGGCGTATTGCAGTGCGCGCTGCAGCACCTGGGTGTTACCCAGCGGCACCTCGGCCTGGCCGAAGCCGATGCAGCCCGCGCCGGTGAGCTCGACCATCTCGGTCAGCACCTCGCCCTGCAGGCCCCGGGTGAGCGCGCCCAGCGGAAACAGGCGCGCCTGGTGGTTCTTTTTGGCGCGGAACTTCAGCATCTGCACCAGGCCGGGCTCGTCCAGCACGGGGTCGGTGTCGGGGGGGCAAACCAGGCTGGTCACGCCGCCTGCCGCCGCCGCCGCCATTTCGGACTCCATCATGCCCTCGTGCTCGTAACCGGGCTCGCGCAGGCGGGCGCACAGGTCGACCAGGCCCGGCAGCACGATGCAGCCACTGGCATCGACCACGCGGTCGGGCTGGAAGTCGGGCAGTTCGCGGCCCATCGCAATGATGCGACCGGTGGCGATGGAGATGGAGCCGGTGGTGTCCAGGCCGCTAGCGGGGTCGATGATGCGACCGTGTTGGATCAGGGTTTTCATATTTTTAGACCAAATAGGGCTCTAGCGCTTATTGAATAGGCACGAGCAGCTATAGATTGAATAGCAACCAAGGTCAGGCCTCATTGCCCGCAACGATGCCCATCACCGCCATGCGCACGGCGATTCCGAAGGTCACCTGCGGCAGGATCACGCTTTGCTTGCCATCGACCACCGCCGAGTCGATTTCTACGCCCCGGTTGATCGGGCCGGGGTGCATCACGATGGCATCGGGCTTGGCCAGGGCCAATTTTTCGGGGGTCAGGCCGAAGCTGCGGAAAAATTCCTGGCTGGACGGCAGCAGCGCGCCGCTCATGCGCTCGTTTTGCAGGCGCAGCATGATGACCACATCGCAGTCCTTGATGCCCTCTTCCAGCGTGTGGCAGACGCGCACGCCCATTTGTGCCATATCGGCCGGCACCAGGGTTTTGGGGCCAACCACGCGGACTTCGGCGCAGCCCAGGGTGGTGAGCGCGTGGATGTCGGAGCGGGCCACGCGCGAGTGCAGCACGTCGCCCACGATGGCCACGGTGAGGTTGCTGAAGTCTTTTTTGTAGTGCCGGATGGTGTACATGTCCAGCAGACCCTGGGTCGGGTGGGCGTGGCGGCCGTCGCCTGCGTTCACCACGTGCACGTGGGGTGCCACGTGCTGGGCGATCAGGTAAGGCGCACCCGATTCGCTGTGCCGCACCACAAAGATGTCGGCGGCCATGGCGCTGAGGTTGGCAATGGTGTCCAGCAGCGACTCGCCCTTGGCGGCGCTGGAGCGGGCAATGTCCAGGTTGATCACATCAGCGCTCAGGCGCTTGGCGGCGATGTCGAAGGTGGTGCGGGTGCGGGTGGAGTTCTCGAAGAACAGGTTAAACACGCTTTTGCCGCGCAGCAAGGGCACTTTTTTGACCTCGCGGTCGTTCACGCTGACGAAATTGGCGGCGGTGTCCAGGATCTGCGTCAGGATGTCTTTGGGCAGTCCTTCGGTCGACAGCAGGTGGACCAGCTCGCCGTGCTTGTTGAGTTGGGGGTTGTTGCGTTTGTAGAGCAAGATTCAGCCCTCCACATTAAAACTAAAGGCGCCCGTGGCGCTGCGCGCCAGTTCGAGCTTCTGGGCGGCGGGCAGGGCCACGCGGGCAGCTGCAAAGTCGGGCTGTATGGGCAGTTCGCGCCCACTGCGGTCCACCAGCACGGCCAGCCTCACAGCAGACGGGCGGCCAAAGTCAAACAGCTCGTTGACCACGGCGCGGATGGTGCGGCCGGTGTAGAGCACGTCGTCCAGCAGGATGATGTGGGCACCATTCACGTCAAAGTCCAGCGCGGTTTGCCCGCCGCTCCCTGACACCATGCCACGCTTGGCAAAATCGTCGCGGTGCATGGCGCTGGATATCACACCGGGTTTGCCGGGCAGTTGCAGATCGGCCTGCAGGCGCTCGGCCAGCCAGGCCCCGCCGGAGGTGATGCCGACCAAGCGGGTGTCGGCGTTCAGCAAGGCTTTGACACCTTTTAGCAATTCCAAATACAGCGCTTCGGCGTTCAGCATGAGTGTGCTCACGGGATACTCCTCAAAAATTGTTCCAGGATGATGCAGGCCGCTGCGGCATCTGCGTCTTTGGCGCCCATCTCTAGCGCTTCTGTGGTGCTATAGCGCTCATCTACCTCGAAAACCGGCAGATTAAAACGCCCGCGCAACTGGCGGGCAAACTTTTGCGCGCGCCGGGTGTTGTCGTGGGCTGCACCGTCGGGGTGGAATGGCACGCCGATCACCAAGGCATCGGGCTGCCATTCCTTGACGCGGGCGGCGATGGGGATGAAGCGGGCATCGCCTTCGGCAGCGATGGTGCCCTGTGGCGTGGCGGTGCGGGTCAGGCGGTTACCGACAGCAACACCGGTGCGCTTTTGGCCATAGTCGAAGGCCAGGAAAGATTGCAGATGTGCGGGGACGGCTACTGGCTCGGTCATGCATGCCCTGCTTCGGGCGAGAGCATCCACGACTGCAACCCCAGCAGCAGCAAAGCCTGGTCGTAACGCTCGGCCACCGGGGTGTCGAAGATCACGCCCAGATCGGCTTCCACCGTGAGCCAGCTGTTTTCGCCCAGTTCGGCTTCCAGCTGGCCCTCGCCCCAGGCCGAATAGCCCAAGGACACCAGCACCCGGCGCGGCCCGGCCCCGGTGGACAGGGCTTCCAGCACGTCTTTGGAGGTGGTCATCTCCAGCCCGCCGGGGATGGCCATGGTGGAGGCGTAAACAGACTCCGACGGGTCAATATCGGTGCCGATAAAGGCTTCGTGCAGCACAAAACCGCGCTCGGTCTGCACCGGGCCGCCCTGGAACACCGGGCTGTCGCTCAGGTCGGCACGGCGCAGCGGCAGCTCGACCTTGTCGAACAGGCTTTTGAGGCTGATGTCGCTGGGTTTGTTGATCACCAGGCCCATGGCACCGCGGGGGCTGTGTTCGCACAGGTAAACCACGCTTTTGGCAAAGGCTTCGTCCTCCAGACCGGGCATCGCGATCAAAAAGTGATGCGTCAGGTTCATGGGGGCAGTGTCGGTGGTCATCCAGCGATTTTAAGGGGTCCAAGAACCATCCGAAAGCACAGACGGACCAGGGGTGTAAAGAGACAAATTCGACGCAATTGGACCGAATGTCGAATTTGAACAAGTGTGCGTCTGCGAGGCGCAAGGTGGCACACGGGTGACATCGAACAATGCGCATACGACATAGGTGGCATCTGCCAGCAGCCTGAAGGCCGCCCTGCAGATACCGCGTAAGTCCTGAAGCAGATCCATTGGACCCCCACGAGAACCACATGCGCGGCCAAAACTACTCACTCTGGAGCCTGCTCAAGCATGGCTTTAAAAACCACCAAACCTGGGAACCCGCCTGGGAACGGGTGGCCTTGAAACCTTCCTACGATGTGGTCATCGTCGGCGGTGGCGGGCACGGCCTGGCCACGGCCTACTACCTGGCCAAGAACCACCCCCAGGTGGGCAAGATCGCGGTGCTGGAAAAGGGCTACCTCGGCGGCGGCAACACCGCACGCAACACCACCATCGTGCGCTCCAACTACCTGTGGGACGAGTCCGCCGCGATTTACGAGCATTCGTTGAAGCTCTGGGAAGGCCTGACCGAAGACCTGAACTTCAACGTCATGTTCAGCCAGCGCGGCGTGTTCAACCTGGGCCACACCCTGCAGGACATGCGCGACATCGAGCGCCGGGTGAATGCCAACGCCTTGCAAGGCGTGGATGCCCATGTGCTGAACGCTCAAGAAGTCAAAGAAAAAATCCCCCAGCTCGACTGCAGCCGCAGCCGCCGCTTCCCCGTATTGGGTGCCAGCTGGCAGCCGCGTGCGGGTGTGGCCCACCACGATGCCGTGGCCCGGGGCTTTGCCCGCGCCGCCAGCCGCCTGGGTGTGGACCTGATCGAGGGCTGCGAAGTCACCGGCATGGACATCCAGAATGGCCAGATCCGCGGCCTGCAAACCAACCTGGGTGCCATCAAGACCGAGCGCGTGGGTTGCGTGGCCGCAGGCCACTCGTCGGTGCTGGCCAAGATGGCCGGGCTGCGCATGCCGCTGGAAAGCCACCCGCTGCAGGCCTTTGTGTCCGAATCCATGCAGCGCGTGATCGACACCGTGATCATGTCCAACGCGGTGCACGGCTACCTGAGCCAGTCCGACAAGGGCGAGCTGGTGATTGGCGCCGGCATCGACAGCTATCTGGGCTACGGCCAGCGCGGCAGCCCGCATGTGATCGAACACACCGCTGCCGCCATCATCGAGCTGTTTCCGCAGTTCTCACGCGTGCGCATGAACCGCCAGTGGGGCGGCATTGTGGACGTGACCCCGGATGCCTGCCCGATCATCTCCAAGACCGCCGTGCAAGGCCTGTTCTTCAACTGCGGTTGGGGTACCGGCGGCTTCAAGGCCACGCCGGGCTCCGGCCATGTGTTTGCCGACATGCTGGCCCAGGGCGGCCCCGGCCCGCTGTCCAAAGCCTTCTCGGTAGACCGCTTCCATACCGGCCACCTCATCGATGAACACGGCGCCGCTGGCGTCGCACACTGAGCGCAGACCACCATGTTTTTATTGCACTGCCCCCACTGCGGCGAAATGCGGGACGAAGAAGAGTTCAGCAACGCCGGTGAAGCCTATATCCCCCGCCCTGCCAAGCCCGAAGAGGTGGACGACGCCACCTGGGGCGACTACGTTTTTATGCGCCGCAACACCAAAGGCTGGTTTTGGGAGCAATGGCAGCACACCGCCGCCTGCCGCAAGGTGTTTGCCGTAAAGCGCAACACCGCCACCTACGAAATTGCCGGGAGCTGGACGCTGGCCGAAGGCAAAGCACTGTTTCTGGCCGATCTGGCCCAGGAGAAATCGGCATGAGCGGTACCCGCGTCCCCCAAACCACTGCGCGCATTGATACGACCCGCACGGTCAAGTTCACCTTCGATGGCCGCGAATACACCGGCCACCCCGGCGACACGCTGGCTTCGGCCCTGCTGGCCCACGGCGTGCGCCGCATGGCCCGCAGTTTCAAATATGGCCGTCCGCGCGGCATCATCGGTGCGGGTGCGGAAGAACCCAATTCGCTGGTGCAAATGGGCGTGGGCGCGCTCACCACGCCCAACGTCAAAGCCACCCAGGCCGAGATGTACGACGGCCTGAGCGCCCGCTCCACCTCGGGCTGGCCGTCGCTGGACTTCGATTTGAAATCGGTGTTGGGCCAGGGCTCGCGCTTCATGCCTGCGGGCTTCTACAGCAAGACCTTCAAATGGCCGCAAAAGCTGTGGCCGCTGTACGAAACGGTGATCCGCAAGTTCGCCGGGTTTGGCGATGCCCCCGCCGAGCCCGATCCCGAAAAATACGACCACTTGCACCACCATGTGGACGTGCTGGTGGTGGGCGGCGGTGCCTGTGGCCTGCTGGCTGCGCTGCAAGCCGGGCGCGCCGGGCTCAAGACCCTGCTGGTGGACGAGCAAAACGAGTTCGGCGGCTGGTTGCTGTCCGACCCCACGGCACAGATCGATGGCCGCAACAGCGATGCCTACATCCGCTCGGTACAAGCCGCCCTGGCCGACATGCCCCACGTGACCGTGCTGCCCCGCACCACCGCCTTTGGCATGTACGAGCAAAACCTGGTGCAGGCGGTGGAGCTGGTGCAAGACCACATTGCCCCCGCACAGCGCCAGGCCCATTTGCCGCGCCACCGCATGCACAAGATCCGCGCCCACCACGTGGTGCTGGCCACCGGTGCCATCGAACGCCCCCTGGTGTTTGGCAACAACGACCTGCCCGGTGTGATGACCGTGTCGGCTGGCCAAACCTTCCTGGTGCGCTACGGCGTGCGGGTGGGTGAGCGCATCGTGATCTGCGGCACCAGCGACCTGGCCCACGACTGCGCCGAAGTGCTGGCCAAAGCCGGTGCCACCGTTACCGTAGCCGATGTGCGCCATGGCGCGGTCGCCCGCAACAGCAGCTATACCGTGATGGCAGGCCACGGCATTGCCGAAGTCACCGGCGGCAGCGAGGTCAAGGGCGTGCGCCTGGTGCCCCTGCACGCTACCCAGGACATCGTTGCAGGCACCGGAACGCACATCGCCTGCGACGTGGTGCTGAGCTCCGGCGGCCTGTCGCCCACGGTGCATTTGTTCTGCCACGACGGCAGCCGTCCCACCTGGGATGAAGCCGTCGCAGCCTTCGTGGTGCCGCGCACCGGCCGCAAGGGTGTGGCCTGCGTGGGTTCGGTCACCGGCGCGTTCGAGCTGGCTGAGGCACTGGCGCAAACCACGCAAGCGATGCAACAGGTGCTGGCCACCTGCGGCAAGCGCGAATCGCTGCAGGTGCCCACCTGCATCCAGCCCAAGCGTTTGCCCGCACGCCCCATGTTCCGCCTGCCCGACGGCAAGCAAGAAGGCGCTGGCGCCAAGGCCTTTGTGGACTACCAAAACGATGTCAGCGCCGCCGACATCGAGCTGGCCGTGCGTGAGAACTACCACTCCATCGAGCACGTCAAGCGCTACACCGCACTGGGCTTCGGCACCGACCAGGGCAAGCTGTCCAACGTGAACGGCTTTGTCATCACCGCCCGCGCTCTGAAGCGCCCGGTGAGCCAGGTGGGCACCACCACCTACCGCCCGGCCTACACCCCGGTAAGCCTGGGCGCACTGGCGGGCACCATGACCGAAGAGCTGTTTGACCCGAACCGCTACAGCGCCATCCACGCCTCCCACGTGGCACGCAACGCCGCCCTGGAGCCGGTGGGCCAATGGCAGCGCCCTTGGTACTTCGCCAAACCAGGTGAAGACCTGCACGCCGCCGTGAACCGCGAATGCCTGGCCGCCCGTAACGGCGTGGCCGTGATGGACGCGTCCACCCTGGGCAAGATCCAGATCGACGGCCCGGATGCCCGCGAATTCTTGAATCGCGTCTACGCCAACGCCTGGACCCAGCTCGCGGTAGGCAAGTGCCGCTATGGCCTGATGCTGGACGAAAACGGCATGGTGATGGACGACGGCGTGACCGCCTGCATCCAGCAAAACCAGTTCTACATGACCACCACCACCGGCGGTGCGGCCCGCGTGCTGAACTGGCTGGAGCGCTGGCACCAGACCGAGTGGCCCGAACTCAAGGTGTGGATGACCTCGGTGACCGACCACTGGTCCACCGTGGCCCTGGTCGGCCCCAAGGCCCGTGCTGTACTTGCCAAGCTGTGCCCAGACATCGACCTGTCGCCCGAGAACTTCAAGTTCATGGACTGGCGCGCGGGCACGGTCAACGGCCTGCCCGCCCGCGTGTTCCGCATCAGCTTCTCCGGCGAACTGTCGTATGAATTGAACGTCGAATCCGGCTACGGCCACGCCCTGTGGGAGGCCGTGATGGCCGCCGGGGCCGAGTTCGACATCACGCCCTATGGCACCGAAACCATGCACGTGCTGCGGGCCGAAAAGGGCTTCATCATCGTCGGCCAAGACACCGACGGCTCCATGAGCCCGATGGACCTGGACATGGCCTGGGCCGTGGGCATGAAGAAGCCGTTCAGCTTCCTGGGCAAACGCTCGCTGGCCCGCAGCGACACCGCCCGCGAAGGCCGCAAACAACTCGTGGGCTTGCTGCCAGAAGACCCGAACACCGTGCTGATCGAAGGCGCGCAAATCATGGAAAGCGCCACCGTCGGCAGCAGCAACCAGATGCTGGGCCACGTGACCTCCAGCTACCACAGCGCCTTCCTGGGCCGCTCCATCGCCATGGCGGTGGTGGCCGGTGGCTTGCAGCGCAAGGAGCAGACCCTGTACGTGCATGCCCACGGCAAGGTGACTCCGGTGAAGGTGGGCGGTAGCGTGTTTGTCGATGTGAAAGGTGACCGTCAAAATGTCTAAAGCTCTGAACGCGATGCTGGAATCCCCCCTGCACGCCTTTGACCTGCCCGCCCGCGTGGCAACCCCCACCGCCCAGAACCGGGTGGTGCTGAGTGAACTGGGCAACATGGGCTACCTCGTGCTGCGCGGCAAGGCCGACGACGTTGCCTTCATGCAGGCCGTGGCCGGTGTGCTGGGCCAGGCCCTACCGACCCAGCCCATGACCGTGCTGTCCACCACCGCTGGTGTGGTTCTGTGGGTATCCCCCGACGAATGGCTGCTGGTGTGCAAACGCTCTGCACGCGACAGCCTGCTAGCCGCACTGGTGGCTGCCGTACAAGACCTGTTCGCCCAGGTGGTGGACAACAGCGGCGGCCTGACCGCCATGCGCCTGAGCGGCCCCGACCACATGCTGCTGTTGCGCCAGATGGGCCCGTATGACTACGAGAGCCTGGCCGTGGGCCGCTGCGCCAGCACCGTGGTGTCCAAAACCGGCATCACCGTGGCCCGCACCGACGAAGCGGGCGTGGTGCTGGTCTTTCGCCGCAGCTTTGCCGACTACACCTGGCGCCTGCTGGAACGCACCGCCCTGCCGTACCGCATGTGTATTACCAGCCCGGCGCAATGCGCCGACCCTGTGTTCACTCCCTTGTTTGAAACTGTTTAGGACTTTTTGCTATGACAACCGAAAGCTTCTTCTCCGTGGGTGTGGCCCAGGCCGACCCCGCCGTCAACGCCGCCATGGACCACGAACTGCAACGCCAGCGCGAACAAATTGAACTCATCGCCTCGGAAAACATTGTCTCCAAGGCTGTGCTCGAAGCCCAGGGCTCGGTGCTCACTAACAAGTACGCCGAAGGCTACCCCGGCAAGCGCTACTACGGCGGCTGCGAGCACGTGGATGTGGTGGAAGCCCTGGCCATCGAGCGCCTGTGCAAGCTGTTTGGCTGCGAATACGCCAACGTGCAGCCGCACTCCGGCGCGCAGGCCAATACGGCGGTGATGCTGGCCCTGGTGCAGCCCGGTGACACCGTGCTGGGCATGTCGCTGTCGGCAGGTGGCCACCTGACACACGGCGCCAAACCGGCGCTGTCGGGCAAATGGTTCAAGGCCGTGCAGTACGGTGTGCGCCGCGCCGACTCGCTGATCGACTACGACGAAGTCGAAGCCTTGGCGGTAGAGCACCAGCCCAAGATGATCATTGCTGGCTTCTCGGCCTACCCCCGCACCATCGACTGGGCGCGTTTCCGCGCCATCGCCGACAAAGTGGGCGCCTACCTGATGGTGGACATGGCCCACGTGGCCGGTCTGGTCGCCACCGGCGTGTACCCCAGCCCAGTGCCGCACGCCCATGTGACCACCTCCACTACCCACAAAACCCTGCGTGGCCCCCGTGGCGGCGTGATCTTGACCAACGACGAAGCCCTGTCGAAGAAGATCAACTCCGCCGTGTTCCCCGGTTCGCAAGGCGGCCCGCTGATGCACGTGATTGCCGCCAAGGCCGTGGCTTTTGGCGAAGCCCTGCAACCCAGCTTCAAGGCCTACACCCAGCAGGTCGTGGCCAATGCCAAAGCCCTGGGCGCGGTGCTCAAGGCCGGTGGCCTGGACCTGGTGACCGGCGGCACCGACAACCACCTGCTGCTGGTCGATCTGCGCCCCCTGGGCCTGAAAGGTAACACCACCGAAGTGGCGTTGGAGCGCGCAGGCATCACCTGCAACAAGAACGGCATTCCGTTCGACGATGAAAAGCCCACCGTCACCTCGGGCATCCGCGTCGGCACCGCCGCAGGCACCACCCGCGGGTTCGGCGTGGCCGAATTTGAAGAAGTGGGCCGCCTGATGCTGGAAGTGTTCAACAGCCTGAAGACCAAGCCCGAAGGCGATGCCGCCCTGGAGGCCTCGGTCTACGCCCGCGTCAAGGCCCTCACCGCCCGTTTCCCCCTCTACGCTTAAAGGAGTAACGCCATGAGCACTCTGCACCAGGACTCCATCGTCATCGACGGTCTCATCATTGCCAACCTGAACCGCAGCGTATTTGAAGACATGAAAAAGGGCGGTTTGGCCGCTGCCAACTGCACCGTCTCGGTGTGGGACGACTTCCCAAAAACGGTCGACAACATCGCCACGCTCAAACAGTTGATCCGCGACAACAGCGACCTCGTCACCCTGGCCCGCAACACGGCGGACATCGTCCAGGCGAAGGCCGATGGCAAGACTGGCATCGTCCTGGGCTTCCAGAACGCCCATGCCTTTGAGGACAACCTCGGCTACATCGAAGCCTTCCACGACATGGGCGTGCGCGTGGTCCAGCTGTGCTACAACACGCAAAACCTCGTGGGCACCGGCTGCTATGAGCGCGATGGCGGGCTTTCCGGCTTTGGCCGCGAGGTTATCGCAGAGATGAACCGCGTCGGCATCATGGTCGACCTGTCGCACGTGGGTAGCAAGACCTCGGAAGAGGCGATTCTGGCCTCCACCAAGCCCGTGGCCTACACCCACTGCCTGCCTCTGGGCCTGAAAGACCACCCGCGCAACAAGAGCGACGCTGAGCTGAAATTCATCGCCGACCACGGTGGTTTCATCGGCGTGACCATGTTCTCGCCCTTCCTCAAGCGCGGCAACGACTCGACCGTGCACGACTACGTCGAGGCCATCGACTACGTCATCAACATCGTGGGCGAAGACTGCGTGGGCTTGGGCTCTGACTTCACCCAAGGCCACGGCCATGAGTTCTTCGACATGCTCACGCATGACAAAGGCCGCTGGCGCCGCCTGACCACCTTCGGCCAGGTGATCAACCCGGAGGGCATTCGCACCAGCGGCGACTTCCCCAACCTCACGGCCACGATGCAGCAAACCGGCTGGTCCGATACCCGCATCACCAAGGTGTTGGGTGCCAACTGGATGAAGTTCTTTGACCAAGTCTGGGGTACCTAAGGCGCCCTACCGACTTGCCCGTCCCCCGCATTCCCCTCCACCACCAAGAGTTAGCTGCTATGACCATTTCGTTCTCCCCCCGCAAACGCCGTGAATTCATCACGCAGACTTTGGGCCTGTCCGCGTTGGCCATGTCCGGCAGCGCATTCGCCCAGACCAAGCCCACCATCAAGATCGGCTTTGTCGATGGCTGGTCGGACAGCGTGGCCACCACCAACCTGGCGGCCGTCATCATCCGTACCAAGCTGGGCTACCCCGTGGAGCTCAAGCCCCTGGCGGCCGGCATCATGTGGCAGGCTGTGGCCCGTGGCGATCTGGACACCACCTTGTCGGCCTGGCTGCCCGTGACGCACGAGGCCTACCTGGCCAACTTCAAGGACAAGGTCGAGATCCTGGGTGCCAACTACCCCGGTGCCAAGATCGGCCTGATCGTGCCCGACTACGTCAAGGCCACCAGCCTGGCCGATCTGAACAGCCACAAGGCCGATTTCGGCGACCGCATCGTCGGCATCGACGCCGGTGCCGGTGTGATGAAGAAAACCGAAGAAGCTATCAAGGCCTACGGCCTGGAGATGCGCCTGCAACCCAGCTCCGGCCCGGCCATGGCGGCCGAGCTGGACCGCGCCTACCGCGCTAACAAAGCGATTGCCGTCACCGGCTGGATTCCGCACTGGATGTTTGCCAAGTACAAGCTGCGCTTCCTGGCCGACCCCAAGAACATCTACGGTGCCGAAGAGCATGTGGACAGCGTGATCAACCCCGGTCTGCACACCAAGGCCCCCAGCGTGGTGGCTTTCCTCAAGAAGCTGTCGTGGAAGCCCGAGGAAATCGGTGCAGTGATGCTGGCCGTTGAAGGCGGTGCCAAGCCCGAAGCCGCCGCCGAAAAATGGATTGCCGACAACCCAGCCCGCGTGGCCGGTTGGTTGGCGTAAATCTTTCCCCAGGCATAGCCCCGAAGCGTACCCAGGAACTCTCATGCAACCCCAACTCCCCATCGAAGTCAACGAAACCACCGGCGTGTGGACCACCGACAAGCTGCCGATGATCTACGTGCCACGGCACTTTTTCGTCAACAACCATGTGGAAACCGAAGCCGTGGTGGGCCGCGAGGTCTATGCCCCGGCGCTGTACAAGGCCGGTTACCGCTCTGCCTACTTCTGGTGCCAGCAAGAGTCCGCCACCCATGGCCTGACCGGCATGGCGGTGTACGAGCACTACCTCAAGCGCCTTTCGCAGCGCGGTTGGGGTCTGTTCAAGTTCATCAGCGCCGATGCCACCACCGGCCATGCGCAGATCCAGCTGGACCACTCGGTGTTTGTGCTGGCGCAAGGTATTGCCGGTGTGCCGGTAGACCGCAGCAAGGTCTGCTACCTGTTTGCGGGTTGGTTCTCGGGAGCCATGGACTGGGTGTTGGAAACCAGCGGCTCCGCCGTGCGCACCACCAGCACCGAGACCCAATGCGCCGCCGAGGGCCATGCCCACTGCGTGTTCACCGTCAGCCCCCTTTAAATTTTTTCCAGAGCACCGTCATGCGCTATCCGCATTTGTTTGAGCCCATCCGCCTGAACCAGGTGCTGTTGCGCAACCGCATCGTCAGTACCGCGCACGCCGAGGTGTATGCCGAGGGTGGCAACCCCACCGAGCGCTACATCCGCTACTACGAAGAAAAAGCCAAGGGCGGCGTGGGCCTGGCCATCTGCGGCGGCTCCAGCCCGGTGTCGCGCGACAGCCCCTGGTCGTGGTGGAGCTCCATCAATCTGGCCACCAATAAGGTCATCGAGCCGCTGGCAACCTTGGCCGAAACCATGCACAAGCATGGCGCCAAGCTGATGATCCAGGCCACCCACATGGGGCGGCGCAACGCCTGGCACGGCTTTGACTGGCCGCACCTGGTCAGCCCCTCGGGCATCCGCGAGCCGGTGCACCGTGGCAACGCCAAAACCATCGAGATCGAAGAAATCCGCCGCATCGCCGCCGACTATGGCCGCGCCGCCAAGCGCGTCAAGGACGCGGGCCTGGACGGCATCGAAATCTCCGCCGCGCACCAGCAACTGATTGACCAGTTCTGGAGCCCCCGCGTCAACCACCGCACCGACGAATACGGTGGCAGCCTGGAAAACCGCCTGCGCTTCGGCATGGAAGTGCTGCATGCCGTGCGCGAACAGGTAGGTGCAGATTTCTGCGTGGGCATGCGCATGTGCGGCGACGAATTCCACGAAGACGGCATCAGCCATGAGATGGCCAAGGAAATCGCCCAGGCCATGAGCGAGAGCGGCCTGATCGACTTTTTGAGCGTGGTCGGCTCCAGTGCCGACACCCACAACACCCTGGTGAACTGCATGCCGCCTATGGCGCTGCCGCCCGAGCCGTTTGTGCACCTGGCTGCCGGTATCAAATCCGTCAGCAAGGTGCCGGTGATGCATGCCCAAAGCATCCGCGACGCATCGCAGGCCGAACGCATCCTGGCCACCGGCATGGTGGACATGGTGGGCATGACCCGCGCGCAGATTGCCGACCCGCACATGGTCATCAAGATCCGCGATGGCAAGGAAGACCAGATCAAACAGTGCGTCGGTGCCAACTACTGCATCGATCGCCAGTACAACGGCCTGGATGTGCTGTGCATCCAGAACGCCGCCACCAGCCGCGAAGAAACCATGCCCCACGTGATCGAAAAGACCACGGGCGTGCGCCGCAAGGTGGTGGTGGTGGGCGCTGGTCCAGCCGGGCTGGAAGCGGCTCGCGTGGCCCGCGAGCGCGGCCACGACGTGGTGCTGTTCGAAAAGAACACGTTGGTCGGCGGGCAGGTCAATCTGGCCGCCAAGCCGCCCAAGCGCGAACAAATGGCCGGCATCATCCGCTGGTTCGACATGGAAACCGTGCGCCTGGGCGTGGACCGCCGCCTCGGCGTGGCCGCCACCCAGGAGATGATCCTGGCGGAAAAGCCCGACATCGTGGTGCTGGCCACAGGCGGCGTACCGCACACCGGCCAAACCCCCGCCTGGGGTGCTGCCGAGGGCCTGTGTGTCAGCGGCTGGGACATCCTGTCGGGTGCCGTGGCCCCGGGCGAGAACGTGCTGGTCTACGACAGCATCAGCACCCATGCGGGCACCGGCGTGGCCGACTTCATCGCGGCCCGTGGCAAGCTGGTGGAGATCGTCACCCCCGACGTGAAAGTGGCCGACGACGTGGGCGGCACCACCTTCCCCATCTTCTACCGCCAGCTCTATGCCAACGGCGTGATCCAGACCCCCAACCACTGGCTGGAAAAGGTGTACCGCGAGGGCGACAAGCTGATTGCCGTGCTGAAGAACGAGTACACCGAAGCGCTGGAAGAGCGTGCCGTGGACCAGGTGATCATTGAAAACGGCATCCTGCCGAACGACGGCCTGTATTGGCAGCTCAAGCCCCTGTCGATGAACAAGGGCCAGACCGACATCGAGGCGCTGTACGACGCACTACCCCAGCCCGGGTTGAGCCAAGCCACCGGCAACGGCAACTTCTTGCTCTACCGCGTGGGCGACTGCGTGTCGATGCACAACATCCACGCGGCCATCTACGACTCGCTGCGTCTGTGCAAGGACTTCTAAGATGCTCGCGCACCTCGTAAGCACCATCTTCTGGCTGGCAGTCCTGGGCCTGGTCTGGGGCATGGCCCGTCGGGCCGTTATATGGAAAACAGGCCGCTCCAGCCCATTCGATGGGCGTGGGCTGCTACAAATTCCGAAGCGTTACTTTGTCGACCTGCACGACGTGGTGGCCCGCGAGCCGTTTGTGGCCCGCGCCCACGTGGGCGTGGCGGGCGGTGCGATTCTGGCGCTGGCCCTGGTGGCGCTGAACTACGGCCTGGGTCTGTACTGGCCCGTGCTGGATGGCATCTTGCTACTGGCCGGGTTGATGATGCTGGCAGGTGCCACGGCCATGGCCTCGCGCCGCCGCAATGCGCCAGCCCGCCTGTCCAAAGGCCCCTGGAGCCGCCTGCCCTACTCGCTGATGCTGTTTGCCGTGGCCGTGGCTTTGGTCGGCGCGGTAGCACTGACCGGCACGGCGCTGGCCCCCTGGCTGGCGGGGCTGATCAGCCTGGCGTTTGCCGCAGGCGCTGCAGAGCTGGCCTTTGGCATTGGCCTGGGTGGCCCCATGAAGCATGCCGTCGCCGGTCTGCTGCACCTTGGCCTGCACCCCCGGCCCGAGCGTTTTGGCGACAAGCGTTTCGCCACCGCGCTCAAGCCCCTCACCCTCACCCCTGAAGACATGGGTGTGGGCAAGCCCGCCGACTTCGCCTGGAACAAGCTGCTGTCCTTCGATGCCTGCGTGCAGTGCGGCAAGTGCGAAGCCGCCTGCCCGGCGTTTGCCGCGGGCCAGCCACTGAACCCCAAGAATCTGATCCAGGACCTGGTGGTCGGCATGAGCAGCAAGAGCGACGCCAACTACGCAGGCAGCCCCTACCCCGGCCAGAAAGTGGGCGAACATGCCGGTGCGCCGCACCTGCCCATCGTCAACGGACTGATCAACTCCGACACGCTCTGGTCTTGCACCACCTGCCGGGCCTGCGTGCAAGAGTGCCCGATGCTGATCGAGCACGTGGATGCCATCGTGGACATGCGCCGCCACATCACCCTGGTGACCGGCGTGGTGCCCAACAAGGGCATGGAAGCCCTGGCCCAGTTGCGCGATACCGACACCGTAGGCGGTTTCCCCCTCACCGCCCGCCACCACTGGGCGGCAGATTTGAATCTACCGGTGCTGAACGAGGGTGACGCCACCGACTGGCTGGTGCTGGTGGGCGAAGGCGGCTTCGACATGCGTTACCAGCGCAGCCTGCGGGCCTTCATCAAAACGCTACAAAAAGCAGAGCTGAAGATCGCCATCCTGGGCGCGGCAGAGACCGATTGTGGTGATCTGGCCCGGCGGCTGGGCGACGAGGCGGGTTTCCAACGCCTGTCCAAACAGCTCATCGCCACACTCAAGACCCGCAAGTTCGCACACATCGTGACGCCCGACCCGCACATCTTCCATTCGCTGAAGAACGAGTTCCCAGCGATGGGTGGCAGCTTTGACGTATGGCACCACACCCAGTTGCTGGCCGACCTGCTGGCCAAGAAAACGCTCCAACCCACCCGTGCAGGCAGCCTGGAATCGGTGACCTACCACGACCCCTGCTACCTGGGCCGTTATGGCCGCGAGGTGGATGCGCCCCGGGCCGTGCTCAAGGGCATTGGCATCAAGGTGGTGGAGATGGAACGCAGCCGCGAACGTGGCCGCTGCTGCGGCGGTGGCGGCGGCGCGCCGTTCACCGACATCCCCGGCACCACCCGCATCCCCGACATCCGCATTGCCGACGCGAAGAGCACCGGCGCGGGCGTGGTGGCTGTCGCCTGCCCCAATTGCACGGCCATGCTCGAAGGCGTGGTCGGCCCCCGGCCCGAGGTATTGGACATTGCCGAGCTGATGGCCCACGCATTGGAGGTTGCATGAACATACACGCCGCTATCCGCCGAATCGACCCACGCCGCCCCGCGATCATTACGCCTGCGGGCCTGCGCCGCATCATCCTGGGTAGCAGTGAAGGCGAGCGCTTAACGGCGAGCATGGCGCACGGTCCCGTCGTGAAGCCAGTGCGCAGCCCAGGCCCGTTCACCCGCTGCACCCTGGTCGTCACCCACGCCGAGCGCGGCGCGCTGACCGACGGCGCGCGCCAGGCCATCGCCGCCGCCGCCATCCTGGCCACCGCAGACACCGAAGTCGTGGTGGCCGTGCTGGGCGCCTGCGGTGACGATGCCGCCGCCCTGGGGGCAGACAAGCTGCTGGTGCTGGAGAGTTTCGACCCCAGCGCCTACCAACCCAGCGCCTGCGTGCAATGGCTGCAAGGCCTGCAGGCCACATTGGCCCCGGCACAGTGGCTGTTGGCCGACAGTGGAGCCGACGGCCAGTTGGGCCGACGGTTTGCCATCGCCGCGGGCCTGGGCCTGGGCTGCGGCATCGCCGAGCTGGCTGCCGATGGCATGCGTTTCCCCGCCAATATGCAGCAAGACTGGCTGTGCCCCCACACACCGGTGATGTTGTTGGCCAAGGGGGTTGCCAGCACCAAGCTGCCGTTTGTTGGCCTGGGCCTGCGCGCCGCCGCCCCAGCCTTGCCCACGGTGCCCGAGGCCGGTATCGAAGACCTCGGCATGAAAGCCGGTGACCCGCAAACCCTGGCGCTGGAAGAGGCCGACTTCATCCTGGCCGCAGGCAATGGCGTGACCGACCTGCCCCTGTTCCACGCCCTGGCGCTGGAAGTGGGCGCGGCGGTAGGCGCATCGCGCGTGGCGGTGGACGATGGCCGCTTTGCCCGGGCGCAGCAAATTGGTGCCACCGGCAAAACCGTCTCGGCCTCGGGCTACCTGGCCCTGGGTATCTCGGGTGCGGTGCAGCACCTGCAAGGCATCAAGGACTGCCGCCACGTGATTGCGGTGAATCTGGACGCCTCGGCCCCCATCGCCCGCCGCGCCGACCTGACCGTGGTGGAAGACAGCGCGGCCTTGATGCAAGCCCTGCTCGGTCTTGTCCGCAAAGAAAAGGAAGGCGTATGAACCCCACCATTACCGTACTGGTGGCCCCGCGTAGCCATCCCACCAGCCAACGTCTTACGCGCTGCCAGGCCGATGCCACGGCGGCCACACTGGCCCTGGGCCTGTCGCTGCCGGTGCGTCTGCTCTGCGCGGGCGACATGCCGGACGCGGTGGCCCGCGACTACCTGGCCCTGGGCGCGCCCCTGGTGGAGGTACTGCAATCTGCCGCTAACGCGCCGTTGGTGGACACCCTGGTGCCCGCGCTGCGCGATGTGGCCCTGGTGCTGACGGGCACCCGCTCTGAAGCCGACCAGGGCTCGGGCGTATTGCCCTACGCCTTGGCCGCCGCCCTGGGGCGGCCCGTGGTGACCGACGTGCTGAGTCTAGAAGCCGACGGCAGCGGCTGGATCGTGACCCAGGCCCTGCCCAAAGGCGCGCGGCGGCGTTTGAAGGTACAGGCTCCGGCGGTGCTGGCCATCAGCGCGGCCGCACCCGTGGCGCTGCGCCACTCCCTGGCCGATGCCCTGGCGGGCAAGATCGTGCGTACTGCGGCCGCCAGCGTGGCCCATGCCCTGCCCTGCGGCACGCTGGTCGCCACCCGCAAGCGGCGCAAGCTGCTGGAGGCCAAGACCGTGCAATCCGGCCATGCCCGCATGCTGGGGGCCATCGAATCGCCCTCTACCGGCGGCATGGTGCTCCAGACCGGCAGCGCCGACACCAAAGCCCAAGCAGTTCTTGATTACCTGCGCACCCATTCTCTTGTGACATTTTGAGGAGGCACTCCCATGACGAACACGCACACCACCCTTTCCGCGCAATCCCTGCTGACCCGCGAACTGCTGGCCCGCCGCCGCCCCGGCTACAGCCTGGAAGCCCCGTTCTACCTCAGCGACACCATCCTGCAGGCCGATATGGAGCACATCTTTGGCAAGCACTGGATCTTTGTCGCGGTGGAGCCGCAGGTACCCGAGGCCGGTGACTACATCACCGTGGACTTTGGCAACAACTCCATCCTGATCGTGCGCGACGACGACATGAAGATCCAGGCCTTCCACAACGTCTGCCGCCACCGTGGTTCGCGCCTGTGCGCCAGCCAGCAGGGCGTAGTGGGCAACATCGTCTGCCCCTACCACCAGTGGACCTACGACCTGACCGGCAAGCTGATCCACGCCAAGCACATGGGCGACGACTTCGACTCCAGCGGCCTGGGCTTGAAGCCCGTGCACATCCGCAACCTGGCCGGGCTGCTGTTCATCTGCCTGGCCGAGAACCCGCCAGAAGACTTCGAACAGATGGCCGCCGAGATGACGCCCTACATCGCCCCGCACCAGCTCAGCCAGTGCAAGGTGGCGGCGCAGATTGACATCGTGGAAGACTGCAACTGGAAACTCACGATGGAGAACAACCGCGAGTGTTACCACTGCGTGAGCAACCACCCCGAGCTAACGATTTCGCTCTACGAGTACGGCTTTGGTTACCAGCCCGATGAGCACAACAAGGCCGATCTGCAGCGTTTCCAGGACATCATGGCCGCCAACCACGAGCGTTGGGAAGGCATGGGCCTGCCCTCGGCCGAAATCGACTCGCTGGACGACCGCGTCACCGGCTTCCGTACCCAGCGCCTGCCGATCGACCGCTCGGGCCAGTCGCAAACCATGAACGCAGAAGTGGCTTCCAAAAAATTGCTGGCCGACTTTGTGGACCCGGCGCTGGGTGGCCTGTCGTTCTGGACACAGCCCAACTCCTGGCACCACTTCATGAGCGACCACATCGTCAGCTTTACCGTGCTGCCGATCTCGGCCACCAAGACCCTGGTGCGCACCACCTGGTGCGTGCACAAAGACGCAGTCGAGGGCGTGGACTACACCAAAGAAAACCTCACCGCCGTGTGGAACGCCACCAACGACCAGGACCGCCGCCTGGTGGAAGAGTCGCAGATCGGCATCTCCACCGGGGCTTACCAGCCCGGCCCGTACTCGCCGTTCACCGAAGGCCTGGTGGAGAAGTTTTGCAACTGGTACGTGAACCGCCTGAGCGCCCTGACGCGTTGAACTGACCAAAGCCGCACATGCCTACCCATTTCGCCTCCCATTCTTACGCCCCCGACTTCGCGGCCCCGGTGTCCTCGCCCTGGAACTCCGACCAGGACGAAACCCTGCGCTGCGTGCACATCCGCCAGGAAACCCACGATGTGAAGACCTTTGTGCTGGCCGCCAACGGCCCGCGCAACTTCCGCTACCTGCCCGGCCAGTTTCTCACCCTGGAGCTGGAGATCGGCGGCGAAAAAATCAACCGCTGCTACACCTTGTCGAGCACACCCACCCGGCCCGACCTGGTGAGCATCACCGTCAAGCGCGTACCCGGCGGCACCGTATCCAACTGGCTGCACGATAACGTGCGCGTCGGCATGGAACTGGGCGCGATGGGGCCGTCGGGCGAGTTCAGCTGCTTCAAGTCGCCCGCCAAAAGCTATTTATTCCTGTCCGGCGGCAGCGGTGTCACGCCACTGATGTCCATGGCCCGCGCCCTGCACGACCTGGGCAGCGATGCCGACATTGTGTTTGTGCACTGCGCCCGCACCCCCGCAGACGTGCTGTTTGCCGAAGAACTGACCCTGATGGCGCGCAACATGCCGCACTTTCGGATTGCTTTGGTCTGCGAACAGCACACGCCCGGCAGCAACTATGCCGGGCACCTGGGTCGGCTGGACGCGGCCCGCCTGGCCCACATCGCCCCCGACTTCATGCAACGCGATGTGTATACCTGCGGCCCGGCCCCATTCATGGCGGCGGTGCGCGGCCTGCTGGCCGGTGCCGGGTTTGACATGCCGCGCTACCGCGAAGAAAGCTTTTCTTTTGAAACCCTGGTGGCCGATGCGGCACACGCGCCAGATAATCAAGAAGCTCCAATAGAAAATACCGAAATCACGTACAAAGTTGATCTACAGAAAATGGGCAAGTCATTTACCTGCCCTTCAGATCAAACTGTATTGCAGGCTTCTGTCGCCGCCGGATTCCGTTTGCCATCGTCTTGCAGTGGTGGTGCATGCGGCACCTGCAAAACCAAAAAAATATCGGGTACGGTGGATATGAAACATGCCGGTGGTATTCGCCAGCGGGAAATCGACCAGGGTTGGTTTTTGCCTTGTTGCAGCAAGCCGACGAGTGACATCGTCATGGATCGCTAGCCTAAAGGAGCGCATCTACGCACAAGACGGTGCAAAAAGCCCGCCTGACATCCTGTTTTGGCGGGCTTTTTTGTATCTTGAAGTTAATCAAACCCAATATTGGTGCAAGTCCCTCCGCCATCTTAAATTTCTCATGGATTTACCCTATGTTCTAGATCAATATTTCGCCAGAAAATGGTGGCACGCTGTTTGCTAATAATAAATATTCCAACGTGCTTTGTCGTACCCAATTCTCGGAGACCCGCGATGTCCCAGCCCAAGATCAGTGTTAGAAATTTATACAAGATATTTGGCAGCAATATAGCCCCCGCCCAAAAAATGCTGGCCGAAGGGCGCAGCAAAGACGAGGTGTTTGCCACCACCGGCCACGTGGTCGGGGTCAACAAAGTCAGCTTTGATGTGGCTGCGGGTGAGATCTATGTGCTCATGGGCCTGTCGGGCTCGGGTAAGTCCACGCTGATCCGTCTGATCAACCGGCTGGTGGAGCCATCGTCGGGGTCCATCAACATCGACGGCGAAGACATCGCCAAGCTGTCCCTGCCCGAACTGGTGAAGTGGCGGCGCAAGCGGGTGGCCATGGTGTTCCAGTCGTTCGCCCTCATGCCGCACCGCAACGTGCTCGATAACGCCGCCTTCGGCCTGGAAATGGCCGGAACAGACCGCAAAACCCGCGAGGCCCGCGCCATGGAAGTGCTCGGCCAGGTCGGCCTGCAAACCTATGCGGCCAAATTTCCATCGCAGCTCTCAGGCGGCATGCAGCAGCGTGTAGGCCTGGCCCGCGCCCTGGCGGTGGACCCCGACATTTTGCTGATGGACGAAGCCTTCTCCGCACTTGACCCGCTCAAGCGGGTAGAAATGCAGGGCCTGATGCTGGAGCTGCAAAAAAAGCAGCAGCGTACCGTGCTGTTTGTGTCGCACGATCTGGAGGAAGCCCTGCGCATCGGCACCCGCATCGCCATCATGGAAGGCGGCAATTTGGTGCAAGAGGGCACCGCCCACGAGATCATCACCAAACCCGCCAACGATTACGTGCGCCGCTTCTTTGAAGGTGTGGACACCTCGCGTTACCTCACCGCAGCCGATCTGCTCGACCCAATGCTGAACGGCCACTCCTACACCGGTGGGCCGCGCCTGCCCTGGTCTACCCCGCTGCCCGAAGCCATGAAGCTGGTGCTTGGTGGCGACCAACCCGTCGGCGTGTTCAACGATGCCGAACAATGCCTGGGCTGCATTTCTGCCCGTAGCCTGCTCGTCAAAATGTCCCAAGAGGCCCGCCATGTCTGATCTGCTCACCCAAGTCACCGAAGCCACCCGCAACCTGCTCCCCCTGGGCAAGTGGGTCAACGCCGGGGTCAAAAGCCTGCTGGACAACAGCGCCACCGTGTTCGACTCCATCGGCGTGGTGGTCGAAGGTTTTGCCCAGTCCATCGAACAAGGCATGCTGGCCATTCCCTTCTGGCTGGTGATTCTGGTGGCCACCGTGGTGGGCTGGCGCCGCCTGGGTTGGAAGTTTGGCGTGTTTGTTGCTTTAGCCCTGATGCTGATTGTGGTGACCGGCTTCTGGCCGCAAACCATGGTGACCCTGGCGCTGACGCTGTCGGCCACCATCATCAGCCTGATTTTTGGCATCCCGCTGGGCATCTGGTGTGCCCGCAACAACCACATCAACGCCACCGTGCGCCCCATCCTGGACTTCATGCAAACCATGCCGGCTTTCGTCTACCTGATCCCTGCAGCCATGCTGTTCGGCCTGGGACGCGTGCCCGGCACGATTGCCACCGTGATCTTCGCCATGCCGCCGGTGGTGCGCCTGACCAGCCTGGGCATCCGCCAGGTCAGCTCCGAGCAGGTCGAAGCCGGTAACGCCTTTGGCTGCACCGCGACGCAGCTGCTGTTCAAGGTGCAGCTGCCGATTGCCCTGCCCACCATCATGGCCGGGGTCAACCAGACCATCATGATGGCCTTGTCCATGGTCATCATCGCGTCCATGGTGGGCGCGGGCGGCCTGGGCAACGACGTGCTGGCCAGTATCCAGCGGCTGGACATCGGCCTCGGGTTTGAGAGCGGGCTGGCCGTGGTTTTGCTGGCTATCATCCTGGACCGGCTCACCGAAAGCTTCGGCGTGGCCCGCAAAAATAGAGAAAGTTAAGGAACCGTACCGTGCCCCGAACCGTGCCTCGCAACTCCCCCGAATCCACCCCGGCTGCCGCCGTGGGCGCCAATGACCCGCAGGCCGTGGCCGGTACGATCCACGTTGGCTTCATCCTGCTGCCCGAGTATTCGATGATCGCCTTTGCCAACGCGGTGGAAACCCTGCGCATGGCCAACTACATCAGCCGCCAGCCCCTGTACCGCTGGAGCGTAGTCAGCCCCGGCGAGCAAGCCGCCGTGGCCAGCAACGGCCTGGCCGTCAGTGCGGCGGGCGATACCGCTGGCGTAGGGGGGCTGGCCGATTGCCACATGGTGTTTGTCTGCGGCGGGGTCAACGTGCGCCAGGCCACCGACGACACGGTGCGCCAGTTGCTGCGCCAATGTGCTGCAGCGGGTGCCACCATGGGTTCTCTGTGCACGGGGGCGTTTGCGCTGGCCCATGCCGGGCTGCTGGACGGTTACCGCTGCGCCATCCACTGGGAAAACCTGGCCGCCATCAGCGAAGAATTCCCCAAGGTGCAGTTTTCCACCGAAGTCTTCATCGTCGACCGCGACCGCATCACCTGCTCGGGCGGCACCAGCCCGCTGCACCTGATGCTGCACCTGATGCGCGAGCGCTTTGGCGCCAAGCTGGTGATGGACGTGTCCGAGCAGTTCATCATCGAACGCCTGCGCGCCAGCAAAGACCGCCAGCGCATCCCCCAGCCCGAGTGCATCGGCCCCGGCTACCAGCACCTGACCGAGGCCGCCGAGATCATGGCCGCCAACATCGAAGAACCCCTGCCCCTGGCCGAGCTGGCCAGTGCCATCAACCTGTCGCTGCGCCAACTGGAGCGCCTGTTCCACCGCTACTTCAGCATGAACCCGGCGCAGTACTACATGAACCTGCGCCTGCGCCGCGCCCAGGAGCTGCTGACGCACAGCAGCATGCCCATCATGCAGGTCACGGTGGCCTGTGGTTTCCAGTCGTCGTCGCACTTCTGCAAGGCCTACCGCAGCCTGTTTGGCCAGTCGCCCAGCGAAGAGCGCCGCAGCCACGCAGCTGCCACCGCCAAGCCGCGCGCCAGCAACTGGCAGGAGCGGCCTGGCCCGGTGATGCGGGCCGCCTGATCCGCCGCCGGGCTCGCTACTCTTCTGATAGCTGCTCACGCTTATTCCATAAGCGCTGGAGGCATATTTCTTATAAATTGATCAGTAGGTGCGCTTGGGCAGTGCGCGCTTGAGAGCCTGGAGGAACTGCTCGCGCTGGTCAGGCCTGTCGATGGTCTGGGCGATGGTGGCGATGAAGTCCTTGAAGCTGGTGCAGTGCCCGGCCTTTTTGCGGATCAGCACCCGGGCGATGGGGCCGATGAATTTTCCCAGTGTCAGCTCGATGGTGGCCAGCTCGTCGGCGCTGATGGCAAACGGGTGCATAAACGACTGGGACTGCGACTGCAGCTGGGATGCCGACTGGCTGGCGACCGGTTGGCTCGGTCCTTGGCTTAGAGGCATGGGCCGCGAACCCAATCCATCGGTAGGCAGGCTTGCGGCACCGGTCGATGCCTGGAAGCCGCTGGGTACCGTCTTGCTACCGGCCTGCCCTGGGCCTACGGCAGGGGTCCCGGCCAAAAATGAGGCCCGCGTGCGCGACTCCTGGATGGCCGGGGCCAGGGTTTCGCGCAGATGGGCGATGTTTTGCGCCAGCGGCAGCACCTTGCGCACCAGCACCCGCGCCAGCGGGCCGATATGGCGCGACAGCTCGGTTTCGATCTCCAGCACTTGCTCGGGTGCCAGCACATTGGCGGTCTGCAGACGCACCGTGGTGGTGTAGGCGGTACGGCCCTGTGGGCTGATCTTTAACGTGGTCTCGGTGCCCGGCGCATGGCCTTCCACCGCATACACCTCATGCAGGCGGCCATGCTTGTCCTCGTGCGGGCCCAGGTAGCGGCACAGCGCGGCCGTGCTGTCGGTGATGCGCGAGATCACATCAAAGTACGAGCGCGACACCAGCAGCTGGTTGGCCTGGGCAAAGTCCATCACCCGCTTGGCCACGTTGATGCCGTCGCCCACCACATTTACCCGCGCGTTGATGTCCGAAATGATGCGCACCGGCCCCATGTGCAGGCCCATGCGCACCGCCAGATGGCTGCCGTAGCGCTGCGCCAGCAGGTCACGCAGCAGCATGGCCGACTGCAAGGCCTCCTCGGGGTCGCCCAGGAAACAGATCGCCGCGCCGTCGCCGGTGTCGATGGCGATGCGGGTTTCTTCGGCAATGCCGTGCAAGGCCTTGACGATCAAGCCGTTGAACACCTTCTTCAGCGCCACCTGGCCGTCCACCGAGCGGATCGAATAACCCACCAGGTCCAAAAACAAAATGGTGCACAGCAGGTTGCGCCGCTGGTCGGCCGGAATACGGGCGGCGGCGCTGCGGTTGGTCAGGCCGTTATCTGGGGCCAGGGAGAAGTCCAGCAGGTCGTTGGCCTGCGGCTTGGCAGCCTCGACCAGGGCGGCACGGAACAAGGCGACCGACTGCGGGCGGCGGTTTTCATCGGGCAGCAGGGCCCAGTCGATGGCCTGCAGCAATTTGGCCCCAAACACCCCGGCATCTGCCAGGCTGGACGCGGGCGGCATGCTGTCTTGCGCCACGCGGGCAGCCGACTCGGTGGGCTTCTCGCCGGTGGTCATCCAGTACATCACCGCACCCAGCGAATAAATGTCGGTCCAGGCGCCCTGCTTGCCCTGTGAGTGGTACTGCTCAAACGGCGCAAAACCCGGGCTGATGATGTTGGTCATGGCGCTGTCGCTGCTGACGCGGCGGGCCGCACCAAAGTCCAGCAGCACCGGGGTGCCGTCGGCGCGCACATAGATGTTGTCGGGCTTGATGTCGCGGTGCAAAAAGCCGGTCTGGTGCACCGCGTCCAGGCCGTCGAGCAGCGGGTGGACGATGGACAGCAGCGCCTCGCGGGTCAGCGGCGCCTGGTGGGGTACCCAGCGCTTCAGGCGCTGGCCCACCTCGTACTCCATCACGATGTAGGCGCTGTCGTTGTGCTTGAAATAGCGCAGCACCCGCACGATGTTGGGGTGGCGGAACGAGGCCAGGGCCCGGGCCTCATCCAGAAAACGCTGCAGCCCCCAGTCATACTTGACCTGCGCGCTGTGGTGGCCTTCGCGCACCACCACCGCGTGGTTCTCGCCCCGGGCCACCAGGCCGCTGGGAAAGTATTCCTTGATGGCTACCGTGAGGTCCAGGTTGTCATCGCGGGCCAGGTAGGTGATGCCAAAGCCGCCGCTACCCAGCACGCTCTGGATCTGGTACTCGAGCATGCGGTAACCCACCGGCAGGCTGGACGTGTCAGCCGGGGCCGGTAAGGGTGGTGGTGGGGGCGCTGCGCCGGGCTCCGCCATGGGCTTAGTCGTCCATCATCTGCATGGCCTTTTCCAGACTGCGGCGCATGCGGTTGAAGGAACTGCCCAGCACGGCGACTTCGTCACCGCCTTTTTCGCTGAACTCGGGCTGGCTGAAGTCGCCGGTGGAAATGCCGTCTGCCGCCAGCGACATGCGCCGGATGGGCCGCACGATCAGCCAGCTCAGCATCACATTGAGCACGATGAACACCACCCCAAACACCCCGGCCAGCGAGGCCATAAAGGCGGTAAAAGCCCGGTCGGCATGGGCCAGGGGCACCTCCATCGGCACCGACACCACCTGCGCCCCCACGATTTCGTTGTGTTTCCAGCCAAAGCCGTTGGCCGCGCCGTAGATCTTCAGCATGGTGGGCGGCGCAGCAGCGGCCACGCTGTGGCACTGCAGGCAGGCCCCGTTGGTGATCTGGATGGGCTTGGCGATATACAGGCTGCGCCCGGTGAGCGACGGCCGCTCACCCACGATCTCGCGCACCGCCTCGTGCTGGCGGAACTGGTTGACCACATCCGCCTCCCAGTCGGCCGTGCGGTCGCGCGGGTTGGTGGGGTTGAGCACCGCCTCTTTGTAGCTGTACTCGGGGTAGTTCTTTTGCAGCTGGTTCAGGGTCTCGGTGGCCGCGTAGGCGGGCACGGTTTGCGGCAAAAACACCTCTTCGAGCTGCTTGAGCAGATGCGGCTGCACCTGGGTGATGGTGTAGTTGCGCACCGCCCCGGCGGTTTCCATCATCAGCCGGGCATTGCGCACCACTTCGTCGCGGGCGTTGTCTTGCAACAGCTGGCGCGACACCGCCCCGGCGGCCAAAAACCCTGCCAGAAACACCAGTACCAGAACCAGATTGAATTTAAGTCGCAAGCCCATGAGATGTATCTTTTTGTTTACAACTCATTCTATCGGCAGGGCGCGGCGGCGGGGGTTGATGGAGGGAGGTTCCAGCAATCGCTGCATCGGCCTACCCATCAGCCACAGCCTGGCTCGTCTCCATCTGTAAACAATGCGTTATTAAGTTTCAATGTATACAAATATTGATATAGATTGATACAGTATTTGATAGATGAGGGCGTTGAGCGCTTCCATCCAACACCCTCCCGTACCCAGCGCGGTTGGCTGGAAACCGCGACAGCATGTCACGCCGTTTTCATGGCCACTCCATAGCATGGGCACTTTCGAATCCTGAAGGACGCACCTTGAAACGCACCTCTTACGCTTTCGCTCTTGGCCTTGTCGCTTCTGTCGTGTTGACCGCTTGCGGTGGCGGCGGCAACCCGTCGCAGCCGATGGAGCTCACCATCCTGCACATCAACGACCACCACTCCAACCTGGACAGCAAAAACAAGGTGCTGCAGCTCAAAACCACCACCGGTGGCGCAGCCGGTGCGGTCACCGCCAGCGTCGGTGGTTTTCCCCGCGTCACAGCGGCGATTGACGAACTGGCGGCCAAGTCGACCAACGTGCTCAAGCTGCACGCGGGCGACGCGCAAACGGGCACGCTGTACTTCAACCGTGCAGGTGCCAATGGCGAGGCCGATGCCGCCATGATGAACACCGTGTGCTTCGATGCGTTCACGCTGGGCAACCACGAGTTCGACAAGGGGGACAGCGGTGTCAAGAGCTTCATCGACCTGCTGCACAAGGGCAGCTGCAAGACACCGGTGCTCAGCGCCAACGTCAATTTTGGTGCCAGCTCGGTGATGTTTCCGGCCAAGGTGCCGGGCTACGTCAACAAATCGACGGTGCTCCAGCGCGGCGGCCAGGCGATCGGCCTGGTGGGCCTGACGATTGCGGCCAAGACCAAGGCATCGTCCATGCCCGACCCGGACACCACGTTCGAAGACGAAACCGTGGCCGCGCAGCGCGAGATCGACGCGCTGCGCGCCAGGGGCATCGACAAGATCATCGTGATGAGCCATATCGGCTACCAATACGACCAGGCGGTCATCGCCAAACTCAGCGGCGTGGATGTGGTGGTGGGCGGCGATTCGCACACCCTGCTCGGCCCCAACAACCTCACCACGTATGGCGTAGGTTCGCCCGCAGGCGCTTACCCCACGCAGCTCAGCAACAAAGACGGCAAAAAGGTCTGCCTGGTGCAGGCCTGGGAGTACAGCCAGGTGGTGGGTGAACTCAAGGTGGCCTTCGACGCACATGGCGATGTCACCAGCTGCACCGGCACGCCGCATGTGTTGATCGGCGACAGCTTTACCGTGGCCGGTGTGGCCGCCACCGAAGCGCAAAAAGCCAGCATCCTGGCCGACGTAGCCGCCAGCGGATTTTTGCGGGTAACCACCCCCAGCACCGCCGCCGCCGCCACCCTCAAACCGTTCAAGGACAAGGTGGACGTGTTCAGCAAGAGCCTGGTGGCCACCGTGCCGCAAGAGCTGTGCTCGCGCCGTGTCCCGGGCGGGGTCGGCACCACCGATTACGGTCGCTCCAGCGCAGCCTGCAACGCCTTGGGCGAAGTGGGCCTGCGGGGCGGCGACATCCAGCAGCTGGTAGCCCAGTCGTACCTGGAAGTAGCCAACGCGCAGTACGGCGGGGCCGACATCTCGCTGCAAAGCGGCGGCGGCGTGCGGGTGCCACTGAACGGCAATGTCACCGCTGCGAACGTTATCGAAGTGCTGCCCTTCGGCAACATGCTGTTCCGCCTGGAGATCACCGGCCAAGAGGTCAAGAGCATGCTGGAAGACGGCATGCACGCGGTGTACGGTACCGGCGGCTCCACCGGCCCCTACCCCTACACCGGCGGCCTGCGTTTTGACGTGAACGCCACCCAGGCCCGGGGCAGCCGCGTCACCAATATCGAGGTGCGCAACGCCAGCACGGGTAACTGGGCTGCACTCGACCTGGCCAAGACCTACAAGCTGTTTGTCCTGAGCTTCAACGCCACCGGTGGCGATGGCTACACCACCCTGGCCGCCGTGCCCGCCGCGCGCCGACTCGACATCGGCGTGCTCGATTCCGACGTGTTCCAGGCCTACATCGACAAACAGACCAAAGACGCCACAACCGGCCTGCCCGTGTTGCGCAAACTCGATGCCGCGCTGTACAGCACCAAGTCGTATGTGAAGCCCTGAGTTGTGCGGATGTGGGTGCCTGCTACCATCGTCTCCCCCAGCTGAAGACACACACCATGGCAGCCATAGGCCACCACATTACCGCCGACGGGCGCTCGGCATTCCGGGTCTTTGCCCCGCAAAAAACCCGCCTCAGCGTGCTGCTGGTCGAGCCGCCGGGCCGCATCACCCTGACCGCCGATGCGGTGGGTTACTGGCATGCCGAGACCGACCGGCTGCCGCCCGGCACGCTGTACTGGCTGGAGGTGGACGGCCAGCGTTTCCCCGACCCGGCATCACACTTGCAGCCGCAGGGCGTGCACGGCCCGTCGATGGTAGTGGATACCATGCCCGCCCACAGTCCGGGCTGGGCGGGCGTGAAGATGGAAGACGCCATCATTTATGAGCTGCACCTGGGCACCTTCACCCCCGAGGGCACCCTGGCCGCTGCGCAGCACAAGCTGCCCCACCTGCGCGACCTCGGCATCACCGCCATCGAACTGCTGCCGCTGGCGGCATTTCCGGGCGAGCGCAACTGGGGCTACGACGGCGTGTGCCTGTTTGCCCTGCACGCCGCGTACGGCAGCTATGCCGACCTCAAAGCCTTCATCGAAGCCGCCCATGCGCACGGCATGGCCGTCATCCTGGATGTGGTCTACAACCATTTCGGCCCCGAGGGCAACTACACCGGGGCGTTTGCGCCCTACACCAAGAGCGCGGCCACGCCCTGGGGGGCGGCCATCAACTTTGACGGCGAGTACAACCACGGCGTGCGCGAGTTCTTCCTGGAAAACACCCGCTACTGGCTGGAAGACATCGGCTTTGACGGCTTTCGCATGGACGCGGTATCGCTGATATTTGACGTGATGCCGGTGCACATCCTGCGCGAATGCACAGCCCTGGCCCGCCGCATCGGCCAGGCCCAGGGCCGCGAGGTGCTGATGATTGCCGAGCACCTGCGCAACAACCGCTTTGTGACATCCGAGCAGGGCTTTGGTTACCACAGCCAGTGGAACGACGACCTGAACCACGCCGTGTTTGCCAAACTCACCGGCGAGACGGGCCGCCACTACGCCAACTTTGGCAGCTTTGCCGACGTGGCAAAAGCCCTGCGCGACGGCTTTGTGCTGGACGGCACCCGCTTTGACCAGATCTACAAATTTTTCCTGGGCACCGATGCGGCCAGCACCCAGGGCCATGAACACGTGGTGCACATCCAGGACCACGACCAGGTGGGCAACCGCCTGCGGGGCGACCGCATGCTGGCCACCCATGGCCGGGCCAAGGCGCTGCTGGGCATCACCGCGGTGCTGGCCAGCCCGTTTGTGCCCATGCTGTTCATGGGCGAGGAGTATGGCGAGACTGCGCCGTTCTTGTTCTTTGAAGACTTCCAAGACCAGGCGCTGATCGACGGCGTGCGCGCGGGCCGCAAGGCAGACTTTGCTTTTGACAATGCCGACGGCATCGAGCCGCCCGACCCGCATGCGCGCAGCACCTTCGAGGCGTCCAAGCTGCAATGGCATTTGCTGGACGCGCCGGACAACCAGGCCATCCTGGCCCTGTACCGCCAGCTCATCGCCCTCAAACGCAGCGGCTGGCTGGGGCCGCGCCAGCGCGACCAGGTACAGGTGGCAGCCGATACTGCCACCGAAGTCATCACCCTGGCCACCCCGCACACGCTCACGGTGCTCAACTTCTCGGCCAGCCCCCAAAAGTACGTGCCACCCGCCGATTGGCAGCCCCTGCTGGCCACGGTAGAGGCCCGTGCCGACGGCCTGCTGGCCCCGTTTGCGGCCTGGGTGCTGCAGCGCGGTTAACTTTCACGTTAAACCCGCCTCTAGCATCCACGCCATTCTTTGCTATCTAATAAATAGCTACTTGCGCCTATTGAATAAGCGCAAATGGCTGATTTAGTACCCGTATTTTTACCTGTTTTTTGGCACTGCCGCCCTGGAACAACTCCGCGTCGTTCTCAGTCAAGTTCTGGCGTGTCAACCTGTGAAAGTCCGGGGTGTCTTAGCCTCACCTCCAAGGAACTGGTCATGAAACTCAAACTTGCCGTTATCACTGCCGCCACCCTCTGCACGCAAATGGTATTTGCCGCCGACCCCGCCAGCTGCAAAGCCGTGCGTTTTGCCGACGTGGGCTGGAGCGACATTGCCGCCACCACCGGCCTGGCCTCGGTGGTGCTCGAGGGCCTGGGCTACAAGCCCACAGTGACCATCGCCTCGGTGCCGATCACGTTTGCGGGCATCAAGTCCAAGCAGATCGATGCCTTCCTGGGCTACTGGAACCCCACCATGACACCGATCATCGAGCCCTTCGTCAAGGCCGGCCAGATCAAGGTGCTGGACACCCCCAACCTGGTCGGCGCCAAGTACACCCTGGCCGTGCCCGCCTACCTGTATGACAAGGGCCTGAAGACCTTTGCCGACATCGCCAAGTTCAAAACCGAACTCGACGGCAAGATCCACGGCATCGAACCCGGCAACGACGGCAACCTGATCATCCAGGGCATGCTCGACAAAAACGAATTCGGACTCAAGGGCTTCAAGATGGTCGAGTCCAGCGAAGCGGGCATGCTGGCCGAAGTGCAGCGCGCAGGCCGCTCCAGCAAGCCCATCGTGTTCCTGGGCTGGGAGCCGCACCCCATGAACGTGCAGATGAAGATGAAGTACCTCGAAGGTGGCGACACCAGCGGCTTTGGCCCCAACTACGGCGAGTCCAAAGTCTTTACCGCCATCCCGCCCAGTTATGAAACCCGCTGCCCCAACGTGGCCACGCTGCTGAAAAACCTGCAGTTCACCACCACGATTGAGAACATGGTGATGGTGGACATCATCAACAAAGCCAAGCCCAACGACGCCGCCCGCACCTACCTGAAGAAGAACCCCGGCGTGCTGGAAGGCTGGCTCAAGGGCGTGACCACCCTGGACGGCAAAGACGGCTTGGCGGCTGTTACCGCGTCCCTGAAATAAGCCCCCACCCCCACCCTCTCCCGCTTGTGGGAGAGGGAGTACGACCAGCCACTCCACTTCCAACACCCCATGACCACCGCCCAAGCCACCCATTACTGCCTGAACCTGGCCTGCGGCAGCGACCAGGGCCAGGTAGCCGCCGTCTCGCATTTGCTGAACCAGCACGGGGCTTATATCGAGCAGTTTTCGGTGTTTGACGACCACAGCACCGAGCGTTTTTACGTGCGCAGCGTGTTCAGCCTGACCAGCTCGGTACAAGCCTTGCACAGCGCGTTCTCCGAGCTGGCGGTGGGCTTTCCGCAGGCGCAGTGGCAGGTGCACGACCTGGCCGTACCCACCCGCGTGCTGATCATGGTGTCCAAGTTCGACCACTGCCTGAGCGAGCTCTTCGCCCAGTTGCGGCGTGGCGAGATCAAGATGGACATCGTCGCCATCGTCTCCAACCACCCCGACCTGGCCCCCATCGCCGCCGCCGAGGGCATCCCCTTCCACCACCTGCCCATCACCGCCGACACCAAGCCCGCCCAAGAAGCCAAGCTCAAGCAGCTGATTCTGGACGCCGATGCCGAGTACGTGGTGCTGGCCCGCTACATGCAGGTGCTGAGCGAAGAGTTATGCCACGAGCTGCATGGACGCGTCATCAACATCCACCATTCCTTCCTGCCCGGCTTCAAAGGTGGCAAGCCCTACCAGCAGGCCTTTGACCGGGGCGTGAAGCTCATCGGCGCCACCGCCCACTTTGCCACCACCGACCTGGACGAAGGCCCCATCATCGAGCAGTCGGTTGAGCGCGTAGACCACGCCGACACGCCCCAGCATTTGTCGCAAGCCGGCCGCCTGGTGGAAAGCCTGGTGCTGTCGCGCGCCATGCGTTTTGTGCTGGAGCGCCGGGTGTTCATCAACGGCATGAAGACCGTAGTTTTGCGCTGATATTTTTCCGAGATTTTTCTATGACTGCATCCCTGATCCCCAGCTTCGTCAATGGCCAAACCACACATGGCAATGGCGAACGTTTTGACACCCTCAACCCCGCCACCGGCGCCGTGATTGCCGGGGTGCACGACAACGGTGAAGCCGATGTCAACGCCGCCGTGGCCGCCGCCGAGGCGGGCTTTGCCATCTGGTCGGCCATGACCGGCACCGAGCGCGGCCGCATCCTGCACCGCGCCGCCCAGCTGCTGCGCGAACGTAACGACACCCTGGCCGCCATCGAGGTGCAAGACACCGGCAAGCCCTGGCAGGAAGCCTGCGTGGTCGACGTTGCCAGCGGAGCCGACTGCATTGAATACTTTGCCGGAGCCGCCGCCACCCTGGCCGGTGCCCAGTACCCGCTGAAAAACGCCTTTGCCTACACCCGGCGCGAGCCCCTGGGCGTGTGCGTGGGGATTGGCGCGTGGAACTACCCCATCCAAATCGCCTGCTGGAAGTCTGCGCCCGCGCTGGCGGCAGGCAATGCGATGATCTTCAAGCCGTCCGAGCTCACGCCCATGACCGCCGTGAAGCTGGCCGAGATTTACCTGGAGGCCGGTGTGCCCCCCGGTGTGTTTAACGTGCTGCAAGGCCGGGGCACCACCGGCGCGCTGCTGGCGGCCCACCCGGGCGTGGCCAAGGTGTCTGTCACCGGCTCCATCCCCACCGGCAAGCGCGTCATGGCCAGCGCCGCCGCCACCCTGAAACGGGTCACCATGGAGCTGGGCGGCAAGTCGCCGCTGATCGTGTTTGACGATGCCGACTTCGAGCAGGCCGTGACCGCCGCGATGATGGCCAACTTCTACACCCAGGGCGAAATCTGCACCAACGGCACCCGCGTTTTTGTGCAGCGCAGCATTGCCGATAAGTTTTTGGCCCGCCTGAAAGAGCGCACCTTGCTGCTGCGCGTGGGCGACCCGAAAGATCCCGACACGGAAGTTGGCGCACTCATCTCTGCCGCCCACCGCGACAAGGTGATGGGCTACATCGATGCGGGTGTCCAAGGTGGTGCCACGCTGGTCTGCGGCGGCACAGCGGTGAAGGTGGCGGGCTGTGAGAACGGCTACTTCGTCGCCCCCACCATCTTTGCCGACTGCACAGACAGCATGGCCATCGTGCAAGAAGAAATCTTCGGCCCGGTGATGGCCTTGCTGGTGTTTGACGACGAGGCCGAGGTGGTACAGCGCGCCAACGCCACCCGTTTTGGCCTGGCCGCAGGCGTGTTCACCCGCGATGGGGCCCGGGGCCACCGCGTGGCGGCGCGCCTGAAAGCCGGTATTTGCTGGATCAACAACTTCAACATCACGCCCATCGAGATCCCCTTTGGCGGTGCGGGCGAGTCCGGCATTGGCCATGAAAACAGCATGGTCGCGCTGGAGCACTACACCCAGCTGAAAACCGTGTACGTGGAACTGGGCGAAGTCGCCTGCGGGTACCGCTAAATGGACAACGAAAACTTCGACTACATCATCGTCGGCGCAGGCTCGGCGGGCTGCGTACTGGCCAACCGCCTGACCGAAGACCCCGACGTGAAAGTGCTGCTGCTCGAAGCCGGGCCAGGCGACCGCAGCATCTTCATCCACATGCCCTCGGCCTTTGCCTACCCGCTGGCCAACGACAAGTTCAACTGGTTCTACCACTCCGAGCCCGAGCCCTTCATGGACAACCGCGCCATGTACTGCCCGCGGGGCCGGGTGCTGGGCGGCTCGTCCAGCATCAACGGCATGGTCTACATCCGGGGCCATGCGCTCGATTACGACGGCTGGGCCAGCTACAAGGGCCTGGAAAACTGGTCCTATGCCGACTGCCTGCCCTACTTCCGCAAGGCCGAAACCCGTGGCAAAGGTGGCGATGCCTACCGGGGCGACAGCGGCCCGCTGAACGTGTCCACCGGGGCCTGCGTGAACCCGCTGTACAACGCGTTTATCGAGGCGGCACAACAAGCGGGCTATGCCCGCACCGACGACATGAACGGCTACCGCCAGGAGGGCATTGGCCCGATGGACATGACCGTGCACAAGGGCCGCCGCTGGAGCACCGCCATGGCCTACCTGCGCCCGGCCATGAAGCGCCCCAACCTGCAGGTGCGCACCCGTGCGCTGGTCGCCAAGGTGGCCTTCGCCCCTGAAACCAGCCCGCCGCGCGCCATAGGCGTAGAGGTGGTCCACGGCCACCGCACCGACCTGATCCGTGCCAACCGCGAAGTGATTCTGTGCGGCGGCGCCATCAACTCGCCGCAGCTGCTCATGCTCTCCGGCGTAGGCAACCCGGACGACCTGCGCAAACTGGGCATTCCCGTGGTTGCCGCGCTGCGCGGCGTGGGCGCTAACCTGCAGGACCATCTGGAGACCTATGTGCAGTACGAGTGCAAGGAACCCATCACCCTGTACAGCGCCATGAACCCGGTAGCCAAGGTGAAAATTGGCGCGGAATGGATGCTCAAGGGCACCGGCCTGGGGGCCACCAACCACTTCGAATCCGGCGGCTTCATCCGCAGCGAAGCAGGCGTGAAGCACCCCGATCTGCAGTACCACTTTTTGCCCATGGCCATCCAGTACGACGGCAGCGCGCCCGCCAGCTTCCACGGCTTCCAGGCGCATGTGGGGCCGATGCGCCCGACCAGCCGGGGCTCCGTCACGCTCAAGACCGCCAGCCCCAAGGACGCGCCGCGCATCCTGTTCAACTATATGGCCACCGAGCAGGACCGCAAGGAAATGCGCGCCGGTATCCGCCTGACGCGCGAGATCTTCAGCCAGCCCGCGTTCGACAAATACCGGGGCCAGGCCGTGTCGCCCAAGGACGATGTGCAGACCGATGCGCAGATCGACGCCCACATCCGCGAGCACGGCGAAAGCGCCCTGCACCCGTCTTGCACCTGCCGCATGGGCACCGACGACATGGCCGTGACCGACGGCGCAGGCCGGGTACACGGCATCGGCAACCTGCGGGTGGTGGACGCGTCCATCATGCCCGACGTGATCAGCGGCAACCTGAACGCCCCCACCATCATGCTGGCCGAGAAGATGGCCGACGCGATCCGGGGCAAAGCCGCCCTGCCGCGCTCTGACGCTCCCTACTTTGTCCACCCCGACTACCTCACCGCGCAGCGGTAAAAAAGCGAGACCCTCCCCATGGCCGTCAGTGTTTTCGACATCTTCAAAATCGGTATCGGCCCCAGCAGCTCGCACACCGTGGGCCCCATGCGCGCCGCCCGCATCTTCACCTCCGCCCTGGCCCACCAGGGCCTGCTGGGTGCGTGCGCCAGGGTCGAGGTCAAGCTGTACGGCTCGCTGGGCTCCACCGGCAAAGGCCACGGCACCGACAAAGCCGTCTTGCTCGGCCTGGAGGGCCACGACCCGGAAAGCGTGGACGTAGAAGCCATCCCCGCGATGCTGGAAGCCATCCGCACCACCGGCCTGCTGCGCGTGGGCGGCGTGCACCCGGTAGCGTTCAAGGAAAAAGACCACCTGGCCTTTTACCGCCGCGAGACCCTGCCCTTCCACCCCAACGGCATGCGCTGCATCGCCTATGACGCGGACGGCGCCGAGCTGCTGAACCGCTGCTACTACTCGGTGGGCGGCGGCTTTATCGTCAGCGACGAGGTGGCCGCCGACGGCAACAAACAAAAAGTGCTGGCCCCCGACACCACCGTGCTGCCCTACCCTTTCCACAGCGGCGACGAGCTGCTGGCCCAGTGCAAGGGCGCGGGCATCTCGATTGCCGAACTGATGCGCCGCAACGAACAGCATTGGCGCAGCGATGCCGAGATCGACGCAGGGCTGAACAAAATCTGGACCGTCATGCAGGCCTGCGTGGTGCGCGGCTGCCGCACCCAGGGCGTGCTGCCCGGCGGCTTCAAGGTCAAGCGCCGCGCTGCCGACCTCTACACCAAGCTCTGCGCGAATCCCGAACTCGCGCTGCGCGATCCGCTGCAGGTGCTGGACTGGGTGAACCTGTACGCCCTGGCTGTGAACGAAGAAAATGCCGCTGGGGGCCGCGTGGTCACCGCGCCCACCAACGGGGCCGCAGGCATCGTGCCCGCCGTGCTGCACTACTACGTGCGTTTTGTGGCCACGTCTACGCCCAGCGGGGTGATCGACTTTTTGCTCACCGCCGCCGCCATCGGCATGCTGTACAAAGAAAACGCCTCCATCTCCGGGGCCGAAGTCGGCTGCCAGGGCGAGGTGGGCGTAGCCTGCTCCATGGCCGCCGCCGCCCTGTGCGCGGTGATGGGCGGTAGCCCCGAGCAGGTGGAAAACGCCGCCGAGATCGGCATGGAACACCACCTGGGCCTGACCTGCGACCCGGTGGGCGGCCTGGTGCAAATCCCCTGCATCGAGCGCAACGCCATCGCCTCCGTCAAAGCCATCAACGCCGCCCGCATGGCCCTGCACGGCGACGGCAGCCACTTTGTGAGCCTGGACAAGGTCATCAAGACCATGCGCGAAACCGGGGCCGACATGATGACCAAGTACAAGGAAACTGCGCGTGGAGGGCTGGCCGTTAACATCGTGGAATGCTAGCGCCCCCTCCCCCCAAAACCGCCTCCCGAGAGTTCGCCACCGGCCTGGTCTGGTTCCGCCGCGACCTGCGCAGCTTTGACCATGCAGCGCTCTACCACGCGCTCAAGTCCTGCCAGCAGGTGCATTGCGTGTTTGTGTTTGACACCGAGATTCTGGACAGCCTGCCCCGCGCCGACCGCCGGGTGGAATTCATCCAGGCCTCGGTCGTGGAGCTGGGTGCCGCCCTGCGCGCGCTGCAGCCGGGCAGCGGCCTGATCACCCTGCACGCCGCCGCCCGCGAAGCGATTCCGGCACTGGCCAAGGAGCTGCACGCCCAGGCGGTGTTTGCCAACCACGACGACGAACCGCAGGCGCTGGCCCGCGATGCCGTAGTGCTGGGCGCGCTGGCGCATCTGGGCATTGCGCTGCACACCTACAAGGACCACGTGGTCTTTGAGCGCAGGGAAATTTTGACCCAGCAGGGCCGCCCGTATGGCGTGTTTACGCCCTATAAAAATGCCTGGTTGAAGAAGGTGGACGAGTTCTACCTCAAGTCCTACCCGGTGGAGAAGTACGCCGTGCGCCTGGCACCACGCCCGCATCCGCAGCCCGTGCCGAGTTTGCAGGCGCTGGGGTTTGAGCCCACCAACCTGGCCCAGCTGAAGCTGCCCACCGGGCAAAGCGGTGGCCAGCAGTTGTTCGAGGAATTCTTCGAGCGCATGGACCAGTACCACGCGACCCGCGACTTCCCCAGCGTCAAAGGCCCGAGCTACCTGGGCGTGCACCTGCGTTTTGGCACGGTGTCGATCCGGCAGATGGCGGCCGCTGCCTACCCGCTGCATCTGCAAGGCATCCAGGGGGCCAGCGTGTGGCTCAGCGAGCTGGTGTGGCGGGACTTCTATGCGCAGATCTTGAGCAACTTCCCGCACGCGGCGAAAGGTGCTTTCAAGCCCGAGTACGACGGCATCGCCTGGGAGCATGGCAAGGCCGCCAAAGCCCTGTTTGCCGCCTGGTGCGAAGGCCGCACCGGCTACCCGCTGGTAGATGCCGCCATGGCGCAAATCAACCAGACCGGCTACATGCACAACCGCCTGCGCATGGTGGTGGCAAGCTTTTTGGTGAAAGACCTGGGGCTGGACTGGCGCTGGGGCGAAGCCTACTTTGCCACCCACCTGAACGATTTTGATCTGTCGGCCAACAACGGCGGCTGGCAGTGGGCCAGCTCCAGCGGGTGTGACGCCCAACCCTACTTTCGCATCTTCAACCCCACCAGCCAGAGTGAAAAGTTCGACCCCGAGGGCAAATTCATCCGCCGCTACCTGCCCCAGTTGGCCAAACTACCCAACGCCGCCATCCACGCGCCCTGGCTGGCCAAACCCATGGAGTTGCAGGCGGCGGAGGTGGTGCTGGGCAAAACCTATCCAATGCCCGTCATGGCCCACGACGAGGCCCGCGCCCGCACCCTGTTGCGCTACGCGGTGGTCAAGAAGCCGCATGCGCTTCCGTAGTGGCTTAGCTATCTAATTTATAGCTTCTTGCGCCGATGGAATAAGCGCTAGAGGCCTAAAACACTGTTAGTTTCGGTGGTGTAACGCCGCACTAGACTCAAGAGCTCTTCTTCCGGATAGGGCTTGCCCAGGTAGTGGTTTACGCCCAGGGCGCGGGCGTGTTCGCGGTGCTTTTCGGCCATGCGCGAGGTGATCATGATGATGGGCAGGTCTTTCAGCGACTCGTCGCTGCGGATGTTGCGGGTGAGGTCGAAGCCGTCCATGCGCGGCATCTCGATATCGGACAGCACCAGCGCGGGCTTTTCTTCCTGCAGCCGCTCCAGCGCCTGCAGGCCGTCGTTGGCCAGGGCCACGCGGTAGCCTTCGCGCTGCAGCAGGCGCTGGGTGACGCGGCGCACCGTGATGGAGTCATCCACCACCAGCACCAACGGCGTGTGCTGCACGGGTGCCAACTGTGCAGGAACATCGCCCACACCCATTTGCCACTGCCGGGCCTGTGCGCCGTACACCGACGACAGCGCCACCGGGTTGTAGATCAACACCACCGCACCCGATGCCAGCACCGACATGCCAGACAAGCCCGGCAGGCGCGACAACTGCGGGCCAAGGTTCTTGACCACCACCTCCTGGTTGCCCAGCACCTCGTCCACGTGCAGGGCCAGGCGCTGCGCCGCGCTGCGGAAGATGACCACCGCGCTGTTTTTACCCGTCGGCTCGCTGCTGTGCCGTGAAGACTGCAGCAGCGCCCCACCCCAGTAAAAGGGCACGGCCTCGCCCGCCACGTCTACCGTGTGGGTCTCGTAGGCCTGGACCAGCTCGGCCTGCGGCATACGGCGCACCACCTCGATCACGTTGGCGGGTACGCCGATGGACAGCGTGCCCATGCGCAGCATCACCACCTGGGTCACCGCCGTGGTCAGGGGCAGCACCAGCTTGAACTGCGTGCCCTGCCCGGCGGCAGTTTGGGTTTCAATGCGCCCACCCAGGGCCAGCACCTCGGCGCGCACCACGTCCATGCCAATGCCCCGGCCCGACAGCTCGGTGATCTGCGTTGCGGTAGAAAAGCCGGGCAGGAAGATCAGGTCGGCCACAGCCGCCAGGTTCAGCTCTGCGTCGGCCTGTACCAGGCCCTGGTCCAGGGCTTTCTGGCGGATACGCTCCATGTCCAGCCCGGCACCGTCGTCGGCAAAACGCACCGAGATGTCGTTGCCCTCGTGGTGCAGCTCGACCAGGATATTGCCGATGGCGGTTTTGCCCGCCGCCAAGCGCACATCGGGCAGCTCGATGCCGTGGGCCACGGCGTTGCGCAGCAGGTGCTCGAACGCCGGGGCCATGCGGTCCAGCACGCCGCGGTCCATCTCGATGGAGCCGCCGGTGATGTCCAGCTTGATGAATTTGCCGGTGTCTTTGGAGGCCTGGCGCACCACGGCGTACAGGCGCTCGGCAATGCCTTCAAACTCCACCATGCGGGTGCGCAGCAGGTCGCGCTGCAGCTCGCGGGCCTGGCGTGCCTGGATCACCAGGTCGTCCTCGGTGCCCTCGATGGTGCGCTGCAGATTGCGCTGCACCGTGCCCACGTCGTTGACCGACTCGGCCATCATGCGGGTCAGCTCCTGCACCCGGGTGAAGCGGTCGAATTCCAGCGGGTCGAAGCCCTGCGCCGTGTCTTTGGCCAGGGCCAGGCGCGACTGCATTTGCGACTCTGCCTGCACCTCGATGTCGCGCAGATGGCTGCGCATGCGGTCCAGATTGCCGGTCAGGTCGGCCAGCGCGCCACGCAACTGGGCCAGGCGCGTCTCCAGCCGGGTGCGGGTGATGATGACCTCGCCCGCCTGGTTGACCAGCCGGTCCAGCAGCTGCGAGCGCACCCGCACCGACTGGTGGGCCATCAGGCGCGGCGCGGGCAGCACGGCAGCGGGCTGTGCCGGTGTCAGCAGGGTAATGATGGCCGAGGTTTCGGGCTTCGCGTCGGGCTTGGTATCGGTCTTGGGCGGTGCAGGCGGCTCCTCGGCCTCGCTGGGCACACGCAGATGGGCCTGGCGCAGGCTGTCCATCTGGGTCTGCAAGGCATCGAAGTGCGACAGCAGCGGCTCGATCTGCGCCGACTGCAGCGGCTCGGCACCCAGGCGCTCGATCTCGGTTTCCAGCCGGTGGGCCATTTCTCCCAGGCGCAGGGCACCGGCCAGGCGGGCGCTGCCTTTGAGGGTGTGCAGGGCGCGCAGCACCTCGTTGCGGGCACCGCCGTTTTCGGGCCGGGCCCACCACTGGCGCAGGGCGCCGCCCAGTTGGGGCAGCAGCTCGGTGGCTTCTTCTTCAAAGATGGGGAACAGATCGACATCGATCACGTCCTCCAGATCGATCTCTTCGTCGAAGTCGGACGGCAGGGCGGCTGCCGTCCCGGCAAGTTCTTCGACAGGCGCGGGGGCCTCCACGGTTTCCACGCTGGCCACGGGCTCCTCAACGGCATCCAGCAAGGCCAGCTCGGCAAGTTCCTGTGCATCGGCGTGCTCTTCGGGCTCGGGCACCTCTGGCACCGCCTGGGGCACCGGCACCGAGGCATCTTCCAGCACGTCGCGCAGGGCCTGCAGCACAGCAGGGTTGGGCTCTTTGAGGAAACCGGCGGCAAACTGGTGCAACAGGCGGCGGATGTCTTCGGCCGCGTCGGTAAATATTTGGGCATGCCGGGGCGTGCCCTGGGGCATCAGCTGCACATGTTCCAGCGCCGACTCCAGCGCCCGGGCCATTTGCGACAGCGCCTGGAAGCCCACCGTGGCCGAGCTACCCGCCAGCGAATGCGCCAGGGAGACGGTGGATTCGGGCAGCTGCTGGTGCAGCTCCAGCGACCACTCGCTGAGCTCGGTCAGCAGGCGGCGGGACCATTCGTCGGCCTCGTTGAGGTACACGTTGTACAACGGGATGCCGATACGCAGCGGGCCGATGACCTTGGTGGCCTCGTCGGGCACGGGGGTGATCAGCGGCAGCAGGCCACTGTCGGGGGTTTCGGGCCTTACTTCGGGCTCTAGCTCGGGCTCGGGCTCTGACACGGCCTCTGGCACGACTTCAGGCACGGCCTCGGGCACAACTTCGGGCAGCTCGGCGGCCACCACGGCTTGCACCACCGGCTCGGGTGCGTTCACATCGGCAGATGCTTGCGGCACGGCCAGTGGCAGGTAGCGCAATTCCAGCCGACGGGCATCGGCAGACGCGCGGAACGGCTGGGCGCGCCAGTGGTCGGCTGCACCCACGGCAATGTCTTCCACCCACAGGCTAAAGGCTTTGAGGGCGTCGTCTGCGACCCGCAGCAGGTCGGGATGGGCCGGGCTTTGCTCGGCCAGCCAGCCATTGACCATTTGCTCCAGGGCCCAACTGGCCTCACCCAGTTCAGACAAGCCCACCATCCGGGCACTGCCCTTGAGGGTGTGGAAAGCACGGCGCAACGTCACTTGGGGCCCGGGATCGCCCGGGGCAGCCGCCAGCGCCGCCACAGCGCCCAGGCCGGTGTGTACCACGTCGCGGGCTTCGTCCAGAAAGATGCCCAAGAGCTCGGCATCGTCTTCAGACAGCTCGGCGAATGACGGCGCGGCAGATACCGGCGCGGGGCTGGTGACAGCCACCTGGCCCTGGTCTGGCGAAGCGGCGGTCAGGGTAAATTCCGGCTCCGGCTCGGGAAGCAGTTGCACCGACACCGGCTCCAGGTCTTCTGCGGGCGCAGGCACCGGTTCAGGTTGGGCAATGGGTGCGGCAGGTTCCAGCGCAGCGGCTGCGGTGGCCAACTCCAGATCCAGCAGGTCTGGCAGCTCGGAAATGGCCCACGGCTCGGTTTCCAGTGGCGGCACAGCCTCTTCGGCCTGGGCCGCCACTTCCGCCACATGGGCCCGCTCTTCCAGCGCATCCAGGTACGGTGCCTGCACCGAATCCTCAGGCGAGACCGTGTTGCGCCCCATGGCCAACTTGAACTCGCCCGCCGCTTCGTCGTAGGAAAACAGTTTCTTGGCCAGCGCCCGCTGGTAGCCCAGCATGTCGATCAGAAAACCCAAGGCCCCCAGGCTGTTGCCCAGCCGGTCAAAACTGGCGGCTTGGGCCGCCGGGTCGCCCAGGTCGTCGGCCATGTAGCCATCGACCGTCTCGCGCATGCGCATCACCGCGTGCGAAGCCTGGTCCAGGCCCAGCACCGACAGCACGCCGCGCATTTGCGTGAGCTGGTGCGCCACCTTGGACAGCGGCACTTTCTCGCGCGGGGTGCGGAAAAACTGGTCCAGCGCCTGCTCGACCTCGGCCAACGTATGGCGCAGCTCATCGACCACGCTGCCCATGGTTTGCCGGTCGCTCACGCGGTGGTAGAGCTCCTCCATCCACGGCGCCAGGGGTTCGGGTTGGGCACCTTGGCCCACCGCCGTCAAGCGGTCGGCCAGCAAGGCAGCGCGTGCAGCCAGTTCGGCATCGGCCTGGTCCAGCTCCTCAAACGCGGCCTCCAGGTACAGCACCGAGGTGGCGACTTCCATGCCCAGCGCGGTCGACGGCGGAGCCTTGGAGCGCACGGTGGACTCGACCGCGTGGGTCAAGGCCTGCGCCAGCACCGCGCTACCGGCATGCAGCTTGGTCAGCGATTCGCCCACCATGGCGAACTGGTCCAGGGCGGGCTTGAAACGGTGGGTGTCGCCCCCGGCCAGGGCCGACCAGGTCTCGGCGGCGGCCGCCAGCCGCTTGCGCGCCTGGGCCAGCAAAGCCGGGTCAAACCGGCCAAAGGGCCGCATTTCGTAGTCGATGGGCGCATGCCGCTGCAAACCATAGGCTTGGCGCACGGCGGCCAGCGTAGGTGCATCGGCGGCCTGCACCGGCACCGCCTGGGCGCAGAAAAACAGCATGTCCTGCACCAGGCGGGGCGCGATGGTGGTTTCGCCCTTGGCCAGCGCGGCGTACTGGGTCAACACCCGCGAGGCAATACGCTTGGAGTACACGTCCGTCGAAAAAAGCCCCAGCGACAGGGCTTCAAAATACGCTGCGGCGATGTTCCAGAACACCTGCTCGGGCTGGTGCTGCTGTTGCTGGGCCAGCCCCAGACAGATGCGGACCAGCTCCTGGGCGGCCACCGGGTCGCCGGTCTTGACCACCTTCAGCACGCACTGGTCGAGCCGCGCCCGCACCACCGGCGCGTAGGCCAGCGGCGGCACTGGTTCGGCCACAGCAATATCGTGCCACTGCGGCTCCAGCGGCCAGAGATCGGCCGGGTGCACCTGGGCCACGCCTGCCAGGGCCTGCACTTCGCGGTACTGCGGAAACAGCCCGACCGACGACACCGGCTTGCTGGCCAACACGGCTTCCAGGTAGTCCACCACGGCGAAACCGGCGCGTTCGATCTTTTCCACCGCCTCCGGGGTGCACAGGCTGGGGTTGTCCAGGCACTTGGCCACCGCCGCCTCCATGGCGCGCAGCAGCAGCGACGGCGGCATCATGCCCACCATCTCCAGTGCGCCCACGGTCAGGTGTACTTGCTGGAGCGCGGTGTCCAGGTGGCTGGTATCGGGCACGGCAAACCCGGCGGCCTGCGACGAGTCGGCCTCGCGCACATAACGCTTGAGCGACTTGACGGCGACTTCCAGGGTTTTGCGCAGCTCGTCCAGCACCCAGGCCAGGGGGCCCAGGTCGTGCTCGGGAGCATCTTCGGCAGGGGATGCAGAAAGGGACATGGCGGTGTCGGTGGCGGCGGAGGGCGACAACAGCATAGCCGCCTACTTGATTTTGAACCGCGCCACCGACAGGCGCAATTCTTCGGCCATCTCGGAGAGTTCGCGCACCTGGGCCGCGGTGGTCCGGGTACCCGCACCGGTTTGCTCGGTCACGGCAAAGATGTGCTGGATGTTGTCGGCCACCACGTTGGCTTTTTCGGCCTCGCGCGAGGTGGTTAGCGAAATCTGCTCGATCAGTTCGGCCAGGCGGCGCGACACGTGGTCGATCTCGGTCAGGGCGGTACCGGCACTGTCGGACAGGGCCGCACCGGCCACCACACCCTGGGTGGAGCGCTCCATGGCGGCCACCGCGTCCTGGGTGTCGGTCTGGATGGCCTTCACCAGCGCCGCAATCTGGCGCGTTGCGTCGGCAGAACGCTCGGCCAACCGCTGCACTTCTTCGGCCACCACCGAGAAGCCGCGCCCGGCCTCGCCCGCGGATGCGGCCTGGATGGCGGCGTTCAGCGCCAGCACGTTGGTTTGTTCGGTAATGTCAGAGATCAGCTCGGTGATTTCGCCAATCTCCTGCGAGGACTCGCCCAGGCGCTTGATACGCTTGGAGGTTTCCTGGATCTGGTCGCGGATGGAGTTCATGCCGCCGATGGCGTTTTGCACCGCCTGCAGGCCCGAGTCGGCGGCTTGCAGCGACTGGCGCGCCACCGCAGCCGACTCTTGCGCCTGGGTGGACACCTCGTTGATGCGCGAAGCCATGTCCAGCACCGAGCGGCCGGTTTCGCGGATTTCGCGCAGCTGTTCGGTGGATGCGGCCAGCAGCTCGGTGGAGGTGCTGTCCACCTGCGCCGTGGTCTGGGCCACCTGGGTGGCGGTGTTTTGCACGCTGCCCACCAGGGCGCGGAGCTCTTCGACGGTGTAGTTCACCGAGTCGGCAATCGCGCCGGTGATGTCTTCGGTCACGGTGGCTTGCTGGGTCAAATCGCCCTCGGCCACGGCCTGCAGTTCGTTCATCAACCGCAAAATGGCGGCCTGGTTGGCATCGTTGACGCGCTTGGCACCTTGTTGCGACGACTCGGCATCCAGGCGCTGCATTTCGGCCGTAGCCTGGCGTTTGCGGCTACCACGCAGCTGCACGGCAGCCAAACCCAGGGCGCAGGCCAAGGCCAACAAGGCCGACAACACCAGCGTCGCAATGGCCAACAGGCCCAGACCGGTCTGCGAAGACAGCTTGTCTTGCAGCGCCTCCAGCTGGCGGCGCAGCGGTTCACTGTCGCCCACCACCGCGGTTTGCGCCTCGCGGGCCGACACCAGGCCCTGCAGGTTGCCCAGGATCGCCCCGGCCTGGGAGCGCGTTTCTTCGTAGAGCTTGAGCAAGGCCTGGAGCTGTTCGCGGGTGGCGGCATCCTTGGCCGCGCCCAGGCGCAGCTCGGGGCTTCCGTCCAGCAGGCCCTGGGTGATTTCCTTGAACGAATTCAAGTCTTTACCCAGCAAAAACACTGCCTCGGGGCTGACCCCGTCCATGGTCTGGAATTCATTCGCCGATTTGCCGATGCGCTGGGTCAGCATGACCAACTGGCCCGCCGCAGAAATCTCGGTCGGGCTGGCGGCCTGCTGCAGCTTGAACGAGGCCACGGTTTCGGCGATCTCCAGCAAATCGGACGATTGGCGATTGATGGTGTTCAGCGCGGCACCCACCTGGGTCAGGATTTTTTGCTGGCCCATGACGGTGGCGGCGTTCTTTTCGGCGCGCTCCATCAGGGGGGTGATCTGGGCCATATCGGTCTGGGCATCGGCGTTGACCGGGCTCAAACGGTCGTCTCCGGCCTGCAGGCCGCGCACGTTCTTGGCCAGCACGTCGGCGCTTTCGGCCACGTCGGCAAAGGCAGGCGCACTGCCCACCAGGGCTTGCGACACCGACTTGGCCAGGCGCTGGGACTGCATCAGGGCCTGGCCAGTGGCGGCCAGTTGCTGCGCAACCGTGTCGGCGCGGTGCAAAGCCCATGCGGCCACCACCGCCAACACCAGCAAGGCAGCAGCCATCACCACCACCAGAATCCGCTGGTGGCCGGTGGTGTGGCGGTTGCCCAGCAAGGGCAGGGTCACCCACTCATCGGCTGCGTCAGGCACCTGCGCGCTGACAAAACGGCTTTCGCCAAAGTCGGCGTGGGACCGGGCCGAAGCGCTGGGCGCGGTGCCCATGGGGTAGTCGGCCACGGTATCGGTTACGGAGTCCACAGCGTCCTCGACCGTCGGGTGGGAGTAGGACTTGTCGTCAACAGCGGGCATGGTGCAGCTTTCTAGAGGGGCCCTAAGCACTGATGCTCAGAAAAGAAGGAAGTTGGGACAAACTCAGCAGGTTGATTTCCTGCCACGACAGACCGGCCGCGTCGGTGTGGATGGGGCCCAGGTAGCCCGGTGCACCCACCGGTGCCGGGGCCGACGCAGTAAATGCATCCGGACCGCGCAGGCCGCTGAGTTGGTCCACCAGCATGGCGCAATTGAGCTCCATGCCGGCGTTGAACGACAGCAGGCTGCACTCGGACAAAACCGCTTCGCTGCGCAGCACCGGTGTGTCGGGGGCCATAAAGCGCACCAGATCGACCACGCCGCACAGGCCGCCACGCAGATTGGCCACGCCCAGGAACCAGGCCTGGGTATAGGCTGCGGGCTGCACCGGGGTCCACGGGAAAATCTCGCCGCACTGGGCCAGCGGAAACAGGTAACGTGTGCCGCCCACCTGGGCTGCCAGCCAGCGCACCGACAGCCCTTCGCTACGGGCCGCTTGCAGGCGGGAGGCCAATCGGGTTTGCAGTTCTCGGAGCGCTTCGCGGTTCGCCATGGCTGCCGTCGCCTTACTTGAGTGCGCTGATCTTGGCCTTCAGCTCGGCGGCATTCACCGGTTTGGTGATGTAGTCGCGGGCACCCTGGCGCATGCCCCAGACGCGGTCGGTTTCCTGGTTCTTGCTGGTGCACATGATGATGGGCACGTCGGCAAACTCGGGGTTGCGGCTGATGGTGCGGGTCAGCTGGAAACCGTTTTGCCCCGGCATCACCACGTCCATCAGGATCAGGTCGGGCTTGAGTTCGGCCAGGCGGCGAAACGCCTCGTCGGCGTTCTCTGCGGTACGCACCGCCATGCCGTTTTTCTCCAGCAGGTCGGTCAGGTACATCAGCTCGGTCTTGGAATCGTCCACGATCAGCACGTTGTGGATAGGCATCAAATGGTTCCTTGCAAGGCGGCACCGAACTGCTGCACCGCCTGGAGCAACTGGTCTTTGGTAAACGGTTTGGTCAAATAGTCTTGCGAGCCGACCATGCGGCCCCGGGCCTTGTCGAACACGCCGTCTTTGGACGACAGCATGACCACCGGGATGGACGCAAATTTGGGGTTGCGCTTGATGATGGCGCAGGTCTGGTAACCGTCCAGCTTGGGCATCAGGATGTCGCAAAAAATCAGCTGCGGGTGGTGGTCGTTGATCTTGGACAAGGCATCGAAGCCGTCCTCGGCCAACAGCACCTCGTGGCCGCCTTGCTTCAGGAAGATTTCAGCGCTGCGACGGATCGTATTGCTGTCGTCCACCACAAGGACTTTGAAGGTCGTGGCAAGCGTACTCACGTGGCACCTCTTCTGGAAAGAACAGGATGACGCGGACGGTCGCCGCGCATCAAAGTTGAACCATCTCGAAATCTTCTTTGCGGGCACCGCATTCGGGGCAAGTCCAGTTCATGGGCACCAGGGCCCAGGCGGTTCCGGCGGCAATGCCCGTGGCGGGGTCGCCCGCAGCCTCGTCATAAATCCAGCCACAAATCAGGCACATCCAAGTTTTAGAGTCAGTCACAGCGTAAAAAGCCTTAGCAATAGAATGAAATGGATTGTATAGACGCAGATTATTGCCTTGACCATTTTGTACGCGGCCCATGCCGATTTAGGCCCATGACCTCCCCAACGCCCCCCAAGAACCCTCCTGCCGACGATCTGCCCGGTACATCCCAAGCACCGGAAGCGCCCGACGAGGACGAAGACGACCCGCTCGAAGGCCCGGCCTGCGTGATGGTGTTCAACGCCAGCGACCCCAGCGGCGCAGGCGGCCTGGCGGCCGACACCACCGCCATTGCCTCGGTGGGCGGCCACGCCCTGCCGGTAGTCACCGGGGCCTACGCCCGTGACACCGGCGAGATTTTTGAGCACTTCTGCTTTGAGGAAGAAGCCGTCACCGAGCAGGCCCGCGCGGTGCTGGAAGACATTGCCGTGCAGGTCTTCAAGGTCGGCTTTGTGGGCAGCCCGGAAAACGTCAGCGCGATTGCAGAAATTACCTCCGATTACGCCGACGTGCCAGTGGTGGCCTACATGCCCAACCTGTCCTGGTGGGACGAAGACAAGATCGAAGACTACCTGGATGCCTTCCGCGAGCTGATGCTGCCGCAAACCACGGTGCTGGTGGGCAACCACAGCACGCTGCGCCGCTGGCTGCTGCCCGACTGGAGCGGCGAGCGCAACCCCACGCCGCGCGACATCGCCAAGGCCGCGTCCGCCATGGGTGTGCCCTACACCCTGGTCACCGGCATCCCCCTGCCCGACCAGCACGTGGAAAACGTGCTCACCAGCCCGCAGGCCGTGCTGGTGAGCGAAAAGTTCGAGCTGTTTGAGGCCGTGTTCACTGGCGCGGGCGAAACCCTGTCGGCCGCGCTGGCCGCGCTGTTGGCCAGCGGCAGCGACCTGGCCGAAGCCACCAATGAGGCCATGAGCTACCTGGACCGCTGCCTGGACGGGGGCTTTCGCCCCGGCATGGGCCACATCCTGCCCGACCGCATGTTCTGGGCCCAGCCCGAAGAAGACGAAGCACCCGACGACGGCAGCGACCCCGATGCCCCCCTGGACGAAGAAACCCTGCGCGCAATTGCCGCTTTGGAAGCCCAAAATGAAACCCGACACTGATCTGAACCAAGCCCTGTTTGACCGCGCCGTCAAAGTCATCCCCGGCGGCGTAAATTCCCCCGTACGCGCCTTCAAGGCCGTGGGCGGCACGCCGCGCTTTGTGCAGCGCGCCCACGGCGCCTACTTCTGGGATGCCAACGGCCAGCGCTACACCGACTACATCGGCTCCTGGGGCCCGATGATCCTGGGCCACGGCCACCCGGTGGTGGTGGAGGCGGTGCAAAAAGCCCTGCTCGAAGGCTTCTCGTTCGGCGCGCCCACCGAGCGCGAGGTCGAGTTGGCCGAAGAAATTTTGTCGCTGGTGCCGTCCATGGAGATGCTGCGCCTGGTCAGCTCCGGCACCGAAGCCGCCATGAGCACCATCCGCCTGGCGCGCGGTGCCACCGGCCGCAACAAGATCATCAAGTTCGAAGGCTGCTACCACGGCCATGCCGACGCGCTGCTGGTCAAGGCCGGGTCCGGCCTGGCCACGTTTGGCAGCGCCACCAGCGCCGGTGTGCCCCCCGAGGTGGTGCAGCACACCCTGGTGCTGGAATACAACCACATCGCCCAGCTCGAAGAAGCCTTTGCCCTGCACGGCAAAGACATCGCCTGCCTGATGATCGAGCCCATCGCGGGCAATATGAACTTTGTGCGCGCCTCGGTGCCCTTCATGCGCCGCTGCCGCGAGCTGTGCACCCAGTACGGCGCACTGCTGGTGCTGGACGAAGTCATGACCGGCTTCCGCGTCGCCCTGGGTAGCGCCCAGAGCGTTTACGCCAAATCCATCCCCGGCTTTGCGCCCGACATGACGGTGCTGGGCAAGGTAATTGGCGGCGGCATGCCGCTGGCGGCCTTTGGCGGCTCGCGCGCGGTGATGGAGCATCTGGCACCGCTGGGCACGGTCTACCAGGCGGGCACGCTGTCGGGCAACCCAGTGGCCACCGCCTGCGGGCTGGCCACACTGCGCGAAATCCGCAAGCCCGGCTTTTTTGAAGCCTTGTCGGCCACCACCCAGTCGCTGGTCAGCGGCCTGCAAGCCGCCGCCGATGCCGAGGGCCTGGCCTTCAGCAGCGACAGCGAGGGCGGCATGTTCGGCTTCTTTTTGCTCGACACGCTGCCAACCAACTACCCTCAGGTCATGAAAACCAGCAGCCCGCGCTTTAACCACCTGTTCCACGGCCTGCTGGACCGCGGCGTGTACATCGCCCCGGCGCTGTACGAGGCCGGTTTTGTCAGCGCCGCGCACACCGCAGACGATATTGCCACCACCGTGGAGGCTGCGCACGCGGTATTCAAAGAACTATCAAAAGCGTAGCTGCTCACGCCCATGGAATAAGCGCCAAGTGCCAATTTGATGCTTAAATTTCCATGGGTAAATTGGTAACCAGCGGGTAAAGCCGGGAACTGCGCAGGGGTTTGGGGCGTTTAATTGCCACCATGCAAAAAATCCTCCTCCTCAGCGCCTTGACCCTGGTCACAGGCTTCGCGGTCGCCCAGGAAACCGGGCGGGTGATTTCTGCCACGCCTATCACCCAGCAAATCGCGGTACCGCGCCAGGTGTGCAGCCAACAGCAGGTAGCCGTTGAGGCCCCGCGCTCCGGCGCGGGTGCGCTGATGGGCGGCATTGCCGGTGGGGCCATGGGCAACGCCATCGGTGGCGGCAGCGGGCGCGCGGCAGCCACCATGCTGGGCGTGTTGGGCGGCGTGATTCTGGGCAACAGCATCGAAGGCCCGGGCCAGACGCAATGGCAAACGGTGCAAAACTGCAGCACCCAGACCTTTTATGAGAACCGCAACGCGGGCTACAGCGTGGTCTACGAATACGCGGGCAAGCAGTACACCACCACCCTGCCCCAGGACCCCGGCGCGACCATTGCGCTACAGGTCAGCCCCGTGGGCTACAGCAACATGCCGCCCGTGCGCGCCCCGGTGCAGCAACAGGTTATCTCGGGCGATACCTACCAGCCCGAGCCGGTCTACACCGCGCCCACTCCCGTGGTAGTGCAGGCCATGCCTTATTACCGCCCGTCGCTGCCGATTGGTGTGGAGCTGAACTTCGGCTACCAGCGGGGTTACGGCCACTGGCGCTAGGCACCACCAATTTGCTACTGTAAATGTAGCTGCTTGCGCCGATGAAATAAGGGCTAACGGCTTTTTTTATCCTCAACCACGAGCCCCGCAGGCTGGATCGGCACCAGCCCCACGCGCAGCCCGAATATCTGCGCCACCTTGTTGATGGTGTCCACCGTGGGGTTGCCCTGGTCGCGCTCCAGCAGGCGCAGGGCTTGCAGGCTGACCTTGCGGTGGGCGGCGTATTCGGCCTGCGTCAGGCCGCTGATCTTGCGCATGGCCCGCACCGACTGGCCCAGGCTCATCTCGCCCGTGGGCGCGGCGGCGTACAGCCTTGCGCGGGCGGCGCTGCGGGCATCGGGGTCGCGGGGTTTGACGCGTTTATCGGCCATGGCTTGGGGCTAAACCGCGCAACTGTGCGGCTTGGATGGCCAAACTACGGTTTAAGCCACCTGGCGCATTTGCAGCAGTTCGAAGTCGCCAATCCAGTCGCCCGCCTGGGCGCGGAAGGCGACGCTGTGGGCACCGGCGATGTGGTTTTCCCACGCGTTGCGGTCGGCCCAGCGTTCGTAAAACAGCACTTTGCCGGGCTGGGTCAGGTCCTCGTGCAGTTCGTAGGCGATGCAGCCGGGCTGCTGGCGCGACAGCTCGACCAGCGCAGTTTGGGCGGCGACCAAGGCGGCTTCAAAACCGGGTTTGGCCTGGGCGCGGGCAATGATGATGAGATCGGACATGGGGATTTCCAGGGCGCGTTTTTTACGGTGGTGGCTGGGACAGCACCCAGCGGGCCAGCGCCAGTGCGTCGGCCTCACTGAGCTGGGGATGGCGGGGCATGATGACACGGCCCCAGGCACCCACGCTGCCGTTGCGGATCTTGCCCGCCAGCCGCGCGGGGGCTTCGGCATCGCCACGGTACCGTGCGGCGATTTGTGCAAAGCCGGGGCCGACTTGTTTGTGCACCATACCGTGGCAGGCCATGCAGCCCGCTTTCTGGGCCAAGGCCAAGGCCGGGGGCGGGAGCGCCTGGGCCGCAGCCAGCCCGCTGCCCAGCAGCAAGGCAAGGGTCAGCGGGGCCCGCAGCATGCTTTTAATGGCGGAAGTGGCGTACGCCGGTGAGCACCATGGCCACACCGCGCTCGTTGGCGGCAGCGATCACTTCGTCGTCGCGCATCGAGCCACCGGGTTGGATGACGCAGGTCGCGCCCGCATCCACCACCACGTCCAGGCCGTCCCGGAACGGGAAGAAGGCATCGCTGGCCACCGCCGTACCCGCCAGGGACAGACCCGCATGGCCGGCCTTGATGCTGGCGATGCGGGCCGAATCCAGGCGGCTCATCTGGCCAGCGCCCACGCCCATGGTCATGCCGTCCTTGCAGAAGACGATGGCGTTGCTCTTGACGAACTTGGCCACTTTCCAGGCAAACAGCAGGTCTTCGAGCTGCTGCGGCGTGGGTTGCAGGGTGGTGACGACCTTCAGGTCGGCCAGCACCAGCTCGTGGTTGTCGGCGGTTTGCATCAGCAGGCCGGAGCCGATGCGTTTGATATCCATGGCGTTCTGGCCCTTGTCCCAGGCGGTCGCGCCACCCGGTGGCAGAGCGATTTCCAGGATACGGACGTTGACCTTGGACTTGAACACTTCCAGCGCTTCGGCGGTGTAGCCGGGGGCCATCAGCACTTCAACGAATTGCTTCGAAATTTGCAGCGCCGCATCCTTATCCAATGGGCGGTTGAGGGCAATAATGCCGCCAAATGCCGAGGTCGGGTCGGTCTGGAAGGCCTTGCTGTAGGCCTCCAGGCCGTTGGCGCCCACGGCCACGCCGCAGGGATTGGCGTGCTTGACGATCACACAGGCAGGCACGTCGAAACTCTTGACGCATTCCCAGGCCGCGTCGGCATCGGCGATGTTGTTGTAGCTGAGCTCTTTGCCTTGCAACTGCTTTGCGGTGACCAGCGAGCCTGGGGCCGGATACAGGTCGCGGTAGAAGGCGGCCTTCTGGTGCGGGTTTTCGCCGTAGCGCAGGTCTTGCAGCTTGACGAAGCGGCCATTGGTTTGCGCGGGGAACTGGGTGTGGCTACCGTCTTCGGTAATGCTGGACAGGTAGTCGCTGATGGCGCCGTCGTACTGGCTGATGCGGTTAAACGCGGCTACCGACAGGGCGAATTTGGTCTTTTGGCTGACGCTGCCGGTGGCTTGCAGCTCGGCCAACACGGTGGCGTACTGGCTGGCATCGGTGAGCACGGCCACGTCTTTCCAGTTTTTGGCAGCGCTGCGCACCATGGCGGGGCCGCCGATGTCGATGTTTTCGATGGCGTCTTCCAGCGTGCAGCCGGGCTTGGCGACGGTGGCTTCAAACGGGTAGAGGTTGACCACCAGCAGGTCGATGGTGGCGATGTCGTGCGTCTTCAAGGCCGCCATGTGCTCGGGGAAGTCGCGGCGCGCCAGCAGGCCACCGTGGACCTTGGGGTGCAGGGTTTTGACGCGGCCGTCCAGCATCTCGGGGAAGCCGGTGTGGTCGGCCACTTCGGTGACCGGCAGGCCGTTGTCGGCCAGCAGCTTGGCGGTGCCGCCGGTGGACAGCAGGCCAAAGCCCAGGGCGTGCAAGGACTGGGCAAGTTCCAAAACACCGGTTTTGTCGGAGACGGAGAGGAGTGCGTTCATGGGCATCGGAGGGAGGTTAAAAATCGTTATGAACAAGCCATGGCGGCTTATTCCATCAAATGGTGTTCGAGCAGCTTCTTGCGCAGGGTGTTGCGGTTCAGGCCCAGCCAGGCGGCGGCGCGCGACTGGTTGTGGTCGGCCTGGGCCATGACCACTTCGAGCAGGGGTTTTTCCACCACCCGCACCATCATGTCGTACATGCCTGCGGGGTCGATGCCGTCCAGGTCTTTGAAATAGCTTTCCAGACTGGCACGCACGCACTCGTCGATACTTTTTTGGCTCACGCGGCGCTCTCCATAGGCAGTTGTTCTTGTTCGGGGTTCGACAGGGCAGCGGGCATGCGGTCCATGCGGCTGGCCAGTTCGGCAAAAAAATCGTCCACTGCCGCCCACTGCTGCTGCGGGTCTTCCAGCAGGTTCATGCGGGCGCGGAAGGCCTCGCCGCCGGGCAGGGTTTTGACGTACCAGCCGATGTGCTTGCGGGCGGTGCGCACGCCGCTGTATTCGCCGTACAGGCTGTAGTGGTCTTGCAGGTGGTCGAGCAGCAGGCGGCGCACTTCGGCCACCAGCGGCGGGGCCAGATGGGTGCCGGTGTCGAGAAAATGCGCCACTTCGCGGAAGATCCACGGGCGGCCCTGGGCGGCGCGGCCAATCATCACCGCGTCGGCCCCGGTGGCGGCCAGCACGTCGCGCACTTTTTCGGGGGTGGTCATGTCGCCATTGGCCACCACCGGCACGCGCACGGCGGCCTTGACGGCGGCGATGGTGTCGTATTCGGCGTGGCCGGTGTAGCCCTGTTCGCGGGTACGGCCATGCACAGTCAGCATCTGGATACCGGCCTGCTCGAACTGTCGCGCCAGCGACACGGCATTCTTATTCGCCTGGCCCCAGCCGGTGCGCATTTTCAGGGTGACGGGTACGTTGTGCGGGGCACAAGCGGCCACCACGGCTTCGGCGATGGCCAGGGCCAGCGGTTCGTCTTGCATCAGCGCCGAACCGGCCCATTTGTTACACACCTTCTTGGCCGGGCAGCCCATGTTGATGTCGATGATTTGCGCGCCATTGGCGATGTTGTAGGCCGCAGCCTCGGCCATCATCTCGGCATCCGTGCCCGCAATCTGCACGGCGATGGGGGCGGCTTCACCGTCGTGGTTGGCCCTGCGCGAGGTCTTCAGCGTGGCCCACAGGTCGCGCCGCGAGGTGACCATTTCACTGACAGCATAGCCCGCACCCAGGGATTTGCACAAACGCCGAAACGGCCGGTCCGTCACGCCGGCCATGGGCGCAACAAACAGGCGGTTCGCTAAAGCGTACGGGCCAATGTGCATAGGAATAGGCATCAGCGCCGGTGGGGCGCCAAGGAAATACGGGGAGAAATGTGGGGAGGAGGAACATTCTAACTGCCCAAAATTTCAGCAATTGAAATCTGACGTTTGCTTACACCCGTGCAATGACCCGCTAGTGACGGTGTGCCGACAGGCACTAACATGCCGCCATGTTTGAAAAGTCTCTCGTTACATTTGCCCTGCTGCTGGCCACTGCGGCCTGCGGACTGGCATCCGTACAAGCCCAAACCAGCACGCCAGAAGATGGCGATGGCGAAGCGCCGCCCGCTGAAACCATTCGCTCCTCGCCCGCCGATTTTTGGGCCGTCGACCTGGGCGCGGGCACTGGCCAGCGCGGCAAGGCCAGCTGGTACGGACCGCGTTTCCACGGCAAGCGCACCGCCTCGGGCGAGGTGTTCAGAATGCATGAGCTGACTGCTGCCCACCGCACGCTACCTTTGTTGAGCTACGCCAAAGTCACCTACCTGCGTAACGGCAAAAGCGTGGTCGTGCGCATCAACGACCGGGGCCCGCACATTCTGACCCGCCGCCTCATCGACCTGAGCCGCGCCGCCGCTGCCGAGCTGGGCCTGATCGACCAGGGTGTTGGCGACGTGCTGGTGGAACGTGTGGTGGCGCGCCAAGACGAAGACGCGGCACCGCCCCGATTGCGCCTGCCATTGCTACCAAATAAGTAGCTACAAATGCAAACAGCCTGCGCGGTGGCAGGCTGTTTGCTATCAACCCAGCTTGAGACAAGCCAGGCTACGGCGACCAGTCCTTAGTGGAACTGCTCTTCTTCGGTGGAACCGGTGAGTGCCGTCACGCTGGACTTGCCACCCTGGATCACCGTGGTCACTTCGTCGAAGTAACCGGTGCCTACTTCTTGCTGGTGCGACACAAAGGTGTAGCCACGGTCACGGGCGGCGAACTCGGGCTCTTGCACCTTCTCGACATAGGCCGACATGCCGCGCTTGACGTAGTCTTGCGCCAAGTCGAACATGTTGTACCACATGGAATGGATACCGGCCAAGGTGATGAACTGGTACTTGTAACCCATGGCACCGAGCTCACGCTGGAACTTGGCGATGGTCGCGTCGTCCAGGTTTTTCTTCCAGTTGAAGGACGGCGAGCAGTTGTAGGCCAGCATCTTGCCGGGGTGCACTTTGTGCACGGCATCGGCAAACTTCTTGGCAAATTCCAGGTCGGGCGTGCCGGTTTCGCACCACACCAGATCGGCGTAGTGGGCATAGGCAATGGCGCGGCTGATGGCCTGGTCCATGCCCTTGTTGGTCTTGTAGAAGCCTTCGGAGGTGCGCTCACCGGTGATGAAAGGCTTGTCGTTTTCGTCGTAGTCGCTGGTCAGCAGATCGGCGGCTTCGGCGTCGGTACGGGCAATCACCAGAGTAGGCACGCCACATACGTCGGCTGCCATGCGGGCGGCAATCAGCTTTTGCACGGCTTCAGCGGTAGGCACCAGCACCTTGCCGCCCATGTGGCCGCATTTCTTGACCGAAGCCAACTGGTCTTCCCAGTGCACGCCAGCCGCGCCGGAGTTGATCATGGCCTTCATCAGTTCGAACGCATTCAGCACGCCGCCGAAACCGGCTTCGGCATCGGCCACGATGGGCGCGAAGTTGTCAATGTAACCTGCGTCGCCAGCGTCAATGCCCTTGGAGTGCTGGATTTCATCGGCACGGCGGAAGGTGTTGTTGATGCGCTCGACCACTTTTGGCACCGAATCCACGGGGTACAGCGACTGGTCGGGGTACATGGCGGCGTAGCCGTTGTTGTCTGCCGCGACTTGCCAGCCGGACAAATAGATCGCCTTCACGCCAGCCTTGACTTGCTGCATGGCCTGGCCACCGGTCAACGCGCCCAGGCAGTTGACATACGCCTCGGTGTGCAACAGATCCCAGAGCTTCTCAGCGCCACGGCGGGCCAGGGTGTGCTCGATGGGGAAGGAGCCACGCAAACGCACGACTTCGGCGGCGGTGTAACCACGCTTGATGCCCTTCCAACGGGGGTTGGTATCCCAGTCTTTTTGCAGAGCGGCGGCTTGTTGGTCACGGCTGAGTTGTTCGGTGATGGATTGCGGCATAAAAAACTCCAAGGTGGATTAAAAGAGGTCTGCACTGCGCTGGTGTGCTGTGCCGATGGATGAATTCTAAGTCTTCTATAAGACTTTTCACACTCTTATGTCTTATATAAGATTAAAAATATTAACGATAAAAATCAATGGCTTACGTATTATTTTTTATGATACGAAAACATTTTTTGTAGTTCGGTAAAAAATATTGCAGTGCAGCATGGGCGGTTTTCGCAGAGCGGTTTCAAATTTCCACATCGTGGAAAATGAATGGCTAGCCACCCAGACCGGGACAGACGCACCACTACACTGCCCCGATGGAATCCTGGATCGCCCACCTTCTCACCCTGTTAGCGCTGCCCCAATACGGCCTGAGCACCGTGTTTATCGTCGCATTCATCTCGGCCACGCTGCTGCCGCTGGGCTCGGAGCCGGTGGTGTTTGGACTGGTCAAACTCAACCCCGAACTGTTTTGGCCCGCCATCCTGGTGGCCACTGCAGGCAACACCCTGGGCGGTGCGGTGGACTGGTGGATGGGTTTTGGCGCGCACAAAGTGGTGGATAAATACCAGCATTCGTCGCACCACACCCGCGTGCTGGGGTGGCTGGAGAAACTGGGGCCCAAAGCCTGCTTGCTGGCCTGGCTGCCCCTGGTGGGCGACCCGCTGTGCGCGGTGGCGGGCTGGCTCAAGCTGCCGTTTTGGCCCTGCCTGGGCTATATGGCGGTGGGGAAGTTTTTGCGTTACCTGATGATGACCAGCTCACTGGTCTGGGCGTTCTAGAACCGCTCGTGTTCCGCCAAATAGCGCCACTGGCCCGGCGCTAAAGCCGTCATCGCCACACGGCCCACGCGGATGCGTTTCACGCTGCGGATCTGCAAGCCCGCGCTTTCGCACAGGTAGTCGATCTGGCCGGGGCGCTCGCCTTTGAGGGCGAAACGCAGGCGGGTTTCCGTATCGGTATTGCTGCTGATGCTGACCTTGGCAGCCGTCAATATCTTCTCGTGGTACTGCACCGGATCGGCCAGTTTGCGCAGCATGCCGGGGGTGACATCGCCCGCCACTTCCACCATCACCTCGTGCTCGATCAGGTCTGCGTCTTCTTCCAGCTTGCGCACCACGCGGCCATCCTGGGTGTAGACCACCAGACCACTGGCGCGGCTATCCATGGGCGTAGCCAGACGCAGTTGGGCGAAGTGCTTTTTCAGGGTGCGGATGCCGGAGCGGTCGTCGGCGGCATGGTTTTCGCGCGTCAGCAAGCTCAGCGCGGCCTGGGCTATATTCACTTTCTGGCCCGGGCCTGCGTCTAGTCCGGCGGTAAAGCCCACCGGCTTGTGCAACACCAGCGTGACCGTGGGCGGTGCCAGCAGCGTGGCATCCGGGTCCACGGTGATCTTTTGCGCGCCGACGCGGAACATCGGCTCTTCCACCAGCTGCCCGTCCACCCGCACCCAGCCGCCTTCGATGTACTGCTCCGCCTCGCGGCGGGAGCAGGCCAGCTGTTCTGCGAGACGTTTGGCAAGGCGAACCGGTTCGGTCATGGGGTGGTTTACTACAAAATAAATAGCTGCTACCGCCCACGGAATGGGCGGTAGCAGCCTAAAAGTTTCAAAAGAATCAGGAGCTGAAGAGGAAGTTCATCACGTCGCCATCCTTGACCACGTATTCCTTGCCTTCGGCGCGCATCTTGCCCGCGTCCTTGGCGCCCTGCTCACCCTTGAAGGCGATGTAGTCGTCAAACGCGATGGTCTGGGCGCGGATGTAGCCCTTTTCGAAATCGGTGTGGATCACGCCTGCCGCCTGCGGGCCGGTGTCGCCCACGTGGATGGTCCAGGCACGCACTTCCTTCACACCGGCGGTGAAGTAGGTTTGCAGGCCCAGCAAGGTGTAGGCGGCGCGGATCAGGCGGTTCAGGCCGGGCTCGGTCTGGCCCAGCTCTTCCAGGAACATGGCGCGGTCCTCGTCCTCCATCTCGGCCATTTCGGCTTCCATCTTGGCGCTGATGGCCACCACGGGCGCGTTTTGCGCGGCGGCATAGGCCTTCAGGCGGTCGAGCATGGGGTTGTTCTCAAACCCGTCTTCGGCCACGTTGGCCACAAACATGGCGGGCTTGGCGGTAATCAGGAAGAACTGCTTGAGCAGCGGCAGCTCTTCTTTGCTGAAGTCCAGCGTGCGCACCGGCTTGGCTTCGTTCAGCGCCACCTGGCACTTTTCCAGAATCGCCACCAGCTTGATGGATTCCTTGTCGCCCGAGCGGGCCAGCTTGGTCACGCGGTGCAGGGCTTTTTCCACCGCGGACAGATCGGCCAGGCAGAGCTCGGTCTGGATCACCTCGATGTCCGAGATCGGATCGACCTTGCCCGCCACGTGGATCACGTTGTCGTCTTCAAAGCAGCGCACCACATTGATGGTGGCATCGGTTTCGCGGATGTGCGCCAAAAACTTGTTGCCCAGGCCTTCGCCCGTGCTGGCCCCGGCCACCAAACCGGCGATGTCCACAAACTCGACCACCGCAGGCACCATGCGCTCGGGTTTGACGATCTCGGCCAGTTGGGCCATGCGTGCATCCGGCACCTCGACGATACCCACATTGGGCTCGATAGTGCAAAAGGGATAGTTTTCCGCAGCGATGCCCGCCTTGGTCAGCGCGTTAAACAGGGTCGATTTACCGACATTGGGCAAGCCCACAATGCCACATTTCATGGGGAATCCTTCAGGAGCCGAGTCTTTGCGCCGGTAAAACCACCACGGCGCAGAGGAAAAAAGAGGGAGAACAGGCCCGCTGCGTTGTTGCAGAGGGCTGTATGAAGCCCGCCATTGTAATGACCGCCCCCGCAGCCATCGACCCCGCCGCGCCAGCAGTTAGTCAAATTTGTAGTCCGCGCTGGCCGCTTGCCCTACGCGCAACTCACTATCCACCCCACCCAACACGATGGCGTTCATGCCAAAAGCTACCGCCCCGCCCACCACGGCGGTTTGGCGGTAGGTTTGCAGCATGTCGCCTACGGTGGGGGTGCTGGTGGCGGTGGCGGGGTCGATGTTGGGGATGGGGCAGCGCGGGCAGGGTTTGACCATGCGCAGACGGGCCTCACCCTGTGCGGTGGTGATCAGCAGTTCGTCCAGGCGGTCTTCGTCGTGGGCGTCGAGGCCGTCCAGCACGATGTTGGGGCGAAAACGTTCCATGGTGACCGGGGCCTCCCCGGCGGCGGCCAGGCGCTGGTTCAGCTCGGCCAGCGAAGCAACGCTTGTCACCAGCACCGCAAAACCGTCGGAGAACTGGTTCAGCCCCTCGGTTTCGCCCGTCCATTGCGCGCTGGAGAGGCGGCGGTGCTCGGGGTGGAAACGCACCAGGCGCAGCGGCTGGCCCAGAAAGTCGCTGAACCACTGCGCCAGGGCGTCGCCCATGTCGAAGGCGGGCACGGTGTCTTTCCACACCGTCACCTGCACGGGGTGCTCTATTTTATCTAGCTGCACACGCTGGTCCAGCATGCCCGGGGCCCGTAAAACCATGTCAAAAGTTTGCAGCTCGGGCTGGACCAGGGCCATGCGCGGCAGCTCGCGCTGGGTGACGAACTGGCCCTGCGTGTCGACCACCATCCAGGCGCGGTCGAATTCCAGGCCGGTATCAAGCAGCGTCGCGTGGTCCAGTGCCACCCCGGCGCAGGATTTGACCGGGTAGACGAACAGGCGGGAGATGGTGGCGGTCACGTCCATGGGGGCATCCTGGGGGCAAAGTCCAGCATTGTGCCCCGCTCCTACAATCCCGGAATGGCCCAACCTTTTGACATTTGTATCCGTGGCGCTGGCATTGTCGGCCGCACTTTGGCGTTGTTGCTGGCGCGCGACCGGCTGCGCGTAGCGCTGGTGGCCGACCCGGCCCACCCCCACCCGGCCGACGACGTGCGCGCCTACGCGCTGAACACGGCATCGCGCACGCTGCTCGAATCATTACGCTGCTGGCCCGATGCGGAGCACGCCACCCCGGTGCAGCAGATGCATGTGTGGGGCGACAAGGGCGGCGAGGTGACGTTTGCCGCCAGCCAGCAGGGTGCGCCCGCGCTGGCCTGGATCGTGGACGTGCCCGCGCTGGAGGCCCGGCTGCTGGAGGCGGTGCGTTACCAGCCGATGGTCGAGGTGGTGGACAGCCCCGTCAACGCCGCACTCACCGTGGTCTGCGAAGGCAAGGCCAGCGCGACCCGGGCCGAGCTGGGCGTGGAGTTTGACAGCATGCCCTACCACCAGCAGGCCATCGCCACCCGACTGGTGTGCGACAAGCCGCACGGGCAGACCGCGCGGCAGTGGTTTGCCGACGGCGAAATCCTGGCTTTTTTGCCCTTGCAGGGCGAGGCGGGGAACTCTGTGGCCGTGGTGTGGTCTGTGCTAGAGGGCCGCGCAGCCGCACTGCTGGCCTTGTCGCCCGAAGATTTCTGCAAGGCTTTGCACGAGGCCAGCCACGGCGCGCTGGGGGCACTTACCTTGGATGGTCCACGGGGAGCCTGGCCGCTGCACAAGGCGCAGGCCAACCATTGGATTGGCAGTAAGGACCAACGCGCCTGGGTCTTGGCAGGCGATGCCGCCCACACCGTGCACCCGCTGGCGGGCCAAGGGCTGAACCTGGGCCTGGGCGATGCGGCCACGCTGGCGCAGGTGCTGCACGGCCGCGACTATTGGCGCAGTGTGGGCGATGTGAAACTGCTGCGGCAGTACGAGCGGGCGCGCAAGACGGCGCTGCTGGCGGTGGGCGGAGCGACGGACGGTTTGCAGCAGTTGTTTGCGCGCAATGACGCGACCACACAAGGGCTGCGTAACTGGGGCATGCAGGGGTTTGAGCGCAGCGGCTGGGTAAAAGCCTGGGTCGCGCGGCAGGCCATGGGATTAGAAACAATCGGGAAATGAACCGGGAAATTGACATGACATTGATGAAATACGCGGCAGCCACGGCCATCACCATCGCCTGCCTGGGCGCGCAGGCCGACGAAGCCTCCATCCGCAAAAACCTGGCCGAGCGTATTCCGCAAATGCCCAAGATCGAAGAGATCAGCAAAAGCGCCATGCCCGGCCTGTTCGAGCTGCGCACTGCCGAGAGCGACATCATGTACACCGATGCCGATGGCAACTTTCTGATCCAGGGCAACCTGATCGACACCAAGGCCCGCCGCAACCTCACCGAAGAGCGCCTCAACAAACTCAGCGCGGTGGACTTCGACAGCCTGCCCAGCAAAGACGCGTTCACCATCGTGCGCGGCAACGGCAAACGCAAGATTGCGGTGTTTGAAGACCCCAACTGCGGCTACTGCAAACGTTTCGAGAAAGACCTGCAGAAGGTGGATAACGTGACCATCTCGCTGTACCTCTACCCCATCCTGAGCGCCGACTCCACCGAAAAGTCGCGCAACATCTGGTGCGCCAAAGACAAGGCCAAGGCCTGGAACGACTGGATGCTGCGCAACCAGGTGCCCGCCACCGCCGCCGCCAGTTGCGACGCGCCTGCACTGGCCCGCAACGTCGAGTTCGGCCGCAAATACCGCATCACCGGCACGCCTACGCTGCTGTTTGCCGACGGCTCGCGCATCCCCGGCGCCATTCCGGTAGAGCAAATCGAAGCCCAGTTGGCCAAGATCAAATAATCCAGAGGTTTATGCCTTTCAGGCCTCTTGCGCTTATGGATAGGGCGTGACCAGCTATTAAATATGAAGCAAAAGATGTTGCAGGACCTGACTCCCGAAACCCTGGTGCGCCGCCTGTCCTACCTGGGTCTGGTGCCTTTTGTGCTGCTGGCCGCGCTGATGTGGCTGGTGTCGGCCGACCTGCACCCCTTCGTGGCCATCGCGCTGGTCAGCTATGCGGGGGTGATTGCCGCGTTCCTGGGCGGCATCCACTGGGGCATTGCCCTGCGCCCCGATACGCTGAACGCACCGCATGGCCGGTGGCACCTCGTCTGGGGGGTGGTGCCTTCGCTGGTGGCCTGGGTGGCGGTGGTCATGCCCGCCTACGCGGGCCTGCCGCTGCTGGGCTTGCTGCTGGTGGCCTGCTGCGTGGTCGACTTCAAGACCTGGCCCCACGCCGGACTGGCGGCCTGGCTGCCGATGCGCCTGCGCATCACCGTCGTGGCGGTGCTGTGCTGCGTGCTGGGAGCCGCAGGCACCTGAGTCCAGTGGGGCAGGACTTAGGCAAGTTCCCCCTGTAAGCCCGAAGGGCGATACAGGGGCGCTGCGTAAGTCCTATGGGGTATTCTTGGCCCCATGCCTAACCCCACTGCGACCACCCCCGTCCATTACCGCGTGGAGGTGGCCAATCTCCACGCCCACCTGTTCCGCGTTACGCTGACCATCGCCCAGCCCGCCGCCCTGCAGCGGGTGTCGCTGCCGGTGTGGATTCCGGGCAGCTACCTGGTCCGCGAATTTTCCAAAAACCTGCAACACCTGCAGGCCCGCCAAGGCAAGCGCGCCCTGCCCTTGCAGCAGCTGGACAAGAACACCTGGGAGGTGGCGGCACAGCCGGGCAAGCCGCTGGTGCTGGTGTGCGAGGTCTACGCCAATGACGCATCCGTGCGCACCGCCTGGCTGGACGCGACGCGCGGCTTCTTCAACGGCACCAGCCTGTTTTTGCGGGTGCACGGGCAAGAACACGCGCCGCACGGGCTGGAGCTGGTAGCCACCCCGGCCATCGCGCACTGGTCGGTGGCCACCGGGCTGACCGCCACCAAGGTGGACCCCGCAGGCTTCGGCCACTACCAGGCGGCTAGCTACGACGAACTGGTGGACTGCCCGGTGGAACTGGGCAACTTCTGGAGCGGTGAATTCAAGGCCTACGGCGTGCCACACCGCTTTGTGGTGGCGGGCGCACCGCCCTCGTTCGACGGCGCGCGGCTGCTGGCCGACACCAAGGCGATTTGCGAGGCCGAGATCCGTTTCTGGCACAGCCCCAACGGCGACGGCAAACGCCCCGGCAAGCCGCCGCACACAAGCTACGTGTTTATGCTCAACGCGGTGGACGACGGCTACGGTGGGCTGGAACACTGCAACTCCACCGTGCTGGTCTGCAACCGCCGTGACCTGCCGCGCACGCCCGATGCCGAGGCCAAGAAACCCGCCGCTCCGGTCAAGCGCAGCGAGGGCTACACCACCTTGCTGGGGCTGATCAGCCACGAATACTTCCACACCTGGAACGTCAAGCGCCTGCGCCCGGCCGAATTTGCGCGCTACGCCTACGACGCAGAGCAGTACACCTCGCTGCTGTGGTTTTTTGAAGGCTTCACCAGCTACTTTGACGACCTGCTGCTGCGCCGCGCCGGGCTGCTGGACAACGCCCACTACCTCAAGCTGCTGAACAAAACCATCAACCAGGTGCAGCAAACGCCGGGGCGCTTTGTGCAGTCGGTGGCCCAGGCCAGCATGGACGCGTGGGTCAAGTACTACCGGCAGGACGAAAACACGCCCAACGCCACCGTCAGCTACTACACCAAGGGTGCGCTGGTGGCCCTGTGCTTCGACCTGACGCTGCGCGGCCAGGGCCAGACCACGCTGGACGAGGTGATGCGCGCCCTGTGGCAGCGCTGCCAGGCCGGGCCGATGCGCGAGTCCGACTTTGCCGAGGTGCTAGCCGAACTGGCCGGGCGCAGCTTCGACGCAGAAATCCAGGCCTGGATACACGGTACCGCCGACTTGCCGCTCAAAGACCTGCTGGCCGGCCACGGCGTGGCTGTGCATGAAGACCCGGCCCAACTGGCCCAGCGCCTGGGCCTGCGCGTGGCCGAAACCCAGGGAGCCCAGGGCGTGCAGGTCAAGGTGGTGCTGCGCGGCGGCGCAGCCGAGCAGGCGGGCATGGCGGCGGGCGACGAATGGCTGGGCGTGGAAACCGCCGACGGCGGCTGGCGCATGGCCAAGCTGGACGACCTGCTGCTGTATGCAGGCACCACCCGCCAGGTCACCGCCTTGGTGGCGCGCGACAAACGCCTGCTGCGCCTGCCCTTAACCCTGCCCACGGTCGCCAGCACCACCACCTGGCGGCTGACTACCGAGAACCCGCGCGCCGTGATGGCCTGGCTGGAACCCGGCAAAACCTGATTTATATGTGTAGAAAGTGCCTCCTGTGCTTATGGAATAAGCACGATAAGCTCTTAATTCAATAGCAACTTCTAAAGGACTTTTAATGGACTACCAGGCAATTACCGTGACCACCGAGGCTGGCAAGGTCGGCATCGTCACCCTGAACCGCCCCAAACAGCTCAATGCCCTGAACGACCAGCTGATGGACGAGCTGGGCCACGCGCTCAAGGCCTTTGATGCCGACCCGGCCATTGGCTGCATGGTCGTCACCGGCAGCGAGAAAGCCTTTGCGGCAGGCGCAGACATCGCGGTCATGGCGGCCTACGACTTTGCCGAGACGTTCAAGACCGACTTCGTGACCCGCAACTGGGAAACCATGCGCAGCGTGCGCAAACCGGTGATTGCCGCGGTGGCGGGCTTTGCGCTGGGCGGTGGCTGCGAGCTGGCGATGATGTGCGACTTCATCATCGCCGCCGACAACGCCAAGTTCGGCCAGCCCGAGATCAAGCTGGGCGTGATTGCCGGCTGCGGCGGCACCCAGCGCCTGCCGCGCGCCGTGGGCAAGTCCAAAGCCATGGACATGGCCCTCACCGGCCGCATGATGGATGCCGTGGAAGCGGAGCGCTCCGGCCTGGTCAGCCGCGTGGTGCCACTGGACCAGCTGATGACCGAAGCGCTCGGTGCCGCCCTGGTGATCTGCGACTACGGGCAGCTGGCGGTGATGGCGACCAAAGAATCGGTCAACCGCGCCTTCGAGAGCAGCCTGAGCGAAGGCATGCTGTTCGAGCGCCGACTGTTCCACGCCATGTTCTCCACAGCCGACAAACGCGAAGGCATGGACGCGTTCCTGAACAAGCGCAAAGCCGTTTTTACGCACCGCTAAATCGAGCGGCAAAATCCGGTATATAATCTTGTGCTTCGGTGATATAGCTCAGTTGGTTAGAGCGCAGCATTCATAATGCTGATGTCGGTGGTTCAAATCCACCTATCACCACCAAATTTAAAACCCGCAGAGCACACGCTCTGCGGGTTTTTCCGTTTTCGGGTTTCCGTTACCGAGCCGCCACATGAAATCACACTTCTTCCGCACCGCACTGGTCCTGGGTTTGCTGTCGGCCATTGGCCCGTTCGCCATCGACATGTACCTGCCCGCCCTGCCCTCGATCGGCCAGAGTTTGGGAGCATCCATGGCGGCGGTGCAGCTCAGCCTGATGGCATTTTTTGTGTCCATGGGCATCGGGCAAATCATCTACGGTCCGGTGTCCGACATGTTTGGCCGCAAGGCACCGCTGTACTTTGGCCTGCTGCTGTTTGCGGCGGGCAGCATTGGCTGCGCGCTGGCCCCCGACGTACAGACGCTGGTGGTACTGCGCTTCATCCAGGGCCTGGGGGCCTGCGCGGGCATGGTGATTCCACGCGCCATCGTGCGCGACCTGCACACCGGCCATGACGCTGCCCGGCTGATGTCGCTGCTGATGCTGGTGTTCAGCGTGTCGCCCATCCTGGCCCCGCTGGCGGGCAGCTTTTTGATCGAATGGTTTGGCTGGCGCAGCGTGTTCTGGGCCGTCACGGTGGCTGCTGCCCTGGGGCTGGCCTTGCTGGCCACCAGCCTGCCCGAAACCCGCCCTGCGGCGGACCGGGTCAATAGCAGCGTGGGCAGCGCCCTGGCGGGCTACGGCAAGCTGCTGCGCGACCGGCATTACCTGGGGCTGGTGCTGATCGGGGCCTTCGGCATGGCCAGCTTTTTCGCCTACCTGGCCAATTCGTCTTTCATCATGATCGACCACTACGGACTCACGCCACGCGAGTACAGCTTTACTTTCTCGGTCAACGCTGCGGCCTTCATTGGCGTGTCGCAGTTCACCGGCCAGCTGAGCCAGCGTTTTGGCCTGGTCAAGGTGGTGAACTTCGCCGTGGCCGGGTTTGCGGCGGTGATGGGCGTGCTGCTGCTGGTCAACCTGGCAGGCGTGGACCGGCTGGATGTACTGATCGCCCTGCTGTTCGTCGGCTTCGGATTCTTGGGCCTGGTGGTGCCCACCACCGCGGTGCTGGCACTGGAAGAGCACGGCGAGATCGCCGGGACCGCCTCGGCCCTGATGGGCACCATCCAGTTTGTGGTGGGCGCGCTGGTGATGGCCGTGGTGGGCCTGTTTGTGGACGGCAGCGCCCGGCCCATGGTGCTGGGCATTGCCGGGTCGGCCATCGCCGCCTATGGGTTTGCGCGCTTCACGCTGGGTGGCACGCGCTCGGTGCCTGCGGTTTAACGAGGGCTCAGACCGTTTCTTCCAGCACCAGCAGGTTGTCGGTTGAGAAGCCTAGGGTCACGTTCTCGCCGCGCTGTGGCAGTGCGCGGTGCGGGTCGTTAAACACGTCGAGCGACAGCACAAAGGTGCCGGTGCGCACGCGGATACGCACCACCGCTCCCAGAAAGTTCACGTCTTCGACCGTGGCCTGCAGGGCATTGCGCCCCGGCACCGGCGGCTCCAGGGTGATGGCTTCGGGCCGGATAGCCAGCGCCCGGGTTTGCCCCGCCACGGCTCCTGGCATCTTGGTGGCTGTGACCAAAGGCTGCCCGGCCACCGCAATCTGGCCCGAGGACGGGTCGACCACCGTACCCGACAGCAGGTTCAGCGTACCCACAAACGAGGCCACGAAGCGGGTGCGCGGGAAGTTATAGACCTCGCTGGGCGTGCCGATCTGTTCGACCCGGCCTTCGTTCAGCACCACGATACGGTCGGAGATGGACAGCGCCTCCTCCTGGTCGTGGGTCACAAACACCGACGTGATGCCCAGCTCGCGCTGCACGGCGCGGATTTCTTCGCGCAGCGAGACGCGGATCTTGGCATCCAAGGCCGACAGGGGTTCGTCCAGCAGCAGCACCTGCGGCTTGCCTGCCAGCGCGCGGGCCAGAGCCACGCGCTGCTGCTGGCCACCCGACAGCTGCCAGGGGTAGCGCGCGCCCAGTGCGGCCAGGCCGATGAGTTTGAGCATCTCGGTCACGCGCAGATGGATCTGCTCTTGCGGCATCTTGGCGACCTTGAGGCCAAAGCCGATGTTCTCGGCCACCGTCATATTGGGGAACAGCGCGTACGACTGGAACACCATGCCGATGTTGCGCTGGCTGGTGGGTGTGTGGGTGACGTCCTTGCCGTCGAACCGGATGCTGCCACCCGAGGGCGCTTCAAACCCGGCCAGCATGCGCAGAATGGTGGTCTTGCCGCAGCCGGAGGGGCCAAGGAAGGTGATGAACTCACCCTTGGCGATGTCCATGGTGAAGTCGTGTACGGCGGTTTGGGTGCCAAAGGTCTTTTTCAGATGGGAGATTTCGAGGAAAGCCATGTGCGGGTGTTTTCTGAAAATTTATTGCTTGACGGCGTTCTTGGCATTGCGGCCAAACACTTGGATCAGGCCCATGGAAGCCCAGGTGATCATGAAAGCCATGATGGCCAAGGCCGACGGCTCGTAGGCCTTGTTGGCGCCCACCAGTTGCAGGTAGGGGCCAAACGCCGGACGGCTCAGCAGGCTGGCCATGGTGAACTCGCCAATCACCACCGCAAAGGTCAGGAACGCACCCGACAAAATGGCCGAGCGCAGGTTGGGAAAGATCACCTTGAACAAAATGGTGAAAGTGCCCGCTCCCAGCACCTCGGCCGCCTCGGTCAGGGTGCGCACGTCGATGGTGCGCAGGCCGGTGTCGACGGAACGGTACATGTAGGGCAACGACAAAGTCACGTAGCTGCACATCAGCAAAAAGTCGGTAGCCCGCTCGTTGCCGGTCAGCGGAATCCACGAGTTGCTGCCAAAGATGCGCAGGTAACCAAACACAATGACGATGGCCGGAATCACCAGCGGCAGCAAGGTGATGAACTCCACCAGCGGGCGCAGCTTGGGCAGGCGCAACTGCACCCAGTAGGCCGTGGGCACCACCAGCAGCACGCCCACCAGGATGGTGATGACGGCCATCAGGATCGAGTAGCCAAACGTGGCCTGGAACAGCGGGTCGGCAAACACCACCCGGTAGGCTTCGAAGCTGTACTCGCCGCGCAGCATGCGCATGCTGAATTCAAAGGTGGCAATGAGCGGAATCAGGAAGTAGCTGGCCCCGATGCCGATGGCGATCCAGGCACCCAACCTGGAGGGGGATGAAGAGCTGGAACTCATGTGCGCCCCTTTTCCGATTTGCTGCGCAGCCAGATGTAGCCTGCGTTGGAGACACCGGTAATCACCACCATGCCCAGGGCCAGCGCGTAACCCAGGTTGGGGTTGTGCAGCACGTCGCCCCGGATCTGCGCGTACAGCAGAATGGGCACAATGTTGAGCGAGCTGCCGGTGAGCGCGTAGGCCGTGGCTACCGCACCAAATGCATTGGCAAACAGCAGCAGCATCGCACCCATGATGCTGGGCCACAGCACCGGCATCGCGATGTAACGCCAGTAGTGGTAGGCCGAGCCGCCCAGGCAGTCGCAGGCTTCGCGCCATTCGCGCTTGAGTCCTTCCAGCGCAGGCGAAATGATCAGCACCATCAACGGAATCTGAAAATACAGGTAGGTCAGCGTCAGCCCGGTGAAGCTGAGGATGCTGAAGCCGGTGGAGTACAGGTCAAACCCCAGGTAGTTACGCATCAGCGCGGTCACCAGGCCGACCCGGCCCAGCGTGGCCAAAAACGCAAACGCCAGGGGCACGCCAGCAAAGTTGGAGGCTACGCCCGAAAACGTCATGAGCGTGGGCTTGATCCAGGCGGGCAGCTTGCCCTGCACTGCGGCCCAGGCCAAAAGGAAACCAATGGCACCACCGCCCAGGGCCGAGGCGGCACTGATGCGAATACTGATCCAGTAGGCACTGAGTACATTGGGCTCGAACAGCCCCCGGATGTTGGCCAGCGTGAAACCGCCATCCCCATCCTGGAACGCCCCCACCATCAAATACGCGGTGGGCAAAATCAGAAACATGGCGGCGAACACCAAAAACGGAAACACGCCCAACCAGTGCCAAGGGACGGATGTGGGCGCAGCCCCGCCGCCAGAATTCAAACTATGTGCCACGAGGTGCAACGCCTTTCAGCCAACAATCCCAACCCAAAAAAAGCTTGGCATGGCCCCAAGAGGCCATGCCAAGACACACCTGGAGAGGCGCGGCTTTACTTCGCTACGTTCGCGCCCACCACCGCATCCCACTGCTTGGTGATGATCTCTTTGGAGGCGTTTTGCTGGTCCAATGTGGGGAACACGGCCCGGGCGTAACCGTCAGCCGGAGGCAGTTTGTCCAGCATGGCCTTGGGGAACTTGTTCTTGGCCACCATGTCGGCAAAACGGATGGGGTGGCAGTAGCCATCGAGCCAACCCGTCTGGCCTTCGTCGGAGTACAAAAACTCCATCCACAGCTTGGCGGCATTGGGGTGGGGTGCATACGCGCTGATGGCCTGCACGTACACGCCCGCGACCACGCCCGACTTGGGTACCACTACCGCCACCTTGGGGTTGCCTTTGAGTGCGTCGCGGTCGGCCAGTGCGTTGTAGTCCCAGCGGATGATGATGGGTGTAGTGCCTTGTGCCAGCGATGCCGCCTTGCCGGTCACAGGCACAAAATTGCCCGCCTTGTTCATGTCGGCAAAATACTTCAGGCCAGCTGCGCTGATGGATGCCGGATCTTTGCCGCCCATGGCCACACCTGCGGCGTACACCCCTTGGATAGCCTGCGAAGAAGAACGGGGATCACCGGCCAGGGCGACCGAGTTCTTGTACTCGGGCTTGAGCAGATCGCTCCAGTCGGTAGGCACTTTGCTGATCAGGTCGGTATTGACCTCGAATGCCAGCACACCGTAGTAGTCGCCATACCAATAACCATCGGCATCTTTCGAGTCGGCGGGAATGGTGTCCCAGGTGGCGACCTTGTAGGGTTGCAGCAGCCCAGCGGCTTTGGCCTGCGGGCCAAACGATAAGCCTACATCGATCACGTCGGGGGCTTGCGGGCCTTTGTTGTCCTTGTTGGCCTTGATAGCCTCCAACTCGTCGCCCGAACCGGCATCGGGGTTCAGCTCATTAACCTTGAGGCCGTACTTGGCCTTGAAGGTTTTGATCAGATTGCCGTAGCCGCACCAGGAATTGGCCAGCGCAATCACAGTCAACTGGCCCTCTGCCTTGGCCGCTGCAATCAACTGGGCCGATTGGGCCGATGCATTCTGCGCACCACCCAATGCTGCAGAAACAGCGGCGGCGACGGCAAGAACCTGGAACATTTGACGAGGCATATCACTTCCTTTTTGAGATGTCGGTAATCCGAAGAAGACACATTGGGCAGATGAAAGATCAGGGTTTTGCAAACGTCTACACAAGCGCATACGTTCGCAAATACCCAGCCTGGGCTGGCGGCATGAAGCTAGGAAAAACGCCTGGTACTCCCCGATTGCATACTACTGCCAGCCCTGTGCTTGCACAATCGTAGTGACGATATATGACCACTTTGCGACCATTTTGTGACACTAGCAATTTGCAAGCCAACGCTACCGCCCGCTGTACTTGACTAGAGTGCTACAGTAAACTGAGCATCCCCTAGCCCGTCTTTACGCCTGCCCTCGATGCGAGACACCATTCTTCACCTTAGCGCGTCTCAGATCATGCTGTGGGGCTGCGTTTTTTTCAGTGCGCTGTACCTGGGCACCGGTGCGCTGAACTGGTTCATCGTCCGCCACCTCATGCCCCGCTGGGGCCATGGCGGCCCGCTGGATCCGCGCCCCACCAGCCCCGGCCAAACCGCCCGCGAACTCCGGCAATCGGCCCTGGCCGTTGTGCTGTTTGGCGTGGGCAGCATCGTGCCCTGGGGCTTTTTGCAACTGGGCTGGGCCCGCCTATCCACCAGCGCCAGCGGCTGGCAGATCGCGTTGGAAATTGGCGTATTGGTGGTGTGGAACGAGGTGCACTTCTACGCCAACCATTGGTTGCTGCACCGGCCCTGGTTGCGCCAGTTTCACCTGGTGCACCACCGCTCGGTGGTGGTCACGCCCTGGTCCAGCTACTGCTTTCACCCGGTGGAGGCACTGATGCTGGGCAATGTGATTCTGTTGCCCATGCTGGTGTTTGACTTCAATGTGTGGTCGCTGTTGGCCGTGCCGGTATTCAGCATCGTGTTCAACAACATCGGCCACTCCAATTACGACTTTTTGCCCGATGCCGACCGCGACCGCTGGTGGCTCAACGGCGCCCGCCGCCACCACCTGCACCACGCCTGCTACCAGGGCAACTTTGGTTTCATGTTTCCGTTCATGGACCGGCTGTGCGGCACCGCCCTGCCGCCCGACGCTGCCCAGGCCCCTATCGCCCGCCACCTTGCCCAGAATCACAAGAACAAGCATGCTGCGCCACCCCCGTGACTGGCAGTCGCTGCTGTACCTGCTGGCCCTGCCCGCGCTGGTGGTGTGGCAGTGGCGCTACGGCATCCATTGGTGGCTCTACCTGCCGATGCTGTTTTTGACCCTGGGCATCAGCGTGGTGCACCACAACCACTCCCACCTGAAGATATGGCGCAGCCGGGGATTGAACCGTGCCACCGACCTGTGGCTGACCCTGCTGCAAGGCCACCCCGGTTTTGTGTTCCACGCCACCCACAACGCCAACCACCACCGCTACCACCATGGCCCGCAGGATGCTGCACGCACCTACCGCTTCGGCGGCGACCACAACCACCTGGCGGGCTATCTGCTGCACCCCCTGCAGGCCACCTGGGCGCTGTACCCCCTGTTTGGGCAATGGCTGCTGCGCTTGCGGCGGCGCGCGCCAGGGGCGTTTCGCTACTGCATTTGGCAGTACCTGCTGGTGGCTGGCTTGTGGCT